>NZ_JBBGAZ010000001.1:0-1124485 GCF_037478305.1 Cognatishimia coralii
TATCCGGGTCAGTTCGATCATCCTGAGGTCGTGAAAACCATCGAGCAGGCCTTTGAGAGGTGCAAGGCCATCGGCATGCCCATTGGGCTCATGGATCTCAATGTAGAAGCCGCGAAGCGCTGGATCGCATTGGGCTCAAGCTTTACGGCTGTGGCTGTAGATCAAGTTTTGCTCAGCCAGTCCATACACGCGCTTCGTGCTGAGTTTTAAATCCGCGAAACCCCATGTGCTCAACTAGGGGAGAACCAATAGCCAGACTGATGCGGTGATCACGGTCAGTGTGGTCCCGATCAAAACAGACGACGCAATCACGCGCCGTGCCACCCCATACATATCTGCAAAGAGATAGGCGTTGATCCCGGGCGCCATTGCGGCGGTCACGACCACCGACCGGAGCTTGGCGGTTTCCAGCCCGCCCAAATGCGCAAGTCCAAAAGCCATCGCAGGCTGAACCATCAGGGACAGACCACAGAGGAATAAGATCGTTCGCAGATCTCCCTCAGGCTTATAGCGAAACAGAACACCACCCATGCCAAAGAGCGCGGCTGGCAGGGCGGCGCGGATCATAAGGTCCAGCGCGTCGGCAAAGATCAAAGGAATAGGGAGGCCGCTGACGTTGACCAAAAGGCCAAGCGCGATGCCGATCATAATGGAATTATGGAACATGGCGTTGGCCACGGTAAAGACCAGAGCGCGGCCGCGCGTTTTGGCCTGAATGAATTCCATGGTGGAAATGCCAATCAGATAGCAGGTTGCGGCGTTCAAGGCGACGATGGTGAAATTGGCCTCTAAGGCGTCGACGCCATAGGCGCGCTCCATAACCGGCAGGCCAAGCAAGACGGTATTGGCAAACATCGCCGCAAAGCCAATCGCGACACTGTCTGGCCAAGGGCGCGAGAAGATGTGGCGGGCGACAGCAATGCCGATGCAAAAACATCCAATCGCGCTGGCGAAATAGGCGAAGAGGACCTTCGGGTCAAAAGCGGTGCTCAAATCCAGCTGCGCCATGGCCGCAAAAAGCAGACAGGGAATGGCGAACTTCTGGGAAAACACCATCAGCCCGTCGACTGCTTGATCAGAAAATAGCCCCTGCCACACAGCGACATAGCCCGCGCCGACCACCAGAAAGACCGGTGCAACAATCGTGAAAATATCCAACATATGCGTAGCCTCAGTTTCTGCGCGATCTTCGCGAAGACCATGCGCCATTGGCAGGGAAAGGTCTACCTGAGGCCGTTAAAATAGCACGCCGCCAAACCTCTCACCGCTTGTTGAGGTAAACGTGATTGGCTCTGTGAACGGAATCTATGGATGCTCTGGGCAACGAACCCTCCGAGGAAGATCCATGACGTTCAAACAGCTCACCGCATCTCTTTTGGCCGGAGCCCTGGCGCTTGCCCCCATCGCCGGGGCCGCTCAGGCGCAAGAAAGGGTGACAGACTACGCGATCGCGCAATTTGGCGAACCACCTGCCATTCCCACAGGCGACCTCTCACCCGAGTTGCAAGAGGCGGTGCGTGTGGTCTTTGTCGAGAGCCTCGAGAATGGCCGCTGGGGCACCGATCAAAGCGAGGCGTTGGACGTCATCGCAGCGTCTGGCGACCCGCGTCTGGCGTGGACAATTGCTGACATGATGCGCTTTACATGGCGGCTCGAGTTCCACAATGCGCTCTCTGATACTGCAGGCGAGCTGCTTGGCATTTCATTTGACAGCTTTGATCGCTGGAACAAGATCACAAACCACCTGATCGCTTGGGATGTGCCGTCTTATCCGGGCTATCTCAATGAAAAGCGGACGATTTTTACCCGCTTTGTCCCCGGATGGGACCGCATCTTTGTTGAAGGCGACATTGACTGGCGGCTTGTCTCATGGGGAGGGGTTTTGATCGATGACAGACCGTTCGGGCTGGAAGAGATCTGCAACAACTGTATCCCCGCCGCCGATGATCCGGCCGTCAGCACTGCGGAAGAGGCGACGTGGCTCAAGGACAGCGACATCGTCTTTGGTGTCGAAGTAAACGGCGAAACCCGCGCCTATCCGCGCCGCATCATGGAAGTGCGCGAGATGGTCAATGATACGCTGGGCGGGCGTCAGTTGGGCATTCCTTATTGCACCCTCTGCGGCGCGATGCAGGCTTATTTCACGGACAATATGCCAGCGGGTGTCGAGCGTCCGGTGCTGAGGACCTCGGGTCTTTTGATCCGCTCGAACAAAGTCATGTATGACCACAATACCTACTCCGTCTTTGACACCTTCCTGGGTCACGCAGTCACCGGCCCCTTGGCCGAGATCGGCCTGAAACTGGATCAGGCCACGGTCATCACCACCGACTGGGGCACATGGAAGGCACAACATCCTGACACCACCGTCCTCGTCGAAGAACTGGCGCTGGGCCGAGACTTTGACTTCCGCAACAACCGCGACAAAGACGGGCCGATCTTTCCCGTCGGAGACGTCGACCCGCGTCTACCCATCCACGAAGACATCATCGGTGTGACCACGGCCTCGGGCAAACCGGTGGCTTTCCAGCGTGCGACCGCCTTCCTTGCGCTGCAAGCAGGCGAAGAGATCGGTTTTGAAAATGTGCGCCTGAAATTAGAGGCAGGCGGGATCAAAGCCGTCGATGCGGATGGGTCCGACCTTGGCAGCCATCAGGCGTTTTGGTTCGCTTGGTCTCAGTTTCATCCAGACACAGAGCTGTGGACCCAATAGAGAATAGCAAGACAGGCAAAGAAAAAGGCGCGCCAACCCTCGGGCGCGCCTTTTTTTATTTGTGAGCGACTTAGCTGGCGATAGGCATCCGCTGTTCAATCATTTCAGCGAACCAGCTGCAGCCCATCGGGATCACGTCATCGTTGAAGTTGTATTCCGGATGGTGCACCGCCGCGGTGTCTCCATTGCCCATCAGGATATAAGCACCGGGGCGTTCCTCGAGCATATAGGCAAAGTCCTCGCCGCCCATGACCAGAGGCGCGTCAGAGCAAGAGCCAGCCACATCCGCCGCCGCCTTCGCCGCGTATTCGGTTTCGGTCTCGTGGTTGGCCATAATCGGATAGCCGCGCATATAGTTCACATGGGCCACGCCACCAAAAGTGGTCGCGATGCCTTCGCAGATCTCGGTGATGCGTTTTTCTGCCAAATCACGGTTTTCTTTGGACAAAGTCCGTGCCGTCCCGCGAATGGTCACCGTCTGAGCGATCACGTTAAACGGCATGGTCGGCGTTTGAATGCCGGTGACAGAGACCACGATCTGCTCGACCGGATCTGCGTTGCGGCTGGCGATGGATTGCAACGCCACGATGGCCTGTGCGGTCATCAAAGTGGTGTCGATGGTCTCATGAGGCTTGGCCGCGTGGCCGCCTTTGCCCTCAAACACCACCTCAAACTGATCGGCCGCCGCAAAAAACGCGCCCGGACGGATCGAGAAGGACCCCGCCGGAGCCCCTGGCCAATTGTGCATGCCGTAAACCTCTTGGATGTTCCAACGGTCCATCATGCCGTCCTCGCACATCTCACGACCTCCGCCGCCGCCTTCTTCGGCAGGTTGGAAGATCACCACAGCGGTGCCGTCGAAATTGCGGGTTTCAGCCAGATATTGCGCCGCGCCCAAGAGCATCGCCGTATGGCCGTCGTGCCCACAGGCATGCATTGCGCCCTCGTTTTTGGAGGCATACTCAAGCCCCGTCGCCTCATGGATCGGCAGCGCATCCATGTCGGCACGTAGACCCACGACCTTGCCGCTGTCCGTGCGGCCTTTGATCACGCCGACAACGCCCGTGCGGCCAATGCCTTCGACCACCTCATCACAGCCAAAGGCGCGCAGTTTTTCAGCGACCAAGGCAGAGGTGCGGTGGGTTTCAAACAGGATTTCAGGATGGGCATGAATGTCGCGTCGCCATTCGGTGATATCCGCGTGCAACTCGGCAAAACGGTTCTTTACTGGCATATTTCTGGTCCTCGCAAAATCAGATCAAGCAGTGGGGCGGATCAATAGCCGCTGTCGGTGGTCAGAACGAAATGGCCGGGGGCGACTTCGTCGTATTTGGATGGCTCGGGCTCGTGGCCAATCGGATGAATAGGGGAGGGGATCGGCTTGAAATTCAAGTCTTTTTCCTCTTTGCGCTGGCGCGGATCGGCGATGGGAACGGCCTTCATCAAAGCTCGCGTATAAGCGTGTTGCGGGTTCTCAAAGACCTGCGCGCGCGAGCCCATTTCAACGATGCGGCCCAGATACATGACGCCAACTTGGTGGCTGACACGTTCCACGACCGCCATGTCGTGAGAGATAAAGAGATAGCTCACACCAAGTTCTGCCTGAAGCTCCATCATCAGGTTCAGAACCTGCGCTTGCACGGACACATCCAGCGCCGAGACCGCTTCGTCCGCAACGATCAGTTTCGGGTTCAGGGCCAAGGCGCGCGCGATGGCGACACGCTGGCGCTGACCACCCGAAAGCTCATGCGGGAAACGGCGCATAAAGCTGCGGGGCAGTTCCACGCGATCAAAAAGCATCGAGACACGATCCGAAATCGCGGAGCCTTTGAGCGTGCCAAAGTTATGGATCGGCTCGGCCACCTGTTCGGCGAGTTGCATTTGCGGGTTCAGGCTTGCGAAGGGATCCTGAAAGATCATCTGCATATCGCGACGCATGTCCCGCAGATCGCCGGGGTTCAGCGCCATCACATCGGTGTCGCCAAGAGTGACTTTGCCCGACATCGGCTCGACCAACCTTAGGATTGAACGCCCCGCCGTGGACTTACCACAGCCGGATTCCCCAACCAGCGACAGGGTCTGGCCCTTGTTCAATGTAAAGCTCAGATCCTCAACAGCGTGAACATTCGCCACTGTCCGGCGGAAGAACCCGCCTTTGACGGCAAAGCGCGTGGTGAGGTTCTCGACCTTGAGCAGAGGTTCTTGTGTGCCAATGATCGGTTCGATCTTGCCTTGCTCGCGACCCAAGAGCTTCATGGGTTCTGGATTAGCCTTCTCGCGCATTTCGCCCAGCTTGGGGACTGCGGCCAGAAGCGCTTTGGTATAAGGGTGTTGCGGGTTCTCGAAGATCTCTTCGACGGTGCCTTCTTCGACCTTATTGCCGCGGAACATGACGACCACGCGGTCAGCCATCTGGGCAACCACGGCCATATCGTGCGTAATGAACATCACCGCCGTACCAGTCTCGCGTTTCAGACGGTCCATCAAAGCAAGAATCTCGGCCTGAATGGTTACATCCAGCGCTGTGGTCGGTTCATCCGCGATCAGAAGGCGCGGTTCACAGGCCAGAGCCATCGCGATCACGACCCGTTGGCGCATGCCGCCCGACAATTCATGCGGATATTGCGCCAAACGCCGCTCAGGTTCCGGGATTCGTACCTGCCGCAGTAATTCCAACGCGCGCTCATCGGCCTCAGATTTGCTGAGACCTTTGTGCAGACGCAGCCCTTCTGTCAGCTGTCGCCCCACTGTGAAAACCGGGTTCAGCGCCGTCATCGGCTCTTGGAAAATCATGCCGATTTCGTTGCCGCGGATCGACCGCATCAGATCTTGAGGTGCTTTGGACAGGTCCATTGGCTCCGACTCACCGCGGTCAAACAACAGCCGTCCGCCCGCAATATCACCGCCGCCAAACTCGACCAGCCGCATCAAAGACAGAGACGACACCGACTTGCCAGAGCCCGACTCACCAACGACACAAACCGTCTCTCCGGGGTTGATTTTAAAGGAAACATCTTCGACGCCGACCACCGGGCCGTCTTTGGTTTGAAACTCCACACGCAGGTTTTCAATCTGCGCGATTGGCGCGGAGTCTTGGACATCAAGCATTAGGTACCCTCACTGAATTGAGCTCAGGCTACGCCTCATTTCGTCGAACTGTCAAACAAAGTGACCTTGGGTCCAAGATGACCTTACGGCGTCTGGTCAGAACAGAATTTTCTGACTTATTTTCGCGAAGAAAAGAAACAAAAGGCTAAAAATTTGACCAAAAAGGAAAGAAGTTGATCCTCTGAATGCCCGTATTTCGGCAGTTCGTCGGGAAATCCTCCTAAGTCGGCGGAAAAAGGGGAATGATTGTTTTTTGACCGCTTGCTTTTTTCTTAATTTGTGCTTCGATGGCTATGCAACTTGAGGGGTAAAAGTATTAAACGAATGTTCTTATTAGCGTTTGATCTTTCTCGGGGTTTGCGCGGAGACGATCCATCTAGAGACGTCCCAACCGGCACACGCATGTGTCCAACTAGGAGTATGATATGAAAATTAAGACCCTGTTAATGGGAGCAATTGCTGCAACAGCATTTGCGCCAGCTGCCTTTGCTGAACGCGGAAGCGATGGCAATGTCAGCATCATCTATTGGCAAGCGCCATCCATCCTGAACCCGTTCCTGTCGGGCGGTACCAAGGATGTTGAATCCGCTTCCATGATCATCGAGCCTCTGGCCCGCTACAACCAAGATGGCCAGCTCGTTCCTTGGCTGGTGACAGAGATCCCAACAACCGGGAATGGTGGCGTGTCCTCTGACCTGACTTCCATCACCTGGAACATCACCCCAGGTCTGAAATGGTCTGACGGCTCTGACTTCACCTCGGCAGACGTGAAATTCACCTATGACTATTGTACCCACCCAGAAGGTGGCTGTGCGCAGGTGACCAAGTTTGAGGGCGTTTCCTCTGTTGAAACTCCAGACGCGACCACAGTTGTTGTGAACTTTGCAGCGCCGACGCCAAACCCATACGGCCCGTTTGTTGGTGGCGAAAGCCCAATCATTCAAGCGGCGCAATTCGCAGACTGTCTCGGTGCCAAAGCGCCTGAGTGTACAGACGCGAACTTTGGCCCAATCGGCACCGGCCCATTCGTTGTCACCGAGTTCCGCCCGAACGACGTGATCACCATGGAAGCCAACCCGAACTACCGTGACCCAGCGAAGCCTGCCTTTGCGTCCGTGACCTTCAAAGGTGGCGGCTCTGCAGAAGATTCCGGTCGTGCGGTTATGGAAACCGGCGAATTTGACTATGGCTGGAACCTGCAGCTGGCACCTGACGTGATCGCAAAGATGGCAGAAGGCGGCAAAGGTACACCGGTTGCGGGCTTTGGCCCACTGGTTGAGCGTCTGATGCTGAACCAAACCAACCCATCGCCAGATCTGGCGGAAGGCGTGCGCTCTACGGCTGCAGAACCACACCCATTCCTGCGTGATCCAGCGGTTTACAAAGCGATGTCCATGGCGCTTGACCGCCCACTTCTGGTTGAAGTCGGCTACGGCACCGCAGGCAACGTGACCTGTAACTGGGTTCCAGCGCCAGCGGCGTTCAACTCTGACACCTTCACCTGCGACACCCAAGACATCGCGGGCGCGAACGCAATGCTGGATGCAGCAGGTGTCGTGGATACCGATGGCGACGGCGTGCGTGAAAAAGACGGTGTGCCTCTGAAGATCCTCTATCAGACCTCAACCAACGCTGTGCGTCAGGACTTCCAAGCTCTGATCAAAGCATGGTGGGCTGAGATCGGTATTGAAACCGAACTGCGTAACATCAACGCATCTGTATTCTTCGGTGGTGACCCAGGCTCCCCTGACACCTTCCAGAAGTTCTACGCAGACGTTCAGATGTATGCGAACACCTTCAACGGCACCGATCCTCAGGCGTATCTGGGTAACGGTCTCTGCGACAAGGCACCAAAGCCTGAGTCCCAGTGGCAGGGTGAGAACATCTCTCGCTTCTGTATGCCAGAATATGACGCTCTGCATGCTCAGCTGACCACCACAGCAGGCATTGATGAGCGCGCCAAGATCGGCAAGCAGTTGAACGACATGCTCGTGTCCAACGGCGGTATGATCCCGCTGGTGCAGCGTGGTCGTGTCTCTGCACACGCAAATTCCCTCGGCGGTGTTGTCCTGAACGTATGGGACTCCGAGCTGTGGAATGTGGCCGACTGGTACCGCAAGTAATCTACACTTGATCTGACAAAGCCCGCGAGGCGCAACCATATTGCGCCTCGCGGATCTTTCGTCCTAACGTACCCAATAGTTAATAATGCTTGCGTAAGGGGAAGCGTATGCTGACCTATACCATTCGCCGCTTGGTTCTGGCCGTACCGACGCTGATCTTCATCAGCCTGGCGATTTTCCTGCTTTTGCAGTTGGCCCCTGGAGACCCGATGGCCCAGGTACCTCTGACCGTCCCCCCCGAAGTCAAACAAAAGATGCGCGAGGCGTTGGGACTGGGTCAGCCTGTTCATGTTCAATACTACAAATGGCTGGTGCAGATGTTCTGGGTCGAACCTCAGGTTCTGATCGATTACTACTTTGGCACCGGATTTGCCGAGGGCAAACTGCGGGTGATTTCCTGGCAGACGCGTTCTCCGGTGATGGACATCGTTGTGCAGCGTATCCCCCAGACGCTCTGGGTTGTGGGCACCGCTTATGTGGTTGCGATCCTGATTGCTCTGCCGATCGGGATTTACTCGGCCTACAAACAATATTCTGTCTTTGACAACGTCGGCACCTTTGTGTCGATGATCGGCTTTTCAATCCCGCCGTTCTTCACCGGTCCTCTGTTGATCGTGATCTTTGCGGTCCAGCTTGAATGGCTGCCTTCGGTCTATAACACGGTCCATAAAGTCGTGGATTGGGACAGTTTTGTCATACAGCTCAAACAGATGGTCTTGCCGGTGATGGTGCTGGCCTTGCAGATCACGGCGCAGCTCAACCGCTTTATGCGGGCCTCGACGCTGGATAATCTCAACCAGGACTATGTGCGGACGGCGCGCGCCAAGGGCCTGCGGGAACGCACGGTGGTTCTGGCCCATGTGGTTCGCAACTCGATGATCCCTGTTGTGACGGTGATCGCGCTGAACGTGCCGCAGATCTTTGGCGGAGCGATCATCACCGAGGTGATCTTTAAGGTGAACGGCATTGGTCAGCTTCTGATCACGGCGCTTTTCGCGAACGATCTGCCGATGGTTATGACCCTGACCTTCATCTTTGCAATCCTGATCGTTGTCTTCAACATCATCGCGGACGTGCTTTACGGCGTCCTAGACCCGAGGATCCGCTATGACTGAGACCTCTGAAAACACCGTGGAAACCTACGGCGCGCTGCAGGACAAAGTGCCGGATCAGCCGCCCACCAGCCAATGGAAGGACGTCTGGCACCAGTTCCGCAAACACAAAGGCGCGGTCTGGGGCGGGGGGTTCCTGCTGTTCATCACTTTGGCGGTGATCGTCGGGCCTTATGTCTGGACCATAGACGCGCAGAAACTGGACATCCGCGCCAAGGACATGCGTCCGATCTATGTTGCACTCTGGGATGGAGACGCCAAGACCGGGTGGAACCATCCCTTTGGCACCGACCAACTGGGCCGCGATATCCTCGCAAACCTCTTGGAAGGTGGCCGTGTGTCCATGGCCGTCGGCTGGCTCGCCATGGCGCTGACCATGGTGATCGGCACCTTTGTGGGTGTGACCGCGGGTTTCTTCCGCCGCGCAGACGGCCTCTTGATGCGATTCACCGATCTGGTGCTGTCCCTGCCGATCCTGCCGATTACTCTGGTGGCTGTGACGCTGTTCCGCCAACCTTTGGTCAGCCGTTTCGGCCCCGAAGGTGGCATGTTCATTATGATCGTCGGCATCATTGGCATCACGTCATGGATGCAAACCGCACGGATCGTGCGCGGCGAAGTGCTTGCGCTAAAGGAACGAGAATTCGTTCTGGCCGCGCGCTCTATCGGCACGTCGTCTAGCGCGATCATCCGTCGGCATCTTCTGCCCAATGTGATCTCGCCGATCATGGTCTCGGCCACGCTGGGCCTCGCCGCGGCGATCATTACCGAATCCGCGCTCTCATTTCTGGGCGTCGGCTTCCCCTCAGACTTCCCCACCTGGGGCAAACTCTTGGCGGATGCTGTATCGCGGATGGAGGCCTTCCCCGAACGCGTCATGCTCCCGGGCATCGCGATTTCCCTGACGGTTCTGTCGGTGAACTACCTCGGAGACGGTCTGCGCGACGCATTGGACCCAAGAATCCGCGGAAGGTAAGCAAAACCTACTGTCCTTCAGCACGCGCATTGCCTAGATTGCGAAAAACAATCGAGGGCAGCGCGTGCTGGAGATTTCCAAGACAAAGCTTGATGGCGTTCTATTGCTAACGCCCAAACGCCACGGCGACGCCCGTGGCTATTTTTGTGAGACATGGAACAAGGCGCGGATGGCCGAGCAGGGGCTCGACTATGACTTTGTGCAGGACAATCAAAGCCTTTCGGCTGAAGTCGGCACGGTCCGTGGTCTGCATTTCCAATCGCCGCCCCACGCGCAGGCGAAACTGGTGCGCTGCGGGCGCGGGGCGCTCCTCGATGTGGCCGTAGACATTCGCAAAGGCAGCCCAACCTATGGGCAGTGGATCTCTGAGGAACTCAGCGCCGAAAACGGCCGGCAGCTCTTGATCCCCGAAGGCTTTCTGCATGGGTTCATCACACTGATGCCCGACACAGAAATCCTTTATAAATGTAACGATTACTACAGCCCAGAATGTGACGGGGCCGTGCGCTTTGATGATCCCGATATCGGGGTCGACTGGGGCAGCGACACCTCCGGCGCAACGCTGAGCACCAAAGACGCGAACGCCCAGAGCTTTGCAGATTTCAATTCCCCATTTGAATGGACCGCATCATGAAACTTCTCGTCACCGGCGGGGCCGGATTTATTGGATCTGCCGTTGTGCGCCTCGCCATCGAACGCGGCCATGAAGTGATCAACCTAGACGCGCTGACCTATGCCGCCTGTCTGGACAATGTGGCCCCTGTGGCGCTCTCGCCAAACTACACTTTCGTGCAAGCCGACATTCGCGATGCACTGGCCATTCAGACCGCGATCAATGGCCATAAACCCGACGCCATCATGCATTTGGCCGCTGAATCCCACGTCGACCGCTCCATCGACGGACCCGGCGATTTCATCGAGACCAACGTCAACGGCACCTATGTGATGCTCGAGGCCGCGCGCGCGTACTGGGAGGCTCAAGGGCGGCCCGACAGCTTCCGTTTCCACCATGTCTCAACCGACGAAGTCTATGGCACCCTCGGCGCAACCGGCATGTTCACCGAGGACACGCCCTACGCACCCAACAGCCCGTATTCCGCGTCCAAAGCCGCCTCCGACCACCTTGTGCGTGCATGGGGCGAAACCTATGGCCTGCCGGTTGTCATAACCAATTGCTCCAACAACTACGGGCCTTATCAGTTCCCCGAAAAACTGATCCCCGTGGTGATCCTAAACGCCCTCGCAGGCCAGCCGATCCCGGTCTATGGCAAAGGCGAGAACATCCGCGATTGGCTCTATGTCGAAGACCACGCCGACGCGCTTTTGCTGGCGCTTGAAAAGGGCGAGCTGGGCCGCAGCTACAACATCGGCGGCGAGAACGAAGCCACCAATATCGACCTCGTCCGCCAGATTTGCGCGATCCTGGACGATCTGCGCCCGGGGGACGCGCCCTATGCAGATCAGATCACCTTTGTCACCGACCGCCCCGGCCACGATCTGCGCTACGCCATCGACCCGACCCGCATGCGTGAAGAACTCGGCTGGCGGCCCTCCGTGACCGTCGAGGAAGGCCTGCGCAAGACGGTTCAATGGTACCTCGAAAACGGCGACTGGCTCGAAGCGCTCATGGCGCGTCACGGTGTCGGAGAACGGCTCGGGCAGGGCGGATGAAGCTCCTCGTCTTTGGCAAGACCGGACAAGTCGCGCGGGAATTGATCCTGCAAGGCGGTGCGCATGAGATCATGGCTTTGGGCCGCGATCAGGCGGATCTATCAGACTCCGAGGCCTGCGCCGCAATCATCGCCCAAAGTGACGCAGACGCAGTGATCAACGCCGCGGCCTACACGGCGGTCGACAAGGCCGAAGAGGAAGAAGCCCTCGCCACGATTATCAACGGCGACACCCCCGGGGCCATGGCGCGGGCCTGTGCGGTCAAGGGTATCCCGTTTCTGCATGTCTCAACCGACTATGTGTTTGACGGAGAAGGGGAAAAGCCTTGGTCGCCAAATGATCCCGTAGCACCCCAAAACGCCTATGGCCGCAGTAAACTGGCCGGCGAAGAGGCCGTGCGCGCGGCAGGTGGAGCGCATCTCATTCTGCGCACATCCTGGGTGTTTTCGGCCCATGGCAATAACTTCGTCAAAACCATGCTGAGGCTATCTGAAACACGCGACCAACTCACCGTCGTCGCCGATCAAATCGGAGGCCCAACCGCCGCACGCGACATCGCAAAAGCGCTACTCGCGATTGCGCCCCAGCTCGGGGCCCGCAAGGGCGGCACCTTTCATTTCGCAGGTCATCCCGCCGTCAGCTGGGCCGATTTCGCCCGCGAGATTTTCGAGAAATCAGGTCGCGACACGCAGGTCGCGGATATCCCAACCTCGGACTATCCAACCCCCGCCAAACGACCGCTCAATTCCCGCATGGAATGCAGCGATCTGACCAAAGATTTCGATGTCGACATCCCCGATTGGCGCGAGGCTTTGGACGAGGTTTTGCGCGACCTAGAGGCCTAAGCCAAACGCGCCTTGAGCGATTCCAGATGCCTTGTGACCAAAGCCGTCGCGGCATCGGCGCTGTCACTTTCGGCATAGCATCGAAACTCTGGCGCATTGCCTGAGGGCCGCAGATGCACAATATCACCGCCTTCAAACGTAACGCGAAGCCCGTCCGTTTGGTCCACAGCCGTTTCCATTGGCATACCCTCAAAAAACGAAGCCCGAGCGGTCGCGTCGGTGCTGAGTTCCGCCAGAAACACCTGCGAGGCCTCCGTCGCGATCCCTTGCAAGCGATCTGCGGCTGTGAACCGCGGTGGCAGATCCGCCACCAAATCCCCCAGTGAAACACCTTGGGACTTGGCCAACGCCAAAGGCGCAAGGATCGGCAAGACGCAATCGCGCGTCATCAACGGCGCGAGGCCTTTGGCCTCAAACCCCAACAAAAAGCCCCCATTGGCCTCATAGCCTACAACTCGGGCGGCTCTGTCATCCGCCAAAGCCTCTTCCATCGCTGCAATCACATAGGGCGAACCGATGCGGGTCCGGTGGATGGTGGAAAACCCCTCCATCGCTTCGATCATCGTATTGCTGGAAACAGGAGTCACCAACACATCCGCCTCAACATAATCCGCCGTCAGCGCGCCAAGCACGTCGCCAGGCACGATCTCTCCCGGAGCAATCGCCAGCATCGGACGGTCTGCGTCCCCGTCAGTTGAGACAATGGCATCAAGACCATGTGCACGTACCCAGCCCGTCAACATACCTCGGGTCTCTGGATCGACCGCTTCGGTGTCCACCGGAATAAAGACTTCGGAACGCGCCAGCGGCGTGACCTCTGCTCCCAAGGCCTCAAGGATGGTCATCAAGAGATCGCGCGCGACCGAACTGTGTTGATAGACCCCTATGCGCAAGCCGCTTAGTGCATCTTTCGCGAAAGCATCGGTGTAGCGAGCCACAAAGGCCGCGGCGCTATCCTGCTGAGAACGCGCGCCTTTTGCCGCCTTCGACACGCCGCCCAAAGCCGCAACAATCGCCGTCTCGTCAGCCTTGCTGATCTCGCCGCTTGTCACATAGAATTTCAACCCGTTGCGATCTGCCGGGATGTGGCTGCCGGTGATCATAATCGCGCCATGCCCCTGCGCCATCGCCGAAAAGGCCAGAGCAGGCGTCGGCAGCACCCCGCAATCAACGGCCTCAAGTCCCGCAGCCTCAACGGCTTTCAAGACCTCGGATGCAATCTCAGGAGACGAAGGCCTCAGATCTTGCCCCACATGCACAGCACCGCCGGTGTCACAGCTCGCGATGAACGCCTGTGTGTAGTCTTGCACCAAGTCAGCGGTCAGTTCCGTCACCAACCCGCGCAAGCCGCTCGTACCAAATTTCGGAGCCATAATTCCACCCAATCCAAATACTTGCTTGGGTTTTAGCGCCTCAGGTCAAGTGGTGCGAGGGGAAATCCCCCTGAGGTCAGGAAAACCTAGAACCAGCGGCCAAAGGCGATCAGATGCACGGTTTCTGCCTGTCGCGTGCCGGAGATATCCCAGCAGTCGACGTCGGTCTGAGTGGTGCTAGACGCGCCTGTCGTGGTGAACCTTGGCACGCTGGCTTGGGCACTTGCGACACCGCTTGGAGGCGTCGAAAACGCGATCGGAAAGCTCCAAGTTGTCACGCCCGTGCCACTTGTGGTCAGGGTCTGCGCACAAATTTGCGTGCCGTCCGCAAAGCGCGTGTAGCTACCATTCGCGGTTGATCCGGTCTCGATCACAGCGCCAGTCGGCACGCCGGCCGCCTCCGCGACACTGCCAACCAAATTGCCTGGCCCATATCCGTAATCCGCCCGCATCAACCGACCCGCCGTCGTATCGGTCGCTGAGGCCATCACCGCAGCCCCCGTCACATACCCGTTGCTGCCATCCACCCGCAAAGCATCCACCCAAGTGCTGCCATCTGCCGAGACCTTGATCGTCAGATCATCGTTTCCGGTCGTCCCAACCTCGGCGCGCCCGCCATATCCGGTTTGAAACAGAAAGCTTGCGGTGTCGCGCGCTGTGGCCTTGTTCAACGTCAGCCGATGCCCCGCACCATCATGGGTGAACAGCGTCGACGCCCCGCTGAGGATCATCTGATTGTTGGCATCAGGCGTTGCATTCACGCCAAGGCGTTCGATTTCCAAGGGCAAATCGCGGGCGGTCTCCCACAGGTTACTTGTGCTCAAGACCGCAATCTCCGCCTCATCCACCACATAGGCCCGCCAACCGGGCTGGGGCGCGATAAACCAATAGGCTCCGCCCTCATAGATCGCGATCTCTCCGTCATGGCCCACCCAAGCGCCAGTCGCCGAAGCCGCGACAATATAACGATGTCCCTCAGCGTCCGAGGCAGGTGGCGTCGTCAAGGAACGACTTTGCACCACCAGTTGCACCGCAATATCCAACAGCCGAATGCCCTCATTATGGGTCACATGTTTCTGCGCCTGTGCTGCTTGAATATAGGGCAGGGCGAGGATCGGGGATGTTTCTATAGGCATGACATAGCTCCGGCTTGGTTTCGCCAAAGCTGCGCAAAGCATCTTGCGATCTCCTTGGCACGGCGCACGCTGGTCAGGCAAAATGCGCAACGCCTGCCGCCGTGCCTGCGGGTTTTCGCAGTTTTCCTTGCCAAACCGGGGCGTTACTGGGCACAAGAAGAAAAGACATTAAAAGCAGGCACAGATCATGACGAAGCGCAAAGGCATTATTCTTGCAGGTGGCACGGGGTCTCGCCTGTTCCCCATCACTAGCGGCGTCTCAAAACAGCTCTTGCCTGTTTATGATAAGCCTATGATTTATTACCCGATTTCGGTTCTGATGCTGTCAGGCATCCGAGAAATCGCGATGATCACCACGCCGCAAGACCGTGCGCAATTTGAACGGGCTTTGGGCGATGGCAGCCATTGGGGTGTGTCGCTTACCTATATCGAACAACCCAGCCCCGACGGCCTCGCGCAGGCTTATATTCTGGCTGAGGATTTCCTGAATGGTGCGCCAAGTGCGATGATTTTGGGCGACAACCTGTTTTTCGGCCATGGCCTGCCAGATCACCTCGAAGAGGCCGCAAAACAGGCGCAGGGCGGCACGGTCTTTGGCTACCGCGTCACCGATCCCGAACGCTATGGCGTCGTAGATATCGATGCCGACGGCAAAGTTACCGCCATCGTCGAAAAACCCGAGGTCGCGCCGTCACCTTATGCAGTCACGGGCCTTTATTTCCTCGACGGCACAGCGCCTGCAAAAGCCAAATCGGTTAAACCTTCGGCGCGCGGTGAGCTTGAGATCACCTCGCTTTTAGAACTCTATTTGGACGAAGGCTCGCTCACCGTTCAGCAACTTGGCCGAGGTTTTGCATGGCTCGATACGGGCACCTACGCCAGTCTTCTGGACGCAGGAAACTTCGTTCGTACCTTGTCAGAGCGTCAGGGGATGCAGGTTGGCTGCCTTGAGGAAATCGCCTTCGACGCTGGCTGGATCGACCGTGATGCCTTGGCAGAACGCGCCGAATACTATTCCAAGAACGCCTATGGTGCCTACCTGAAAGGCCTTCTAACCGAGACCTCGAAAATCAAATAAGCCACTCTTCTAAAAACAAAAAAGCCGCGCAAAGTCTCCTCTGCGCGGCTTAAGTTTGAGTGGGAGTGTTATTAGTTTAGTATCAGCTCCGGTCCCATGATCGAGTTCGGCAGGAATGTCGAAATCGCTGGGATATAGGTGATCATGATCAGGAAGATGAACAGCACACCGAGGAACGGAAGGGCCGCACGGACAACGCTCATCATTGGCATGCCAGCCACACCCGAGGTCACAAAGAGGTTGAGACCAACTGGCGGCGTGATCATACCGATCTCCATGTTCACAACCATGATGATACCCAAGTGGATCGGATCAATGCCCAGCTCGATCGCGATTGGGAAAACCAGCGGTGCCACGATCACCAAGAGACCCGAGGGCTCCATGAACTGGCCACCAATCAGCAAGATGATATTGACCACCACAAGGAACATCACCGGACCAAAGCCTGCGGACAGCATGGCGTTTGCCACCGCCTGAGGGATCTGCTCTTCGGTCAGAACATGCTTGAGGATCAGGGCGTTGGCGATCACGAACAACAGGGTGACCGTCAGCTTGCCTGCTTCAAACAGGGTCTTGCGGGTGTCTTCGTGGAACCAAGCCGTGACGATCGCCTGAGGCGCCTGCAGCAGCGACTTGCGCTCTTGCCCGTCGCGTGCGGCCAGCGGCCCCATATCGCGATAGATGAAGCAGGCCACAAAGAAGGCATAGACAGAGGACACAGCCGCCGCCTCAGTCGGCGTAAAGAACGCGCCTGTGACGCCCGGAATGCCGTAGATCCCAACCATGATGATCACGATCAGCAAGAGACCCCAGGACGCATCGCGGAAGGACGCTCCGATCTCGCCCCAGCCTTTCCACTCACCTTTTGGCATATTCTTGATACGCGCCATCACATAGATCGCGATCATCAACATCAGCCCTGCAAGGATCCCAGGAATAACGCCTGCGAGGAACATCCGGCCAACAGAAACCTCAACAGCCGCTGCGTAAACCACCATCACGATAGACGGGGGAATAAGAATACCCAAAGTACCTGCATTACAGATCACGCCTGCTGCAAATTCTTTGGTGTACCCCGCCTGTCGCATAGCAGCAATGACGATAGTACCGATAGCGACGACGGTTGCAGGGGATGATCCTGAGAGGGCTGCAAACATCATGCAGGCAAATACACCCGCAATCGCCAAGCCTCCGCGCAGATGTCCCACGCAGGCAATCGAAAAGCGGATGATGCGTTGGGCAACACCGCCAGTCGACATGAACGACGACGCCAAAATAAAGAATGGGATCGCCAGAAGAGTGAAGTGACCTACGAATGCCTGCATCAGCGTCTGTGCAATAGAGGCCAGGGAGGTGTCACTAAAGATCAGCAGAAACAGGATTGAGGACATGCCAAGCGATACAGCGATAGGGACGCCGATCAGCAAAAAGCCAATGACCAGTAGGAATAGAAATAGGACTGACATGGTCAATTAGTCTCCGATTTTTTCGCGTGCTTCATCGATTTCGTCTTCGACTTCGTGGCTTGCGACGATTCGATCTGTTTCGCCTTTCCAGATGGCGATGCCAGCTTGGATGAAGCGGAAGAGCAGAAGGGCAGAGGAAATAGGCAGAACCACATAGGGAATAAGACGTGGCATTTTGTTATAGGCTTCGCCTTCGTTAAAGACGTCTTCCATCCACTTCAGGATCGTCGGATGTGGGATGTCATCAAGCTCGTACCAGCCTTTGGCGAGGAACTTGTCTTCAAAGCCCAGTGGGAACCAACGGCCTTCTGTTTTCGGAAGGTTTGCGAAGTTCGCCCAATAGTCCCAGCTGCCCTTCAACAGAAGGAAAGAGAAGGCAATACAGACGCTTATGGCAATCAGTCCGGTCACGCGACGCGCGCTCTCGGACATGCCGTTGATCATGACGTCAACGCCCAGATGCGCGCCTTTCTTGACCGCATAAGATGCGCCCAGCAGGACCAGCCAGCCGAACAGGAAAACCGTCGCCTCAAGCCCCCAGAGAATGTTTGAATTGAACCCTTTGCGCGCAACAACATTGGCAAATGTCAGCAATGTCATGGCACCCAGCAGAGCAGCGATGAGGTTTTCTTCGAGCTTGTCGACGAACCCGGAAGAAGGTTTCGACTGCATGTCCCAGCTCCTTTTCAGTGTGGCCTATCTTGCGATCAGGCATAAAAAAAGAGCCCACCCAAAGGATGGGCTCTTTCAACGTTACATCAAATTACATGCTTGCGTTAATCGCTTGCGCTGCATCGATGTTGTCTTGGCCTACGTCATCTTTGAACTGTGCCCAGACAGGTTTCATAACTTCAACCCATGCCTGACGCTGCTCAGGTGTCAGCTGGCGCACAACGCCGCCTGCTGCGATGACAGCTGCTTTGGCTTCTTCGTTCACGGCAGTGGATTCCGCGTTACGAGTCGCTGTGACTTCGTCCAGGATGGTCATGAACTGGTCACGAACGTCCGCATCCAGACCGTCGAGCCATTCTGTGGAGGTCACAACCAGATAGTCGATGATACCGTGGTTGGTCTCGGTGGTGCCGTCCTGAACTTCGAAGAATTTCTTGCCGAAGATGTTGGACCAGGTGTTTTCCTGACCGTCCACAACGCCCTGTTGCAACGCGCCGTAAACTTCGGAGAAGGCCATTTTCTGTGGGCTACCACCGATGGCTTCCATCTGAGCAACCAAAACGTCAGAGGACTGAACGCGGAAGCGCAGGCCGTTTGCGTCAGATGGCTCAATCAGAGGCACGTTCGCAGACATCTGCTTCATGCCGTTGTGCCAGAACGCCAGACCTTGCAGGCCGCGGCGCTGCATGGAGTCTTTCATCGCTTGGCCTGCGTCCGACGCTTGGAACGCGTCAACTGCGTCGACATTTGCGAACATGAACGGCAGGTCAAACAGGCGGAACTGCTTGGTGAAAGCTTCAAACTTGGACAGTGAAGGCGCCGCCAGTTGAACGTCGCCCTGAAGCAGCGCTTCGAGAACTTTGTTGTCATCGTAAAGGGTAGAGTTCGGGAAGACTTCCATACAAGCCTTGCCGTTCATCTCTTCGTTTACGCGCGCTTCCAGCAGGGATGCCGCGATGCCTTTAGGGTGTTTGTCGGTGTTGGTGACGTGGCTGAATTTGATAACCACTTCGCCTGGATCACATGCGCCGGACGCGGATGCTGTGGTTGCGCCAAACGCGATGGTGGCCGCAACGGCTGCGGTGATGAATTTCATAGTGTTTCCTCCCAAGTGTTAAACACTGTTAGCAGACAGGAAGTCTGTCCCTGCCTTAATGAAAAGCAGGCAGGTTGAGCGAACAAGAGAAACTCTAAATTTTTTGTGAACTTCGGAAAAAATTAAAGAAAACAAAGGGTAGGGCGCGGTTTTCGCGTGGTCACGCATATCCGTATTTCTACTGTGTGCGGATTTTCGCACATGGTGCTTTAGGAGCTGTGCGAAAATCCGCACAAATCCGTTAGCGGTAAAGCTCTGCGCGAATCTCGTGGCGCGTCAGCTTGTCATAAAACGTCTTGCGCGGCAGCTTCAGCGCCTTGGCCGCTTCGGTCGCATTCCCACGGAAACGCTTGAGCGCATCTGTCAGCAAAGAGCGCTCAACGCGCGCCAGTTGTTCTGCCAGCCCAAGGTCTTCGCCGCTCTCGCCATCCGAGACCCCAAGCGTAAATCGCATCGCCGCATTCATCAGCGCCCGCGCATTGCCGGGCCAATCTTGGGCCATCAATGTGCTGATCGTTTCGGGCGTGACCTCGGGGGCAGGGGTGCCGGCCTGCTCAGCGGCGATATTCACATAGTGGCGGAACAGGTCGGGAATGTCCTCGGGGCGTTCCTTGAGCGAGGGTACCCGCAAGGTCATCACGTTCAGGCGATAAAACAAATCGCTGTTAAAATTCCCACCCTCATGGAAAAATTCAGGACTCTCATAAGTGCCCCCGATGATTGTCGGAGCATTCGGCGCGTCCAGCGCATCGTTTAGGGCAAACTGCACGTCCTGGGGCAGGGTCGAGATCTCATCCAGAAACAACGTGCCGCCTTCTGCGGTTTTCAACGCCTCTGACAAAGTCTCAGGCGTCAGCCCCGCCGCCGTGCGTTTCTCAAACGCCGCAGAGGAGGCATCTGACAACAAATGCACCACCTCGGCCACTTTGAAATTTCCAGACCCCGGCGCACCAAAGATCATGGCATTTGTCCCAGCCTTGGCCGTCTTGCGGGCCTGCGCCCTCAGACCTTCGGCCAGATCCGATGTGCCAAACAACAGTCGAGAGGCCGCATCGCCCTGTTCCAGTTTCTGCTTAAGGACGCGGTTCTCCATCACCATCCGGCGCGACCGCAGAGCGTTTTCGACCACTGATAGGAAATCCTGCGTCTCACACGGTTTCTCAAGGAAATTGAAGGCCCCGGCCTGCAGCCCTCGGACAGCCATCGGGATGTCACCCTCGCCGGTTAAAAGAACCACAGGCAGATCGGCGTCTACCCCACGCGCAAAGGCCAATAGGTCAAAGCCATCTTTGCCCGGCATGCGAATATCGCTGACAATCACGCCGCCAAAGTCGGGCGTGATATGGTCTTTGGCCTCGATATAGCTCGCCGCCAACGTGACGTCATAGCCATCCAGCATGAGGGTCTGAGCCAAAGCATCCCGCACCGCGCGATCATCATCCACCAAAAGCACCGATTTGCTCACGCCACACCCTCACTTGCCGCCAGTTCCACCGTAAAGACCGCGCCACCTTCGGGGCGGTTTTTCCCGTTGATCGCCCCGCCAAAGCTCTGAACCAAACCATAGGAAATGGAAAGCCCAAGCCCCATGCCTTCGGATTGCCCCACCTCTTTCGTGGTGTAAAACGGATCAAAGATCTTATCCGCATCGTCCAGCCCGGGGCCCGTGTCACTGACCGAAACATGCACAGCGGATCCGTCCCGCATCACCTTGATATCAAGCTGCTTTGTGTCGCTTTGCAACATGGCATCCGCCGCGTTGGACACGAGGTTCATAAAGACCTGCTGCAGGCGCACCTCACCGCCACGCACCCAAACATCCCGAGACGGGCCACTTCGGTTCACCACAACATTCTCGGTATTCAGCCGAGGCTCCGACAGCTCCATAACCGCATCCAGAACGCTATTGATGTTCACATCCGTAACCGGCTCGCTCTCCTGCCGTGCAAAGGCGCGCAGGTTCTTGATGATCCGCCCCATGCGATGGCTCAGCGCGCTGATGCGAGAGAAGTTCTCTGCCGCCTGCGTCGGGTTTTGTCTCTCCAAAAACAGCGAGCCATTGTCCGCAAAGGACCGGATCGCCATCAGCGGCTGATTGAGTTCATGGCTAATGCCGGCAGACATCTGCCCCAAAGCCGTCAGCTTGCCCGCCTGAATCAAATCCGCCTGCGCCTTTCGCAAAGCTTCTTCGGCCTCCTGCCGTTCTGCAATTTCATGCCGAAGGTTCACGTTCACCGCCGTCAACTGTGCCGTCCGCGCCGTCACACGTTGCTCCAGCAACAGGTTATCCCGCGCCAAAACCCGCCGCCGTTCCCGCGCCAGATAAAGAAACGCGCCAAAGGTGATACAGACCGCCGCGGCCACCAATGCCTGCAGTGACGCCAGCCGCTCTGCCGGAGCTGTCGAAATCAAAGTATGCCCTGTCATCCCAACAACCGGCCGCGGCAATTCCATATAAAGCGCGCGGTTCGGCAGATACCGTGCGTCCGGCAGAGTCCAGACTGTATTCGTTCCGGCTGCACGCACGCGCATCGGTGCAAAAACACCTTCTGTCGGCTCGGTAGAAAACCCCTCAAACAGAACTTCGGAGCGGTTCGTAACAAAGACCCGCGCGTCCTCGTCTGTGAACAAAACCACTTGCGGGGCAGAGCGCCAGTCGGACTCCTCGATGGTCTCCATATCCACCTGCACCATCACAGCGCCCGCAGGTTTACCGTCTACCCGCACCGGTGCCATGAACGAGAAAATCCGCCGGTCTGCCTCGTCGACAAAATGCTCAAACCCCATGGCGCCGGTCATGGCACGCTCGAAATGGTCGCGGTCGCTCCAGTCTTGCCCCGAGGCGCTGTCGGCGGACGCCAGTACCAACCGCCCATCGGCATCCAAAAGCCCAACCTCCAAGGCCCCCGTACTGTCCGCAGAGCGCGTAAACAGCGGCAGGATATCCTCGGGTGGGATCTCTCCGCTGGTCACTGCAATGGCTTCGGGGTGGTGCGCAATCAGGTCGGCCAACTGGCGAAACCGTTCCAGTTGTCCCACCAAACGATCCGAGGCCGACTGCAGGTAAACCCGCCCTTGATCCGCCACGCCCGTCAGCGCCGTGCGGTAGCCAATATTCCAGATCGCGCCGGAAAAAATCGCCACTGCGAGCAAAAATAATATGATTGTCAGGCTTCTACGCACGGCTCTCCCCTATGCGCGCCACATTAGGGGTAAGCGCAATCCGGGCACAAGGCCCCTTGTTTTTGCCGTGTCGATGGCCATGATCGCCCACAAGAGGGAGACACGCATGGCACTTGATTCAATCGAAACGGTGATTTCAGAGCTCAAGGCTCTGCTGGGTGAACGCCTGTCCACAGGCAGCTCGATCCGCAATCTGCACAGTCATGATGCGGCCTATGCTACGCCTGCTCAGCCTGACGCGGTGGCCTTTCCTGAAACCACCGAAGAGGTCTCACAGATCGTGAAAGTCTGCGCGCGCTATAAATGCCCAGTGGTGCCTTATGGGGTCGGGACCTCTCTGGAAGGGCAGGTGATACCAATCCAAGGCGGCATCTCGATCGACACCAGCCGCATGAACAAGGTTCTCGCGGTTAACCCCGAGGATCTGGACGCCGTGGTGCAACCAGGCGTCACGCGCAAGCAGCTCAACACCGAGCTGCGCGCAACCGGCCTTATGTTCACCGTCGATCCCGGAGCCGATGCCACCCTCGGCGGCATGGCGGCGACGCGTGCATCCGGCACGAATACGGTGCGCTACGGCACAATGCGCGAGAACACCTTGGCGCTAGAGGTCGTTTTGGCGGATGGCACAATCATCGAAACCGGCTCCCGCGCGCGGAAATCTTCGGCTGGGTATGATTTGACTAAGCTGATGATCGGCTCGGAAGGCACCCTTGGGATCATCACCAAGCTGACTGTTCGGCTCTATGGTCAGCCAGAGGCGATCTCAGCCGCAACCTGCGCCTTTCCAACGGTTGATGATGCGGTGAACTCGGTGATCCTCGCCATTCAATCCGGCCTGCCCATGGCGCGGATTGAGCTTTTGGACGAGGTGCAGATGAAGGGGATGAATATCTATAACCCCGACTTGAGCTTCCCCGAAAAGCCGCATCTTTTCCTAGAGTTCCATGGATCAGACGCCGGTGTCGCCGAGCAAGTCGAAGCCTTCGGTGACATCGCATCCGAATTCGGCGGAGAGGCCTTTCAATGGGCCACCAAAACCGAGGACCGCAACCGCCTTTGGGAAGCCCGCCACAACGCCTATTACGCCGCCATGAGCCTGCGTCAGGGCGCGCGCCCCGTTGTGACAGACGTTTGTGTGCCGATTTCCGCGCTGGCCGAAGCCATCAACCGCACCAAAGCCGAGATCGCAGAGGCTGGCCTTCTGGCCCCGGTTGTCGGTCACGTTGGGGATGGAAACTTCCACCTTTCCATCCTGATTGATCCCGAAGACCCAGGGGAATTGGCAAAGGCGAAATCGCTGGCCTCGTCGCTGAACAAGATGGCGCTGGAACTCGAAGGCACCGTAACCGGAGAGCACGGGGTCGGCACAGGCAAAATGCCCTATCTGATCGAGGAACATGGCGCAGCGATGAATGTCATGGCGACAATCAAAAAAGCACTTGATCCAGACAACATCATGAACCCAGGCAAAATGGTTCAGATCAATTGAAAAAGGCCCGCAGTGCGCGGGCCTTTCTTTTTATTACAAGGGTTTAGAAGTCGAACTTGATCCCCTGAGCCAGTGGCAGCTCTCGGGAATAATTCACTGTATTGGTTTGACGCCGCATATAGGCTTTCCACGCGTCCGACCCACTTTCACGTCCACCACCGGTGTCTTTTTCCCCGCCGAAAGCCCCACCAATTTCCGCACCCGAAGGCCCGATATTCACATTGGCAATCCCGCAATCAGACCCCGCAGCGGATAGGAACAATTCCGTCTCGCGCACGTCAGTTGAGAAGATGCAGGAACTCAGACCCTGCGGGACTTCGTTCTGCATCTCAATCGCCTGTTCCAGCGTCTTGTATTTCACCACATAGAGGATCGGCGCGAAGGTCTCGTGATGCATGATTTCGCTCTGGCTCGGCATCTCGACAATCGCCGGATTGGCATAGGCCGCGGCCCCGTGGCTGTCGCTCAGAGCCTGGCCGCCGCCATGCACCGTGCCGCCTTCTGATTTCGCCTTCTCAAGTGCCGCATCCATTGCACGCAGCGCCTGATCATCGATCAGAGGCCCGACAAGCGTGCCATCCGCCAGAGGATCTCCGATGGGCAGCCCTTCGTAGGCTTTGATCAGACGCGGTACCAAAGCGTCATAGACGTCCTCATGCACGATCAAACGGCGTAGCGTAGTGCATCGCTGCCCCGCAGTGCCAACGGCCGAGAACACAATCGCCCGCAAAGCCATCTCCAGATCCGCTGAAGGGGCCACGATCATGGCATTGTTGCCACCCAGTTCCAGAATGGTTTTGCCAAGACGTTTGGACATATCCGCCGCCACCGCGCGGCCCATGGGCACAGAACCCGTCGCCGAAATGATCGCGACCTTCTTGTGCGCGGTCATTGCTTCGCCGAGCTCGCGTTCGCCAACCAAGACTTGGGTCAGCCCGTCGGGTGCGTCATCACCAAATTGCGCAGAGACCCGCTCGCAGATTTTTTGCACCGCCAGCGCTGTCAGCGGGGTTTTTTCCGAAGGCTTCCAGATCACCGGATCCCCGCAGACCAGCGCCAAAGCCGCATTCCAGCACCATGGCGCAACAGGGAAGTTAAAGGCGGTAATCACGCCACAGACCCCCATCGGATGCCAGGTCTCGCGCATGGAATGCCCCGGGCGCTCTGAGGCAATCGTCAACCCGTAAAGCTGACGCGACAGACCCACCGCAAAGTCGCAAATATCAATCATTTCCTGCACTTCGCCGAGGCCTTCCTGAAGGATCTTCCCGCATTCCAGCGTCACCAAAGCACCCAGATTGTCCTTCTCGCGCCGCAGTTCTTCGCCCAGCAGACGCACATATTCACCACGCCGCGGGGCAGGGACCGTGCGCCATTTCAGGAAGGCGTCATGGGCCTTATCGATCATCGCATTGGCCTCAGCCACCGAATGCTCAGACAGCTTGGCGATCTCGGACCCATCCACGGGGGTTGCGACCGACAAAGTGCCGCCACCAAGCTCTGCCTCGCCAAAACCAGAGGCCTTCAGGATTTCCATATGAGACATGTTTTTCTCCTCTTAGGTGACCAGCGCGCGCTGGCTCTCCATTCCCATGGACACAAGCAGAGGGCCTGCGTCCTGTTTCTCTTTGAAATCGGTTTTGTTGCGCATGCCCTGCCAATCGGCTTGGATCAGCGATTGCGCAATGGCGCCGCCCAGCGTGGTGCCGGGGCCGGTCACGATGAACATATCCGGCGCGAATTCACGCGCAGCGGTGGTGATCGCGGCGGTAAAGTCATAAGTTTCAGTGACTTGGTGTCCCAGGGTATAGTCCCACAATCCGCTCGGATCGCTCGCACCGGGCCACCAGATATGTCCGCGCCCGTCGATCATCGGCAGATCCGGCTGCCCGAAAAGCGCAGCGTGCAGGGCAGCCCGCCCGCGCTCGGACACAGGAGCCTGAAGCGCGGAATGAAACCCCGCATGATTGCCCAATCGCATCGGAAACCGCTCCTGCGCGGGCTCAACCGCCTGCTCAAAAGCCTCGAGCCCCTTGGCATTCCCAGCCAGCACCAACATGCCACCCAGATCAATCGAGACGCTCAGAACGTGATCCGCGCGCGCATCAATCTCGGCTACCAAACCCAACAGCGTTTGACGCAACGCAGGCAGAGGCACCCAGTTCTCATCCACCCAGGGGTATATCAACTGCCCGCCAATCATCGCCTCTTGCATGAAGCTGCCCATCGTATTGGCTATCTTGAACCCGTCCTCAGCCGTCACGGCCCCCGCACAGGCCAGCGCGGAATACCAGCCCATCGAATTCCCCGTCACCGCGACCACCTCGATGTCGCCCTTGATCGATACAAAGTCCCCATAGGTCGCGGCATAGATCAGACCCGAGGCATTGTCCCCCCGCGTATGTTTGGACAGGGTGAAACGATCCGCACCATCCAACGCACGCAGACTTTCCTGTCCCAAACCCGCGCGTTGCGCATCAAAAGCGTCCAACAGACCCGCGTCGGGGAAATTGCGTGCCAAATACCCCAGCTCCGCCGCATTATAGGTCCCGCGTCCAGGGCAAATCACTACAACGGTCGTCATCGCGCGCCCTCCACCAAGGCCAGAGCTGCTTCCGCAATGCTCTCCGCCGATGGCAT
Organism: Cognatishimia coralii; assembly: GCF_037478305.1. Lineage (NCBI taxonomy): Bacteria > Pseudomonadati > Pseudomonadota > Alphaproteobacteria > Rhodobacterales > Paracoccaceae > Cognatishimia > Cognatishimia coralii. The sequence continues at coordinate 26,685 of NZ_JBBGAZ010000001.1, forward strand.
GGTGGCTGCAAAGGCCGGCCCTGTCGCAATAAAACTGTCCTCAGAGGTTTCCCGCGCCAGTCGCGCAACGCCGATCTCATGGAAATGCGCCATCAGGGCCTCGGCCACACCGCCAGAATGACGGGTTTCGTCGACGATCAATACGTTCTTACAGCCCTCAACCGCCGCAGTCAGCGCGTCTTTCGGCAGGGGAGATATCCAGCGCAGGTCGATAATCCGGGTTTTGATCCCCCTGGCCTCAAGAACTTTACGCGCTTGGTGGCTAAGGTAGGTGCCATTCCCGAAGGTGACGATGGCCAAGTCAGCTCCATCCCCATCCAAGCCCACTTCGCCAAGCGCGATGGTCTCATCCGGAGCGGGGTAGGTCTGCATCCAGCCCCCGTCTTTGTCCTCATGCAGATCCCGCATCGGATAGAGCGCAATCGGCTCGAGGAAGGCCACAACCCGCTGCTCTTCGCGCGCCAACCGCACGCATTCCCGCAGCATTTTCGCGGCATCCGCGCCATTCGACGGGATCGCCAGGACCACCCCGGGAATGTCGCGCAGAACCGCAATCGAGTTGTCATTGTGGAAATGCCCGCCAAAACCCTTTTGATAGCCAAGCCCCGCAATCCGCAGCACCATCGGGTTGGTGAACTGTCCCTTGGAAAAGAACGACAGGGTCGCGGCCTCTCCGCGGATCTGGTCCTCGGCGTTGTGCAGATAGGCCAGAAACTGGATTTCAGGCATCGGCGTAAAACCGTTCTGCCCCATGCCAATCGCCAGCCCAAGGATGCTCTGCTCATCCAGCAGCGTGTCGATCATCCGGTCCGCTCCAAACCGCTGTTGCAGCTTTTGCGTCACGCCATAGACGCCGCCTTTCAGGCCCACATCCTCGCCCATCATGACGATATCTGGATGGGTCAGCATCAGATCTGTCATCGCCCAGTTGATGAGCTTGGACATGATCTGCGGCTCGCCCATGGCGCGCAGGTCAGAACCAAAAGCCTCAGCCCGCGCGGCCTCAGAGGGCCCGTTGGTCGACGCGCAGTGGCGTTTGGGTGGGATCAGCGAGCCCATGACGTCCCTGGCGGTTTTCAAATGCGGGCGGGTGACGACTTCGCCAGCGATCCGAGCCACGCGTTTGCGGGTGTCTTGATAGATCTTTAGGCAGTCGCTCGGCGCGGCCGCGTCTCGCTCTTTGAGCAGGCGCACCGAATGCAACAGAGGGTCATTGGCCTCCTGCGCCTCAACCTCGGCTTTGGGCAAGTAAGAGGTCGCGACATCGGCACCGGCGTGGCCGTAAAGGCGGATGGTTTTGACATGCAAAAGCGCGGGTTTGCGCAGGCTGCGCACATAGGCGGCGGCCTCTTGCGCGACACGGTAGGTCTCGAAGATGTCGAGCCCGTTGCAATGGAAATACTTGATCCCCGGGCGGTTCTGGAAATTCGCGGCAATCCAGCCCGTGGGCGTTTTGGTCGAAATCCCGATCCCATTGTCTTCACAGCAAAACAACAGAGGCATCGGCACCGACTGATAAGCCGCCCAGCCCGCCGCATTGAACGCACCTTGGGCTGTGGAATGGTTTGCGGAGGCATCGCCAAAGCTACAGTAGACGATTGAATCCTCAGGGAATTCCGTATGTTCGGGCCTCAGCCGCTTTGCCGCCCCAATCGCATAGGCCGCGCCCACCGCCTTAGGCAGATGACTGGCAATCGTCGAGGTCTGTGGCGGGATATTCAGCGCCTTGGACCCCAACACCTTATGCCGCCCACCAGAGATCGGATCCTCGGACGAGCAGGCAAAGGACAAGAGCATATCCCACGCTGGATTTTGCCCCGGCACCTGCATAGACCGCGCGATCTGAAAGGCCGCATCGCGATAATGCAAAAAGGCCGTGTCGGTGGGGCGCAAGGCCCATGCAATGGCCGATAAACCTTCGTGGCCCGAGGAGCCAATCGTGTAAAACCCCTGCCGCTTGCTCTGCATGGCACGGCTCTGCAGATCCAGCGCTCGGCTCAGACATTGCGCATGAAACAGGCCAACCGCATCCGCATTCCCCAGCGGCCCTGCGGCAGGCGCGCCCTCCGGCATATCGCCCGCTGCCACGCGCCTCAGGAAGTTCTCTTCGACAATCGCCGCGCGATCCATCAAAGCCTCCTAGAAAAACGCCTGCAGGCCCGTCTGCGCGCGGCCAAGGATCAACGCATGCACATCGTGAGTGCCTTCATAGGTGTTCACCGTCTCGAGGTTGGCCGCATGGCGGATCACATGGAATTCCTGGCTAATGCCATTGCCGCCATGCATGTCTCGTGCATGGCGCGCGATGTCCAATGCCTTGCCACAATTGTTGCGTTTGATCAGGCTGATCATCTCAGGCGCGGCCTTGCCCTGATCCATCAAACGCCCCACACGCAGTGCTGCCTGAAGGCCCAAGGTGATCTCTGTCTGCATATCTGCGAGCTTTTTCTGAAACAGTTGCGTCTGCGCCAGAGGCTTGCCGAACTGCTTGCGATCCAGACCGTATGAACGCGCCCGATGCCAGCAATCCTCTGCGGCCCCCATCGAGCCCCAGCCGATCCCGTACCGCGCCCGGTTCAAACATCCAAACGGCCCCTTAAGCCCTTGAACTCCGGGCAAAAGCGCATCTTCGCCGACCTCGACACCCTCCATGACAATCTCGCCCGTGACCGACGCGCGCAGCGAGAGTTTGCCCTCGATTTTCGGCGCAGACAGCCCCTTCATGCCCTTTTCCAGAACGAAGCCACGGATCTTGCCGTCATGGGCATCAGACTTGGCCCAAACCACAAAAACATCCGCAATCGGGCTGTTGGAGATCCACATCTTGGAGCCGTTCAGCACATAGCCGCCATCGACCTTGGTCGCGCGGGTCTTCATTCCAGCAGGGTCTGATCCCGCGTCTGGTTCCGTCAGGCCAAAACATCCGATCCATTCACCCGAGGCGAGCTTCGGTAGGTATTTCTGGCGCTGGGCGTCCGATCCATAGGCGTCAATCGGATACATCACCAAAGAGCTCTGCACCGACATCATCGACCGGTACCCGCTATCGACCCGCTCAACCTCGCGCGCGATCAGGCCGTAAGTCACGTAATTTGCGCCCAAGCCGCCCAGATCCTCGGAAATCGTGGCGCCCAAAAGCCCAGCCTCACCCATTTCGGCAAAGATTTCAGGCTGGACCCGTTCCTCGGCATAGGCCGCTGTCACGCGCGGCAACAGCTTCTCCTGCGCGAATACATGCGCGGCTTCTGACAGCATCCGCTCGTCTTCATCCAGCTGATCTTTCAGCAGAAAAGGATCCTCCCAATCAAAACTTGCAAGGTCGGGACCGAAACCAGGTTGATCAGAATGCGCCACGCCTATCTCCCTTTTGGCTGAACATCTTGCGCCCTCTCGGGCGCGTCGTGGGGATCTTACGTGCGCCTTTCATGTATAAAAATACTGGTATTTTGCATAAATGCGTGAGTATTACTCATGAATGAAGCCCGATAACCTGCCATCTACCTCGGTCCTCCGCTGTTTTGAGGCGGCCGCAAAACACCAAAGCTACACCGTCGCGGCCGAAGAGCTGCAGGTGACCCAAGGCGCGATCAGCCGTCAGATCAAAGAGCTGGAGGCCCTGATGGGCGTGACGCTCTTTCGCCGCGAAGGACGCGGGATTGCCCTGACGGACGCGGGCCGCAGTTTTGCAGATCGCCTGTCGCCGGACTTGGAGCGCCTCAGGCAGTCGATCACACTGGCCCGCGCGGCTGGGCAGGGGGGCAAGATCCTGTCCATCGCAGTGCTGCCCACCTTCGCGACCCGTTGGCTGGTGCCGCGTCTTCCGAGTTTCCAAAAGCAATACCCGGACGTGCAGCTCACCTTCTACAGCCGCGCCGAACCCTTTGATCTGGCCGCCGAAGGCATTGATCTGGCAATCCAGTTTGGCCGCGAGGAATGGGGCGGCATCACGCTTGCCGAACTCTGCCCAGAGGACCTTGCCGTCGTCGCCGCGCCGGACTTGGTCGCGCGGTTTCAGGTGACGTCTCCCAAAGACATTATTCGCTTACCCCGCCTGCACCTTCTCAGCCGCAAGAGCGCCTGGCCTCAGTACGTCGCGGATCTCGGGCTCACGCGGGATGATATCATGCGGGGGACGCTCTTTGATCAGTTCTCAACTATGATTGCCGCCGCAATCGAGGGTATGGGCGCAGCAATTGTGCCCAGTTACCTGATTGAAACCGAACTCACCGGGGGCGCTCTGAAAGTTCTGGGGCGGCCAAAATCGCAAGGGCAATCCTATTTCGTAGCAACACGTGCAGGTGAGGTGAATCTCATGGCCGAGGCCTTCAAGACCTGGATTCGCCGCGAAGCCCGTGCGTCGTTCAAACAGCGTAGCACTGCAAGCTAAGAGCTTGGCAAATATCGCTTAATTCATTGGGGAGTTTCTGGAGCGGGTAGCGGGAATCGAACCCGCACCTTAAGCTTGGAAGGCTCTTATGATACCATTTCACCATACCCGCTCAGTAGGATGACGAAGTATTTTATCCGCAAATTGAGGTCAACACCTATTCGCCAGAAATCTGGGTCTTTGCCATGCAAGAGTAAGTTTGGTCAGATTCCCTCGGTTTTTCTATGCGCTCTGGGTGTAGTTTGAACGCTGCGCTTTAGTGGCTTGCGCTAAGGCACCAACCTGTCTTTTAGCCAGTTTTCAAACAGCACCGCGCTGGCATTGCGCGGCTCCGTTGTAACCGGTGTCAACAAATACATGGCCTCGTCCGGCAGCACGCTCAGATGTGATAAAGCGACGAGCCGACCGCTCGAATGTACCCGCGCCGCGAGCTTTTCCTGCATTAGAGTCACGCGATTGCTGGTCAGGGTGATCTCTGAGGCCCCCATGGAAGAATCCACGCCGATATCCGTGGGGTTGGTTGGACGATCCACGTCGTAGTGGGCAAAGAACTTGGACCATTGATCCTCGGGGCCCATCACATGCACCAGCGGGTGCTGGGCAATGGCTTGCGGCGTCGCAGGGATACCCAGTTCCTTCGCCGTCTCGGCAGAACAGACTGGCACCAACGCATCATGGAACAAGGGTCGCGCCTCATAGCCCGGCCAATGACCGCGCCCAAGGCGCAGCTCGATATCGGTGCCTCCAACTGCAAGCCGATCCACCCATATGGAACTGGACAGATTGACCCGGATGCTCGGAAATTCCCGCGTGAATTCCGTGACCAAAGGCCCAAGCCACAGCGCCGTATAGCTGACCGGTGCCCGCAGATGCAGTGTCTTGCCGCCGCGATGGCCAAAGACGCCGGATGTGGCGCTGAGAATATCCTCAAACGCCCGCCGCACCGATGGCAAATAGGCCTTGGCGGCCTCGGTCAGTCGCAACCCGCGGGGCAGGCGTTCAAACAGCGGATAGCCCAAATGATGCTCGAGCCCACGCACCCGATGACTGACCGCCGATTGCGAGAGGTTCAGCTCTTGCGCAGCGGCGGCGAAGTTCTCATGGCGGGCCGCAGCCTCAAAGGCCTGAAGAGCGGGAAGAGGGGGCAGTTTATTGGGCATTGGGCGTGTGCACTCTGACAGAGCCTCCAATTTTTGGGGGTCTTTTGGGTGAAAGATTACGTTTGATTAGCTGCGGAGGCAATGCCACGCTTTATTCAAGACAGAACGCCACATCGAAGCCCGCGCAAGGAGATCGACATGTCCGAACCTTCAGCCCTGACGTCCGCCCAAATCGCCGCTTTCGAAGAAGATGGGTTTCTCGCCATCGACAGCCTTGTGCCGCCCGAGGATCTTGTTGCGATTGAAGAGGAATATGAGGCGCTGCTGGATCGACTGGCATCGGAACTTTTTCAAAAGGGCAAGATCAGCAAGACCTATGAAGACCTTGATTTTGGGGTGCGATACGCCGCGATGATTGCGGAGTATCCCGACCTGACCAACTATTTGAACATATCATTGCCCTTGCTCAACGAAGGCATTGATCCGGAAACCTTCCATGTACACGCGGGCCCTGCAGTCTTTGATTTGATGCGCCATCCCAAGGTGCTCGATGTGGTTGAGGCTCTGATTGGGCCCGAGATTTACGCAAGCCCGGTCCAGCAAATGCGGATGAAGCCGCCTGCCAAAGGCCTGCATGATGCGGTAGCGGGCCACTCCAACGTGGGCGCAACAACTTGGCATCAGGACATCGTCGCCTTGTTTGAAGAGGCTGATGACACGCATCAGATCACGGTCTGGTTGGCGATCACAGAGGCGACGATTGAAAACGGCTGCCTTACGTCCATTCCGGCGTCGCATCGTGAGGGGCCGAAAGTGCATTGCTCCAACGCCGCCATCGCGCGCGAACCTCAAGTGCCTGACAAAGTCATGGGTGGCCGCGAAGGTACGCCTTTACCTGTGAAAAAGGGTGGCGCGGTTCTGTTTCACAAGATGAACGTGCATCGCGCCTTGCCCAACCTCTCAAACGGTCTGCGCTGGAGCATGGATCTGCGTTATCACCCGACGGGTCAGGCCAGCGGACGCCCGGCTTTTCCCGGGTTTGTTGCGCGCAGTGCTGAGCGCCCTGATCAGGTGCTTACCGATGCCGCGGCATGGGCTGCGTCATGGGAGGCCGCGCGACAAAGAATTCTCACGGGCCAGCACAAGGGCCGGTTGTTTGAGGACACTCGTTGGAACGACGCGGCGGTGTGTTAAGCCGCCGCGCTTGGGTCATTTGCCCTGAGGCACGACCTCATAGCCTGGCTCTTCGGGTTCATCGTCCGTCATTTCCGGCGGGAAGCCCGGCGCGCGGATGTCCAGACCCGTGGCCTCTTCGAGCCGTTTGATGATGTTCGGAGAAAGCTCGCGTTCCCCATAGCGCGCGATCCCGTCGTCAAAAATATTGATCAGCATCGGCGAAATTTCCAACGGCACATTGGCGCGATCCGCGACCTCTTGAAAGAGGCCTACGTCCTTTTTCACAAGGTCCATGGTAAAGGAAATGTCACGCGAGCCGTTCAGGATGACCTGACTTTCTGTTTCATGCACAAATGAGGTGCCCGAGCTGATTTTGATCGCCTCATACGCGGTGTTCAAATCCATTCCCGCCGCCTTCGCGGTCACCAAAGCCTCGCAGCAGGTCACAAGGTTCGCCGTCGCCAGATAGTTGGTCACGACCTTGAGGATTGAGGCAGAGCCAAGCTCGCCCGTATGCAAAATCCGCCGACCCATGGTTTTTAGAAAGGGTAGGATCCGGTCAAATGTCGCGCGATCACAACCCGCGAATATGGCGATATTGCCGGTGTCCGCGCGGTGGCATCCGCCAGAGACCGGACAATCCACCGCCGCGCCCCCGCGTTCGATCACCTTGGCGCCCAGACGTTTGACTTCGGCCTCATCAGTCGTGGACATCTCCATCCAGATTTTGCCGTCAGTGACCTCTGGCAGCATTTCGTCCATGACGGCCGCCGAGGCTGCGGGCGAGGGCAGGCAGGTGATCACCGCATCACAATCGGCCATAAGTTGTGCAGGCCCTTCGGCCTTTTTGGCACCTTTTGCCACAAAGGCATCAACCAATTCCGAGTTCAGGTCATGAACCGTCAGATCGACCCCATTGCGCAACAAAGACCCCGATAGCTTTCCCCCGACATTGCCGAGGCCAATAAACCCAACTTTCAATTTCGCACTCCCTTGTCTGGCTCACGCGCGTGACTCATTTGTATTTTGTGTCAGCGTTGCACAGGGACGGGTCTTAAAGAAATGCATTTTGCATGTGCTAAGGCCCAAGATAATTGGCCGATCGATGAGGCTACAAAAAACGCCCTCTTGGCGAGGCCAAGAGGGCGCGGAAATTTTGTTTTTCGCAAGCCTTAAACGCTCAGTGTTTTCAAGACTTTGGACTTTGGAACTGATCCTTTGGCGGCGTCCAGAATGATCTCACCGCGGCGCATCGAGTAAAAATGATCCGCAAGCCCATAGGCGAACTCGAAATATTGCTCCACGAGAACAATCGCCATTTCGCCTTGGTCCTTGAGATAGGAAATCACCCGGCCGATCTGTTGGATGATGTTGGGCTGAATGCCCTCTGTGGGTTCATCCAACAAAAGGAGCTTAGGCCGGGTGATCAGCGCGCGCGCAATAGCGAGCTGCTGTTGTTGGCCGCCGGAGAGGTCTCCGCCGCGACGGTGTTGCATTTCCTTGAGCACAGGGAAAAGTTCAAACATCTGCTCGGGCAGGCTGTGTTCGGATTTATCGAGACAGGCAAAGCCGATTTCCATGTTCTCGCGCACAGTGAGCAGGGGGAAAATGTCGCGCCCCTGAGGCACATAGCCCACGCCACGTCGTGCCAGAACATGTGCGGCTGCGCGACCTTGGTCTTCGCCATCCAACTTATAGGTGCCGCCGGAGTGGGCGTGGGTGCCCGAGATGACTTTCATCAAAGAAGTTTTGCCGACGCCATTCGTGCCCATGAGGCAGGTGATCTTGCCGGTCTCGGCCTGCAGGTTCACATCGTAGAGGATTTGGCTCTGACCATAATGCAGAGTGATATTTTGCAGATCCAGCATGTCAGCGTCCCAGATAGACGTCGATGACGTCCTTGTTAGAGGTCACGAAATCCAGCGAGCCTTCGGCCAGCACTGAACCTTCGTGCAAGCAAGTCACTTTGCAGTCGAGGTTACGGATGAATTCCATGTCATGTTCCACCACCACAACGGCGCGTGTCTTAGCGGCGCGCTTGAGGATTTCTGTGGTCTTGTTGCGCTCATCCACGGTCATGCCGGCGGCGGGTTCGTCCACCAGCAAGAGCTGTGGGTCTTGCGCCAGAAGCATGCCGATTTCCAGCCATTGCTTTTGCCCGTGAGAGAGGTCTCCGGCGCGGCGGTCCAGCGCGTCTTTGAGGCCGATCTCGGCTGCAAGCTCTTCGATCCGTGCCGTCTCGCCATCGCTGCCGCGGTGAAACAGAACCGCCCAAGGGGTGCGTTTGGCTTTCAGCGCCATCATCAGGTTGTCGCGGACGGATTGGTCTTCAAAAACCGTGGGCTTTTGGAATTTGCGGCCAATGCCGAGGTTGGCGATCTGGCTTTCGGATTTCGACAAAAGCGAGATGGATTTCTCACCCCAAAGCACGGAGCCTTCATCAGGCCGCGTTTTGCCTGTCACGATATCCATGAAGGTGGTTTTGCCAGCCCCATTCGGTCCAATGATCGCGCGCAACTCGGCATAGCCAATGCTAAAGGCCAGATTGTTGATCGCCTTAAAGCCGTCAAAGGTGACAGAGATGCCGTTCACTTCGAGAAGTTCAGCCATTATGCGTCTCCTTTGCGGACGAGCCGGTCAAACAGGCCGCCGATGCCTTTGGGGAAGTAGAGGGTGACGATGACAAAGCTGAGGCCCAAGAGGACGAGCCACCAGTCGACCCATTTGATGGTGTAGAAGCCCAGCGGGATGTCGGGCGCTTGACCGCCCGTGAACCAGGTGGACAAGAGCGAGACAAAAGCCGCGCCAATAACCGCGCCATAGATGCGGCCACGCCCGCCGATTGCGACCCAAACCGCCAGATAGATCGAGGCGATCGGTGCGATTTCCGCCGGGTTGATGATCCCCGCCTGCGGGTAATAGAGCGCGCCTGCAATGCCAGCGATAATCGCCGTTAGCACGAAGACAAAGAGCTTATAGCCTTCGACGTTATAGCCCAGGAATCGCACCCGTGCCTCGTCATCCCGAATGCCGCGCACAATATTGCCGAGTTTGCTTTCGGTGATCAGTTTGACCAACAGGTAACTCAGACCCAGTGCAAAGGCGGACGCCCAGAAGAACCACATGGACACGATGTCTTGGGAGACATCATCCAGACCAGGCAGGTTTTGCAGGCCTGAGAGACCGTTGTTGCCTCTCAGGCCGCTGTCGTTCTGAAACAGGTAAAGCGAGAGTGCCAGGGTCATCGCCTGAGTCAGAATGGACAGATAAACCCCGGTCACGCGGGAACGGAAAGCAAGCCAGCCAAAGACCAGCGCCAGAATGCCGGGCACCAGCACAACCAGCGCTAGCTGCACCCAGAAGAGATGCGCAAAGGCCCAGATCATCGGAAAGTCGGATCCACCCACAACACCAAAAATCTGCGTGCCGATGGCGTCGATGACCTCTTGATCGGTGGGGGGAATGACCTCGTTGGACATTGCAGTCTGCACGATGATCTCGGTGCGGGCATACATCAGCCACATGCCCAGCATATAGCCGCCCAGCCCAAAGAAGGCGAAATGCCCGAGGCTGAGGATGCCGCAATAGCCCCAGATCAGATCCATCGCGATGGCAATCAGGCAGAAGCAGAGCGTCTTGCCTAAGGTCTTGACGAAAGAGGTCGAGATAAAGCCCCAGCCAAAGGCCTCTGATCCAACAGAGACAAAGGCGGTGAAGAGAGCGAGGGCGCCAAGGAACACCAGGACTGAGGGGTTCTTCAGCAGGAATTTGGTGAGAAGTCCGTTCATTGGATCAATCTCCTGCCGCGCGGCCTTTGAGGGCGATGATGCCCCGCGGCCGGAATTGAATGAAGATGATGATGAAGATGATCATATAGGTCTGCGCCGCCAATGTGTTGGACGGGTTGAACCATTCGATGCCCTTCTGAAGGAAGCCGATCATTGTGGCACCTGCGAGCGTGCCAAAGATATTGCCGACGCCGCCGACAACCACGGTCATAAAGCTCTGGACGATATAGTCCGAGCCAAGCTCCGAGGTCACTTTGGCGAAAAGGCCGATGGCGATGCCAGCGATGCCCGCGATGCCAGAGCCGAGCCCAAAGGTCAGCATATTGATGCGATCCGGGTTGATGCCCATGGCAGCTGCCATACGCGGATTTTGCGTGACCGCGCGGGTTTCAAGGCCCAGACGGGTGCGGTTCAGCACGAACAGAAGGCCAAGGAAGAAGATCACCGACAGCACAAAGATCGCAATACGGATCCATGAGATGGCGATCACATCGTTAAACACCAGCGCTCCATCCAGCCAGCCCGGAGAGGTGAGGGGGCGCGCTTGTGTGCCAAAGATGTTCTTGGCGATCTGTTGCAGCGCAATCGAGATGCCGAAAGTCGCTAGCAGAGTTTCCAGAGGACGGTGATAGAGGTGACGGATCACCAGACGCTCCATCGCGACACCAACTGCGAAGGTGATCACGAATGCCGCCGGGATCGCGACGATCAGAGATACGGTGTAGTTCGGGATGATCTGCTGCACGACGTAGCCCGTGTAAGCGCCCATCATGATGAATTCACCATGAGCCATGTTGATCACGCGCATGACGCCAAAGGTGATCGCCAGACCAATCGCTGCAAGGAAATAGATCGACGCGAGTGAGATCCCATCGAGCACAAGGTCTATGAATTGCGAAACACCCACGGCCGTGCTGATAGAGCTCAGCGCCTCTACAGCGGCGGCTGTCACGGCGGGGTCAGCCTCGGCATAGACCTCGTAATAGGTGGCGCTCGCCAAAAGTTCGGCTTTGGCCTCAGAGGTGAGGATCGCGGGCACTTCGCCAGAAGCGGCCAGGGCCATATAGGCCGCCAGACGGGCCTCATCGGTGCCAAGGTCTGCGACCATCACCCCCCCAACAGTGTCGCCATCGATATTGGCTTTCAGAGCAGCTTTGATGTCGTCCTTAGTTGGCTGGGCCTGAGCAAGACCAGATGCTACCAAAAGGGCAAAGGCCTCCTCTTCGCTGATGTCATTGCCAAGTCGCAAGGTTTTAGCGACGTTTTCATCCACGCCGACTTCGGGCGCCGCCTTAAGCTTTGTTGTAACCAGAGGGTTCAGAACCGCGCGGGCATCGAGACCCAGATCGCCGTCAAAACTTTCGATAGCTGCGACGCGGGCCTCGGTTGTGTCGCCAAAACTCACGGTCAGAATGCGCGACAGGCGCTCCATGCGCGCTTTCAGGTCGGGGTCCGTTTCGCTCGCGAGAGCTGCAGTCAAAGGCGCAAGATCTTTCGCCTTGGGATCGCGGCTGATGCCGACCAAAGCCGCATCGCGCACCGCAGGGTCTGCGTCGGTCAGACGAAAGGCGACCAAAGCCCCGTCGATCTTGGCACGCACGCCAGAGTTCGGTTTGATCTGTTTGATCTCTTTCTTTGCGACCTCGGCCACGACCTCACCGCTTTCGATATCGATCAGGCGGTAGGTCTTTTTGTCGTCGGTCGCGACAAAGAAAAATTTGTCATCAGACTTGCGGTACCAGACCTCTTTGCTTTGCAGCTTGGTCAGGAAATTCGCGACACCAGGGGCGCCGCTGTCTTGCAGACCCGAGATCACAGTCTCGATGGTCTTGGAGGACGGTTTTTTAAGGCCAGCTGTCTGGTCAGCCAGAGCGTCGTAAAGGGAGGATTGCGCGAAGGCAGGGACGGCCAGCAGCAAGCCCAAGAAAAGCGTCAGGACACGGAGCATAGGGGAGTATTCCAAGAAAAAGGCCCCGGGGATCGCGCCCCCGGGGCCAGAGGTCAGGTCAGATTAGTAGTTGGATTTGATCTGAACACAGGTCTCGGTTTCGGTGTTGTACATACCGCAACCCAGGTCTTTCCAGTCAGACTTCAGTACCGCAGATTCTGGCAGGAAGTCGGTCCATGCGTCGCCTGGAACTTCTGCAGTCTGCGAGATGATATCGAATTGGCCGTCTTCTTGGATTTCACCAATCAGAACTGGTTTCGCCAGGTGGTGGTTTGGCAGCATAACCGCTGTACCGCCGGTCAGGTTCGGGAATTCCTGGCCGTACATTGCGGAACGAACTGCGTCCACGTCAGTGGTGCCTGCTTCTTTGACCGCGTTCACCCACATGTTGAAGCCGATGTAGTGTGCTTCCATTGGGTCGTTGGTCACGCGCTCTGCACCCATGGTTTCTTTCCATGTGTCGATGAAGTCCGCGTTCGCGTCACCTTCTGCGGACTGGAAGTAGTTCCATGCTGCGAGGTGGCCAACGAGGTTGGTGGTGTCCAGACCTGCGAGCTCTTCTTCACCCACAGAGAAGGCGACTACTGGGATATCATCTGCAGAGATGCCAGCCGCTGCCAGCTCTTTGTAGAAGCCGATGTTCGCGTCACCGTTGATGGTGGAGATCACGCCAACTTTTTTGCCGTCTGCACCCAGAGCCACAACGTCAGCAACGATCTTGGACCAGTCGGAGTGACCGAATGGGGTGTAGTTCACGAAGATGTCTTCAGCTGCGATACCTTTGTCTTTCAGGTACTGCTCGAGGATCTTGTTGGTGGTGCGTGGGTAAACATAGTCGGTGCCCAGCAGCGCGAATTTCTCAACACCCAGTTCTTCCAGGTAGTAGTCAGTCGCTGGGATCGCCTGTTGGTTTGGCGCAGCACCGGTGTAGAAGACGTTCTTGGAAGACTCTTCGCCTTCGTACTGAACAGGGTAGAACAGCAGGCCGTTCAGTTCTTCGATCACAGGCAGAACGGACTTACGGGAAACAGACGTCCAGTTGCCGAAGATCACGTCGACTTCGTGGACGGTCAGCAGCTCACGTGCTTTTTCAGCAAACAGTGGCCAGTCAGACGCAGGGTCCACAACGACCGCTTCCAGCATCTCGCCGTTGATGCCGCCTTTTGCGTTTTGCTGGTCGATCAGCATCAGCATGGTGTCTTTCAGAGTGGTCTCGGAAATCGCCATGGTGCCGGACAGAGAGTGCAGAACACCGACTTTGATGTCAGCGGTTGCAGCGGATGCGGCGACTGCGGAAATGGCAGAAGCGAGCAGTAGTTTTTTCATCACATGTACCTCCTTGGGGGCATTTTCGTAGTTCGTCAGAAGCGCCGCCTTCGGGATAGAAAGGACTGGTGGCGTTCCCCAAAAGCTTCATTAATTCGTTAATGTGCGTCGGTCTGCCTCAAAGATTTGCGCAAGGTGTTGCGTTTTTTGCACCACTTTGGCAGCTAGATCACATGAAACACCTGCAAAGCTTCAAATATGTAAGGGCCATCGCCGCATCTGGCTCGATCCGAAAAGCGGCTGAAACTCTGGCAATTTCGCCCTCTGCGCTGAACAGACATATCCAAACTTTAGAGTTGGATCTGGATATTCAGATCTTTGAGAGGGTCACAAAGGGCGTGCGACTCACCTCGGAAGGGGAGCTGTTTTTGAACTTCGCAATGAACCAATTGTCGGGGTTTAATCGCGTACGCCAACAAATCTCGGCGATGAAAGGTCTGCGAGTCGGTGAACTGCGGGTCGGCATCAGTGAGGACTTTGATCAGTCGATCCTGCATGACATGATCGCCAAATTTCAGCGCGACCATTCCCAGATCGATGTGACCATCGAGCGGCTGATGTCGCAAGATGCCCTCTATCGCGCGCTGGACACGCAAAGCATCGAGCTGGCGCTTTTTGTGAATCCTGTTCTGCGCAAAGGCATTCAGATCCTCCATGGCGCAGACGTGGATATCGCGGCTTTTGTGCCATTGGGTCTGGGATTGGGCAAAAACGACGAGCTGAGGATCTTCGAGTTTCAAGGCATTCGACTGGCCCTGCCGCCGGCCAATACTGAAGTCACCAAGAGGATCGAAGCCGCCATTGACAAGAACCGGATCGACACGCTGATCCATTACCGAGGCCCCGATATGTCGCGCTTTCTTGAACATGCGTTTTCGGCGGTGATCGGGATTTCTGTTGTGGTCAATCCGGGGCCGGCACCTCTACAGATTTCGGGCTACAAACGCACAAGCTTGCTGCGCCGAGAGATCGGGACCTGTAACTTCTGTCTCGTGGGATCAGATGATCACGGGTTAAGTTTCGCAGCCCACGCCTTTCAGGAAATCTTTAGCGAGGCGTTTCAATAAAAAGAAACGCGCCGTTTCGGGCGCGCTTCGTGTGTTATTGTGCCTCAACCCGCGCCTTTAAGGCTGCGCTGGTTTTGGCATAGGCTGGCTCGATCCAGTCGGAATTCCAGAACCAGAGGTAAAGCCCACGGTCGACCTCGTGTTGGGTGACTTTTGTGCCGCCTTCAACGGGTTCCAAAATCCAGCGATGGTCAAAGGTGATGACCAAAGGCACGCCCCCTTTTTGACGCAGCTCGCGCGCGGGCACTAAAGTGGCCACAGTGGCGGTCATCTCAAGCACGCTGCCCGAAGGATCCTGAACCTTGTTTAGAACCTTGCCGCCTTGTGCATATGCGCCCTGAACTTCAACAAAAGTCGGGTTCCAGTCAGGGTAGGCCGCGGTATCCGTCAGAACGTCCCAGATCTGCTCGGCGGGGGCTGCGATCACCGTTTCCACATGGAACGTCTTGGTGGTCAAAGCACCAACCGCCGCCGCCAAAGCGACGGCGATTGCGCCATAGGTTAGGATGTTGGCCAGCATTTACAGATGCTTGTCAAACCAAGCCTGAACGTCGGCCGCATTGGTGCCAACCCAGTTATAGGCGGCAAAGCGGCTTTTCTCGATGTCCAGCATCTTCAGCTCTTTGGTGGTGTTCAGACGATTGTAATAGTCGTTCACCATGTCCAGTTGAGTCCAAGGGTCATTCTGGTTTTGCACAACCATCGTTGGGATGTTGATGTTTGGCACATGATCCAAAAAATTTGGCTCGGCCAGATCAAAACCCAGACGTTCTTTGGTCACCTTGGCACCTGCACGTTGCAAGAAACCAGGCATACCAAGCGCGTCGACAAAGCAGCTATAGAGCAGCGGCTGAACCGCTACCAAAGCCTTGACGTTCTTGCGCGTCTGCATGCCGTCTTCCAGACCATAAGAATAGGTGGTCGCACCCGAGCCCATGCAGATCGACAAAAGGCCGATCGAGGCATTGGCAAACTCCGGACGGCCCGAAATATAGTCGACCGCGCCCAGAACGTCTTTGGCTTCTTCTGGGCCCCAGCTGACCCATGGTTTTGGTCCAAGGTCGCTTTCGCCGTGACCGCGCAGGTCATACATCAGGAAGGAATAGCCATTGTCGACGAAGTGCTTCGCCTGACGCAGGAACTTGATGTCTTCTTTCCAAGGCTTGATCGGGCCTTTGCCTTCGGGGCTCCAGCCGCCGCGGTTGCATTGCACACCAAAGTGGCTTTCGACGATCACCTTGTCGGTGCCGCCTTTGATCAACCAGCCGCGCAGGATCGTGCCGTCTGTCGCTGGGAATTCTACGTTTTCATAGTCCAGACCATATGCCTCTGGGCTGTCAAACAGCGGAGACTGATAGGGTTTGGTCATCATATTTGAGATCATATTGCCGAACATGGGGAGTGTCCTTTCTGTGGGGAGCGCTGCCTACAGCAGCCTGTCAAACGCGGCTGCCAAGTCTCGCGCGAATTGGGTGGTTAGGTTTGTTCCCGGGAATCCGTCAAAGGCGTGGACTGCACCGGGATATATATGGAATTCACAGGGTACGCGGGCACGGGTTAGCGTCATCGCATAGGCTGTGTCTTCTTCAAGAAAGAGGTCAAGGTTGCCGACGGCCATAAAACAAGGCGGCAAGCCTTCGTGCGAGACCGCATGTGTTGGCGAGAAGTGCCCGATCCGGTTGTCATCGATGGCGTAGTCCCCGCGTAGACTGTCCCAGCCAAAACGGTTGGCCGCTCGGACCCAGATGAATTCGCCCGTCGTCAGGTTGTTGACGGGAGCCTCTGTGGTGGCTGTGCGGTAATCCAGCATTGGATAGATCGGGAATTGCGCTTTCACCGGTACTTCACCGCGGTCGCGGGCCAGGATTGCCAGGGACGCACAGAGACCTCCGCCGGCGGAATGCCCCATGATGCTGATCCGCGTGGGGTCGATGCCAAGGCTGGCAGCATTCTGATAGGCATAAGTGAGCACATCGTAACAATCCTCAACCGGGCCAGGGAATGGGGTTTCTGGCGCCAGTCGATATTCCACGTTCAGAACAACAGCCCCTGAGGTCTGCGCGAGATCATAGCAATAGCCATCATATTGCTCTGCTGTGCCAAAGACATAGCCGCCGCCATGGATGTAGATAATCGCAGGCGCAGGTGTCGCGCGCGGCGTTTCCGGGCGGAACAGGTTGAAGCTGGCCGTGCTTCCAGGCATCTCAAAATGTTCCAGCGTTGGATTTTGTGTGCCTTGCCTTGGGCCATTCTCAAGCGCCTGGCGCAAAACTGCAAGGGAGTTAGAGTCCGGTACAAAACCCGCCATAGACTGCGCGAATTCGCGGTACTGAGGATCTACCAAATCCAGTGTAGAGGCTGTGATTTCAGCAGCGGCCGGAGCCGAACTTGCAAGGGTGATCTGCGGAAACCCAAAGGCTGCACCAGCGGCAAGCCCACTGGTTGCGGTCAAAAAGCCTCGGCGCGTTGTGGTCTTGGTCATGGGATATCTCTCTGTCTGAATGCGATGGGAGCTGATCCCATTGGGATCAGTCGATTTTCTAGGTATAACCTAAAGGTGCGCGTCGTACCAAGCGACCATCTCAGCTGGGTTCTTGCTGAAATAGCGATAGCCTTCGTAGCGCACAGGGGTTCCTTCGATCCAAAGCAGTTTCTTGTCTGGGTTTGGCAACAAGTCGTGGATGCCCTGCGCGTCAGATGGTTTTGTGGTCATGTCGTCTTTGACCTGAACAACCATAGTCGGCACTGTCACCTTGTCCGCACGTGCAATCGCGTTGGAATCTGTGTGACGGAAGCTGCAGTAATAGCTGTAGCGCTCGTTAAACCGCTCAACCGCGTTCTCAACACCCTGATCAGACAACGCACGTTCGATGAAAGGTGCGGCAGACAAAGGCTGAAGCGCGATCATGCAAGAGATGTGCTCGAATTCCTCTGGGTGTTTTTCCATCGCAATGAAGGTGGAGTTGCAGCCCATGCACTGGCTGTGCAGCGCGACTTTGGCATTCGGGAAACGCTCTTTTGCATAGCGCACAGAGCCGATCACGTCGCGCCATTCAATTGCGCCAACGCCGGTGATGTTGTCGGCACCAGCTGCGGAATGGCCGTGGCCGCGCAAATCATAGGCCAGAACGCTGTAGCCTGCGTCATGCAAAGCTTTATAGGCCTCGATAAAGTTGACTTCAAAACCGCCTTGGCCGGTCCATGGCTCCAGATGGCCGGGATAGCCATAGCGGTTCGCACCAATGAAATGGTTCACAATGATCAGCTTGTCGCCTTTGCCGGCAGGAATATACCAGCCGTCCAGCATCACGCCGTCCATGGCCGGGAAGAACACATCCTCATATGCCATGCCGAAATCAGACGGGCGGCGCAGAATTGGGGTGCGGAAAGAATAGCTCACGCCTTTGGCGATAGCGTCGATCATTGCGTCTTCTTGTGCCGTGTCCATTTTAGGTCCTTTCACTGTGTCAGCCATCAGGCTGCGATAGGGCAACACACCTGCTACGACTGCAGCGGTGCTTGATTGAAGAAAGTGTCGCCGGGTTTGGGTCATATCGTTAACTTTACAATTGGAGTAAACGTGTCCAATTGTATTTTACACTATTACCCCACTTGTCAAGTGGTAAAGTGTGAATTATTTTAGACCCATGACAGTTTTACAGCCAGATACCCCGACCGAGACCGAAGCCAAGATCGTCGCCGCTGCGATCCAATGCTTTGTGCGTTACGGTGCCCGCAAGACGTCCATGGCGGATATCGCCTCGGCCGCCGGCGTGTCACGACAGACGCTTTACGATTCCTTTGATGGCAAGGATGGGCTCATCCGCGCCGCGATCCGCTTTGTGACGGATCAGAACTTGCAGAAAGTGCGCGAGGGCGTTGCAGGGCTAAGTGATTTCGCGGATCAACTGGATGTCTATTTCCAACACACCGTGATCGAAAGCTTTGAGCTGTTGCAAACCGCAGCAGACATGGAAGACCTCATGGCTGGCCATAACGCTGCTGGGAAAGAAGAAATTAAAGCGTCGCATCAACGTCATGAGGCTCTGATGACCGAGCTTTTGATACCCTATGCGGTACCGCTGAAATCGCATGGTTTGTCGCCAGAGGCCCAAGCACATTATCTGATCGTTGTGATCATGAACCTGAAATACAGCGCTCAGACGCGGGCGGATCTGGATGGTCTCTTGGCAACGTTGAAAACCGGAACGCTTTCCGTGCTCAAAGGGTAGGGCGGTCTAAAGCTCTAACTCAAAATCGTCCTGATATTTCGCGCGCAGGAATTCAAAGAAGCGGTCGTGGAACAGAGCGGTGTGTTCATGCGCCAACCGGTCTGCATCTGCGACATCGCGCCGTTCTATTGCATCAATCATGGTGAAATGCTCGGGGCCCAGACTGCGCCCCTTTGCGCTGTCGCGGGTAAATTCAAAGTGCATATGAAGGATTCTGCGCCCTTCATCCAACAGTCGTCCGTAGCCTGCGGTGAAATAGGGGTTCTTGCCCGCGCGCGCCACGGCCATATGGAAATCCTTATTGGTCGCGGACATCGCCAGATGGTCTTCTTCAAGGCAGGCCGCATCATAGGCGGCCGCGCGGGATTTCATCTCGAGGATGTCGTCCGCCGTGCGATGCTGGGCCGCGAGGCGGGTGGTCATGCGCTGCAACAGATCCAGCGCTTCGACATAACGCGGGAACTCCATCAGGTTGATAGGGGCAACAAGAGTGGTGCGATTGGACAGCATTTCGACCATGCCTTCAGCCGACAAACGCACCAGAGCCTCGCGAATTGGCGAGCGTGACATAGAGAATCGCTCGGCCAATGCAGCCTCGTCCAAAGGCTGTGCCGGGGCGAGTTTCAGTTCGAGGATCTCGCGTTTCAGCGTTTCATAGACAAAACGACCGCCACCACCTCGCGCTGGCTTGGTTGAAGGGGAGGATTTGCTATTTTTCGTTGCCCCAAGGTCAGTTGCCATGACGCCCTCTGATGAATTTTTGAACATGTGCATCCTGAATCTACAGAATTTTCCTGCAATCCAGAGCGCCTAATTGAAATATATTGACGAGTCGACGAACTGTCGACTATTTTCCCAGCATCATTCACGTCGACACTTTGTCGACAAATGATCCCGACATTCGGGTCAACAGAGGAGAACACCTATGAAACTTAAAATGCTTGGCCTTGCCGCTGCTGGCCTTCTGGCTGCAGGCGCTGCTGCAGCTGATAGCCGTCTGGACGCGGCTCTGGACCGTGGCAAGCTGCTTTGCTCTGGCCACAACGGCTCTTTCCTTGGCTTCGCGGAAGTCGACGACAAGGGCAACTGGAAGGGTATGGACATCGACCTGTGTAAAGGTCTGGCCGCATCCCTGTTCGGCAAGTCCGAAGGCAACCTGGAAATCGTTCCTATTTCCTGGGCGCAACGTTGGCCTGCGCTGCAGTCCGGCGACATCGATGTGGTTATCAAACTGTCCGGCTGGACCCAGTCCCGCGACACCGAGCTGAACCTCGCATACTCTCTGCCTTACTTCGTTGGCGCATTCCACGTGATGGCGCACGCTGAACTGGGCGCAGAATCTGTGGCAGATCTGGACGGCGGTTCCATCTGCGTATCCGCAGGTACCTCCACCGAGCGCGTTCTGGCGTCCTACCTTGAAAACAACAACATCGACGCAGAAGTCGTTGTTTTCGAAAAAGGCGACGAAGTTAAGACCGCCTATTTCAACCAGCGTTGCGACGGACTGATCCTGTTCGCTCCGCCACTGGCCGCAACCCGCGCAACCTCTGACAACCCAGAAGCACACGTTATCCTCCCTGACGTGCTGGGTCTGGAGCCAGAAGCGATCATCGTCCCTGAAAATGATCCAAAATGGCTCGACGTTCAGAACTGGATGCTCTCCTCCCTGTGGTTTGCTGAAATCAACGGCATCACCCAAGCGAACGTTGACGAGATCCGCGCAAACCCTGGTTCCGCGCAAATCGGCAAATTCCTGGGCGTAACTCCAGGCTATGGCGAGCGTCTGGGTCTGTCTGATGACTGGGCTTACAACCTCATCAAAGAAGTCGGCAACTATGGCGAAATCTTTGAGCGCAACATCGCGACACCATACGCGCTTCCACGCGGTATGAACGAGCTCTACACAAACGGCGGTGTTTTCTATCCGCTGACTGTGGACTAAGTTGCTCCCTGCTCTGGGGCCAGACTATCGGCCCCGGAGCCCCTTTGAGTTCCAAATAAATGAACGTTCTGGCTTTAGGAGATGCGGATGCTATCGCTTCTCAGAAATAAAACTGTCCGTGACAATGCCATGCAGATTGGCTTCGTCGGTGGTCTGGTCTTGTTGATCTTGATCTTTATCATCACCGCGCGCACCAATCTTGAAGCACAGGGCATGACGTCGGGCTTCGGCTTCCTCAATCGCGCCACGGGCTGGGGCGTTAACTTTTCCCTGATCGAGTTCACCACGTCGGACACCTATTTCAAGGTGATCTGGGTCGGGATCCTGAACTCTATGTTCCTAGGGGCGATCGCGCTGACCATTGCGACTTTCCTTGGCACTTTGGTCGGCATCATGCGGGTGTCGGGCAATAAAATGGCCGAGCTGATCGGCACGACATTCGTTGAGATTTTTCGCAACCTGCCGCTGCTTCTGCAGCTGTTCTTTTGGTATTCGCTGCTGACCAGTCTGCCAAAACCAAAGCAGGGCATTTCTATCTTTGACGTGGCCTTCATTAGTGGCCGTGGGTTTTATCTTCCGGGGCTGAACGTCTCGGGTGGGTATGTGTTTGTTGTGTTCCTGATCCTTGTCGCGACCATCTCCCTGGCACTCTGGATTCGGCTGGCGAAACGCTTCAAGCGCATACCCGAGGTTCGCAAGACCATGATCACACGGATGTTGTGGCTGGGCTTTGTGGTGCTGACTGTTGTGATCTTCTGGCTCGGCCGGATCCCTGACACGCCGCTTCTTAATATCCCGTATCTCAAGGGTCTGAACTTCCGCGATGGCATCCGTGTCTCACCCGAGTTGCTGGCCTGTATCATCGCAATCTCCCTATACGGTGCCGCCTATATCGGTGAGATCGTGCGCGCAGGTTTCAATTCTGTCTCTAAAGGGCAGGGCGAGGCCGGTCACGCGCTGGGTCTGAGCCCCTGGCAGAACTTCAGCCGGATCAAACTGCCTCTGGCGATCCGGGCGGTGATGCCGACGCTGATCAACCAATATGTCTGGCTGTTTAAAGCCACCACCATTGGTATCGCGATTGGCTTCGTTGACTTCTTCATGGTGATCTCTACCTCGATCAACCAATCCGGTCAGACACTCGAACTGATCGCGATCCTGATGGGGGGCTTCCTGATCATCAACTACTCCATGGCCTGGGTTCTGAACCGCGTGAACGACGCGATCAAACTCAAAGGCAATCAGTTGCGGACCTAAGATCATGGCAAAGACTTATGTAGAACCAACCCTGATCGACCGCATTCGCGCCGATTACTTCTCGTCCCGCATGGACACGGCGATGACCACCGTCTTTGGCGCGCTGGCTCTGTGGGTGATCTATAACCTCGTCAGCTGGGGTATCGTGAACGCTGTGTGGTCCGCGGAAAACCGTGACCTCTGTGCCCATGGCTCTGGCGGAGCCTGCTGGGGCGTGATCGACAGCCGTTGGCGTCTGATCCTCTTTGGCCTTTACCCATACGAGGAACAATGGCGATCGGCACTGGCCTGTCTGGCGATTGTTCTGGTGGGCGGCCTGTCCTGCGTGCCGTATTTCTGGAACGCTAAACGGATCACCGCACTTTGGCTGACAGGTTTCGTAACCTTCTATGTTCTGATGCGTGGCGGCTATTTCGGCCTGACACCTGTCTTTGAACAGAACTGGGGCGGGCTGTCGCTGACGATCTTTATCTTTGCGGCAACGTCCTTGCTGGGCATGCCCCTGGCGATCATCTTCGCGCTCTTGCGTCGCTCTGAACTGCCGGTGATCGCCAAAACCATGGGCATCATCATCGACACCATCCGCTCGCTGCCATTGTTGTCGATCATGTTCACCTTTGCGATTGTCTTGCCTTTCGTGCTGCCCGACTGGCTGACTGGCGACAAGCTCTACCGCGTCATCGTTGGCTATGCGCTCTTCTTTGCCTGCTATCAGGCCGAGATCATCCGAGGTGGCATGCAAGCGCTGCCGGCTGGTCAGGAAGAGGCCGCCAAGGCGCTCGGCATGGGATACTGGCACCGCATCGGCTATATCGTGCTGCCACAGGCCTTCCGCAACGCGCTGCCGCCAACCATCAACCAGTTCGTGATCACCTTTAAGGAAACATCCCTTGTGGCGATCATCGGCTTCTTTGAAGTGGTCAAATCGGGCGATGCAGCCTTTGGCAACGCAGAATGGAATTTCGCCCATGTCGAAGTCTATAGCTTCGTCGCCCTGATCTATTTCGTCTTTGTTTTCGCGCTGTCCCGCTATGGCGCTTATCTCGAGCGGCGCTTGGCCGTGGCTGAACGCTAGGAGGTTACCCTAATGTCTACTCAAACCGCCGTCCAAATCTCTGATATGGACAAATACTACGGCAGCTTCCACGCGCTGAAGAACATCAACCTCGAGATCAAAAAGGGTGAGAAAATCGTGGTCTGCGGCCCATCTGGGTCCGGTAAATCCACCCTGATCCGTTGCCTGAACAAGCTCGAAGACTACCACGGTGGTTCGATCAATGTTCTGGGCACAGAACTGGATGATAACCTCGACAATATCGACGAGATTCGCCGCGAAACGGGCATGGTGTTTCAGCACTTTAACCTCTTTCCGCATATGACGATCCTGGAAAACTGCACCCTCGCGCCGATGCTCGTGCGCAAGCAGTCTCAGGCCGAGGCGGAAAAGATCGCGATGGAGTATCTGACCAAGGTCAAGATCCCAGAGCAGGCCGACAAATACCCAGGCCAACTTTCCGGCGGTCAGCAGCAACGTGTGGCCATTGCCCGCGCGCTTTGCATGAAGCCCGAGATCATGCTCTTTGACGAGCCGACCTCTGCTCTGGACCCCGAGATGATCTCTGAGGTGCTGGACACAATGGTCGAGCTTGCCAAAGAGGGTATGACCATGATCTGTGTCACCCATGAGATGGGCTTTGCCCGTCAGGTTGCAGATCGTGTGGTCTTTATGGCCGACGGTGAAATCGTTGAAGAGGCCGACCCACAAACTTTCTTTGATGCGCCCAAGCAAGAGCGCACAAAAACCTTCCTGAGCCAAATTCTAGGACACTAAGAACAATGAACGCAGAAGCTGTACACAGCCACTCAACCCACGACGCCCAAGCTGATGATCGCAACGAGAACATCAAGATCTGGGTGAACGGAGAGCTCGTCCATAAGGATGAGGCCAAAGTGTCGGTCTATGACTCTGGTTTCATGCTGGGCGACGGCATGTGGGAAGGCATGCGTCTTTATGACGGTGAGTGGGCCTTCTTTGACGAACATATGGACCGCCTGTTTAACTCGCTGAAATCCGTCTCTATTGATCTGGATATGGGCCCACAGGACATCCACAACCTGCTGAACGAAACCGCGGCCGCCAATGGTATGACTGACAACGCCCATGTGCGTTTGATGATCACCCGGGGCCGCAAAGCAAAGCCGTTCCAGCACCCGGGTCTGTCCCGTTTTGGTCCAACCGTTGTAGCGATCATCGAGCATTCCAAACCGGCCGAAAGCCTGATGGGGCAGGGCATCCGTCTAGCAACTGTGCCGCAGGTGCGCGGTTTGCCGATGTCTCAGGACGCAAAATACAACAGCCACTCTAAGCTGAACTGCATCATCGCCTGCCTTCAGGCAGAACAGGCCGGCGCTGATGAGGCGCTGATGCTGGATCCCAATGGCTTTGTGAACACCACGAATGCGTGTAACTTCTTCATCGTGCGTCGTGGCGAGGTTTGGACCTCGACTGGTGACTACTGCATGAACGGCGTGACCCGTCAGAAGGTCATCGACCTCTGCCGCGCGAACGACATTCCTGTGAAAGAGAAAAACTATTCCCTTTACGAGGCTTACGGCGCGGACGAGGCATTCCTGACCGGCACATTCGGGGCACAAACCCCGGTTGCTGAGATTGACGGCAAACGTATCGGAACCCATGATGGCGCGGGACCAATGACCCTGAAACTGCGCGCGCTGTATAAAGAGCTCGTCGCGCAGGATGTGGCGAAACAAAAGGCAGCGCGTGCATGAGCATAGGTGAGAAAATCGGGAATGGCGGCCTCTTGCTGCTGGGATGCGGCAAGATGGGCGGCGCGATGCTGCGCGGTTGGCTTGCGCAGGGTCTGGCGGCCGATCAGGTCACGGTTCTCGATCCTTATCCAGCGGATTGGTTGGTGGCGCTTGAAGCAGACGGTCTGCGTCTGAACAAACAGCCAGAGACCGCGCCCGATATCGCTGTGATCGCGACCAAACCGCAGATTATGGCCGACGCTATTCCTGGCGTTGCCGCCTTTGGCAATGGCCCGACCATGTTCATCTCTGTGGCGGCAGGTACGCTGATCTCGACCTTTGAAGAGATGCTTGGCGATAAAACTCCGATCATCCGCGTGATGCCAAACACACCTGCGGCCATTGGGGCAGGGATCTCGGCGTTGGTGTCCAATCACTCTGTGTCTGGCGACCAAATGGCTTTGGCCGAAGAACTCTTGGCCGCTGTGGGTCAAACAGTCCTCTTGGACAACGAGGACCAGATGCATGCGGTTACGGCCCTTTCGGGCTCTGGCCCGGCCTATGTCTTTGCCATGGCAGAGGCGATGACCTCTGCTGGTGAAAAGCTTGGCTTGCCGTCTGATATGGCGAAAAAGCTCGCGCTTGGCACCATCGCCGGCGCAGGACGGCTGATGCTGGAAAGCGGCACAGAGCCTGCCACCCTGCGCGAACAGGTGACCTCACCCAATGGCACGACGTATGCCGGGCTTCAGGTGTTGCAACAAACGCCTGAAGGGCTGCAAGACTTGATCGACGCGACGCTCAAGGCTGCGTCTGATCGCAGCGAGGATCTGGCGAAAGGTTGACGAAACGGGCCCTTCGGGGCCCTTTTCTTTAACCTTTGTTTAGCCCCAAAAGCCTCGACCCTCACTTGTTTTCAGGTCATACTTGGGCCAATGCTGGAGAATTGGTGTGCCCTTTCTATACGTCTATAGCCCAAGCGATTTCGTAGAGACTCCACCTGCAGAGTCCGGCGCGATGGCCGCAGGGTCTGGCACGTTCACGCTCGAGCTTGCGCCCGGCGCGACGCCCACGCTGATCGAGGTCAACGACGCCGACGGCGTGCTAGACGAAGTCGATTATAGTCAAACACTCGACAGTGGCGTGAACATCGACGGCACAGAATACGCCGAAGGCACAACGATCCATTCGGCCTATGACCTTCTGAACACCGACACGGGCCACAAAGTCACCAGCCTGCATTTCGGCGGAGACGGCTATGAGCAGGGTGCCATCCACGGCATGGTCTCGACTGTACGGTTTGAGCCCGGCCAAACCTATACATTCAACGTCGAACGCACCTCGCACAGGAAGAACAACCAATACGAGGACTATGTTGCCTGTTTTGCTGCTGATACGCTGATCAGAACCATAAAGGGCGACATCCGCGCCATCGACCTGAACGCCGGTGACATGGTGGAAACGCAAGACGCCGCGGCGCAGGTTTTGCGCATGAAGCTGTCTCGCGAGGTAGGGGCCGAGGAACTTGCCAAGCGTCCCAATCTACGCCCGATCTGCATCACCGCAGGGGCTTTGGGGCAGGGGCTGCCGAAACGCGATCTCTGGGTCTCGCCTCAGCATCGGATGTTGGTAGACGGCCCTTTGTGTGAACGCATGTTTGGTCGCGCCTCAGTGCTGATCCCTGCGCGGAAAATGTGCGCGTTGCCAGGGGTTTACGAAGATACATCCTGCACATCCGTCACTTATGTGCATCTGGTCTTCGACAGTCACCAACTGGTGTTCGCCGAAGGCGCGCCGTCCGAGAGTTTCTTTAACGGAGCCAAGGAATTGGCCGGCATGACGGACGAAGCGCGCCAAGAGTTCCTGTCGCTTTTCCCTCAGGCCGAGACGCGCCGCATCAACTCTAACGCCGTGCGCCCGATCCTTGAAGGTGCGCAGGCGCGGGCTTTGGCGCGGCGGCTTGGCAAAAACAACCAGCGTGTTCTGAAACAGGGCTAGCCCGCCTGAAACGCCGTCATTTCCTCTTCGATCCACCCTTGAAACGCGCGGGACGCAGGGGTGCTGCCGTGTTCTGGGGCAGGTTGCAGGAAATAGCCCTCGGAGAGTTCCGGACGATGATCGAAGGGCTCTAACAGGTCGCCGCGTGCCAGAATATCGCGCGCAAGCGTGTTATGCGACATGGTGATCCCCGCGCCATATATGGCCGCTTGCATGGAAATGTTGAACGTCGAGGTCAAATTCACCGCGCGGGGGGGCAGGGATTGCGGGCTTTTTGATTTCAGCCACTTGCCCCATGACCCTGTCACGCCAGCACAGTCAAAAAGAGTCGCTGTCGTAAGATCGATGTCGCCGTCTTGATAACTCGGCGCACAAACCGGGAAGAATTGCTCGCGCGTCAGCCGGATTGACGCGCGCGACATATCCTCGGACCGGCCAAAGCGGATGTCGATGGTGGCACCGGCCGCATGACGATCTGGATCCCAGATGGGGGTGACGATGTTCAGCACAAGCCAAGGATGCTGTGCATAAAGCCGCGCCAGACGGGGTGCCAACCAGAACACCGAAAACGCCAGATTGCATTGCAAGACCATGCTGCGGCCTCGGTCGCCTCCAATGAAGGCTTGCGTACCACTTGCCAGCAAATCGAAGGCTTCGCGCACCACGGGCAGATAATTGCTGCCGTCTTCGGTCAGTTCCAGCGCCCGCGTTTTACGCACAAAGAGCGCGCGATTGAGGAAACTCTCAAGGCTGCGCACATGCTGGCTGACCGCAGATTGGGTCAAGTTCAACTCACTCGCGGCGCGTGTAAACGACAGATGCCGCGCACTTGCTTCAAAGGCACGCAGCCAGGTCAAAGGGGGCAGGGATTGCGTCGTGTCGGCCATATGCGATGCACCTATAAGTTTTCTTAATGCATTAGCCGCAAATTCATCGTTTGTCAGCAGGGGCTTTCCTGAACAGAGTAGAGGCAAGCTAAGATCAAAGGACTTTCCCATGCGCGACGAACACCATTCAGCCAACCTCACTCATTGGGATGAAAGGGTGGATATGGCCGCAGCCTTCCGCTGGACCGCGCGACTGGGCATGCATGAGGCCGTGGCGAACCATTTCAGCCTCGCGGTGAATGAGGACGGCACCCAGTTTCTGATGAACCCGAACCAGCGCCATTTCAGCCGGATCAAAGCTTCTGATATGCTGCTTTTGGACGCCAACGATCCAACCACCATGGATCAACCCGATGCGCCCGATCCAACCGCTTGGGGGCTGCATGGCTCGATCCACCGCGCCTGCCCACATGCGCGCTGTGTGATGCATGTGCATTCCATCCACGCCACAGTTCTGGCCTGTCTGGCAGACAGCACCCTGCCGCCAATTGACCAGAACTGTGCGGCGTTCTTTAACCGTTATGTGGTGGATGACCAATATGCGGGACTAGCCTTTGAAGAAGAGGGCACGCGTTGCGCGGCCATGCTCAGCGATCCCAAGATCAAGACCATGATCATGGGCAACCATGGCGTGCTGATCATTGGCGATACCGTCGCCGATGCCTTCAACCGGCTTTATTATTTCGAACGCGCCGCCGAGACCTATATCCGCGCGCTGCAAACCGGACAGCCTTTGCGCGTCCTTTCGGACGAAATTGCTGAGAAAACCGCGCAGGAACTGGATGACTATCCGGATCA
The DNA here is from genome assembly GCF_037478305.1 of Cognatishimia coralii. Taxonomy (NCBI): domain Bacteria; kingdom Pseudomonadati; phylum Pseudomonadota; class Alphaproteobacteria; order Rhodobacterales; family Paracoccaceae; genus Cognatishimia; species Cognatishimia coralii. The sequence goes on from NZ_JBBGAZ010000001.1 coordinate 55,360, forward strand.
AAGCGGGCGTCACCTAGCCGAGCTTAAGGCGATCTTGGACGAAGAGGGCAGCACCTACGCCAATTAACACTGCGACCATGGAGGAGGAGACATGACCGCAACAGATCCAGAAAGCGACCGCTGGCATTATCGGCCAGACCACCTGGTGCCGCTAAATCCGCTGTTCAGCTGGCCGCCCAGCCCCCGCGCCGTGTGGAACTGGTATCGCGGGGCGTGGTTGCAGATCACGTCATTGACGCTCTGTATGGTCATGGCGCTGGTGGTATACTTTGCGGTTTTGCCGCCGCTTGAGAGCATGCAAAGTTTCGCCTTTGGCTGGATGTTTCGCATCTGGCTGATCAATATGGTCGCTCAGACCCTGGTGGCGGGCACCCTGCATTGGTGGCTTTACATCCGCAAAGGTCAGGACATGAAGACCAAGTTCGACCGGCGAGATCTGACGCGGAACAACGGTGTCTTTACCTTCAACAATCAGGTCTATGACAACATCTTCTGGACGCTTGGCAGCGCCATGACCGTGGCGACCGTCTATCAATGGATCATCTGGTGGGCGATGGCGAATGGCTTTGTGGCGACGGTGACCTTTGCGGAAAACCCAATCTGGTGTTTTGTCTGGATGGCCTTTATCCCAATGTGGTCAGGCCTGCACTTTTACTGGGTGCATCGGCTGTCCCATCACCCAAAGCTCTATAAATACGTCCATGCTGTGCATCACCGGAATGTTAACGTGGGGCCATGGTCGGGGATCTCGAACCATTGGTACGAAAACATCCTCTACTTCACGACCTATTTCATCCATCTGATCGTGCCCAGCCACCCTCTGCATCTGTTGTTTCACAATATGTTCCAACAGGTTAGCCCGATCCTGTCGCATTCAGGGTTCGAAAAGCTGATCGTAAAGGAAAGCGAGGCCGCGCGGTCCGGGGATTTCTTCCATCAGCTGCATCACCGCTATTTCGAGTGCAACTATGGCACCTCGGAAATCCCTTTTGATCGCTGGTTTGGCACCTATCACGACGGCACGGCCGAGGCGACGACGCGCACGCGCGCCTTCAAGAAACAGATGTATACCAAGTGAGTGCCCATGAAACGGATCTATGATTTCAGCCGCAGCCCCGCCGAGCGGAACTACACCATCGCCGATCTGCAGGCTTTGAAAGGCTCGGGCAAAAAGCTCTCGATGTCCAATCCCGCCAATGCCGACGAGCTGCGCGCCTGTATCGAGGCGGGGATCGACCTTTTGGTTGTCTGGGAGAGCCAGATCGAAGAAGTCCGCCAGATCGCGCCCACGCATTTCGCAGGCGTCAGCTCGACCTGGGCGCAGTTCGGCTCGGCGCAGGAAATCATGGACCATGCTTTTGATATGATGCGCAAAGGCGGGGACATGTATTATACGCTCCGGTCCTTTGATGTGATGGAGATGCTCGCCAAAGAGGGCATTCCGGTGCAAAGCCACATCGGCCTGATCCCGACCTTCAGCCACTATTGCGGTGGCCTGCGCGGGTTTGGTCGCAAGGCGGATGAGGCGATGGAGATCTATAAGACGCTGAAACGTATGGAAGACGTGGGTGTCTTTGCGGTCGAGGCCGAATGCATCGCCGAAGAAGTTCTTGAGGCGGTGAACGACAAGACCTCGATCGTGACCTTTTCGTTGGGATCGGGCATGGCGGGCGATGTGATTATGTCCTTTGTGGCAGATGTCTGCGGTGAGGCCAGCGAAGAAGACACGCCGCCCAAACACGCCCATGCCTTTGGCAATGTTGGGCGCTTGCACAAGCAAATCCACGAAGAACGTGTCGCAGCCCTTGGTGAATTCCACCGCGAAGTCGTGGCCGAGAAATTCCCCTATGCCAGCACCAACATCGGCATGCATGCAGGCGAGAAAGAAAAATTCCTAGAAGCCTTGGACAAATGGACGCCCACGCATCAATAAAGGCCCCTTGACCTTCCAGTAACTGGAGGCCCTATTTAGTCATGGACGTCACTCAATGAGGATCCCATGGCACAGGCAACGCGTGTTCAAATTGACATCACCGGTATGAACTGCGGCTCTTGCGTGGGCCGGGTGGAGCGGGCTTTGACCGACGTGCCAGACGTCGCTGAGGCCTCGGTCAACCTTGCGAGCGAAAGCGCACTAGTGTCGCTTGCCTCCAAAGGGCATGTGGATCGAGTGCTCGCGGCTTTAAATGAGGCGGGCTACCCCGGAAGCGTCCGTCAGGCAGAAGCGCCGAGACGGGATAAATCCGAGGAAATTGAAAACCTTAGGCGGTCGGTCATCCTGGCGGCAATTCTGGCCGCTCCGGTGTTCTTTGCCGAAATGGGCGGGCATCTTTATCCACCGTTGCACCATTGGATCGCAGCTAACATCGGGCTTGGGACATCTCACGTTCTTCAGTTTCTGTTGACCGCGCTCATCCTTATTGGGCCGGGGCGTCAGTTCTATCAGCTTGGCATCCCATCCCTCTTGAAGGGGGCGCCAGACATGAACGCTTTGGTGGCGCTTGGCACTTTGGCGGCCTTTGGGTTTTCTGTGGTGGCCACCTTCGCACCGTCAATTCTGCCTGCCGGAAGCGCCAATGTGTATTATGAGGCCGCCGCCGTCATCGTGGTTTTGATCCTGTTTGGACGTTATCTTGAGGCCCGCGCCAAGGGCCGCGCCGGAGATGCCATCGCCGAATTGGTCGGCCTCGCCCCCAAAACCGCGCGCGTTTTGCGAGGGGGTGGGCATAAGGATGTTCCCATTTCAGACATCGCAGTCGGAGACCTGCTGCAAGCCCGACCCGGTGAACGGATCGCTGTGGATGGCGTGGTGACAAAGGGCAGCTCTTATGTGGATGAGGCCATGTTGACCGGAGAGCCTGTGCCCGCTGCCAAGGGCGCGGGCGATGATGTGATCGCGGGCACTATAAACGGTCAGGGCGTTCTGACCTATCGCGCCGAAAAGATCGGGGCAGAGACAGTTCTGGCGCGGATTGTAGCGATGGTCGAAGAGGCGCAGGGGGCGAAGCTGCCCATACAGGCCTTGGTGGATCGCATCACGCTGTGGTTTGTTCCCGCAATCATCGGAGTGGCCGTGGTCACGTTTGGGATCTGGCTGCTCTTCGGTCCGTCTCCGTCCCTCATCTCAGCGATTGTGGCGTCGGTATCGGTTCTGATTATTGCCTGCCCCTGCGCCATGGGGTTAGCGACGCCCACCTCGATTGTTGTCGGAACGGGGAGGGCCGCGCAGTGGCACGTTCTTTTTCGGCGCGGAGATGCGCTGCAGCGTTTGCAGAACGTGGATGTTGTGGCTTTGGACAAAACCGGGACGCTTACTATGGGGCGTCCAGAAGTGTCGGGAATTTTCGTTGCAGAAGGTCTAGAGGAAGACGAGGTCCTGAAGGTCGCGGCCTCTGTCGAGCAACATTCCGAACACCCTCTGGCCCGCGCCATTGTCGATGCAGCGCAGGCGCGAGGTCTTGCGCTCTGTCAATCCACCGTTGTGACCGCCCACACAGGACGCGGCATCGAAGCACGCACGGATGAGCATCACATTCACTTGGGATCAGGCCGTTTCATGGCAGACATCGGGGCCAGCACGCAGGACTTTGAGCAGCAGGCTCAAACAGCGGCGCTTGCGGGGCAAACTCCTATCTTTCTTGCGGTGGCGGGGCGCTGTCTCGCCCTCATTCTCGTGTCTGATCAACTGCGAGACACCACACCCGCGGCGATTGGAAACCTCAAGGCGCGTGGCCTTGAGGTGGTCATGATCACTGGTGACACAGAGGCGACGGCTCAGGCGATTGCGCGGGATCTCGGCATCGATCGCGTCATTGCGGGCGTTTTGCCCGAAGGCAAATCAGAGGCCATCCGTGCGCTGCAATCAGGCCAACGCTCTGTGGCCTTCGTCGGAGACGGTATCAACGACGCACCCGCTTTGGCGCAAGCTGACGTAGGGATTGCGATTGGGACAGGGACCGACGTGGCGATTGAAACCGCTGACGTGGTTCCGATGTCGCCGGATCTGAACGGTGTGATCAATGCGCTGGACGTCAGCAAGGCCACCATGCGCAACATTCGCCAGAACCTGGGCTGGGCCTTTGGCTATAACGTCTTGCTGATCCCGGTGGCGGCAGGCGTTCTTGTGCCCTTCGGGGGGCCGCTCTTGTCGCCCATGCTTGCGGCTGGCGCGATGGCACTGTCCAGCGTCTTTGTCGTCACCAATGCGCTGCGGTTGCGCCTGTTGCGCCCCGCGCTGCCCTCGAAAGGAACCCTGTCATGAACATCGGACAAGTTGCGAAGTCCTCGGGGATCCCGGTGAAAACCATTCGCTACTACGAAGAGATCGGCTTTATCCGCCCGGATCGCGACGCCAATGGCTATCGGAATTTCGACGACAGAGACCTGCATAAACTGGCCTTTATCGGTCGCGCGCGGTCTTTGGGGTTCACCATCGAGGAATGCCGCGCGCTATTGGCGCTCTATGAGGACCAATCCCGCGCCAGTGCCGATGTGAAACGCCTTGCCATGGATCACCTGAAGGACATCGACGCCAAGATCGCCGCGCTGAAATCCATGCGGGACACGCTGTCTGACCTTGTGACCTCTTGCGCGGGTGATGACCGTCCCGATTGCCCGATCCTGAATGATCTTGCAGGGCGCTAATCAGGCCATTTTGGCGCGGGGCCCACGTATTTCTGGATCCACTCTTCAGGCACCTCAGAGCCATCATAGAGGAACGGCAAAATCCCGCGCCGTCCGCTTTTGCCGCGCATGGCTTTGATGTCGTCTTCAGACTTTGTCACCCGCTGCGACAACCTCCGCCCCCATTGTGCGAGATAGCCATAAAGCCGGTCAATCTCAGCCTGATGCGCATCGGTTTTGGCGAGGTCATGGAATTCCTCGGGATCGGTTTCCAGATCAAACAGCATAGGGCGGAAGCCACCCTCGGCGTGGATCAGTTTGAACCGCCCGTCAAAGACCATGAACAGCCGCGCATCCCGCGGCTCCAGCCCCAGTTTTACACAGACAGAGGTCGCCGAAAAATCATATTCGCTGATCGCATAGCTGCGCCAATCAGGCGTTTCCCCGTGCAGCCAAGGGGTTAAGGCGCGTCCCTCTAGGATGTGATCCGCCACCTTGCCCCCAGCGGCTTCGACAAAGGTTGGGGCAAGGTCGATGGATTCCACCAAAGCGTCACAGACCGTACCCCGCGTGGCGTCAGCCTGTCGACGTGGGTCATAGACAATGAGAGGCACCTTCACAGACTGCTCGTGGAACAGTTCCTTCTCGCCCATCCAGTGATCGCCAAGATAGTCGCCATGATCCGAGGTCAGCACGATCATCGTTTCTTTCATACGATCGGTTTGTTCCAAATAGTCCAGCAAACGTCCAAGCTGATCATCGCATTGCTTGATCAGCCCCATATAGGCAGGGATCACCTTTTGGCGGACCTCATCACGCTGAAACGCGCTTGAGATCGCGTTCTGCATATAGGCCCCAAAGACAGGATGGGCGTCCTCGCGTTCAACATCGTGGCGCAGCGGGGCTGGCACGTGATTTTCGCCATACATATCGTGATAGGGTGCGGGCACGATAAACGGCCAATGGGGTTTGATATAGCTGACATGAGCGCACCATGGCCCCTCGGCCTGTTCGATGAAATCGATGGTGCGGTCGGTCAGCCAGGGCGTCTCGCTGTGTTCCTCGCGAATGTTGGCAGGCTTGTCGGCGTTCTGAAACATCCAGCCTGAGGCGATTTGCCCGTCTGTGACCCCTGCATTGGCGAAGTCGGCCCAGGGGTTTTCGCCCTCATAGCCCTGCGCCTTCAGGTATTCATTATAGGGGCTGCGTTTCTCGTCATAGAACCCGTCAGGCCCATAGCCCCATAGCCCATCGTCTCTGATCCAGACGTCAAACCCGCATTCCGCCTGCCGCGCGCCGATCACAGAGTCAGGCGCAAGGCCCAGCCGCGCCATACCCTCGGCATCGGCCTTCATATGGGTCTTGCCGATCAGCCAACACGCCATCCCTGCTTTGCGCAGATGATCGCCCATGGTCAGCTCTCCGACCCGCAGGGGATAGCCATTCCACGCCGCTCCGTGGGACGAGACATAGCGGCCCGTATAGCTGCTCATGCGCGAAGAGCCGCAGATGGGGGACTGAATATAAGCGTTGGAGAACCGCACGCCCATCGCCGCCACGCGGTCGAAATTCGGCGTATGCAGATGCGGATGGCCCGCACAGCTTAGGTAATCAAACCGTAGCTGATCATACATGATGTAAAGGATGTTCATGCTCTGAGGACCTTTTATCCGCGCGGCTTTAACCGCCTTGGGCCCAGTCCTAACATTTGAGCCTGCCCGAGGCTACTGCGCCTCGCGCATGCGCTCGCGGATCGTCAGGACCGCGGAATAGGTCGAGACGCAATAGGGCACCAAATAGGTCATCAGGATTTTGATCACGACCTCTGAAGAGATATCACCAGAAATCAACCTGTCCCCATGGTTGATAATCGCCAAGATCGTGCCGACCACCAAAGCAATTATCGCAGCGCGGCGCATGACGGCACGCCGCGTGCAAAGGGCGATCAGGCTTGGCTCTTGCTCGGTGGTCATAACTCTGTCCCCTGGTCTATTGCCAATCTATGGCAAGCCGCGCGCCGTGGCACCAGCCACTTTCCGGTGAACCTCGCGGAATTTACAAAGACTGCTTCGCCCAAAGCGCAATTGTCAGGCAGCGTGCTTCATGGCATGCAACATATTCGGCCCACCCTAAGGAGCGCAGGATGACCGTCTATAATCTGGGATCTATCAATATCGACCACGTCTATACGATGGAGGACTTCCCGCGCCCAGGCCAAACCCTCAGCGCGGAGAGCATGGTCACGAACCTCGGTGGCAAGGGTTTGAACATTTCAGTTGCGCTTAGCCGGGCGGGTGCAGATGTGCGCCATATCGGGGCTGTTGGGGCAGGGGATGCACTGGTGCAGACGCTGCTCGCGCCGTTTGATCTGAATCTGGACAGTGTCGCCTTGCTTGAGGCCCCCACGGGCCATGCCATTATCTATCTGGACAAGACCCGCGAAAATCAGATCGTAATCTTTCCAGGCGCCAATGGGGCAATCACGCAGGCGCATGTTGAAGCCTCTTTGGCGGATGCAGGCCCGGGTGACTGGCTGGTTCTGCAAAATGAAACCAACGCCAATGAGATCGGCCTTTCGGTCGCACGCGCCAAGGGCATGAAGGTCGCGCTTGTGGCCGCGCCCTTTGACGACAGCATGCCCGATCTGATGCGGCGGGTGGATTTGGTGTCGGTCAACGAAGAGGAACTGCGCGATTTTGAGGCCGCCATGGGCGGCTCCTTCCGCGATCACCGCGACATGTCTTTCCTTGTGACCTATGGGGCTGAGGGCGCTGAATTCGTCTCTGGTGATGAAACCTACCGAGTGGACGCCCATAAGGTTCAGGTCGCTGATACAACCGGAGCGGGTGATACCTTCTTTGGCGGTTTCATGGCGCATTATGCGGCTGGTGCGAGTGTCCCTGAGGCTCTGGAGTTCGCCTCGGCGATGGCGGCCTTACAAGTCCAAGCGCTGGGCGCGGCGGTGGCCATTCCGGCGCGCGATGATGTTTTGGCCTTCTTGAAAGGTTAAATTCGCGGCTGCCGCCCGTTCAAAATGCGGGCGGGTTTATCCACAGATAGGTGAGTCTCTGTCTTGGGGTATCTGCGCCCAATTGACCTGCCCAAGTGGTTAACTGTTGCGGATTTTGGGTACAGGCTCAGAGCCTTCTGCCACTGTTTCCAGTATTGTAACACAAGGCGAAAAAAACTCTGACTCGATCTGCGGGGCTCGTCAAATATCGGTCATAGATATTAATGCACTGTGAATAAGTTAAATTAAATAAAAACAAATATTTAAGTCGAATTTTCGCCTGTCCGCTGTGCCTGCTAGCCACATTTGCTGACAGCTTGTAGGCAAAACCCCTACAAGGTCCCGTTTTTTCCCGACTTATCGGCGCGCCGTGCCAGCGCCACGCTTTCCTCAAATCTGGTTAATCGCCTCACGAGGATTTCTCTAAAAATGGCTCGAATTAGTGTATTTGGAATTGGGTATGTTGGCGCAGTTGCAGCAGCCTGTTTGGCGCGTGATGGACATAAGGTCATCGCGGTCGATGTCGATGAAGACAAGGTCGATCTGATCAACCGCGGACAATCTCCGATTGTGGAGGAAGGTCTTGGCGCTCTGATCGCCAAGGGCATTGACAATGACCGGCTCTTTGCCACCAGCGACGCGAGCTTTGCCATTGATCAAACCGACGTCAGCCTGGTCTGCGTGGGCACGCCCAGTGACCCGAGCGGTGCTTTGGATCTGACCTATATCAAAGAGGTAAGTCGCCAGATCGGCCAGGAAATGCGCGAGAAAGAGACGCTGCATTCCGTGATTCTGCGCTCCACCGTCTTGCCCGGCACGTCTGAGGACATCTGCATTCCTCTGATCGAGCGTCATTCGGGCAAGACCGCCGGACGGGGCTTTGGCTTTGGCTATTACCCCGAGTTCCTGCGCGAAGGCAGCGCGATTGACGATTACGACGACGCGGGCCTCGTGGTCTTTGGCGCGCTGGATGAGGCGACGCGGAATTTCCTGCATATGGTGAACGCGACACAGGACTGCTGCCTGCATGAGGTCGGATTGCGCACCGCCGAGATGGTGAAGTATACCTCTAACAGCTGGCGTGCGACCAAAGTCACATTTGCCAATGAAATCGGCAATATTTCAAAGGCTTGCGGCCTTGACGGGCAAGAAGTGATGGATGTGCTGTGCGCCGACCACAAAGTCTCGATGTCGCCGAAATTTCTGCGTCCGGGCTTTGCTTTCGGAGGCTCTTGCCTGCCCAAGGATATCCGCGCGTTGAAACATCTCGCGGATCGCACACAAACGCCGACCCCGCTTTTGAGCGCGGTTCTGGATGCCAATGACGCGCAGGTGGCGCGGGCGGAACGTATGGTGCGAGACTCTGGCGCGCGCCACGTCGGTTTTGTCGGCATTTCCTTTAAGCCCGGCACCGATGATCTGCGCGAGAGCCCTCTGGTGGAACTGGCCGCGCGGCTGGTGATGCAGGGTATCACTGTCTCGGTTTTTGATCCCTATGTGGCGCAATTGGCGGCGCAACAGGATGGCGATCCGTTTCGCAACAGCAAGCTGCCCTATCTGAAGCAGATGCTAGTGCAAGAGCTGCCCGCGCTGGTCGCGGCGACAGATGCGCTTGTGATCGGCAATTTCTATGCGGAAACTGTTGAAATTCTGGGTGCAGCCTCGGTGACCAAGCCCACGATCGATCTGACGCGCTTGCGGCGCGATATGGTCAGCACGGGCACCTATGAAGGCATCTGCTGGTAAGTCTTGATGCTGGGTCACGCGACATATCTCATGAGCCTTGCGCTTTTGACGATCCTTGTCAGCGCGACGGATTTGTCCGGCGCACGCGAGGCATTTGTCGTGATCGGAGCGCTCGGGATCTGGCGCTATAGCTGGGCGGTTTTGAATTTCTCCCGCGCCATTTGGTTTCGTCGGGTCGCTTACCCGCGTCGCAAGGCGCGCGCGCTCGCGGCCTATGCCGAACGCGGACGCTCCGCGCGGGCACATTTTCTCGTGACCTCTTACCGTATCCCCACCGACGTCACTCTTCGCGTCTATCGCAGCGTCTTTGCCGCAGCGATGGCCGCGAAGGGTGGTGCGCAGGTGGTGGCCTCGGTTGTGGATGCCGCTGATGCGCGGCTCATCCGAACCTTGTTTGATCGCCAATGTGCGGGGGCACACTCCGTCAGTCTGGTGATGGATCGCATTCCCGGAACCGGCAAGCGTGATGCTTTGGCAGCCGGGCTGCGCCACATAGCCAAAACCTGCCCAACCAGAGAGGACGTTGTCCTGCTCGTGGATGGGGATAGCTGTGTGCCCGTTGATATCGTTGAAAAATCTGCGCCGTTCTTCACGGATCATAGGGTGGGGGCCCTGACCACGGATGAGGCGGCAGAGATCGAGGAAGCGGGTCTTTTTCAGGACTGGTTCCGCCTGAGGTTTGATCAGCGTCAGGTGATGATGTGCTCGATGGCGCTGGCGCGGCGGGTCTTGACCCTGACGGGGCGTATGTCTGTCTTTCGCGCGGATCTGGCCACCAATCCCGATTTCATTCGCCTTGTGCAGCATGACCACATCGACCACTGGCGTTTTGGCCGCCTTGCCTTCCTGACCGGAGACGACAAATCCACCTGGTTCTGGCTGCTGAAGCAGGGGTTTGAGATGACCTATCTGCCGGACGTCCAATCGATCTCGATGGAGAGCCAGCCAAAGGCGGGGTTTGTGACGAGCGCCGTGACCCTGATGACCCGCTGGTTTGGCAATATGCTGCGCACCAATGCGCGCGCTTTGGCATTGCCGCGCAAGGACATCGGCACCTTTGTGTGGTGGTCGCTGCTGGATCAACGCATCTCGATCTGGACGACGCTTGCGGGCCCAAGCGCTGCGGTGCTGGCTGCGCTTTTGTATGATCCGATGATCCTTGTGGCCTATGCGGCCTGGGTTCTGTTCACCCGATATGTCTTTTGCACGGCGCTCAGCGCCTTTCGCGGGCGTGGTTTTCCGGTCACCTATCCGGTCTTGCTTTACTTCAGCCAGCTCATGGGGGCTTTGGTCAAAAGCTATGTCACATTCCGTTTGGACCGTCAGAAATGGACGCGCCAGACCACAGTTTCCAGTTTCGGGGTGGGGGCACCCCAAGGGCCCGGCTGGCGTAAAATCACCCGCCAGCTGGGCACCGGCTATCTGCACGCGCTAGCGGTTGGATGGCTTTTGTTGGGGGTCTTTTATCTTGTTGGATTTGAGGGTGCCCTATGACAACCGATACGCTTCTGAGGGAGCAAGATTTAGGCTATGAGTCCGAGGACGTTGACGCGGAACTGGCGTTCCACAGCGAGTTTCCGCAGGTCCACCTGCCGTTTCAGATCACCATAGGCGGTCTGACGATGGAGGGGATCAGCATATCCTTGACCAAAGCGCTGGTCGCTGGCCGTCTGCCGCCGGATCTGGAATATCAGGACGAGCTGGTCTCGCTGAGGTTTGATTTCGACGGGTTTTCGGTGACCCTATTTGCCGATGCGATCCTGTCTCAGGACGTCCAAGATCCGCAAGCGCCGGTGTCGGTGTTCTTCACCCATCCCACCGACGGGCATCTGTCGCCGCTGCGCTATCTGGTCAACAGTTTTATTGCGGGTGATACGATCACCTTGGGCCAGTTGCTCAGCACAGGGGCGACGCACTCGCATGTCACACCGCATGTGGCGCGCAAGGCCAAGGGCGGGTCATTGGTTTCCTGGACCACAGTGATGCTGGCTCTGCTTGGCTTGCTTTTCGGATTTGCCGCGGCGGATCTGGTCTATCAACGAGTGATCCTGACACAGGAAGCGCGCCCCTTGGTGATCACACAGGATGTGCAAACCCTACGCGCCACGGCCTCGGGCCAGATCGCCATGGTCAACCCCGACGCCGCCGAGGGCGAGGTTGCCTATACTCTGATCACAAACCGAGGCGATTTTCTCAGCCTGCGGATGCCCTGCGACTGCGCCAGCGAACTGGCCGATGGAGCCTTTGCAGGGGCCACGGTTCTGGGCGGAGACCCTATTCTCACGCTTTTGCCTCAGGACAGCACGCCTGTGGCCCATGCGCTGCTGTCTCAACGCGGTCTAGAACGCTATCTCGCCGGAGACCAGGCCGAGGTGGTCTTTGCAACTGGCCAGGTCGTTCAGGTGGCGCTTCGGATGGACACCTCAAAGGCGCAGCCCACGGCCACAATCGTCTGGCCACAAGGCGCCCCTGTGCCCTCGGACGGCACCATCGCGCGTCTTCGCTTTAATAAACTCAACGGTCGCATGGCCCGCTCTGTGAAATCCCGTCTTTCAGAGCTAGCCGCGCTGGCCTCAGAAAGGAACTGACCCCCTAGAAACGCCAACACGTGGCACTCACATCGGAGACCCGATATGAAAGACATTACTCCAGTTATCCTTTGCGGCGGGTCAGGGGCGCGGCTTTGGCCGATGTCGCGGGATTTGAATCCCAAGCAATTTCAGCCAGTTGAGGGCGTGGGGTCTCAGACCTTCTTTCAGCAAACCTTGCTGCGCCACGTGGCGCCGGGGTTCGGTGTGCCCTTTGTTGTATCGGGCAGCCGATACGCACATGTGGTGACGCAGCAATTAGCGGCACTCGGCCGAAAGGCGCATGTGCTGCTAGAGCCATTGCCCCGGGGAACTGGCCCCGCGGTGCTTGCTGCGGCGCTGACACTGGCGCGCAAAGACCCCAAAGCGCTTATGTTGGTCGCGCCTTCAGACCATGTGATCAGAGGCGATGTGACCAAGGCCATCAAAACCGCCGCGACTGCGGCCCAAAGTGGCCATATCGTGGTCTTTGGAGTCACGCCCCGCTACGCAGAAACCGGTTTTGGTTATATCTTGGACACAGGACGCGTCGCTGGATTGGACGGCGTACGGCGCTGTGGCGGCTTTGTTGAAAAACCTTCTCACTTCAAAGCCTCGCAGTTGATCGCGTCGGGGTCAGCCTATTGGGCCAGCGGGATTTCGCTTTTTACTGCGGAAACCCTGATCACAGAGTTCGCCCGCTTTGCACCTGAAACGCTCGAGGCCGTGAAGGCCGCTGTTTGCGGCGCACAGGAAAACCTTCTGAGCCGTCCGTCTTATGCACGAGCAGCAAATGGCTCGACAGAGCAGATGATCTTTGAACGCTCTGATCGCATGCTGATGATGCCGCTGGACGTAGAATGGGATGACGTCGGCTGTTGGACTTCGATGCATGCGATTGGCGATCAGGACGCCGAGGGCAATCTCTTGCATGGGGATGTCCTGAGCGTCGAGACCAAGAACTCGATGGTGCGCGCGGATGGTAAGCTTGTCGCGGTGGTTGGTGTTTCTGATCTGATCGTCGTGGATACGCCCGATGCTCTGCTGGTTACAAAACGCGGCCGCTGCCAAAGCGTGCGCCATGTTGTGGAACGTCTGAAAAAGACCCGACGCCAGGAAGCGCGCAGTTTTCCGCATGATCCCACCCAAAGCGCGCCGTCCGATTTCAGTTGGGGCGAAAGTCTGAGGCTGAAGCAAGCAGGGCAGGTAGATATGTCCCTTCTGCGCATTGCCGGAGGCAGCGCGATAAACCTGAAGGGCACGCCAGATCGTCAGATCGTCTTGTTGGCAGGGCGTTTGAACGTGATGCAGAACGGCAAAAGTTCCTGGCTTAGCACCAAAGACCAATTGGTGCTTGAACAGGGCGCGCAGGCCCATCTTGAAAACCCCGATGACAGCGAAGTCGAAGCCCTGATGATGACCCATCGCGGTTCAGCGCAGGTTCATGCTGTACCGGAGGTGACCCATGTGGCCTTAGACCTGCACCGCGAGGTTCAGTAATGGTTTTCTCATCTGAAACCTTCCTGTTCCTGTTTTTGCCTGTGTTTATGGCAGTTTACTTCCTGACCCCCAGCCGATGGAGGTCCCTTACGATCCTGATCGGCAGCTATGTGTTTTATGGCTGGTGGCGGATGGATTTCCTGCTGCTTTTGATCGCCACGACGGGGTTTACATTCTGGATCGGCCAACGGATCGCTTTTTACCGAGCCTTGCCGCTGGGGCGGCTCTATCTGGCCATAGGCGTGATCGGATGCCTCGGGGTTCTGGCCACCTTTAAGTATCTGAATTTCTTCATCGATAGCGCAACAGCCTTGGTCGGAAGAACGCCCGAAGAGATCGGCGTCCACTGGCGCCTGATCCTGCCGATTGGCATTTCCTTTTATGTGTTTCAGGCCATCAGCTATCTGGTGGATGTCCACCGCAGCGACGCCCGTGCAGCGCATCGCTTGCTGGATTTCGCGGCCTTCATCGCGCTGTTCCCGCAGCTGATTGCTGGACCTATTCTGCGCTACAAAGACCTAGAGGCTCAGTTTCAACATCGCAGCCATTCCGTCACGCAATTCAGCGAAGGTCTGGCGCGGTTCTTGATCGGTCTGGGCAAAAAGGTGCTGCTGGCGGATTCCATCGCGCCTTTGGTGGATGCAGGGTTTGCGGCTGACAGCCCTTCTGCGACGCTCGCCTGGCTCGCGGCCATTGCCTATGCCCTGCAGCTCTATTTTGACTTTTCGGGTTATAGCGACATGGCTATCGGGCTAGGACGCATGATGGGCTTCACCTTCCCTGAAAACTTCCGCTTTCCCTATATCTCGCGCTCAATCACCGAGTTCTGGCGCCGCTGGCACATCTCTTTGTCGACCTGGCTTAGGGATTATCTCTATATCCCCTTAGGCGGCAATCAGCTTGGGACAGGGCGCACCTATGTCAACTTGATGATCGTCATGCTTTTGGGAGGGCTCTGGCACGGCGCCAATTGGACGTTTGTTTTATGGGGCGCATGGCATGGGGGGCTGCTGGCGCTCGAGCGCAAGATTGATTGGGCACGGCGCGCTAAACATATTGCCGGGGCGCGCGTAGTGACGCTTTTGGCAGTTTTGGTCGGTTGGGTCATGTTTCGCGCAGCCACCGTGCCGGACGCCGTCTCGATGTATGCCGGGATGGCCGGGCTCAACGGCATCGAGCTAACCTTTGAAAAAGTCCTCACGATCACGCGGGAAAGCTTGGTGATGACGGTGCTTGCCGCCTTTGTCGTCTGTCTTGAACCAAATATCGTCGCGCGCCCAACCCGTCGTGATGCCGGCAGTCGGCATTCCACGCCGCAAGGACAGACCATCGCGCTCTGGGTCACGCCGACTGTGCTTTTGATCGGAGCAGCGGCTGTGTTGAAGCTGGCCGAGCAAAGTTTCTCGCCGTTCCTCTATTTCCAGTTTTGAGGTCTCAATGCCCTTGAAGAAATTGCATATCACTTTGATCCCGATCATTTTTTTCGGATACGCGGTTCTGGTGAATATGATGCTTTTGGTTCCCAATGCCTCTGCACCCAAACCTCTCGTTTGGGATCATTCTTTGAGCCACTCACTCGATCAACTCTATGCGGATCAGCAATTGCACGCCCCCTTTGCTCAGGCCGCTATCGGAGCGCTGCGCTATGCCCTGCTGCGAGAAGGCCGAGAGGGCGTGCGCGTTGCGCCTGAAGGGTGGCTTTTGTCGGAAGAGGAATTTCGCCCCCCTCTGCCCGAGGAGTCGGCGCGTGGTCTGCGACATCAGATCGTTGATTTCGCTCAACACATTCAGGCCCAGGGCGGGCAGGTCATCGTTGTCTTGTTGCCACCCAAAGCCGAGAGTCTGGGGCTCACGCTGTCGCCGGAAGTGGCGCGGCAAAAACATCGCTTGGTTGCGGCATTGCGCGCGGGCGGTGTCGCCTATTTGGACGCAGCGCCTGCTTTAGAGGGGCAAAACAGCTTTTTTAAAACGGACACGCATTGGACACCCAAAGGCGCGCGGTTTGTTGCAGATCTCATGGCTCGGAGTTTTCCATCCCTTACAGGCAACGCAGATGTCCAAGTCACTGTGCCCACACCCGACCATTTCACCGGAGACCTTATTCCCTTCGTAACCCACGCAAGGTTGGCCCCATTCGTAGGTTTGCCGCGCGAAACAGCGAATGTGTTTCGGGCGAGGATCAAACTCGGTGAATCCAAGGATCTGTTCGCCGAACCTCGGGGCGCGCATGCGTTGGTGGGCACCAGCTATTCGGCAAATCCACGTTGGGGATTTGAGGATGCTTTGAAAGTTGCACTGGCCCGCGACATTCTGAATTTTGCGACCGCAGGGCAGGGGCCTTTGGTGCCGATGAAAGCCTATCTGGAGCGAAAGGATCGCGACCCGCAGGCCACGGTGATCTGGGAATTTCCGGTCAGATATCTGACAGACCCGAATGTCCTGGAGCGCGTGCAATGAGGAGGCTCGCCGGCTGGCTTACGTGGGCTTCTATGCCGCTTTGGGTTCTTGCATGTGTCCTTTGGGCCAGCAGTGCCGCTGCCTCGCAATATGGGTGTAAGGGTTTGGCACTACTCAAGGAAACGGCGGTGCTTGAGGGCAACGACGGCGTGTTCTATCGCATCCAGTCGGATCTGCGCATGGATCATCGTGTATCGCAGCAAGCCATCGAATATATGGCAGAGCTGTCGCGCGCCTTGGCAGAAAATGGCACGCTGCTTGTCTATTTGCCTGTTCCGACAAAAGGGCTTGCGATGCCCCAGATGTTGCCAAGAGATGCGCGGCTCTATGGCTATGACGCAGCCCTTGCTGGGCGTGTGTTTCAAGGCCTCATCGCAAGATTTGAGGCCGCCGGGGTCGCGACAGTCGATGCACTGCCGCAGATGACCAGCCTTGCCTCGGCAACGCCACCATTTTTCAAAGCGGATTTTCACTGGACTAGTTTTGGCGCGCGTGCCGCCGCCATGGCTGTGGCTGAACGCTTGCAGCGCGAGCCCAACTATCAAGCGATGGAGAAAGCCCGCTATACCAGTCAGTCCGTGGGCCCAAAAACCGCCTTTTCTGGCTTAAGGCGGCTTTTGCAACTTTCCTGCCATGACGCTCTGCCACCCGTGGTTACAACGGGTTTTGAAACGGACAAAACGCCGGAGGGCGAAACTGCGTCGGTAGACTTGTTCGCAGAGGCGGAGAGTGCCCAGATCGCTTTGGTCGGCACGAGCTTTTCTGACAGCGACATCAATAACTTCGCGGGGTTTATTTCAGAGGCAACGGGGCTTGATGTGGTCAACTATGCGCTGACGGGTGGCAATCAGTTTGGGGCAATTCAAGACTACCTGACGTCTCGCGAGTTTCACGAAAACCCGCCCGCAATATTGCTCTGGGAAAACCCTATCTACAATTCCCTAACACGGTTTGGAGATCAGCCGATGCGCGAGCTTATTGCGGCGGCGCGGGGCAAGTGTCGCAAGGAATTGGTCGGCTCTGATGGCGGAGGCCCGGAGGTGGACATACCGCAAGATGCGACTACGCGAGATACCGTTCTGCTGGATCTTGGTATGGCTGATGCGCGCCGCGTGGCGTTCAATTTTGAGATGCCAGATGGCTCAACCCGACGGCGGGTTGTCCAGCGCAGTTCCCGCCAGACCCCGACCGGACGCTTTTTCATGCCGTTGTCAGGCTTTGGGACCGAATTTCCGACACAACTGCGCGTGGAGGCGCCAAATGCCAACACCACATCGGCGCGCTTTTTCTTGTGCAATTAGCCCAAAAAAGGAGACGACAATGACCCGATTTTTCAAACTGGCGTTGCTTTGCCTTTTCACGAATCCGCTGAATGCAGGCGATGTGGGTCTTTATCCTGAGGCGATTGATCCCGACGCGGGTTTTCTGCGCGTTCTGATGACGGGTACAGGTTTCGTGAATATCGCGGGCAAGTCCCACAGGATCGACGCGCCAGGGCTCAGCCCATTTCATATTTTACCCTCTGGACGCACAGAGGTTGCATGGGCTGAGGGCCAAACCTGGGTCGATCTACCGTCGGGACGCCATGTGAACCTATTGATCCGTGAAGGCGGGCAGGCCGAGGCTGTCGAGGATCCCATCGCCAATCACCCCGCCAAGGCGGATGTGACTTTGATCAACCTGTCAGACGTCGAGGATCTGGCGCTCTTTGTTCCGCAGGCCAAGACCGAAGTGTTCACAGATGTTGCACCCGAAAAATTCGCGACCCGTGCGGTACGCGCGCCATTGACGCTGGACTTCGAGTTCCGCGCGAGCGATCGAACGCTGGCCGTCTTGTCGGGTGTCGACCTAGCCCGTAAATCGGGCGTCACGTTTTTGCTGACAGGATCGGGCGGAGACTACACTGCACAAGCTCTGCCGAACCGCTATGAACGCTAGGGCATTTCTTCTGGTCTTGATCTGCGGCTTGCCAGAGTTCGGCTCGGCCCAGCCCATAGATCTGTCTTTCCCTCCGCCGTATGTGCCCAAGCAAGACCAATGTGCTAACGGGCGCAGACTTGATCAGATCATGGACACGTGGGCGGTGCAGGGATGGCCAGAAGGCCTATCTTCAGCAACGGCATCGCGCGACATAGCAACTTTGCGTAAAGAAAACGCAGCGGAGCATGTGGCGCTCATTCTGAGGATCATCGCTGAACTGGCCAAACGCGATCCGAAGTTTGTGGGAAAACGCGCTTTGTTGGCCGAGATCGAGGTTTTGCGCGCAGCAGGTGCGGATCAGGACATTCGTGCGCGGCAATTGGTGCCAGAGCTCGCAGCGCTCAGCAATGGAACCTCGGCGCAGGTGTCTCGGGCTTTGGCACGCTACTATGGCGATGGGCTAGGGGTGAAAACCGACCCGGTTTTGGCGGATCAGTATCTGGTGACAGCAGCGCGCTTGGGACATCCTGATGCACTACTGACGCTCGCCAGCCGCCACAGCAAAGGGACCGCGCCAGTTCAGTGGGACATGCCGGCCAAAGACAGTGTCCTGACGGCCTTTAAAACCTTGATCACACCTCTGAATTCTGGCGTCTGCGATCGCAGCAGTCGTATCGCGCGGGCCTATCTCACTGGCGACCTTGTGCAGCAGAATGCTGAATTGGGACAGGCCTGGCTGCGCTTTGCGGCCGATCTCGGAGATGCCAATGCGGCTTGGAAGGTCTATGAATTGCAGCGCCTGGCCGAAGAGGTCCTTCCCGACACGCAGGTGCGCATAAGATACCTTACACAGGCGGCCGAGGCGGGTTTGCCATTCGCGCAAGTGGCTTTAGGGCGAGTTTATGAGCGCGGCGCATTGGTGGCGCAGGATCTGGAGCGCGCGAAAGAGCTTTTTACCCGAGCGGCGGATCAAGGATATCGCGCGGGTTTGGTGCGACTGGCCTTGTTTCTTGAAGATCACAATGAGTCTTTTCCCAATTCCGGTCCGCACTGGCACTCCGCCTTAGAACGCCTAAGCGAAACAGAGGATCCGCCCGCCTGGGTCTTTACCAGATTGGCCAACGCGCGTCTGAAAGCAGAGAAAAGCCCGGATGCTAAAATCATTGGTCTCTATCGAAAAGCTGCGGATCTCGGAGATCGCGAAGCCATGACACGTCTTGCCGAATTGTTGCTGTCAGATCGCTCGATAGCTGACGGGTTTGGGCAAGCGGTGGATTTGCTTGCAGAGGCCGTTGCTGTTCACGGCAGTACGGGCGAGGCCAAAAAGCTGTTTGACGCTTATATGTGTAAATCAGCAGACAGCCCACATGTGGATGAGGCCTTGTATTGGCGCGCGCAATATGAGGCCGCAGATCCGCCTTTGCCTCAAAGCGAGGGTGATTTGATCGCGGCCCTCCAATCGCAAGCGCTTTATCGTCGGCACTCTGCCCTAGAGCTTTGGTTCCCGCATGTGAAAGCCCAAAACGACATCGCATCTGTCGCGTTCTGGGATCTGTATACGCAGGGTTTCGGACAGCTTTTGGAGCAGCAGGCCGCTGTTGAAGCGGATCGTCTTGCCTCGGCGCAATGGCGAGAGGATGCCAAGCGGTTGCTCACCCAAATCCACGACAGGGATGGCACAGCCGCGATGATGGCCTTCTCAAATGCGATAATCATGGAAGGCCCCGCGCTTGAGGCTCGTTTGATCCAGGAAACCTCACAGGGATCTGGCGCTGCTCTGAGAATGCTGGCCTCTGTGCGCGGCGAGGGTGTTCACAAGATCTTGCCGCCGCATTTGAACGACCTTTTGCGAAAAGGCGACTTTGATGCCCTGCTATTGGCGACGCCCAACGCGGATAGGCCGCTTAGGGTTCTGGACCTTGCGATCGGCAAAATGCCCTGTGACTTCAAGTCTGCAATGGCCGTCGCGCGCGTGTCAGGTCGTGTCGGGGCCTTTGAACGACTTGCTCAGTTCCTTGAGATCGCAGAACATCTGCACGGCGACAAACCCTGGGCATTGATGCATCTCGGCGAAGCTCGGCTGAAGTGGTTGGGGATGCAAGAGGCACAGTCCGCCGTACAATTATTTTCTGCGGCCTTTCAAGGTGGAGAGCTGACAGCGGGAAAACGCCTGCTCGCGCTTTTGCAAAACCCCGAGACGCCGCTCTATGACCCTATCGAAGCTGGGATACTCCAGAGCAAAATCGCAGAGCTAACCGAGTCATTGTGATGCGCTTCCTTTGGGTTCTGTTTCTCGGGGTCGCGGATCCCTTGGTTGCATGTCCGGACTTTACGGATGTGCCCAGCACTCTCAGCTATCCAAGCCCCTACGTGGCAGGAGATCCGACGAAGTCTCAGATATCAAAATCGCAACATGCGCAGATGAAAGCTGCGGTGGCACCTATAGATGATGCTCTGCGGGCTTTGGCGCGTGTTGCGGATGATTTGCCAGATCCAGATGCACAGGGGTGTTTGATATCGCACTTGCAGCATTGGGCGCAGCAGGATGGGTTTGCAGAGCTTCAAACACTACAGGCCCGTTTGACAATCGGGGCGCGCCTTGCCGGTTTTGCCATCCTTGCGCGGCGCTTGAAGGCGGCTGGCGCGACGGAGGCTGACTTGAGAGATGCCACGCAATGGCTTTCGCGACGCGCTCGGGCGCAGGTGTCATTCTGGGAGGCCGAAGCCCCACCTTTGGCCCGTAAAGGCAACTTGCGGGCTTGGGCCAGCCTAGCGGTTTGGGTGATCGGAGAGCTACAGGGATCAACGATTTTGATGGAGTGGCCCAGGGCCGGGCAAGCGCAAGTCATTTGCGCTGCCAACGCGGATGGCAGCCTGCCAATCGAGATGCGTCGCGGGCAATTTAGTTTACATTATCAACTGCATGCGGTTGCGCCGCTTGTTGTCTTGGCGGCGTTTCAAAAACAGGCGCAGGTGCCAGTGCCGTGCGAGGCGGCGCTACGGCGCGCGGCGGAATACGCGCTTTCGGACATAGAGAGTGGCGCAAAAACCGCGGCTCGCACCGGCGTTATTCAGAGTTACTTTAATGGAACGGAAACGCTCGCGCAGCATGAACTCGCATGGATCGAGGCATACTTTACACTAGAGGCCTCGGGACCTGCACGAGAGCTTGCGCGTGATTTGCGCCCGCTAGGCAATTCAAAACTCGGAGGAAATCAGACCAAACTCTGGGGTCATTAACCGACCATAAAGAATTTCCTGAGAGTTTTGGGAAAAATAAAAAGAGCAGTTTTAGGAAGTTATTTGTGCAAACGGTTTTAATCATAGATCGGAATCCGTCTTTGGCAGAGGCTCTCGCCGCACAGCTTTCGGTGCCAGGCGAACGTATGTGCATGGGGTCGGCTTCGGACAACCCAATCGCCCGCATTCGTGAGGCAGAGGTCGATCTGGTTATTCTGGACCCCTGCGATCTGGAAGAGGATCTGGAGCAGTTTTGCACAACGCTTCTGAATGGTTCCGGGAAACCTCGGTTGCTGTCCTATAGTTTCACCGTCTCGCGCCCTGCGATCCAAGAGGCTTTGGCCGCAGGGTTTCACGGTTGCATGTCAAAATACTCGACCCTCATCCAGCTAGAGGCAGCGATTGCAGCGGTGCTTGGGGGCGGCGTTTATTTTGACCCAAGGTTCGCGGAACTTTTGTGGCCCGCTCAGAATAAATTGCCCGACGACGTGCTGAGCCTGCGCGAGAAAGAAGTGCTGGTGCGCACAGCCAAGGGGCTTGCGAGCAAGCAAATCGCGATGGATCTGGATATCAGTGCCAAGACGGTCGAAACCTATAAGGCGCGCGCGGTGCAGAAACTGGGGCTGTCTGATCGCTCCAAGGTATTTGACTATGCACTCGAGCAGGGCTGGATCAACTAAACTGCTTCCAATTGGCGCGCAGGCCCTTTGCCTCTTGACCCGCGTCCGCTTTGTGACCACTTACGCTTGCACCAGCAAGCGAGGACTCTATGGCGCGCCAACCCACCCCCTATGCCAGCGACGAAGAGCGCGAGAAATCCAAGCGCATCGGCGCTTTGCGCGAACTTGCGCCATTTCTGGCCCCTTATAAGTGGCTCGTGTTCTTTGCGGGTGTCGCGCTGGTTCTGACAGCCAGCGTGTCGCTGGTGCTGCCAATTGCCGTGCGCCGCGTGGTGGACAATTTCAACACAGCCAATGCGGAACTTTTGAACGGCTATTTCCTTGCCGCTATTGGCGTCGCAGGCTTGCTCGCCGTGGGCACGGCGCTGCGCTATATGCTCGTGACGAAACTCGGCGAAAGCGTTGTGGCCGACATCCGCAAAGCGGTGTTTGATCGCGTGATCGGCATGAGTCCCGCGTTCTATGAGCGCATCATGACCGGCGAAGTCCTGTCTCGGATCACCACTGACACCACACTGATCCTCTCGGTCATCGGCAGCTCGATTTCCGTGGCGTTGCGCAATGTTCTGATTTTCGCAGGCGGTTTGGCCCTGATGCTTTGGACCTCGGCCAAGCTGACAGGCCTCGTTTTGCTGATCGTCCCTCTGGTCATCGTGCCGATTGTGGTATTGGGCCGTCGCCTGCGCGTGATCAGCCGCGAGAACCAGGACAAGATCGCCGAAAGCTCTGGCAACGCCTCTGAGGCTTTGCTGGCTGTCCAAACCGTGCAGGCCTTTACCCATGAGGCGCAGTCTCGCAAGAGCTTCTCGGATGTGACGGACCAGTCCCTTGTGGCAGCCTACAAACGGATTACCACCCGCGCGGTCATGACGATGATCGTGATTTTCCTGATCTTCTCCGGCGTGGTCGGCGTCCTGTGGATTGGCGCCAATGACGTGCGCACAGATGTCATGAGCGCAGGTGCTTTGATCCAATTCGTGATCTATGCGGTGATGGTCGCGGGCTCTGTCGCGGCGTTGTCCGAAATCTGGGGAGAGTTGCAGCGCGCAGCGGGCGCGACCGAGCGTCTGGTTGAACTCTTGCAGGTCGAAGACCGCGTGAAAGATCCCCAAGCGGCCAAAGCCCTGCCCAAACCCGCGCGTGGTCAGATCGACTTTGACGCGGTCAGCTTCAACTACCCCGCGCGGCCCGATATCCCGGCGCTCAAGGACGTGACGCTGTCCATTCAGCCCGGAGAAACCGTGGCCTTTGTCGGCCCCTCAGGCGCGGGCAAGACCACGATCATTCAGATGCTGCAGCGCTTCTATGATCCTCTGGCGGGCGAGATCCGCATTGACGATGTGGCGCTGACCGATATGGAGCGCTCCGATTTCCGCTCGGAAATCGCGCTGGTGCCGCAGGATCCGGTGATCTTTGCAACCACGGCGCGTGAAAACATTCGTTTTGGCCGCCCTGAGGCCACAGACGCCGAAGTTGACGCCGCCGCCAAAGCCGCCGCGGCCTATGACTTTATCTCGGCCTTGCCCGAAGGCTTTGACAGCTATGTCGGCGAGCGCGGTGTGATGTTGTCTGGTGGTCAAAAGCAACGCATTGCTATCGCCCGCGCCATCCTTCGCGACGCACCGATCCTGTTGTTGGACGAAGCCACCTCGGCGCTGGATGCGGAAAGCGAACGTCTGGTGCAGCAGGCCGTCGATGGCCTGTCTAAGGACCGCACGACCCTAATTGTGGCCCACCGTCTGGCGACCGTTAAGAAAGCCGACCGCATCATCGTGATGGAGGCCGGTCAGATCGTCGCGCAAGGCACGCATGCGGAATTGGTCGCCCAAGGCGGGCTTTACGCGAAACTGGCGCGTTTGCAATTTACAGCCGAAGACGCCGCTTAATCGCGAATTTTTGAACTTTCGCACCGCGCGGTTCTTTAGATTTGTTGCGCGGTGCCTAAATCTCTGTAACCCTGTGAAAAGAGGGGCGTCGGACAAACCGACGCAGCGTCTTTTGTCAGATCGGCCAAGGTTGACCCAAAGGTAACCTTGATCCGCAAAAGTCGCATATGGTGAAAGTCCAAGGCGCGCAAACGTCTAAGAATAGGGCGCTAGGGGAGGAATATATGAGTTTCGACAATATTGGTGACATCCAGCAGATCAACGCAACGCCGCTTGCGGATCGCAATCTGCCCACCACCATCCACGAGATGCTGCTGCGGTCCAAAGAGACCCACGGCAGTCGTCGCGCGGTCAGCTATCAGATCACCTCTGGCCCCAAAGACAAGGCCGAGACCATCACCTGGTCCGAGTTCTATGACAAATCCGTACAGGCGGCGAACCTGTTCCGTAGCCTGGGCGTCGGGGAAAACGATGCGGTGGCGTATATTACGCCGAACACCAACGAGACGCTCTATACGCTCTTTGGGGGTATGATCGCGGGTATCGCGAACCCGATTAACCCGCTCCTGGATCCGGAACAGATCGCGGGCATCCTGCGTGAGACCGGCTGTAAGGTCGTTGTCACCATCAAGGCCTTCCCCAAGACCGACGTGCCTCAGAAAGTGGCCGAGGCGATTGCCATGGCGCCAGACGTGCACACGGTTCTGGAAATCGACATGCTGCGCTATCTGACGCCGCCCAAAAGCTGGATCGTGCCGCTGATCCGTCCAAAGAACCCGGTGACCCACAAGGCCAAGGTGCTGGATTTCGTCACCGAGATGAACAAGCACAATAAAACGCTGGATTTCGCGGACAGTACCGGCGACCGCGTTGGCGCTTATTTCCACACCGGTGGTACCACGGGAACGCCTAAGGTGGCGCAACACCAGTATAGCGGCATGATCTACAACGGCTGGATCGGCAATCATTTATTGTTCACCAATGAGGACAACATCATGTGTCCTCTGCCGCTGTTCCACGTTTTTGCTGTTCACGTTATCATGATGGCCGCCATTCAGGCAGGCTCTCATGTGGTCTTCCCAACGCCTGCGGGCTATCGCGGCGACGGGGTATTCGACAATTTCTGGAAGCTGATCGAACGCTGGAAGATCTCTTTTATCATTACTGTTCCCACGGCGGTTGCCGCCCTGATGCAGCGCGAAGTGAATGCGGATATCTCCTCAGTGAAAACCGCCTTCTCAGGCTCGGCCCCAATGCCGATGGAGCTGTTCAAGCGTTTTGAGAGCGTCTCTGATGTGGCCATCGTCGAAGGCTATGGCCTGACCGAAGCAACCACGCTTGTGTCCTGTAACCCTCCGGGTGGTGAGAAGAAAGTCGGCTCTGTCGGCGTGCCGCTGCCCTATGTGGACGTCAAGATTTACAACACTGACGCTGACGGCAAACCGGTGGATGTGCCGACCAATGAGATCGGCGAGATCTGTGTCTCGAGCCCCGGTGTCTATGTGGGCAACACCTATACTGAGGCCGAGAAAAACGCAGATCTATATCATGGCGACTACCTGCGCACGGGCGACTTGGGTCGTATTGATGAGGACGGCTATGTCTGGATCACGGGCCGCGCCAAAGACCTGATCATCCGCGGCGGTCACAACATTGACCCAGCCGAGATCGAAGAGGCTCTTGTGCAGCACCCTGCTGTCGCCGTGACCGGCGCCATTGGTCAGCCTGACGCCTATGCAGGTGAGATCCCCTGCGTCTACGTCGAGCTGGTTGAAGGCGCGTCTGCGAGTGTTGACGAGCTGATGGAGCACTGCAAATCCACCGTCATGGAAAAAGCGGCAATGCCGAAATACGTCGAGATCCTGCCCGAGGTTCCAAAGACTGCGGTCGGCAAGGTCTTTAAGCCTGATCTGCGGAAAATGGCGATCGAGCGCATCTATAATGAAGCGCTTGAGGCGGCGGGCTCTCCGGCGCGCGTGGTGAGCGTCTCTGACGACAAGAAACGCGGTCTTGTGGCGCAAATTCAGCGCAATGACGCGACTGAAGAAGACATGACCCGCATCCTTGGGGCCTTCACACGCCCGTGGGAGTGGGCGGCTTAGCGCCTCGCAAATAATTTGCGACAAGGGCGAAGGTCGGTGCGGCCTTCGCCCTTTTCTTTTGAATTTGTTCGCGCTAACGGTTTTGGATCAGCGAAATCTCACGTGCGTATGTACTTGTTCCAATAGGTGAAACTCATGACCCATATCCTCGCAATCGACCAAGGCACCACCTCTACACGGGCGATCATCTTTGACGCGGATATGAAGATCACTGCGGTGGCGCAGGAAGAGTTTAAACAACATTTTCCGGCCTCTGGCTGGGTGGAGCACGCGCCAGAGGATCTGTGGGACACGACGTTGTCGACCTGCAAAGCTGTGTTGGAAAAGGCTGGGCTGGCCGCAACTGACGTCACTGCGATTGGCATCACCAACCAGCGCGAAACGACGTTGGTCTGGGACCGCGCAACGGGCAAGCCCGTGCACAAAGCGATTGTTTGGCAGGACCGGCGGACGGCCGACACTTGCCGCGCTTTGAAAGAGGCGGGGCATGAAGAGCTGGTGACTGATGTCACCGGGCTATTGCTTGATCCCTATTTCTCGTCCACCAAGATCAAGTGGATTTTGGACCAAGACGACACCCTGCGAGACCGAGCGCGGGCAGGGGAGCTGGCCTTTGGCACCGTGGACACTTGGGTCATCTGGAACCTCACCGGCGGCGCGCGCCATGTGACGGACGCGACCAATGCCGCGCGCACGATGCTCTATGACATCCATAAGGGGAAGTGGAGCAGCCGCATCTGTGATCTGCTTGATATTCCTATGGAAATGCTGCCCGAAGTGCTAGATTGCGCCGCTGATTTCGGCGTGACCGATGCGGGCATTCTGGGCGCAGAGATCCCAATTCTTGGTGTCGCGGGCGATCAGCAGGCCGCCACCATCGGGCAGGCTTGTTTTGAGCCGGGCATGATGAAATCCACCTATGGCACGGGATGTTTTGCGCTGATGAACACCGGCGGCATGTCGGTGAAATCTCACAACCGTTTGTTAACGACAATCGCTTATCAATTGGATGGTAAGACGACCTATGCTCTGGAAGGCGCGATCTTTATCGCGGGCGCTGTGGTGCAATGGCTGCGCGATGGGCTGGGGATCATCGAGAATGCCTCAGAAACGCAGGCTTTGGCGGAACAGGCCGATCCGGCGCAGGATTTGGTGCTTGTGCCTGCTTTTGTAGGTCTCGGCGCGCCATACTGGGCGCCGGATTGCCGCGGTGCGGTCTTTGGGCTGACACGCGGCTCTGGCCCTGCGGAATTCGCACGCGCGGCGTTGGAAAGCGTTGGCTACCAGACCCGTGATCTGATGGAGGCAATGAAAGGCGATATGGGCGAACGCGCGCAATCCGGCGTGTTGCGCGTGGACGGCGGCATGACGGCGAGCGATTGGACGATGCAGTTTCTCTCGGACATCATCGGCGCACCTGTAGACCGCCCAGAGGTGCTCGAGAGCACCGCGACCGGCGCTGCCTGGCTCGCGGGCATGCGGGCAGGGGTCTATCCGTCGATGGAAGATTTCGCGAAGTCCTGGGCGCGGGATCGGCAGTTTGAGCCCGCGATGGACCGTGACACCCGTGATGCGAAATATGCGGGCTGGAAAAAGGCCGTAGATGCGACCTTGTCGGTGTAGTGCTGCGGTGGAGTAAAACCCCACCCTACGACCATTGATCTGTGTCCATCCAGATGGTCACGGGTCCATCGTTCAACAGCGAGACCTTCATATCCGCCCCAAAGCGCCCTTTGGCGATAGGCACGCCTGTTGCGGCCAGTTGATCGGCAAAGAACTCATAGAACTTGTTGCCTTCCTCCGGCCCGCAAGCGGTTGAAAACCCGGGCCGGTTACCGCTTTTAGTGTCCGCTGCGAGGGTGAACTGGCTGACAACCAAAGCCGATCCTCCAATATCCAGAACCGACTTGTTCATTTTGCCCGCCGCATCCTGAAAAATCCGCAGTTTGCTGATTTTTCCGGCCAGCTTCACGGCCTCAGCCTCGCTATCCCCACGCATCGCGCAGATCAGCACCAAGAGGCCTTGGCCAATCTCGCCAACAACGTCACCGTCCACACGAACAGAGGCCTCCGAGACCCGCTGGATCAAAGCTCGCATATAACTACCTTATTGATTTTGAGCTACAAAATAGCCTATTACACCTGCCACGATCAGCCCCAAAACAACCGCAAAGCCGATCTTCCAGGCGGACCAAGGCCGCTCGCCCTGAACCCGTCCAGTGCGGCCGTTCACGACAAAACGATAGGTCTCGCCACGGTATTTATAGGCGGCCATCCAGACCGGCAGCAGGATATGTTTGAAGGTCACATCCGAGATCGTGGTGTCCACGTCATGCACACGTTGGCGATCCCCTCCAATGTCGAATTTCACATCGCGTAGGATGACGCGGTCCATATGGGCGCGGGCTTCGACAAAGCCCTCATCCAGCTCCACCGCATAGGCCTCGGCACGGAAGCCGGCGAGGAATTCCGGTCGATAAGGCTCAAGCGCTGCCAAATCCCAAGGCGCGAGCGCGTCGGTGTATTTCTTGGGCAGGCTTTTGGACGCCAGCACCAGCACATCGTCAAAGAACCGCGCCACGCGGCCCGAGACCGCGCGCCAGCGGACTTTGACCTCGCTGATGGTCTCGGTCTTGCCGTTGCGCGTCACGGTGCGGTTGACGCGATACTCGGTGCCGCGCTCGCCGCGATAGCTGGATTTCGTGTCCGCATCAAAAGTCCAATAGGGCACATAGATGCCGTCCATCTTGCGGCCCTTGCGGGCGTATTCCTGCAAGCCATTGGGCGCAAACCACAATTTGCCTAGCCAGTCTTCCATGGCCTTATGTGCGGAACGCTCGTTCAGGTGGAACGGCAGCACGCCACGGGGTTTGATGTGGCGGTGCATGCCGGTGTCGGTGACCACGGGCGTGGCGCAGAACGGGCATTCTTTGGAATGGGTGATCGAGTCAAATTCCACCTGTGCTGCGCAGTTCGGGCATTTGGAGACCCGCGTTTCTTCGATCTCTTGCGCGGGCAGCTGGTTTTCAATCGCGCGGCGGAAATCCAGTTCCTTGATCGAGCCTTTCCAGGGGCCGACCTCGTCGATCTGGCTTTCGTTGCCGCAATGGTCACAGACCAGTTTCGAGGCGGCCGGATCAAACCGAAAATCCGCCCCGCAATTGTCGCAAGGAAAACGGTGCTGGCTGCTCGGCTCGGCGGGAACAGTTGGCGGTGGAGGAGGGGCGTCCTGCATTTATGCGCCCGGCGGAGGTGGTGGTGGCATGATGGTGAAGAGCTGCGCCAGCTCGGCCACGTCTTCGGCCTTTTTCCAGCCATCCTGACCAGCCGTCCAGACATAGGTCTCGCGGGTCAGCCCGCCTTCTTCGGCCATGCGTCCCAGACGCGCTTTGGAGAACGGCCCGGAAGTCTGTCCATTTTCCGCAATGTGCCACACATGCTCCACGGGCGGAGGCGGCGGGGCCGGTGCCGCCGTTGCAGGCGCCGTCGCCTGACCCGCCGCGCCCCAGGGTCCGGAATTCGTGGCACCGGTCGCCATCGCGCCCATCTGCATGCCAAGCGCTGCGCCCATGCCGGCTTCCATAGCACCACCAGCCATGCCGCCTTGGCCCAGGGCTTCGGCGGCTTTCCATTTCATGTGGTCATTGAGGTTGCCCGCGATGCCGCGCGAGGTGCGGTCATCGAGAGCCGCTTCAACAGCAGGCGGTAAGCTTATGTTTTCAATATAAAGTTCAGGAATGGATAGCCCATATTGCGCGACCACAGGATCAATCGCCTCTGCAACGACCTTGCCGAATTCCCCGGTATTCGCGGCCATATCCAGCACCGGAATACCAGAGCCCGCGATAACCTTAGAAAACTCCTGCACGATGATATTACGGATCTGAAAAGAGATCTCATCCATGGTGAATTCACCATCGGTCCCAACGATCTCGGTCAGGAAACGCGCCGGGTCGGTCACACGGATCGAATAGGTGCCGTAAGACCGCAGACGCACCGGCCCAAACTCTGGATCCCGCGCCATGATCGGGTTTTTCGTGCCCCATTTCAGGTCATTAAAGCGCGTCGTGTTGACGAAATAGATCTCGGATTTGAATGGGCTTTTGAAGCCGTGATCCCAATGCTGCAACGTCGTCATGATTGGCATGTTGTTGGTCTCAAGCATGTAGAGACCGGGCGTAAACACATCCGCCAGCTGACCCTCATGAACAAAGACCGCGGCCTGGCCTTCGCGGACCGTCAGCTTGGCGCCATATTTGATCTCATGGCCCTCGCGTTCAAACCGCCAGACCATCGTGTCGCGCGTGTCATCGACCCAATGGATGACGTCGATAAACTCTCCGGACAGAAAATCAAAAATACCCATGGGATCTCCTTTAGGTTTCGGCACCGTCGCCCATTCTTTCGCGGGCGAGGGTTTGAACAGTTGGGCGGGCCTCGGCTGCGCTCATACCGATGCGCAACCGAGGGTCATATAGCATAGCCAGGAGCGCTTCGTCATGGCTGGTGAGCAGGGCGAATTCGTCGTCATCGTTGAAAATGGACGGCCGCGCGAAGGGGCTGTCGTTTACGATGCCGAGGCCTTGCGCGATTTCCTCGTGGTAGCAGGCGCGGCGCAGCAAATCAGGGTGCTCTGCGCGCACAACGGCAACGGCGGAAAGGATGCGCGGGGCGGGGCCTTCGGCGTGGCTGACGACCACCAGACAATGGGTGGCGCGCGGTGGCGAGATGATCTGGGCCAGCGCCGAAGCACTCAGGCTGGGCAGCAGGGCGCGGACGCGCGCCGTCATGGCGCTTTTGTCGTCTTCGCCAATCACGAGAATATGGAAATTCGGGCGCAGGCGGCCTGCAGAAATCGGATGGCCCGTGATACGGGACAGGCGGCCTGCGTATTCGCGGATCATCGCTGTGTCCTGCGCGCGGACCTCGTCAGAGACGCTCGGGCCATATTCGACGTTGATGCGCACAGGCTGATCCCAGCGGCTCAGCAGCCGTTCCTGACCCGTGCCACGCTGGACGCGTGTTCCGATGGTGTGTTCGTCGTAAAACGTCACTTTCTCGAAGTTTCGGGCAAGCATGGCCGACGTGTAGGGCGTGTCCGGCCCGCCACCATCGACCCGCAATAGGCCGCGTACCAAGAGGTCACTTTCCACACGCTGGTAGTAGCGTGCCATGTCGGCGCTCTTGAGGCTTTGCTTCGGGCCCTGAGGTGCAGACGCGGATTGTGGCACCGGCTGGGCAACCGGAACGAGCTGACAGGCCGCGAGGCCTGTCATGAGGGCAAAAGCCGTTATGCGTTTGAAAACACGCACCAATTAGCCAGCAGAGGTCCCGACCGTATCGCCCAGGCCAGTCTTTTTGGCCTTGGCCGCCGCGAGCGTCTCGCGCAGTTCGGATTCCATCTTTTTCAGCTCTTCTTCGGCTTCGGCACGTTTGGCTTTGCCTTCGTCCGCGATCTGCAGGCTTTCCTCAATCGTGCCGATCAGGTCCGCATTCGCCTGTTTCACCGCCTCGATGTCAAAGACGCCACGCTCCATTTCCTCGCGGATCATCTTGTTGCTCTCGCGCAGGTTCGCGGCGTTGGCAGTCAGAAGCTCGTTGGTCAGATCATTCGCATCACGCACCGCAGCGGCTGCTTCGGCAGAACGCTGAATGGTCACCGCCTGCGCCAGTTGGGTTTCCCAAAGCGGCACGGTGTTGACCAAAGTCGAGTTGATCTTGGTGACCAAGGATTTGTCGTTTTCCTGCACCAGACGGATCGAGGGCAGGGATTGCATCGTCACCTGACGGGTCAGTTTCAGATCGTGCACCCGGCGTTCCAGATCATCGCGCGCGGCGCGCAGGTCGCGCAATTCCTGCGCCACCATGACCTTGTCTTTTTCCTCAGCGGCCTCGACCGCGGCCTCTTTTGCTGGAATATCATTGGCATCCAGATCCGCGATCTTGGCTTCGCCCGCCGCAATATAGAGCGCCAGCTCGTCATAGAAGTTGAGCGTCTTTTCATAGAGCAGATCGAGGGACTTAATGTCCTTCATCAGCGTGTGCTCGTGATCCAAGAGGTTGTCGGTGATCCGGTCGATCTGGCCCTGCACCTCTTCAAATCGGGCGGTGAATTTCGCAAATGGCGCGGCGCGGCCCAACAGTTTCTCCCAGAAACTGGTCTTGCGGCGCGTGTCGAGTTCGCTGACAGAGAACCCTCGGATCGTCGTCACGATATCGCGTAGGCTGTCGCCCGCAGGACCAACGTCCTTGTTGCGCACGCCGTCCAGCATGGATTGGCTGATGGTTTGCAACTCCGCTTGCGCAGCAGAGCCGAAAGAGACGATGGAATTCGTGTCGCTCATATCAAGTTCCGCGATACGCTTTGTGATCTCTGCAGAGGTCGCTTTATCGGCCTGTTCCAACGGCACAATCTCGGTCGACCCTACGGGTTCCGGCAGGATTACAGCGTTGATGGCTTCGACTTCGGCCAGCGCGGCCTCGGCTTTTTGACGAACAGTGTCAGACATTAAAATTCCCTCGTTTACAGTGTGTTACGCATCGTCGCGGATGTCTTCGCGTTGCAACCTTTCGCGCAACACATCGATTTCGACCGTTAGGTCAGAATGGTCATTCAATAGGAGCTTCTGAGTGCGGGAGGCGAAGTTTTGCTCCAGATCATCCAGCAGCGCCTCATAGTCCGAACGCGCCTGAGCGTCTCTGTTCCGCGCGTAGATATCGGAAAACTTCGCGGTCGCGTCACGCGCGCCTTTCAAATAGACCGACAGATATTTGCGCGCCGAACTCAGATCGAGTGGGTCATCTTCGATGGTGCGAAAGAGATCCCGCGCTGTGGTGCCAAACTGCGCAACTCTGCGTTCCAAGGCACGATCTCCGGCGCGCAGAATGGACTCTTTCATAGCCTCAAGGTGCTTTTCCGCCTCGTCCACAGCCCGCGCGACACGGTCTGTCTGGAAAGTGTCGATGCCATCCATCCCTTTGTCGCGCATAGGATCAATGCCAAAGGCAAAGCTGTGCAAAACCGCGCCCAGAACCGCAAAGATCACCGCATCGATCAGACCATGGCCGGCAATGCCAACCAGACCAAGTCCCACGCCCGTCAGAACAGATCCCGCCAGCTTGCGTGGCATAGCCGGACGCCGTGCGACTTTGCGCGCCTCATAGGCCTCTTCAGCAATCAGACCTTCGCGGGTCAGCCAGCCAGCCAAGAGCAGCACACCAAGGGCTGCCAGATATTGCGCCATGACAATTGGCTCAGAGGTGAAGGCCTTCCAGATCAAGGGCAGAGGCGCGAGGAACAGAAGGTTGACGCGAAATCCGACCTTGCTGCGTTTTGCGTTTTGAAAGCCGCCCTTGGGTGTCGACGCCGCCGCAGTGTCGCTCGCACTGTCAGGGCTGAATTTACCACCATATCGCTGAGCCATCACGCACCTCCTGTGAAAGAGACGTAAAGGATCAATATGACAAGCAGCACAAAGGACAGGCGCTGCAATCCGTTTGCTGACATTAACAATTTACCCCCAAAGACCTTTGACAGGAATCTAGGGGCTAAAGGGCGTTCTTGCTAGGGGGAACTCTGGTGAAAGCGCATCAAAGCTGAGGTTTGCCGAAGCTTTGGTCAGGTTAGCGTGACTTACGCGGCCCGCGCGCCTGTGGCTTGCCGCTCCGACTGGGCGAGGGGCGCTTGCCGGGCTCTCCCATAGGTTTTTTGCCGGGCTTGCCGCTGGCTGCGAAAGGCTTGCCGCCCGGTTTGCCAGCTGGCTTTCCAGAGGTCTTGCGATTTCGCGAGGGTTTCTTGCGGTCCTCTATGGGAGTGACGTCCTCTAGGCCGAGATGCGCCCGTACCGCGCGGCGACGGATCTCATCGACCTCGCCGGGTTTCAGATCACCCAGTTGGAACGGCCCATAAGACACGCGGATCAGCCGGTTCACCGTCAAGCCAACCGCGCCCATCGCACGCCGGATCTCGCGGTTCTTGCCTTCCTTCAGAGACACAGTCACCCAGGCATTCGCCCCTTGCTGGCGGTCCAGAGAAATCACCATCGGCGCAAATTTCTCGCCATCAACCTCAATACCACGACGCAGCGGCGCAAAGGTATCCTCAGTCGGCCGCCCATTCACCCGCACACGGTATTTGCGGATCCAACCTGTTGAGGGCAGCTCCAGCTTGCGTTTGACCGCGCCGTCATTGGTCAGCAACAACAGACCTTCAGAGTTCAAATCCAAACGCCCGACGGTCATCACTCGTGGCAGGTCCTCGGGCAGCTCATCAAAGATCGTCTTGCGGCCTTGCTCGTCTTTGTGGGTCGTGACCAATCCCAGCGGCTTGTGATACAGCCAGATGCGCTCTGGCTCGGCGTCCGCAATCGGCGCATCATCCACGGTGATCTTCTCATGCCCCATGATGTTGAGGGCTGGGGACGTCAGCACCTTGCCATCGACCGCAACACGACCCGCCTCGATCATACGTTCGGCTTCACGGCGCGAGGCGACCCCTGCGCGGGCGAGAACCTTAGCAATGCGGTCACCTTTAGAGGTGTCTTTGCTCTTGCCTTTAGTGGCGGCTTTGGGCTTGGGGGGCTGTTTCTTGGTCATGCAGGGGCTTTAACCGCCAATTGACGCTTGCGAAAGGGGGAATGCGCGGGCATCTGAGGGGGTATGCAGTTTAAAAGCCACATGGATAAGGCCCTTGAGGCGGCCCGAGACGCCGGTGCACGCGGCGAAGTGCCTGTAGGCGCGGTGCTCGTCGCCTCTGACGGGGTTCTCCTTGCTGTGGCAGGCAACCGCACGCGTGAGCTGAATGATCCGACGGCGCATGCCGAGATGCTGGTGATCCGTGAGGCCTGCGCCAAGCTGGGCAATGAACGCCTAACCGGCTGTGATCTCTATGTGACGCTCGAGCCATGCCCTATGTGTGCCAGCGCCATCAGCCACGCCCGTATTGCGCGGGTGTACTACGGCGCCTCCGATCCAAAATCCGGCGGCGTCGCCCAAGGCCCGCGGGTCTTTGACCACAGCCAAAGCCACCACACCCCAGAGGTCTACGATGGCATTGCTGCTGAGGCCTGCGAGACCTTGCTCACAGATTTCTTCGTAAACAAACGCCGGTAGGATTTCTCTTGCCTAAAGTATCCTGGGGTGAATTCGAGCGATTGCTTGCAATCGCGGGAAGAGGGGCAAAGCCCCTAAAGCGTGATCGCCTCCATCACCTCTGGCTCAATGACATCCACACCCGGTAAGGCATCCACCAGCGCCTCCGCCGATTGTTCCAGCAACGGAAATGTCCGGTAGTGGCAAGGGATCACCACCTTGAAATCAAAGAACTTCTTGGCCGCATAGGCTGCGCGTTTCATATCCATGGTAAAATGCCCGCCCGCACAGAGGATCCCAATGTCGGGCCTATGCAAATCATTAAAGATCTCCATATCCGCCATCACATCCGTGTCGCCCGAGACATAGATCGTGCGTCCTTCACCTGAAATCATGAAACCACATTCGGTACCCGGCACAATCGGCCCATCTGGCCCACGGAAACTCGTGGAATGCACCGCATGCACCATGGTCACAGCCACATTGCCAAGCTGTACGGTACCGCCTTTGTTAAAACCAATCGTGGTCAGCTCTTCATGCTCGGCCCAATAGCCCATGAGGTCATATTGCCCAACCAACGTCGCGCCGATCTCGCGCGCGATGTCGCGACAGTCGGCGACATGGTCAGAATGCGCATGCGTCAGCAGGATGTGGTTCACGCCCTCAATGGCCTCGGCACGGCGGTCTTCTGGAAAGACCGGATTGCCGGTGATCCAAGGATCGATCAGCAGGACTTGCCCATCGATCTCGATGCGAAAACTTCCGTGTCCCAGCCAGATGACTTTCATGATTTGCTCCTTATGTTTCCTGCAACCTTATCAAAGAAAGCGAGTCGGCAAAGATGGATCTGACAGCCCAACTGGATGGCTATTGCGAACGCATTGACCCGAGTTTCTGGTCCGAGCCCGTGAACGCCATCACAAACGCCGCATTTTTAATCGCGGCACTTTATATGTGGCGCAAATCGCGCGGCCTGCCTATGGCGCAGGCGCTTTGCGTTGTGCTCTTTGCAATCGGCGTGGGCAGCTTCCTCTTTCACACCTATGCAACCACTTGGGCCGCAATCGCGGATGTCGCCCCGATTGCCGTCTATGTTCTGCTCTATATCTTCCTCGCGACCCGCGACTTCTGGGGGCAGAACACGCTTACCTCCTTGGGCGCAGTTTTGCTGTTCTTTCCCTATGCCTATGTGACCTTGCCACTGTTTGAGATGCTCCCCATACTCAACGTCTCCGCAGGCTATGGCCCAGTGCCATTACTCATTCTGATCTACGCCTTCGGCCTGCGCCATCGCGCGCCTGAAACGGCTCGCGGCTTGGCCATTGGCGCGACGATCATCCTCATCTCTCTGACCTTCCGTTCGCTCGACATGCCTGTCTGCGAAAACCTGCCATTGGGCACGCATTTCATGTGGCATATCCTCAACGGTATCGCGCTGGGCTGGATGATCGAGGTCTACCGTCGCCACATGCTTGCACAGCCTGCCAAGCAAGGCTAAACGCATTGCAAGTTTAATCGGAGTTTTCGCATGTCCATTGACAGGGATACCGCTGCGCGCGTGGCCAAACTGGCGCGCATCAAGGTCGAAGAAGACGCGCTGCCGGCGCTGGCTGAGGAATTCAACAATATCCTTGGCTTTATCGAGCAGCTCAATGAGGTGGATGTCGAGGGCGTCGAGCCGATGACCTCTGTCACGCCGCAACGTCTGAAGCGTCGCGTGGACGAAGTCACCCAGGGCGATATGCCAGAGGCGGTGCTGAAGAACGCGCCAGATTCCCGCGAAGGCTTCTTTGCCGTGCCGAAGGTGGTTGAATAATGTCTGATCTGAACAAACTCACCCTGGCCGAAGCGCGCGACAAACTGCGCGCGAAAGACGTGACATCGGTTGAGCTGACCGAGGCCTGCCTGACCGCGATTGAAGGGTCCAGCGCGCTGAACGCCTTCGTGCACAACACGCCAGAGATCGCGATGGAGCAGGCCAAAGCCGCCGATGCGCGTTTGGCTGCTGGCGATGCGCCTGCCATGTGCGGCCTGCCCATCGGCATAAAAGACCTCTTCTGCACCAAAGGCGTTCCCTCTCAGGCGGCCAGCGGCATTCTTGAGGGTTTCAAACCAGAATACGAAAGCACCGTCAGCCAGAACCTGTTTGACGACGGCGCGGTCATGCTGGGCAAGCTCAACATGGACGAATTCGCCATGGGCAGCTCGAACGAAACTTCGGTCTATGGCAACGCGGTCAACCCATGGCGTCGTGGCAATGACGATGCCGAACTGACACCGGGCGGCTCTTCTGGGGGCTCGGCGTCTGCGGTTTCTGCCGATCTTTGCCTCGCCGCCACCGGCACCGACACCGGCGGCTCGATCCGCCAGCCGGCAGCTTTCACCGGCATCACCGGCATCAAGCCGACCTACGGCCGTTGCTCTCGCTGGGGCATCGTGGCCTTCGCGTCCTCTCTGGACCAAGCGGGCCCTATGACCAAAGACGTGCGCGATGCGGCGATCATGCTGGAAACAATGTGCGGCCATGACCCAAAGGACAGCACATCGGCAGACCTCGCCGTGCCTAATTTCGAAGCCATGCTGACCGGCGATATCAAAGGCAAAAAAATCGGCATTCCAAAGGAATACCGTATGGACGGCATGCCAGAGGAAATCGAAAAGCTCTGGGCCGATGGCACCGCCATGATGAAAGACGCGGGCGCCGAGATCGTGGATATCTCGCTGCCGCATACGAAATACGCTTTGCCAGCCTACTACGTAATCGCGCCTGCCGAGGCCTCCTCAAACCTCGCGCGCTATGACGGTGTGAAATACGGCCACCGCGCCAAGCTGGAGGCAGGGGACGGCATCACCGAGATGTATGAAAAGACCCGCGCCGAAGGCTTTGGCCCCGAGGTGCAGCGCCGTGTGATGATCGGCACCTATGTGCTGTCGGCAGGCTTTTATGACGCCTATTACAACCGCGCCCGTCGTGTGCGTGCGCTGATCAAGAAAGACTTCGACGATGTCTTTGCAGCAGGTGTGGACGCGATCCTAACGCCAGCCACGCCTTCCGCCGCCTTCGGTCTCGGAGAGATGGCCGATGCGGACCCGGTGCAAATGTATCTGAATGACGTCTTCACCGTCACCGTGAACCTCGCAGGCCTGCCGGGTATCTCGATCCCAACGGGTCTGGATAAACAGGGTTTGCCTTTGGGTCTGCAACTGATCGGCCGCCCTTGGGAAGAGGGCGATCTGCTGAATTGCGCCTATGCGCTTGAAAACGCAGCCGGTT
Organism: Cognatishimia coralii; assembly: GCF_037478305.1. Classification (NCBI taxonomy): domain Bacteria; kingdom Pseudomonadati; phylum Pseudomonadota; class Alphaproteobacteria; order Rhodobacterales; family Paracoccaceae; genus Cognatishimia; species Cognatishimia coralii. The sequence continues at coordinate 93,455 of NZ_JBBGAZ010000001.1, forward strand.
ACGTAGCAAAACCGAACAAATGGTGGTAAAACGCCGCCAACGATAAGGCGAAAGAGGCGTTAAAATGCGGGTGATCTTAGGCTTCGGAGTGGCTCTGGCCCTGACGGCGTGTGACGTGCCGGTTCCCGATAGCGGCGTCGGTTTCGACAATGGCAACTTCAAGCCCCGCATCTCGGACGAGCCTCTGGGCGCAACGGCGACGAGCTTGCCGCCCGCGGAATCCGTCAGCAGCGAGACGCTGGATGTCCTCGCAGCCACTGCGCCTGTGCCTAGCCAGCCAACCGGAGGCGAGTCCGCTTTCGTTGAGGCCAGCCCATCTAATCCAGCGCCCGTTCGGGTCGAGAACTCTGGCATCTCGGATGAAAACGATTTCGCTGCTGTCGACGCGCGCCGCTCAATTGAGGATGACGCACAGCGTCGCCAACAAATTGCGGCGCAGTATCAACAGGTTGAGGCCACAGATCTGCCAGAACGCGATGGCGGAGCAGGGCCCAACATCGTCGAATATGCAGTGCTTAGCAAAAACCCAGTGGGCAACCGCATCTACCGTCGCATTGGCCTGAATGCCGCCAACCGCTTTGCCCGCAACTGCCGCGCCTATCCAAGCTCGGATCAGGCGCAGATCGATTTCCTGTCGCGCGGTGGCCCTGAACGAGATCCTCGCGGCCTGGACCCAGATGGCGACGGCTATGCATGCGCCTGGGACCCAACGCCCTTCCAAAAGCTCGGCGGCTGATGGGCCCTCAGCCCGACATCATTCAAACCCCCTCGCCGAACTTCGGCCCCCGCAAAGGCGGCGCAACGCCCAGCCTTATTGTCTTGCACTACACGGCCATGGACACGGCCACGGCAGCACTTAAGCGGCTCTGTGACCCTCAGTTCGAGGTCTCAGCCCACTATCTGATCTCAGCCCAAGGAGAGATCCACCAGCTGGTCGCGGAAGAGATGCGCGCTTGGCATGCCGGGGCAGGGCAGTGGGGCGATATCACGGACGTCAATTCCCACTCCATTGGCATCGAGTTGGACAATCGCGGCGACCACCCCTTTGCCCATCCTCAAATCGAAGCCCTCTGCGCTTTGCTGCCCGCCATCATGACCCGCTGGAATATCCCCTTTGAAAACATCATCGGTCATTCCGACAGCGCGCCCGGGCGGAAAATCGACCCGGGTCCGCGTTTTGACTGGCAGCGCCTGAGGCGCGCGCTCACCTGATTTCATCTTGCCAAAAATACTCAAAATCCGACCCGCGCCCCACGCGCCTTCGATTGACGCATGCCCCAAACCATCGTAACCACGCCTTCACGCAGGGGGCTGGATGACCGCGCAAATGCGAGGAAAGTCCGGACTCCACAAGGCAACGGTGCCGGGTAACGCCCGGCCGGGGAAACCCGAGGGACAGCGCCACAGAAATCAAACTACCCGACTTGTTTGGGTAAAGGTGAAACGGCGAGGTAAGAGCTCACCGCGTCCTTGGTAACAAGGATGGCACGGCAAGCCCCACCGGGAGCAATGCCAAATAGGGACCGCACGCCGCAAGGCAAGGACGTCTTGGCCCAGTGGTCCGGGTTGGCAGCTAGAGGGGCCTTGGTAACAAGGTCTCAAGATGAATGGTCATCCAGGAGGGCAACCTCTGGACAGAATCCGGCTTATAGGCCCCCTGCGTTCATGCTTTTTGTCGTTCGGCCATGGCGGCGAGCTCAGTCGCCAAGGTGGTCTTATCCCAGCCAGAAAGCACGGCCTCTTTCAGCAAGGCTTGCTGCGTTCTAGGCGCAAGCCCACCGACCGGAGGATCACTATCCAGATTGGTCGGAAAAGAATAGCCCTCTGCTGTTGAGGCAATCACCGCATCGAGCGACACCTCATCCATCTGTGCGGCCTTGAGCGCGTCAAACACTGCGAGGCACATGGCTGTGCGGTCTACAGTCTCCATCGCCCGCCCAAAGGCCGACGAGATCTGCAAGAGGTTCACCATTCGCTCTATATCTGCCGAACGGTTCTCGCCCGCCGCATGAAACAGCGCAGGGTTGAAAAAGATCGCATCGCCTTTTTCGAGCGGTAACTGGATATACCTTTCCTCAAAATCCGCCCGAAAATCCTCGCGCCGCCAGGCTGCATAGCCGGGGCGATAGAGCTGAGAGTAGGGCAAAAGCTTGGTCGGCCCGCTCTCAATCGGCACATCGCAATGGGCGATGCCACCTTGTAGGGTCATCAATGGCGAGAGGTCATGCACATGCGCCGGATAGGTGGCCGAAACCTCGGCCGTCTGAAACCCCAGATGATAATCCCGATGTGCCTGCTGCGCTTGCCCGCCCGGATGCACCAGATTGACCTGCGCGGTCATTTGATAGTTCGGCCCCAACCACGCCTCACAGGCAGCATCTATCATCGGGGACGCAAAATACTGCGCAAATACCTCAGGCGCGGTCAGGCAGAGCTTTTGCAGAGAGTTCCAGATGCGGTCATTGCTCCCCGCCGCAGCGAAATGGTCCGCCCCTGATCCAGATGCTGCCTTTTCCTTGGCGATGATCTGCAAATAGGTCTCGGTGGCTTGATCGATTGCTGCAAGGTTGGGCTGCGCGCCTTTGATGACAAAGACGCCGGGGCCTTGCCCCAAGACCCACGCCCATTCGCTGAGCACTCTTCGGCGCTCTTGCGCAAGGTCAGAGGCCAAGGATTGGGCCGCATAGATCGGGACATTCTTCTGAACGTCTGATGCCAATGGCACATCTGCGTGCGAGGTCTGCTGCGTTGTCAGCTCTTGGAAGTCTTTCAGGCTGCAAACGGCTGGATCGTAAAATCCGATGTGATCTTGGGGCATATCATTTCCTCCATCATGAAATGCGTGGTCTTGACCTACTCTACCCAACCGCGCGCATTGATTGCCGCACAAAACACATCAATAATACATCAATGACCCATCGCTTCCCGATCAAAGAAATCGCACTTCAGTCTGGTCTCAGCACGGCGACCATCGACCGGGCCCTCAATGGGCGCGCGCATGTCAGCCCGCAAACGCAGGAGCGCGTGAAGGCGGCGATCTCTGAACTAGAGGCGCAGGAACAGCAGTTGTCCGCGCGCGGACGGCGACTCTTTGTCGATATCATCGTCGAGGCGCCCCAGCGGTTCACGACAGAGGTGAGGGCAGCTTGTGAGGCAGTTCTCACTGAAACCCGCTCTGCGGTGTTTCGACCTCGGTTTCATTTCTTTGAGACCTTGGCGGAGCCTGAGCTGCTGACCCTGCTTCACCGGATCGAAAAACGTGGCACGCAAGGGATTTGTATCAAGGCCAGAAACGCGCCCGCGATCCAGACAGAGATCGACCGGTTGGTTACGCGAGGCCTCCCGATCTTCACTCTGGTCACCGACATTCTCCCGTCGCAGCGTTTGGGGTATCTCGGCCTGAACAATCTGCGCGCGGGCCAGACCGCCGCCTATTTGATGGCGCGGTCTTTAGTGGGGCAAACAGGCGTGGTCCTGACCACGCGCAGTCGCGATGAATTCTTTGGCGAGGCAGAACGTCATGACGGGTTCCTAGCCACGCTAGGAGACTTGCGCCCTGATCTGCGGATCATTGATGTTTCAGGAGGAGGGGGGCTGTTTTCGAACACGCTCGGCCAAATGGCCGATGTAGCCACCACAGAAGAGATCCTCGGTGTCTATTCCATGGGCGGTGGCAATCGCGCGATCCTAACAGAACTTTCACGCGGCGCGCGCAGGCGGCCGTTCTTCATTGCGCATGACCTCGACAAAGAAAACCTCAGCCTGTTGGACGCAGGGCAGCTGGACTTTGTCCTTTATCACGACTTGGGGCAGGATATGCGTTACCTGTTCCAACGTTTTGCCGCCGCACATGGGCTAGCACGCGACCACGACGCCCCCTATAGCAGCGACATTCAGGTGGTCACGCCGTTCAATGTCCCGCGCCATGGTCGCGCGTCGACAGAGACACGAACCCCGACCCTCTAAAAATATCTCAATATCGCAGCTATTTCCCCCGAACCCCATTGACTCGGCCCGCTACACCAGTAAAAGGCGTGCTTCATAGAGATTTCACGGGCTCCTTGCCGATCAGGGACCTCGTAGTAGGAGAAAAAAAATGGCGAAGCCGACGACAATCAAGATCCGTCTGAACTCGACCGCGGGCACAGGCCATTTCTACGTGACCAAAAAGAACGCCCGTACCATGACCGAAAAGATGGTCGTGCGTAAATACGACCCGGTTGTGCGCAAGCATGTCGAGTACAAAGAAGGCAAGATCAAGTAAGATCAAAGACTTCTTTAAAATGACAGAGCCGCGCAGCTAGAGCGCGGCTTTTTCTTTTGGGGCCGCGCAAAAATTCCCAAGCGTTCAGGACCCAGAAAAATGTCCAGATATCACCCCCCTGCAATTATCGCAGAACCCGCATGCCCCTCTGATGCCGCCAGCATCTCGGCCATGATGCAGCGCTCCTATGGCCAGCTCTTGGCCAAGGACTATTCCGACGACGTGTTGGAATGTGCCCTGCCGATGATGACCAAGGCGCAGCCCGACCTTTTGGCGACCGGCACTTATTTCGTCGTGCGCAACGCAAAGCGTGAGGTTGTCGGGGCAGGCGGTTGGACGGATCTTAGCCCAACCCGAGGCCTTGGGGCCTTTGGTGAGGGGCATGTGCGTCACGTGGCCGTGGACCCCAGCGCATTGGGGCAGGGTGTCGGCCGTGCTTTGATGGAAGAGGTTTTTCTGTCAGCCCAGAGCTTTGGGATCTCGTCCCTGCGCTGCAACAGCACGCTGACCGCTGAGCCGTTTTATGCAGCCCTTGGCTTTGAGCGGCTGCATGAGATCGACGTCACCTTTGCGCCGGATGTACATTTTCCGGCGGTCGAGATGCGTAAGGTTTTGAATTAAGCAGAGAGGCGGGGATCAGCCTTCAACGATGATCGTCGCGTCTTCCATGATCGCGGACTGCCAGGTCTCGGGGTCGGTCACCGCTTTGAAATTGCCCCGCAACGTGATGCGGATGCTTTCGTCAAAATTGGTGATTGGCTCAGCCAGAGTGACCTGCAGGTTCGCGCCGTGGTCGCCATTTCCGCACAGTGGGCAGAGGCCCATGTCGGACACCAGGATCAGTTCTTTGATGGTCTCACCAGGCAGCATTGGGAAAGCATAGCCAGAGATCAGGATATCCTTGCCGCGCTCTTCCATTTTCTCAGGGAAGGTCTTTTGCACCTCATAGGTGGTCTCGGTGACGATCTCTTTGATCTTGATCTCTTCCAAGAGCTGCCACGCGTCAGTCGTTTCGGCCTGCGCAAATGTTGCGGTGGTGCCTACGGCTGTGCCCATCGCGGCGAAAAGAGCGAATTTGCTGGTTTGCATTGGTCGTCCCTGTTGTCGTCCCTGAGGCGTAGAATGCCTATAAATGCCAAGTTTGTTAATAGTTTATTTGCCAAGTTGCGGATTTTTGCCATCACAAAAAAGTAAGGGCCGGAACAATGTCCGGCCCTTCTGTATCACTGTTTCCAAAACTGCTTACTCGCGGTTGCCCAGCAACTGCAGCAGGAACATGAACATGTTGATGAAATCAAGGTAGAGGCTCAGCGCGCCCATGATGGCGGCTTTGCCCAGCCATTCCTCATCCATCGCATGCGCATGGGCAAGGTAGGTGTTCTTGATGTTCTGCGTGTCATAAGCGGTCAGGCCTGCAAAGATCAGAACGCCCAGAACCGAGATCGCCAGGCTCATAACGCCGGACCCAAGGAAGATGTTCACAATGGATGCGACCAGAATACCGATCACGCCCATGATCAGGAAAGAGCCCCAACCAGAGATGTCACGCTTGGTGGTATAGCCCCAGAGCGACAGACCCGCGAAGGCGATCGATGTCACGAGGAAGACCTGCGCGATGGAAAACCCTGTAAAGGCTACGAAAATCCACGCCAAAGACAGACCCATGAGGGACGCAAAGACGTAAAAGAACGTCTGCGCGCCAGCGGCGGACAGGCGGTTGATCGCGGCGCCAAACAGGAACACCATGCCCAGAGGGGCAAACATAATGATCCAGCCAAGGATGTTTGGCTGAAGCGTTGCAGGATCGCGGAACACGCTCAGCAGAGCAGGGCTTGTGCCCACGGCCCAAGCCACAGCGAAGGTCAGCAACATGCCGATCGACATGGTGCCATACACTTTGTTCATATGGGTGCGAAGACCCGCATCAATCTCGGCAGCGCGGGCACCGGCCACACCACGGATTGCATCATACTCAGCCATTAAAGCCTCCAAGTTTATCTGAGTGGGCCCCTAACAAAGGGTCAGAGGCCGTCACAGCAGAATATTGGTCACTTGGCGCTGATTTTCAAGAATTTCCCGCGCAAAATCGGCGGGAATTCGCATCATTTGTACCAGAAACTCGGCGCGTCCCAGAGCGGGCGCATAGCTTCACGATGCGCCTCGGCCTGAGTGACGCCGATGTCCTCAAGCTGGGATGGGGTCAGCTGCGCCAAATCCTTGCGTTGTTTCGCGAGGTTCAGGTGGCGCGTGAACGCGGTTTTGGAAATGCGGCCAAAACCCGAGAAACGAGACAGAGTTGCGAGAAGAGTCATAGTCAGATCCTTTCTTGTTCCTGATGTAGGTTTGGGTATTCATCAAATGTGTTGATATATATGGCGGAGTGTGGTGTATTTTGAAAACGAATGTTTGTTGAGTGATACATCACAAGGATTGATGATATGAGGAACCTGGATATTACGACCCTGCGCAGTTTCGTCGCTGTGGCTGACTTGGGCGGTGTGACCAAAGCCGCGGGGTTTCTCAATCTGACGCAATCAGCCGTTTCCATGCAGTTAAAGCGGCTGGAAGAGATGATGGGGATCGACTTTCTGGACCGTTCGGGCAGGGGGATCGCTCTGACTCCCGCCGGAGAGCAATTGCTTGGCTATGCCCGCCGTATGATTGCGCTGAACGATGAGATCGTGCGTCGTCTGGCGGATGAGGAATATGAGGGAGAGATCTCGATCGGCGTCCCGCACGACATCATTTACCCGGCGATTCCGGCGGTTCTGAAACAACTTCGTTCGGCCTATCCGCGCATTCAGGTCAATATGGTCTCGAGCAATACAAGCGAGCTGATCCCTCAGTTTCAAAAGGGAGAGTTTGACCTGATCCTCACAACAGAACCCACCCGAGGCGGAGAGCAACTCTGCAGCCTGCCGCTGACCTGGATGGGTGCCAAAGGCGGCGCGACCTGGCGGCGTCGTCCGCTGCGCATTGCGGGTGGGCGCATTTGTTCATTCCGGCCTCGCATGCTCGCGGCACTGGAAGAGGCGGGGATTGAGTGGGAGAATGCAGTCGATACCGCGTCTGATCGCACCGTCGAAGTCACCGTGGCCGCCGATATGGCCGTCTGCGTGATGATTGAGGGCACCGAGCCGCCGCATCTGGAAATCATCGACCACGGCGGCGCATTGCCTGAGGTCGGGACGCAGTTCATCAATATGTATGGGGCCGAACCGAGCAAAGGCGAAGTGATCAACCATTTTGCAGATCTCTTGCGGCAAGGTTTTGGGGCGTTCCAGCATCGCAACGACCCCAATATTGCTCAACGACGGATCGGTTAATCCATCGTCACCACGACTTTACCGGTGGACTTGCGCGCTTTGAGCGTTGCGAGCGCCTCGGCCGTGTCCTCCAGCGGGAAGCGGTGGCTGATGTGCGGTTTGAGTTTGCCTTGGCTATACCAGTCAAACAGGTCACGCAGGCTGTCTGTGACCACTTCGGGCTTGAATTTGAGATACGCGCCCCAATAGACCCCGAGGATTGTCAGGTTTTTAACCATCACGTGATTGGCCGGGATCTGAGGCACTTCGCCGCCCGCAAACCCAATCGGGATCAGCCGCGCATCAGGCTTGCAGGCGCGAAAGGCGGCTTTCCAAAGGTCGCCGCCAATCGGGTCATACACCACGTCTGCACCGCCAAGAGCGAGGACTTCTTCGCGCAAGTCCTGCGTGTCTGAGTCTATCAGTTGGTCGGCCCCGGCCTTCCGTGCAATCTCGAGTTTCTCGGCCCCACGCGCACATGCGATGACCCGAGCGCCCATCAGTTTTCCAACCTCAATGGCCGTCAAGCCAACGCCACCCGCAGCCCCCAAAACCAAGAGCGTTTCGCCAGGTTGCATTTTCGCGCGATAGTTGAGTGCGACATGACTGGTGCCATAGGCCACCTGAAAGGCAGCGGCCTCTTCAAAACTCATGTTGTCAGGAATGACCACCATTCTGTTCGCATCGAAGCAGCCATATTCCGCGAATCCCCCTTGGCCTCCAAATACGGCCACCCGGGCACCTATAGTGGGTCTATCGGTCTCTGGCCCCAAATCATCGACAACTCCCGATATTTCCAGACCGCCCACAAAGGGCAGTTCAGGTGTGTCCTGGTAGGTTCCCTTCTGCATTAGAATGTCTGCAAAATTCAGAGCGCAGGCTTTGATTTTAATGCGCACTTCGCCTTTCGAGGGAATCGGCATTTGGATGTTTTGCAATTTCGCAGGAGAGTCGAAGGCTTCTGTCAGGAAAGCACGCATGATTTTTTACCGTAGTTTAACGTTTCTGCCGCACAAGAGCAGGATATCTAAGTGGTTACAAATCGCCTTAATGTCTGACAATCAACAGTTTTCGAATGAGTTGCAACCTATGGTAAAGTCCAAATTTAGAATTTCTCAAAAAACTTGATAACGAAATTGTTCATGGTATTGTGTGCTGGTCGCTGTAGGGATGCGTAGTGACACACTATTGTCGTAACCAGTATGGGAGCTGGCCGACGCCTTCGATCACGAGATGTGGGTTTTCGTGGTTGGATGAAATGGTTTGTAATAAGGAGCCTTTAGTATGACGCACCCCGTTGACGTCCACGTTGGCAAACGTATCCGGCACCGCCGGTGGTTAATTGGTATGACGCAACAGCAGCTGGCCGAACAGGTTGGCATCAAATTCCAGCAAATCCAAAAGTATGAGACCGGCGCAAACCGCGTAAGTGCGTCTCGGCTTTGGGATATTGCTGAAGCGCTGGATATCCCGGTTAGTTTCTTCTTTGAAGGCATCAGCGACAGTCAACTGTCGGATGGTGTGGATGCACCATCGGATCTGATGGGTGACAAAGAGGCTCTGGATTTGGTGCGCTCGTATTATTCCAACCCGGAAAACCAACGCCGTCGTTTGTTCGAATTGGCAAGGGTCCTGAGCGACGTCGCTTGAGATTTTGTCTGCCCTGCGTTAGGCGAAGCCGTGCAGGGCAGAGGATACATCAATGCGGAAAGACCTTAATGGCACCGAGCTACTCGATATCGCGTCACGCCTAGCGGACGCGGCAGGACAGGCAATCCTTCCATACTTTCGCGGTGATGCGCTTTCCACCTCTAACAAGTTGGAAGGTGGGTTCGACCCTGTGACGGTCGCCGATCGCGCAGCCGAGCGCGCCATGCGGGATGTGCTGGACGAATTGCGTCCCGACGACGGTATTTTGGGCGAGGAATATGGCACCAAAGCGGGCACTTCGGGCCTGACCTGGGTGCTTGATCCCATTGACGGCACGCGCGGATTTATCAGCGGGACCCCGACATGGGGCACTCTGATCGCTGTGTCGGACGACAAGGGTCCGATGATGGGCGTGATCGATCAGCCCTATATCGGCGAACGCTTTATCGGAGGTTTCGGCACAGCGCGGGTCGATGGTCCGCATGGGTCTCGTGATCTGGGAACCAAGACGACAACCGCTCTGAGGGATGCGATCTTGTTCACGACCTTTCCCGAAGTCGGCTCGCAAGAAGAACGCTCTGGCTTTGAAACGGTGGCCGAACAGGTCAAGCTGACCCGTTTTGGAATGGATTGCTACGCCTATGGTCTTTTGGCGGCGGGGCAGGTGGATCTGGTGATCGAAGCCGGTCTGCAACCCTATGATATCCAAGCGCCAATCGCAGTGATCGAAGCGGCTGGTGGCATCGTCACCGACTGGCAGGGCGGTCCGGCCCACAACGGCGGACGGTGTTTGGCTGCTGCGAATACGACGCTGCATGCCGAGGCGCTCAAATTCTTGTCCCGCGTGTAGAAAGAGCTTCAATAAAACCTTAGCTTGCAAATCTGTCCAGATCTTCTAGACTGGCCTCACGCCGAGTAGTTTGCCCGTATTCCGTCGGCGGTTGTCTCACATCTATGAAACGGGCCTTAAGGATGTGGGATAAATGCGTGATACTTTGATCAAAAATGCGGCCTTTATTGCGACGATGGATGATGCATCGCGTGAGTTGCGCGACGTGGATATTCTTGTTTCAGGTGGGGTGATTGCCGAGATCGGCGCGGGGTTGACGGCAGATGCCGAAATCATTGATGCCAAAGGGTTTTTGGTGACCCCTGGCCTGGTCAACACGCACCATCACCTGTTTCAAACCCTGACTCGCGCGGTGCCGGGCGCGCAGGATTCGCTGCTGTTTGGCTGGCTGCAACGACTCTATCCGATCTGGTCAGGGCTGACGCCTGAGGACATGTACCTCTCGGCGCAAATTGGCCTCGCCGAACTGGCACTTAGCGGCTGCAGCACAGTGGCAGATCACATGTATCTCTTCCCGAATGGGTCTCGGCTTGACGACACCATTGCCGCGGCTGCGGATATGGGGATGCGCTTCCACCCGACGCGGGGCTCTATGAGCATCGGTGTTTCGGATGGAGGCCTGCCGCCTGATTCACTTGTAGAACGCGAAGCGGACATTCTTGAAGACAGCATTCGCCTGATTGACCAGTTCCACGACGCCTCTGAGGGCAGCATGTGCCGCGTGTCGCTTGCGCCGTGTTCGCCCTTTTCTGTAAGCCAAGACCTGATGCGCGACAGCGCGCTTTTGGCTCGCGACAAGCGCGTGATGCTGCATACGCATTTGGCTGAGAACAACGAAGACATCCGCTATTCACTGGAAAAATTCGGCTGTCGTCCAGGCCAATATGCCGAGGATTTGGGCTGGGTTGGCGATGACGTCTGGTTCGCCCATGCGGTGAAACTGGACGCGCAAGAGATTGATCTCTTTGCCAAACATCAGACCGGCGTCGCGCATTGCCCTTGTTCCAATTGCCGCCTCGGGTCCGGCATCGCGCCCATCCGCGAGATGCGGGACGCAGGCGTGCCGGTTGGTCTCGGCGTAGATGGATCGGCCAGCAATGACAGCGGCAATCTGATGGCCGAAGCCCGTCAAGCGATGCTCATGCAACGTGTGTCCAAGGGCGCGGATGCCATGTCCGCCCGCGAGGCTCTGCATATTGCGACGCGGGGCGGGGCCGAGGTTCTTGGACGGGATGACTGCGGTCAGATCGCCGTCGGTAAACGTGCGGATATTGCCATGTGGGACATCACCTCCATTGAAATGGCCGGCAGTTGGGACCCGATTGCGGTTTTGCTCGCGGGGCCTCAGAAAGTGCACAATCTCTTGGTAGAAGGCCGTCAGATCGTGCGTGACGGAATTTTAACAACCGTTGACCTTCCGTTAGCAATTGAACGTCAGAATAACAGAGTGGGGGCCTTGCAGGAGTAACATCATGCGGGCCATGGGTCTAAAAACTATTCTTCTCGGGGCCGTTCTGGTCACCGGTCACTTTTCGTATGCGCAGGCGGGGTCTGGGCGGGATGTGGTCAAATTGACCAATGAATTTCGCACGTCCAACAATCTGCCCGCGCTTCGGCTATCGCCATTGCTGGAATCAATTGCCGCGACCCATGGCAGCGACATGCGCCATCACGGGTTCTTCTCGCATATGGGGACGGATGGAACGTCGGTCGCGGATCGGGCTTTGCGGCAGGGGTATAATTATTGCCTGATCGCCGAAAATATCGCGGTGGGGCAGAGGTCCGCGAAGCGGGTCACCAAAGACTGGATCAAGTCGCGCGGCCATCGCGAGAACCTCTTGAACATCGGCGTCACCGAGATCGGCGTGATTCAAGAGGGCAACTACTGGGTGATGGTCCTAGGCCGCCGCTGCTAGGCGCGTTTGCCGTTGATCCAAACGGCTTCGATGGCGCGGTCGTCTCCCATCATGATCGTAGGGAAAACGGTTTCCCAGAACTCATTGGCATTGTCGACACGCTGGGAAATCGCGTCAGTAGATGAGAGGTTCAAGACAACCAAATCGGCCTCAAGCCCAGCCTTAACATTGCCGATCTTATCGTCCAGATGCAGCGTCATGGCGGATCCCTGCGTCGCCAGCCACAAGAGCTGTGCCGCGTGCAGAGGGGTGTGGCGCAACTGGCCGATCTCATAGGCCGCCGCCATAGTGCGCAGCATCGAGAAGCTGGAGCCTCCTCCGGTGTCTGTCGCCAGACCCACGGAAACTCGCTTTGATTTCAGGCCGCTCATGTCAAACAGGCCAGAACCGATGAAGGTATTGGACGTCGGGCAATGCACCACACCTGCGCCGACGTCATGCAGCCGGTCGATCTCGCGGTCCGTTAGATGGATTGCGTGCCCATAGACCCCGCGCGCACCGATCAGGCCGAATTGCTCGTAGGTGTCCAGATAGTCCCGCGCGTCGGGATATAGCCCCAAGACCCACTCAATTTCGTCAGTTTGCTCAGACAGATGGGTCTGCATCAAGCAATCGGAATGTTCGGCCCAGAGGTCGCCCAACATCTGCAGTTGCTCGGGCGTGGAGGTTGGCGAAAACCGCGGCGTGATCGCATAGGTGATCCGGTCGACCCCATGCCAGTTCCCGATCAGATATTTGCTCTGGTCATAGGCCTCTTGCGCGGTATCGCTCAGCCCCTCAGGCGCATTGCGATCCATACAGGTTTTGCCCGCCACGATCCTTTGCCCTCGCGCCTGTGCGGCCTCAAACAAGGCCTCAACCGACCCGGGATGGATCGTCGCATAGCTCGCGACAGTGGTGGTGCCATGCTGCTTTGTCAGATCCAGATAGCGGTTCGCGATGTCGCTAGCGTAGGCGCGATTTCCAAACCGCATTTCCTCGGGGAAGGTATAGGAATTCAGCCAATCGATCAGCCGCTTGCCCCAGCTCGCAATCATCGCGGTTTGGGGATAATGCACATGGGCATCCACAAACCCCGCCATGATCAGGCCCTGGCCATAGTCCACGGTTTCGGCGAGTGGATGCAGCGCCCGCAGGGTCTCGCGTTCTCCGACAGCCGCGATTTTGCCATCCCGCAACAGCACCGCGCCCTGACGCAGATGCTGGGCCGCGTCGTTAATAGGCACCTCAAACGGATCCGCGGTGAAACTCAGCACCTGTCCCAAAAGCAAAGTCGTGTCGGTCATGGTCAAAACCCTTTCGCAGGCAATTTAACTTGGCCCGAGCTGGGCGTAAATTGCGGCGTTGGCATTGAATTTCCGACACAGCTTCAACTATGGTCTGAAAATAAGACCATCCGGGGCAAAAGGAGGCGCACCATGACCGAGACCGACCAACTCACGCCCCCAATCCCCTCTGACGACGAAGACTATAGCCTGGATGCCAAAAACGTCTCGGCGATCCTGTTTGCGGTGGAAACCGGCAATCGCGACCAGCTGGTAGATTTGCTTGAGGATATGCACGCCGCAGACATCGCGGATTTGCTGGAACAGGTGAACGCCTATGATCGGCGCCGTCTGATCCAGCTCTATGATCGCGAGTTTGATGGCGAGATTCTTTCCGAGCTTGAGGAAAGCCTGCGCGAGGACGTGATTTCGGTCCTGCGGCCTGAAACGCTGGCCGAAGCCGTGCGGGACATGGAATCTGACGACGTTGTCGACCTTGTCGAAGATCTTGATGACGCCCAGCAAGAAGCCATTCTTGAGGTGCTTGAGGACGCAGACCGCGTCGCGGTCGAGCAGGCGCTGAGCTATCCGGAGTTTTCGGCTGGCCGTCTGATGCAGCGCGAAACTGTCTGGGCACCAGAGCATTGGACTGTCGGCGATGCCATTGATTACATGAGGAATTCCGAAGAACTGCCCGAGCAGTTCTATCACGTGATCCTCGTTGATCCGCGCATGCGTCCGGTGGCGAATGTGACCTTGGGCAAGATCATGGGGTCTCCGCGCGAGGCGCCTTTGAAGAACCTCTCGGAAGAGATGTTCCAGGTCATTCCGGTCGCTCAGGACGAAGGCGAGGTGGCCTATGCGTTCAACCAATATCACCTGATATCGGCCCCTGTCGTGGATGAGGATGAGCGGCTCATTGGTGTTATTACGATCGATGACGCGATGGCGGTTCTGGATGAGGAACACGAAGAAGATATCTTGCGTCTGGCCGGTGTTGGCGACGAAAGCTCTCTGTCGGACAGTGTGATGGAGACGACGAAACAGCGAATCCCGTGGTTGGCTGTAAACCTTGTGACCTCGATCCTTGCGTCCTTGGTTATCGCGCAGTTTGAGGAAACCCTCGCACAATTCGTGGCGTTGGCGATCCTGATGCCCATCGTGGCCTCGATGGGTGGCAACGCGGGCACGCAATCCCTGACGGTCGCCGTGCGCGCCTTGGCGACCAAAGACCTCACGAGCTCCAACCTCTGGCGCGTTGTCTCGAGGGAGGCTTTGGTGGGGCTGTTTAACGGCATCGTCTTTGCGATTGTGATGGGCATCGTGGGCGTCATTTGGTTCGGCACACCGATGCTGGGCGTTGTGATCGCCGTCGCGATGGTGATCAATCTGGTCGTGGCTGGGCTTGCGGGCACGGGCATTCCGGTGCTTTTGGAAAAGATAGGCGTAGACCCGGCGCTGGCCTCTGGGGCCTTTGTGACCACGGTCACGGATGTCGTTGGTTTCTTTGCCTTTTTGGCGCTTGCGGGCGCGGTACTGCTGTAAGGATGTCTCATGGATTTGACCGAGATCAAAGCCGCCGCGCGCAAGGCGGCTTTCGCGCGCCGTAAAGAGGCGTTTGACGCAGGCTACCCCGCACAATCGGCCTATTTGTCCGAAGTCCTCGCAGGCTATCGTGGCGTGCCTCTGGCGGGTTACATGCCGATCCGAACCGAGATCAATCCGCTCCCCGCAATGGCCGAAGCGGCGGCCCATGGGCCAGTCGGAGTGCCGGTCATTCAGGCTGCGGGGCAGCCGTTGAAGTTTTCGCGTTGGGAACCCGAAGGCGCGCTGAAAGACGGCCCCTTTGGCGCGAAAGTGCCTGTGGTGGATGACTACTTCGAGCCAGAGATCCTGATTGTTCCACTTGTGGGCTTTGACGCGAAGGGTGGGCGTTTGGGCTATGGCGGCGGGTTTTATGATCGCACGCTCGAGCTCTTGCGCAGCAAGCGCGCGACTTTGGCGATTGGCTTTGCGTTTGAAGCGCAAGAGGCCGAGGAGTTGCCGCTTGAACCAACGGACCAGCCGCTCGACCTGATGGTCACAGAGACCGGTATTCGTGAATTTAACCGGGGGATTTGAGTATTTTTGGCAAGATGAATCCCGCTTGCGCAACTGAGCCCTTGCTCTGAGCGGTTAGGGCGGATAGGGCAAACCCCCATGAAAATACTGTTTTTAGGCGATGTTGTCGGGCGCGCAGGGCGGGCTGCCCTGACCGAGCATCTTCCACGGCTGCGCAAAGACTGGCGTTTGGATTTTGTCATCGTGAATGGCGAGAACGCGAGCAATGGCATGGGGCTCTCTGCGCAGCATGCCAAAGTGATCTTTGACGCGGGGGCGGATTGCGTCACCTTGGGCGATCATGCTTTTGATCAGAAAGACATGATGCAGCATATTCAGGAAGACAGCCGCATCATTCGGCCGCTGAACTATGCCTCGGGCGATGTGCCCGGGCGAGGGCACCGGATTTTTGATGTGCGCGGTAAGAAGATCCTTGTTTTGCAGGCGCTTGGGCAGGTTTTCATGAAGCGGCCCTATGCGGATCCGTTCTCGGCTGTGGATCGCGTTCTCAAGGCCCATCCGCGCGGTGGTCTGGTGCAGGCCATTGTGGTCGACATGCATTGCGAGGCCACCAGCGAGAAGATGGGCATGGCGCATTACTGCGATGGGCGCGCGAGCCTTGTTGTTGGCACGCATACGCATGTGCCGACGGCGGATGCTCAGATTTTGGACAAGGGCACGGCAATGCTCTCGGATGCGGGCATGTGTGGGGATTATAATTCCGTCATTGGCATGGAAAAGGCCGAGCCGATGCGCCGTTTTGTAACCGGCATGCCAAAGGCGCGGTTTACGCCGGCATTGGGCGAAGCAACGCTCAGCGGGGTTTATGTCGAAACTGATGACAAATCAGGCGCAGCGACCCGGATCGAGATGGTGCGGCAGGGCGGACGGTTGCAACAGGCGGGTCCCGCACCGGTTTAGGCTTGCTCAGGGACTAAGCTTGCGGAATGCTTAGGGGGTGTAAGCCCCGAGGACTACATGGACTTTTTTGAATTTACGCAGACCCAACAGGCGGTGATCACCTTGGTGACGGTTGGGGTGATGTTTGGGTTGTTTGTGCGTGAGGTGTTCCCGACCGAGGTGGTTGCGATCTCGGGTGTGGCGACCTTGTTGGTTTTGGGCGTCCTGCCGTATGAGGGCGCGCTGACGGTTTTGTCCAATCCCGCTCCCTGGACGATCGGCGCGATGTTCATCGTCATGAGCGCCTTGGTGCGCACGGGCGCCTTGTCGAGCTTCACCCATCTGGCGGATCGGCAGGCGAGGTCTAATCCTAAGGTTGCGATTGCCATGTTGATGGTCTTTGTGATCGTCGCCTCGGCGGTGGTGTCCAATACGCCGGTGGTCGTGGTGATGATCCCAGTGTTTATTCAGCTTGCGGGAACCTTGGGCGTTGCGCCGAGTAAGCTGCTGATTCCGTTGAGCTATGCGGCCATTCTGGGCGGGACTTTGACCTTGATCGGGACCTCGACGAACCTCTTGGTGGATGGGGTTGCGCGGGCGCAAGGCTTAGAAGGGTTCTCGATCTTTGAAGTGACGCCTTTGGGTGTCATTCTGGTGATTTGGGGTATGATCTATTTGCGCTTTATCGGGCCAAAGCTGCTGCCGGATCGGGATTCTATGGCCGGATTGCTGGGCAATCGTAAGGATATGAAGTTTTTCACCGAGGCGGTAATTCCGCCGGAGTCCAACCTGATTGGCCGCGAAGTAACGGGCGTGCAGCTGTTTAAGCGCGATGGGGTGCGGTTGATCGACGTTCTGCGGGGTGATGCCTCTTTGCGGCGCAATCTGAAGGGCGTGGAGCTGCAAGTAGGCGACCGCGTTGTGCTGAGGACCAAGATGGCAGAGCTTTTGAGCCTGCAGCGCGACAAGTCGTTGAAACGTGTCGATCAGGTTTCAGCGGTGGAGACCACCACGGTTGAGGTGTTGATTACACCGGGCTGCCGCATGGTGGGGCGGGCTTTGGGCGCGATGCGTCTGCGGCGGCGCTATGGCGTCTATACGATTGCGGTGCATCGTTCGAACCAGAATATCGGCATGCAGTTGGATGATCTTGTGGTGCGCGTTGGGGATACGTTGCTGCTGGAAGGTGCGCCGGAGGATATTCAACGTTTGGCCGCAGATATGGATATGGTGCAGGTCAACCAGCCGGTGGAGCGGGAATACCGTCGGGGGCAGGCTCCGATTGCCATGGCGGCTTTGTTTGGGATTGTGGCTTTGGCGGGCTTTGGCGTTGCGCCGATTTTCCTGTTGTCGGTGATTGCTGTGGCTGTGGTTCTGGTCACGCGCTGCATTGATGCGGATGAGGCATTTGCGGCAGTGGACGGGCGTTTGCTGGCCTTGATTTTCTCGATGCTGGCGATTGGTGTGGCGTTACAGACCTCGGGGGCTGTGACGCTGATTGTCGAGGCGATTGCGCCGTGGCTGCAGGGATTGCCGCCGTTCTTTTTGGTTTGGGCGATTTATTTGCTGACCTCGGTTCTGACAGAGATGCTATCCAACAACGCGGTGGCCGTGGTGGTGACGCCGATTGCCATGGGGCTCGGGGACGCGATGGGCTTTGACGTGCGGCCATTGGTGATTGCGGTGATGGTCGCGGCGTCGGCGAGTTTTGCCACGCCGATCGGCTATCAGACCAATATGCTGGTCTATGGCCCCGGCGGGTATCGGTTCACGGATTTCATGCGGGTTGGAATTCCGCTGAACCTCTCAGTTGGCCTGCTGGCGAGCGCGCTTATTCCGCTGATGTGGCCGCTTTAAGGGGCTTTGCCCCTCGAAGGCGGGGCCTGCTCACCCCAGGATATTTTGCGCAAGAGAAAGGCTTAGAGCGGCCAGAAAAGCAGGATTGAGGGGATCGAGACCGCGACCACGAGGATTTCCAGGGGTAGGCCCATGCGCCAATAGTCTCCGAAACGGTAGCCGCCGGGGCCGAGGATCAGTGTGTTGTTCTTATGGCCGATGGGGGTGAGGAAGGCCGCGGAGGCTGCGACGGCGACGGCCATGAGGAAGGGGTCGGGCGAGGCATCTAGAGAGTTGGCCATATGGATGCCGACGGGGGCTGCGACGATGGCCGTGGCGGTGTTGTTGAGCACGTCACTGAGCGTCATAGTGACGACCATCAGGACGGTCAGGATGGCCCAGGCCGGGAGGCCTTCGGTGAGGCTGACGAGCGAGCCTGCGATGAGTTCGGTGCCGCCTGCGTCTTCGAGTGCTGCGCCCAGCGGGATCATGGAGCCAAGTAGGACGACGACGGGCCATTCGATCTGGGTGTAGAGTTCCGAGAGCGGCACGATTTTCGTGAGCACATAGGCGGCCACGACAATGCCAAGGGCGATGGGCAGGTAGAGCAGACCGACGGCAGAGGCCGCGATAGCACCTGCGAAGAGGCCAATGGCGAGCCAGGATTTTTGGTCTGCGGTGACTTGCAGGCCTCGGTCCGCGAGAGGCAGGCAGCCGAGCCAGTCGGTGATATCCGCGCCTCGGTCTTTGGGGGTCAGTAGCAATAGGATATCGCCCGCTTTGATCTCGGTCTTGCGCAGGTGTTTGGTGATGCGTTGGCCATTGCGCGACAGTCCCATCAGGATTGCGCCTTGGCGCCAGTTGAGGCCGATGCGCTCGGCGGTTCTGCCGGTGATGCGGGAGGTTTCAGAGACCACGACTTCGACCATGTCCAACCCGTCGCCGGTGGCTTTCAGACGTTCCTCGCGTTTTTCTTCGGCAAAGCGTAGGCCTGTGGCGGTGCGGAATTCATCGAGTGCGTCGGGGGTGCCTTCCAGCAGCAGCGTGTCGCCTGCGCGCAGTTCTGTGTTGCGCGCAGAGCCATAGCGGCGACGGCCTTCGCGGCTGAGGCCGATCACGGCGACATCTGCTTGGGTAGCTTGCGTGTCGAGTTCTGCGAGCCGTTTGCTGAGAAGTTTGCTGTCTTCCGGCACGGTAAGCTCGGCGAGATAGGCGGTGAGGTCAGACAGCGCGCTGCCCGCATCGTCGCGCTTTGGGATGAAGCGCCAGCCGATCAGCGCCACAAACGCAAGACCAGCAAGCGCCGTCAGACCGCCCACTGGCGCGAAGTCGAACATCCGAAACGGCGCACCAAGGGTGTCTTCGCGGATAGAGGCGATGATGATGTTGGGCGGCGTGCCGATCAGGGTTGCCATTCCGCCAAGGATGGTTGCAAAGGAGAGGGGCATGAGCGACAGTCCTGGGCTGCGGCCTGCTTTGCGCGCGGTTTGCACGTCGACAGGCATCAGAAGGGCAAGGGCTGCGACATTGTTCATGAAGGCCGAGAGCACGCCGCCGACGCCACCCATGATGGCGATATGGGTGCCAAGGGCTCGGGAACTGTCCACCAGCGTTCGGGTGATCAGAAATACCGCACCTGACCGCACTAACCCTGCCGAGACCACAAGGACCAACGCGACGACCAATGTGGCTGGATGTCCAAAGCCCGAGAATGCATCTTTTTCGGGCACCACACCCAGAACCACACCCGCCAAAAGCGCGCAGAAGGCGACCAGATCGTACCGAAACCGTCCCCAAAGCAAGAGGCCAAAAACCACGCCGAAGAGGGTGAAAAGAATAATCTGCTCTTGGGTCAACGCGCTGCTCATGAAGGCCTCAATCTATCTGTCCCCTGAGTTTGCCAAGACCGCCCGCCCATGCAAGGGAAAAAGGCAGCTAAGGGCCGCCTTGAGACCGTGGATTGGTTGCGCTATAGGAGGCGAAACGAGATCTTTGAGGGGGCATCCGCCATGGCTGGCCATAGTAAATGGGCAAATATTCAGCACCGCAAAGGGCGTCAGGATGCTGCGCGCTCTAAGCTATTTTCCAAACTCGCCAAGGAAATCACCGTGGCGGCGAAAATGGGTGACCCGGACCCCGATAAAAACCCGCGCCTGCGTCTGGCCGTGAAAGAAGCCAAGAGCCAGTCCGTGCCGAAGGACGTTATCGAACGCGCGATCAAAAAGGCGATTGGTGGCGATGCGGAGAACTATGACGAGATCCGCTATGAAGGCTATGGCCCCAATGGTGTGGCGGTGATCGTCGAGACCATGACCGACAATAAAAACCGTACTGCGTCGACGGTGCGCTCTACGTTTTCCAAGAATGGCGGCAATCTTGGCGAGACCGGCTCTGTTGGGTTCATGTTCGAACGTAAAGGCGAGGTGGTCTATCCGGCGGACGCTGGTGATGCCGATGACATCATGATGGCCGCGATTGAAGCAGGGGCAGAGGATGTCGAAAGCTCTGAGGACGGACATATCATCTATTGCGCGGACACGGATCTGAACGATGTGTCTAACGCTTTGGAATCTGATCTAGGTGAATCTGAATCCACCAAGCTGATCTGGAAGCCGACCACCACGACAGAGCTTGGCCTTGAGGACATGCAAAAGCTGATGAAGCTGGTGGATGCGCTTGAGGACGATGATGACGTGCAGCGCGTCACGACCAATTTTGAAGCCTCTGACGAGGTTATGGCGCAGCTCTAAGCCACGCCAGTCCTCTTTTGAAATCCCCTCCTGTCCGGGGCGGCTTTATCTTTTGGTGGTGATGCCTGCTTGGAACAATTCGTTCTTGTGCGGGTACCAGAGCGTGCGTCGGTCGTCGCTGAAGTAGCGGTCGATGAAGGCAGGTGAGACCTGTTGCTGCTCGTAAAAGCTCTGGTCTTGTAGCCGCTCAACGTCCACTTCTGCAAAGGGCATGAGCTGTTTGAAATCAAGGCCATAGCGGTGAAAACCCAGTTGCGCGCCAGGGCCCAAGGTGCGGTTCGCGCCAGCCGTGAAGGCCAGAAGGCAGCTTGCGCTACATTCTACGTCGACATGGGTGTCCAGACCCAATTGCAGGACCTGCTGTGCCAGTCTGCGGGCTTCGTAGAGATTGCCGCCTGGGCTGTTTAACGAGATTTGCTGCAAGTCGGGAGATTGTCTCAATAGTGGATTGAGTTCGCTCATCATCCCTGAAGCCATAATGCCGTCATAGGTTAAGGTGCGCCCATCCACGGACAGGTGCACGCGGAACCGTTTGGGGGGTGCGCGAGACTCCAGAACTGCTGGCCCGGTCTCGGGGCTTGTTCTGAAATTGGCGTCAGCACGCAGACCTGACAGCGCCTTATCAACGACGGTGAAAGCCAAGAACCAGAAGTAAAACGTAACGATGCCAGCCGCTACAAATCCCAATGTTGCCCCTACAATCGTCCAGAAGCGTCCCGTGTCCTGCATATAAAGGCTTGCTGCGTTTGCATAGCGGACAACCTGATAAGCAAAGACAAACAGATCCAGAAATAACAGGAAAGCAAAAGGCCAAGCCGCGTTCGGGGCAATCATAAGCAAAATCACAAATAGGCTGATCATGCCCATACGCAGCAGTAAGCCAGTCACCCAAACCGCGCTGGAAAAACTGGGGCCCATTCTTTCGGCATAGGGATTTATCGTACTCATAGAGCACCTTTCAGAATCCGAGTTTCGTCACTCTCGATTCTGCATGGTGATCTGTCAGGATTGTGGCAAGTTTTTGCGCGCAGTTTGACAAATATGACGGGTGAAGTCAGCCAGCGTCTCGCGCCAGATGCGGCTGGTCTGCCAGTAAATTGGCATGCGGAAATCACTGTCTTGTCGCAACAGTACCAAGTTTCCCTTTTTAAGATCGTCGCGCGCCAAAGCAATATACTCCATGCCCCAACCGAGCCCAGCCACAAGGGCTTTGTTCAAGGCGGGCTTTGACGCGATCGAGTGATAGGGCGGGGTGACGGTCGATCCGAACTCTTGTCGTATCCAATCCGACCAATTGTGGTCCTTTGAGTTGAACCTGACGACAGGTGCAGTGGCCAGAGCCGACGGCGAAACGCCTTCTGGAAAGTGCTTTTTAACGAATTTCGGAGATGCCACAGGAAGATAGACCATGTCTCCCAGAGGGAAAACGTCACAGCCCGGCACTGGTTTCTTCTGGATCGTAACGGCGCCAACGACTTGACCGCTTTCCAGCAAACTGTCCGTGTAGGCGGGATGATTGAGCTGAAAGTTAAAGAGCAAATCATGATGCTCGCCAAAGCAGTCTCCAAACCACGAACACATCGAATCGACATTCACAGAGATGTTGACGGGAACCGGTTCGTCACCCACTTCGTGCCCCAGATTGCGGGCCAGGATTTTTTCCAGCGCCTCGACCTGATCCGCATGTGCGGACAATTTAAGGCCTGCTTCTGTGCCGACGCATGGGATCTCGCGTTTTACAAGTCGCGCGCCGACGTTTTCTTCAAGCAGCTTAATCCGTTGCGAAACAGCAGACTGGGTGATACGCATTTCGCTCGCGGCTGTCTCAAAGCTGCCGGTACGTAGCACAGTCGACAGTGTCCTAAGTCTTTCCGGATCGAGCTTCATAAGAGTCTCTAATTTGGAATAAGATTTATTAATTTGTGTAATGTCACGATGTTGATATTACAAGTCATACCAAGAGAGGCTTTTATGATCTCTTCGTTAACAGCCGGATTTGCGCTCGGCTTGTCACTTATCCTGGCGATCGGCGCTCAGAATTCGTTTGTATTGCGTCAGGGATTAAGGGGAGAATTCGTTCTCCCTGTGGTTCTGACCTGCGCCATTTCGGACGCGATCTTGATCGTAGCGGGCGTGGCAGGGTTCGGTGCTCTGGTCGATGCGGCTCCATTGGCCGTGGATATCGCAAGATGGGGTGGGGCAGCTTTCTTGGTGGTATATGGCGCTCTAAATTTCGCGTCTGCTTACAGAGGCGGCAGCTCCCTGGCATCAGAGGGCGCCAATGCACCAAAGTTGAGCAAGGCAATTGGGACGTGCCTTGTTCTAACTTGGTTAAACCCCCATGTTTATCTGGACACAGTCGTGTTGCTGGGGGGCATTTCAGCGACTTATGACAGCCCTTGGGTGTTTGCCGTGGGTGCCGTTTGCGCGAGCTTTACCTTCTTTTTCTCTTTGGGATATGGGGCGGCCTTGCTGCGCGGTTTTTTCACCAATCCGCTGTCGTGGCGCATTCTGGATGTGCTCGTGGGCGTGACGATGTGGGCGATTGCAGCGAGCTTATTGCTGAACCATTAACCGCCTTTCAGCAACAGATCGGCCACCCGGCGCGCTTCAAGGCGCGCGGCTTTGGCGTCCACAGGACCGGGGTTCATTGCGGCCTCGATCCAGACTCCGTCAATATAGTTCTGCAAAGCTTGTTGTACTGTCGCCATACGGTTTTCCGGCAAAAGTTGCCGCAGCTCGGCGCGGAAATGGCTGGTGACACGCAACCGGTTTACGCGCTGTAACCGTGCCAGACCTTCGTGATAGGGCGCGTTGGCCCAGAACTGCAGCCAGATCGAGCAGGTCGCCGAGGTAAACAGCGTCTCATCAAAATTCGCATCCAGCCCGGCCATCAAACGATCATAGGGGGTTTCTGCCATCTTAAGATGACGCAAGTTCGCTGCCTTCAAAGTGCGCAGAACCAGCTGCATCACCGCTTGGATCAGCTGATCCTTGGAGCCGAAATAATAGTTGATACTCGCCGCCGTAGATCCTGCCTGTTTGGCGATATCGGTCATCGTGACCTGCGCATAGCCATGCTCTGCAATCGCTTGGATTGCGGCATCAATCAGCTCTTCATGGCGAATGTCACGGATGCGTTTCTTGCTCATAGCTCGTCTATAGCGTGGTTTGCGCATCGGGAAAGGCTTTTTTGGCGCGGGAATGCTAAAAAATTAAATGATCATTTAATTTTTTGTTTTGCTGTTTAAGTTCCGCATTGCTAGGGTCGCGAACGCTTGGACGCGCCCATTTGGATTCGCGCGACCCGGTAAGTTTGAAGGCAAAGCAGAACGACAATGACCACACAGCCCACCGCCAGCCATTTCATCAATGGCGCCTATGTCGAGGACACCTCAGGCACCGAAATCCCCGTGATCTTCCCGGCCACCGGAGAAGTGATCGCGACGGTCTATTCCGCGACGCCTGCAATCATCGATCAGGCGCTGGATGCGGCGAAAGCGGCGCAAAAGGCCTGGGCCAAGATGACCGGTACGGAACGCGGCCGCATTTTGCGACGCGCGGCCGACATGATCCGCGAGCGCAATCACGAGCTCTCGGTTCTCGAGACCTATGACACAGGCAAACCTTTGCAGGAAACGCTTGTGGCCGACGCCACATCCGGCGCCGACGCGCTGGAATATTTCGGAGGCCTCGCAGCCACACTCACGGGCGAGCATATTCCGATGGGCGAGGACTGGGTCTACACCGTACGCGAAGCGTTGGGCGTTTGCGTGGGGATCGGAGCATGGAATTACCCAACCCAGATCGCCTGCTGGAAAGGCGCGCCGGCCTTGGCTTGCGGCAATGCGATGATTTTTAAGCCTTCGGAAACCACACCGCTTTGCGCTTTGAAGGTCGCCGAGATCCTGCACGAAGCGGGCCTGCCTGCGGGGCTTTACAATGTGGTGCAAGGTCTGGGCGACGTGGGCGCGTCTCTGGTGAATGACCCGCGCGTGGACAAGGTCTCGCTGACAGGATCCGTGCCGACGGGCAAAAAGGTCTATGCCGCTGCCGCCTCGGGCATGAAACACGTCACGATGGAGCTGGGGGGAAAGTCGCCTCTGATCATCTTTGACGATGCGGATATCGAGAATGCCGTCGGCGGGGCCATTAACGGGAATTTCTATTCCTCGGGGCAGGTTTGCTCCAACGGCACGCGGGTCTTCGTGCATAAAAACATCAAAGAGGTCTTCCTCAAGCGTCTGTCCGAACGCCTTGAAGGCGCGGTTCTCGGCAACCCTCTGGATGAGGCAGTGAACTTTGGCCCGATGGTCAGCGAACGGCAGATGGGGATCGTTCTGGATTATATCGCCAAAGGCAAAGAAGAAGGCGCAAGGCTGATCTCAGGCGGCGAGCGCGTTGATATGGAAGGGTTTTTCGTCGCTCCCACGGTCTTTGCCGATGTCACTGACGAGATGACCATCGCCCAAGAAGAGATCTTTGGTCCAGTCATGGCCGTGCTTGATTTCGACGACGAAGACGATGTGATCGCCCGCGCCAATGCGACCGACTTCGGCCTGTCGGCTGGCGTCTTCACCCGCGATCTCACCCGTGCCCACCGCGTCATCGGCGCGCTTGAGGCGGGAAGCTGTTTCATCAATTCCTACAACGACGCGCCGGTCGAAGCCCCTTTCGGCGGGGTCAAAGCCTCGGGCGTGGGGCGCGAAAACAGCAAGGAAGCGATCCAGCACTATAGCCAGGTCAAATCCGTCTACGTCCGCATGGGCGACGTCGAAGCGGCATTCTAGGAGGGGCGTTCATGCGAGCAGATTATGTGATCGTCGGCGCGGGCTCTGCGGGATGCGCCATGGCCTATCGACTGTCGGAGGCAGGCAAATCCGTGATCGTCATCGAACACGGTGGCACCGACGCGGGCCCTCTGATCCAGATGCCCGCCGCTCTGAGCTATCCGATGAACATGAGCCTTTACGACTGGGGCTACAGCACGCTGCCCGAGCCGCATCTGAATGGTCGCCGTCTGGTCACGCCACGCGGTAAAGTTATCGGCGGATCCAGCTCGATCAACGGCATGGTCTATGTGCGCGGCCACGCGGGGGACTATGACCACTGGGCCGAAAGCGGCGCGCAGGGGTGGTCCTATGCCGATGTGCTGCCCTATTTCAAACGCATGGAGACCTGGCACGAAAGTGGGCAGGGCGGAGACCCGGATTGGCGCGGCAAAACCGGCCCTCTGCATATCTCGCGCGGGCCTCGGGACAACCCTCTGCATGCGGCGTTCGTCGAGGCTGGCCGTCAGGCGGGCTATCCGGTCACCAGCGATTATAACGGCGAGCAGCAAGAGGGCTTTGGCCCGATGGAGATGACCGTTCACAAGGGGCGGCGCTGGTCTGCGGCGAATGCCTATCTGAAGCCTGCTTTGAAACGCGAGAACTGTACGCTTGTGCGGGGGCTGGCCTGCAAAGTCGTCACCGACGAAGGCCGCGCCACAGGGGTCGAGATCGAGCGCAATGGGCGCAAAGAGGTCATTCATGCCTCGGGTGAGGTGATCCTCGCGGCCAGCTCGCTGAATTCCCCGAAACTCTTGATGCTGTCGGGGATTGGCCCCGCAGCGCATTTGGCGCAACATGGCATCGACGTCGTCGCAGATCGTCCCGGTGTGGGCCAAAACCTGCAGGACCATCTGGAGCTTTATCTGCAGATGGCCTCCAAGCAGCCGATCACGCTCTATAAATACTGGAACCTCTTCGGGAAGGCTTTGATCGGGGCGCAGTGGCTGTTTACAAAAACCGGTCTTGGCGCGTCCAACCAGTTTGAATCCGCAGCCTTCATTCGCAGTAAGGCGGGCGTGCAATACCCTGATATTCAATATCATTTCTTGCCAATCGCCGTGCGCTACGACGGCAAAGTCGCCGCCGAGGGCCACGGATTCCAAGCCCATGTCGGCCCAATGCGCAGCGGCTCTCGGGGCGAGGTCACATTGGCGAGCGCCGACCCCAAGGCTGCGCCCAATATCCTGTTTAACTATATGTCGACCGAACAGGACTGGATCGATTTCCGCCAGTGCATTCGCCTCACGCGTGAGATCTTTGACCAAGATGCCTTCGCGCCTTTCGTCAAACATGAAATACAACCCGGTGCAGCGCTGCAAACGGATGATGAGTTGGACGGTTTCATCCGCGAACACGTCGAAAGCGCCTATCACCCTTGTGGCACCTGCCGCATGGGCGCGCTTGAGGATCCGATGAGCGTGGTGGATTCCGATTGCCGCGTGATTGGCGTGGATAATTTGCGTGTGGCCGACAGCTCGATCTTTCCGCGGATCACCAATGGCAACCTCAATGGGCCGTCGATCATGACCGGCGAAAAGGCTTCAGATCACATCCTTGGGCGCAGCCTGCCTGCCGCCAATGATCAGCCTTGGTTCAACCCGAATTGGGAAAGATCTCAGCGCTAAAGCCCGACGTCTTTCAGTGCCATATGGCCAAACATCTGCGTCAGGATCCCGCTGGCCCAGAGGTTCACGTGATTGGCATCCGGCACGCGCATGATCTTTTTCTTCGCCGAGCCCGCTGCGTCGTAAACCGCTTGCCCTTGGGCAATTGGCACAACGCGGTCTTGCTTGCCGTGGATCACCAAAAGGGGCAGGGACATAGCGGCCGCGCGCTCGGCGCTGTTCCAGGAGTCCATGAAAATCGGGGCGATCTGACCGATATCACCGACGGCGGCCTGAGCCATATCTGAGATCGATGAAAACGGCGCTTCAAGGACGATGCCAGTGGGCAGATCCTGATCGCCTGAGGCCTCAAGCGCTTCGATCAACCCAAGGCCAACCGCCGATCCCAAACTTTCGCCATAGATCACCACGGGGCCGTCAAAGGCTGCGAACTGATCGTCACTTTTTAGGCTGTCATAGGCGAATTTCACGGTCGAAATGAGCGCGGCTTCAGAAGGCCGACCTTCACTACCTGAACTGCCCGGATAGGCCGGGGCAAAGACACCAAAGCCCGACTGCCTAAGGCGACGAAACCTGCCATCGCGATGTGCAAGGTTGCCGGCATTGCCATGCAGATAGAACACCGTCGGCTTGTTCCCTCGCGGAGGCACGGCCCAGACAACCACGCGACCTTCAGGTCCTTCCAGATCATAGGCTCGCAAGCCAGCGCTGTAAGCTGCAGGGCTAGGGGCCTGCTCAGTCGCATCATAGGGGTAGATGAGCAGGGGATTGGCCTGCTCCAGCGTCAAAGCGCCAAGGCCGAGGAACAGAAAAAGAAATGCCAACATTCGGATCATTGTAATTAAATACTCGTGTGAAATCTTTGCAGGCCGCGTGCAGCAAACTCTGCAAACTTACCCGACCTCATAGGGCAAAACGCCCCGTTCATTTTCCTTAATCATCAATTTGCGTTCCAGCGGCGGTACCGAGCGTTGATGGCAGTCAGGCCGCTCACAGATCCGGCATGAAATCCCGATGGGCTGGAAGGCGGCGGCGTTGCTGATGTCCATATTGTCGGCATAGACCATACGATCCGCGTGTTTGATCTCGCACCCCAAGGCAATCGCATAGCGGCGCACAGGCGCACCATAGTGCCCGCCCGATTTCGACACATCCCGCGCCAAAGAGAAATAGCGCACCCCGTCAGGTGTTTCCGCCAGCTGTCGCAAAAACCGCCCCGGCGTTTCAAAGGCGCGGTGGACGTTCCACAGGGGGCAGGCCCCTCCGAAACGGGCAAATTGCAGACGTGTGGCGGAATGGCGTTTGGTGATCGTGCCCGCCTGATCGACGCGGACGAAAAAGAACGGGATGCCCTTGTTGCCGGGCCGCTGCAGAGTGGAAAGCCGATGGGCGACCTGCTCAATCGAGGCTCCGAATTGGTTGGACAAAAGCTCCAGATCATGGCGATGCTCCTGCGCCGCCGCGTGGAATTTGCCGTAGGGCATTAAGGCTGCTCCGGCGAAGTAATTCGCAAGCCCGATCTTGGCGATATCCCGCGCGGTCTCAGACTGGAATTTCGCCAGATCCAATGTTGCTTCCAGCAAAGAATTCCTTTGTAAAAGAGCGACTTGCAGCAGCATCTGAAAGCACTGTGTTTCTGGCGACGCATGGGCGGACAAGGTCAGTGACTTATTCGCATGGTCATAGTGCCTGAGAGGCCCAGTATCGGACAACCGAACCGAGACGCCGACATGCGCCAAAGCATCTTCAGCAGCAATGCGCATCGACGGTTTCTGCTCGGCGCTTTTGGCGAAATTCTCGGCAGCGTGGTCGACCGCATCGATATAGTTGTCGCAATAATGGAAGAAATCGCGCACCTCATCCCAGGGGCTGGGCTGCATGCGGAACTCTTGGCGCCCCAAAGCATCATCCAGCGAGGCGAGCCGTTCGTGGGTCTCGCGGTACGTATGGTGCAGTTTCAGAAACGCGCGGGCCAAAGCTGGAGCATTGGACGCGGACAGCCGAATATCGGCCAAAGGCACGTCACTCTCAGCGAGGGCTGGGTCCGCGAGGGCTTCGCGCAGATCGCTCACGAGGCGCTCGGAATCCCCGGTGGACAGCTCGGTGACATCAATGCCGAACTCTTGTGCAAGGGCAAGAACCACCGTTGTCGACACAGGGCGGTTGTTGTTTTCCATCTGGTTCAAATAGGGAAGGGACACGCCAAGCTTGGTCGCGAATTCCCGCTGTGTGAGGGCCACGCGGTTGCGGATCTCGCGCAGTTTCGCGCCGGCATAGAGTTTTTGCGTGGCCATGGCTGTCCCTTGGTTTGCAAGTTAGCTTTCATGTAAGCATAGTTTTGCAAACCACCGGGCGCTAGCCCCGAAGGCGTCTTTCGCGACGAATTGTCAGGGTGATCGCGACGAGCGCTGCGACAGCGGTGGCCAGCATCAGGGACAAAAGCGGGTAGGGTGTCGGCCAGATTTCAAGCAACACGCCCGCCAAAGCCGACAAGCCCGCGCCGCCCCCGATCATGATCGCGCTGGCGAGGCCAGAGGCAGTGCCTGCCAGATGCGGGCGTACGGACAAAGCGCCAGCAGTGGCGTTCGGGATCACCATACCATTGCCCAGCCCGACAAATGTCATGAAGGCGAAAAAGCTGAAGGCGGTTCCGATGCCAGCCGCAAATAACAGCAAAGACAATCCGACACCGATGGCGTTCACGAAGGATCCCCAAAGCACCATATTGTTCACGCCAATCCGCTGAGAATAGGCGCCAGAGACGTAGTTGCCAGCGAAGTACCCGATGGCGGGCGCGCCGAAATACACCCCGACTTCGGTCGGATCGAGTGCGAAATAGCCGCTCGCCACAAAAGGTGCGCCGCCGAGATATGCAAAAAACGCACCAGACGCGAAGCCAGAGGCGAGGCTATAGCCCCAAAAGCGTGGGCTCATCAGCAGCTCGGGATATTGTTTGAATTGCGCGCCCAGCGTGAGGCCGCTGCGACGTTTGGTTTCGCCAAGGTCAAAATAGACCAGCGCCAGTGCCAGACTGCCCGCCCCAAACATCAACCAAAAACTCGCGCGCCAGTCCCATGTTTCCTCAAGCAGGCCTCCAAGGGCAGGGGCGACCATCGGCACCACCGACATACCCATCGTGACAAAGCCGATTTTAGACGCGGCCTCGCTGTCTTCGACCACGTCACGCACGATCGCGCGGCTGAGCACGAGGCAGGTTGCGATGACTGCTTGTGCAATCCGGAAAATCAGGAAAATCGTCGCGTTTGGCGCGTAGATGCATCCTAAGGTGCTGACAAGGAATAGAAAAATCCCCCAAAGCAAAACCGGCCTGCGTCCGATTTGGTCTGATATTGGCCCAATGAGGATCTGCAGAACAGCGCTTGCGCCAAGATAGCCCGCGACCGCCAATTGCATGACGCTGTAGTCCGTGTCGAAGTAGACAGTCATGCCAGGCAGGCTGGGCAGAAAGATATTCATGACCATGGCGCTAAGGCCTGCCAAGAGGATCAGGGTCGAGATATGTGGAGGGGATTTACGACTGAAATACATAATAGGCACGCAGAGTTGACCCGTCTTGTTTAGGCTTGGGATGGAGGGATGAACAGGGGTATTGCGACCATAAGTTGAAAAAATGAACCAATTGGTTCAAAATTTGCTGATTTGCAATTTGCTTGCGTTGTGCGCGCTTGGGTTTGCAAATTTGCCGGAAAATCCTTTCCGCACCGCAGCACACGGGCTATCACTCCTTAACAGACCAGAGGGTGTGACATGGACAATATTCTTCAAGAACTCGAAGCCCGCCGCGAAACCGCGCGCCTTGGTGGCGGTCAGCGCCGCATTGATAGCCAACACGCACGGGCGAAATTGACCGCGCGCGAACGGATTGAACTGCTGCTGGATGAGGGCAGTTTCGAAGAGTTCGATATGTTCAAAACCCACCGCTGTGTTGAATTTGGCATGGAAGAACAGAAACCTGCGGGCGACGGGGTTGTCACCGGTTGGGGTACGATCAATGGCCGTATGGTCTATGTGTTCTCGCAGGACTTTACGGTGTTCGGCGGCTCTTTGTCTGAAACCCACGCGCAGAAGATCTGCAAAATCCAGGA
Source organism: Cognatishimia coralii (assembly GCF_037478305.1). Lineage (NCBI taxonomy): Bacteria > Pseudomonadati > Pseudomonadota > Alphaproteobacteria > Rhodobacterales > Paracoccaceae > Cognatishimia > Cognatishimia coralii. The sequence goes on from NZ_JBBGAZ010000001.1 coordinate 124,854, forward strand.
TATGGCCGTGCAGAACGGCGCGCCGATCATTGGTCTGAATGACTCAGGTGGCGCACGGATCCAAGAGGGGGTGGACTCTCTGGCAGGCTACGCCGAGGTGTTCCAGCGCAATATCATGGCCTCGGGCGTTGTGCCTCAGATCTCTGTGATCATGGGCCCATGCGCGGGTGGGGCGGTCTATAGCCCTGCGATGACTGACTTTATCTTTATGGTCAAAGACACGTCCTATATGTTCGTCACAGGCCCTGATGTTGTGAAAACCGTCACCAACGAAGTCGTTACGGCCGAAGAACTGGGCGGGGCCTCGACCCATACCAAGAAATCCTCCGTTGCAGATGGTGCCTTTGAAAACGACGTCGAAGCTCTGCGCGAAGTACGCAACCTCGTGGACTTCCTGCCGCTGAACAACCGCGAGAAACCTCCGGTGCGTCCGTTCTTTGACGATCCGGCGCGGATTGATGCGTCGCTCGATACTCTGGTGCCGGAAAACCCGAACACCCCGTATGACATGAAAGAGCTGATCCATAAGATCGCGGATGAAAGCGATTTTTATGAGATCCAGGAAGACTACGCCAAGAACATCATCACCGGTTTCATCCGCATGGAAGGCCAGACCGTGGGTGTGGTTGCCAACCAGCCGATGGTTCTGGCGGGCTGTCTGGATATCGACAGCTCTCGCAAAGCGGCACGGTTTGTAAGGTTCTGTGATTGCTTTGAAATTCCGATTCTGACCCTTGTGGATGTTCCGGGCTTCCTGCCGGGCACATCGCAGGAATACGGCGGTGTGATCAAACACGGTGCGAAGCTCTTGTTTGCCTATGGCGAAGCGACGGTGCCGAAGGTGACCGTGATCACCCGCAAGGCCTATGGCGGTGCCTATGACGTTATGGCCTCCAAACACCTGCGGGGCGATTTCAACTATGCCTGGCCATCCGCCGAGATCGCTGTGATGGGCGCAAAAGGCGCGACCGAGATTATCCACCGCGCCGATCTGGGCGATGCGGATAAGATCGCAGCGCACACCAAGAACTATGAAGACCGGTTCGCCAACCCATTTGTGGCCGCCGAGCGGGGCTTTATTGACGAGGTGATCATGCCGCAATCCACACGTCGACGTGTGGCCCGGGCTTTCGCGTCCTTGCGCAATAAGAAACTCGAGAACCCTTGGAAAAAGCACGACAATATCCCGCTCTAAGCGGCTGATATTGTAGCGAAAAGGACTGAACCTGTGGCCCGAGCCAAGTGGCATACCCTAAAGGACGGAGACGTGCTGACCCTCGCGCGTCATCTGCCGGCGCGTTTCGACGTCGCGGCGGAAACCACCGTGCGTGCGGGCTCTGCCATGCGGCTGGCGCATCAGGTGCGTCAGGACATATGGCGCGCGCTGCAGTCCTTGCGCGGCTTCTCTCCGGTGGTTCAGGTCACGCGTCAGGATGGGGCGATGCACATCAAAGCCGGTGGCGCGGTCAATGGTGCGCTGCCCAAGGCTGCGACCGAGGCCAAGATCGCCGCGTTGCTGGCGTCCCCTGACTACATCCGCCGCTGGGAGCGTTTCGCGACCAAGAAGGGGGCCACCCATGCGTAGCCTTGCCCTCATCGCCGCGGTCCCCATGCTCATGCAAAGCTGTGAGACAGAGGTCGAGACCACCTCGGATATCCCCTCTGGGTTAAATCACAGCTTGTTTGAGACGCTTGATGACGTCATGCCCGACGGCAAGCGCGTGATGCGTCTGCGCTATGTCGCAGAGGATATGACAGCCGAGGATCACCAAAAGGTCGCCGATGATTTCGCAGCACTTTGCGTCCGCGATGCCTTGCCACGTCAGGCCGAGGCGCAGCCGCCGTTTGATCAGGCCGTGATCTCTCTGGCTAATAAAAAATCTGAATTCGGAGTGTTCAATCCAGACGTCACCCAGTATTTCGAGGCTTTCACCTTGGAAAACGACACCTGTATCTGGGAGGCATTCTGATGCGGACACAAAACCTAGGGGTCAAAACCCCAAATCGGCGCGTTCTTGCGTCTTTCGCACCACAGGGCAGAGCCTCTCTGTCTAAATGTTTTATTTTCGGGCTAAAATCCGGTATATTCGGCCTTGGATACGTACGACTTACCTCGTGCTCCAATCTGAGGCAGGCAGGGGAACACTCCTCTGTTCAAAATAAAAGATATACTAGGAGAAACAGATGTCTAAGAGCATCAAGTCCATTCTGGCGCTCAGCGTCGTTGTCGTTGTCGCAGCCTGCGCCAAAGAGCCGGTTGACGAATTCGTTGTGGTCGACCCGGCCCCAATCTCGACCGAGCCAACCCACACGGGTAAATACAAGTAAGACTTTCGGGCGGGCGGCTGGCCATTTTGGTCAGGCTCCTGCCCACCTCGCACCTCGCGTCGCGCTGGCGCTTGGAGGTGCAGCATGATCAAGCATCGTGGTTTCCCAAGCCGTCTTCCCGGCACGGATTTTCAGTTCACCATTCGTCGTCCCAACCCCAAAGGCGTCACCGCCATCATCAAGCGTGAGCGCTTTAAGGATCGCAAATACGCGGATCGCCGTGCGGATCTTGGCTTTATGCAGGCGCTCTGGGAGGCCTTTGGCACCGAGCCTTTTGAGCGTGGCAATCTGGATGCGGGGCGTTTGTCGTGGCTGTTTGGGCGCGAAGTCAAAGCCTATGATCCCGAGACATTTGATCCCGAAGACTACGAAGCGCTTTTGATCATCGACGAAAACGTCGCACGGTCGTCTTTCCCTGATGCAATCGACGGGGACGGTATCCTGTGACCTTTGGTGCGCGCATATCCTTTGGGCCTCGGCACAGTCTTGCCGATCTCGCTTTGGTTGCGCGCAAAGGCTTGCGCAAGGGCATGGCATCTCTGACGCTGGGCTCAGATTTGGGCAATCACAAAGGGGCAGATCAGACATGCGACTTCTCAAAATCACAGCCGTCCTCGGCTTTGGGCTGGCACTTACCGCCTGTGGCGACACGGCGTTGGAACAAGGCCTGCTTGGCGCGGGCGCAGGCGCGGCGGGCGCAATCATCACGGGCGGTGACGCTGCCACGGGCGCAGTCATCGGCGGCGCAGGCAACCTTGCCTACTGCCAGACCTACCCGGACCGTTGTAGGTAAACAGACACCAGTCTTCGGACGCAGATTATCGTATTTGGCTGTCGGCACCGCGCGTGCCGATGGCCTTTTTTGTTTCGGCGCGCGAGGCGCGTCGGCTCGAACAGGAAGGACCCCTAATGTTTGATAAGATCCTGATCGCCAACCGCGGCGAAATCGCCTGCCGCGTCATCAAGACCGCGCGCAAGATGGGCATCAAGACCGTGGCGATCTATTCGGACGCCGACAAAAACGCGCTGCATGTGAAGATGGCAGACGAAGCGGTCCACATCGGCCCGCCGCCAGCGAACCAGTCCTATATCGTGATCGACAAGGTCATGGCCGCGATCAAGGAAAGCGGCGCGCAGGCCGTGCATCCGGGCTATGGCTTCCTGTCTGAGAACGCGAAATTCGCCGAGGCGCTTGAGGCGGCGGGCGTTGCTTTCATCGGCCCGCCTAAGGGCGCGATCGAGGCGATGGGCGACAAGATCACCTCTAAGAAAATCGCGCAGGACGCCAATGTTTCCACGGTTCCGGGCTATATGGGCCTGATCGAGGACGCGGATGAAGCGGTAAAGATCTCCAATGAAATCGGCTATCCGGTGATGATCAAAGCCTCTGCTGGCGGCGGCGGCAAAGGCATGCGGATTGCCTGGAACGACGAAGAAGCACGTGAAGGCTTTCAGTCGTCTAAGAACGAAGCGGCCAATAGCTTTGGCGATGACCGGATCTTTATCGAGAAATTCGTGACCCAGCCGCGCCACATCGAGATTCAGGTGCTTTGTGACGCCCATGGCAATGGCGTCTATCTGGGCGAGCGCGAATGCTCGATCCAGCGCCGTAACCAGAAGGTTGTCGAAGAAGCGCCGTCTCCGTTCCTTGACGAAGCCACCCGCAAAGCCATGGGTGAACAATCCGTCGCCCTGGCCAAGGCCGTGGGTTATGCCTCGGCGGGCACCGTGGAATTCATCGTCGATGGCGACAAGAACTTCTACTTCCTTGAGATGAACACCCGTCTGCAGGTGGAACACCCTGTGACCGAACTGATCACCGGCGTCGACCTCGTGGAACAGATGATCCGCGTCGCCAATGGCGAGCCGCTGACCATCACGCAGGACGATGTGACCCTGACCGGTTGGGCGATTGAAAACCGCCTCTATGCCGAGGATCCCTATCGCAACTTCTTGCCTTCCATTGGCCGTCTGACCCGCTACCGTCCGCCCGCTGAAAACCCCGACTACACCCCGGGCACCGCAGCCGGATCCGTCGGCGATGTGGTCGTGCGCAACGACACCGGCGTCTATGAAGGCGGTGAGATCTCGATGTATTACGACCCGATGATCGCGAAACTCTGCACATGGGCGCCAACCCGTGAGGCAGCGATCGAAGCGATGCGCGTGGCGCTGGATAGCTTTGAGGTCGAAGGCATCGGCCACAACCTGCCGTTTGTGGCGGCTGTAATGGATCACCCGAAGTTTGTGTCGGGCGACATGACCACGGCCTTTATCGCCGAAGAATATCCTGACGGCTTTGAAGGCGTCGAACTGCCCGAGGGCGATCTGCGCAAGATCGCAGCCGCGGCTGCGGCGATGAACCGTGTCAGCGAAATCCGCTCGACCCGCGTCTCTGGCCGCATGGACAACCACGAACGCCGCGTAGGTACCGAGTGGGTTGTGTCCCTGCAAGGCAATGATTTCCCAGTGGAAATTTCCGCAGACGCCGAGGGCTCTTCGGTCAAATTCGAAGATGGCGAGACCCTACGTGTGGCGTCAGACTGGACGCCCGGCGATCAGCTGGCCGAGTTGACGGTCAATGGCGCGCCTCTGGTTCTGAAGGTCGGCGCGATCACCTGTGGCTTCCGCATTCGCAGCCGTGGCGCAGACTTGAAGGTCCATGTGCGCAGCCCACGAGAGGCAGAGCTGGTCAAATACATGCCAGAAAAACTGCCGCCGGATACCTCGAAACTTCTGCTCTGCCCAATGCCGGGTCTGATCGTGAAGGTCGATGTTGAGGTCGGCGACGAGGTCCAAGAAGGTCAGGCGCTCTGCACCGTTGAGGCGATGAAGATGGAAAACATCCTGCGCGCCGAAAAGACCACTGTGGTGACGAAAATCAACGCGGCGGCTGGTGACAGCCTGGCGGTCGATGACGTGATTATGGAGTTCGAGTAAGGACTTATGGCGACGCCAGCGACATATCAAAGACAAGCGCGCGGGGGTTACTCATCCCCGCGACGGTCTCTGATTTCCTGCTGGCGCATGGGCATTTTGTCGATGACACGGCCCAGTTCGCGCACATCCCACGGGAAGGGTTTGCGCAGCTTGACGCCGCCGTCTTTGCCAATGAGTACCATCATGAACCCGCGCGGGCGCAGCTCTGTGCGGAGGTCGGATTTTGCAGCGGGATCGGTGTCGGTCAGAACCACGACATCCCGCTCGCGCAGCGCGTCGATTTGCTCCTCAAGCAGCGAGATTTGCTCGATGAACCGCGGATCGGCCGGGCTGTCGGCAAAGACAATCACCGGACGGTTTGTCCAGAGAAAGCTCTCGATCGGGGCGGGATCCGTCAAAAAGACGGGGGCCTCTTCGGTGACCTCATCGGCGGATGCGGTGGACCCTAAGAGGGCTGCGAAAACAACGGCTAAGCCATGGCGTACAGAAGTGCTCATGACTGCCAATATAGGCGCATTTGATACGATTGCGATGGTTTCGACCTGCGCCTCACAGAAATTTATGAAGACGCGGATCCCCGCGCAGAGGATGGTCACATGACGACGAAAAAAGACTGGGAAGCGCTGGCGGAGAAAGAACTGCGGGGCAAGCCGCTGGAGGCTCTGACCTGGGACACGCTGGAAGGCATTCAGGTCAAGCCGCTTTATACGGCTGAGGACACCGCAGAGATCGACCATATGGGTGGTCTGCCGGGCTTTGGGCCGTTCACACGCGGCGTTAAGGCGACGATGTATGCGGGCCGTCCTTGGACGATCCGTCAATATGCGGGCTTTTCCACCGCCGAGGAATCCAACGCTTTTTATCGCCGCAACCTGGCGGCGGGGCAGCAGGGTGTCTCTGTCGCTTTCGATCTGGCGACGCACCGGGGGTATGACTCTGATCACCCGCGTGTAGAGGGCGATGTTGGCAAGGCGGGCGTTGCGATTGACTCTGTTGAGGACATGAAGATCCTCTTTGACGGCATTCCGCTAGACAAGGTTTCCGTGTCCATGACCATGAACGGGGCCGTGATCCCGATCCTCGCGAATTTCATCGTCGCAGGCGAAGAGCAGGGGCATGACAAGGCGCTGCTCGCAGGCACCATTCAGAACGACATTCTGAAAGAATTCATGGTGCGCAACACCTATATCTACCCGCCAGAGCCGTCGATGCGGATCATTTCGGACATCATCGAATATACCTCTAACGAGATGCCGAAATTTAACTCGATCTCGATCTCGGGCTATCACATGCAAGAGGCGGGGGCGAACCTTGTCCAAGAGCTTGCCTATACGCTGGCCGATGGTCGTGAATATGTGCGTGCGGCGATTGAAGCTGGTATGGATGTGGACAAATTCGCGGGCCGCCTGAGCTTCTTCTTTGCGATTGGCATGAACTTCTTCATGGAAGCCGCGAAACTGCGCGCCGCGCGTCAGCTGTGGCATCGCATTATGACGGAGTTCGGCGCGAAATCAGAACGCTCCAAGATGCTGCGCACCCACTGCCAGACCTCGGGCGTTTCTTTGCAGGAACAAGACCCCTATAACAACGTCATCCGCACGGCGTATGAGGCGATGGCGGCGGCTTTGGGCGGCACACAATCCCTGCACACCAATGCTTTGGATGAGGCAATCGCGCTGCCAACCGATTTCTCGGCGCGGATTGCCCGCAACACCCAGCTGATCCTGCAAGAAGAGACCGGGATCACCAATGTCGTCGATCCTCTGGCGGGCTCTTACTATGTGGAAAGCCTGACGGATGAGCTGGCGACCAAGGCCTGGGAACTCATTGAAGAAGTTGAGGAAATGGGCGGCATGACCAAGGCCGTGGCCTCTGGCATGCCTAAACTGCGCATCGAGGAAACCGCCGCGCGGCGTCAGGCGATGATCGACCGGGGCGAAGAGGTCGTCGTGGGCGTGAACAAATACCGCAAAGAAAGCGAAGAGGCGATCGACATTCTGGACGTCGACAATATCGCCGTGCGTGAAAGCCAGATCAAACGTCTGGAAGAGATCCGCGCCAGCCGTGATGACGCAGCCTGCACGGCTGCTTTGGCGGAACTGACCCGCCGTGCCAAAGAAGGCGGCAACCTCTTGGAAGCCGCGGTCGAAGCCGCCCGCGCCCGGGCCTCTGTCGGAGAAATCAGCATGGCAATGGAAGACGAATTCGGCCGCCACCGCGCCGAAGTAAAGACCCTCGCAGGCGTCTATGGCGCGGCTTATGAAGGTGATGAGGGCTTTGCTAAGATCCAGAAATCTATCGAAGATTTCGCCGAGGAAGAGGGGCGTCGTCCACGCCTATTGGTAGTTAAAATGGGACAGGACGGCCACGATCGTGGAGCCAAGGTGATCGCGACGGCCTTTGCGGATATTGGCTTTGACGTGGACGTCGGGCCTCTGTTCCAGACACCCGCTGAGGCCGCGCAGGACGCGATTGACAATGACGTGCATGTGGTTGGGATCTCGTCTCAGGCGGCGGGGCACAAAACGCTGGCGCCACAGCTGATCAAAGAGCTTCAGGCCAATGATGCGGGCGACATTATCGTGATCTGTGGCGGGGTCATCCCGCAGCAGGATTATGAGTTCCTGAAAGAGGCCGGCGTGAAGGCGATCTTTGGGCCCGGGACGAATATTCCTGAGGCGGCTGAGGATATCCTGAACCTGATCCGCGAAGCGCGGAGCTGATAGGCTGGGGGGCGCTGCCCCCCAAACCGCACGATTGATGGGGGGCTTTGCCCCCCAAACCCCCCAGGGATATTTCCTGCAAGAGAAAAGACGTTGTCTTTGATCTGACGAATTGTATGCTGAGCCTTCGCTTGTCGGAGCCAACATGCAGTTTGACCATATCGCTATTGCTGGAGAGACCCTTGAGGCCGCTGTTGCCCATGTTGAAGATGCCCTTGGCGTGGCACTCTTGCCCGGTGGCAAACATGCGCATTTTGGTACACATAACCAGCTCTTGGGGCTGGCTGACGGGCTCTATTTGGAAGCCATTTCCATCGATCGAGATGCGCCTACGCCTGACTATCCACGTTGGTTTGATCTGGACCGTTTTGCGGGTGCGCCTCGCATCAGCAATTGGATCTGCCGGAGCGAAGATTTGCTCGCGGAACTTGAAACCCTTCCAGATGGCGCGGGTGTTCCTGTGGCTTTGACTCGCGGAGATTTGGCCTGGCGGATGGCGGTGCCTGCGGATGGTATTCTGCCCTGCGACGGATGTTTTCCAGCGTTAATTCAATGGGATGTCGCAAAAATTCCGGGAGACATCCTGCCTGGGTCAGGTTGTAAGTTGACCAGATATGAGATCGCTCATCCTGAGGCGCTGTGGTTGCGTGAAACGATCTCTTTGGACGATCCGAGAGTGCAGTTTGTCGAAGGCCCCCGTGAGATGCGCGCAACCTTTGAAACGCCCCACGGCACGCGGGTCTTGTCATGATCATCAGGCAAGCCAGCACGCAAGACGCGGTAGATATCGCTGCCGTCTGGAACGCTGAAATCCGCGATGGCGTGAGCACGTTCAACTCGGTCGAGAAAACGCTGACCGAGGTCGAAGAGATGATCGCGCAGCGCGAAGCCGCGACGCAGGTGGCCCATGAAGGCGAGAGTTTTTTGGGTTTTGTCACCTATGGCCAGTTTCGCGGCGGGATCGGCTATCGTCATTCCGTGGAACACACGATCTATTTGACGCCGGCCGCAAAGGGGCGCGGCGTGGGGCGGGCCTTGATGGCGCGGATTTATGAGGTCGCACGTGGCGAAGGCCATCATATTATGGTGGCGGGCATAGGTGGCGAGAACGCAGATGCTATTGGCTTTCACACAGCGCTTGGGTTTAAGGAAGTCGGACGTATGCCCGAGGCCGGACGTAAGTTTGATCGCTGGATGACGCTCGTATTGATGCAAAGGGAATTATGACGCGGTGACACTCCGTTAGCGCTCTCGTATACTTGAATTATGTCGATTTGGACCAGAATTAGCGATGCGATCGAAGCACTTGTGCAGGGGCAACCCCTGTCTGAGGTCTTTGACCGCTTGCGCACGCCGCCAGAGCGCTCGATTGCCTTTACAATTGCCGTGATTGCCCTGGGGGCCAAGATGGCCAAGGCCGATGGCTTGGTGACCCGCGACGAGGTCACTGCCTTTCGTGAGGTCTTTCACATCCGGCCTGAGGATGAGGCGGGGGCCGCGCGGGTCTTTAATCTGGCGCGGCAGGATGCTGCGGGTTTTGAGGAATATGCCGCGCGTATTCATCGCTTGTTTGGGGCCGATCACCCGACCTATTGCGATTTGGTGGAGGGGCTCTTTCATATCTCGTTGGCGGATGGGGAATTTCATCCCAATGAGAATGTGTTCCTTGAGCGGGTTGCCGAGATTTTTGAGATGTCGCCGGCCAGATATCAGGCGATCAAAACGCGCTTTGTGCCAGATGCAGAGCCAGATCCCTACACGGTTTTGGGCGTGGACCCGAATGCCTCGATGGACGAGATGCGTAAGGCTTGGCGACAGCTGGTTCGTGAGACCCATCCCGATGCGATGGTCGCGCGTGGCGTGCCCGAAGAGGCTGTGAAGATTGCCGAGAAGAAGATGATCGACATCAACCGCGCCTGGGACACCATCAACGGCAAGGCAGCGTAATGCGGATTGCGACCTACAATATCGAGTGGTTCGCAAATCTGTTTGATGAAGAAAATCAATTGGTACTGGACGACTCATGGTCCTCGCGTCGGGATGTGACCAAAGGCCAGCAGGCGGCGGCTGTGGCGCATGTTCTGCGGTCTATGGATGCGGATGCAATTCTTGTGGTCGAGGCGCCTGATCAGAACGGGAAACGCTCAACCGTCGCCGCTTTGGAGGACTTTGCCGCGCATTTTGAACTTCGCACAAGCGACGCGATCATCGGGTTTTCCAATGACACGCAACAGGAATTGGCGCTGCTTTATGATCCACATGTTTTAAAGACGCGGCATGATCCCAAAAGTTCGCTGGATGCGCCGCGATTTGATCAAGAGCTGGGCATTGATCTGGACGTGGATGAACGCAGCGATACGGTGCGGTTTTCCAAACCACCTTTGGAACTCGCGGTGACGACGAAATTCGGCAGCGAATTTCGTCTCATCGGCGCGCATTTGAAATCCAAAGCCCCGCATGGCGCGCGTAATCGCGACGAGGTCATGCGGATCTCGATTGCCAATCGGCGCAAGCAATTGGCGCAAGCGATTTGGCTTCGGCGTCGGATCGTGGAGCTCCTGAAAAATGGCGACTCTCTGATGGTGCTCGGAGATCTCAATGACGGCCCCGGTCTGGATGAATACGAGGGGCTCTTTGGGCGTTCGTCGGTTGAGATCGTGATGGGAGAGCAGGGCGAGAACTGTCTGACCGATCCCCATGCGCGACAGGCTTTAGGGCCTCGGCTGGGTGCGCGGCCGACCACATCACGGTTCTATTTGCGCCATGAGGGGCGGTATCTGCAGGCGCTTTTGGACTACATCATGGTCTCACACGACCTTGCGGCCAAATCCCCGAAATGGCGGATCTGGCATCCGTTTGATGATCATGATTGCTGGGCCGATGAAGCCTTGCGCGCAGCCTTGCTGGATGCCTCAGACCACTTCCCGGTCACGCTGGATATCGATCTTTAGGAAAAGCTCACAAAGAGCTCTGCCTCAAGCGCGCTGGCGAGTGATTGCAGCCGAGCCTCAGCCACCTCGCCATAGAGCGCGCGGGCGCGATCCGGCAGTTCCAGATGCAGTTCGGCGGACGCGGCCTTATACGTCAGTTTGCCCAGATCCGTGCCCGCCTGCATCCACAACATCGCGCCAAAGCGCATGGCTTTGCCAAGGATTTCAGCCTGTTTCTGGTCTTCGAGGTTTAGAAGGTCATAGAGCTCTTCAAACCGCGTGCCTTCGCGTTTGTTGCGATAGCGGTGCAGTAAGGCCAGCCCGAGAAACACACGCTCGGAATGCTTAAGCCCACCCAAGTTCGCGCGCGTCGCGTTGTCAAAACAGGTTTCCGCGCGATAGTCGGGATGCGCGCGCCAGCTGACGTCGTGCAAAAGGCAAGCGGCCTTGACCAAACGTTTGCGGTCTTTGCTGCCGTCTTTGAACAGAGGCTTCACGAAATCATAAAGCGTCCGCCCAAACCCCGGCAGACGCGCGTCCTTGGATTCCGCATGGCGACAGGCTTCGATCAGGGGATCACGTCGACGCAACTCGTCTGGCATTTGCTCGTAAAGCATGCCCTCGCGGATGCCGTAGCTCGAGATCGCGATATCATAGGGGGTGAAACGGTCAAGCAGGCCGATCAGGACCTCGATCGCAAAAGGCACCAGCGCCATCCGTTGGGCGGATAGTCCACAACGCTGGCGCAGCTCTTCCAGATCATTCTCGGCGATAAACGCGGCCGTTGCCGCCACATCTTCGGCGGTCATACGGTATTCATGCAGCACGTTCAGCGGATAGGCGCGGCGTTCCATGTCAACGCGTGCAATGGCCCGCCAAGAGCCGCCCACAAGGAACAGGCGGTTCTCCTGATCGCCCATTTTCACATAGAGCTTGTCGAGCGTTTTCTGGATGTAAGCCTGACGCCCCTCGGCTCCGCCTTCGATGTCTTGCAACTTCAGAGGGCCGAGTTTCGAGGTCACACGCTCGCCGACCTCTCCGTCGTTGATTTCCGCGAGTTCCATGGACGAGCCGCCGATGTCACAAACCAGACCATAGGACCCGGGCCAGCCCAGCAATACACCTTGGGCTGACAGTCGGGCTTCTTCTTTGCCGTCGATGACGTGGATTTCTAGGCCGGTCTTGTCCAGCACTTCGGCACAGAACTCGGGGCCGTCTTCGGCCTCGCGGACTGCGGCCGTGGCGACGGCGGTCAGGGGGCCGTTGCAGATTTGCGCAGCGATCTCTTGGAAACGGGCGATGGCGGACAGGGCACGCGCGCGGCCCTCGGGGTTCAGGCGGCCTGTGTCGGATAATCCCGCGCCCAAGGCACACATGATCTTTTCGTTAAAGAAATAGGCAGGGCTGCGCGCCGCGCCGTCAAACACCACCAGCCGGACAGAGTTTGACCCCACATCCACAACGCCCACGCGTTTCAGCTTTCGAGAGGATGGGTCGTTAAAGAGCGGGCGTCCAAAGATATCCGCGTCTTCTAGGCTGTCGATGGTTACATTCATGAATCGCCCCAGGGTCTTGGCTTGCAAGATGCGGCACGGGGCAGGGTGGGTCAATGGATCAGAACGAACTGCGCGGTTTATGTCGCGGCTTCATCATCCGTGTGCGTCAGTTTCGGCACATCCGAGGCCCCCGCCGATCCGCGCCCTGATAGCGACGGGTTTTCCATAAAGAAACGGTGGCAGTTGAACGAAAACTCGCCCTGAGGCACCTGCGCGCGATCAAAGCTGCCGTCGGCCTTCATGACCCAGCTTTGCGCCGTATCGGCCATATTCGCGGCCATGATCTGGCTTACGATCTGCGCTTTCACGGTCGGGTTGTCGATCCGGACCAGTGTTTCCACTCGCCGGTTCAGGTTGCGGCCCATCCAGTCGGCGGAGGAAATATAGACCTTGGCCTTCTTGCTGGGCAGCCCATGGCCATTACCGAAGCAGGCGATCCGGGAATGTTCCAGAAAGCGCCCGACCACGGATTTCACACGGATATTGTCCGAGAGCCCTTTGATCCCGGGACGCAGCCCACAGATGCCACGCACGACAAGGCTGATTTTCACACCGGCCTGGCTCGCCTCATAAAGCGCGTCGATGACCTCGGATTCGATCAGGGAATTCATCTTGGCCCAGATCTCGGCAGGCTTTCCTGCCCGCGCGAACTCGGCCTCTTTGCGGATGTTCTCGATAAGGGTTTTCTTTAAGGAAAGCGGTGAAATCGCAAGGTTTTCAAGGCTTTCTGGCTGCACATAGCCTGAGAGATAGTTGAAGATCTTGGTGGCATCCCGCCCCAGGCCATCGTCGCAGGTAAAGAAGCTGAGGTCGGTATACACCTTGGCCGTGATTGGGTGGTAGTTACCGGTGCCATAGTGGGTATAGGTCACCAACCGATTGCCCTCGCGCCGCACAACGGTCGAGATCTTGGCGTGGGTTTTCCAATCGGTGAACCCGTAAACAACATGCGCACCCGCGCGTTCCAGACGGCGGGACTGGCGGATATTGGCGGCTTCGTCAAAGCGGGCTTTGAGTTCGACCAAAGCGGTCACGGATTTCCCGTCCTCCGCCGCCTCACAAAGCGCTTCGACGATGGGCGAACGTTTGGACGTGCGATAAAGCGTCTGTTTGATCGCCACCACATTTGGGTCGCGCGCCGCCTGGCTGATGAAGCGCACCACCATATCGAACGTCTCATAAGGGTGGTGCAGCAGCATGTCTTTCTGCTTGATCGCGGCAAACATATCGCCGTCGTGGTCTTGGACACGTTCAGGCACGCGTGGCGCGAAAGGCGTCCACAGCAGGTCAGGGCGGTTATCCAGAACCAGCTCTTTGAGGTCCGCAATCCCGATCATTCCGTCAAATTCGATGATCTCTTGTGGATTCACATGCAGCTCGCGGCTGATCATGTTGCGCAGGCTTTTGGGTGCGCCGCGCGACAATTGCAGACGCACGACTTCACCGCGACGCCGCCGTTTCAGGGCGGTTTCAAACTCGCGCACGAGGTCTTCGGCCTCTTCTTCGACCTCCATATCGCTGTCGCGCAAGACGCGGAAGGTACAGTGGCCCTTGGCCTTATAGCCGGGGAACAGAATTTCCAGATGCAGGATCAAGAGATCCTCAAGCATCAGGAACCGTTGCGTGCCATTGGTGCCGGGCAGGGCGACAAAGCGATCGATCTGATGTGGGATCGGCAAGAGCGCTTGCAGCGGGCGTTTGTCTTTTTTGCGTTCAAGCTCCAGCGCCAGCGAATAGCCGGTGTTGGGGATGAACGGAAACGGGTGCGCGGGATCAATCGCGAGCGGCGAGAGAACCGGGAAGACTTGATTGAGGAAGACGTCTTGCAAAAAGACCGCATCGTCCTCTGTGATTTCCTCGCGGTTCAGAACGAGAATATCCGAAGCCGTCAGCTCTTCGCGCAGCTGCGCAAAGATCGCCTGTTGCCGTGTCATCAGCTTGCGGGCGTCTTCGTCGATCAGAACCAACTGCTCGGCAGGGGATAGACCGTCTTGGCCGGGGGTCACATTGCCTTCACGCGCCAATTCGCGCAGACCCGCGACGCGGACGGTGTAGAACTCGTCCAAGTTGGTCGCGGAAATCGACAGGAACCGCAGCCGTTCCAGCAAGGGCACGCGGGTGTTTTCTGCCTCTTCCAAGACGCGCCAGTTAAAGGCCAGCCAGCTCAGCTCACGATTAAAGAACCGGTCAGGGCCGGTCAGGTCCATCTCTGGGATTTCTATCGGAGTTTGGAAGTCTGACTTCAGGAAATCGGCGTTGGTCATAAAGGGTCGGTTATCAGCACTCTGTCACAGGAAGATGACAGTATCGCGCCAACGGGCCGGACTGTCCAGAGACCTAGGAATTCATGACTTCGGCGGCTAAGGCGCGGCTGACTTTGCGTTTTTTCGCGAGCGAGGCTTGGTCGATATCGCGCACGAGGCGGCGCGCTTCGGCAAAGCTGCGGTCCATATGCTTGACCATATAGGCGATGGTTTCGGTATTCGGCGTGAGTTGGCGATCCACGAAGAGTTTCGCCAAGAGGATCGACAAAAGCGCGTCATCGGGTTCCTTGAGGACGGCGGTCGTCGTCCCCTCAAGGCGGCTTTTCAGGTCGGGTAGGGTGAGGCCCCAATGTTTGGGCTCTGAGATGCCGGTGACCAAGAGGGAATGACCCTCGGCCAAGGTCAGGTTATGCAGGTGAAAGAGCGCGTCTTGCGCGGCGGCGTCCTCTGCAATGGCCGGGACGTTTTCCACGGCAATCGGTGATTGTGCCAGATCCGGCACTGCGTCTTTGGTGAGGCTTGCCGCATCCATTATCCGCGCGCCCGATTGCGCGGCCCAGACATGCGCCAGATGCGTTTTGCCGCTACCTTCAGGGCCAATGATCGCAAGCTTGTTGCCCGCCCAATTGGGCCAGCTGTCAACCAGAGCCAAGGCCATCGCATTGGCGTCAGACACAAAGAAGTCGTCACGGCCCAAGGCTGCCCGCGCGGGCAGGTCAAAGCCTAGCTGTTCAGCCATCTTAGCTGTCGTCCTCGGTGGTGGATTCAAGCCCTTTGTAAAGGCGGGATTCAACGTATTGGCTGGAGGCATAGCGCACGAGGACGCCGATGGCTGCTGCAACAGGGACGGCCACGAGCATGCCCACAAAGCCAAAGAGCGAGCCAAAGAGCGATAGGGCGAACAAGAGCCACACGGGGTGGAGGCCCACCGAGCTGCCAACGAGTTTCGGCGTCAGATAGTTGCCCTCCAACATCTGGCCTGTGATGAAGATGCCGCCCACAAGGCCCAAAGACACCCAATCGCCCCAGAACTGGAATAGTCCGAGGCCTACTGCCAGGGCGCCTCCCACGAGGGCACCGACATAGGGAATGAAGGTGATCAGACCAGCAATTGCGCCGACGACGAGGCCAAATTGCAGACCCACCAGCATAAGCGCCACCGCATAGTAGGTGCCAAGGATTAGACAGACGGTGCCCATCCCGCGGACAAAGCCTGCAAGCACGCGGTCCACTTCTTTGGCAAGGCGGCGAATGACAGGCGCATGATCGCGAGGCAAAAGTTGGTCTACACGGGCGACCATATTGTCCCAGTCCAGCAGCAGGTAGAAAGCCACAACCGGCACGACGACGATCAGGACCAACACGTTTACCAAACCAGCAGCAGACGTCAGAGCGGACTGCAGGAATGCGCCGCCATGGGCTTGGATCTGATCCCCAATGGATGCAAGCGCCTGATAGGCCGCGCTTTCCGGGTTCAGAAGCTGCGGGAAACGTTCGCTGATAAAGGCCTGTAGGTCTCGGACCAGTTCCGGTGCGATTTGCACAAGCGACGTGGCTTGGGCGATCAGAGTCGGCACAACGGCTAGGATCATGACCACAAAGATCAGGATCGCGACGATGGTGATCAGTGCAGTGGCAGCAGCTCGCGACAATCCCATGGCCTCAAGCCGATCTGCGACCGGATCCATGAAATAGGCGATCGCGCCTCCCAGCACGAAAGGCAGAACCACATCGCCCAGCTGCCAGAGCGCCACAAATAAGACGACCGTGGCAATGCCCCAGTATTTCGCTTGTTCTTGAACCGGAAGAGCCATTGGTACCTCGCCTCACGTGTTGCCCTAGACATCGCGTATTGAGAGACGGGATTCAAGAGGCCGACCCGATGGGGACGGGCCGGCCTTATAACCATTTGACTGGTTACTGGGGGCAACATCCGAGGGGCTGAAGCCTCAGATGCCGGTTACAGGGGGGAAGTAGGGCAACACCGATCCGTGTCAAACCCACTCCCGCCTTGGGGTCTTAGTGACAATCCGGACGAGTGCCCGGCAGCAGAACTTTGTCGATCACGTGGATCACGCCATTGTCGGCTTGGATATCTGCGATGATGACGTTCGCCATCTCACCAGTACCATCCGCGATCATCACGCCGTCTTGCGAACGCGTAATGCAGAGGCGTTCAGAGGCCAGCACCGGCTTAAAGTAATTCGACCCATGCGGGATCATGCCAGCGGTCAGATTGCGGTCGTCTACGTGGTAAAGCAGAACATTGGTCAGCTGACCTTTGTTGGCGGGCTCCAGTAGGGTTTCGACTGTGCCTGCAGGCAGAGCCGCGAAAGCGTCATTCACGGGCGCATAGACGGTAAAGGGGCCTTCGCCCTGAAGGGTTTCAACCAGACCGGCGGCGCTCACGGCAGCCACGAGGGTTGAGAAGCGGTCGTCGCCCACGGCAATGTCGACGATGGTGTTAGACGCCATTGCAGACGTGCCAAGAGTGGCGGCAACTAAGGTCGCCGCAAGAGTGCTTGCGCGTTTCATTGATAAGTTCCTCACTGTTACGTTGCACAAGTACCCCGGGGTGCAAGTACTAAGGGGTACGGGGCGACACGCGCTTTGGATCACGCGGCAGATAACAAGTGGATCACGGTTTCGTGGGGTTCAGAGCGTCAGGACGGGCTGTGCGTTCTGAGCCAGCCGTGCAACAACGGCCTTTTGCAGCCGAGGCGTAGGGATCGGGCAGGCCTCGGGCGGTAGATTGTCCCGTATGTCAGGAAACAGCGCTTTGATCTCGCGGCGCGCGGCAAGGGGAAGTGCGTTCAAAGACTGCCGGCCCATATAAAGGCTCTCGGTCGGCGCGCCTTCGGCCATGATGACTTCGTGACGGTCAAACAGAAGGTGGATATAGGTCACGCTTTGCACGGAGGTATCGACAAAAATGCCGGGCAAAAGCGTGAGCTTATTTGCCGGTATCAATACATCGCGGGCGCCGGTGATACGCTTGGCAATCTTGGAAGAGACCAACATCCGGTGCTGGCGCGAGACCAAAAGGTCTTGCTTGGGTAAACCCTGACCCAAAGCACCCGCGACAATGCGGATAGGGCGCAGAGAGGGTGCGGCCTCTAGCTCTTTGGCGCTGAGGGTTCGCTTATAAGCACGCAGAAGCGAGGTTGCACCACGCTGGTCGTCATAGAGTGCGACCACATCGCCGGTCGCCAAGTCCTCGACGGCGCGCAGGCCATCAGGGGTATTGATCATTGTGCCGGCGGTGAAACACGGCACATAGGTCGTTCCCGAGATCACGCCGCTGGGAAAAGCGACGATGCCGACTGTTTCTTCGACGTGGTCTCGTTCTGAATCCGCGGATTGTTCCTCGTTGACATAGACACCGACGTTGTCGTCTGTCTGACCGTTGATCGCCACATGCGCGGTATCCGTGCCATTCATGGTCTGGGTTTTGGCAATCACGACAGCATCGTTGATCGTGGATCCAAAGCCAATCGTATCGGTTGCCTCATCAACACCATCAGCCGTCAGAGCCGTGCCGAAATCGCCGCTGCCTCCGGGCTCAATCGCGATCCAGCCGACGCTCTCTTGTGCATGGGTTCCGTCCTGACCTTCTTCCTCTTGCAAAGAGAGGTCAAAGCCATCGGCCGTGATATTAAACCCATCACTGTCCACGGTGGTTGTGTCATTGTTGGACATCACAGACGTCATCACCACAGGCGGGCTGTCAAAGTCTCCGTTCAGATCCACAGAAGAGGTGCTGTCATCCGCCGCCGTATGCCCAGCTTCAATGATTCGCCCATCGGGGAGCGTGTGAATGCCTTCCTCAATCGCGAGCCAGTTGATGTCTTCAGAGACGGGATGGTTACCGTCCAGATATTCCCATTCTTCGATATAGAAGCTGAAAGAGGTGGTGTTGCCGTCTTCGTCATATTCTTGATCGACGATGCGGAACGTGTAGGGATGGCCACCGTTTTGCGTGCCAGTCATTACAATCACGGGATCGGTCAGCGGTTCGGTCAAGGTAACCGTAATCGCCTGATTGGCGACACCCGCAGTGTGGAGGCTGCCTGCTTCTCCGATTGCCATGCTCTTACCCAAAAACGCGTTAACACTGCCCTCTATGGAGCCTTAGATCTGAACATAGCATGAAGATAAGGCAAAATTAAGGAAGGTTGCCAGTTTGAGGCTTTGACTTGTAACGCCTTGCGTGCTGCCCTCACTTGCCTGCCTCGAAAGAACCGCCTAAACGGGATGAAACACGACATCCCACGGAGCTCTTATGCGCCTTTCTCGCTATTTCCTTCCTGTTCTGAAAGAGACCCCTTCAGAGGCTCAGATCGTCAGCCACCGCTATATGCTGCGGGCCGGTATGATCAAACAATCCTCGGCAGGGATTTATTCCTGGCTGCCACTGGGCTTTAAGGTGCTGCGCAAGATCGAGAATATCGTGCATGAAGAGCAGATCCGCGCTGGGCACATCCCGATGCAGATGCCGACGATTCAATCGGCGGACCTGTGGCGGGAAAGCGGGCGCTATGATGCCTATGGCGAAGAGATGCTGCGCATCAAAGATCGTCATGATCGCGATATGCTGTTTACGCCCACGGCTGAGGAACTGATCACAGATATCTTCCGCGGCCATGTGAACAGCTACAAAGACCTGCCGCTGACCATGTATCAGATCCAGTGGAAATTCCGCGATGAACGCCGCCCACGTTTTGGCGTTATGCGGGGTCGTGAGTTCTATATGAAGGACGGCTATAACTTTGATCTCACCAAAGAGGATGCGCTGCACGCCTATAACCGCCATCTGGTGAGCTATCTGCGCACCTATGAACGCATGGGGTTGCAAGCGATCCCAATGCGCGCGGACGGCGGGCCGATTGGGGGCGATTACACTCATGAGTTCCTGGTGCTGGCCGAGACCGGGGAATCTGAGGTGTTCTACGATAGCGCTGTGACAGACCTGACCTTTGGAGATCGCGAGATCGACTATGACTCGGTTGAACAATGTCAGGGTGTTCTCGAGGAATTCACCAGCCGCTATGCGCGGACTGACGAAACCCATGACGAAGCGCTGTTTAACGAGATCCCAGAAGAGCGCCGTCGCACGGCGCGCGGGATCGAAGTCGGTCAGATCTTCTATTTCGGCACCAAATACTCGGAGTCGATGAATGCAACGGTTCAGGGCCCCGACGGTAAGAATGTCGAGGTTCATATGGGCAGCCATGGCATCGGTGTGTCGCGTCTTTTGGGTGCGATCATCGAAGCCTCTCATGATGATAAGGGGATCATCTGGCCAGAGGGCGTCACGCCGTTCCATGTTGGCATCGTGAACCTTAAGCAAGGTGATGAAGAAGCCGATGCAGCCTGTGATGCTTTGTATAAGAGCCTGACGGCCGTTGGCCTTGAGCCGCTCTATGATGACCGCAAAGAGCGTGCGGGGGGCAAATTCGCGACGATGGATCTGATCGGTCTGCCATGGCGGATCACCGTTGGGCCGCGTGGTCTGAAAAACGGCGTTGTAGAACTGACCAGCCGTCGCACCGGCGAAAGCGAAGAGATCACGCCTGAGGCGGCTGTTGCGAAGATCGTCGAGATCTATGCAGATCACCGCGTTACTGGGATCTAAAGCGCATGAAAACGGTCCTCGCTTTTGGTGACAGCCTCACTTGGGGGTCTTGCCCCCATGGCACGGGGCGTCATCCCAAAGAGGACCGTTGGCCTGACGCCATGGCTGCGGGAATTCCGCAGGTCGAGGTGATCACCGAAGGCCTAAGGGGGCGCACTACGGCCTATTACCGCGCTGGGCCAACCGAGATGCGCGGCGATCTTTTGTTGCCGAGCCTTCTGCACAGCCATGCGCCTTTGGATCTGGTGATGGTCATGCTGGGCACAAACGATGTCTATTCGCGCGTGCCGGTGACCGAGAGTTACTGGGGGCTGCGCAAACTGGTCGAGATTGTGCGCGGCCATCCCTATGGGATTGAGGGATACGCAGGCCCCAGGGTCTTGCTGATCGCACCGCCTGGCTTTGTGGCAGGGCAGTGTTTTGGCGTAGATGAAGGCGTTGTTGAGGCGGGACATCAATTGCGCGAGATCGTGCAGGATGTTGCCACTGAGTATGACACCGCCTTTTTTGACGCCTCGACCGTGGCGACTGCCGAAGCAGGGGATGGGCTGCACCTTGAGGCCCATGTGTCCCGCGCGCTGGGCGAGGCCTTGCAAGCGCCTGTGGCTGAGGTTTTGGACCTCTAGTCGGTTGAGTCCGGTTGCGCGCGGGGGAGCCTCCGGCGGGAGTATTTCGGGCAAGATGAATGCCGGTTTGGTGTTCTCGGCCCGCCCGTGTTAAACTCTTTGCAAAAGCGGCGGAGAGCAGAATGATCGCACGTGTCCTGGCATTAACGGGCGGCTTGGCCGGCGGGCTGAGCCTGTCGCAATTCCCCGAGTATTCTCAACAGTATATCCAGCGTCTGGCCGGCGCGGTTGATGAGTTGACCCTGTTTGTCGAGGGTTTTGACGCGGATGCCACATCGGTGGGCATGACGCGGGAGGCCGCTCTTGAAGAGATGGCTGCGAGTGGGGATCTGGGGGCTGCGCGGGCAGAGACCATCGGGTCGACAATTGTCCGCTATGAGAAGATGAGCGCCGCGCTTGAGGTGCTGCAAAGCTCGGGGCCGTTCACGCGGGCCTATAACGCCATTCAGTTCAATGACTTAGATGTGGCGCGTGCCGCAGCGGATGATTTCAAGCCTGCGGTTCCGGTCAGTTTCGAAGGCGTAGTTTTCACAGGCTTCGGCTTTGTCGGCGGCTGGCTCGCGATTGCCTTGATATTCGGCATTTTGCGCCGCCTGATCTTTGGGCGAAGACGCGCTGGCGTGGCTTGACCCCCCTATGAGCCCCTCATAGGGTGCGCGCAACAAGAGCCCGGAGCAGATATGGCAGGCACACCTCCTTTTTCGCGATTTGAATGGATGATCGCCTGGCGCTATTTGCGTGCGCGGCGCGCCGAGGGTGGCGTGTCGGTGATGACGTGGATCAGCCTGATTGGGATCACGCTGGCGGTCTTTGCGCTGATCGCGACATTGGCTGTAAGAAGCGGTTTTCGAACGGAATTTGTGGACACCATTCTGGGCGCAAATGCCCATGTGACGGTTTACAATAGTGCTGTGGTGACCGAACGCGGGCAATTGGATCGCACGATCAAGAATTTTGACGAGCTGGCCGCGACCTTGCAAACTGTTGAAGGTGTTGTGCGCGCGGCACCTTTGGTCAAGGGGCAGGTCATGGCGAACCTGCGTAATCGTAACGCGGGGGTCGAAGTCTTTGGGATTTCGGCTGAAAACCTCGCGACCTTGCCACGCATCGCGAACCCCGAGACCTCCAGCGGCGACATCGCCCGCTTTGATGAGGGGATAGCGATTGGGTCCGGTGTTGCGCGAGAACTGGGTGTGTCTCTGGGCGATAAGATCAAGCTGATCTCGCCCAATGGGGTGCGGACGGCCTTTGGGGTCAGCCCGCGGGTTGTCAGCTTTGACGTGGTCTATATTTTCACCGCGGGGCGTTATGACATTGATCGCACGCGGGTCTATTTGCCCTTTGAGGCTGCGCAGAGCTTTTTCAACATGGAAGGCGCGGCCAATGAGATCGAGGTGATGGTCGAAGATCCTGAAAACGTGGATCTTTTGGCGCTGGATCTCTTGCGTGTCGCCGGAGATCGCGCGCTTTTGTGGACCTGGCGGGATACGTCTGGCGGGTTTCTGAGGGCCTTGGAAATCGAGGATAACGTGATGTTCATCATCCTCTCGATCCTCGTTCTGATTGCAGCGATGAACATCGTTTCGGGCCTGATTATGTTGGTGAAAAACAAGGGCAGTGACATCGGTATCCTGCGCACCATGGGGCTGTCGGAGGGATCGGTGCTGCGCGTGTTCTTTATCTGCGGAGCGTTCACGGGTGTGATCGGCACGGTGATGGGAGTGATCCTTGGGTGCCTCTTTGCGATCTACATCGACCCGATCTTCTCTTTCGTGAATTTTGTCGCAGGCGGTGGCGTCTGGGATCCGGCGGTGCGCGGGATCTATCATTTGCCCGCAGAATTGCGGCTTGAAGACGTGCTTAGGGCCGTCTTCCTGAGCCTTGGATTGTCCTTTGTGGTGACCATCTTCCCAGCCCGTCGCGCGGCGCGGATGAACCCGGTGGAGGCTTTGCGGTATGAGTGATGCTGTGCTGAGCCTTGCGGGCGTAAAAAAGTCTTATAACAAAGGCTTGGCGAATGAAGTCAATGTGCTTCAGGGCTGTGATCTGACGCTGAATGCCGGCGAAGTCGTGGCCTTGGTGGCCCCCTCTGGGTCAGGCAAATCGACACTATTACACATCGCGGGCCTCTTGGATGAGGCCGACGAAGGCTCGGTCACGCTCGCTGGTACCGATATGGCGGGCCAATCTGATCGCAGACGCACAGCCGCGCGGCGTGAGGACGTGGGCTTTGTCTATCAGTTCCACCATCTGCTGCCTGAATTCACAGCGCTTGAGAACATCACCCTGCCGCAATTCGCCAATGGGGTATCACCTGAGGCGGCTGAGGCACGCGCCATGGAGCTGCTGACCTCGGTCGACGTCGCGCATCGCGCGTCCCACCGTCCAGCAGAACTGTCTGGCGGCGAGCAGCAGCGCGTTGCCTTCTGTCGCGCGCTGGCCAATGCGCCGCGGGTTTTGCTGGCCGATGAGCCGACGGGAAACTTGGATCCTGCGACCTCTGACACGGTGTTTGAGGCGCTTATGACGCTTGTACGCGGCTCGGGCATGGCGGCTTTGATCGCGACTCATAACCTTGATCTGGCCGCGCGTATGGATCGCATTGTGCGCCTCGAGGACGGGGTGCTCGTTTAGGCCTTTTGGATTAGCCAAAGACCGAAGGCCATGATCGCGATGCCGCTGGCGCGGGTGAGTGTCAGGGGGGAGATCTGCGCATTGAAGAGGCCAAAGTGGTCAATGGCCGCAGCAGATATCATCTGTCCCAAGAGGACGAAAAACACTGCATTTCCAATGCCAAAGCGGGGACCTATATAGGTCACGCTAAGCACATAAAAGACGATCAGTGAGCCCGCCAACAAGAGATGCTTGGGCGCGGAGGCAAGGCCCGAAAGATGGGCCCAGGGGTTGGTGATCACGCCTGCGATCAGGATCAAGACAAAGGCCACTGCAAAAAGGATCACCGAGGCCGCCACCGGATGGCCAAGATGTTGGCCTAGGGCGGCATTAAGAGCGGCGAGGATGGGAATGCCGACCCCGGTCAGCAGCATGATCAGAGCATATGTGGTCATCTGTGGCATCTTATCCCTCGGTTTTTCACCACTCTGCGCGAGGCATCGGCCTTCTGTCACCCGTGAAAATATGTGACGTGGCGCGCTAGACGCTCATTGCGAGGGTGCGGCTGATCTCGGTGAGGCCACGTCCGGATTGCTCCATCCAGGTGTTAAACGCTGCCTGAACCGCGCGCATAGCGGTTTTGGAGGTTGCAGGTTTGTCGATCACCCCTTCGGCGATCAATCTGGCGGTCACATCTTGGGACAAAAGGAAACTGTCTTTGCCTTGGAACCTTAACGAATAGCCCGCCGCAAAGCCTCCTAGCCGCGATCCGCGTTTTTTCAAGAGCTCAAGAAGGGAGATGTACTCAGTCGACGGCCACTCGGCGATGACTTTGGAAATACCGCCGTCTTCGCGCATCTCTTGAATAAAGATCGCATTGTCGATCACTGACCGCAGTTTGGTGCCGTTGCGCACGACTGCTTTGTTGGTCAGCAGGGCGTCAAACTCCTCGTCATTGAAAAAGGCCACGCGATTGACGTCAAAGCCGGAAAACGCAGCTTCGAACCCATCCCATTTGGCCTCGATCACTTTCCAGTTAAACCCTGCCTGAAAGATGCTTTTGGTGAATTGCGACAGCCAACGGTCCTCGGGGATTTTCAGTAACTCAGCAGCGGGGAGGGGTTTGTCGATCAGAGCCTCCAGCGCCTCAGCCCCGCCTTTGCGTGCGGCGGCAATATCAAAAATCTCTTCATAGCTGCGCATCTGGGGCTCCTTGCGTTCACAATTCTTAATGCCAAGCCTAGAAACAAAGCAAAATCACGCCAAGGGATTGTTTTGGCCTTTTCCTCAATTAAATCGGGCTTACGATGTGGTTAGGGAATTAACCAACGACGTCTTGCAGGTGCCCGCGCGCGCCACTAAGACTCTTTTTAGGCAATGGCCCAGATGCTGGGCGACATCAGAAAGCAGGCAAAGATGAACGATCCAGTCGAGACATATATGAATTTGGTCCCCATGGTGGTTGAGCAAACCAGCCGGGGCGAACGCGCCTATGATATTTTCAGCCGCCTGCTGAAAGAGCGCATCATCTTTTTGAACGGCCCCGTGCATGACGGCATGTCGAGCCTCATCGTCGCGCAGCTCTTGCATCTTGAGGCGGAAAACCCCTCCAAAGAGATCTCGATGTATATCAACAGCCCCGGCGGTGTCGTGACCTCTGGTCTGTCGATTTATGATACAATGCAATACATTAAGCCCAAAGTGAGCACGCTTGTGATTGGTCAGGCGGCCTCTATGGGCTCGCTTTTGTTGACCGCGGGCGAGCAGGGCATGCGCTTCTCTCTGCCGAACTCTCGTGTGATGGTGCACCAGCCGTCGGGCGGCTATCAGGGTCAGGCAACCGACATCATGATCCATGCGCAAGAGACGCAGAAACTGAAAACGCGCCTCAATGAGATCTACGTCAAACACACCGGCAAAGACCTCGCGACCGTGGAAGCGGCGCTGGAGCGCGATAACTTCATGTCGCCTGAAGAAGCCAAGGAATTTGGCCTGATCGACGAGATCGTGGAAAACCGTTCCGCAGGCGATGAAGAATAATTGATCAAAGTGGCCCCTCCGAATGGATAGGGGGGCCACTTTCGCATTGTATGCGGAAAAAGGCTGGCCTAAGCTGGCACGAAAGTCGGTAACGACGGACTTGGGCAACGACCCAAAGGGCATAGGCTGACGGCCTGAAAGGACGACCATATGGCGAATACTTCCGGTGGTGGAGACAGCAAGAACACTCTGTACTGCAGCTTCTGCGGCAAGAGTCAGCACGAGGTGCGCAAGCTGATCGCGGGCCCGACGGTTTTCATCTGCGATGAATGCGTTGAGCTTTGCATGGACATCATCCGCGAAGAGACCAAGTCCGCGGGTCTGAAATCTTCCGAAGGCGTGCCAACCCCGAAAGAGATCTGTCAGGTTCTGGACGATTATGTGATCGGTCAGGGCGTTGCGAAACGGGTTCTGTCTGTGGCGGTGCACAACCACTACAAACGTCTGAATCACGCCCAGAAGTCTGGCGATATTGAGCTGCAGAAATCCAACATCCTGCTGATGGGTCCAACCGGTTGCGGTAAGACGCTGCTGGCGCAGACTTTGGCGCGGATTCTGGATGTGCCGTTTACGATGGCCGATGCGACCACGCTGACCGAAGCGGGCTATGTGGGTGAGGATGTCGAGAACATCATCCTGAAACTTCTGCAGGCGTCTGAGTATAACGTTGAACGCGCACAGCGTGGCATCGTCTATATCGACGAGGTCGACAAGATCACCCGCAAGTCAGAGAACCCGTCGATCACCCGCGATGTCTCGGGCGAGGGCGTGCAACAGGCGCTGCTGAAGCTGATGGAAGGCACGGTTGCGTCGGTTCCTCCTCAAGGTGGCCGCAAGCATCCGCAGCAGGAATTCCTGCAGGTCGACACGACCAATATCCTGTTTATCTGCGGTGGCGCCTTTGCGGGTCTGGATAAAATCATTGCGCAACGTGGCAAAGGCTCTGCCATGGGCTTTGGCGCGGATGTGCGTGACAATGACGAACGCGGCGTTGGCGAGATTTTCCAGGATCTCGAGCCGGAAGATCTGTTGAAATTCGGTCTGATCCCAGAATTCGTCGGCCGTTTGCCGGTTCTGGCGACATTGGAAGATCTGGATGAAGACGCGCTGGTCATCATTCTGACAGAACCAAAGAACGCGCTGGTGAAACAGTATCAACGCCTGTTTGATCTGGAAGACACGCAGCTGACCTTTACGGACGACGCTTTGAAAGCGATCGCGCGCCGTGCGATTGAACGTAAAACCGGCGCACGGGGTCTGCGCTCTATCCTTGAAGAGATCCTGCTGGATACGATGTTTGATCTACCGGGCATGGACAGCGTGACCGAGGTTGTTGTGAACGAAGAGGCCGTGACCTCGGATGCGGCACCTCTGATGATCCACGCGGATGCAGAGAAAGAGACCGCTGAGGCGGGTTAAGCGCCTCAGTTCAAAAGTATGCGTCCCCGTCTGAGGTAGGAGCCTCCGGCGGGGATTTTTTTGGCAAGAGAAAATGAGGGACCTATGACCATCACACGTATTTCATCAGGCGGAGAATTTGAGGCCAAGGTCGGCTATTGCCGTGCTGTTGTCGCGGGCGGCTTTGTCCATGTCGCGGGAACTGTCGGGCAGGGCGACGATGTGGTTGCGCAGTGCAAATCCGCGCTGGAAACCATTGGGGCTGCGCTTGAGAAGGCTGGGTCTGGGTTTGAGAAGGCCGTGCGCGTGAACTACTACCTGCCGGATGCGGCGGAGTTTGAGCCGTGTTTTGAGCTGCTGGCGGAGACCTTTGGCGCAAACCCACCGGCGGCGACGATGATTGAGTGCAATCTGATTGACCCGAAGTTCCGGATTGAGATTGAGCTGACCGCTCTGGCGTAACGCCACAAAAGGCGGGGTTAACCCGCCTTTTGCATGTCAGACGCGGGGATCAGCCCGGCCTGGTCCTCGATCACCGCGATGATTTCATCCACGCTTTGCCCGTGTTTCAATTGCGCAAAGATATGTGGACGCCCGCCGCGTTGCTGGGTCGCGTCGCGGTCCATAACCTCAAGCGATGCGCCGACGTAGGGCGCGAGGTCTGTCTTGTTGATTATCAGCAGATCTGAGCGGGTGAGGGCTGGGCCGCCTTTTCGCGGGATCTCTTCGCCGGCAGCAACGTCGATCACATAGACGGTGAAATCCGCGAGTTCGGGGGAGAAGGTGGCCGAAAGGTTGTCGCCGCCGGACTCAATCAATACGACTTCGACGTCTGGGAAGCGTTCCTGCATCTCGGCCACGGCGGCGAGGTTGATTGAGGCGTCCTCGCGGATCGCTGTATGGGGGCAGCCGCCGGTTTCCACGCCGATGATGCGGTCAGAGGGCAGGATCTGCATCCGCGTCAGCGCCTCGGCGTCTTCCTGGGTGTAGATGTCATTGGTGATCACACCGATGGAATACCGTTCCTTCAGGCGTTCAGAGAGGCGGGCGGTCAGGGTGGTTTTGCCCGCGCCGACGGGGCCTCCGATACCGATGCGAAGCGGGCCGTTGAGTTTTGTCATGATTGGAATAGCCTCGGTTCTTGCACCTCATGGCGCATCGCGGCGATGTCGCTGAGGAAGGCGTTGGAATGGATATCGTCTAGCGTCAGATCACGTGTGTCATCGGCGATCTGGCTGCAGAGCGGGGTCAAGCGGTGCAACACCCGTTGCGCTCCGGTCTGGCCCAGTGGCATCAGGCGTTGGGCGGCCTGCGTAAGGTTGCTGGCGAAGCTGTGCAGATAGAGCGCGACCAGTTCAGACGGGTTGAGATCCGCCAGGTTGGCCGCATGGCCCAAAGCGACGGGGAGCATGAGGTCTGGAAGGTCTATGTTCCAGACTTCGCGGGTAACGCGGGCAAAGGCCGTCCCTTGGCGCTGCGCTTCTCGGAGCCGTTCCGAACTTGGCGCAAAGGCGCGGGCGATGGCGTCGATGTCTTTAATGTTATCAGAATGATAGGCGTTCCAGATCAGGATTGCGTCGCCGCGTCCGGAACCTTGCGACAACACGCCATTTAGCCACTCAAAGAGCGTCTCCTCGTCTTTGACCCAGCCCTCGGCAATCGCCGCCTCAAGCCCATGGGAAAAGGCAAAGGCCCCCATGGGATAGCTTGGCGAGAGCCATTGGGTCAGGGTCAGAAGGCGGGGATCAATGGGCATGGTCGTGCCCGTGATCGTGGTGATGGTGGCTGTGATCATGCGCCGAGTTGCCATGCTCGTGGCTATGGGTGCGCCCGTGGCCATAGGCACCGCCTTCGGGGGTGAAGGGCAGGGTGGTCTTTTCACATGTCGCCCCAACGTGGCTGAGCATATGGGCAATGACCGGATCGTCTTGGATCAGCAGGCGGTCGGCTTCAATCTGGCACGGCGTGTGACGGTTACCGATGTGCCATCCGATGCGCGCGAGGTTTTCGCCGGTGACGATCAGCACGGCCTCAGGCGCGGCTTTGATTTCCACCAAGCGGCCATCGGCCAGCTCGACCGCGTCTCCGTGATCCAGAGACGTGGTCTGTTCCAGATCCAGCACGAAAGCCTCGCCCTGATCGGTTGTCAGTTTCTTGCGACGCAGAAAGCGGCCTTCGTAGTCGAGCGTCACCGAGAGGGCCTCGCCCTGCCAGTCGCCTGCGCGTTTATATGTCTGTGCAATCAACATGTTAGAACAGGAAATAACGCTGAGCCATCGGGAGCTCCGTGGCCGGTTGACAGGTTAGAAGTTCGCCGTCGGCGCGCACCTCATAGGTTTCGGGGTGGACTTCGACCTCTGGCGTTGCGTCGTTGAGCTTGAGGTCCTTTTTGCCGATGTCGCGCGTGTTCTGCACGGCGACGGTTTCTTTCGCGAGGCCGAGGCTTTCGCCGATGTCCATGCTCTGGGCTGCACCGGACACAAAGGTCACAGCCGAGTTCTCAACCGAGCGGCCATAGGCACCCCACATAGGCCGGGAATATACCGGCTGAGGGGTTGGGATCGATGCGTTAGGATCGCCCATCTGTGCAGCGGCAATCGTGCCGCCCAGCAATACCATCTCGGGCTTTACGCCGAAGAAGGCGGGGTTCCAGAGCACGAGGTCGGCGCGTTTGCCTTCCTCAATCGAGCCGATCTCATGGCTGATCCCATGCGCAATCGCCGGGTTGATGGTGTATTTCGCCACATAGCGACGAACGCGGAAGTTGTCGTTGTCGCCGGTTTCCTCGGCCAGCTTCCCGCGTTGTTTCTTCATCTTATCAGCGGTTTGCCAGGTGCGGATGATGACTTCTCCTACGCGGCCCATGGCCTGGCTGTCCGATGCGATAATCGAGAAGGCCCCCATGTCATGCAGAATATCCTCAGCGGCGATGGTCTCGCGCCGGATGCGGCTTTCTGCAAAGGCCACGTCTTCGGGTATCGACTTGTCCAGATGGTGGCAGACCATGAGCATATCGAGGTGTTCCTCGATGGTGTTCACGGTGAAGGGGCGGGTTGGGTTGGTTGACGATGGCAGCACATGGTCTTCGCCGCAGATCTTGATGATGTCGGGGGCGTGCCCGCCGCCAGCGCCTTCGGTGTGGAAAGCGTGGATGGTGCGGCCTTTCATGGCGGCGACGGTGTTTTCGACAAAGCCAGACTCGTTCAGCGTGTCCGTGTGGATCATCACCTGAACGTCCATCGCATCGGCCACCGAGAGGCAGCAGTCGATGGCCGCAGGCGTCGTGCCCCAATCCTCATGCAGCTTCATCGCGCAGGCACCGGCGTTGATCTGTTCTTCGAGCGCTGCGGGCAGGCTTGCGTTGCCCTTGCCTGCGAAGGCCAGGTTCATGGGGAACGCATCTGCCGCCTGCATCATGCGACCAAGGTGCCAGGCACCGGGGGTGCAGGTGGTGGCCAAGGTCCCATGGGCTGGCCCGGTGCCTCCGCCCAGCATTGTGGTGAGGCCCGAGTGCAGGGCATCCTCGATCTGTTGTGGGCAGATGAAGTGGATGTGTGAATCAAAGCCACCTGCCGTCAGGATGCGACCTTCGCCCGCGATGGCCTCGGTGCCGGGGCCGACGATGATGTCGACGCCCGGTTGCGTGTCCGGGTTGCCCGCCTTGCCGATCTTGTGGATACGGCCGT
Organism: Cognatishimia coralii; assembly: GCF_037478305.1. Taxonomy (NCBI): domain Bacteria; kingdom Pseudomonadati; phylum Pseudomonadota; class Alphaproteobacteria; order Rhodobacterales; family Paracoccaceae; genus Cognatishimia; species Cognatishimia coralii. The sequence goes on from NZ_JBBGAZ010000001.1 coordinate 155,593, forward strand.
TTTTCAGGCCAACATCGGCTTTGTAGATACCGGTGTGGTCCACGATCAGCGCATTGGTGACAACGGTGTCTACAGCGCCGCCGGCGCGGGTGGTCTGAGCTTGGCCCATGCCGTCGCGGATGACTTTGCCGCCGCCGAATTTGACCTCTTCGCCATAGTGCAGCGCATTGGAGCCGCTGCCGCCCGTCGCGGCAGAGCCTGAGCGTTCTGCAATCAGGTCGCGTTCGACTTCGATGATCAGGTCGGTGTCGGCCAGACGCAGCTTGTCGCCGACGGTGGGGCCGAACATGGCGGCATAATCGGAACGTTTTATGTGTGCGGGCATGTGTTCAGTTCCCTAATTGTATCCATCCGCTCGGCCGAAGGCCGGGCCGCGCCCGGACCTCCCCCATGGGGAGGGCGCGTTTGTTATGTTCTGCGCCAGATCAAGCTGGCAGTGTATTGCAAGGTCATGGCTGTGATTTGCGTCAGAGCGCCCACCCCGAGGTCCGGGCGCGGCCCTCACTGCAGATCTCACAGCTTACCCATAACCTTCTGATTAAACCCATAGACCACGCGGCCGCCCGAAATCGGGATCAGGTTCACTTCACGTTTCTGACCCGGCTCAAACCGCACGGCGGTGCCTGCGGCGATGTCCAGACGCATGCCGTGGGCGGCCTCTCGGTCAAATTCGAGACCCGGATTGGTCTCAGCGAAATGATAGTGGCTGCCGACCTGCACCGGACGGTCTCCGGTGTTGGCGACCATGAGGGTTGTGACTTCTGCTCCGGGGTTCAGCTCTAGCGTGCCTTCGGCTGGGATCAGCTCTCCGGGGATCATTTGCGACCCGCCAGAAGGAAGGCCGCCGCACCGGCCGCTGCGATCAGGGCAAGACCCATATTCAGATTCTCAAATCCATGCGGATGCAGATGTGCACCGGAATGTGCCAAAGCAGGTGCTGCCAGAAAGAGCGTCGCGAATGTCGCGTAAGTGATTGTTTTCATGTGCCTGTCCTCAGCGAATAGGGTTGTGTACGGTCACCAGTTTGGTGCCATCGGGAAAGGTTGCCTCGACCTGAACCTCGTGGATCATCTCGGCGATGCCCTCCATGACTTGATCGCGGGTCACGACTTCGGCACCGGCCTGCATCATGTCCGCTACCGAGCGTCCGTCGCGCGCGCCTTCGACCACCGCATCGGTGATCAAGGCTATGGCTTCGGGGTGGTTCAGTTTGACACCGCGCGCCAGTCGTTTGCGCGCCACTTCGGCAGCCATGGCCACCAGCAGTTTGTCTTTTTCCCGAGGGGTGAGTTGCATGTCTTATAGTCTCCAAGACGTAGGAAGCCCGTCGCCGGAAAGGCGATCGAGGATCGGCAAAAGGGGGCTGCGCAGAGTGTGGCTATCAGAGGCCACTAGGCGCAGGGCAAGAACATCAGGGGCCAGAAGGCTCGCGCCTCCGGTCTGAGGAAGTAGGGCGCGGAGGGGTGCGAGATGGGCCTCAGCGTCGGGGGCCACGTAGAGTAGGCTGACCATGGCACCTGCACGCGCCGCAACAGCGCGGCCGGTGAGTTGGGCGGCCACGTCTCTGGTCAGGTGCATGCCGTCAAAATAGAGCGGTGCCCCTTCGCGCGTCACACGGATTTTGTCTTTGAAGTCAACGTCATTCAGAATCTCACCCATGGCTGTGCGGCCAAAGATCATGGGTTCTACCATCAGGAACTTGGCATCCTCGGCCAGATCCACAGTCAGGCTACGATTAAGTCGCGCGCCTTCAAACAGGATCAACTCCTGAGGCAACCAATGCAATGACCCTCCAGAGGCCACGGACAGATGCGAGTCCATCCGCGCATTACCCTCTTTGGACCGATAGGCACGCTCGGCGGCCTGAGTGGTCAGGGTCAGGTGGCTGCCCGCGCCTGCAGAGGCCTCGATATCCAGCTGATCGCCGCCGGTCAGACCGCCGGAGGTATTGATCATGATCGCCTGCACCCCATGCCCGCGCGGGAACAGGGCCTTCATCGCGCCTGACGTGCGGAATTTATCAATGCCCGACCCAGCCCCAACCACCTTACTCGAGAGGCTCAAAATACCTTGCGTACGCGGCACCGGCCCAATCGCTGTGGGCGGTGTCGGCGGCGTAGGCACGTCAAGATATGCAGGCGCAAGCGGGATGGCTGACCTCGGAACATTGGGTAAAACGAAAGATACCCTCCGAAATTTGGACATTTTCAGATCGTACGAAAGCAAAATGCGGCGTCAGAACCGTTAACTTGCGTGAAAAATGCGCGTGCGCTTAAAAATTAAGCAAATCACATCCCGCCTGAAAAAACAGCAGGCAGAAAAAAACGCGCCCCGAAGGACGCGTCAGTCACTGTTGGGGATAGTGAAGTTAATGCGTCCGCAGAAACACGGCTTCTCGTTTGTTGAGAGTGCGGCGGGCCGAGACAAACATGCCCAGGGTCTCGCGCTCGCGCAGTTCCGGAAAAATCTTGAAGATCTCGTCCTTTTGGGCGGTCTCAAGCGTGCCCAGCGAATAGTCACCGGGCTGAAAGCTTTCGGACCAGGCGCCATTGCCCAGAATGACTTCGTGGTGCTCAAAAAGAACGTGGTGATAGCCCACGCCGCCGATATTGACGCGTTTGACGCCCTTCTTGCCCAATAGATGCTTGGCGGCGACCAGTGTCTCGCGCTCATCAAAGACCAAAGCAGTGATGTCATTGGTGATCAGCATACGGTGGTTCGGCGACACCAGAATATCGGTTTCAGGCGCGTTTGGTCCCAAAGCCCCCGCCTTAATCAGGATCGGGCGCAGATCTTCATTGCGGTCCAGATCCATTGACGAAAACTCACGATGACCTACCCAAGCGATTTCCTGAAGGCCATTGTCACGGGTGATGACTTTGTCACCGGGGCGCAGGGATTCGATAGACCGGGTGCCCTTGCTGGTTGCGATCTGCGTACCTGTGGCAAAGCAAATCGGAGGCCACGTGGTGCTTTCACGGAGATCTTTGTCAGCCATTGTCGTGCCTACCTTTCACCTGACCTCGGGGGCTTGAGGTCGATTTACTCAGACTTGGGGCGCTTGGACGTCCCAGCGCGAAGATGCGATGACTGGCGGACCAGTATGTGCAGCGGCATCGCGCTCGCGCGTTCTTGGGATCAGGTTAGGGGCGAAAGCGCGTTTCCCAAATGGGCAAGTCATCGGTTTTGCCTGCCAAATGACGGGTTTCTGCCCAAGTTTGGCCATATTTGCTTCGCGAGAATTTCGGTTTTGTTTCCAAGGGTTGGACAATTTCACTCGCATTGGGGGTGGTGAAACACGTTCTTGGCGAAACTCTACTTAGAAATGGAAACAATTCATTTGAATCTAGGGGGCGAGCGTTCCGCGTAAGGACTTAGTTAACTATATTTGGCTGATTGTTGCTGGCTTCATGGCAGTGCTGGGTTTTGGGTTTCATTGTTCACGAATTAGCGTTCCTAGGCCGCCACCATACGGGATGAGCCGCGCGTTTGATTCGAAGCTTTCCCTGATCTCTCTTGTCTGAGACCCGACACAGGTGTAACCCCGATCGTTGAACCGGCATCAGCTATTCAGAGGCAAACCGTGACCCACCCCGATCTCTCAAAGTCTGCGCGGCTCTCTGTGGCCCCGATGATGGATTGGACGGATCGTCATTGCCGCTATCTGCATCGTCTCTTATCGCGCGGAACGTTGCTTTACACAGAAATGGTCACCGCACCCGCTTTGGTGCGGGGTGGGGCGCTGCATCTCTTGGACTATTCGCCAGAGGAGCACCCGGTTGCGTTGCAATTAGGCGGATCTGATCCGGCAGAACTGGCCAAGGCTGCAAAATTGGGCGCAGATGTGGGCTATGATGAGATCAATTTGAACGTTGGCTGCCCGTCGGATCGCGTCCAATCGGGCACCTTTGGCGCGGTTCTGATGCGCCAGCCTGACTTGGTCGCAGATTGTGTTGCCGCGATGCAGGATGCTGTGGACGTTGAGGTCACGGTGAAATGCCGGATCGGCGTGGATGATCAAGAGCCAGAAAAGATCCTGCCGCAGTTTCTGGAAACCGTTGCGACGCGGGGAATCACGCGTTTCACGATCCACGCGCGCAAGGCCTGGCTGCAGGGGCTCTCGCCGAAAGAAAATCGGGATATCCCGCCGCTGGACTACCCGCTTGTCCATCGCATGAAAGCGCAGTTCCCAGAGTTGCATCTGTCGATCAACGGCGGCATTGCAACGCTGGATGAGGCGCTTTTGCATCTGGAGGCAGGGCTGGATGGCGTCATGATCGGGCGCGCGGCTTATCACAACCCGTCCGACATTCTGGTGGAGGCCGACACGCGCATCTATGGCACGGATCACCAGATCACATCCCAAGACGCCGTGCGCGCCATGTTGCCTTATATCGAAAGCCACCTAAGTTCTGGCGGGCGGCTGCATCAGGTCACGCGCCATATGTTGGGCCTGTTCGCGGGTCGTCCTGGCGCGCGTTTGTGGCGGCGGGTGTTGTCTGAAGGCGCAAGCAAAGCGGGCGCAGGTCCAGAGCTGGTCCTAGACGCCCTAAGCCACGTCGAAAACGCCGCCCTCGCGGTAGGAGAGTAGAATGCCAGAGATGAGTTTACTATTGCCCTTGCTGGCCTTCCTGCTTGCCATCGGAGCCTTTGCCGGCGTGCTCGCAGGTCTCTTGGGCGTCGGCGGTGGCATCGTTCTGGTGCCTGCGTTTTTCTATAGCTTTCAGGTGCTTGGCTATGAAGGGCCGCAGTTGATGCAGGTCTGCCTCGCGACCTCTTTGGCGACGATTGTCGTGACCTCTGTGCGCTCTGTTTTGAGCCACAACAAGAAAGGCGCGGTGGATTGGGAGATCCTCAAAAGCTGGGCGCCGGGCATTGCAATTGGCGCTGTTGTTGGCGTGGCTGTGGCGTCAAATCTGCGGTCTGATGTGTTGCAGGGAATCTTTGGCGTGCTCGCGATGATCGTCGGGCTTTATATGGGGTTTGGCCGGTCTGAATGGCGTTTGGGTCCTGAAATGCCTAAGGGGCCGCGCCGCGCGGTCATGAGCCCCTCGGTTGGCTTTCTGTCGGTTTTGATGGGTATTGGCGGCGGCAGTTTCGGCGTGCCGCTTATGTCTCTGCACAACGTGCCAATTCACCGCGCGGTGGCGACGGCAGCGGGCTTTGGCCTTGTGATCGCAGTGCCGGGCGTTATCGGTTTTCTGATGCTCGAGGTCGATCCGGCCTCTAGACCGCCATTCTCCATCGGCGCGGTAAACCTCATCGCCTTTGCTATCATCGTGGCCATGACACTGATCACCGCGCCTTGGGGCGTGAAGCTGGCCCATAGCTTGGATCCTAAGCCGTTGAAACGCGTGTTTGCTGTTTTCCTTGTGCTTGTTTCCATCAACATGCTGCGGCGAAGCTTTGGGTTCTGATCTTAGCCCACAAGACCAATTCGCGCAGCGCGGTTGGCTGCGGTTTCCCTATGATCCTCAGTTGGCGGTTTGGGCCACAGCGGCCCGTCGCGCGGGGCAAGCGGCAGCGCAGGATCCCAAGCACGTGCACTGGTGGCAATGCGGCGACACGTGGTTCGTTGGGGTCGATGTGCTTGAAAATGATACCGCTGGAGCGATCAACGGCGTCGCCCTGGGCGAGACATTGCTACAGCACCTCAGCACCCTCTTCGGGGATCTTCCGGATTTCCACCCCGCGCAGGTTTCGATCATCACTCCCGGTTACCCTAAGCCCCGAGAGGGAGAGACTGAGGCCGCCTTCGGCTATCGTCTAAAACGCGATGCGGCCCATGTGGACGGGCTGCGCTTGAACAGAGACACCGGTGCGCGCGTCTGCGACGAATATCATCAGTTCATTCTTGGTCTGCCCTTGAACGAGGCCAGCGCCACCGCGAGTCCGATGGTTCTCTGGGATGGCAGCCACCACATCATGCAGCGCGCTTTGGCGGCCGCATTGGCCGAGCATCCGCGCGCCGATTGGGCCAAGGCCGACATTTCCGAACCCTATAAAGCCGCGCGGCGTGAGGTGTTTGAGACATGCGCCCGCATCGAACTCGCGGCCAGACCCGGCGAAGCCTATGTGATCCACCGCCACCTTTTGCATGGTGTCGCACCTTGGGGGCAAGGTGCAACGGCCGATCCGGAAGGGCGTATGATTGCCTATTTTCGTCCCGAGATGGTCGGCGGACTCGGTGACTGGATTACATTCTAAAAATTATATATTTTCAGGGCTTTAGGCCGATTGTCGCGTGCCACGGAACAGTTTCCGGCGGTACCCATTGAGTGTTTCCATTTCACAGGCCGCTTTGAGGCCAAAATTTGTCTTTTGTTAATAATTGCGGCGATTTCGAGGCAGTGGCGTTTTATTAACGAGGATTATCATGCACCACATTATGTACTTATTGTGCTGCCTCACTGTGGGCGCAGGGCTTTTCTTTCTGGTTGATTTCGTAAGTGATGAAATCTCGGACAACAATGACGACGACACCGGCAGCGGTGACGACGACATGCCAATTGATGACGGCACAGGGGATGGTGACGACGGCATGGATGATGACATGGGCGGCGACGACGGCATGGATGATGATATGGGCGACGACACAGGAGACGGTGGCGACGACGATGGTGGTGATGGCGGGGACGACCATGACGACATCACTATCGTGCCGGGCACTGACGGCGACGACACGCTTCAGGGCGGCGCGGGTAACGATCAGTTGCAAGGTGGGCTTGGCAACGATGTGCTCTTTGGCGGCGACTCTGACGACTCGCTCTTTGGGGCACGTGGTCAGGACTCACTTTATGGCGAAGGTGGTCAGGATCACCTCTATGGCGGTGTTGGCAACGACCTCTTGGACGGCGGCACCGAGGGCGACACGCTCGTGGGCGGTCTTGGCGAGGACACAATGATGGGCGGCGCAGGGGATGACGTGCTCGTCGGCTTCATGGACTCGCGGATCGATGACGTCAAAGACGCCTCAGACCTTCTGGATCGAGACATCTTGGATGGTGGCGATGGTATGGACCGTCTGCTCATGGGCAGCGGAGATACGGCCACAGGTGGCGCGGATGCGGATGTCTTTGTGACTGGTTCTTATGTCGACGCGGCTAATGTGCCTGTGGTCACGGACTTCACTCCGGGCGAAGACGTGCTTGAGGTCGAGATCCTGCCGGGGGCTGATTACACAATCAGCGTAGAGCCTGCGTCCTCTGCAGGAGGCTCTGTGATCCTTCTGGATGGGGTGCCCGTGGCACGGCTGAATGTCGCCCCGACAGATATCACTGCAACGAATGTGGTGGCCGTTGAGAATCCAAATCTCACCTCGGACGCGGCCTAACCATGCGTGGCCGAATTTGTTGGAATTTGTAAAGAAATCCGCAAATTCGGCCAAAATACACACGTTTAGCGTGTAAATATGTGGATGATGTAAAAGAATGCTGTGGGCCGATGGCCCGCTTTCGCATGTGCTGAGGCGCTGAGATCAGCGTTTTTCAGCGCATGTCATGCCTCTGCCTCGACCTTTATACATCAGAGTTAACATATCATTTCTGCATTCCCGAAACTTGGTGGTGCATTGTTCGCCTCAGGTAAACAGTTCGCCGACGAGCCGTCATTCGTTTCATCACTCTGCATCGAATTCGCCAAAAGCTTGCAGGACTGCCGAAAGTAAGGTGAAACCTATCCAAAGGCATATTTTAGAAAGAGATTGCTATGGAGCTTTTGGTATTGCTCGGCCTCGTGGCCGTAGGTGTTACGCTATCCTCTCTTGTTGATTTTGGAAGCGACGAAGAAGAAACGATCACCCGGACTGATGGAACAGAGGGCGATGATAGGCTCACCGGCGGAGACGGCCGGGATCTGCTTCTTGGCGCTGCGGGTGCAGACATTCTGGACGGCGGCGCAGGCAATGACCAACTGGAGGGCGGCATTGGCGACGACCTTTTGCGGGGTGGTGCAGGCGATGACGTGCTTTTGGCGGCACGCGGTGAGGATACTCTGTTTGGTGGAGATGGCGTGGACCTGCTGTACGGTGGCGTCGGCGATGATTCCTTGTCCGGTGATGCCGGTGATGCCGGTGATGACCTCCTAGAAGGAGGGCGGGGCGCGGATACTCTAAATGGAGGAGCCGGAAGTGACCTCTTGTGGGGGATTCTCGATTCTAGTCGCGCCGATGATGTGATTGATGCAACCGACATCGTAGATGCGGATCGCCTAGAGGGCGGTGCTGGAAGTGATCTTCTATTCCTGGGCAGTGGAGACGTCGCAAATGGCGGAGCCGATCGCGATGCTTTCCTAACTGGGGTTTACGTCGATGGCTCAGCACCGCCGGTGATTGAAGACTTTGTTCCCGGTGAAGATATTCTGGCCATTCAAGTCCCAACAGCGGCAACTGTGAGCGTGGCTATCACCACTGACGCTGGTGCGGCCGTCGTGAGCGCCAACGGACAGGTTGTCGCTCGTCTTGATGGGGCTGCTGGAACCGTGACTCTTGCTGATATCCGCGTTGTTGAAAACGAAGCTATCCAGTCAATTGTGGCTTAAGTTCTTGAAAATGTTTAAAATATAGAACGCACGCGTGGAGCCGGTTTCACGTTATACTTGGCTCTTGCCTGTGCTTCACTTAAGCCGCGCCGCGCGTCCACCGCGGCGTTTTTTCAGCCGGGGCGCGCGATCTGGCAGCTCTGCCATGATCTCGGCGCGTTCATCGTCCGAAAATTTCGACCAGGCGCCAATCTCGTCGATAGACCGATAGCAACCGGTGCAAATCCGTTCCGTCGGATGGATCACGCAGATCTGAATACAAGGGCTGTCAATTTCGTTGCGTTTCCAGACCCGAGATTTCTCGTTCATTAGGGCATTCCCATCCTAGCTGCGGCGCAGGTGACCCAAACGGTCCAGCACACCTTGAAGGATATAGGACGCCGCCACGTGATCGATAACCTCTGAGCGACGTTTTCGTGACGTATCCCCCTCTAAAAGTGCGCGTTCTGCGGCCACGGTGGACAGGCGTTCGTCCCAGAAGGTGATCGGGATCGTGATCAGTTTCTCCAGATTGCGGGCAAAAGCGCGGGTGGATTGGGCGCGCGGGCCTTCGGTGCCGTCCATGTTCAATGGCAAGCCTAGAACAACAGCGCCGATATTGCGTTCTGCGATAATCTGCAAAAGACGCTCGGCGTCCTGCGTGAATTTCTTGCGCTTTACGGTTTCCAGAGGCGTGGCAACAGATTGCATCCCGTCTGACACGGCGACCCCGATGGTTTTGGTGCCAAGATCCAAGCCCATCATCGCCTGCATCACAGGGATTTCCTGCGCCTGTGCGTTCAGATCGTCTAAAATCATCTATTCTTCCGTAAGGCCCGCATTGGCAGCGGCTTGGTTGATCATGGCCAAGCCTTCCGGCGTCTCATTAAAAAGTTCCTGCGCCTCTGTCCAAATGTCTTTTGCATCGCCTGTGCGGCCCAAAACGCCCAAAGCGGTGATCAACTGCGCCCATTCCTGCGCGGATCCACCTTCCGAGGCCAGCCTGTCCGACAGGCTCGCCACCATACCCTCGATCATCGCAGCCCGATCCGTCGCACTAAGCGACTCGGCGGCGGCGATATCCTCTGCGGATGGGCCGCGCGGGGCAGGCGGGTCGTAACGCACGCCCGCAATCCAGGCGAGGTCGTCGATATTGGCCCTGATGGGCGCGATCCAGGGCGCGTTTTCGGGCCCTTCTTCCAGCAAAGCGCGCCAGAAGCGGAAGGTCAGATCAGGACGTCCGGTCTGCATCATCAACAGGCCCGTGTAATAGCGGGCAAACCCGTTCTGAGGCTCACGCCGGATTGCCTCGCTCAGCGCGTCCTCGGCTTCGGGCGATATATAGCCCTGAGCGGCGATCATGTAATAATCTGCCAAGGTGAGATAATCGTTGGTCTCAACCGCGTCGCCCTTGAGCTCAATGATGCGGTTCTGGGCCGCATAAGCACGGGTATAATTGCCCAATGAAGCCTCATTGCGCGCCAATAGCTGAAAGCCCCGCAGATCGTCGGGGCGTTCTTTAACAACGTCTCGTAACTGCTCGACAAGGTTCAACAAACTTGGATCAGGTTCTGGCAAAATTGCCACAGGCATTTGCGCTTCAAACGCGGCCTGAGACAGCCGAGTGCTGGCCAGATCGCGCGCTTCTTGGAGCCGGTTTTCCAACGGCATATCGGCCATCTGAGGTTTGCCCAGATAGCTATAGAGCCCAAGCCCGCCAGCCGTTACAAGAATGGCAGCGAGGGTTAGCCCGCCCCAGGTTTCCACACCCGTCCGCGCGCCCTTGGAAGTCACCGACTGTGCCGCCGCATCTGCGGCCAAAAGACGACGGGAAATCTCGGTTCTGGTGCGCTCGGCCTCAGCCTCGCCCAAGACGCCACGGGCCACGTCGCGATCCACCTCGCTTAGCTGGTCGCGATAGACCTGCACATCATAGGCCGCCGCATCCACCACGCCGTCCTGACCACGCAGCAGGCTGCGCCCCAAAAGCGCCGCCACCAAAGCCGAGATCAATCCCGCGATCAGCCAGAATTCCATCGTTCATCCTCGTGTTGTGCCCCCATCATGTAACCTCGCGGGGCTCGACAAAAAAGAGGAAGCGCTATTTGTCGTCACAATGTCGCAACTTGGCGCAAAAGGGACGGTTTGACTGGGGCCGATTTCTTGCCCATGAGTCACATGGATAAAAACACCACAATTGGATGCTTTGGATGAAACGCTACTCTGCATTTGCCATCGCCCGCGAGGCCCTGCGCTTTCACAGCGGCTGGGAACGCGCCTGGCGCAGCCCCGAGCCGAAAAAGAAATACGACGTCATCATTGTCGGCGCTGGCGGCCATGGCCTGGCCACGGCCTACTATTTGGGCAAGAATTTCGGCATCACCAATGTGGCGATCATCGAAAAAGGCTGGCTGGGCGGCGGCAACACGGGTCGGAACACCACGATCATCCGCTCGAACTATCTGCAGGACAGCTCGGCCGCGCTCTATGAAAAGGCGCGCAGCCTTTATGAGACCCTGTCTCAAGACCTGAACTACAACGTCATGTTCTCCCCGCGCGGCGTGATGATGCTGGCCCAGACGGAACATGAGGTGCGCGGCTATCAGCGCACAGCGCATGCGAACGCGCTTCAGGGTGTGCAGACCGAATTTATCGGACCGGAAAAGGTCAAAGAACTCTGCCCGATCATGAATATCTCAGGCCCGCGCTATCCGGTTCTGGGTGCCTTGTGGCAGGCCCGCGGCGGCACGGGCCGTCACGATGCGGTGGCCTGGGGCTATGCGCGTGCCTGTTCCGATATGGGCATGGACATCATCCAGAAATGCGAAGTCATTGGCGTGCGCTCGGAAAATGGCAAGGTCAAAGGCGTGGACACCACCAAAGGCGCGATTGATTGCGACAAGCTGGGTCTTGTGGTTGCGGGCAACTCCGGCGCGCTAGCTGAAATGGCGGGCTTCCGTCTGCCGATGGAGTCCGTCGCCCTGCAGGCGCTGGTGTCTGAGCCGATCAAACCTTGCATGGACGTGGTGGTCATGGCCAACACCGTGCATGGATACATGAGCCAATCAGACAAAGGCGAAATGGTCATCGGCGGCGGCACCGACGGGTTTAACAACTACACCCAGCGCGGCTCCTTCCATCACATCGAGGAAACCGTCCGCGCGCTGGTCGAGACCTTCCCGATGATCTCACGCCTCAAAATGCTGCGCCAATGGGGCGGCATCGTGGATGTGACCGGCGACCGCTCGCCAGTGATTGGCAAAACGCCTCTGGGCAACTGCTTTATCAACGCAGGCTGGGGCACCGGCGGCTTCAAAGCAATTCCGGGCGGCGGCTGGGCCACAGCGGAACTGATCGCCAAGGGCGAGCCAGGACCACTGAGCGCCGAATTCGGCATGGAACGTTTCATCGAAGGCCGCTTCATCGACGAGAGCGTCGCAGCAGGGGTGGCACACTGATGGAAACCCCAATCGCTGGCGCAACACTGGGTGTCATGATCGGCGCCATTTTCGGCAACGGAAGCCGTATTGTCGGCGGCCTGATCGGAGGCGTCTCCGGTTTCTGGCTATGCGTCGCTCTTGCGGGCTGCATTGGCGGCCTGCTTGGCGAGATTGTAAGACTTAGAAAGGAGGCCCGCTGATGCTCGTCCTTACCTGCCCATACTGCGGCGTCACCGCCGAAGAAACCGAATTCCACGCCGAGGGCGAAGCGCATCTGAAACGCTTTGGTCCAGGCTCCAAGGACGAGGACTTCGAGGCCTATCTCTTCATGCGCGAAAACCCAAAGGGCGCGCATCTGGAACGCTGGCGTCACCAGAACGGCTGCGGCAAATACTTCCATGCCGCGCGCTGCACCATGACGCTTGAGGTGTTCGGCACATACCCTGCCCAGACCTATGAGCCGCCCCAAGAGATCAAAGACAAGATCGCCGCCAAACACCCCAATTGGACCTGGCGCGAGTTCTCGCTGTGATCCTTTCTCTTGCGAAAAACATCCCCGCCGGAGGCAATCCGGCCTCTCAACCCGAAGCAAAGGGCTGACACATGAGCACAAGACTTTCCACAGGCGGCAGCCTCCTCAATCGGGGCAAAGCCATCGAATTCACCTTCAACGGCAAACGCCTGAAGGGCTTTGAAGGCGACACGCTCGCCTCAGCTCTTCTGGCTAATGACCAGATGCTGGTGGGCCGCTCGTTCAAATACCACCGCCCGCGCGGGATCGTGGCGAGCGGGGCCGAAGAACCCAATGCTCTGGTGAACCTGGGCGAAGGCGGCAAGTTTGAACCCAACCAACGCGCCACCACGACCGAGCTGTTTCATGGCCTCGCTGCCACCAGCCAGAACCACTGGCCAAGCCTCGAGTTCGACATCGGTGCGCTCAACAGCTTTGCGTCGCGCTTTATGCCGGCAGGGTTCTACTACAAAACATTCCTTTTCCCGCGCTTTGCGTGGAAACACCTCTTTGAGCCCTTCATCCGTCAGGCCGCAGGCCTCGGCAAAGCGCCCAAAGAGCGCGATGCGGACACCTATGAGCATTTCTATGCCTTCTATGACGTCGTGGTCATCGGCGGCGGCGTTGCGGGTCTGCAGGCGGCGAAGGTAGCGGCCAAGGGCGGTGCTAAGGTTCTGTTGATCGAGCAAGACGCCTCTTGGGGTGGTCGCGCGGTCATTGACGGTGGCGAGATCGACGGCAAATCCGCTGAGGATTTCGTGGCCGAGACGCTGAATGAACTGAAAGCCAACGAAAACGTCACGTTGCGCACCCGCATGATGGGGGCAGGGGTCTATGATCATGGCTACGTGCTGGGCTATGAACGTGTGGCCGACCACGCGCCAAATCAAAATGGCCCACGTCACCGTTTGTGGCGTATCCGTGCGGGTCAAATCGTGACCGCAACCGGTGCCATCGAACGCCCTCTCTCCTTTGCGGGCAACGACATCCCGGGCGTCATGCTGGCCTCTGCCGTGCGCGATTATGTGAACGGTTACGGCGTTTCCATCGGAGACCGCACCGTCGTCGTCACCAACAATGACGACGCCTATCGCACTGCGATTGCTCTGAAAAACGCAGGCCTCGAGGTGCCCGCGATCATCGACGCACGCCCTGCAGGCGGCGGTGCTTTGATGGAAGAAGCGAAGGCGCTCGGCATTCGTGTTGAGACCGGCAAGGGCATCGCCAAGGTCAAGGGCGGCAAACGCGTCACCGGCGTGGCGATCTGTGCGCAGGCCGGCGAGGGCTCGGTTCTGGAAGAGATCAAATGTGATGCGGTCGCCATGTCTGGCGGCTGGTCGCCTGTGGTGCACCTCTGGTCCCATTGCGGCGGCAAGCTGAACTGGGATGAGGTGCAGAACCACTTTGCACCCGATGCCGCGCGCGGCCCGACCAACCAAGACGGCGATGTTTTCGTGATCCCAGCGGGGGCGGCCAATGGCCCGATTTCTCTCGGAGACGTGCTGGCGGACGCCACCGAGGCAGGCAAACAGGCGGCCAAAATGGTCGGCAAGCCTGCGAAATCGGTAAAAGCGCCGAAGGTTGAGAGCGTTGATGAGGCCGCGATGGAACCCGTCTGGCTCATGCCACAGGGTGCCTCTGCCAAGCTGCGTGCGAAATCCTGGCTGGATTATCAGAACGACGTCAAAGTCTCTGACGTGCGCCTCGCGGCCCAAGAGGGCTATGAAAGCGTCGAGCACACCAAGCGCTACACCACGCTGGGTATGGCGACCGATCAAGGTAAACTCAGCAATATCAACGGTCTGGCGACCCTTGCAGGTCAGCTAAACGCACCAATCCCGGCGGTGGGAACGACTACCTTCCGCCCGCCCTATACTCCGATCTCGATGGGGTCTATCGGTGGCGAAGCGCGTGGCGAGATCTTCCAACCAATCCGCCGCACCCCGATCCACGACTGGCACGAAGAGCAGAACGCGTTCTTTGAGCCGGTGGGCCAATGGCGTCGCCCTTACTGCTTCCCCAAAGCTGGCGAGAGCCACGCCGATGCTGTGAAACGCGAGATCAACCAGACCCGCAACTCTTTGGGGATGCTCGATGCATCCACCCTCGGCAAGCTCGTGGTCAAGGGCCCCGATGCGGGCAAGTTCCTCGACATGCTCTACACCAATATGATGAGCACGCTGAAGGTCGGCAAATGCCGCTACGGCCTGATGTGTAACGAGAACGGCTTCCTGATCGACGATGGCGTGGTCGCGCGCATCGACGAAGAAACCTTCCTCTGTCACACCACCACCGGCGGGGCCGAACGCATTCACGGTTGGATGGAAGACTGGCTGCAATGCGAGTGGTGGGACTGGAACGTCTACGTGGCCAATGTCACCGAGCAACTGGCGCAGATTGCCGTGGTCGGCCCGAACGCCCGTAAGGTCTTGGAAAAGCTGGGAGGTATGGATGTCTCGGCCGAGGCGCTGCCCTTCATGGAATGGCGTGACGGTAAGATCGGCGATTTCGATGCGCGGGCCTACCGGATCTCTTTCTCTGGCGAGCTGTCTTACGAGATCGCGGTTCCAGCCAGCCAAGGTCGTGCCTTCTGGGACGCGCTGCTTGCGGCGGGTGAAGAGTTCGGCGTGATGCCTTATGGCACCGAAGCGCTCCACGTGATGCGGGCCGAGAAGGGCTTTATCATGATCGGAGACGAGACCGATGGCACTGTGATCCCGCAGGATCTGAACATGCAATGGGCGATTTCCAAGAAGAAAGAGGATTTCCTCGGCAAACGCGCGCAAGAACGCGCGCATATGGCCTCGGGCGATCGCTGGAAACTGGTTGGACTGGAAACTCTGGATGGGTCGGTTATTCCTGACGGGGCGTATATCCCGTCGTCAGGGGACAACGCCAATGGGCAGCGCAATGTACAGGGTCGGGTCACTTCGACCTACTACTCGCCAACTCTGGATCGCGGCATCGCGATGGCTCTGGTGCACAAAGGACCAGATCGCATGGGCGAAGTTCTGGATATTCCAAAGCTTGACGGCACCAGCGTGAAAGCACGCATCGTCGATCAGGTCTTCTTTGACAAGGACGGAGAAAAGCAAAATGTCTAATCTTGTCAGCGCATTGAATGGCGTCAAAGCCAAAGGCTTCGCCGAAGTTTCTGAACTTGGGCTGTCCGGCATGATCACCCTGCGTGGGGATCTGGCCAGCAAAGAAATGGCGAAAGCCATCAAAGACGCAACCGGCGCGAAGGTGCCGGCCACACGGAAGGTCTCTTTTGGTGACAATGGCTCTGTGGCCTGGATGTCGCCGGATGAGTTGCTGGTTCTGGTGGACTATGCGGCGACCGGTGAGGCGAAAGCAGCGCTTGAGGCGGCTTTGGCGGGTCAGCATTTCCTGGCCGAAGTCGTCTCTGATGCCCGTGCGCATTTCCGTATCAACGGCGATGCGGCGCACGAGGCTCTGTCCAAAGTCATGCCTGTGGATTTCAGCGCCTTTGAGGCCGGAGACTTCCGCCGGTCTCGCCTGTCTCAGGTTGCGGCGGCAGTTTGGAAAACAGAAAATGGAGACTTTGAGCTCGTCTGCTTCCGCTCGGTAGCGCAATATGTTTTCGACGTGTTGAAAACGGCGGCTGCAGAGGGAAGTCGGGTTTCCGTCTAAGGCGCACCCAAGGAGGGGATGGTTTAGCCTTTGGACTATTTCGAAACCTAGGGAAAACCTGACCTTTGCCAATATCTGGAAAGTCTCGCTTGTGACAGGCGAGGCTTTTTTCGTACGCATGATGTTGAATTCTTTTAGGTATTGGAGATAGTTATGAAACGTATTTTGACCGCAGCCGTATTGTCTTTGGCTGCAACTGCTGCACATGCGGAAATCTATGAATGTGATTTTTCCCGTGGTGGCGCAGGTGGCTGGGTCGCACCGGTCATTGCCGTCAATGTCGATCTGGACTCAAATTCTGCGCAAGTCGTGGATGGCTTTACGTTGCAGCGACAAGACGGGTGGTTTGACGCAAGACTGACCTCTAAAACCAAGAAACGCTTTACCGTAAAGTGGCGTCTTCCCCGGCAAAAAGACCGACTGAACCAAAACGCGCACCTTGATTACCGTCTGACCGTCTTGCTGCCGTCCCTAAAAGCCAATGCCTCGATGAGCCCTGTTGGCTACGACAATAACTTTAATACGCATGGCACCTGTAAGCTCGTTCAAAGCTGAGATTTGCTTAAAACGGGAAACAAGTTGCTTCTGAGTGATTTCTGACGCTTTTGCCTTGACCTTTCAGTGCAAAAGCTCACATCTAGCGTCAGAGACCGCTTGAACTTTTAGGAGGCCGAAATGGCATTTGAACTCCCCGATCTTCCTTACGCACATGACGCTCTGGCCGAGTTTGGCATGTCCGCGGAAACCCTGGAATACCACCACGATCTGCACCACAACGCCTATGTGACCAATGGCAACGCAGCCATCGCGGGCACCGAGTGGGACGGCAAATCGCTCGAAGAGATCATCGTCGGCACCTACGACAAAGCTGCGGTCGCGCAGAACGGCATCTTCAACAACATCTCTCAGCTGTGGAACCACAATCAGTTCTGGGAAATGATGGGCCCTGGCAAATCCGCGATGCCTTCCGAGCTGGAAGCGGCGCTGGTTGAGAACTTTGGCTCTGTTGACGACTTCAAATCCCAATTCTCTGCCGCAGGCGCAGGTCAGTTCGGTTCCGGCTGGGCGTGGCTCGTGAAAAACGCAGACGGCTCGCTGGCTGTCACCAAAACCGAGAACGGCGTGAACCCGCTGTGCTTTGGTCAAACCGCGCTCTTGGGTTGCGACGTGTGGGAGCACTCCTACTACATCGATTTCCGCAACAAGCGTCCGGCTTACCTGACCAACTTCCTGGACAACCTGGTCAACTGGGAAAATGTTGCGTCCCGTATGTGATTTCGGGTCACTTGAATAGAAGAAACGCCCTGCCATTTGGTGGGGCGTTTCTTTTTTGGATATTTATAGCAAGAGAAAAAGCTATGCGTTGAGATCTTCAACGATCTCAGCGGGTGTTGAGACCGGTTTGATAAGCGTTTTCAAGCTGTTGCTCGCAAAGCCTTGGTCGATCACATGATCGATTAGGTCTAGAAGTTTGTCCCAATAGCCCTCGGTATTCACGACATAGATCGGCTTTTCGTGCAGGCCGAGCTGCCGCCAGGTGAGCACTTCAAAGAGCTCGTCCAGTGACCCCGCGCCGCCGGGCAGCACGACAATCACATCGCCTTCCTCGTACATGCGTGTCTTGCGCGCGTGCATGTCTTTGGTGACCACATATTCGGTCAGATCGCGCTTGCCGACCTCAGCCTTTTCCAAATGCTCTGGGATCACGCCAAAGGTTTCGGCCCCGGCCTCCTGAGCTGCGCGGGCGACGGTGCCCATAAGCCCCACGTCTCCGGCGCCATAGACCAGCCGCCAGCCGTTTTCACCAATCGCTTGGCCCATCTCTATCGCCGCCGCCTCATATTCGGGCGCGGCGCCCAAGCGAGAGCCGCAAAAAACGCAAATCGACAGTTTTGCCATGGTTGATCTCAAATTAAGGAATCTGTTTTGACCACCGTATCCCTTGTTGATACTGTCCCTCAACCGAGGGGACTGCAAAAATTACTGGGAAGACCGTGAATGTCTAAAATGGGATCAGCTGCGTCTGGGCAGACGCTGTTATTGGCGGGGATTGCCGTGGTCGTCGTGTCTGGCGCGGTCTACACCTCGGGCGTTTTCGCGCCCGCCAGCCTGCCGCAGCAAAACGCACCGGTCGAGCCTGTGGTTCAGGTAGAACCTGAGGCGCCTGTCGAAGCGCCTGTGGTGGTTGAAGCGACGCCTGAGGTGGTTGAAGAAGCCGCACCAGAACCCGAGGTGGTGGCGCTGATCAAGCCGAGTTTTGATCTGGTGCGCATTGCGCCGGATGGGGCGGGACAGGTGGCCGGAACAGCGGAGCCGGGTGCTGTCGTTGCGATCCTTTTGGACGGGGCCACGCTGAGCGAAGTTGAAGTTGGCCGCGATGGAAAGTTCTTTGGTTTCATTGCCTTGGAGGCGAGCCTTGAGCCACGCGTCATGAGCCTTTTGCAGACCATTGATGGCGAGGAGCTGTATTCTGACGCCACCGTGATCATTGCGCCAAGCGCGCCTGTTGTGGCTGGAACTCTTGAGGAGAGCACCGAAGAAACGGTTCTTGCCTTAGCGGAACCGGCGGCGACGGCGCAGCCTGAATCTGCCGAGACCGAGCCTGAGGCGGAGGTCGCTGCCGCCGCACCTCTGGTGGAAAACGGCTCGGAAGAGGCACCTGTTGTTGCTGAGACAGTCGAGGCTGCCACGACCAGCGTAGAAACCGCTGTTGCTGAAGTGGAAGACACCGTCGAGACCACTGTCGAGACCGCGGTCGAAACCGTTGCGGCGGCTGTCGAAACAGCGCCTGCAGTGACTGTCGAAACAGCACCTGCAGTGACTGTCGAGACGAGTGAAGAGACACCAACAGAAGTAGCGGTTGTGACTGAGGAGGTTGCAACGCCAGAAGCGCTTGCCGAGCCAGAGCAACCTGCAGCCTCTCCGGTTGTGATCATCGCGGACAGCAGTGGCGCGCGTGTATTGCAAAGCCCAACAGCGCCTGAGCTCGCACCAGAGGTGCAGGCCACTGTGGCGATAGACTCGATCAGCTATTCCGATTTGGGCGAAGTGCAGGTGGCCGGGACCTCTCCGAGCGGCGACTTTGTGCGGATCTATCTGGACAATGAACTCAGCTCGACCGCGCGGATTGCGCAAAGCGGCCTTTGGGAGTTGAAGCTGCCGGATGTGGCACCAGGCGTTTATACGCTGCGGGTGGATCAGGTGTCTGATGCGGGTGAAGTGGTGTCTCGGGTTGAGACGCCGTTCAAGCGCGAGCCGAGTGAGAAGCTGGTTGAGGCCACGCAAGAGATCGACATCAAAAAGGTTCTCGCGGTCACAGTACAGCCGGGCATGACGCTTTGGGCGATTTCAAAGGAAAACTACGGCGACGGACGTCTTTACGTGCAGGTCTTTGAGGCCAACAAAGACCGGATCCGCAACCCGGATCTGATTTATCCGGGGCAGGTTTTCACCGTTCCGGAACAGAACTAAAGCCAGCGCCGCCCCCTGAGGCGGCGTTTGCTTTTGAGTATTTTTAGCAAGATGAAATATGGAGCGTTCGGGGCTGGCAATCCGCCGCCGAGAGGACTACCTATGGGCCATGGCACGAGGCAATACCCAGCGCTGGCGCACCGCTTCTGACGAAGAACTGGCCCGCCACGAACAGAGATCCGGCTGGAAAATTATCCGCCGCGTTATTCCCTATCTATGGCCCGAGGGGCGCAGCGACATTAAGGCCCGTGTGGTCCTGTCGATGGCGGCCTTGCTTGTGTCGCAGTTGATGGCCGTGGGCGTGCCGCAGCTTTATGGGATGGCGGTGGATGCTCTGGCCGAAGAAGGGGCCTCTGTGCTGATGCTTGGCGCGGTTGGCCTGACCGTGGCCTATGGTGTTGCACGTGTCATGCAGATCGGCTTTCAGAACCTGCGCGATGTTATCTTTGCCCGCGTCGGGCAACGCGCACTGAGGCAGTTGGCGCTTGAGACCTTCACCCATATTCACCGCCTTTCGATGCGCTATCACATCTCGCGCAAGACCGGCGGGCTGAGCCGGATTGTCGAGCGGGGTGTCAAAGGCGTCGAGTTTCTCTTGCGATTTTTGCTGTTCTCGATCGGGCCGCTGGTGCTGCAGCTTGTGTTGATCATGGGCATTCTCGCCTATCAGTTGGACGCTTGGTATCTGCTGGTCATTCTGGTCACGATCGCGCTCTATGTTTGGTTTACCTTCAAGGTCACCGAATGGCGCGTGAAGCTGCGCAAAGAGATGAATGATCAGGACACGGATGCAAACCAGAAGGCCATCGACAGCCTGCTGAACTTTGAAACCGTGAAGTATTTTGGCGCCGAGAAGCGCGAAGCGGCGCGCTATGATGTCTCGATGAAAGGCTATGAGCGCGCGGCTTTGAAAACGGCCTATTCCCTCGCAGGTTTGAATGTTGGGCAGTCGTTCATCATCACCTCGGGCCTTGTGATTGTCATGATCATGGCGGCTGTGGGCGTAGAAAACGGCACGCTGACGGTGGGCGATTTTGTGATGGTGAACGCCTATATGGTGCAGATCACCATGCCACTGAACTTCCTTGGCACGGTTTATCGTGAGATCCGTCAGGCGTTGGTGGATATGGGCGAGATGTTTGATCTGCTGGAGCAGCCGGCAGAGATCAAGGACAAGCCAAATGCCAAGCCCATTGAGATCGACAAGGGCCATATCGAGCTGCGCAATGTCGTCTTTGGCTATGAGGCCGAACGTGTGATCCTCAAAGGCGTTGATATCGACGTAGAGGGGGGGCAGACGGTTGCCATTGTCGGGGCCTCAGGCTCTGGCAAATCCACCATTGGGCGGCTCTTGTTCCGCTTTTACGACGTGCAATCCGGCGGGTTGTTCATCGATGGCCAGGACGTGCGGGATGTGACGCAGGAAAGTCTGCATAAATCCATTGGCGTCGTGCCGCAGGATACGGTGCTGTTTAACGACACCATCCGCTACAACATTGCCTATGGTCGCGATGGGGCCACGCAGGCGGATGTGGAAGCTGCGGCTAAAGCGGCGCAGATCCATGACTTTGTGGAGAGCCTGCCCGAGGGCTATGACACGATGGTCGGCGAGCGGGGGCTTAAGCTGTCGGGTGGTGAAAAGCAGCGGGTCGGCATTGCGCGCACGCTGTTGAAGGATCCACCGCTTCTGTTGCTGGATGAGGCGACCTCCGCGCTGGACACGGAAACCGAACAGTCCATCAAAGAAGCGTTGGCGCATGCGGGCCATGGGCGCACGGTGATCACCATCGCGCACCGTCTGTCCACCATTGCCGAAGCGGATCGGATCGTTGTGCTAGAGGCCGGAGAGGTCGTGGAGCAGGGCAAGCACGAGGAATTGCTGGCGCGCGAAGGGCGCTATGCGCAGTTATGGCATCGTCAGCTCAATGAAACCGATTTGGCTTCGTAAAGCGGGAAACCAAGCTCTGTCATGGCTCGGTTTTGATCGGTTGAGTCTGCTTTTACCAGTTTAACGCCATTTGGTGTGCGTTTGACATAAAAGCTGGTACGCCAGGACGTGACAACGTCGCCCTTTGCATTGTGAGCGGTGTCGAGCGTAAAGGCTAAGGCTTCATCCGCATGAGTTTGGTGCACTGTGACCACTTCGCGCGAAATTGTGGCGATCCCCAGTTTTTTGTGAATCGCACGAAAGGTCTCAAGCCGGGCCATCATTTGTGCCTGGTTTTGATAAAAGTGCTTTTTGCGGCCTTTCACGATGACTTCGAAAGGGAACGCCATAAGGTTCGCAATCACAGCGTTATCCTTGCTGGCGATTGCGGCTTCATATTCTGCGATGATCTTTAAGACTTCTGTCTCAAGGTCCAAAGCGAGTGCTCTCCTGTTTAAGCTGAGCGTATGCTAGCGTTTATAAATGGTTTTGAGTAGGGCGAATTCCGTTGATCTAGCTTGAACCTGTTTCATTACGCTAAATCATAGTGTTTCAAATGGTCGCGTTTTCGTTCAACCTGACATAAATCCCAATCAGGAGGCCCCCATGACGTTTGAAACTTGGTTGATTTATGTTGCGACCGTTCTGGCTTTGATGAGCACTCCGGGGCCGAGCCAGCTTTTGATGCTCTCTAACAGTGGAGCACATGGGTTTCGCCGGGCGCTTTCTACCGCGGCAGGCGATCTGAGCGCGAATATGTTGCAGATGTTGGCCGCTGGATTGGGTTTGGCAGCCGTGATCGCGGCCTCAGCCACTGCGCTGTCGGTGATCAAATGGGCGGGGGTGGCTTATCTGATCTGGTTGGGCGCGCGAATGATTTTGAAGGCAAAAGCGAATGATCCCAATACGCGGGCAGAGCAGTCAGACGTGTCCGCCCGTGCCTTGTGGATGCAGGGGTTTATCACCTCGGCGGCGAACCCAAAGGCCGTCGTGTTTTTCGCAGCGCTCTTTCCGCAATTCATTTCAGCAGAGGCAGCCTTCTGGCCCCAATTCCTGATCTTGTCTGCCACCTATCTTGCGATGGATGGTGCATTCCTTTGCGCCTATGGCGGTAGCGCAAGTTGGATCGCGGCACGGTTCAAAGGCGCGGCAAAGCTTTGGATTGAACGCTTGGGCGGTGGGTTCATGATCGCGGCCGCCGTGCTGTTGGGTCTCAAATCGGTCACAGACCGCACATAGACCCGGCACAAAGCTTACTTTTACGTAAGGTTCCGCTTGAGATTGAATGAGGTCGCCCAGCATAGTCCTGATTGGGAGCAGGGGGGCTCTGGTGCGGTATGACGCGCAAGGGAACTCCAAAGCCTATATGCTGGGCGGACCTCAGAGCTTGCGGCGGCGTTTACGCCGCAAGCGTTCCGCGAACTTATTCTGCAGCGCGCAAGTCTCCCTTCGAGGGCTGCAGGGGTTCAATCACATCCTGACCATCATCCCAGAGGATCTCTGGCGCACGGAATTTCTTGGCCTCACGGCGCAGTGCCCAGTCGCGCGCGACACGACTGCCACGGCCCCGGGTGATGCGTGCCAGCAGGCGCAAGAACCAAGCCGCGTAGGTGGTTGCCCAAACGCGTAGTGCGAGCATCGACGGGGTGAAGACCAGCGTCAGCACCGTCGCGATGCCAAGGCCAAAGACCACAGCCGTCGCCAGTTGTTTCCACCAGAGCGCGGTTGGGCTGTCGATGGAATAGCCCCCGTTCACGAAGTCCAGCGAGAGGCCGAACATCATCGGAGCAAGGCCTGCCATTGTGGTGATGGTGGTCAGCAAAACGGGGCGCAGACGGTCTTGCGCCGTGCGAATGATCGCCTCGATGCGCGGCATATATTGGCTGTATTCCTGATAGGTATCGATCAGAACAATATTGTTGTTCACCACGATCCCCGCCAAAGCCACGATGCCGGTGCCGGTCATAATGATCGAGAAGGCCTGATCCATCACCAGCATCCCGATCAGAACACCCGTGGTCGATAGGATCACCGCCAAGAGCACCAGGACCGAGTTATAGAAGCTGTTGAACTGCGCTAGCAGGATGATGAACATCAGCCCCAGCGCGCCCAGGAAGGCATTGCCAAGGAAGGCCTGACTTTCTGCCTCATCCTCTTGGTCACCGGTCCACTCCCATTCGATGCCATGCGCAAACGGAGAGGTTTCCAGCCACGAGGTGATCAGCGTGATTTGTTCCGCAGGGGTCAGCGGGACTGCTGTGAAACCGGCTTCAGTCAGTTCGGCTTGGAGCGCTGTGTCCGCTTCATAGTCCACCGCGGGTATCACGCGGGTTTCCCCGGTGGTCTCGTTTTTCAAAAGCATTTGCGCTGTTGCAACGCCCGCTTTCACGTCGAAATAACGGGTTTGATCGACGCGGTTGATTTCGGCCAGTTTGGGCACCGGCTGACGGGTGATGAAGTTGGACAACGGCACCAGACCGCCTTGGGTGCGCACCTTGAGCGTATCCAGAGTGCTCAGGACACGGTCCTCTTCGGGCAGGCGCACGCGGATCTCGCTTTCCTCGTCTGATCCGTCCTGCGTGTAGGTGTCCAAGAGGATGCCACGGGTCACAAGCTGCACCATCGCGCCAACGGTTGCCACGTCCGCGCCATAGCGGCCCGCGCGTTCTACATCGACTTCGATCTCCCAATCGATGCCGGGCAGGGGCAGGGTGTCCTCAATCAGCGTTAACCCGTCGGTCGCGTCAAACTGCGCGCGCGCCATGCGCGTTGCGGCCAGAAGGTCTTCCCAATTGTCGCCTTTCAAGCGCAAGTGCACAGGCTTGGCCGAGGCAGGACCACGGTCAGCCGCAAGGATCTCGACCTGCGCGCCGGGGATGGTTTCAAGCTCTGCGGTCAGCTCGTCGATGATAGTATCGCCGTCGAAATCAAAGTCCTTGATCTCGCGCATCACCGTGTAGTCGACGAACGGGATAGTGAACCATGGCTCTTGGTTGTCGGGACGATCTTCCCAAGGGATGGTCTCAAACTGGATTTGACCGATTGTGTCTTTCGGAGGCTGCGCCCCGCCGGTGTTGTTGTTCAACCCCCCTTCGCCTGCAAAGGCAAAGGCGGTTTGGACGCCGGGGTGGGAGAGCACGATCTCTTCGGCGCGTTCCACGAGGCCGTCTTTTTGTTCCAGCGACAGGTTACCCCGCGCTTTGACATAAACGATGGCCATTTCAGGCTCGGATTCCACGAAGAACTCGACGCCTTTGTTGTTCGCGCCAAAATAGGTGAAGACCGAGACCACAAAGAAGGCAACGGCGACGATCGAGACAATCGGCATGATCGGGTTGCCCGCGATCAGTTTGATGAACCAGCCAAAGGGTGACAGACGGAGACCTGAGCGCACGCGTTTCTGGCGGCGGGTGAACATAACGGCGTCCACGGTGATCGAACCGGCGAAGGCTCCGCCCAAGAACATCACAAAGCCCAGAATAAAGCCGACCATGGCCGGGAAGGGGGCTTCTCCGCCAAAGAGGTAGCCGGGGTTTAGAATGGTCATTGCACCCGCAAACACGAGGAACAGCGATGGCGGCACCAAAATTGCGCGCACCAACCAAGGGGTGCGTTTGCGCAGCACGTCAGAGGCGCGCTGGAAGCTGCGGCTGAGACGGCCAGACACGCCACCCATGACGGGCAGATAGATCAATGCCACGACCAGAGAAGCCGACAGAACAAAGATCAATGTCACAGGCAACATACCCATGAACTGCCCCGGAACCCCCGGCCAGAAGAGCATCGGCAAGAAGGCACAGAGCGTTGTCGCAGTGGAGGACACAATCGGCCAGAACATGCGTTTGGCGGCTTCGGTGTAGGCGTGCATCGGGCCGACGCCGGATTTGATGCGTTTGTCGGCGTATTCCACGACCACAATCGCGCCGTCGACCAACATACCGACCGCAAGGATCAGGCCGAACATGACGATGTTTGAAACCGTCACGCCCATCAATGCGAGGAGGACGAAACACAAGAGGAACGACGTCGGGATCGCGAAACCAACCAGCAACGCAGCGCGCGTGCCCAAGGCAGCCAAGACCACGATCATCACAAGCGCAATCGCGGTCATGACCGAGCCCTCAAGCTGGCTAACCATAGAGCCAACGATCCGGCTTTGGTCATTCGATGTACCAAGCTCAACCGAGGCTTTCAGTTCAGGCGGCCAATCGGCTGAGGCTTCCTCGACCGCAAGCTTCACCTCTTCGGCCGTGCCTATGAGGTTAAATCCGCGCCGTTTCACGACCTGCAAAGCAACCGTGTTCACGCCGTTAAACCGCGCGGTGCCGACACGGTCTTCGAATGTCAGTTTGATCTGCGCCAGATCGCCCAAGGTCACGATCCGGTCGCCATTGGTTTTCACCGGCAGGCCGTAGACGTCTGTCGCGTCACTAAAGGAGGACGGGATTTTGACTGCGAAAGTACCCTGCGAGGTTTCAACTTCGCCTGCCGCAATCAGCTGGTTGTTGTTGCGCACGACATTGATTAGCTCAGAGGCGGTGACGTTGTAAGCCTCAAGCCGCAAGGGGTCGATCAGAACCTCAAGCATCTCTTCGCGCTTGCCCGCGATGCCGGCTTCCAGAACAGCATCCATGCTCTCGAGCATTTCTTGCAGATCTTCGGCCACACGCGACATGGTGCGTTCAGGCACTTGGCCTGTGAGGTTCACGATGATGATCGGGAACTCAGAGAAGTTGATTTCGTTGACAGAATAGCTGTCAAACCCGTCGGGAAACTGGCTTTCGGCGGTGCCCATGGCGTCGCGCACATCGGCCATGATCTTGGTTTTGTCCCAGCCGAACTCGAATTCCAGCCCGACACCGGCATAGCCTTCGGCCGCAGTGGCTGTCATTTCCTTAAGGCCATCCAGATCGGCGAATTCGGTTTCCATTGGCTTAACGAGAAGGGTTTCTGCGTCGCTGGCGGAAATGCCGGGGAAGGGGACAGAGACAAAGAGCGCCGGGATCTCAATATCCGGCTCGCCCTCTTTGGGCAGCGTGAAATAGGCGAACCCGCCTGCCACGAGCGATAAGATAATGAATGCAATGACCATGCGGGCGCGCGAGGCGGCCCAGTCTACGATCCCAGTCATTCGTTCGTCTCCTGATAACTCGCCTCCACGGGAACGCCGGGGATGACGTACTCTTGACCAATGACAATAACGTCGGCGGCCTCTGGGAGGCCCGCCAGCCAGACACCGTCGATGGTGTCACGCAACATTGTGACAGGGACGAAGTCTGCTTTCTTTTCCGCAGTGACCGTGCGCACGCCCAAGGTGCCTTCGTCATTCAGCGTCAGAACAGACTGAGGCAACAGATGCGCAGATTTACCGTCCGAGGCGATGATGATCTCGGCGGTTTGACCGTCGCGGATTTTCAGGTCTGCGTTGTCGACGGTGATTTCGACGCGGAACGTACGGGTGGTTTCATCAGCGGCGCGAGACAGGAAGGTCACTTCGCCGATCACCTCATTGCCGTCGGTCAAACGCGCACCAGCGCGTGCGCCGAGCTGAACGCGGTTCACTTCGGTTTCAGGCACAAACCCCACGAGCTTCACAGGGTCTAGCTGAATGATGGTCGCACAATGGGCTCCGTTGGGGCTGTTCACGCTCAACAAGCCGCCGATTTCGGCAGTGTCGGTTTCCAGCAGGCCACCGAATGGAGTGAAGACCTTCAGGCGGTCGATTTCTTTCTGGGCCGAGGCCACACCTGCTTCGGCGGACTCTATATTGGCTTGCGCGCTTTCCAGACCGGACAGCGCCGAAGACACGCCTGCTTCCGCTGCTCGAACGGCAGCTTGGGTCGCTGCGACGCGGGTTTCAGAGGCGAAGCCCTCTTTCGAAAGACGCTCGGCGGCGTTGTCATTGATACGTGCTTCTTCCAAAGCAGCGCGCGCTTGTTCAACAACGGCCTGCGCGGCAGGGGCGGCAGCTTTGGCAGAGGCCAAACGCGCCTGCGCTTCTGCCAAGGACGCCAGACGTGTGCCCGGATCGATTTCACAGAGCAACTGACCTGCTTCAACCAGAGCGCCTTTGCGCAGAGGCTCTGAGATCACGAGACCCGAGGTTTCGGCCATGACATCCAACTGGCGGGTTGCTTCCGTCTCGCCCCGCAGCACAACCGCACTGTCGATCACACGGGCGGTCGACTGGATCGCTACTACGCGCACCACATTTTCAGTTGATTCTACTGTTTCCGCAGGCTCTGCAGTTTCGGTAACCACAGTGTCACTGTCTCCGGATCCACCGGATGCAAATTCCAACAACTGCTCACGTTGGATTACAAAGAAAAACAAAAACGCCGTTACGATTGCGGCAATAATAACTGGTACTGGCTTCATTTCCCCTGCCTTATGTTGGCAACCTCTGATTTGCAGTTAGGGTTAAGGACTCTGATTACAATGGCGCAAACAGATTTTTTTGAACTGACCAGTTTAGTTTACTTTTCTCGTGGAACCGTTGCAAGAGCAGCATAGTTTTGCCGTCAACACTTGGCCTTTGGTGTGGCAAAGGCTATGAGAGAGAAAATCGAATAGGGGTAGGGTCTGTGAGCGATACCGACAGCTTTATTGATGAAGTCACCGAAGAGGTGCGCCGCGATGCTTTGTTCGCGCAGTTCCGCCGCTATGGGTGGATTGCAGTGGTGGCGGTTGTCGCCATTGTGGGCGGGGCGACTTGGAATGAATACAACAAGTCCCAAACCGCAAGTGCCGCGCAAGCCACTGGGGATGCATTGCTTTTTGCGCTTGGAACGCCTGAGGCATCTGAGCAGGCTGCGGCGTTGCAAAATGCGGATCTTCAGTCCTCTGACGCGGAAATCGTGCGTCAACTTCTGTTGAGTGCGGCGCAACTGGATGCGGGCGACGCTGAGGCTGCGGCGGCTACGCTGAACGCGGCGGCCACCACGGATGTCGATGCCGTCTATAAAGACCTGGCTGCCTTTAAAGCGGTACTGGCGCAAAGCGACACATTGTCCGCTCAGGATCGCCGGATTGCCTTTGAAGCGCTGTCGGCACCCGGTCGTCCAATGGCACTCTTTGCCTCAGAACAGATCGCTTTGCTGGAAATTGAGGCAGGAAATACAGAGGCCGCCATCACACGTTTGCAGACAATTTCGCTGGATGCGGGCGCATCTGCGGGCTTGCGTCAACGCGCAAGTCAGTTGATTGTGGCTCTTGGGGGCGAACCAGAAGATTTGCCGGCTGGGACAGAAGGTCAGTAAGATCACGCAAACCACTCGGCGGGAGGGACATCGTATGAAATTCGGGACACTGCTTTTGGCAGCGGCCAGCACGTTGGTTCTGACGGCCTGTGCGCAACGCGAAGTTCTGCTGACGGGCGAACGTGAGAGCATCCGGGGTGACGAGATTGCTCTGGACCTACCTTCTGAAAGTAAAGCGATCCGTCTGCCGGGCGTGACCCGCAACACCAGCTGGACCCATCGTCACGGCACGCCGCGCTATCGCACGAGCCATCCTGCTTTGGGTGCGAGCCCGACATTGGCATGGTCTGCGGACATCGGCGCGGGTGAGGGGCGTCGTGCGCGTATCTCTACCGATCCTGTCATGGCCGATGGGCGTATCTTTACGGTTGATGCAGAATCCAACCTCGTGGCGACTTCGACTGCAGGTGCGCGCATCTGGTCTCGTAGTCTCACACCTGTTGGCGACGATGCGCGGGATGCCTCGGGCGGTGGATTAGCGATTTCCGATGGCGTTCTCTATGTGACCACCGGCTTTGGCCGTCTTTTGGCGGTGAATCCCTCTGACGGCGCTGTGCAATGGGAACAGCGTCTTGGCGCAACTGGCAACGGCGCGCCCGTTGTCTATGGCAACCTGATCTACTTCGTGGCCGGTGACGACGTCGCCTGGGCCGTCAACAAATCCAACGGACGGATCGAGTGGAAACTGACCTCGACTCCCTCTGTGAACAACCTGCAAGTGCCCTCAGCCCCTGCGCTGTCTGATCGCTTTGCGGTCTTTGCCTTTGGCTCTGGCGAAGTGCAAACCGCCTTCCGTCGTGGCGGCGTGCGTTTCTGGGACGCGGGCATCCAAGGCCAACGCATCGGCCGCGCCTTGTCGACGGTCGGAGACATCACTGGCGATCCCGTGATCGTCGGCTCTACGGTCTATGTGGCAAACCACTCTGGCCGCATCGCAGCGCTGGATCTTGAAAGCGGCGAGCGCAAATGGACCACGGCCGAAGGCGCGATTGGTCCGGTTTGGCCTGTGGGTGGTTCTTTGTTTTTCGTCAATGAACAGAACCAGTTGGTGCGTTTGAATGCCTCTGACGGATCGCATGTCTGGATCAAAGGTCTGCCTGACTTCGTCAAAGCACGCCCGCGTCGCCAGGTGGCGCGTTATGCGCATTATGGTCCGGTTCTGGCGGGTGGTCGCCTCTATGTGGCCTCCTCTGATGACACGCTCCGCGCCTTTGATCCGGCCTCGGGCGAGATGGTCTATTCCACCGCAATCCCCGGCGGCGCTGCCTCTGGCCCGATCGTTGCGGACACCACGCTTTATGTTGTCAGCAAAAAGGGCCAATTGTTGGCTTTCCGTTAAGGGAAATATGCTGTAAGGCCGCGTCTTCAGACCTCTGGAGAGTATCATGAGTTTCACACTCGCCATCGTGGGGCGCCCGAATGTGGGCAAATCCACGCTGTTCAATCGCCTTGTGGGCAAGAAACTGGCTTTGGTTGACGACCAGCCGGGCGTCACGCGTGATTTGCGCGAAGGCGAGGCGCGTCTGGGCGATCTGCGGTTCACTGTGATTGATACGGCCGGTCTTGAGGATGCGACGGATGACAGTCTGCAGGGCCGGATGCGTCGCTTGACGGAACGCGCGGTGGATATGGCGGATGTCTGTCTGTTCATGATCGACGCGCGGGCAGGGGTCACGCCGACCGACATGATTTTCGCCGAGATCCTGCGCAAGAAATCCGCCCATGTGATCCTGGCTGCGAACAAGGGCGAAGGCGCGGCCGCCGATGCGGGTGTGATTGAGGCCTATTCATTGGGTCTGGGCGAGCCGATCCGCCTGTCTGCCGAACACGGCGAAGGCATGAATGACCTCTTTGTGCAGCTTTTGCCGGTTGAAGAGAAATTCAAGAAACTGGCCGAGGAAACTGCGCCGGAAACGGATGTGGAATTGGATGAGGACGCCGACGAGGGCGCCGTTCCCAAGCCAACGAATGAAAAACCCCTGCAAATTGCTGTTGTGGGACGTCCGAACGCGGGCAAGTCCACACTGATCAACAAGATCATCGGCGAAGACCGTCTTTTGACAGGCCCCGAGGCTGGCATCACTCGAGATGCGATCTCCTTGCGGACTACGTGGAACGACACGCCGATGCGGATCTTTGACACCGCTGGCATGCGCAAAAAGGCCAAGGTGCAGGATAAGGTCGAGAAACTCTCGGTCTCTGACGGTCTGCGTGCGGTGAAATTCGCTGAGGTCGTGGTGGTCTTGCTCGATGCCGCAATTCCCTTTGAACAACAAGACCTTAGGATCGCAGACCTCGCCGAACGCGAAGGCCGCGCCGTAGTGGTGGCCGTCAACAAATGGGACGTTGAGGACGCCAAGCAGGAAAAACTGCGCGACCTTAAAGAAGCCTTCGGACGTCTGTTGCCACAGCTGCGGGGCGCACCTCTGATTACGGTGTCTGCGAAAACTGGCCGAGGTCTTGAACGCCTGCATGACGCCATCCTGCGCGCCTATGACGTGTGGAACCGTCGTGTCACCACGGCTCAACTGAACCGCTGGCTGACGGGCATGCTGGAACAGCACCCGCCGCCCGCACCACAAGGCAAGCGGATCAAGCTGCGCTATATGACACAGGCCAAATCCCGGCCTCCTGGGTTTGTGGTGATGTGCAGCCATCCCGATAAGATGCCCGACAGCTATTCTCGTTATCTTGTCAACGGGTTACGCGAAGACTTTGACATGCCTGGCACGCCGATCCGGCTGCATATGCGTGGGCAGGGGGATAAAAACCCCTATAAAGGCACGCGCAAGAAGAACGCGGGTGCGCTGAAAAAGCACATCACGCCTCGGGCAAAGCGCGAGAAATAGTTAGCCCCTTGATTTTTAGGGAAAAGACTCGGTATTTGAGGGCAGCTCTATTTGGAGCTGCCTTATTTTTTTGATTTTAAAATCTACGTTTGCTGAGGGTATTTTATGCCGAAGAATATCGCTGTGTTTTGCGACGGAACTTGGAATTCGCCATGGGCACCGAATTCGACCCATGTTCAAAAGCTCTATGAAGCCGCCCACGAGGTCGAACAAGTAAACTCTAAACTTGTCTGCGGGTATTTCCCCGGCGTCGGCGCAGGCGCGCATTTTACCAGCCATTTGGGCAAGGCTTTTGACAAAGTTGGAGGCGGGGCCTTTGGCATGGGTTTGACCAAAAACATCCTGAAGGCTTACGAGTTCTTGGCGCGCACCTATGAGCCCGGCGACCAAATCTTTCTGTTTGGTTTTTCGCGCGGCGCTTTCACAGTGCGATCTCTGGCTGGGATGATCCGGAAATCCGGTCTGCCGGCCGAGGTAACGAAAAGCTCTGTGAAACAGGCGCTAGAGCTCTACCGGATGCGAGGTGAAGAAAATCATCCAGACGCGCCACATATTCAGACCGCGCGCAAGGCACTGTCTCCGAAATTTGCGACGTCCCGGGAGGATCTGGCCTTCCGAGATGGGCAGGGTGATATCATCCAGATTGCCTATCTTGGGGTGTGGGATACTGTTGGCGCGATGGGTGTGCCGAACCTTTTGGGCAAAGTCTCAGAGTTTTTGAACCGCCGACATGCGTTTCACGACATGGTGCTCAGCAGTTCGGTGCAATCCGCGCGTCATGCGATGGCATTGGACGAGCGACGCTATTTCTTTCAGCCGGCGCTTTGGAACAATCTCGCGCGACTTAACTCGGACTTTTCTGAAGACGAGCCAAAACGCTCGTATCAACAGGTTTGGTTCGCGGGAGACCATGGAATGGTTGGGGGCAGTGGAGCCAATGAGGCGCTCGCCTCGCATACATTGGATTGGGTTGTGGAAGGTGCTGTTGAAAAAGGCCTTCAGGTTGACCCATCACTGCTGATGCAGGGCGTCGTGCGCGACCCTTTGAATCGCAAGCCTCTGAAAATAAAAACGAAAGCGATCTACAAGCTAAACAGGAGAAAGCTCTATGCCTGGCGAAAGGGGCCTGAAGCCAAAGCCGTTCACACCCTATCTGCCTCTGCGGACACGTTGTTTGGCAAGGACAGCGGCTACAGACCGAAAAGTCTGAGCCGCCTTTATCCCAACGAGTTTTTTACTTAAGACAAAAGGCCGTCGGACGTCAGCGTCAGCTTGCCACCCAAATAAGGCGCGAGTGCCGCGGGCAACGTCACAGAGCCGTCTTCCTGTTGTCCATTCTCAAGCACAGCAATTAGACAACGACCCACGGCCAGACCTGAGCCATTTAGCGTATGGACATACTCAGGCTTGCCGCCACCGGCGGGCTTGAACCGTGCGTTCATGCGGCGGGCTTGGAAATCGCCTGTCGTGGAAACCGAAGAGATCTCGCGATAGGTTTTCTGACCTGGAATCCAGGCTTCGATGTCGTAAGTGCGACGTGCGCCAAAGCCCATGTCTCCGGTGCAGAGGACCACGGTGCGGTAAGGAATGCCCAGTTTCTCAAGGATCCCTTCGGCACAGCGCAGCATGCGTTTTTGTTCGGCGTCCGACTCGTCTGGATGCACGATCGAAACCATCTCGACCTTTTCAAACTGATGCTGACGCAGCATGCCCGCCGTGTCACGGCCCGCAGAGCCCGCCTCGGAGCGGAAACACAAGGTATGCGCGGTCATGCGGATCGGCAGAGCGCTTTCTTCAAGAACGTCGCCAGCCACTGTATAGGTCAGAGGCACCTCAGAGGTCGGCACCAGCCACCAACCGTTGGTGGTCTGATAGCTGTCTTCGCCAAATTTCGGCAGCTTATCCGTGCCATACATCGCCTCATCGCGCACCAGAACCGGAGAGTTCATCTCGGTCAGGCCATTTTCGTCCACATGGGTGTCGATCATGAACTGCGCCAAAGCGCGGTGGATGCGGGCAACCGCGCCCTTTAGCATCACAAAGCGCGCGCCGGAAATCTTGGCGGCGACGTCGAAGTCCATCGAGGCGGCGACGCCTGCGATCTCATAGTGTTCTTTGGCCGCAAAGGGCAGCTCAACGGCCTCGCCCCAGCGGTTGATTTCGACGTTGTCGTCCTCATCCGCCCCGTCGGGCACGTCTTCGGCGGGTGCATTGGCGATGCGGGCGAGAGCGTCGGTCAGCTGGGCGTCAAGCTCTTTGGCTTCGGCCTGCATGGCGGCGACTTCGGCCTTCTTCTCGGCCACCAGCGCGCGGAGGCGTTCGAACTCGGCCTCGTCTCCGCTGGCCTTTGCGGCCCCGACGGATTTGGAGGCTTTGTTCTGTTCCGCCTGCGCGGTTTCGGCTGCAGTGATTTTGGCGCGTCGTGCGGCGTCCATCTCCAAAAGGGATGAGGACATCGGCGCATCCCCACGGCGGGCGAGGGCGGCATCAAAAGCGGCCGGATTTTCACGGATCGCGCGGATGTCATGCATGGAACTTATCCTTTGAAGTGATTCAGGTTGTGAGCACGCTTATGGCGCATTTTGCAGGTCTTGGTAAACCACAGCACGCGCCATTCCTGCCGCCTGTGGCAGAAGCCTTGTGCAATTGGATAAGAATGCCCAATCCCGCCTTGCATCTGCCCCCCATCACACATAGGTTCCATCCAAATTTCGCGCGGGGGGCCGCGCCAGACAAAGGATCCAAAACATGGAAGCTTTCGCCCAGTTTATGCCGCTTATTCTGATCTTTGCGATCATGTATTTCCTGCTGATCCGTCCGCAGCAGAAAAAAGTCAAAGAGCATCAGGCCATGGTGGCCGCTGTGCGTCGCGGGGACGAAGTGGTCACGCAGGGTGGTCTGATTGGCAAGGTCTCTAAAGTTAAAGACGGCGAGAACGAGCTGGAAGTCGAGATCGCGGATGGTGTCAAAGTGCGCGTTGTGCAGAACACCATCGCGGATGTGAAATCCAAGACCGAACCTGTCAAATCCTAAACGATCAAAGGATCCAGCCCTATGCTGCAAATCGCGCTCTGGAAACGCGTTCTGATCTGGGCGACTTGTGCGCTGGGTCTTTTGCTTGCGATGCCCAACGGGTTTTACACCCGGGTGGAAACGCATAACGACGCCGTCGCCTCGATTGAGGCGGGCTTTAGCGGCAACGGGATCGAAGAGCAGGCGGCCATGTGGCCGTCTTATCTGCCGTCCTCATTGGTGAACCTGGGTCTGGATTTGCGCGGTGGTGCGCATTTGCTGGCCGAGGTGAAGGTTGCGGATGTCTATGCCGCGCGTATGGAAGCGCTCTGGCCTGAGGTGCGCAACCTCTTGCGGGCAGAGCGCGCCACCGTGGGCACCATCCGTTTGCAACCAAGCGCGGATGACGAGCTGCGGGTTAAGATTTCTAAGCCTGAGGCGATTTCTGAAGCCGCCGCGATTGTTGGGACATTGGCGCAGCCGGTTGTTTCTTTGACGGGCGTAGGGTCCAACGATCTGTTGATCAGCACCGATGGCGATACGATTGTTGTCACGCTGTCCGAGGCTGAACGTGTCGCCACAGACGAGCGCACTGTGCAGCAATCCCTTGAAATCATTCGCCGCCGGATCGACGAAGTCGGCACACGTGAGCCGACCATTCAACGTCAGGGCTCGGACCGGATCCTGATCCAAGTGCCGGGCATCGGCTCTGCGAGCGAGCTGAAAGATATCATCGGCACGACGGCGCAACTGACCTTCCAGCCGGTTGTGAGCCGGACATCGGATGCGCAAGCCCCTGCGGGGTCTGGCAATGAGGTCCTGCCGTCCTTGGACGATGAAGGCACCTTCTATATCCTTGAAAGCGCGCCTGTTGTGACGGGCGAAGAACTGGTCGACGCGCAGCCAAGCTTTGACCAGAACGGTCGCCCCGCGGTGTCCTTCAGGTTTAACCCAAGCGGGGCGCGGAAGTTTGGCGACTATACCGCTGAGAATATCGGCTCGCCCTTTGCGATTGTCCTTGACGAAGAGGTGATTTCGGCACCTGTGATCCAAAGCCATATTCCCGGTGGATCAGGCATCATCACCGGTAACTTTGACGTGGTTGAGAGCACGAACCTCGCGGTTCTCTTGCGGGCAGGGGCTCTGCCAGCGGGGCTTGATTTCCTTGAGGAACGTACGATTGGCCCAGAGCTGGGGCAGGATTCAATTGAGGCGGGCCGTATCGCCTGTATCGTGGCTTTCGCCGCTGTGCTGGTCTTTATGCTGCTGAGCTACGGCACCTTCGGGATTTTCGCCAATATCGCGCTGATCATCAACGTGGGCCTGATCTTTGGCTTGCTGTCTCTGGTGGGCGCGACTCTGACCCTGCCGGGCATCGCGGGTATCGTGTTGACCATCGGTATGGCCGTGGACGCCAATGTACTGGTGTTTGAACGGATCCGCGAAGAGATCAAATCCGGCAAAGGGCCGGCAAGATCTATTGACCTTGGCTATGAAAAAGCGCTGAGCGCCATTCTGGACGCCAATATCACGACCTTCATCACCGCTGTGATCCTTTTTGCGATGGGCTCGGGTCCGGTGCGCGGTTTTGCGATCACTCTGGGCGTCGGCATCCTGACCTCGGTCTTTACCGCGATCTTTGTCACGCGCCTGATGGTGATTATCTGGTTTGAACGCCGCCGACCTAAGAAGCTGGAGGTGTAAGAGATGCGCCTGAGACTTGTTCCAAAAGAAACAAACTGGGATTTCTTTAGCAAATCCACGCTGACGCTTGGGTTTTCCGGGTTCCTGATCGTGCTGGCCTTGGTGTCCTTCTTCCTGCAAGGGCTGAACTTTGGCATCGACTTCCGGGGCGGTACGACCATTCGGACCGAAAGCACTATGTCGGTTGACGTCGGCGCCTATCGTGGCGCGATTGAGCCGCTGGGTCTGGGTGATGTCACGATCACCGAAGTCTTTGACCCGACCTTTGAAGAAAACCAGAACGTGTCGATGATCCGCATTCAGGCGCAAGAGGGCCAAGAGTCTGTCTCCGCCGAAGTGGTGCGCGATGTTGAGGCCGCTCTGAAAGAGGTCGCGCCGGATATTGTCTTTGTGCAGGTGGAATCCGTGGGCCCGAAAGTGTCTGGCGAGTTGATCCAGACGGCGGTCATCGCGGTCGTTCTCGCGATTGCGGCGGTGCTTGTCTATATCTGGTTGCGCTTTGAATGGCAGTTTGCTGTGGGCGCGGTGGCTGCGCTGGTGCACGACGTTGTGCTGACCATCGGTGTCTTCTCGGAACTGCAGATCCGGTTTGATCTGGCGATCATCGCGGCGCTGCTGACCATCGTCGGCTACTCGCTCAACGATACTGTGGTTGTGTTTGACCGCGTGCGGGAGAACCTGCGTAAGTATAAGAAGAAAGACCTCAAAGAAGTCTTGAACCTCTCGATCAACGAGACGCTCAGTCGGACCGTGATGACCTCTGTCACCACGCTCTTGGCGCTGATCTCGCTCTTCGTTCTGGGTGGCGACGTGATCCGAGGCTTTGTCTTTGCGATGATCTGGGGTGTGATTGTCGGGACCTATTCGTCCGTCTTCGTCGCCTCGGCAGTCTTGCTGAAACTGGGCGTCAAGCGCGACTGGTCCAAGCCTGATGCCAACGCAGGCAATCAATACGCCAATATTGATGCCTGATCTCATCAGCCAAGCCTTAGCCACCGATGGGCTAGGGTGGTTGGTTCTGACCATGACAGTCGCGGGCATCGTCCGCGGCTTCACTGGTTTTGGGACCGGGATGATCTTTGCGCCGATTGGGTTTCTATTCCTTGAGGTTACCGACGTTGTGCTTCTGCTGGCGATCACAGGTTTTGCGAGCACGGCGGCTTTGCTGCCAAAAGCTGTGCGGGATGGAGATATCAAAGAGGTCTCGAAGCTCGGCATCGCCGCGATCATCACTGTGCCTTTCGGGATCTGGCTGATTTCGCTATTTACGCCCGATGCGATCCGCTGGCTGGCGTGTTTCATCGCCGGAGGACTTGTGGTCGCGCTGCTCTTGGGCTGGCGCTATCGCGGGCCGATCACCACGCCGCGCCTCTTTGGGATCGGCGGCGCAGGCGGCATTTTCGGAGGCCTGACGGGGCTGACGGGCCCAGCGGTGATCCTGTTTTATCTGGCGAATGGCTCTCGCGCGGCCGTCGTGCGCGCCAATACGATCCTGTTTCTGGCTACTCTGGATGTCGCGCTGGCGGCTAATCTCTTTGCCAAAGACCTTATCCGCGCGGAAATCGTCGGGCTCGCCTTAGTGCTGAGCGTGCCGTATTTCCTGACCTCGCTGATCGGGCAGCGCCTGTTCCGCCCCGACTATGAACAGATCTACCGCCTTGCGGCCTATGGTATCATTGCCGCCTCGGTGGTGATTGGGTTACCTCTGTGGGACTGAGGATAAAAACATGCAACTGACTGAAATCGACTACCCTGACGCGCAGCCCATCGAGAGCTATGGGCCAGATTTCTTCCGCATCGGAGACGACAAGATCGCAGCCCCTGCTTTGGTGCATGCCAAGGGCGCGACGGTCTGGAGGGGCTTGGATGATCCCGCCAAGGTGATCGAACTGGCCGCCGAGATTGATTTCATCCTTCTGGGCACAGGCGCTGAGCTGCGCCACGCCCCGAAAGAGTTTCGCGAGGCGCTCGAGGCTGCGGGTATTGGGGTTGAGGTCATGAAGACCTCGTCGGCCTGCCGCAC
Source organism: Cognatishimia coralii (assembly GCF_037478305.1). Taxonomy (NCBI): domain Bacteria; kingdom Pseudomonadati; phylum Pseudomonadota; class Alphaproteobacteria; order Rhodobacterales; family Paracoccaceae; genus Cognatishimia; species Cognatishimia coralii. The sequence continues at coordinate 193,960 of NZ_JBBGAZ010000001.1, forward strand.
CTACAATGTGCTGGTCTCAGAGGGGCGTCGCGTGGCGGCGGCTCTTTTACCAGCGGGTGAGGGTTAAATGCTGAAAGTCACGGATCTTGCAGTCGCGCGTGGCGGGATTGCCGTTCTAGAAGGCGTGACGTTCGAAGTCGCCAAGGGCCAAGCCGTGATCCTACGCGGGGACAATGGCTCGGGCAAAACGACCTTGCTGCGCACGATTGCGGGTCTGCAGGAGCCACTGGCGGGGCAGGTGGATTGTGCCTCAGACAGCATCGCCTATGCGGCACATCTGGACGGGATCAAAGCCAATCTAACCGTGGAAGAGAACCTCAAGTTCTGGGCGGATGTCTTTCAGTCAGATCAGATGGACAAGGCGGTTGAGGCCTTTGATCTGGGCGGGCTTTTGCAACGCCCCGCAAATACGCTGTCGGCGGGTCAAAAACGCCGTCTGGGCCTCTCGCGTCTGTTGGTGACGGGCCGTGATATCTGGGTGCTAGACGAGCCGACCGTGTCGCTTGATGCCTTCACCGTCAAAGCCTTCGCCGAGATCGTAAAGGCCCATCTGGCCGCCGGAGGCTGCGCCCTGATCGCAACCCATGTGGATCTGGGGCTTGAGGGAGACACCCTCGACGTCATGCAATTCCGCGCCAAAGGTGACAGCACCCTGTCCAGCTTTGACGAGGGCTTTTTATGATCGCGCTTTTGCTGCGGGATCTGAAACTGGCCTTCCGCGCGGGGGGCGGCTTTGGCCTTGGCCTTGCGTTTTTCCTGATTGTGGTCGTGTTGGTGCCCTTTGGCGTTGGCCCACAGACTGAGCTTTTGTCGCGTATCGCGGCGGGCATCCTTTGGGTCGGCGCGCTTTTGGCCTGCCTTCTTTCGCTGGACCGTCTGTTTGCGCTGGATTGGGAGGACGGCTCGCTGGATTTGCTGGCGACCTCTCCGCTGCCGCTTGAGGCGGTCGCTGTCAGCAAAGCGCTCGCCCATTGGCTTACGACCGGACTGCCGCTTGTTGTCGCATCCCCTGTCTTTGGCCTGCTATTGGGCCTACCTGAGGCGGGGTATATCTTTGTGGTTCTGTCGCTCTTGATCGGCACGCCCGCGCTGAGTTTCATCGGCGCTTTCGGCGCGGCGCTCACAGTGGGCATCAAACGCGGTGGGCTGTTGCTGTCGCTTCTTGTGCTGCCGCTCTATGTGCCGACGCTGATCTTTGGCGCAGAGGTCGCACGGCGGGGCAGCGAAGGGCTGGCGGTGCAAACTCCGTTGCTGCTGCTCGCGGGGATCACATTTGGGTCAATGGCGCTTTTGCCCTTTGCGAGCGCCTTGGTCTTGCGGGTGAATTTGAGGTAAGCACGGGATCACCGTGCAAGGAAGGAAGAGTAAGATCATGAGGCTGAACGCTTTGTGGGAATACGCCAACCCAGTAAAGTTCATGCGTCTGACGGACCGTGTGCTGCCTGTGGTGTCTGTGCTGGCTTTGGCTGCGATGGTCGTCGGGCTGGTATGGGGTTTTTTCTTTACGCCCGATGATTTCCGGCAGGGGTCGACGGTTAAGATCATCTATCTGCATGTGCCCTCGGCCATGATGGCGATTTCGGCCTGGTTCATGATGCTGGTGACCTCGCTGATTTGGCTCATTCGTCGACATCACGTCAGCGCCTTGGCCGCGAAGGCCGCAGCGCCCGTGGGTGCGGTTATGACGATCATCGGTCTGGTCACTGGCGCGATCTGGGGGCAGCCCATGTGGGGCACCTGGTGGGCCTGGGATCCGCGTCTGACGTCCTTTCTGATCCTGTTCCTGTTCTACCTCGGCTATATCGCCCTGTGGGAAGCAGTCGAGGACGGGGATACGGCGGCTGATCTGACCTCCGCGCTCTGTCTGGTGGGCTCAGTGTTCGCGTTTCTCAGCCGCTACGCAGTGAACTTCTGGAACCAAGGTCTGCATCAGGGCGCGAGCGTGTTGCGGGCAGGGGCCTTGGTTGGAGACACAGAAGAGCGGGTCAGCAATGTCTTTGCCGTGCCCCTGTTTATCTCGATGGCTGGATTTGTGTTATTTTTCATAGCTTTGGTGCTGTTGCGTACACGGACCGAAATCCGCCTGCGCCGTGCCAAAGCGCTTATCGCGCGGGAGCGTTTGTCATGATGCCAGAACTCGGAAAATACGCAGGCGAAGTGCTGTCGTCCTATGCGGCGTCTTTGGTTTTGCTGGCTGGTTTGGTGATCGTCAGCTTACGTGCCTCGCGCAAAGCCAAGGCGGCACTGGAGGCTTTGGAAAAGGGCCGTCAGGATGGCTAGGATATCGCCTTTGATGATCGCGCCACCGGCTATTTTCTTGGGCCTTGCGACGCTGTTTTTTGTTGGCATGCAAAGGGACAATCCGGACGAGCTGCCAAGTGCTATGGTGGGGCGCCAAGCGCCCGAGGTGGCTGTCGCGCCCGTCAGCTATGCCGAGTCATTTGAGGCAAGTGATTTGCGCGGTGGCGAGCTGACCATGGTGAATTTCTGGGCCAGTTGGTGCGCGCCCTGTCGGACGGAACACCCAACTTTGATGCAACTGAAAGACTCTGGCATCAAGATTATGGGTGTGAACTACAAAGACAACGAAGGGAACGCCGCTGGCTTCATTGAGGAACTCGGCGATCCCTTTGCCAAAGGCGGTGCTGATCCCAACGGTCGTATGGCGCTGGAATGGGGCGTCTATGGCGTCCCCGAGACCTATATCATCGACGGAGATGGCACGGTGCTGATGCGTATCGCAGGCCCACTCACCCAGCGCGAAATGGCTGCACGGGTGCAGCCACTTTTGGACGCGCGCTAGGCGTTTTCAAACATCGAAAGCTTTAACTCGAGCCCCGCGCCCAGCCAGATCGCGTGATCGCGGTGGTCTGCGAGGTCGTCTCCGGTGCTGGGATGGGCAAAGATGATCAACCCGTTGCGATTAAGCGCGCACCAGGGCAGTAGTTCGTTGAACTGCTCGGGCGTTGCGCCGAGCAGGCAGGAATACATCGGATGCGGACCTACGGGGCGCTCATGGACACGCCCCATAGTGACGCCAAACCGGTCTCTGGCGTCTTCGCAAAAGGCGCGGGCCTGATCGACGGTGGCGTCTTCAAAGTAAACATGGACGTGGTAGTCGGTGATGATGTCTGTGTGTTTCATGAGGTTTAGGTGGCTACAATAGGTGCGCAACGCAAGAGACAAAATCGAACAGGCCCTGTGCGGAGCACCGCGTTCGGACAGGCGACCTCACAGTTTTTCGCGGCGATCTCGCGAAGGCTTGATTGGTGTTTCAACGCGAAGTTTTTTATCACGGTCGAGACTTAGCAAGATTTGGATGGAACAAATGGCGCGATTTACTCGGTGGATACAAGCGGCACTCCTGAGCGCGGGGCTTGGCGTTTCTGCAGGTGCAGCTGTTGCTGGCGGGCCTGTTGTGGTCGAGCTTTACACCTCGCAAGGCTGTTCGAGCTGTCCTCCGGCGGATGCGTTTCTGGCCAAAGAGCTGGCAAAACGGGACGACGTGATCGCGCTGGCGCTGCATGTGGATTATTGGGACTATATCGGCTGGAAAGATGATTTCGCAGATCCGGCCTATACCGACCGCCAACGCGGCTATGCCCGCGCAGCGGGGCAGCGGACGATCTACACACCTCAGATGATCATCGGCGGTTTGGATCACGTGATTGGCAGCCACCCGCGTGAAGTGAAACATTTCATCAGTAAACATGCAGAGGCTGCGAATGATGTGTCAGTCTCTTTGACCCGTACTGGGGATGTTTTGGAGATTTCCCTTGATCCCGGCACGGTTAAGCGCTCGCGCATGTCTGTGCAGTTGGTGCGCTATGAGCCTGAGGCCACGCGAAACATCAAACGCGGGGAAAATGCTGGGCGGGAATTGCTTTATGCCAATATCGTGACTGAATGGTTGCGCGTGGGCACCTGGAACATGCGCTCTGATCGCACATTCAAGGCCAATGTCAAAGGTGATCAGCCGATTGTGGTTCTGGTTCAGCACGAAGACCACGGCCAGATCGTAGCCGCCGCGCGCTTATACTGAGATATCCAGTTTCATGTCCTTGCGCTTGTCCAAATGCGCGCGCTCGGGCTTCCACCTTTTGTGTGACCAAAGCCATTGTTCCGGTGACTTGCGGATTTGTTCTTCCAGTCCGTCGTTGATGGCTTGGGTCATAGTCTTTACATCGCTATGCGGGATGGGATCTTCGACAAGAATTTCAAAAGAGATCCCGTCTTTCAAACGGCGACTGTATACGGGCACAACCAGTGCGTCGTATTTCAAAGCAAGTTCCGCAACCGAGGAAGCCGTCGGCGCAGGTTTACCAAAGAAATTCACAATCATTCCACTGCTGTAATATTGATCCGGTAGGATCGCGACCGTGTTGCCTTGTCGCAGAAACTTTACCATCTCTGCCATGCCGCGGCGTGTCCGGCCGAACATTGGACTGGCGATTGCGGCAAGCGCTTCAACGTAGTGAGGGTTGAAGTAAGGGTTAGACATGTCGCGATATAGTGCGCCGATTTTGTGCCCACGTTGCATGATAAGACTGCGCGCTGCGTGGCAATTCCCAAAATGCCCAGAGACCACGATGATCGGCCGATTGTTAACGCGTGCTTCGTCGAGAGCCGTAATGCCAGGGCCAATAGGCGCCAGCTTTGAGACGCGCTCGTTGAATTCCCGCGCGGAGTACTGTTCTAAAAGGCATCTTCCGATATTGTCGGGAACCGCGATGCAGAGTTTATCGACCTCACTCGCAGGCAACTCAGGCCAGACATAGGCCAAGTTCTGCTTTATGCGCTTTCTTGCGCCCGAGAGAGGGCCAAGCACGCGCGCAAAAAGCCAACCCGCTAGATGCATGCGCGGTCCGTAAGGCAGCGCTAGCATCATCAAGATCACAGAACGGCCAACGGCATTCAGAAGCCAATTGCCTGCGCGTTGAGAAAAAGGAGGTTTGTCGGCCATGGTCCCGCTCGTGTTTTCATCAGACTTAATGCCTGCACGGGCGGGACGCAAGAAAAGCGCTTAGCTGTCGTAGGTGCTGCTGCCCGACATCGCTTTCAGCAGAAGGGTTTCGGCACGGCTGCCTGCGCCGCCACGGGCGCGGATTTCGGCCAGTTGCGCCAGAGCGCCGTCGTAGTCACCCATGTTGACCTTGGCCTCACCCAGATAGGAGCGCGCAAGGATATTGTTGGGATCGACTTCAAGTGCTTTGTCATAAAAGGACAGCCCGACCTCGATGTTGCCCATCTTGCGGTGAGTAAAGCCCCAGAGGGCCAGTGTGCGGCTCGCATCCTGGGATTTTACGGCACGCAGAACATTTTGCGCATCGCCATAATCGCCCGCATAAGCATAGCGTTGCGCGGTGTCCAGAAGGTAGGCGTCGTTTTGAGTGGACTCAGAGGGTTCGACACATTCTTTGGTGTCTTTGTCCCAGACCAGCCCGTCGTCGCATTTCTCATCCGCGGTCGGCTCAGGGGTGCTTGGGGCCGTGCCTGCCGCGAGGGCCGTCAGGGGGGCAAGGGTCAGGGCCGCAGCTAAAGCAAGTTTCATGATCTTTCCTCCATGGGATCTGTTGACGTTATCATGAGGTCTACGTCTGACAGCGGGGTTTTATTCCCGAGATCACGAAAATGTTTTCAACTTTCTGCTGCGGCCTTTGTTTTTAAACGAACTTTACTGCGGCTTAGCTCTCGCCAAAGACGCGTTTAAAGATCGTGTCGACATGTTTGGTGTGATAGCCCATGTCGAATTTCTCGTTGATGCCATCAACGCCAAGCGCGTTTACCACGTCCTCATCCGCCAGAAGTTCCTCGCGGAAATCGGTGCGGAACTCCCAGACTTTCAGAGCATTGCGCTGCACCATGACATAGGCGTCCTCGCGGCTGACGCCAGCTTGGGTCAGGGCCAGAAGCACACGCTGAGACATCACGAGGCCTGGGAACTTGTTCATATTGTCGAGCATGTTCTCAGGGAAGATCAGCATCTTGTCGATCACGCCGGTCAGGCGCGCCAGCGCGAAATCAAGCGTCACACAGGCGTCTGGGCCGATCATACGTTCAACGGAGCTGTGCGAGATGTCACGCTCGTGCCAAAGCGCCACGTTCTCCATCGCGGGCACAACAGCCATACGCACCAGACGCGCAAGGCCTGTCAGGTTTTCCGTCAGAACAGGGTTCTTCTTATGCGGCATCGCAGAAGAACCCTTCTGGCCCATCGAGAAGAATTCCGCGCCTTCCAGCACTTCGGTGCGCTGCATGTGGCGGATCTCGATCGCGACGTTTTCGATGGACGACGCAATCACGCCAAGGATCGCAAAGAACATCGCGTGGCGGTCGCGTGGAATAACCTGTGTCGAGATCGGCTCGGGTTTCAGGCCGAGTTTCTCGCAGACATGCTCTTCGACCGCTGGGTCGATATTGGCGAATGTGCCGACGGCGCCAGAGATCGCGCCGGTCGCGATTTCCTCACGCGCAGCTTTCAGACGCTCGAGGTTGCGATCCATTTCCGCGTAAAACCGCGCGAAGGTCAGACCCATCGTGGTCGGCTCTGCGTGGATACCGTGGGAACGGCCCACACGGACGGTGTTCTTATGCTCCATCGCGCGCTTTTTCAGCGCTGCGAGCAGACCGTGCATGTCTTCGATCAGAATGTCCGCGGCGCGCACCAACTGCACGTTCAGGCAGGTGTCCAGAACATCAGAGGATGTCATGCCCTGATGCACAAAACGTGCTTCTTCTGAACCGACATGTTCCGCCAGATGGGTCAGAAAGGCGATGACGTCGTGTTTGGTGACCGCTTCGATCTCGTCAATGCGGGCCACGTCAAATTCGACATCCTTGGCTTTCCAAACCGCTTCCGCGTTTTCGCGCGGGATCACGCCCAAATCCGCTTGTGCATCACAGGCATGCGCCTCGATTTCATACCAAATGCGGAACTTCGTTTCCGGAGACCAGATGGCCACCATCTCGGGGCGGGAATAGCGTGGGATCATGTCACAGCCTTGTGTCTTTTGGGAAGTTGCGGGCGGTATAGACTGCGCATGACGAATGAACAAGTGAAGGACGGGAAAATGTGGCGCAAAGCCCTTGTTTTATTGGTATTGGCCATGCCAGCCGCCGCAGAAGACTGGGTTCCGCTGACGGGGCCGCAGATCCAAGAGGCTCTGACGGGCAAAAAACTGCAATATGAGAACGCCTGGCAGGATTTCCGCGCCACAGGCCGCACGCTTTACAATGCGGGGCGGGATAGCTGGGGATACTGGGTCGTGCGCGATGATCAATACTGCAGCCAATGGCCGCCACAAGCGCCTTGGGATTGCTATGACGTCTCGCAAAAAGGCGATCAGATCCGCTTTACCGGCGCGTTTAATGACGTGAGCGAGGGCACATTCGTGACCGACTAGGCTTTTTCTTGCCAAAAATATCCCGGGGTAAAGCCCATCAGGGCTGAGGGGCAGCGCCCCTTACCCGGGCGCCAACTCTGTCACAACCTGACTGGATTTCTCTAGCGTCCGGTGCACCGGGCATTTGTCAGCTATTTCCAATAGCCGCGCGCGTTCATCGCTGGTGAGCGTGCCTTCGAGGTGGATCACACGCTTGAAACTGTCGATCTTGTCGCCGGATCCGGTCGAAGCGTCCTGCGCGTGGACCTTATTGTGGCTGACATCCACCCAGACGTGGTCCAGTTTCCAGCCTTTACGACGCGCGTACATACGGATCGTCATGGACGTACAAGCGCCTAGGCCAGAGGCTAGAAACCCGTAGGGCGTCATGCCCTTATTGGTGCCGCCATAGGCCAGCGGTTCATCCGCAAGCGTGTGGTGGAAGGGACCAGAGTTCACGTCCTGCAAAAAGCCGTCTGCATCCGCTTCCGAGACGCGCACAACGCCCTCGGGTGCCCCAATTGGCGGGGCAGGCGGGGCAAGGTCCAGATAGCGCGCAGCCCAGGCCGAGATCACTTCGGCCGCATATTCCGCGTCCTCGCCACGGCTGATGAGGTGGTCGGCGTTGTCCAATGTGACAAAGCTTTTGGGGTGTTTGGCGGCGAGGAAAATCTCGGAGGCATTTTCGATCCCTACGATGTCATCTAGCGGCGCATGCATAACGAGCAGCGCTTTTTTCATATTTGCGATCAAAGGCTTGAGGTTTTGCGCCTCAACATCCTGAACAAAGCTCTCGCGGATTTTAAAGGGGCGTCCGCCAAGGCTGACCTGCGCTTCGCCTTTCTCGGTTATCTCTTCTAAGGCGCCGCCAAAATTATGCGTTACATGGGCCGGATCAAAGGGCGCACCCAGCGTGACCACAGCCTTCACGCTCGCAAGATCGCCCGCCGCCCGCAGAACCGCCGCGCCGCCAAGGGAATGGCCGATCAGAAGGCTCGGGGCCATGCCGCGCTCTTTCAGGTAGTCTGCGGCTGCATTCAGATCTTGCACATTGCTGGTGAAATGCGTGTTCGCGAATTCGCCCTCGGAATGCCCGAGCCCTGTGAAATCAAACCGCAAAACGGCCACGCCCATCGCGGCCAATCGCCCGGCAATCCGGCGCGCAGCAGGGATGTCTTTGGAACATGTAAAGCAATGAGCAAAAAGGGCAGTCGCCAGATGCGGCCCTTCGGGCAGATCCAGACGGGCGGCCAGCTTTTCGCCGCTGTGGCCGATAAATGAGACGCGTTCGCTTGGCATGGGGCAGATCCTTGGCTGTGGATGCCTTAACTTGGGGCATCCACTCCGCCGCGCCAACCCCAGCGAAACAAGGGTCACGCCAAGGTGAAGAGCTGCGACTTAGGTCTGGCCCATGAGCGCCGGATCAAACGGATATTTGGTCAGGTTCTCGTAGCCGTCCTCGGTAATCAGCACCTGATCCTCGAGCTTGATCGAGAAATCTCCACCCTCGGGGCTGACCAGGGCCTCGACACAGAGCGTCATGCCCGCCTCGAGTTCATAGTCAAAGGCGTCCTCATGACCTGTGCCCGGATAATCCACATGGGGCCATTCATCACAGAGGCCCACGCCATGCATCATGCAGCTGTATTTCTGTTTCTGGAATTGCGGGTCCAGAACATGGCCATTGGCAGAAAGATCGTTGATAGAGACACCGGCTTTCAGCATCTCCATATTGGTCTGGATATGCTCGACCCCGTGCTGCATCGCGTAGATCATATCGGCTGGGGGTTTCTCGTCGCCGATCCACCAAGACCTTGAAATGTCGATGCAAATTCCATACGCGCCGACGAGGTCGGTGTCGAAACTGACGATCTCATTGTTGCTGATCAGACGCGGGCCGCATTCCTGAAACCATGGGTTTGTTCGGGGGCCAGAGGCGAGCAGGCGTGTTTCGATCCATTCGCCGCCGCGTTCGATATTGGCTTTGTGCAGGATCGCCCAGACGTCGTCCTCAGATACGCCTCCACGAGGGATGGCTTCGCGGGCGAAGTCTTCCATTTCCTTGACGGCGGCCTCACAGGCCACAGACGCGCAGCGCATGGCGAGGATTTCGTCGGGGCCTTTCACGGCGCGGCATTTCTCGGTGAGCTCTTCGCCGGGGAAGACCTCGAGCCCTGCGCTTTCCAGTGCGCGCAGACCGTCGATCATGATTTTGTCGACCGCGAGGCGTTTGTTGCCGGGCGCGTGTTCGTTCAATAGGTCGATGACTTCGTTTGTGAACTTCGTTGCCGCCTCGGTGATCCGGTCGCCGACAGAGAAGTAGAACATTGAGGCACCAGAGCGTTGTTCGCGCACCAAGGGGTTGAATTCACTGAGGAAAGGCGAGTTCTTGTAGTCCCACATCACCATGTAACCGTCCGCACAGATCAGCGTCGCGCGGAAGGGGTTATGGGTGTTCCAGAGCTGCATATTGGTGCTGTCAGTCGCGTAGCGAATGTTCAACGGATCGAACACCAAAAGGCCCGCGTAGTCGCGATCCTGGATGAATTTGGTCAGCCGTTTCAGGCGAAACTCGCGCATGCGGGGAAGATCGGGCAGGGTGAGGCCTGCGGCTTCCCACTCGCGGAAGGCAAGTTGGGTGGGGCCGATCTCGATACGGTCGTTGTCGTTGGGGGTATTGTCCCCCAGCATCACACCTTTGGATGGGTCGATCTTGCGGCGGTCGCGGGAATAATTCATCTGGCTCTCCTCCTAGGGTCAGGATGGGGGGCGGGATACGGCTATGTCCGGTCAAAAAGCGACCTTTGGACAGGGTTTGGGCGGCGCTTTTGGGAAATGGGGTTCTCTTTTGCTGGGAATTGCGAGAGGTTTTGCGTCAAAGACCCTGAAAGGCCGCGCAGTGATGTCTGTCATTTTGCAAACTGAGATTCCCTATGATGTGACGGTGGAAAAATCGCTGCCGGGCGTTGCGCCTTTGGGGGAGGCGAGCTGGTTGCATCTGGATGAAGCCTATGCGGCGCAATTGGCGCGGAAGGCTGAATTGCTTGCGGAGCGGCGGGCCGATGTGGTGGCTTTGGATGCGGGGGCTTTGCCAGCGGCGCAAGAGCTGCTGCGGATGGTTGTTCGCGAACTCGTTGAAAGGCATGGGTTTTCTGGTTTAGGTGACTCGGTGGCGCGCCCTGATGGGCGCGCGGTTGCGCTGGATTTTGAGGATCCGCTTGGGACGCTGGCGCAGTTGGTGCAGGAGGATTTCTGCATTCTGCAAAAACAGGGAGACGAGCATGTACTGACAGGGGCGTTGTTGTGTTTTCCGGCAAGCTGGACCTTGGCCGAGAAGTTCATGCGGCCTTTGGTGCGTATTCATAAGCCGGTTGAGAGCTATGACGCCAATATCGCGAAACGCGTGCAGCGGTTGTTTGATGGGGTGCGCGTGGGGCGACCGGTGTGGCGGTTCAATGCGTTGCACTATGCAGATGCAGAGTTGTTTCATCCGAGGACAGAGGATGCGCCGCGTGAGGATGACTATGAGGTGCAGCGGTTTTTGCGGAGTGAAAAACAGGTGATTTTGCGGTTACCTGAGACGGATGCTGTGGTGTTCGCAATCCATACATTCGTCGTCAAGGCGTAGCGCCCAATGCATGGAACAAGGCCGCAGGCCGCCATGCCAAAGCGGACCCGCCCCTTTGGGGCCGCTTTTTGGGGATGCTTGGAGATCCAGAAATGTCGTTCGGGTTTGGCCGCCATAAAGTGCTTCATTGGATCGGCTCAAACGCGACCCCGCGGGTCCGCTTTGGCTTGGCAACAAAAAAGGGCGCCTCGAGGGGCGCCCTTTTCCGTAATATTCCAGCAGCTTAGCAGCTGTAGTACATACCGAATTCCACTGGGTGTGGGGTATGTTCGTAGGTTTCGATCTCTTCCATTTTGAGCTCGATGTAACCTTCGATCTGGTCTTTGGTGAACACGTCGCCTGCCAGCAGGAAGTCCATGTCCGCTTGCAGTTCTTCCATTGCTTCGCGCAGGGAGCCACAGACAGTTGGGATGCCAGCCAGTTCTTCTGCAGGCAGATCGTACAGGTTCTTGTCGTAAGACGGGCCTGGGTCGATCTTGTTCTTGATGCCGTCGATGCCGGCCATCAGCAGAGCTGCGAAGCAGAGGTATGGGTTCGCGGATGGATCCGGGAAACGTGCCTCAACGCGCTTGGCTTTTGGAGATTCGGTCCAAGGGATACGAACACAGCCGGAACGGTTACGTGCAGAGTAGGTGCGCAGAACTGGGGCTTCGAAGCCTGGGATCAGACGCTTGTAGGAGTTGGTGGATGGGTTGGTGAAGGCATTAAGCGCTTTCGCGTGCTTCAGGATACCACCGATGAAGTACAGAGCTTCTTGGGACAGGTCCGCGTACTGGTCGCCAGCAAACAGAGGCTTGCCGTCTTTCCAGATGGACATGTTGCAGTGCATGCCGGTGCCGTTGTCGCCTGCGATTGGCTTTGGCATGAAGGTTGCAGATTTGCCATAAGACTGTGCCACGTTGTGGATCACATACTTATATTTCTGCAGCTCGTCCGCTTGGTGAGTGAGCGAACCGAAGATCAGGCCCAGCTCGTGCTGACAGGACGCAACCTCGTGGTGGTGCTTGTCAACTTTCATGCCCAGACGCTTCATGGTGGAGAGCATCTCGGAGCGGATGTCTTGACCATCGTCGATTGGGTTTACTGGGAAGTAACCGCCTTTGACACCTGGACGGTGACCGGTGTTGCCCATTTCATATTCAGTGTCAGAATTCCAGGAACCGTCCTGTGCATCAACTTCGTAAGACACTTTGTTGATGGTGTTGGAGAAGCGAACGTCGTCAAACAGGAAGAATTCTGCTTCTGGACCCCAGTAGGAGACATCACCGATGCCGGAGGACTTCAGATATGCTTCTGCTTTTTCAGCAGTGGAACGTGGGTCACGCTCGTAGGCTTCACCGGTGTCTGGCTCAACGATAGAGCAGTGCACACAGATGGTTTTCTCTGCGTAGAAAGGATCTACGTAAGCAGAGTTGGTGTCTGGCATCAGTTTCATGTCAGAAGCTTCGATGGATTTCCAACCAGCGATGGAGGAACCGTCGAACATGAAGCCTTCTTCCAGGAAGTCTTCGTCGACTTCTGTGGACATCACGGTGACGTGCTGAAGTTTACCACGAGGGTCTGTGAAACGGATATCTACGTATTCCGCTTCCTCGTCTTTGATCAGCTTGAGAACTGCATCTGCGCTCATGCTTGCTTTCCTTCTACTAAAAGAGTTCGGAGTGTTTACAGGGCGTCCGCGCCGGATTCACCGGTACGAATGCGGATGGCTTGTTCGACAGAGCTGACAAAGATTTTGCCGTCCCCGATTTTATCGGTTTTCGCTGCGTCGACGATCGCTTCGATTGCCTGGTCTACCATGTCGGCATCCAGAACAACCTCGATTTTGACCTTTGGCAGGAAGTCCACGACATATTCTGCGCCGCGGTAGAGTTCGGTATGGCCTTTTTGACGACCGAAACCCTTGACCTCGATCACCGAAAGACCTTGGACACCTACGTCCTGCAAAGCTTCTTTCACTTCATCAAGTTTAAATGGCTTGATGATGGCTTCGATTTTTTTCATCTCGGGGTCTCCTCACCTGAGTTATGTCGTGCTGATCCCATGTTCCTGAGGGGGCGACAATCGGATAGGGCGTTTTGGGTCGAAAGGCTAGGGTCAGTTTTTGAGTCGTGATTAAAAAATAGGCAAATAGGCGCGAAAAGGGGCGAAATGAAAACTTTGCCACTTTGAGCCTTGTGAATATGGGCGCTGGGTGGGGTGGCGCGCGTGAAAATTTACTGGAACAAAGATGCATTTTCCACTCGCATCCCGCAAATAGCTTTGCTAGAGACACGCGAACTGGCGGCAGCGATGCGCCAGCGATGTGCGGGTGTGGCGAAATTGGTAGACGCACCAGATTTAGGTTCTGGCGCCGCGAGGCGTGGGGGTTCAAGTCCCTCCACCCGCACCACTCTTTCTTACAGCGAAGTTTAATAAAGCATTGCGGAGACGCGCGCTCTGTTGGCGATGCTTTAGTCAATCTTACCTAGCCCTCATCCTTACTCAAAACGCGTATGTGAGGATTGGAAATGGATATTTACGACGAAACTCTGGGCATGAGTCGCAGTTTGGCAGGCACGTTTGGCAATATGGTCGATGTGGTGCCCAATGATGGGGCTGATCTGCCGATACCTGCGATGAAGCTTTATGTCGAGACCGGCGGGGCGTTGGTGGTGATGGGGGTGAACGGGACGGCGAGCGTGACTGTGCAAGTGCCTGACTTTTCAGAGCTTAACCTGAACGTGCGCCGTGTCTACGCAACCGGCACCACGGCCTCTGGAATCAAGGCGTTTGTGGTCTGATGTTGGATCTGGGCGTGAGTATTGGACAGAGCGCAGGCCAAGCAGAGCAGGCGCGGGCACGGATGCCGGCGGGGGTCTTGCCGATCCGGCAGGCGACCCTGCAGGACATGAGCCATGTGACCTCGACTACAGGCGATGTGACGCTGGGCGAGGGTGAGATCCTGATGGGCGCGAATTCTCGGGTCACGATTGCAGGGAATTTCTCAGGCAATCTTTGGGTGCATTCGGTGACGGCGGATGTTACGGGCACAACGCGGGCGCGGTTTTTGAGCCCGACGTACAGCCCTGAAGGCACACGTCAGGCAGAAGGCATGCAGACGTGGAAATTCCCGAACGCCAGCAATCAGGGATCGCTTGATTTTCTGACGGGGAGCAACTTCTCCTGTCGGCTGCTTGGGTTGCAAGTGGTTGATATGGGGGATGTTTTGGCGAAGCCTGCTAAAGTGGTGCTGGCCTTGGGGCAGTCTTTGATGGAGTGCTCGTCGGTGTCTCTGGGCGTCAATCGCAGTTTTGACTATTGGCCAGGGGCGCGGTGTTTGTATTTGCCCGGTGCCAGCTATGTCGGACGAGGAACCACGCGGGCTGTGCCACACGCGATGCATGTGCCGTTACAGTATCAGTCGATTGGACAGGGCGTGTCTCCGGTGGCGGCATTTGCACAGGAGCTGCTGCCCTTTGTGCCAGAGAGCCATAACCTGGTGATTGCCGCAGGCGCGTGGTCGCAGACGTCTTTGGTGGGCGCTGATGGCGATTGGAACCCTGCGGCGACCACGGCGGATCGCGCGGCCTATCAGAATGCGGTGGATCTGGTCACGACGGGGCTCGCGAACCTGCCTGCGGGGTCCGAGGTTATCGGAGCCCTTTGGGCGCAGGGGCAGGGGGATTACAGCGCGACCTTTGATGCGGATTATCCTCCGGCCTTTGCGGCGATGCGCAGTCAGATGCAGGTGGATTTGGGGACGGGTACTATTCCGTGGCTGATCCTTGGCCCGCCACCGGATGGGGTGGCAATCTATCAGGATCTGTTCCGTGAAACCCAGCAAAATATGGATCAAGACAGCGGCCACGCGCTGGCGCAAGGCGGGGTCCATACGATCGCGCATCCCACTGGGTACATCGAAGACGGCACCCATGTGACCGCCTGGGGCAGCCGCGTGATGGGGCGGCTTGCGGCACGGCGATTCATCGCGGAAGGGTATCTGTGACAAGTGGCGGCTTTCGGGCCGCCTTTTCTTTGCGCCTTGCCCTTAGATTATTGGCAAATCCATGCCTTTCACGCGCGCCTTTTGCCTTGTCATTCTGCCCCCTGATCTATAGAGAGCGACGTCAACGCATGAAGAAGTTAAAGGCGGTGCCAATCGGTGCCGCTATTTAGGTTGAAAGAAGGACGATACAATGCAGGTCACCGAGACCCTGAATGAAGGCCTGAAGCGCGGCTATACCATCACGCTGACCGCAGATGAGCTGGACGCGAAGGTCAACGAAAAACTGGCTGAAGCGCAGCCAGACGTTGAAATGAAGGGCTTCCGCAAAGGCAAAGTGCCTATGGCGCTGCTGAAAAAGCAATTCGGCCAGCGTGTTCTGGGCGAAGCGATGCAAGAGTCCATCGACGGCGCGATGAGCAGCCACTTTGAAGAATCCGGTGATCGTCCTGCGCTGCAGCCAAAGATCGAAATGCAGAACGGCGAAGAGTGGAAAGAAGGCGACGATGTTGTTGTCGACATGTCCTACGAAGCTCTGCCAGAGATCCCAGAAGTTGATCTGAAATCCATCGAGCTGGAAAAGCTGGTTGTGAAGCCAGAAGATGCGGACGTGGAAGAAGCGCTTGGCAAGCTGGCCGAGACCGCGCAGAACTTCAAATCCCGCCGCAAGGGCTCCAAAGCGAAAGATGGCGACCAGGTTGTCATGGATTTCGTTGGTAAAATCGACGGCGAAGCCTTTGACGGCGGCGCGGGCGAAGATTTCCCACTGGTTCTGGGTTCCGGTCAGTTCATCCCTGGCTTTGAAGAGCAGCTGGTTGGTGTGAAAGCCGAAGAAGAGAAGGACGTTACTGTATCCTTCCCAGAAGAATACCAAGCCGAACACCTAGCGGGCAAAGAAGCTGTGTTCACATGCACCATCAAAGAAGTCAAAGAGCCGGTTGCGGCTGAACTTGATGACGAGCTGGCCAAACAATTCGGCGCCGAAGATCTGAACGCTCTGAAAGAGCAGATCACTGAACGTCTGGTTGCGGAATACGCAGGTGCTGCACGTCAGGTTCAGAAGCGTGCGCTGCTGGATGCGCTGGACAAGGTTGTGTCCTTCGACCTGCCTCCATCCCTCGTTGAAGCAGAAGCAAACCAAATCGCACACCAGCTGTGGCACGAGGAAAACCCTGAGGTGGAAGGTCACGACCACCCAGAGATCGAGCCAACCGAAGAGCACACCTCTTTGGCAGAGCGCCGCGTGCGTCTGGGTCTGCTGCTCGCAGAGCTGGGCCAGAAAGCCGAAGTCGAAGTGTCCGACGCGGAAATGACCCAAGCGATCATGAACCAGGCGCGCCAGTATCCTGGTCAGGAACGTCAGTTCTTTGAATTCGTTCAGCAGAACCAGCAGATGCAACAGCAGCTGCGCGCGCCTCTGTTTGAAGACAAAGTCGTCGACTATGTGTTTGAACTGGCTCAGGTTTCTGACAAAGAAGTCAGCAAAGCGGATCTGGAAAAAGCCGTTGAGGCACTGGACGAGGAGTAATCCTCGCTTGGGCGCGGCTTAAAGCTGCGCCTCATCCCAAAATCAAAAAGGGGCTGCTCAGAAATATTGAGCAGCCCCTTTTCATTGCGCCACACTCTACGCAACACGCCTTGGGGAATAAGGCGATTTGGGTGGCCAAGGTCACAGGGTAGCAGCCTCGACCGAAGAAAAAACTTTGATCTAAAGGTTTATGAAATGTCGTGACAGGCGACGAATCGCATGCCGTGTTTGTGTAGGGCGACCTTAGATCGTCGCTGTAAGCGCAGAGGGCAGGCGCATCGAAAGTGCGCTGCGCAATGCCAATACCGCCGAGCGTTCCTTGTCCGACGAAGCCTCTGCGATTTGCTCGTCAAAATAGGTCTGCAATTCTTGCGGATCAGTCACACCAGGCATTGGTGGTTGCTTGGCCAGAGCTTCGATTTTCGCAACCGCTGCGTCCTCATCAAGCATGACATCGCCTTCGATACCTGCAAATGCGCGCACTTTGCCGATACGCTCGTCTGTGCAGTCCAAAAGCGCCGCCAGAGCCGAGACCTTGCCCATTGGAACAGTCTTGCCCACATAGCCATGAGGCGCGTTGTCAGAGCGTTTCAGAACGCGGTCCATGACCGGATCGATCACAGTGATGATATCGGTGATACCCGCCGCCTTGGAGTATTCCAGAATGCCCACCATCAGCTCACATGTGGCTTTGGACACTGTGGTCTTGCTGTCTTCGCTTTTGATGCGCTGTGTATCAACGCAGAAGCGGGTGGATTCCCAGATGTTCGGGCTTCGAACCGGAGGCTCTCCGTCCAGAATCGCGTCAAACACATCGGCCAGCATATGCGGCCCCATGGTTTGTAGAACACGTGCGCAGGAAATGACGTTCATCTCGTCATCCAGGCCCACAATGTAGCTAGGATTCATATTGTCGAATTGGTCGATCTCTTTGCCGTCCGTGATGGTCACATCCCATCCCAAACGACCTGCGAAAACCCGCGCGCGAAGCTGGAACATGTCTTCCAGGACCGTCGGGAAGCGATGCATGTTCAATGCGTCTATTGTTAAAATCATGTGCACCCCCAATTGTGCTTTGCCGTGAATGAAGGTTAACGGCGTGCCATTGGGTGCGGGTATTGTGGGAAACCCGTAGTTTTGAATTTCTCACCTTATTTCAGAGGTTTATACGGGATTTCCCTAGGTCTGTGAGCGTGGATACAGCGATTTTGGCGCAGTTTTCCCGCATTTACACACAGAGTTATCCACAGGATGGTAGCGGAATTAACCGGGGAAAATTAGGTTCATCCCAATCGCGCGTCCTACGGCCTGAGATGTGGTCAGGGCGACGAGTTTTTCGCGTGATGAACGAACGTGAACTTCGACAGTGCGCGTAGAGATATTCAGAATATCCGCCACATCCTGCTGTGATTTCCCGGCGGCCAGCCATTGCAGGACTTCGAGCTCTCGCTTGGAGAGGTTCGGGTGGTGTAGCTAGCGCGACAGAGGCTCTGTGCGCATCACGTTGTCATGCATATGAGCTGCGGCTTGCTGCAGCTCGATCATGACGTTGTTGCGCAGTTTGATCCATTCTTCTTTGCTGCAGTCGCGGGTGACGCTGAGCATGCCGAACTCGCCAAATGGGCCACGGATCGGAATGGTGATGCCTTTGTCGCCGATGCCAAATTCGCGGGCTGGGTCAAAGACTTTGCGGAAGTTCTGATCTTTGTTCAGGCGAAGCCAGTCAACTGGTGCGACGCTGCGCATGGCTGAATGCAGAGTAGGGTCGATCGTGTGCAGGTGGTTGTCTTGATAGTAAGTCTGCCATTCATCGCTGTAGGTGACGATGGCATGCATGACGCCACCAACCGGATTTATGCCTGCATAAGCTGCATCGTCAAACTCGTAGGTTTCACAAATATTGTGCAGAAACTTAGTGTAACGATCTTCCGATTCCGGAATGTCGTGCAGGCTTATCAGGTCCAATTGCCACCCCCAATGAAACGTCGCCGGCAGCTTACTTAGCGACGCTTAGATTACCCGTTTTGCTTTCCACGGCCATCGACCGCATGAACGCGAGAACCGCACTGCGCTGCGTTTGAGGCAGCTTGCGATACAGTTCCATCATTTCGATTGTGTCACGGTCCGACAAGAAGTCCATCTTGTCAACCGGATCCACGGCCACCGTCGCGTCAGTTTCGCGGGCGATACCTTCGAAGAAATAGACGACATCCACGCCCAAACGCTCGGCAATAGCCCAGAGGCGAGAGGCGCTGACGCGGTTGGCACCGGTTTCATACTTTTGAATTTGTTGGAATTTAACGCCAATGGCCTCGCCGAGTTCAGACTGGCTGACGCTCAGGGCGTGACGGCGGGCACGAATGCGCTTGCCAACGAGTACGTCAATCTTATTCATTTCTCACCTGCGGTCTTTATTCAACATCCAAACCGGCACACAGGCGCCGACATGGCAAATAGTTAATTTTTGACAAGCACGGGTGCCGAATTCTGGCAGGCGATTTCGTCGCTTTAAATTATTATGACGCTTCTGCGCTTCCTTGCTTGGTGTGCCGATGCGCGGAGACCGCGCATCAACGTTTCATCTTAATATAGTGTTACTCTTCGTCGTTAACAGGTTCGTCAACGATTGGAGCAGAGTCTTCGTCGTCATCAGACGCGGCAGAGCCGATATCGTCGAACAGTTCGGCGATTTCGAATTCTGCAGCCGCTTCTTCTTCCGCCGCCAGCTCTTGGATGGATTTACCGGACTCTTGTAGTTCGGCTTCTTCCTCAGAGCGGGCAACGTTCAGAGTGATTTCAACGGTCACTTCTGGGTGCAGTTTCACCGCAACATTGTGCAGGCCAAGGTCTTTGATCGGTGCGATCAGAGCGACTTGCTTACGGTCCACAGAGAAACCAGCTTCGGTTGCAACTTCGGCGGCGTCACGTGGGGTGACAGAGCCGTAGAGGGAACCGGCGTCAGACGCGGAGCGAATCACGACGAACTTCTGACCGTCGAGTTTCTCTGCCAGCGCTTCGGCTTCTGCTTTGGTTTCCAGGTTGCGGGCTTCCAGCTGAGCTTTTTGCGCTTCGAAGGAAGCAACGTTGCCCTCAGAAGCAGTCAGCGCCTTGCCTTGTGGCAAGAGGAAGTTGCGGGCGTAGCCAGGTTTTACGTCAACGACGTCACCCATTTGGCCCAGTTTCGCAACGCGTTCGAGAAGGATAACTTGCATGTCAGGCTCTCCTTACTTCACAGCGTATGGCAGCAGCGCGAGGAAGCGGGCGCGTTTGATAGCGCGAGCCAGTTCACGTTGCTTTTTCGCGGAAACCGCAGTGATGCGGGATGGAACGATCTTGCCGCGCTCAGAGATGTAGCGTTGCAGCAGTTTCGTGTCTTTGTAGTCGATCTTTGGCGCATTCTCACCAGAGAATGGGCAGACCTTGCGACGACGGAAAAATGGTTTTGCAGCCATGGTTTAGTGTCCTTTCTTCGCGCAATTAAGAGCGACGTTCGCGGCGCTCGCCACGTTCTTCGCGTTTTTGCATTTGGATGGACGGGCCTTCGGCGTGCTCGTCGACTTTGATCGTCAGAACGCGCATGACATCGTCATGCAGGCGCATCAGGCGTTCCATTTCCTGAACCGCCGGCGCAGGGCTGTCGGTTTTCAGAAAGGCGTAGTGCCCTTTGCGGTTCTTGTTGATCTTATAGGCCATTGTTTTAACGCCCCAGTACTCGCTTTCGACGACTTTGCCGCCGTTGTCCGCAAGGACAGTACCGAAGTGCTCAACGAGGCTTTCAGCTTGCGCGTTGGACAGGTCCTGGCGCGAGATAAAGACATGCTCATAAAGTGGCATGTGAGCTCCATTTCATTTCAAGCGCATTTCAAAGGGCGGGATAAAACTCTTTCGCGTCCCACCCACGAGAGACTGCGCGGTTTTTAGATAAGTGCGAAAGATTGCGCGCTATATAGCGAACCCCCCTCGATTCACAAGCATTATCTGATTTGGAAACAGTTAGTTTCCTTATCCAATCGCCCAATTCCTGCCTCAATTCATAGGCAGGGTGCGAAATGTTAACTTCTGTTCTTTTAAGGCGAAACAGAGATGGCGAATGTCACGGAGTCCCGGCCCCTCGATAGGGTCGTGATGCCCGCCCCAACATTAAGTGCCCACTTCTGGGTGCGTTTGCTGGCAGGGAGCTTAGGCACCCTGCTTTGTGCTGTCGGGTCGGCAGTGGCTGTTTTTCCGTTCCCGGGATTGCCAGAAGGGTTTCAACTGGCAAAGTTCACCCTTGGTGTTTTGATTTTCACGACAGGCATCGTTTTTGCCCGAACCGGCAAACGTCCGCCATCCAGCGAGCTACATTTCGATCCAAAGTATGGCGAATTCATTCTAGTTCCCGTCGATGCCGGTTGGGAGGCCGCGCAATGCGTGATGTCCACAGACGTGGCGCAAGTAGACGTCAGTGGAAGGCATTTGTCAGTTGCGTCTGAGGATGCGCGGCTATCGATCAACATCGCGATGCAAGATGCCATGTCGGCCAAACAAGTTTCAGAAACCTGTCAATCCCCGTCCAAGGCGGCTTAACAGAATGTGATGTGCGTTTTCGCACAATAGATGTTGTAAAGCTCAGGTTGTTTTCCCAGCGTCATCTTCGATGTTAGAGCCATCTGAAACTGGAGCTAACCCTATGAAATCTCTTATCCTTGCTGCGGGCCTTGCTGCCGCGGCCACGTCTTCTTTTGCCGAAGCAGAAGCCTATAAACTCGACCCATCTCACAGCCAGATCGTGTTCTCGTATAACCACCTCGGGTTCTCGACCACCTATGGCATGTTCTCGGGTTTTGAAGGCGACATTCAGTTCGACCAAGAAGACCCAGCGAAGTCCTCTGTATCTGTGTCCATGCCTGTGCGCTCTATGCTGACAGGTTGGGAAGCGCGGTTTGGTCACTTTATGAGCCCAGATTTCTTTGACGCGAGCGAAGACGAAATGGTGTCTTTCGTGTCCACTGGCATCGAAGTGACTGGCGACAGCACCGCGCTGATCACCGGTGATCTGACGCTGAACGATGTGACCAAATCTGTTGTTCTGGATGCCAAGCTAAACCAAGCCATGGTGCACCCTATGGCGGGCGTGCCATTCGCGGGTTTTGACGCGACCACGGAACTGAAGCGTACCGACTTCAACCTCGGTCAATTCGCGCCATTCGTAAGCGATGAAGTTCAGGTGGTTATTTCCATCGAGGCAATGAAGGCTGAATAAGCTTTCCTTCGAGACAATTAAAAAAGCCCCCGAGTTTTCGGGGGCTTTTTTGTTAGCGTTTGGCGGTGAAGTTGATGTCTATGATCACCGCAAAGCCCAGTGAGCTTTCATCAGGCATGGATTGCCCCACGTTAAAGTCCTGCCGATTGAGCGTGGTTTGCGCAGAGACCGTGGCTGTGTCGCCTTCGATCGTGAGCTCGTAGGGGAAGGACACGGGAACCGTTGCGCCTTTGACTGTGAGCGTGCCTTGCGCCATGTGCCCGGAATCTCCGGCAAGAAGTTCCGCCGAAAAAGTTGCTGTAGGGAAGGTCGTGGCATCAAAGAAGTCAGGCCCCATGGCTTGTTGTGTGACGGATCCCAGCGACAAAGATCCGATTGCGATCTGAACCTCTGCGCTGCCGTGTTTGCCGTCGGTCGCGGTTTCGTTGAAGGCGATGTCTGCGGTCCAGTCGGCAAAGCTGCCGCGCACGTCAGAGCCGAACTGGCGGATGGTCAGAGCAATCTCTCCGTCTTGGACGGTCCATTCCGACGAGACTTCAGCCAGCGCGGCTTGCTGTGTCTGTTCAGCCTTGGGAGCATCCAATACGCCAATGGTCATGGCGAGCGCCCAAATGCCGAGCGCCGCGAGGAAAGGCAGGCGTGAGTGCTTTTGCGCAGGGGGCGTCGGGGCATCAGACAGACCAGGCATCATGCGGCGTAGCGTGTGGTCTTTGTCGATAATCGCGTGTTTCAGGGCTCCGCCTATATGCGCGAGGATCGTTAGGGCGAGCACCGGCGTGAGTGTCGTGTGGATCGACCCGAAGATCGCCGAGAGCTGCGCGTCCTTGGGAATAAACGGCAGGGCCTGACCAAAAGGCCACCAGATCGGTGCAAAGCCTTCGGCGGCGGCGTGGTGGATCCAGCCGGTCAAAGGGACCAGCAGCATGCAGCCATAAAGCACCCAATGGGCGGTCTCGGCCGCAAAGGCTTCGAGGCGATGCTCTGAGTTCAACAGGCCGGGGCGTTTTTGGGTCAATGCCCAGAGGATACGCAGGAGTGCGGTGAAGAAGGCCATCACGCCGACAGTTTTATGCAGAGAGAACAAGAGCGCCTTACGGGTCAGCTCGTCGCTGGTGTCAAAGGGCGCGTCATGGGCGAGGATGCCCAGCGGAAAGGCTGTGAAAATCAAAAGGGCGGTGAGCCAGTGGAAGGTCTTGGTGACACCGCCATAGGCTCTGTCGGTATTGGTGAGGGCCATGGAATGCTCCTGAATTTGCGAGTTGCGCTGACGTTAGACGCCCCTACGTCACCCGCCAAGGTGAAACGCCCTCGATTTACGTGCAGCAAAGCGCAATAGCGTTGCACCTATGAACAGGGCGGGGTATTGCCATAGAACGCAAAATAAGAGGTCAGAGATGAGCCGAGCATTTGTATTTCCGGGACAAGGGGCGCAGACGATTGGGATGGGGAAGGCCTTGGCCGATGCCTATCCAGAAGCCCGCGCAGTGTTTAATGAGGTCGATGAGGCGCTTGGAGAAAAGCTGAGTGCGCTGATCTGGGAAGGCGAGCAAGAGACGCTCACTTTGACCCAAAATGCCCAGCCCGCACTGATGGCGACGTCTCTGGCGGCGATGCGCGCATTGGAGGCCGAAGGGGTCTCGATTGAAGCAGCCTCTTATGTGGCGGGTCACTCGCTGGGGGAATATTCTGCCCTTGCGGCGGCAGGCGCCTTGAGCGTCGCGGACACGGCGCGCCTGTTGCGCACCCGTGGGGAAGCGATGCAAGCCGCCGTGCCTGTGGGTGTTGGCGCGATGGCGGCTCTGTTGGGTCTGGATTTCGCGGGTGCGACTGAGGTCGCGGAAGAGGCTGCGCAGGGCGAGGTTTGTCAGGCGGCCAATGACAATGATCCGGGGCAGGTGGTTGTGTCTGGTCACAAAGCGGCAGTTGAGCGCGCGGTTGAGATCGCTAAGGAAAAGGGTGCGAAACGCGCGGTGTTGCTACCGGTGTCGGCGCCTTTCCATTGTGCATTGATGCAGCCAGCAGCGGATGTGATGGCGGAGGCCTTGTCCCATGTTGATATCAACGCGCCGAAGGTGCCGGTTGTAGCCAATGTTGTGGCCTCATCCGTCAATGACCCGGCGACGATCCGGTCTTTGCTGGTGGAGCAGGTCACAGGCTCTGTCCGTTGGCGCGAATCGGTGAGCTATATGAGCGAAGCGGGCGTTACGGAGATCTATGAGATCGGCGCGGGCAAAGCCCTGTCGGGCATGGTGCGCCGCATTGATCGCGCGATTGCTTGTACAGCCGTGGGCACGCCTGAGGACGTGAAGGCTGCGGTAGAGAAATTGGCGTAAGCGCCGAAGGTTTAAGGTTGGGGAAAGACTATGTTTGATTTGACAGGCAAAGCGGCGCTGGTCACCGGCGCGTCTGGTGGCATTGGTGGCGAGATCGCCAAGGCTCTGCATGGCGCAGGGGCCAAGGTCGGACTTTCCGGCACGCGGGTGGAGCCGCTTGAGGCTCTGGCGGCAGAGCTGGGTGAGGGGGCGTTCGTGCTGCCCTGTAATCTGGGAGATGCCGAGGCGGTTGCAGAACTGCCGAAACAGGCGATTGCGGCGATGGGGTCTTTGGACATCCTTGTGAACAATGCAGGCATCACCAAAGACCAGATTTTCATGCGCATGTCGGATGAAGAATGGCAGCAAGTTCTGGATGTTAACCTGACGTCCTCTATGCGCCTGTGTCGCGCTGTGATGCGCCCAATGATGAAGGCGCGTTGGGGGCGGATCATCAACATCAGCTCGATTGTTGGTGCGACCGGCAACCCGGGTCAGGTGAACTATGCGGCCTCTAAGGCGGGTATGGTCGGCATGACCAAATCCATCGCCTATGAAGTGGCGAGCCGTGGGATTACCGCAAACGCTGTGGCTCCGGGCTTTATTGCGACCGCGATGACCGACAAGCTGACCGATGATCAGAAAGAGAAGATCAACGTGCAGATCCCAACGGGCCGTATGGGCACACCCGTGGAAATCGCAGCGGCGGTTTTGTACCTAGCAAGCCCAGAAGCCGGCTATGTCACAGGCACGACCTTGCATGTGAACGGCGGTATGGCCATGTTGTAAGCGGAGCCGCACCCGCGGGACGTATTACTGCGGGTGCTGTTTCCTGTCGAAAGCGTTTGCCTTGTTGCGCACTTGTGCTATAGGCGGCGCAGTTTTCCGGGTGGGCCTTTTGGCGCTCCGGTATTCTGGGGTTTCCCAGACATATGAGAGCCGCCCCGTAGGGCACCATCTAATTTCCGCTTCGGCGGAGGACCAAAGGCCACAAGGCCTAAAAGAACGAGGAATAGTTATGAGCGACGTCGCAGACCGCGTAAAAAAGATTGTTGTTGAGCACCTGGGTGTAGAAGAAGGCAAAGTTGTTGAAGCAGCTTCCTTCATTGACGATCTTGGCGCAGACAGCCTGGACACCGTAGAGCTGGTTATGGCTTTCGAAGAAGAGTTCGGCATCGAGATCCCTGATGACGCAGCTGAAACCATCCAAACTTTCGGCGACGCAGTGAAATTCATCACTGAAGCGTCCTAATCTGAAGTTTTCAGGTTAAAGTTTTGAGGCCCCTGCCATTTGGCGGGGGTCTTTTTTGTGTGTTTCTTAAGAATTTATTTCGAATTTTTCTTTTAGGGTCAGAGGGCTTGCCGCCCATGGCGTGAAAAGCGGGTGTTTTGCCGATTTCTGATCAGATCAACCCGTGATAGCATGACAGGTGAGGTTTGATCGGGCAGGCCCTGATGTTTCGCTATTGGTGAGGTTGGTATGATTATTTACCCGACGATTGAACTCAAAGACGGCAAATGTGCGACCCTCTATCGGGGGCGTGAGGAAGAAGCGAGCTATTGGCATGTGGATCCGATTGCCACGGTGCAAAGTTTCGTAGAGGCCGGTGCGCGCTGGATCCATGTGACGGATCTGGATGCGGTTTTTGGCACGGGCGACAATGCTGAATTGGTTCAGGAGATCATTCTGAAAGCCGGTGCGTCGGTGCAATTGGGCGGCGGTATTCGCACGCGCGAACATATCGAGAGCTGGATTGATCGTGGTGCCGGACGCGTGGTCGTGGGGACTTTGGCGGTGCAGGATTCTGCGACGGTCAAAGAGATGGCGATGCGCTATCCGGATCAGATTTCCGTGGCGATTGACGTCTATCAGGGCAAGCTCATGACCGATGGCTGGCGCAATGCCGGGGCACTGGAGCCTGAGGCCTTTGTGACCGCCTATGAGGACGTGCCTTTGTCGGGCATCATTGTCACCGATATTGATGCGGATATTGGCGATCAAGACGGCCAGCTCGGTGTGATCTCGGGCGTAGCGTCGGCGACGCGGCATCCGGTTGTGGCGCGCGGCACTGTGCATACAACCGATGATATCTCGCGCCTGAAATATGTGTCCAATATTGCGGGCACCTTGGTGGGCAAGGCCTTGTTTGCCAAGGACGTGGATCTGGCAGAAGCGCTTGAGATCGCGCAGCCGGTGCCGGAGCCAAAGGCAGAATTCATCTAAAAAACCGCCAAATCGGCGAAATGCGGCCATCCATGGGGGTGGCCGTTTGTATTTCTTTTGCTCAAAGCCGCCTTCGCCCTCGGTTTGGCTTGCCCCTTACCCGAAAGCCAAGGTATGACCGTCAAAAGACCAGAGGAAAGGGCAGCAATATGCGTCGTGTCGTCGTCACAGGATTGGGTTTGGTCACACCGTTGGCCAGCGGTGTTGAAGAAAGCTGGAGCCGGATTCTGGATGGTCAATCCGGAGCAGGGCCGATCACGCGGTTTGATGCCTCGGCTGTTACTACGAAATACGCCTGCGAAGTGCCTTTGGGTGATGGGTCTGACGGCACCTTCAATTCTGATGATTGGATGGAGCCTAAGGAACGTCGCAAGGTCGATGATTTCATCCTGTACGGCATTGCGGCGGCGCAGATGGCTGTCACCGATGCGGGCTGGACGCCTGAAGACGAAGAGAGCCGCCTGCGCACCGGTGTGATGATTGGCTCGGGTATTGGTGGTCTGAACTCGATTGCCGAGACCGCTGTGATGATCAAAGAGCGTGGCCCGCGTCGTGTGTCTCCGTTCTTTATTCCGGGTGCGTTGATCAACCTGATTTCCGGTCAGGTGTCGATCCGCTTTGGCTTTAAGGGTCCGAACCATTCGGTTGTGACCGCCTGTTCGACGGGTGCGCATGCGATTGGCGATGCGTCTCGTCTGATCAAGAACGGCGATGCGGATGTGATGATTGCAGGTGGCGCGGAAGCGGCGATTTGTGAGATCGGGATCGCGGGCTTTAACGCCTGTAAAGCTCTGTCCACCAAACGTGCGGATGATCCAAAGGCGGCGAGCCGGCCTTATGATGCGGACCGTGACGGCTTTGTCATGGGCGAGGGCGCGGGTGTTGTTGTCCTTGAGGAATACGAACACGCAAAAGCACGTGGCGCGACGATCTATGCTGAGGTTCTGGGCTATGGTCTGTCGGGCGATGCCTATCACATCACTGCACCTTCCGAGGACGGTGAGGGCGGCGAGCGTTCTATGCGCGCAGCGCTGAAGGACGCGGGGCTCGAGCCGTCTGCGATTGATTACATCAACGCGCACGGCACATCGACCATGGCTGACAGCATCGAGCTGGGTGCTGTGGAGCGCATGATGGGCGCGGCGGCTGCGAATGCCACCATGTCATCGACCAAATCCATGACCGGCCACTTGCTGGGCGCGGCCGGCGCGATTGAAGCGATCTTCTCGATCCTTGCAATCCGCGATCAGGTGGCGCCTCCGACGATCAACCTGGACAATCCTGCCGTGGAGACCAAGCTGGATCTGGCACCGAATGTCAAGGTTGAGCGTAAGATTGATGTGGCTCTGTCGAACTCCTTCGGGTTTGGCGGCACCAACGCCTCGGTTCTCTTCGGAAAGGTCTAATCCATGTGGCGGGCGATTGCGTCTAACGGGTTCACGATGCTGATCGTGGCGCTGTTTCTTTTCGGGGGGGTGATCCTCTGGGGGCAGGCGCAATATACCGCCAAAGGGCCATTGGCCGAGGCCATGTGTCTGCGCGTGGCTCCGGGGAGCAACATGCGGCGGGTGTCTGATACGCTGGAGAGCCGTGGGGCGTTGAGCAATAGCTCGATTTTCCGCGTGGGTGTGGATTACACCGACAAGGCCAACAAGCTGAAAGCGGGTGCGTTTCTGATCCCGGAAGGCGCGTCCATGGCCGAGATCGCGGATATTGTGACACGGGGCGGCGCGAGCACTTGCGGCACCGAAGTGGTCTATCGTATCGGTGTGACGCGAGCTGCTGTGCAGGTGCGCGAGATGGATCCGTCGACCAATCGTTTTGCTGAGGTCGTAAGTTTTAATCCGGCGACGGAAGAGGTTCCTGCGGATTATACGCGGGTGCGCGGGCAGGCCGATACGCGCTATCGCGTGGCTTTGGCTGAGGGCGTGACCAGCTGGCAAGTTGTTGAAACGCTTAAGGGAATTGAAGTCCTTAAGGGCGAGGCTGCTGTGCCGCTTGAGGGCGTTTTGGCACCTGACAGCTATGAAGTCAGCGTGGGTGACACGGTTCAATCTGTGCTGGACCGTATGGAAACTGCGCAGCAGCGTCTGATCGATACGGCTTGGGAGAACCGTGATCCGGATACGCCTCTGACCTCGAAACAGGATCTGCTGATCCTTGCGTCTATCATCGAGAAAGAAACCGCCGTGGCCGAAGAACGCGGCGTGGTTGCGAGTGTGTTTACGAACCGTCTGAACCGCAGCATTCGTCTGCAGACAGACCCGACGGTGATCTATGGGATTACGCAGGGCCAAGGCACTTTGGGCCGTGGTCTGCGCCAGAGCGAGCTGCGTCGGGATACGCCGTGGAACACGTATACGATTGACGGTCTGCCGATCACGCCGATTGCCAACCCGGGCCGCGCGAGCCTTGAGGCGGCGGCCAATCCTGACACTACGGATTTCATCTATTTTGTGGCAGATGGCACCGGTGGCCACGCCTTCGCGAAAACTCTGGATGAGCACAATCGCAATGTGGCGGCGTGGCGTAAGATCGAGCGTGAGCGCAACAACAATTAACGAGGCCTACGCCTCGGCGCGTTTCTCGATCTGGTGTTCGTCTTCTACAAGGCCGATTTTCCAATAGCCCGCGATGTAGGCGTCCTTTTTGGGCAGCTGTTTTTCCGTCAAAAGGAATTTACGCAGGGCTTTGACGACGCCTGCTTCTCCGGCGATGCAGGTTTGGACGGTGCCGTCGGGCCAGTCCATGGTGCGGATGAAATCGACCTGCGCTTCTGAGGGCGTGTGGGCGTCTTTGTGTATCATCCAATGGATCTCAACGCCCTCGGGCGCGTTGATGGGATAGCGGTCGTCATCGGAAGGGATCTCAAAGATAGCGATGCCTTTGGCGTCGCGCGGCATGGCTTCGAGGGCCGCAGCGGCGACGGGAAGCGCTGAGGGATCGGCGGCCACGAGGTACCAATCGGCGTAGAAGTCTTTGACCTTGACAGGGCCGGGGCCTGCGAAGCCGAGAAATGATCCGGGTTGGGCGTTGATCGCCCAAGCAGAGGCGGGGCCATTCGGTCCGTGGTCGACGAAATCAATGTCGAGTTCCTGCGCCTCGGGACGATAGGCGCGCACTGTATAGGTTCTGCGGCTTGGGGCTGGGCCGTTCGTAAGACGATCTACAAAAGCGTCGCGAGTCTCACCGGGTTCCGGGATCATCAGCTTGCAGTTCGCGCCTTCGCGGCCTTCGGGGAAGCCTTCGAGTTCTGGACCGGAAAAGGTCACGCGGATCATATGGGGCGTGAGATGCCAGGCCTTTTTGACGGTCAAAACGCGGGGCATCGGCTTTTTGGGCTTTGGCGTGGTCATGGCGGTGGCTCTTAAACTTGAATAATTTTGTCGGAAATAAGTCGGTGGGGTCGAAATTGCAAGGGGGTAGGTCAATCGTCGCGACTTGGGTCGTTGGGATTGCTGGAAAACAGGGCGATCTTGTTGCCGTCTGGGTCGCGCAGATAGCCGACATAAAAGCGCGGGCCATAGTCGGCGCGAAAGCCCGGCGCACCTTCGTCAGAGCCTCCGGCAGCGAAGGCGGCGGCATGGAGCGCGCGAACTTGATCTTGGGAGGTCGCTTCAAAGGCGGTCATGCTGCCGTTGCCTTGGGTTGCGGGGCCTTCGTTAAAGGGAGGTTTCACATAGAAGTCGGGTTGGGGGACTTGGCCTTTGGCAATGGGCAGTTCGAAACTGAGGCCTTCAGGGCCTTCGGAAAATGTGTAGCCGAGGGCTGGTAGGAAGGCTGTGTAGAACCGTTTGGAACGTTGGATGTCGTTGGATCCGACTGTGACATAGGCGATCATGAAAGGCTCCTTTGACGTGAGCTTAGGTCAAGCTGGGTGCAGGGGCTATGGGCGTGTTGCGTTTGGTCCGGCGTTTTGGTTAAGTTTTTGTTATAGTTTGAAAATTTGACATGCGTCACGGTCTTTGCTAGGGTTTTTCCATGCTGGAGAGATGTATGAACGGCGCTTGGGCTTGCCTTGGCGCCGTTTTTATTTCGCTCGTGTGGAGGGGATGACTTTGCATGAGAGGCGACAGAAATGACGGACAAGAAACCGCCTGATGAGGCAGGACTGGACGCGGAAATCGAGCAGGTTCGGCGCACGATGACCTATCTGACAGAGCTTTTGGCTTTGATGGAGGATGAGGTCATGGAGGGCGAGCCGGGGGCGATCAAAGAGGCTGCGAAGCTTTTGGGAGAGATCCGCAACTGGTCCAAGCTAGCAATGGAAACGGAGGCACGATTTGAAGAACGCGAGAAACGACGAGAGGGTGTGGCGAATGGCTATGCCCTCGACCTTGAGGAGGCCCGAGCTACGATCGGCTGCCGCATGGCTCGCCTGCGAAGATGCTGCGGTGCAGGAAGAGTTCCTGGGTGAGTTGAGTGAGGGAGAGCTGATGGCTCTCCCTTATTTGTTTGAGGTTTGGGCGATGGAGCATCAGTTACCGCCAGTAGGCGATTGGAAAAGCTGGGTGATTTTGGGCGGTCGCGGCGCAGGCAAGACGCGGGCGGGGTCGGAATGGGTGCGGTCGATGGTTGAGGGCGCAGGGCCCTTGGATGCGGGGATCGCGCGACGGGTGGCCTTGGTTGGCGAGACCATGGATCAGGCGCGAGAGGTGATGGTCTTTGGCGATAGCGGAATTTTGGCCTGCTCGCCGCCGGACCGACGCCCGAAATGGCATGCGTCGCGCAAGATGCTGGAGTGGCCGAATGGGGCCGTGGCTCAAGTGTTTTCGGCCTTTGATCCAGAAAGCCTGAGGGGGCCTCAGTTTGATGCCTGCTGGGTGGATGAACTGGCGAAATGGCCCAAGGCGCGCGAGACCTGGGATATGGTGCAATTTGGACTGCGGCTGGGGGACCATCCGCGGCAGGTGGTGACGACAACGCCGCGGAATGTGCCTGTTTTAAAAGAGATACTGGCGCTTGAGAGCACGGTGATGACGCATGCCGCAACCGAGGCAAATGCGGCGAACCTGGCGGCGAGTTTCCTGAGCGAGGTGCGCGCGCGTTATGCGGGGACATCTTTGGGGCGTCAGGAGTTGGATGGCGAGATGCTTGAGGACGTGGAGGGTGCCCTGTGGTCGCGCGAGGCTCTGGAAGCCGCGCGGGTGGATGTGCCGGGGCCTTTGTCTAGGATTGTGGTGGCGGTGGATCCTCCGGTGTCGTCTGGGGCGAAGGCGGATACCTGTGGGATTGTTGTCGTTGGGGCGATGACAGATGGGCCGCCAAATGAGTGGCGCGCGGTGGTGCTAGAGGACGCTTCGGTGCAGGGGCTGTCTCCGGTGGGATGGGCTGAGGCCGCAATCGCGGCAATGGCGCGTTGGGGGGCGGATCTGATGGTAGCTGAGGTCAATCAGGGCGGTGAATTGGTGCAATCGGTGGTGCGGCAGGTGGATCCACTTGTGGCATTTAAGGCGGTGCATGCACGGGTTGGGAAATCGGCGCGGGCGGAGCCTGTGGCGGCGCTTTATGAGCAGGGACGTGTGAAACATCTAGGCGGGCTGGAACGGCTTGAGGATCAGATGTGTTTGATGACCGTGGCTGGGTTTCAGGGTCAAGGGTCTCCGGATCGAGTGGATGCTTTGGTCTGGGGGCTGCATGAGGTGATCCTGGCTGCGAGCAAAGCCTATCTGCGGCCTGCGGTGCGGGCGTTGTGAAGGTGGGATTTGAGTATTTGGGGCAAGATGAAGCGGGGTTTTTCTCTTGCCGCAAATATCCCCGCCGGAGGCATTCTGGCTGTTGCGCTTGGTGCGGGCGAATGTGTGGGGCGGTGTTAAGGGCAGTTTGAGAAAGTGATCCTCGTCAAAGACAGCGAGGGTTTTTCGATGTTTGAATTTCTACGCCGCAAAGCGCCTGAGCAAAAGGCGAGCGCGACTGCGCCGATGGTGGCTTATGCGAGCGGCGGCCGCGTGGCTTGGTCGGCGCGGGATGTTGTGTCGCTGACCAAGACAGGATTTGCGGGCAATCCGGTGGGCTATCGCTGCGTGAAGATGATTGCCGAGGCGGCCTCGGCTTTGCCCTTGGTTCTGGATGGCTCGGTCGGTGATTTTGTGGAACATCCGGTGATGGGCCTTTTGGCGCGGCCGAATATGGCGCAGGGGCGGGCGGAGTTGCTTGAGGCGTTGTATGCACAGCTTTTGTTGGCTGGGGATGGTTATGTTGAGGCCGTGGGGGCCGAAGGTCTGCCCGTAGAGCTGCATGTTTTGCGAAGTGACCGGATGCGTGTTGTGCCGGGCGCGGATGGCTGGCCCGCGGCTTATGAATATAGCGTTGGTGGGCGCAAGCATCGGTTTGATGCCTCTGCAGGGCGTGTGTTGCATCTGCGGAATTTTCATCCGCAGGACGACCATTACGGGTTTTCTCCGCTACAGGCGGCAGCGGTGGCGATTGATGTGCATGGGGCGGCGTCGCGCTGGTCTAAGGCCTTGCTGGACAATGCGGCCCGGCCTTCGGGGGCGATTGTGTATTCGTCAGGCGATGGGCAGGGCTCTCTGACCAGCGATCAATATGATCGCCTGGTGGGGGAGATGGAAGCGCATCATCAGGGCGCGCGGAATGCGGGGCGGCCGATGTTGCTCGAAGGCGGACTGGATTGGAAACCGATGGGGTTTTCGCCGTCTGATATGGAGTTTCAGAAAACCAAGGAAGCGGCGGCGCGGGAGATTGCGTTGGCGTTCGGGGTGCCTCCGATGCTGCTCGGGATCCCGGGGGATGCGACTTATGCGAATTATCAGGAAGCGCATCGGGCGTTTTTCCGGCTGACGGTGTTGCCGCTAGCGACGCGGGTTTTGGCGCGACTTGGAGCGTGGTTGTCGGAGATGGCTGCTGATCCCGTGCGGCTGCGGCCGGATTTGGATCAGGTGACGGCGCTGAGTGCGGAGCGTGACGCGCAATGGGCGCGAGTCATGGCTGCAGATTTTCTGAGTGAGACTGAGAAACGGCGGATTTTGGGATTGCCAGAGGCGCAAGATGGGTGAGCGGATTGGGTTTGAAGCTTTTGAGTGTGCGCCCGCGTTGCGGCTTGAGGCGCATGAGAGGGTGGCGACGTTGCAGTTTGAGAGTTTGAACAAGCGGCTGGACCGGATTGAAGCGCTGATTGAGCGGCTGGAAAAACGGTTGTGGTTGACGGTTTACGGCGTGGTCGGAGTGATTTTAGCGCAGGCGTTTAGTTCGCTGATGCAGCTGCCGTGAAGGGGATGGCGATGGAATTGGAACGGAAGTTTATGCAGTTCGGTGAGGGGCTTGAGGTCTCTGAGGGCTCGGTCATTGCGGGCTATGCGTCGCTGTTTGATGTGGCCGATCAAGGGGGCGATCAGGTGGCTGCCGGGGCCTATGCGGCGTCCTTGGCGCGGCTTAAGGCTGAGGGTCGCTCGGTCAA
Organism: Cognatishimia coralii; assembly: GCF_037478305.1. Taxonomy (NCBI): domain Bacteria; kingdom Pseudomonadati; phylum Pseudomonadota; class Alphaproteobacteria; order Rhodobacterales; family Paracoccaceae; genus Cognatishimia; species Cognatishimia coralii. The sequence continues at coordinate 227,678 of NZ_JBBGAZ010000001.1, forward strand.
AATGCTGTGGCAGCATGATCCGGCCAGACCGATTGGGGTTTGGGATGAGGTCAAAGAGGATGCGCGCGGGCTTTACGTGAAGGGGCGTTTGTTGAGCGATGTGGCTCAGGCGCGCGAGGCGATGGCTTTGGTTGAGGCCGGGGCGATTGATGGGCTCTCGATTGGCTATCGCACCAAGCAGGCAACCAAGGATGGTGCGGGGCGTCGGTTGGTTGAGGTGGACTTATGGGAAGTGTCTTTGGTGACATTTCCGATGCTGCCTGAGGCGAGGGTGGCGGCCAAAGGGGACGCGCTTGCGGATGGTGAATTGCGGGAAATGACGGCGGCTTTGGAAGCCGCGCGGCAGGAGATGGCGGGCTAGGCCGCTTCAAATTCAAGGAAAGGAAAGAAGATGGCTGAGGCGATGTCTCGGGTCGGGGAAGATCTGTCTCCGGTAGAGGAAATGAAGGCGAGCGTGGCGGGGTTTGCGCGTGATTTCAAAGGCTTTCAGGGGGATCTGAAAGTGAAACTGGCAAAGCAGGAAGAACGGATGATGACATTGGAACGTAAGATGACTGCGGCGGCGCGTCCGCTGTTGAGTGCGGCGGCAGAGGAGTCTGCGCCGCATCAGAAGGCGATGGCGGCCTATTTGCGCACGGGCGATGATGATGGGCTGCGTGGGCTGGAGCCGGAGGAGAAGGCTCTGTCCACAGTGGTGAATTCGGATGGTGGCTATCTGGTGGATCCGGTGACGTCGGAGGCGATTTCTTCGGTGCTTTCGTCGACCGCGTCGATCCGCGCGATTTCCAATGTGGTGCAGGTTGAGGCGACGTCTTATGACGTGCTGATTGACCGCTCTGAGGCGGGCGCGGGTTGGGCCACAGAGGTTGCGGATACCACCGAGACCACAACGCCGGCGATTGAGCGGATTGCTATTCCGTTGAATGAGCTCTCAGCATTACCCAAGGCGTCGCAGCGATTGCTGGATGACAGTGCCTTTGATGTGGAAGGCTGGCTTGCGGGGCGTATTGCGGACAAGTTTGCGCGTTCAGAGGCGGCGGCCTTTGTGAATGGCGATGGGGTCGATAAGCCGACGGGGTTCCTCAATCATACTGTGGTGGCTGAGAGCGCCTGGACCTGGGGCAACCTGGGTTATGTGGCGACCGGCGCGGATGGCGCGTTTAACGGGCCGGATGAGCTGATTGATCTGGTCTATGCGCTGGGGGCTGAGTACCGCGCGAATGGCACTTTTGTGATGAACTCGCGCACAGCGGGCGCGGTGCGCAAGCTGAAGGATGCGGATGGGCGCTTTCTTTGGTCTGACGGTTTGGCGGCGGGGGAGCCTGCGCGACTGCTCGGCTATCCGGTGCTGGTGGCAGAAGACATGCCGGATATTGCGAGCGGTGCGGATGCGATTGCTTTTGGTGATTTCTCAGCAGGTTACACGATTGCGGAACGTCCGGACCTGCGCGTGCTGCGCGATCCGTTCTCGGCCAAGCCGCATGTGCTGTTTTACGCGACCAAACGCGTGGGCGGTGATGTGAGCGATTTCGCGGCGATCAAGCTTTTGCGGTTCGCTGTTTCCTAAGAGGCAGTGAAGCGGCGTGGCGGTGTCGGGCTGCCACGTCAGGGCGTGCGCCGGGTGCGCGTGATCTGGCAGCTCCCCTCCGACAGAGCGACGCGCGGCGCGCGCCCGTTGCGGAGGGGAGCCATGAGGAAGGAAACATCAGATGAATTTGGTGGAGACTGGATCTGTTGCGGTCACGGCTTTGCCGCTGGCGGAGTTTCGGGCGCATTTGCGGCTGGGAACCGGGTTTGGCGAAGAGACGCTGCAGGATACGGTTTTGGAAGGGTATTTGCGCGCGGCACTTGCGGCGGTGGAGGCTCGGATCAGCAAGGTTCTATTGGCGCGGGGCTTTGAGATGACGGTGACTGAGTGGTCTGAGGCGGGGGCGCAGGTTCTGCCGCGGGCGCCGGTTTCGGCGGTGTCGCAAGTAGCGCTGCGGGATGTGACCGGCGCGGAGAGCGTTGTGGATGTGGCAAGCTATCGGCTTGAGGCGGATGTGCATTGGCCGAAGCTGCGCTCGGTTGGGGCGGGTTTACCCAGTATTGGGTCTGGTGAAGCGGTTGTTGGTTTTACCGCGGGTTTTGGGGCCTGGGCGGATGTGCCAGCGGATTTGCAGCAGGCGGTGCTGTTGTTGGCCGCGCATTACTATGAGTATCGCAATGAAACGGCTTTGGCGCGCGGGTGCATGCCTTTTGGCGTGACAAGTCTGATTGAGCGGTTTCGGCCTTTGCGTCTGGGCGCGAGGGCGGGGCTATGAGTTTGCCGAATTTAAACCGGTTGTTGGCTTTGGAAGCGCCGACGCAGGTGGCCGATGGGGCTGGTGGGTTTTCCGAAACCTGGGCTGTTTTGGGCAGCTTGTGGGCGGAGGTGAAGCCTCGGACAGGACGGGATCGCGAGCGTGAGGCCGTTGGCACGGCGCGGGTGGAGTACCGGATTACGGTCAGGGCTTTGCCGGTGGGGCAATCTTCGCGGCCAACGCCAGGGCAGCGGTTTCGCGAAGGGGTTCGGCTGTTTCGGATTGTGGCAGTTGCCGATCAAGGCGCTGAGGGGCGTTTTCTGACCTGCTTTGCGCGTGAAGAGGTGGCGGCATGAGTTATGGCGTGGCGGTGGCTCTGCAGAGTGCGATCTATCAGGCCTTGGTGGCGGATGCGGGGGTCAGCACCCTTGTAGGGGCTGCGGTCTATGACGAAGTGCCCGGGGGCGTGATCCCTGCGACCTATGTGACGCTGGGCCCTGAGGTGGTTGTCGATCAATCGGACAAGACGGGCACCGGGGCGGAACATCGGGTGACGGTTTCGGTGGTGTCTGAGGTTGCGGGATTTGCGACGGCGAAGGCAGTGGCGGTGGCGGTCAGTGATGCTTTGCACAACGCGGATTTGATTTTGACGCGCGGGACTTTGGTGGCGTTGCGCTTTGATCGGGCGGTGGCGAGCCGCGAAGAGGCCGCGAATTTGCGGCGGATTGACCTGCGTTTTGTGGCGCGGGTTGAGGATGGGATTTAGGGAAAAGGAGGCGCGGCGATGCCGGCTCAGAATGGAAGAGATTTACTGATCCGCGTGGATATGCTGGGGGATGGGACGTTTCAGACCATCGCCGGTTTGCGGGCAACGCGCATCAGTTTCAATGCGGAAACGGTGGATGTGACCTCGCTAGAGAGCACGGGCGGATGGCGCGAGTTGCTGTCGGGTGCGGGAGTTAAGACGGCGGCGATTTCGGGCTCTGGCGTCTTCAAAGACGAGGGCACGGATGAACGGGCGCGTCAGATCTTCTTTGACGGGGAAATTCCAGATTTTCAGGTGATTATCCCGGATTTCGGTACCATTGCGGGTGCGTTTCAGGTGACCGCTTTGGAATATGCCGGCAGCTATAATGGCGAGGCGAGCTATGAGTTGTCGCTGGCCTCGGCGGGCGCTCTGAGTTTCGTGGCGGTCTAGGCGATGGTGAACCCCTGGGCTGGCGAAGTGGCGCTTGTGATGGATGGTGAACGCCATGTGTTGAAGCTGACTTTGGGCGCTTTGGCAGAGCTTGAGGACGGGCTGAAGGCGGGCGGTCTGGTGGATCTGGTGGAGCGTTTTGAGGGCGGGGCGTTTTCGTCGCGCGATGTCTTGGCGCTGTTGGTGGCCGGGCTGCGGGGCGGTGGCTGGGACGGGGCTCCGAGCGATCTGCTGCAAGCAGAGATTGAGGGCGGGCCTTTGGGGGCTGCGAAGGTGGCGGCGCAGCTTTTGGCGCGGGCGTTTCAGGTGCCGGATGACAGCGCATAGACGGATGGATTGGGCAGCGTTGTTGCGCGCTGGGGTGCAGCGGTTGCGGCTGACACCGTGCGAGTTTTGGGCGCTGACGCCGGCGGAGCTCGCGTTGATGTTGGGGCAGTCGGCGGGGGTGGCTCCGATGGCGCGGGACGAGCTGGATGCGCTTTTGGCGGCCTATCCGGATGAGGAGAGATCTGATGAGTGAGTTTGAGAGCCTGGGTGATCTGGAAAGCCAGTTGGATGCGGTCGAGATGTCGGCGAGTCAGGCTGGGCAGATGGTGGCGGGTTTTGATGGCGAGTTGCAGCGGCTGCGGGGCGGTTTGCAGCATGTGGGCGGAGACCTCGCGACGTTTGAGCGAGGTATGCAGAGAGGTATTCGCCGCGCGATTGATGGGGTTGTGAAGGAAGGCGACAGCCTTGGGGATGCGTTGCGAGGCGTCGTGAGTTCGGTGATTTCAGCGGCTTATAGCGCGGCAGTTAATCCAGTGGCCGATCATTTGGGATCTTTGCTGGCGGGAGGTGTTGGCGGTCTGTTCGGCCTCTTGCCCTTTGAGAACGGCGCGCCGTTCTCGCAGGGGCGTGTGATGCCGTTCGCGAATGGTGGCGTTGTCAGCGGGCCTGTAAGTTTTCCAATGCGGGGTGGCATGGGACTGATGGGCGAAGCGGGGCCTGAGGCGATTATGCCTTTGGCAAGGGGTGCGGATGGCAAGTTGGGTGTGCGTGGTTCTGGAGGCGGTTCTGTGCATGTGACGATGAATGTGCAGACGCCCGATGTGGCGGGGTTTCAGCGCTCTCAAGGGCAGATTGCGGCGCAGGTCAGTCGCGCGATCAGCCGGGGTCAGCGGAATTTGTGAGGTAGGACATGGGGTTTCATGAAGTGCGGTTTCCGGCGAGCTTGAGTTTTGGTTCGCTGGGTGGGCCTGAGCGGCGCACGGATATTGTGACGCTGGCGAATGGACATGAGGAACGCAACACGCCCTGGGCGCATGCTCGGCGGCGGTATGATGCGGGGGTTGGGTTGCGGTCGCTCGATGATATCTCGCTTTTGCTGGCGTTCTTTGAAGCGCGGCGGGGGCAGGTGCATGGGTTTCGCTGGAAGGATTGGGCGGATTTTAAGAGCTGCGTGCCCGGCGATGAGGTGGATTTTCGAGATCAGGAGATTGCGCGTGGGGATGGGGGCGCGACGGAATTTGCTCTGTTGAAGAATTACGTGTCGGGCGAGGAGCGTTATGCGCGGCCCATCGCCAAGCCTGTGGCGGGGACGGTCAAGATTGGTGTGGGAGATGCGGAACAGTTTGAGGGCGTGCATTTTGAGGTGGATCTGACGCGGGGCGTAGTGGTTTTGGATCAGGCTCCGGGGCCTGAGGATTTGATCACGGCGGGGTTTGAGTTTGACGTGCCGGTGCGCTTTGACACGGATCGCATTCACACGAGCGTGGCGAGTTTTCTGGCAGGCGATGTGCCGAATGTGCCGGTGATTGAGGTGCGGGTCTGATGGGGATTTCCGAGAGATTTCAGGCGCATCTGGAGAGTGGGCATACCACATTGGCGCGATGTTGGCAGGTTGTGCGCAGTGATGGCGAGATCCTAGGGTTCACGGATCATGATCGGGATCTGGCCTTTGCGGACACGATTTTTATGGCCGACACAGGCCTGACGGCGCAGGTTTTGGAGCAGAGCACGGGATTGTCGGTGGATAACACCGAGGCCTTGGGGGCACTGACCGCGGCGGCGATTTCGGAGAGCGATATTGCGGCAGGGCGGTTTGATGGTGCGCGAGTGACGGCTTGGCTGGTGAATTGGGCTGAGGTCGAGGATCGCTTGGTTCTGTTTCGCGGGTCCATCGGAGAGATCCGGCGGGCCGGTGGGGCGTTTCACGCAGAGTTGCGGGGCCTGACCGAGCCGTTGAACCAACCGAACGGGCGGATTTATCAGAGGGCCTGTTCGGCTGTGTTGGGGGATCGGGCCTGTGGGTTTGATACGACGACCTCAGGCTATGAGGTTGAGGCTGAGGTGCTGGCGGTTGAGGACAACCGCGTGCTGCGTGTTGCGGCCATAGATGGGGCCGAGGACGACTGGTTCGCCAAGGGGCGGCTGGATGTTGTGACGGGTGATGCCGCGGGTCTGTTTGGGTTGATTAAGAGAGATGCGCAGGGTGACGAGCGCCTCTTGGAGCTTTGGGCTCCTTTGGCGGCGGAACTTGCCGTGGGGGATCGTGTCAGGCTGCAGGCGGGGTGCGATAAGCGGTTTGAGACCTGTCGCTTAAAGTTCCTAAATCACCATAATTTTCGAGGCTTTCCTGATCTTCCTAGCGAGGATTGGTTGACGGTTGGACCGCGTGACAATGGCCAGAATGATGGTGGGAGTTTGCGGCGATGAGGGGCGAGGCTGCGTTGGCTGAGGCGCGGGATTGGATTGGGACGCCCTATGTGCATCAGGCCTCAACGAAAGGCGCTGGCACGGATTGTTTGGGGCTCGTGCGCGGGGTCTTTCGGGCTTTGTATGGAGGGGAGCCCGCAGAAGTGCCTGCCTATACGCTTGATTGGTCCGAACCCTCAGGCGACGAGCGTTTGTGGCGCGCGGCCATGCGGTATTTGCGGCCTAAGCCTATGACGCAGGCGGCCCAAGGTGACGTCTTGTTGTTTCGCATGCGGGATGGGGCTGTGGCCAAGCATTTGGGCATTCAGGGGCGCGTCGGTGCGCAGCCTAGTTTTGTGCATGCCTTTAGTGGCCATGCAGTGATGGAAAGCGCTTTGACCGCCCCTTGGGCGCGGCGGATCGTGGCGCGGTTTGAGTTTCCAGAGAGGTAAGAGATATGGCGACCTTGCTCTTGTCAGCGGCCGGGGCCGCAGTTGGAGGCATGCTGGGCGGCTCTGTGCTGGGCTTGTCTTCGGTGGCGATTGGCCGGTTTGTCGGCGGTGTTTTGGGCAATGCGATTGATCAGAGGATCATGGGGGCGGGGTCTCGGACGATCGAGACGGGGCGGATTGATCGGTATCGCATTACCGGCACCGGCGAGGGGCGCCCGATAGCGCGGCTATATGGCAAGCAGCGCATTGGTGGGCATGTGATTTGGGCGACCGAGTTTGAAGAGCATGTGACGACCTCAGGTGGCGGTGGCGGCAAGGGGCGGCCTGCGGGACCGACGGTGCAACAGTTTAGCTATTCGGTGTCCTTGGCTATTGCGCTTTGCGAAGGAGAGATCACGGGCGTCACGAGGATCTGGGCGGATGGCGAGGAAATTGCCATGCGGGATTTGAATATGCGTGTCTATACGGGCAGCGACACGCAGTTGCCGGACCCGAAAATTGAGGCAGTAGAAGGGCTTAACACGGTGCCTGCCTATCGCGGTTTGGCGTATGTGGTGTTTGAGGATCTGGCGCTTGAGGGGTTTGGAAATCGCATCCCTCAGTTTTCCTTTGAGGTTTCGCGGCCTTCGCCACGGGCGCAAGAGTGGGCGGAGGTTGAGCCGAGCTATGCGACGCAGGCGGTGGCTCTGATCCCGGGCTCGGGTGAATATGCGTTGGCGACCGAGCCTGTTTTTGTCACGCAGGATGTGGCGTCACAGCGCGCGGTGAATATGAATGCGAGGTCAGGGAGTTCGGATTTCGTGACCGCGACGTATGCTCTGGATCGGGAATTGCCGAACTGTGGTGCAGTCTCTTTGGTCGTGAGTTGGTTTGGCGATGATCTGCGCTGCGGGGATTGCGAGATTAAGCCTAAGGTAGAGGCCAACGATCTTCAGGCGTCTTTGGATTGGTCAGTGGCGGGTGTGACGCGGCCTGTGGCAGAGGTCGTACCTTTGGACGGCGGGCGGCCTGTTTACGGTGGCACGCCCACGGATGCGAGCGTCATTCAAGCGATACGGCATTTAAATGAGCTGGGTAAAGAGGTGATGTTTTATCCGTTCATTCTGATGGATCAAATGGCGGGCAATGGGCTGCCGGATCCTTGGAGTGATGCGGATGATCAACCGGTCCTACCGTGGCGTGGGCGTGTCACGGTGTCTGAGGCGCCTGGACGGGCGGGGTCTCCGGATCAGACGGCTTTGGCGGAAACAGAGGTTGCGGCGTTTTTTGGGACGGCGTCGGCTGCGGATTTTGTGGTTGGGGATGGGACAGTCGCCTATTCGGGCCCGCAAGAGTGGCGCTACAGGCGGTTTATCCTGCACCAGGCGGCGCTTTGTGCTGCGGCCGGGGGTGTCGAGAGTTTCTGTATCGGCTCGGAAATGCGGTCTTTGACTTGGGTGCGTGGGGAGGCGGATCGCTTTGTGGCTGTTGAGCAGTTGATTGCGTTGGCGGCTGAGGCGCGTGCGATCCTGGGGCCGGATGTGAAGATCGGCTATGCTGCTGATTGGTCAGAGTATTTTGGCTATCACCCGCAGGACGGGTCGGGCGATCTTTGGTTTCATCTGGATGCCTTGTGGGCGGATCCGAACATCGATTTCGTTGGGATTGATAACTACATGCCTTTGTCGGATTGGCGCGATGAAAAAGGCCATGCGGATGAGGGTTACGGGTCGATTTACAACCTAGAGTACCTCATGGCGAATGTAGAAGGTGGTGAGGGCTATGACTGGTTCTATCACTCGCCTGAAGCCGAAGCGGCGCAGATCAGAACGCCGATCACAGATGGAGCCTACGGAGAGCCGTGGGTTTGGCGTTACAAAGATATTCGCAATTGGTGGTCGCTTGAGCATTACAACCGTATTGGCGGGATCCGCGCGGGCACACCGACGGCTTGGGTGCCTGAGAGCAAGCCCATTCGGTTTTGCGAGATCGGCTGTGCCGCGGTCGACAAGGGGACCAATCAGCCGAACAAATTTGTCGATCCAAAGTCCTCAGAAAGCAGCCTGCCGAAGTACTCTGATGGGCGGCGGGATGAGTATATTCAGCATCAATACCTGAGTGCTTTGTATGGCTATTGGGGCGATGCGGCGCGCAATCCGGTGTCGGAGGTCTATGGTGGGGCGATGGTGGATATGTCCAAGGCCTATGTCTGGGCTTGGGACACGCGGCCCTGGCCTTGGTTTCCCAGCGGCGATGCGCTGTGGAGCGACAGTGACAATTATGGGCGCGGGCATTGGATTTCGGGGCGTGTGACGCATCGGACGCTGGCCTCTGTCGTGCGGGAGGTCTGTGACGCGGCTGGCGTTGAAGCAGATGTTAGTGATCTGCGCGGGATGGTGCGCGGGTATACGGTCGCGGATGTGACCGAGCCGCGGGCGGTGTTGCAGCCGTTGATTTTGCAGTTCGGGTTTGATGCGATTGAGCGCGAAGGGGTGTTGGTGTTTCGCATGCGCGGGGCAGAGGCCGTGGACGAGGTGGTGCCTTTGCTGACAGCACTAAGTGAGGACGTACCGCATGGGATCGCCTTTGAACGCGGGTCTGAAGCCGAACTTATGGGGCGCGTGCGGATCAGCTTTGTGGAAAGCGGATCTGACTACCGGATTGTCAGCGAAGAAGCGGTGCTGGCGGATGAGGCCAGTCATGGGGTCGCCGGGAGCGAGGTGGCGCTGTCTCTGTTGCGCGGAGAGGGCAAGGCGACGGCAGAACGCTGGCTGGCGGAGGCGCGTTTGGCGCGCGACACGGTACGCTTTTCGCTGCCTTTGTCGCGGTTGGCGCTTGGCGCGGGGGATGTGGTGCGGATCGGCGCCGAGGCAGGTGCACGCTGCTATCGCATTGACCGTGTCGAACTAGGAGAGGTCTTGACCTATGACGCCACGGCGGTGGACGCCAGCGTCTATGAACGACCGGAATTAGAGCCGACCGAGGCGCATATACCAGTGGTCGCAGCGCCGGTCCCTGTGCAGCCTTTGTTCATGGATTTGCCCCTGATGCGCGGAGACGAAGAGCCCCATGCGCCGCATGTCGTCGCCGTGGCAGAGCCATGGCCTGGTGCGATTGCGGTCTATGACGCGCCGAGTGACGAGAATTATCAACTGAATACGACCCAAGCCGGACGTGCGCGCTTTGGTGTGCTTGAAAGTGATCTGGGTGTTGGGCCTGTCGGTGTTGTGGATCGTGGCGCATCTGTTCGGGTGCGGATGCGGTCTGGGGCGTTGTCCTCGATGTCACAGGAGGCGATGTTGGTTGGGGGCAATGTGGCTTTGATTGGCGATGGCACGCCTGAGGGGTGGGAAGTTGTCCAGTTCCAGACAGCCCAGCTTGTGGCCCCTCAGACCTATGAGGTTTCTGATCGACTGCGGGGTCAGCGCGGCAGCGAAGAGCGTGCGTGGCCGGCTGGCAGTTGGTTCGTTCTGTTTGACGGGGTGCCCTCGCAAATCGAGTTGGCCAGCGCGCAGCGCGGGATTGAGCGGCATTTCCGTATTGGACCCGCGCGGCAGGCCTTAAGCGATGCGAGCTATGTGCATGAGGTGCATGCCTTTGCGGGCAACGGGTTGCGGCCCTATGCGCCGGTGCATCTGCGGGCGTGGATGTCTGGTGGTGATGTTAGTGTATCTTGGATCCGGCAAACCCGGGTCGATGGAGATCGTTGGGATCTGGGCGATGTCCCCCTCGGCGAAGAAAGCGAGACCTATGAGCTGCGTGTTTCGGTCGATGGGCAGCTCGTGCGGCAAGAAAATGTGACCGCGTCGACTTGGTCCTACACGGCGGCGGATCAGGCTTTGGACAATGCCGAGGGGCTGGTGACCTTCGACGTGGCGCAGGTCTCGGCGCGGTTTGGGGCAGGGCGCAGAGCCTCGGTTTCAATTGGGCTTTGACCCGTGCGATCCGTGATGATCGGAGACCTTATGGCCTTGGCGCGCGGCATTGCAGAGGTTCCCGCGCCGGACCGTGCCTTTGCCTGTCAGGCCGCGTTTGAGCGCGCGCATGTGGCCGACAAATACCGCAAGCGGTTTGGGCGGCTGCACCCCACATGGGGTAATGGCAGCGTTATGGGCTTTGCAATGCTGGCCTATGAGACCAGAACGCAGGACGATCTGAGCGACCCCGCCTATTGCGACGCCTTTGCTTGCGCGCTGGATGCCTTAAAGACCTGGCGCCTTAGCCAGTCGCGCAGGACATGCATTTCAGAACCGCCGGATTGAGTTTGAGCCGCGCATCTGGGATGTCCTCGCCGCAATCCCGACAATAACCATAGTCGTCGTCTTCCATGCGTTTCAGAGCAGCGTTCAGCGCTTTTACCTGTATTTCCCGCTGGGCCTGAGTGGCTTTTGCCATGGCCTGCGATTGCAACGCATCCATGCGCGAAAGCCGCCCGACTGCCTGTTGATCCAGCTCGACCACCGCCTGACCGTCACGTCCCAAACGATCCTGCTCTTCCAATTCGGCAAGCTTTTGGAGAATGATTTCCCTAATTTCGGCCTCTGCACTTGCATTCATAGGCGTGATCCTGTCCACAACACTATTGAATTTGCCTCATTTTTCCTAAGTCGTATAGGATAGAGGCCAAAGGAGCACCGAGATGGCTAAAATACAGAATGTTGTGACAGCGATTGATCCGGTCTGGGAGCGTATTCTGGACGAGGGCCAAAGTGCCGTGCGAGAAGAGCCTCTGTTGGGCGGCTTGGTCCACAGTTCGATCCTGCACCACAAGTCGGTTGAACAGGCGCTGGCCTATCGTATCTCGCTGAAACTGGCCTCGGGCGAGATGTCAGAGCAGCTCTTGCGCGAGATCTGTGAAGAGGCGTTTGCCATGGATCCAAGGATCTCAACGGCGGCACGTGCCGATATCATGGCCGTCTATGAGCGTGACCCTGCGTGCCATCGGTATATCCAGCCGATGTTGTTCTTTAAGGGCTTTCAGGCGGTGCAATGTTACCGGATTGCGCATTGGCTGTGGAATGAAGGCCGTAAGGATATGGCCTATTTCTTCCAGATGCGCAGCTCTGAGGTGTTTGGCATCGATATCCACCCGGCGGCCCGTATCGGGCAGGGCATCATGATCGACCACGCCCATTCTATCGTCATTGGTGAGACCGCTGTGGTGGGGGACAATGTCTCGATGCTGCATTCGGTAACCCTTGGTGGCACTGGCAAAGAAGAAGAGGACCGTCACCCGAAGATTGGTGATGGCGTTCTGATTGGTGCCGGTGCGAAGGTGCTCGGCAATATCAAAGTGGGCGAATGCTCTCGGATTGCGGCGGGGTCTGTGGTGCTGGAAGAAGTGCCGCCGTGCAAGACTGTCGCGGGTGTTCCGGCCAAGATCGTGGGCGAGGCGGGATGTTCGCAGCCTGCGGTGAGCATGGATCAGACGCAGCTTTAAGTCTCTGATATAGAAATGGAAAACGCCGCCCGTTTGAGGCGGCGTTTTGCGTTTCTGGGGGTGGGCTTAGGCCAGCATTGCGATTGGGTTTTCCAGATTCTCAACAATGGCTTTGAGCAGATCGGCACCGAGCGCGCCGTCAATCACGCGGTGATCGACCGACATCGTGACGCTCATAACAGTCGCGACACCGAGCGTGCCGTCCTCTTGGACCACAGGCTTTTTCACACCAGCGCCAACGGCCAGAATGCCCGCATGTGGCGGGTTCACGATGGCGTCGAAATTGTCGATGCCGAACATGCCGAGGTTTGAGATCGCGAAGCTGCCCCCCTGATATTCATGCGGCGCGAGCTTGCGGTCGCGGGCGCGGGTGGCGAGGTCTTTCATTTCGGTCGACAGCGCAGAGAGGGATTTCACGTCGGCGTCTTGAAGGACAGGCGTGAACAGGCCGCCTTCGATGGCGACTGCAACGGCCACATCGGAGGCTTTCATCTGCAAAACGCGATCTCCGGCCCAGACCGCATTGGCGGAGGGCACCTGTTGCAGGGCCAGCGCGCAGGCTTTGATGATGAAATCATTGACCGAGACTTTCACGCCGCGATGTTCAAGCTGTTTGTTCAGCTCACCGCGGAATTTCAGAAGGGCATCGAGTTTCACATCCCGACGAAGATAGAAATGCGGGATTGTCTGTTTGGCCTCTGTCAGACGCGCGGCGATGGTTTTGCGCATGCCGTCAAGCGAGACTTCCTCATAGATGCGGCCTTCGTAAGCTCGGGCGACCATGTCGGCTGATGGGCTAGCAGCCATCGGAGCTGCAGCGGGTGCAGGCGCTGAGGAGGGCGCCGCAGCGGATGCCGATGCAGTCGTTGCTGTTGCGCCGAGAACATCCGCTTTGACGATCCGCCCTTTGGGGCCTGAACCTTTGAGGGTGCTCAGATCAATGCCCTTATCCGCAGCGATACGACGCGCGAGGGGGGACGCAAACACGCGGTCACCGCTTGCGGTGCTGGGCGCAGCCGGAGTCGCCGGGGCTGGCGCGCTTGCCACAGGCGCAGGTGTCGCCGCCGGTGCTGGAGCCGCCGCTGCAGCAGAAGGAGCAGGGGCCGCACCGGCCTCTTCGCCATCCTCCAAAAGGATCGCGATGGCGGTGTTGACCTTCACACCTTCGGAGCCCTCAGCCACTAGGATCGTGCCCACGACGCCTTCGTCGACCGCTTCAAATTCCATCGTGGCTTTGTCGGTCTCAATCTCGGCGATCACATCGCCTGATTGCACCTCATCGCCCTCTTTCACCAGCCATTTCGCCAGTGTGCCTTCCTCCATCGTCGGAGACAGCGCGGGCATTAGGATTTCTACTGCCATGTCAAATTCTCCTTACCGATAGGTGACTTGCTTGACGGCGGCGATGACCTCGTCGGTCGTCACCAGCGCGAGCTTTTCGAGGTTGGCGGCATAGGGCATCGGGACGTCTTTGCCGGTGCAGTTGATGACCGGCGCGTCCAGATAGTCAAAGGCCTGTTCCATGATCGTCGCTGAGAGGTGGTTGCCGATGGAGCCGACAGGCCAGCCTTCCTCAACGGTCACGCAGCGGTTGGTTTTCATCACAGACGCAAGCACCGTGTCATAGTCAATCGGGCGCAAGCTCCGCAGATCGATGACCTCGGCGGAGATGCCGTCTTCGGCGAGCTTATCTGCTGCCTCAAGTGCATAGGTCATGCCAATACCGAAGCTCACGATGGTCACATCAGAGCCCTCGCGCCAGATCTTGGCTTTGCCGATTTCGACGGTGAAATCCTCCATGACGGGGACGTCGAAAGACCGCCCGTAGAGAATCTCGTTTTCAAGGAAGATCACGGGGTTCGGATCGCGGATGGCCGATTTCAGCAAGCCCTTCGCGTCAGAGGCCGAATAGGGCATGACCACCTTGAGACCCGGGATCTGCGAATACCAGGCCGCATAGTCCTGCGAGTGCTGCGCGGCCACGCGGGCGGCCGCACCGTTGGGGCCCCTAAAGACGATCGGACAGCCCATCTGACCGCCGGACATGTAGAGCGTCTTGGCGGCAGAGTTGATAATCTGATCAATCGCTTGCATGGCGAAGTTAAACGTCATGAACTCGACTATCGGGTTCAAGCCGCCAAAGGCTGCGCCGACTGCGATACCGGCAAAGCCATGCTCGGTGATCGGCGTGTCGATGACCCGCTTGCTGCCGAATTCATCGAGCAAGCCTTGCGAGATCTTATAGGCCCCTTGGTATTCCGCGACCTCTTCACCCATGAGGAAGACATTGGCCTCACGCCGCATTTCCTCGGCCATGGCGTCGCGCAAGGCTTCGCGGACGGTGGTGGATTTCACCTCTGTGCCTTCGGGCCAATCGGGTGTTGTGTTGGCAACTGGTACGGGATCTGCAGGGGCCGCTGCCGTGGGCGCAGCGTTTGCCGCCGGTGCAGGGGCCTCATCCGCCGCTTGCGCCACGGGCGCCGCGCCGGCCTCTTCGCCGTCTTCCAGCAAGGTCGCGATGGCGGTGTTCACCTGCACGCCTTCGGTGCCTTCAGGGACCAGGATCGCGCCGATCACACCTTCGTCGACCGCTTCGAATTCCATCGTCGCTTTGTCGGTCTCGATTTCCGCGATGATGTCGCCCGAGCTGACCTCATCGCCTTCTTTGACCAGCCATTTCGCCAGCGTACCTTCTTCCATCGTCGGCGAAAGCGCGGGCATGAGAATATTGATTGCCATGTTTTACTGTCCTTCCACCGGGGTAATCATTCCGACCACATTGCCTTGGCCGTCTTCCACATAGGCGCAACGGCCAATGCCTGGGTAATCCATCGGCGGCAGAGCCTCGGCCCCGCCATTGTCCAGCGCCCAGGCGTAGCTTGCGTCGCAGTCATCGACCTCAAAAGTCATGGTGCCACCCCGGATCGCGCTGCCTTTGGCAGGGGTTTCATTCAAGCGTTTCATGAGGCCAATGGTCAGATCGCCGCCCAAGCCTTTGCCGCTGGCGAGCTGATAGTCGATCTCTTCGCCGCCCGGCATGGCGTCAAACGTCCAACCATAGAGCGCGCCATAGAAGGCCTTGCCCGCCGCGACATCCGCGAGGTGAATTTCAAAATGTGCCATCTTGCCTCCCTATGCCACAATGTCCGTCCACAGCTCGCTTTCGGCGGGCAGGGGGCTGGTTTTGGAAAACTCGGCGCTTTCGTTGACGATGGCCTTGATCTCTTTGTCGATGGCTTTGAGGTCCTCTTCTGAGGCGTGCTTGCCTTCCAGAAGCATCTCGCGCACGCGCTCAATCGGGTCGCGTTCGGATTTCACGCGCTGGACTTCTTCGCGGGTGCGGTATTTCGCCGGATCCGACATGGAGTGGCCGCGATAGCGATAGGTTTTGACCTCGAGGATATACGGCCCTTTGCCCGCGCGACAATGCGCGACGGCCTTTTCGCCAGCAGCTTTCACGGCCAGAACATCCATACCGTCCACGACTTCGCCCGGTATGCCAAAGGCTGCGCCGCGGGTGTAGATGTCAGGCGTCGAGGTTGAGCGCTGCATCGAGGTGCCCATGGCGTATTGGTTGTTCTCGATCACGAAAACCACAGGCAGATCCCAGAGCGCGGCCATATTGAAGGTCTCATAGACCTGACCCTGGTTCGCCGCGCCATCGCCGAAATAGGTGAAGGTCACGCGTTTGTTGTCGTTGTATTTGTCCGCAAAGGCCAGACCTGCGCCAATCGGCACCTGAGCGCCAACGATGCCATGTCCCCCATAGAAATGTTTTTCCTTGGAAAACATATGCATAGAGCCGCCTTTGCCCTTGGAATACCCGCCTTCGCGGCCCGTGAGCTCGGCCATAACACCGTTGGGATCCATGCCGCAGGCCAGCATATGGCCGTGGTCACGGTAAGATGTGACGCGCTTGTCGCCTTCTTCCGTGGCTGCCTCAAGGCCCACCACAACGGCTTCTTGGCCGATATAGAGGTGGCAGAACCCGCCAATCAAACCCATGCCATAGAGTTGGCCGGCTTTTTCCTCAAACCGGCGGATGAGTAGCATTTCTCGGTAGTATTCTTTCAGCTCGTCGCCACTGACATTGGGCTTTTTCGCAGCTTTCTTCGCAGCCATTCGGCACGCTCCTCCCAGCTTTGTTTAGCGTTAAACTAAATTCTGTTTGAGCTATTAAAACCACGGGCAGCGCGGTTAGGCCAGAGAAATTTTGCGTGATGTATTGCGACTGGCGTGGAGCAAGGGCCGTAGGCCCGCCACGCCCTGCTCCGAACCGACCCCAAGGGTCGGCGCATTGGTGAGCCTAGACGTGAAAGATCAATGTCACACGGAGTTTGTGAGATAAACTGGCCTAAAGAGAGCTTAGAGCGCCAACCCTCGGTTCGGCGCAAGGCTCGGCTTAGCGGATCACCATCTCGTCGCCGCGAATGAGGCCCAGAACAGAGCGTGCCTGTTGGTCCAAGAGGTCCAGATCCAGATAATCGTCAGACAGGCGCCTCGTCAGGTTTTCCATGCGCGCCACATCGTCCTGCATACTGGCCAGTTGGATTTCCAAAAGCTGGGTTTCTGCCAGAATCTCCGTCCGGCTGAACAGCCCGTATTCCCCCTGCACAGCGGCGAAGGTGAAATAGACTGCCAAGCTGAACGCCACCCCGAAAAACAGGATAGGGCCAACGGCCGGACGGGATTTTGTGACTGCCATGGTAACTGCCAATCTGCCTCAATGGACGGGGTCTTTTGCGACCCTCTATGAGACACAGTATGCCACAGGTGATTCGCCCTGTGAATCCCTAAAATGCACGGGCGATTCGTTTTTTTCGGTTTGGAGTCAGATCGTTAAAGGACGTTAACCCGCGATAGAGGCCTGATAGATCCCATCGATGCTATCCGCGATCACCGCGTTGAACTCGTCCTCGGTCTGCTGCGCGCTGAGGCCTTCGGTCAGGGCGCGCGAGAAAGAGGCGATCATGCCGGTGTTCTGGGCCAGAAGGCCATTGGCCTCTTCGCGGGAATAGCCACCAGAGAGGGCAACCACCTTGAGCACCTGCGGATGATCCACCAGCGCTTTGTATTGGTTCGCGTTGGTGGGCAGCGAGAGCTTCAGCATGATTTGCAGATTGTCATCCAGCGCGTCGAGCTCAGCAAGGATTGCATCGCGCACGAGGTCTTCGGTTTCGGCCTTGTCTGCGATGGTGATGGTCACCTCTGGCTCGATGATTGGCATGAGGCCCTTGGCGATGATTTGTTTTGCGACTTCAAACTGTTGCGCGACATTGGCTTTGACGCCCTCGGCATTAGCGGCAGAGATCACAGAGCGCATTTTGGTGCCATAGATGCCCGCCGCATTCGCACGATCCAGCAGATCATCGAGATCTGGCATCGGCTTCATCAGTTGAACGCCGTTTTCCTCGGCCTCAAGGCCTTTGTCGACCTTCAGGAAAGGCACCACGCCGCGTTTTTCCCAGATGTACTGCGCCGCTGGGATGCCGTCGATCTCGCCATCCATGGTGCGTTCAAACAGGATCGCGCCGACCACTTTGTCACCGTTAAACGCCGGAGATTGCGCGATCCGTGCGCGCATGGCGTGGATCATTCCAAACATTTCTTCGTCGCCGTTATAGGCGTCTTCCTCAACACCATAGAGGCGCAGCGCCTTGGGCGTCGAGCCGCCGGATTGGTCCAATGCTGCGATAAAACCTTGGCCTTTGGCGATGAGGTCGGTCTGGGCGGAATTGGACATTTGTGTATCCTTTGGCAGAAAATAGGAGTGTTAGGCTCCTTCTAGGTCAGCCCCAGAAGGCGCGCAATGCTGGTACCGCTAACCCTCTCCGGAAAAGAAAAGGTTAAGCCGAATGGCTAGGATTGTAGAGCTGCCACGCCGGGTAGGGTCTTGCCTTCCATCCATTCCAGGAAGGCGCCGCCCGCGGTGGAGATATAGGTGAAGTCCTCGGCCGCGCCTGCGCCATTGAGGGCCGCGACGGTATCGCCGCCGCCTGCGACCGACACCAAGCTGCCTGCTTTGGAGAGGTCAGCCGCGGCTTTGGCGGCGGCGTTGGTTGCGGCGTTAAAGGGCTCGATTTCAAACGCCCCAAGAGGGCCGTTCCAGATCAAGGTCTTCGCTTGGGCCAGAATGCTTTCGATGCGGGCAACTGACTGAGGGCCAGCGTCAAGGATCATAGCGTCCGCAGGGCAGGCGTCAGAGGCGACGGTTTCGTTGTCGGCTCCGGCTTTGAATTCACGCGCGACGACCACGTCAGAGGGCAGAACCACGTCGCAGCCTGCGTCCTTGGCTTTGGCAAGGATTTCGCGGGCGGTGTCGGCGAGGTCATGTTCGCAAAGCGATTTGCCCACGTCGATGCCTTGGGCCGCAAGGAATGTATTGGCCATGCCGCCGCCAATCACCAGATGATCGACTTTCGCAACAAGGTTGCCCAAGAGTTCCAGCTTGGTGGACACTTTCGCGCCGCCGACGACCGCGACAACGGGGCGTTTTGGCGTGGACAGCGCCGCTTCCAAAGCGCTGAGTTCGGCTTGCATCAGGCGGCCTGCGCAGTTTGGCAGCAGTTTCGCCACGCCTTCGGTCGACGCATGCGCGCGGTGGGCGGCAGAGAAGGCGTCGTTGCAATAGATGTCGCCCAAAGTGGCAAGGAAGCCAGCCATTTGCGGGTCGTTGGCTTCTTCCATCGCCGTAAAGCGGGTGTTTTCGACAAGAACAACCGCGGTGGCAGGCAGATCGTCAATCATCTCGCGGCTGGGGCGTTCGATGAAGGTGACCTCTTCGCCAAAAGCCTCAGCAAGATAGGGCACGAGCGGGCTCAGTGACATTTCTGGGACATATTGCCCCTTCGGGCGACCGAAATGCGCGAGCATAATAGGGGAGCCGCCCGCCTTCACGATATCGTGGATGGTCGGCACGATACGGTCGATCCGGGTGGTGTCGGTAACCTTGCCGTCTTCCATAGGAACGTTGATGTCCACGCGTACCAAGACGCGTTTGCCTGCCAGATCCATGTCGTCGAGGGTTTTCCAAGCCATAATGCCGTCTCCAATGTCCCGAATTTGCCCTGTGCATATAGGATTAATGCGACAGGTCAATGGCAGCTTGGCAATCCTTTGGCGAGGCACTAGGTTAGCTTCAACGAATATAAACGGAGCAGCCAAATGGCCGAGATCAAAGATCCCGAAAACACCATCCTGATGGAACTCAAAGACGGCACGGTCGTCATCGAACTTTTGCCTGACGTGGCGCCTGGTCACTGTGAGCGTATGAAGGAACTCGCGCGCTCGGGTCAGTATGACAACGTCTGCTTTCACCGCGTGATCGACGGTTTCATGGCGCAGACCGGCGACGTGGCCAACGGCAATATGGAAAAGGATTTTAATATCCGCATGGCGGGCACAGGCGGATCTGATCTGCCGAACCTTAAGGCGGAATTCTCTGGTGTGCCTCATGATCGCGGCACCTTGGGCGCGGCACGTAGCCAAATGCCAGATTCTGCGAACTCTCAGTTCTTTATCAACTTTAAGGACAACCACTTCCTGAACCGTCAATATACCGTCTATGGCCGTGTGATTGAGGGCATGGAGCATGTGGATGCCATCGTACGTGGCGAGCCGCCAATGGATCCTGATCGTATGATCTCGGTCAAAGTCGCAGCGGACGCGGAATAATGAACGGCGGGAGCAACAAACTCGTCGGTGTCGCCATGATGGTGGCAGTTCTGGGTGTGGGCGCTGTGTTTTTGGCGCAAGAAGGCACGCCGGGGCTGACCGATATCACCGAGGTCAGCAGCCAGTTGCCAGACTACGGTCTGGAAATCACCGTCAATGGTGAGGCCGAGGGTACGATTGTGATCGACCTCTTGGAGGGCGTTGCTCCGAACCATGTCGAGCGCATTGTGACGCTGGCGCAGGAAGGGTCCTATGATGACGTGATTTTCCACCGCGTGATCGAGGGGTTCATGGCCCAGACGGGCGATGTGCAGTTCGGCAAAGTTGGCGGTGACAAGCGCATGGCGGGTCGCGGTGGCTCTAGCTATTCCGACCTTCTGCAGGAGTTCTCTGAGGTGCCATTTGAGCGTGGCACGGTTGGGATGGCTCGGGGCGGTCATAGCGTAGATTCTGCGAACTCCCAGTTCTTCATCATGTTTGATCAGGGCTATTTCCTAAACGGCCAATATACGGTTGTTGGTCAAGTGACCTCGGGCATGGATGTGGTCGATGCGATCAAACGCGGGCATCCGCGCTCGGGGGCTGTGGACGGGGATCCGGACCGGATGGTTTCGGTGAAGGTCACACAGAACTAAGGTTCCGATTATACCATTGAAAAGGCTCGGGGGTTCCCGGGCCTTTTTTGTTTCCGGCTCGAAGCGCCTGCGAACGCAGGCAGGGCCATCGTCGGTTCGACGATGGCCCTGCGGTACCGATGACCACCCATCACAAGCACGTTAGGGGGGCTATGCAGGTGGGGTTTATTGGTCCCAGATGAGGCTAACGTTATAGGGAGCCCCATCATGTTCGCACGATCTATCCTTTTCGCCGCAGGCCTCAGCCTCGCCGTAAGCTCGGCTTTCGCAAGCCCCGCGCGCTGGGTCTTTGAGTGGCCCAATACGGATTTTGAGCAGACCTCGATTGAGGATTGGACGGAAATCCTGTCAGGCGGCCCGCCCAAAGACGGCATCCCAGCAATTGACGACCCGGTCATGGTGCCAATCAAAGAAGGCGCGCAGATCGGCGAGCGCGAGCCGGTGATCACGGTTGAAATCGAAGGCGAGCTGCCGCGGGCCTATCCGATCCGTTACCTCACATGGCATGAAATCGTGAATGATCAGGTCGGAGATATCCCCGTCGCTGTCACCTTCTGCCCGCTTTGCAATTCCGGTATCACCTTTGATAGGCGGGTCGGCGACCGCGTGCTGAGTTTCGGCGTCTCTGGCAAGCTGCGCAACTCGGACATGGTCATGTATGACCGCGAGACCGAAAGCTGGTGGCAACAGGCCATTGGCACGGGCATTGTGGGCGAGATGAACGGGGTCGAACTCACGACCCTGCCGACCTGGATGGAGAGCTGGCGTCAATTCGCCGAGCGCAATCCGGATGGCTTGGTGATGGCAGAGCCTCGGTTCGGACGGCCTTACGGGCGCAATCCTTACGTGAATTACGACAGTTCAGCGCGGCCGTTCCTCTATCAAGGCGAAAACCCACCGCATGGCATTCCGCCGCTGGTGCGTGTGATCCGTGTGGGTGACCGCGCCTGGCCAATGACGCGGCTGCGTGAGGCCGGAGAGGTCACCGAGGCAGGCGTGACGCTGACATGGACCGAAGGGCAGGCGTCAGCATTGGACGGGCGTGACATTGCGAAAAGCAAAGAGGTCGGCACCGTGCGTGTGAAAGACGCAAGCGGCAAGGATCTGGCGCATGATGTGATGTTTGCTTTCGCCTATCATGCGTTCTGGCCGAATGGGGAGTGGATGCTGGGGGACGGGTAAACACCGTATTCCCAAAATAGAAAGCCCCGCGAAAATCTCGCGGGGCTTATTTTTGTTACCAATCCAGAATAATCAGTTCCGCGCTTCCGCCAAATCCGCGCCTGTGCGCAGGTTGCGGAGTTTCTTCCACGTCACGTCCGGGTCAATCTTGCCATAGCCCGCGAAGGTGCCAAAGCCGCAATCGGTGCTCGCCACCACGCGGTCCATCCCGACAATATCGATGAAGCGCTGCAGACGCTGGGCGATAAGTTCTGGGTGTTCGACATAGTTCGAGCAGGTGTCAATCACGCCAGGCGCGAGGATCTTATCCTCTGGGATATCGGCATCGCGCCAGACGGTCCATTCGTGTTCATGGCAGGGATTGGCGCTTTCGAACAAGATCGTGTTCGGGCGCGCAGACAGCACGATATCAATGACCTTTTCCAAGGCGATATCATGGTCATGCGGGCCTTCGTAGTTGCCCCAGCAAAGGTGCATCCGCATCCGGTCGGCAGGCAGGCCTTCGGTTGCGGCGTTCAGAGCCTCGACATTGGCGGCGGCCATTTTCACGAATTCTTCTTCAGTCGCGTCCTGATAGCCCGTGTGGCGCGACATCGCGAGATCGGGGCAGTCGAATTGAATATCAAGACCTGCATCCAGAATGGCCTCATATTCAGGGCGCATCGCACTGGCCAAAGCCTCTAGATAGGCTTCGTGGCTGGAGTAGTATTTGTTCACCTGAAAGGCTGTGATCAGACCCGGAGATGCCGCATTCATAAAAGCGCGCGTTCCTTGGCCCTCTTTATCGAGCGCCTCTTTATAGCGGCGAATGTCCTCAAGGGCAGGCTCGAGGTTGACCAGTTTCACCTCTCCAACACAGGAGGCACGGGTGAATTCCTGGCTACCCATAATCGCGCTAAGCTTTTTGGCCAGACCGGGATGGGCCGCGAGGTCTTTTGCCGGTTTGCGATCAATATGGCCGCCAAACCCGCTTAGGCGCTCTTGCATGTAGGTCGAATAGCCGACCTTGCCGAGTTCTCCGTCAGAGACAATGGTCACGCCGGATTCCCGCTGCTTTTTCACGGCCACCGTGATGGAGTCCTGAACGGTCGTCTCAAATTCGTCCTTGTCGTAGTCGCGGCCGTTGTCTTTGGCCAAAAGCAATTCCGAGAGGTGGTCACCGCGGGGGAGGCTGCCGACGTGGGTTGTCTCGATGGTCATACTGCGTCCTTCGTCTTGTATATGAGAAGAGCATAGGCGGTGTCGGAGCGGGGGCGAAGTCAAAACTTAAAAAATGTGCTGACAGGCCTCACAGGGTGAGATTCGTGTGAATGAAGCAGCGGCCAAAAATGAAAAAGCACCGCCGAGGCGATGCTTTTCAGATTGCTATTTAAGCAAGGCTTATTTGCCAGCAGGTGCCGGAGCCGCTTTCGCTGGGGCAGGGCGTTTGCCTGCGCCACCCAGTGGGTCGTCCTGACGCTGGACAGAGCCTTCGAAATGCGCGCCGCTTTCGATGGCGATGGTTTTGTGGATGATGTCACCTTCAACACGCGCGGTGGATGTCAGGCGGACCTTTAGGCCACGTACGCGGCCCACGATGCGGCCGTTGACCACGACGTCGTCAGCAACCACTTCGCCTTTGACAGTAGCGGTTTCGCCAACAGTCAGAAGATGCGCGCGGATGTCGCCTTCGATGGTGCCTTCGATTTGCACGTCACCGGTGGTTTTCAGATTGCCTTTGACATGCAGGTCCGAAGACAAAACGGATGCGCCCACTTTTGGACGTGGCGCCGCGGCTGGGGCAGCGGCCGCTGCTGGAGCGGCCTTTTTGGCTGCTTCTGGCAGAACCGGCTTTGCGGTATCAGCAGGTGTTGCGGCAGGTTCGTTGATTTTGCTTTTAGAAAACATCTCTTGCAGCCTTGATAAATTTCATCGGGTTTACGGCCCGACCGTTAATCCGCACTTCATAGTGCAAATGGGTTCCTGTCGAGCGTCCTGTGTTGCCCATATCACCTATGTGTTGCCCGCGCGACACTCGGTCTCCCTTTTTTACGCGGAATTTCGCCAAGTGGGCGTAGCGAGTTTCGATGCCATGGGCATGTTTGATCTTGATCAGCTTGCCATAGCCCGAGGACCAACCGGCGTGGATGACCACTCCGTCAGCCGTCGCAAAGATATCGGTGCCATGCGGGCCTGCAACATCGGCACCGCGGTGCATCCGGCCCCAGCGCATGCCAAAGCCAGAGGTATAGCGGACTGCGGTTTTGTAAGGCACGGCGAAAGGCGTGGTTTCGGCGGCGATGCGGTACATGTTCAGACGGTCCAACTGGCCCAGCAGAGCGTTGGCGCGTTTCATTTCGGGCGACAGTTCTCCGCCAGAGGTGGTAACAGTCAGAGGCAGGTTTGGACCGCCAAGGCCGGTGTAGCCGCGCTTCACCTCTTCCAGCAGCGCATCAGTAGACAGGCCAGCAGAGGCAAACATCTTTTCCAGAGGCTCGACCGAGACGGTCATCGCGTCTTCGAGCTGGGTGAAGATCTGGTCGTTCATTTCCTCAAGCAGCTTGAGCTCGAGTTCCATATTGTCGGCGATTGCTACAGCTTCGCGGGCTTGTACAAAAAGCTCGTCGCGTTCTGCAGCAGTTTCAGCGAGGGCGGTGACGATGGATTCGACACCTTCGGTGTTCAGATCCTGCGCGACGGTGGATTCAACATAGGCATCTGCATCTGCCGTGACGCGCTCGAGTTCGGTGCGGGCCTCGTCGCGTTCTTTCATTGTGCGGCGCAGGGTGGACTGGATCACCTCGATGCCAGTTTCCAGCTCGCGGGATCGGGTTTCAGCCGAGAGCAGCTCGGATTGCATCAAAGAAATCTGCTCAAGCGCGGCGGTGAAACGTTCTTGGGCGGCCAAAGCCTCTGCCGAGCGCTGGTCGCGTTCGTCAGACAGAGTGTTCAGACGCAGCTGATAGTTTTCCTGATCGCGTTTGGCCTGTTCGCGGAAATTGCCAGAGCCGATCGAGTCCATGAACAGAACGGCCGTCACGATAATCGCCCAGCCCACCACAAGCGCACCGCATCCGGCGATCATCAGCTGGGTGTGAGGTTTCAGGCGAATAAAGCGTGTGTCCGTGTCGGACCTTAGGAACAAACGGCGTTCCGGGAACCACTTTTCTAGCAGCACATGAATTTTAGACGCAATTCCACGCAAAACGTCTTAGTCCTTTGGTTTTTCCCCGTTGGTGCGCCAATGTCCCCAGGCGCTCCAATTTCATTAACGGGCAGGTAAAGTTTCGGCAAGGTTTTTGACGACGCAGGCAAGTTTCCGCTTTGATTGTCCACGCATCTCGCGAAGTTTAACCTTTTGTTAAGGCTTTGTTTCCGCCTCTGTCAGCTCAAGGTCTGGGGTCATCGGCCAGAGGCCAATAAAAATCCGGTGGCAGGCCCGCTTCGGCGCGTTTTTCTTCATTGAACGGAGGTTTAAGGGCCCCGTGGAAGTATTTGCGCACCAACTTGTGAAAAACCTCTTTGGGATCAAGGTCATGGCGGCCGCAAAGGAAGTGGAACCATTTGGAGCCATAGGCCACATGGCCGACTTCTTCGGCGTAAATTACCTCTAGCGCCTCGACCACTTGGTCAAGCTTCGCTTTGCGGAAGATGTCGATCATGCCAGGGGTCACGTCCAGTCCACGCGCTTCCAGCACCATGGGAACGACGGCCAATCGCCCCATGAAATCATCCACTGTGTCCTCGGCGGCGCGCCACATGCCGGCGTGGGCGGGGAGGTCTCCGTAGAAACTGTCTAAATCCTCAAGGCAGTCGCAGATCAGGTTGAAATGTTTGCTTTCTTCATCGGCGGCTTTAACCCAATCGTCATAAAAGCCAATGGGCATTTTCACATCGGTAAACCGCGCGATGATGTCCCAATGCAGATCGACCGCGTTCAACTCGATATGCCCAACCGCGTGCAAAAGCGCGATCTGACCGGGTCGAGAGCCGGGGCGGCGGCGCGGCACATCACGGGGCGACAAAAGTTCCGGTTTCTCTGGACGGGCAGGATGCAACGGCGGCGTGGCGGCACCGATTTCGGGTGTTTCACCCGCCGCGCGCGCGGCAAACCACTGCGCCGCATAATCCCGAGACAGCGCTGTCTTCGCGCGGCCATCTGCGGTCGAGAGCACCTCGACCGCCATGTTTGCAAGGGTCTTCATCAGAGCGCTTTCGCCGCCTCCATGACTTCGTCCACATGTCCCGGAACTTTCACCTTGCGCCAGACCTGGGCGATTTTGCCCGCGCCATCGATCAAAAAGGTCGAACGTTCGATGCCCATATAGGTCTTGCCGTACATCTTTTTCTCTTTCCAGACGTCATAGGCCTCACACACGTCAGAGTCGGCATCCGTCAACAGCTCGACCGTCAGCTCTTGTTTTTCGACAAACTTGTGGTGGCTTTTCATATCGTCCTTGGACAGGCCAAAGACCTCGACGTTTTCCGCCGCAAAGGCCTCTTTCAACTCGCTAAAACCGATGGCCTCTTTGGTGCAGCCGGAAGTGTTGTCGCGGGGATAGAAAAACAGCACCACCGCTTTGGGTTTCAGGCTGGACAGGGTGACGTCCTCGCCAGAGGTGCTGGGCAGGGTAAAGTCGGGCGCGTTCTCGCCGATCTCAGGCATGAGTTCTCCTTGGGCTTTCAGTTTGAAGCCTATATGGTAGAGCGCAGAGCGCGACAAGAAACCGATTGCCGCAATAAAAAATTACCCGAGCCGCCGTGCCTGAACAGATGACCCAGCCTGATCCCGTCAAACCCAAGTCGCGCTTGCGGCGTCTGGGGCTGTGGAGCTTGGGTGTCGTGCTGGTGCTTGGTGTGGGGCTGGCAGTTCTAGCGATGACCTCGATTGGACGCACAATCCACGTCGCGCCTTGGATCAACGCTCAATTGGTGACGCAATTGTCCGGCGCTGTGCCCGGAGCATCCGTCCAGTTCGAAGGCGCGACTTTGCTGATTGAGGATGATCTGCATCCGCATGTGGTCTTTGAACGTCTGGATCTGGTGCCCGACGATGGTGGCCCTGTGATGTCGATCTCTGAAGTTGAGGCCTCTTTGTCATATCGCAAGCTTTTGCAGGGACAGATCGCGCCGCGTGAAATTCGTATGTCCGGGGTGATCCTGAATGCCACCCGCGCCGATGAAGGCGAGGTCGCGCTGGCGATTGACGGCGGGCAGGGCGGGGCTGCGACCTCGACTTCTTTGGGTGACATCGAACGTGAAATTGACCGCCTCTTGCAGACATCAGAGTTTGAGAACCTTTCGCGCGTGTCGCTGGATGCGATCACCATTCAGTTTGACGACCAGCGCGCGGGACGCAGTTGGACGGTGGATGGGGGCAGCTTCCTTCTGACACGCGACGACAAAGCGCTGCGCATGACGACGAATATCGCCTTGCTGGGCGGGCGTGACTATGTGTCCACGCTTGAATTTAATTTCGAAACCGAACTCGGCCAACCGGAAGCGCAATTCGGTGTGAACTTTGAAGACGTACCCTCCACCGACATCGCGTCGCAATCACCCGCTTTGACATGGCTGAGCATCCTAGATGCGCCGATCTCCGGTGCGATGCGCTTTGAGATTGATGAAAGCGGAGACCTTGGCCCGTTGAATGCGGCCCTGCGCATCAGCGAAGGCGTTGTGCAACCCGGTGGCGTCGTGCGTCCGGTGCCGTTTAAATCAGCAGGGACGCATTTCACCTATGATCCTCAAAGTGACGCGATTGAGTTCACTGAACTTGTGGCGGACAGCGCCTGGGGACAGGCGCGCGCCGAAGGGGTGGCCTATTTGCGCGACCTGCAGGGCGGCCTTCCCGGAGCGCTTTGGGGACAGTTTAAATTCACCGACCTTAGCGGCAATCCGGCGGGATTGTTCGGCGCACCGGTCTCGATTGATCATGCGCAGGCGGATTTTCGGCTGGATCTGACGAATTTCACCATCGATGTGGGCGAGTTTCTGTTGAAAAGCGAGGGCCAAACCGCTGTCGCAAAAGGACAATTCATCCCGCTTGACGAAGGTTGGAAGGTCAGCCTGAATGCTCAAATGGCAGAGGTGGACGCCCGCGAAGTGATCCGCTGGTGGCCGGAAAACGCCCAGCCCAAGCCGCGCAAATGGGTCGATGAGAATATCTTGGCGGGGCAACTCAGTGACGTGAACTTTGCCTTGCGTGCGGTGCCGGGCGCTAAGCCTGATATCTATCTGGACTTTGAATTTGACGAGGCCGAAGTGCGCTATGTCAAAACGCTCCCGCCGGTGAAAAAGGCAAAGGGGCGCGCGGTTTGGGTCGACAACCGCTTTGTTGTGACGGCTGAGGGCGGAGAGGTCGCGCCGGGCGCTGGCGGCGTTCTGGATGCGACAGGCACAAGTTTCGTGATCCCCAATACTCGCATCAAACAGGGGCCCGCCGAGGTCTGGCTGAAAACCCGAGGCACGGTGACTGCTGCATTGCGCTTGCTGGATCACAAGCCGCTTGAGGTCTTTTCCAAGGCGGGGCTGCCTGTCGATCTGGCGGAGGGCGAAGTCGAGGTCGAGGGCAGGATCAACCTGTTCCTGCGCAAGGGTCTGAAACCAGAGGAGGTCAACTTCGACATTGCCGCCACCGCGCGCAATGTTCGCTCGACGCAGCTTGTCCCCGACAAACAAATCGCGGCCCCCGAACTCTCGATCCTAGCCACCTCTCAGGCGGTGTCAGTGGCCGGGCGCGGGCGCATCGGCAGCGTGCCGATTGAGGCCACTTGGTCGACGGTGCTGGGTCAAGAGACCGGTGGAAAAAGCCAGCTTTTGGGGTCAGTCGAGCTCAATGAGAGCACGGTGGATGAGTTCAACCTCGGTCTGAGCCGTGAGATGCTGTCAGGGCAGGGCAAGGCGGCCATTCGGATTGATTTTGAGCGCGACAAACTGCCTGAAATGCAAGTGACCTCGGATCTGCGTGGGCTGCGCATGGCCATTCCGACCTTGGGCTGGAGCAAGCCTGCGTCGCGGGCAGCAGAACTGACGGTCACTGTGGCCCTGGACCAACCGGCGCGCGTGGAGAACCTACTCATGTCCGCCCAAGGGCTTGAAGCACAAGGGAATATTACGCTTAAGCCTGATGGTGGGATGGATGTATTTACCCTTGATCGGTTGACGGTTGGTAACTGGTTCGATGGGTCTGCGAAGCTCACCGGCCGTCCTGGACAAATAACGCCGGGAATTGAATTGACGTCCGGTACTTTGGACCTGCGGAAACTGCCAGAGGCAAGTAGTGCAGGCGGCGATCGCACACCGGTTCTGGCAAACCTGTCCCGCGTACGGGTGTCTGACACGATTGACCTGACCAGCTTTGGCGGCTCGTTCCTTGCAGGTGGCGGCATGCAGGGCGAATTTCGCGCGCGTGTGAATGGCGGGGCCACGATATCGGGGTCTTTGACGCCCGTGGGTGGGCGCAGCGCGATCCGGATATTGTCGGCGGATGCGGGCAATGTGTTGCGGTCAGCAGAATTCTTGCGCAACGCGAGTGGGGGCACATTACAGCTGGATTTGAACCCGCTGGGCAAAAACGAATTTGACGGGCGGGCAATCATCAATGATGTCCGCATTCAGGATGCACCGGCTTTTGCAGCTTTGTTGAATGCGGTCTCGGTTGTGGGTCTGCTTGATCAAATGGCGGGCGAGGGGATCTTGTTCACGGACGTGGAATCCCGTTTTCGGATTGGCCCAAACCGCATCGCTATTGCGCAGGGCAGCGCGGTCGGTCCCTCGATGGGCGTCTCGGCGGATGGGATTTATCATACGGACACGCGAAGCTTTGATATGCAGGGCGTGGTCTCGCCAATTTACGTTTTGAATGCCATCGGGCGCCCGATTGCGCGCAAGGGCGAAGGCCTTTTTGGTCTTAACTACACGCTCAGCGGACCGGTCGAGGATCTGAGGATCTCAGTAAACCCACTCTCGGTCTTGACGCCAGGGATATTCCGGAACATTTTCCGCCGCCCGCCTCCCTCGCTGGATGAGGCGAGCGAGTAATTTCGGAAGATACCATGCAGCTCTCTGACTTTGATTTTCACCTGCCCGAGCGGTTGATTGCCACGCGCCCTGCGGTACCGCGGTCCTCGGCCAAGCTTTTGGTGTCGCGGCCCAGTGGGATTGTGGACAGTCGGGTGACGGAGCTCGCGTCCTTTCTGGAGCCGGGAGATCGGTTGGTCTTTAACGACACCAAAGTGATCCCGGCGCGTCTTACCGGCCAGCGTCATCGTGTGTCGGCTCAGGGTGCGACAAGCGCAAAGATCGAAGTGACCCTGTTAGAGCCACGCGAAAACGGGCGCTGGCTGGCGCTATTGAAGCCTTTGAAAAAGATTTCTGAGGGCGAGGATGTTGTGTTTTCAGATCGCCTCAAGGCGCGGCTGGTTGAGAAATCCGACGGCCAAGGGCTGCTTGAATTTGATCTAACCGGCGAGAGTTTTGAAGCAGAGCTGGATCAGGCGGGCATGATGCCCTTGCCGCCTTACATTGCCGCAAAACGCGCCACAGATGCGCAGGACAAAACCGACTATCAGACTGTTTTTGCAAAACATTCCGGGGCGGTGGCCGCGCCAACGGCGTCGTTGCATTTTGACGACGCCGTTCTGGCAAGCCTCAAGGCTCGAGGCGTCGACATGAGTTTTGTCACGCTGCATGTCGGCGCTGGAACGTTTTTGCCGGTTAAGGTTGAGGACGTGAAAACCCATAAGATGCATGCGGAGTGGGGTCGCGTGAGCGAAAAGGCGGCCTCCGAGATTGCAGAGACCAAGGCCAAGGGCGGGCGGGTGATCCCGGTGGGCACGACGGCGCTACGGTTGATCGAAAGTGCAGGCCGGGCCGGGGCGATTGCGCCTTGGGAAGGCGAGACGGATATCTTTATCTTTCCGGGCTTTGAATTTCATGTGGCCGACGCTCTGATGACGAATTTCCATTTGCCCAAATCGACCTTGATGATGCTCGTGTCGGCCCTTGCGGGACAGGGCCGCATCAAAGACGTTTATGCCCATGCGATTGCCAATGAGTACCGGTTTTTCTCATACGGGGATTCTTCGATCTTGTTTCCCAAGTAGGCGGAAACTTCGAAAGTTTCCGACGCCGATTTCTTTGAAAGAAATCGCGGGTTTGGGGCGAGGGCGCGAAACGACATCATTCAAATTGGCGTGTCGCGAATGGCTACGTAAATTTTCGCGATTCTGTTAGGGTGACCACACGCAGTAAGGAGTTTCCAAATGGGACAGGTGATTTCCAGTACATGGGCGTTGATGCTTGGCATGTTGCTGTTGATGGTTGGAAACGGTGTTCAGGGCTCTTTGCTGGGTATTCGAGGAGAGATCGAGGGATTCTCGACCGTCGAGATGTCCTTCGTCATGTCTGCTTACTTCTTGGGCTTCCTCGGGGGCTCGCGTCTTGCCCCTGAAATGATCCGCCGAGTCGGACATGTGCGGGTCTTTGCAGCCCTTGGCTCTTTTATCTCGGCTGCTCTGATTGTCTTCCCATGGCTCACCGACCCTTGGGTCTGGATGTTCTGCCGCGCGGTCATCGGCTTTGGCTTTTGCGGGGTTTATGTGACCGCAGAGAGCTGGCTCAATAATGCGGCCACCAATGAAAACCGTGGCAAGACGCTCTCGCTTTATATGTATGCGCAGGTCACCGGCATCATCGCAGCCCAGGGCCTTTTGGTTACCGCAGATCCGTCTGGCTTTGTGCTCTTTGTGATCCCGTCTATCCTGGTTTCTCTGTCTTTCGCGCCGATCCTTCTGTCAATCTCGCCCACACCGGCCTTTGAAAGCACCCACAGCATGAAGCTGACCGAGATCTTTCATGTCTCGCCTCTCGGTGTGGTCGGCATGTTCATCCTCGGCGGCATTTTCTCGGCACAGTTTGGCATGTCTGCGGTCTTTGGCTCGCAAGCCGGTCTGACCATCCCTGAAATCTCGCTCTTCATTGCGATGTTCTACATCGGCTCGGTGGTCACCCAGTACCCTATTGGGTGGTTTTCAGACCGCATGGACCGCCGCGTTGTGATTTTTACCGTTTCAGCCTTTGCAACGGCAGGTGCGGTAGTTGGGTTACTGTTTCCAGGATCTTACACACTTCTGTTGGTCGCGGCTTTCGTGGTCGGTGGCGCGACAAACCCGCTTTATTCACTGCTGATCGCGCACGCCAATGACTTCCTGTCGCGCGAGGATATGGCCTCGGCTTCCGCTGGCCTTTTGTTCGTCAACGGCTGCGGCGCGGTCCTGGGTCCAATCGCCATCGGTTGGTTGATGACCAACCTTGGCACCAGCGCTTATTTCTTATTTCTCGGGGTCTTAACCGGCATCATGGGGCTATACACCATGTACCGCATGACCAAACGTGCGGCACCGTCTGTTGAGGAAACCGGCAGCTTTGCTCCGGTTCTGCCGACCTCGACCTCGGTCGCGATGGAAGCGGCGCAGGAATATGCTCAATATTCCATCGATGAGGAGTCTGATGCACAATCCGCGAGCTAAGTATCCGCTTTGTTGCATTTTGTGACTGTTAAGACTCAAATTTTTGTGGGTAACATTTTCATGACAAAAGCCCACGAGGATAATGCCGATGTCTACGCCCGAAGAGGTCCTGAGTTTTTGGCTGGATGAATGCGAGCCAAAAGATTGGTATGTTGAGAACGCTGAGCTGGACGCGACCATACGCACGCGTTTTGAGCCCGTTTGGAACAAGGCGATGGAAGGGGGGCTTGGTCAGTGGATGGCTTATGCCTCGGGTTGCCTCGCTTATGTGATCCTGACCGATCAGTTCTCTCGCAATATGTTTCGCGGCACGGGCAAAGCTTTCGCCTCTGACTTCGCGGCCCGCGCGGTGACCAAACAAGCGATTAGCAAGGGATGGGACATGCGCATCGATATGCCGGCGCGCCAGTTCTTTTACACACCACTTCTGCACTCCGAGAACCTCTGCGATCAAGAACGCTGCGTGCGTCTGATGATGGAGCGTCTGGACAGTGACGGAAACCTTCTGCACGCCAAGGCGCACCGCGAGGTGATCCGCGAATTTGGCCGCTTCCCCTATCGCAACGAAGCGCTTGAGCGGAAGTCCACTGCGGCAGAGCTGGCTTACATCGCCAAGGGCGGCTATGGCTTCACCGTTCAGGGACTGCAAGCGCAGGCCGCCTAAAGCGTAATCACCCCAGATTTCAAACGGCCGCGCATGAAAATTGCGCGGCCGTTTCTACGTTGCACTTCTGGTCAAGGGGGCTAATCTCTTTTCAAAAGAATTTGGGAGGAACCTATGGCGGCCAAGACATTTGATGTCATCGTAGTTGGGGCTGGGCCTGGAGGATATGTCGCAGCGATACGTGCGGCGCAGCTGGGCTTGAACGTGGCCGTTGTAGAACGCGAGCATCTGGGCGGCATCTGTCTGAACTGGGGCTGTATTCCGACCAAAGCGCTCTTGCGGTCTGCCGAAGTCTTTCACCTGATGAATCATGCCAAGGATTACGGGCTTGGTGCAACTGGTGTGAGCTATGATCTGGATGCTGTGGTCAAACGCTCGCGCGGGGTCGCAAAGCAGCTAACAGGTGGCGTGGGCCACCTGCTGAAGAAAAACAAAGTGACCGTCGTGATGGGCGAGGCGACGCTGCCTGCTAAGGGCAAAGTCTCGGTCAAAACCGACAAGGGCACTGAGGAGCTTGCGGCCAAGCATATCATTCTCGCCACCGGCGCACGGGCGCGCGAGCTGCCGGGGCTTGAGGCCGATGGGGATCTCGTCTGGACCTATAAACATGCTCTGCAACCGCCGCTCATGCCAAAGAAGCTTTTGGTGATTGGATCGGGCGCAATCGGGATCGAATTCGCGAGTTTCTACAACACGCTTGGGTCTGACACGACGGTGGTTGAGGTCATGGACCGCGTGCTGCCGGTCGAGGATGCCGAGATTTCCGCCTTTGCGAAGAAAGCCTTCGTCAAACAGGGCATGACGATCATGGAGAAAGCCATGGTCAAACAGCTCGATCGTGGCAAGGGTAAGGTGACAGCCCATATTGAAACCGGCGGTAAGGTCGAAAAGCACGAGTTTGATACCGTGATCTCTGCCGTTGGCATCGTCGGCAATGTCGAAGGGCTGGGGCTTGAGGCTTTGAGCGTCAAGATCGACCGCACCCATGTTGTGACCGACGAATACTGCCGCACCGGTGTCGACGGGCTTTACGCCATCGGAGATATCGCAGGCGCGCCTTGGCTTGCCCATAAGGCCAGCCACGAAGGCGTTATGGTGGCCGAGATGATCGCAGGCGGCCACCCGCATCCGGTGAAACCGGAGAGCATCGCGGGCTGTACCTATTGCCATCCGCAGGTCGCCTCGGTTGGCTTCACAGAGGCCAAGGCGAAAGAGGCAGGCTATGACGTCAAGGTCGGGCGCTTCCCCTTTGTCGGCAACGGCAAGGCAATCGCTTTGGGCGAGCCTGAAGGCATGGTGAAAACCGTCTTTGACGCCAAGACCGGAGAGCTCTTGGGCGCGCATATGGTGGGCGCTGAGGTGACCGAGATGATCCAGGGTTATGTGGTGGGCCGTCAGCTTGAAACCACCGAGGAGGATTTGATGAACACGGTCTTCCCGCATCCGACCCTGTCTGAGATGATGCATGAGAGCGTTCTGGACGCCTATGATCGCGCAATTCACTTCTAGATGCGGAATTCATACCTCTAAAAGTCTGAAATTCATACCAAGGATGACCCTCATACCATGCCAAGCTTGAACCGCATTGTCATGAACCGCCGCAGCCGCGCGATCCTTAAGGAAATCGGCACTCAAGACCTTGATATCGCAGAGATTTCAGGGCAGTGGGGCAAGAGCCTACCTGCGCGGTCCTACGTGCAATATATGCATCGCGAGCATGACATCTGCAAAGGGCCGGTGACCTATGCGGACGGCACGGTTCTGAAATACGATCTGATCCTCGCCAACCAAGTCTGGGAGCATCTGGACCGCCCTTACAAGGCCACCCAGCACGTCCTCGAGATGCTGCGCCCCGGCGGGTATTTCTGGCTGGCCGTGCCGTTTCATATTCCGTTTCACCCAGCGCCGCATGACTGCACGCGCTGGTCTCCGAGGGGCTTGCGGAATTTCCTGATCGAATGCGGTTTTCCACCGGCGGATATCAAGGCTGCAGGCTGGGGTAACCGCGCGGCGGCGGCTCGGAATTTGGAAGAGGTCTGGCCGCCGGAATATAACCGGGATGAGGATAATCTGGAGAATGATCCTCAGTTTCCGATTGTGACCTGGGCTTTGGCGCGGAAGGCGTAACGCGAGCCGGTCCGACGCGGGGCACGGCGGGCCTTCGGCCCGTGACGCCTTGTCGTCGTGTCAAAAACTGGCAGCAATGCGCCTGCGATTCATTTGTTCACTAAATGTTCACATTTTCTGCTTGGCGTTTTTACCTGCGCGGACTATCTCTGGAGAATGCGAACTTGGGGGCCAGAATGGCTGAGCTAAAGAACATCGAGGTGCGCGGCGCGCGCGAGCATAATCTGAAGTCCATCGACGTGGATATCCCGCGCGATCAGCTGGTAGTGATCACCGGGCTTTCGGGCTCGGGCAAGTCCTCGCTGGCCTTTGACACGATCTACGCCGAAGGGCAGCGCCGCTACGTCGAGAGCCTCTCGGCCTATGCGCGCCAGTTCCTTGATATGATGGAAAAGCCCGATGTGGATCACATCGCTGGGCTGTCTCCGGCGATCTCGATTGAGCAGAAGACCACGTCCAAGAACCCGCGTTCGACTGTGGGCACGGTCACTGAGATCTATGACTATATGCGGCTGTTGTTTGCCCGCGTCGGCACGCCCTATTCGCCCGCCACCGGGCTGCCGATTGAGGCGCAGCAGGTGCAGGATATGGTCGATCGGATCATGGGGCTTGAGGAGGGTACCCGCGGCTATCTGTTGGCGCCGATTGTGCGGGACCGGAAGGGCGAGTATCGCAAAGAATTCCTAGAACTGCGTAAGCAGGGCTTTCAACGGGTGAAGGTCGATGGGGCGTTTTACGAGCTCGACGAGCCGCCCACTTTGGATAAGAAGTTCCGCCATGACATTGACGTGGTGGTCGACCGTCTGGTCGTGCGCGAAGGCATGGAAACGCGGTTGGCGGACTCTCTGCGCACCGCGCTTGATCTGGCCGATGGCATCGCGATTTTGGAGACCGCACCCAAGGATGCGGAGCCTGAACGCATTACTTTCAGCGAGAATTTTGCCTGTCCGGTCAGTGGGTTCACCATCCCCGAGATCGAACCGCGTCTGTTTTCGTTCAACGCGCCTTTTGGGGCCTGTCCCGATTGCGACGGCCTAGGCAAAGAGCTGTTCTTTGATGAACGCCTCGTGGTGCCCGATGCGACGTTGAAGGTTTACGACGGGGCGCTGGCACCGTGGCGGAAGGGGAAGTCTCCGTATTTCCTTCAGACCATCGAAGCTCTCGCCAAACATTATGAGTTTGACAAAAACACCCCGTGGAAAGACCTCGCGCCGCATATTCAGCAGGTGTTCCTCTATGGCTCGGGCAACGAGGAGATCGACTTCCGCTACGATGAGGGCGGGCGGGTCTATCAGGTCTCTCGCGTCTTTGAAGGTGTCATTCCGAATATGGAACGGCGCTATCGTGAGACGGATTCCAACTGGATCCGCGAGGAATTTGAACGTTATCAGAACAACCGTCCTTGTGGGACGTGTGAAGGTTACCGCCTGCGGCCGGAGGCGCTCGCGGTTAAGATCGCAGATCGGCATATCGGGCAGGTGGTGGAACTCTCGATCCGCGAGGCGTTGGCCTGGATCGAAGACGTGCCGAACCATTTGACGCAACAGCGTCAGGAAATCGCCCGCGCGATTGTGAAAGAGATCCGCGAGCGGCTTGGGTTCCTGAACAATGTGGGCCTTGAATATCTGACGCTCTCGCGGAATTCGGGCACTTTGTCTGGCGGCGAGAGCCAGCGGATCCGGTTGGCCAGCCAGATTGGTTCGGGTCTGACCGGCGTGCTTTACGTGTTGGATGAGCCATCCATCGGCCTCCACCAACGCGACAATGACCGCCTGCTGGGCACGCTCAAAAACCTACGCGATCAGGGCAATACGGTGATTGTGGTGGAGCATGACGAAGAGGCGATCCGTGAGGCGGATTACGTCTTTGATATCGGTCCGGGTGCCGGGGTGCATGGCGGGCAGGTGGTCAGCCACGGCACGCCGCAAAAGATCCAGAAGGATAAGAAATCCATTACAGGTCAGTATCTTGCGGGCACGCGCGAGATCGCTGTGCCGGCGGAGCGGCGCGAGGGGAATGGTAAGTTTCTGGAGGTGGTGAAGGCTTCGGGTAATAACCTGAAGGACGTTAGCGCCAAGTTCCCGCTGGGCAAATTTGTCTGTGTGACGGGTGTCTCGGGTGGCGGGAAATCAACGCTGACGATTGAGACCCTGTTCAAGACCGCCTCCATGCGTTTGAACGGCGCCCGCCAGACGCCGGCGCCTTGTGAGACCATCAAGGGGCTGGAGCATCTCGATAAGGTCATCGACATCGACCAGCGCCCGATCGGGCGGACGCCACGCTCGAACCCTGCAACTTATACCGGGGCCTTCACGCCCATCCGCGACTGGTTTGCGGGGCTGCCAGAGGCCAAAACGCGCGGCTATAAACCGGGGCGGTTCAGTTTCAACGTCAAAGGCGGGCGTTGTGAGGCCTGTCAGGGCGATGGGGTCATCAAGATCGAGATGCACTTCCTACCTGACGTCTATGTCACCTGCGAAACCTGTAACGGCGCGCGCTACAATCGCGAGACCTTGGAGATCAAGTTCAAAGGCAAATCCATTGCCGATGTGCTCGATATGACCGTCGAAGACGCGCAGGACTTCTTTAAGGCCGTGCCAAGCATTCGCGACAAGATGGACGCGCTGATGCGGGTGGGCTTGGGCTATATCAAGGTTGGCCAGCAGGCGACGACGCTGTCGGGCGGTGAGGCGCAACGGGTGAAGCTGTCGAAGGAATTGGCGAAGCGCTCGACGGGGCGCACGCTTTATATTCTTGATGAGCCGACCACGGGGTTGCATTTTGAGGACGTGCGTAAGCTCTTGGAAGTGCTGCATGAATTGGTGGATCAGGGCAATACGGTTGTTGTGATTGAGCATAACCTCGACGTCGTTAAAACCGCGGATCATATCATCGATATCGGCCCTGAGGGTGGCGATGGCGGTGGTACGATTGTGGCCGAGGGCACGCCTGAAGAGGTCGCCGAGGTCGAGGCCAGCCACACAGGGCGCTACCTTAAGCCGATGCTGAAGGGTGCCTTGGTGGCGGCGGAATAAGTGGGTTGAACGCGGGTCATATCCATAGGCGGTCATTTATCGTTAAGAGCGGTGCGGCTCTTGTTGGGTCTGTATCGGGTATTGCCTTAGCGGGCGCTGCGCTCCCTTTGCGGATGGCACAGGCGCAGGAGGCGGGCGTGGCCTTGCGCGCGCATAATCTGGCGCTAGCGGTGCAACCCAAACAGCATATTCAGTGTCGCTCGACAGAGGATGTGGCGCGCGCCGTCAAAGACGTCACAGCGCGTGGGACACCATTTTCGATATATTCCAGTGGCCATTGTTTTGCAGGTTTTTCTCTCGGCAAGGAGGCTGTTATCGACGTGAGCCCCATGTCTCAGATCGAAGTGGACCGTGCGCGCGTGACGGCTGGGCCGGGAACGCAGGTTGGCGCTTTGACGCGGGCCTTGGGGGCTGCGGGGCGTATGTTGCCGATGGGGTTTTGCCAGACAGTGGCGCTTGGCGGGCATTTGGGGTGTGGCGGCATTGGGCATCTGAGCCGGTCGCACGGGTTGCTGGCGGATCAGTTGGAGGCCGCGACGGTTGTCTTGGCTGATGGGGAGGTGGTGACGGCCAGTGAGGACAGCCATCCCGATCTCTTCTGGGCTTTGCGCGGTGGCGGTCCGGGCAGCTTTGGGATTGTGACCGAAATGACATTCCGCACACTGCCTGACCGTCCTGCGACCCATATTTCTGCATTGGTGCGTCTGCCCGTGGCTGAGGCCGCACGCGTGGCTGCAGCTTGGCAAGGCTGGTCTATGCAACTGCCGGAGGCCGTGGCGACGACGCTTGAGGTCTTTTCGCCGGATTTTGAGACCATCCAATTGCGCCTTGCAGTGATTGCGTCTGAAGACAGCTCGGATCTGCGCAGTGCAATTGTTGGATTTATGTCTGCCGTGCCATGGCTGGAGGCGCCTAAAGTGACGCAGGGGCTCTATTCACAATTGGCCGATGTTTTTTGGCCGCGGGATTACTACCCGTCAGAGGCGCTGGCGTACGGAGCCGCTTTTGCCGAGACCCGGACCAATGTAAACGTCTGGGCTGCGATGTTCACGCAAGTGGTCCAGCAGAAAGCGCCCCGGCAACATCTGTTCATTGAACGGCTTGGGGGTGCCATCGCGCGCGTTTCATCGAAAGCCACAGGTTACGCGCATCGGGATGCTGCCTTTCTATGGCAGATAGAAGGGCGATTTAACCGGCTGCATGACAAAGAGGAACAGACCCAAGCAGTGGAGGATCTTACCCAGATCCTGCGGCGCTCGACAGGCGGGGCGTCTTATGCAGGATACCCAAACCCACGGCTTGCCGACTGGCCCACAGCCTATTGGGGCGAGAACTATGCGCGCCTGCAGCAAGTGAAGTCCGCCTATGATCCGGGCAATGTGTTTGCCCACTCGCAATCTGTGCGCCCGGCCTGAAACAAAAAAGCCGCCCGAGTTTGGGCGGCTTTTGTAAGGGTTGAGGTCGTGGTCAGAAACTGACCTCCCATTTCATTTCGATACCTCGGTCAAACACGTCAGAGCGCGTCTTGCCGTAATCGATATCCACCGTCAGGTAACCCATGCCGACCTGTCCCGACAGTCCAACGCCCAAACGCCCATAGGCGAAACGGTCGGTTGCCGCCAAAGTGGATTGGGTCGACTTGCCATCTACGCCGACGCGCAAATGCGGCGTCAGACCGGAATTCCCCATTTCCTGCAGCGCGGTGATTTGCGCACCGAGACTCACCGTGTAGCTGGTGATCTTATTGGCCGCGATGGCGCCGTAGGCCGGCTGGCTTTCTTGGAAAGCTCTCAGGTCGAAGTAGGGCGCAATGTAGGGCGCGTTTGCCAAGGCGTCCCCATTTGCCGAAAGGCCGATCGACCAGCGGGTCGAGGTGAAATTGCCCGCCGTGGTCTCATACTGTGGCCGCGCGAAGGTTAGGAAACCGTCGATAAGCATGCCCTCTGAGCGGCGTGCGAAATAAGGGCCGACAGCGACAGAGGTCTGCTTTGCGGTCGTTGTGC
Source organism: Cognatishimia coralii (assembly GCF_037478305.1). NCBI lineage: Bacteria > Pseudomonadati > Pseudomonadota > Alphaproteobacteria > Rhodobacterales > Paracoccaceae > Cognatishimia > Cognatishimia coralii. The sequence continues at coordinate 267,533 of NZ_JBBGAZ010000001.1, forward strand.
CGTCAGACAGGTCTGTCCGACCATAGCCAACGAGCAAGCCGACCATGGTGTTGGCGTCGATGAACCGGTCAAGGCCGCCAACGAAATCAAAGGAGTCCCCGACGTGTGAATCGCTGTACTTGCGATACTCGACCGAGGCCCAGGCGTTCCAGTCCGCGTCATTCAGCCCTGCACCTTGGGTCGAGATGAACAAAGAGTTGCGGTTGACCGAGGTGCCATTCGCGTTGTCGAACTTTGATTGCGCGTTTTGGCTGTTGCCGTCTGCAATCGCGTTGGTCTGGCTGTTACCGCTGATCTGGCCGGTGATATTGCCATCGGTGCTGGCAGCGGTGGCAGGAGCCGCACAAGTAAACGTGGTTGAGCCTGTGAGATCAACTCTGGGGGAAAGGCTGCCGTCGCCGGTAATAGTCAAGGCACCGTTCTCTGCAGTGCCTGAAAACGTATAGGTGGCAGACGCGCGGGCAACCCCGACCTGAGCCGTTCCTGAGGTTTGCGTCCACGACACCACCTCGCCGGTCACCAAACCTGAGATAGTAAAAGCACTACCCGCAATGACAACAAGTGGTGTGGTTGCTAGTCCAGAACAGGTTTGAGTTGGAATGGCACCCCCTGCTTGGCCCATCGTTGGCAAGGCCAGTAAGAGCGCTCCAATTTTAAGAAATTTGCGCATTGTTTCCCCGTTTCCCAAAAATTTGTTAATTTTCCCGCGGCCAAATAAGCACGAAACGTCGTGTAACCGCAGGAAATTTAACGTTTTGTTAATTCATTTTGAGCGGGTGTATCTAATTGTAGACAGATCAGACCATGTCGACTTGCAGTTTTTCTTGTTGTCGCAGCACCGGCGAGATCAGCGCAATCAAGAAGACTGTGTTCAAGATCCCGTTCATCCATGCGCCCACAATCAGCGAGCCGGTCGTATCAATCACGAACCAAGCGATGACTGAGGATAGGATCATGCGGCGGCCCAAGAGGGGATCTTTGACGTAGACTTCGGTCGTGACCTGCCACAGCAACACGCAGAACCCAAAGAAAATGCCTGCTGAGATCGCGGTCAGCACTTCCTCCGTGTCTCGACTAAGGCTTTGTGCGCCGTCCAAGGGCATATGGACGAGGTCGAGAAAGAAACTCATGACTTCGCGTAGCGGGGTGAAGAGGCTCGCGAACATGAAAAGCGCGACGCCAGCGCTGGCGATGATGGTGATCTTGAGGGATTTTATGCGTTTGTCGTGGGTCATGGTGACCTCCTTTTGCAGTGATGCGCTTTTGTGGCCGCACCGTGGAGGGCAAAACAATTACCTATGAGGTAAGTGAAATCATGTCGGGTTTTGGTAAGGTGGCCGTAAGAGGAGGCCGCCTATGGAACAGAGCTTTGGAACCGTCCTGAAAGAATGGCGGCAGATCCGGCGGATGAGTCAGTTGGATCTGGCGAGCGAGGCAGGGGTCTCGGCGCGGCATGTGTCGTTTCTGGAAACCGGGAGGTCTCAGGCCAGTCGCGGGATGGCGTTACGGCTGTCAGAGGTTCTGCAGATGCCCTTGGCTGAGAGCAATCGGTTGTTGACGGCTGGGGGGCTTGCGCCTGCTTACGGACAGCGCGCGGCGGCGGATGAAGAGCTTGCGCCGCTGGAAACCGCGATGCGTTGGACATTGGACAATCACGCGCCGTATCCGGCGATGGCTTTGGATCGGCATTGGAAGCTGGTGGCTTTGAATGGTCCTGCACGGATGTTTCTGGGGCCGATGGGGTTGGCGGAAGGCGATAGTCTGATTGAGGCCATGCTGGATCGCGAGGACCTGAGGGCGGCGATCGAGAATATCGAAGAGGTAGAATACCAGATCCTCTCACGCCTGCGGGTGGAACTGGCGCATTTGGGGCGGGATGCGGTTCTGAGCGGGTTGATTGAACGGCTGAGCGCGCGGGTCGAAGGCTATGTCCCGCCTGCGCAAAGCCCGGTTATACTGGCGACGCGTTATAGGATGGGCGGGGTCACTTTGTCTTTGTTTTCAACGATTTCGCAGTTTGGCGGGATCGGCGAGATTGCTTATTCAGACATCAAGATCGAACAGCTTTTTCCAGCAGATGAGCAAACCCGCGCGGTGTTGATGGCGATGGCGGGGCAGTGACCCCGCCGGTGTTATTATCCCCGACCACGCTTCTCAAAGCGCGGTAGCATGGCCGAGAAATCCATGCCTTGGCCGTCCTCACTTTCAACGAATTGCGCATAGAGATCGGTTGCGATTTGGCCCATAGGGGTGTCGGCATCGGCGGACTCTGCGGCCTGTTGCGACAGGCGCAGATCCTTGAGCATGAGGTCTGCGGCAAAGCCCGGTTGATATGCGTTGTCGGCAGGGCTCTTTGGGCCGACGCCGGGGGCAGGGCAGTAGGCGTTCATGGTCCAGCTGTAGCCTGAGGAGGTCGACACGACGTCAAACATCTTTTGACGGTCGAGCCCTAGTTTATCGGCCAAAGCAAATGCTTCGCAGGTGGCAATCATGGTCACGCCAAGGATCATATTGTTGCAGATCTTGGCGGATTGGCCCGCGCCAGAGGCCCCGCAGTGGACCGCCTTTTGGCCCATGATCTCAAACAGCGGCGCGGCCTTGGCAAAGCCCGCATTCGAGCCGCCAGCCATAAAGGTCAGCGTGCCGCCAGCCGCACCTCCGACACCGCCGGAGACGGGTGCGTCGACGGCCAGAAGGCCTGCGGCTTCGGCTTGCTCGGCGACCGCTTTGGCGCTGTCGACATCGACGGTTGAGCAATCCACATGGGCTGCGCCTTTGGTCATTGCAGGTAGGATCTCATCGGCGACGGTGCGCAGGATCTGGCCGTTGGGCAGCATGGTGATGACGACGTCCGCGCCTGTGGCGGCGGCTGCGGCGCTGTCGACCAGGGTGACGCCTTCGATGGCGACATCCGCCATGTCAAAGCCTGTCACCTCATGGCCCGCTTTCGCGAGATTGGCCGCCATGGGGCCGCCCATATTGCCCAATCCGATGAACCCGATCTTCATGCCGTCTCTCCCTTTTCAAATGTCAGTTTTTCCGCGCCCAGAGGCATCAGCATTTTCATTACCATCGCGGCCGGAGGGTTATCCAGCGTATGTGTCCATTGTGGATTGCGGTCTTTGTCGATGATCGCAGCGCGGATGCCTTCGACGAACTCGCCGGATTCACCAGAGCGATAGGTGAAGCGGAACTCTTGTTCCAGCGAGGGGCGGATGTTGTCAAAGGCGCGGCCTCGGCGGATGATTTCAAGGCCGCAGGCCATCGAGAGCGGCGAGTTGCGACCCAAGGCTTTGAGCGTTTTGGCGGCGAATTCACTGTCCTCGGATTTGAGGGAATTCACGATGTCCAAAAGCGTCGCGCCTGCGAAATGTCGATTTATATCAGAGAGATGTCCGGTGATCTTGCCTTGTGTGGGCTCGGAGGACGCTGCGTCGATCAGGCTGTAGTCGCCAGTCTCTTCAAGCTGTGCAATGAGTGCGGGCCACTGGTCTTCTGGGATGTAGTAGTCGGCAAAACCTGCGGTGATCGCGTCGCCTGCGTCCATGCGCGCGGCGGTCAGGCCGAGGTATTCCCCCATGTGGTCTGGTGCTTTGGCGAGGATATAGCTGCCGCCGACGTCGGGGACCAATCCGATGCCGACCTCGGGCATGGCGATCTGGCAGGTGTCTCCCACGACGCGGTGGCTGCCGTGGCACCCTACGCCGACGCCACCGCCCATTGTGAAGCCTTGCAGGAAGGTGGCGACGGGTTTGGGGAACTCGAACATCTTGGCGTTCATGCGGTATTCGTCGCGCCAGAATTTGCGGCCGTAGTTATAGTTGCCGGCCTTGGCCGTGTCATACATCTCTTGAATGTCGCCGCCGGCGCAAAAAGCGCGGTCGCCTTCCGCGTCGATGACAAGCATTTTGATACTGTCGTCCGTCGCCCAGGCGTCCAGTGCGTCCTCAATCGCGAGGCACATCTTGTAGGAGAGCGCATTCAGCGCCTTGGGACGGTTTAGGGTGATACGGCCCGTCTGGCCGATTTTGCGGATGTGGATGTCGGTCATATTTACTCTGCAATCATCTGACGTGACACGATCAGACGCATGATCTCATTGGTGCCCTCAAGGATTTGATGCACGCGCAGGTCTCGGACGATTTTCTCTATGCCGTAGTCGGCGAGATAGCCGTAGCCGCCATGCAATTGCAGGCAGCCATTGGCGACCTCAAAGGCCACGTCCGTGACCATGAGTTTCGCCATGGCGCAATGTTTGGTGGCGTCTGGGGCTTTGTGGTCCAGTTTCCAGGCGGCTTGGCGCAGGAAGACGCGCGCGGCCTGAAGTTTGGTTTCAAACTCGGCGAGGCGGAATTGCAGGGCTTGAAATTGGTTGATGGATTTTCCGAAAGCCTTGCGTTCGCTCATATATTGCACGGTTGCGTCTAGGGCTGCTTGAGCGCCGCCCAAGGCGCCTGCAGAGATGTTGAGGCGGCCACCGTCGAGGCCTGCCATGGCATAGGAAAACCCTCGGCCCTCGTCTCCGACGCGGTTCTCGGCGGGCACTTTGCAGTCGTCGAATTGCACCTGAGAGGTCGGTTGATTGAGCCAACCCATCTTCTTTTCGAGCGCTCCGAAAGAGAGGCCCGGCGTGCCGTCCTCGACCACGACGGTTGAGATGCCTTTGGGGCCGTCCTCGCCCGTGCGGCACATGACGACATAGGCGTCTGAATAGCTGCCGCCGGAGATAAACGCTTTGGTGCCGTTGAGCACATAGTCGGCGTTGGTTTTCTCGGCGCGGGTTTTGAGGGCTGAGGCGTCAGAGCCGGACCCCGGTTCGGTCAGGCAATAGGAGAAGACCTTGTTCATGGCGCAGAGGTCGGGGAGGAATTTGTCCTTGAATGCGTCAGAGCCGAAAGAATTCAACATCCCGCCACACATATTGTGGATCGACAGGAAGGAGCCGACTGAGGGGCAGGACATCGCCAGCGCTTCAAAGACCAGCGTACCATCCAGACGCGAAAGGGCCGAGCCGCCGTATTTCTCGTCCACATAAAGTCCGCCAAAGCCAAGTTCTGCGAGCTTGGGCCAAAGGTCTTTGGGGATTGATCCCGCAGCGTCCCAGTCGCGCGCGAAGGGGGCGATATGTTCTTCGCCAAAGCCTTTCGCCATGTCGAAAATTAAGGTTTGCTCTTCACTTAGTGCAAAGTCCATTCGGGCCTCCCATTCCACAATTGAACTCTCGTTCAATTATAAAATCCTTACAGAACTATGTCAGGCGCAAAAGTAGTTTAGATCGTCACGTCACTTTTGCAAAAAACGCCCCGGATTTTCAGGATCCGGAGCGTTTCTTTGTTTTTAAACCGATGCTTAGTCCATCGCTTTGAAGTTGAACTCGCCGCCTTCCTTGATGCCTGACGGCCAACGAGAGGTTACGGTTTTGGTGCGCGTATAGAATTTGAATGCATCCGGGCCGTGCTGGTTGAGATCGCCAAAGACGGATTTCTTCCAGCCGCCAAAGGTGTGATAGGCCAGCGGCACAGGGATCGGAACGTTAATACCGACCATGCCGATATTGATGCGGTTGGCGAAATCACGCGCCGTGTCTCCGTCGCGGGTAAAGATCGCGGTACCATTGCCGTATTCGTGGTCCATCGCGAGGCCGAGCGCCTCTTCATACGAACCAGCACGGACGGTGGACAGAACTGGGCCAAAGATCTCGGTCTTATAGATATCCATGTCAGGCGTCACGCGGTCAAAGAGATGCGCGCCGACGAAAAAACCCTCTTCATAGCCCTGCAGCGAGAAGTCACGCCCATCGACCACCAGTTCCGCCCCCTGATCGACACCGGTTTGCACCAGCCGCAGGATGTTTTCTTTGGCCTGAGCCGTCACAACGGGGCCGTAGTCCACATCATCACCCGAGGTATAGGGGCCGACTTTCAGCTTTTCGATCCGGGGGACCAGTTTTTCGATGAGCCTATCAGCGGTCTCTTCGCCCACAGGCACGGCCACAGAAATCGCCATACAACGTTCACCCGCCGCGCCATAGCCCGCGCCAACCAGAGCGTCTGCGGCCTGATCCAGATCCGCATCCGGCATGATGATCATGTGGTTTTTCGCGCCGCCAAAGCACTGCACGCGTTTGCCCTGCGAACAACCGGTGCCGTAGATATATTCTGCAATCGGGGTCGAGCCCACAAAGCCGATGGATTGCACCGTGTCATTGTAAAGCATCGCGTCTACGGCTTCTTTGTCGCCATTGACCACCTGCAGGATGCCCTTTGGCAAGCCCGCTTCTTCGATCAGTTCAGCCAGCATCAGAGGCACAGAAGGATCACGCTCGGACGGCTTCAGGATAAAGGCGTTGCCGCAGACAATTGCTGGCGCAAACATCCACATTGGGATCATCGCCGGGAAGTTGAACGGGGTGATGCCGCCCGTGACGCCCAGAGGCTGACGCAGGGAATACATGTCGATGCCGGGGCCTGCGCTGTCGGTGAATTCACCCTTCAGCATCTGAGGCGCGCCGATGCAATATTCCACGACCTCAAGACCACGCTGAATGTCTCCTTTGGCGTCAGGGAAGGTCTTGCCGTGCTCGCGGCTGAGCGCTTCGGCGAGCTTGTCCATATCGCGGTTCAGCAGGTCGACGAATTTCATCATGACGCGCGCGCGACGCTGCGGGTTGGTGGCGCCCCAAGCGGGCTGTGCGGCGGCGGCGATTTCGACCGCTTGATTGAATTCCTCGGCATTGGCCAGAGGCACCTTGGCCTGAACCTCGCCGGTGGCCGGGTTGAACACATCGGCAAAGCGCCCGGAAGTGCCTTTGACGTGTTCGCCGTTAATGTAATGAGTCAGTTCCTGCATGGGACTCTCCTGCATCTCCAAATTTCCCGCACAGTGTGCACTTGCAATTTCACACGATAAAGCGGAAATATCACATTTATGTTTTGCAAAAATGCAAAAGAGGTGCGGCTTTGGATCTGAAATGGGATGACTTGCGGGTGTTTCTGGCGGTGGCGCGGGATGAAAGCCTGAGCAAGGCGGGCAAACGCTTGCGGATTGACCCGGCCACAGTCGGGCGGCGCATAGCCCGGCTTGAGGCGGGCTATGGCGCGCCTCTGTTTGGCAAGTCTCCGACGGGCTATGCGCTGACAGATCGCGGGGAGCGCCTCATGGAGCACGCGATCCGAATTGAGCAATCCGTGGCCGCCGCAAACGAAGAGCTGAGTGGTCAAACCGAAGGCTTAACAGGGCAGGTCAGAGTAGGGGCGCCGGATGGTTCGGCGAATTTCCTGCTGCCTCAGGTCTGCGCGCAAATCGCGCGGGACAATCCGGAACTGGAAATTCAGATCGTGGCTTTGCCGCGTGTGATTAACCTGTCCAAACGTGAAGCGGATTTTGTGATCGCCGTCAGCCCTCCGACCGCAGGACGCATGATCGTGCAAAAGATTTCGGACTATCATCTGAGCCTTGCGGCCTCTGAGGATTATTTGGCCCAAAGCGCGCCTATTGCGCGGGTAGAGGACGTCAAAGACCACATGGTCGTGGGCTATATCCCGGATATGATCTTTGACAAGGAACTCGACTATTTGTCTGAAATCGGGATTGAATCGCCTGATCTGGCGTCAAACTCGGTCTCTGTTCAGATCAATTGGATCCATCAGGGCGGTGGTTTGGGCTTTGTGCATGACTTTGCACTTCCGCTCTATCCCAATGTGAAACGGATCCTGTTGGATCAAGTGCGGCTGACGCGCAGTTTCTACTTGGTGCGCCATGAAGATGACAAACGACTGGAACGGATGAACCGTTTTGCTGATGCCCTCAGCGAGGGTTTGCGCCGGGAAGTGACGCGACTGGAAGCGCTCGCTTGACATTTTATTGCGCTGGCAACACGCTGAGCTTACGGAAAGTTTTAGTACGGAGGCGTTTCTGAATGCTCGTTCAACAGATTCTCAAGTCAAAAGGCGATACAGGGGTTGTGACGGTTTCACCGGGAAGTTTGGTGCAGGATGCGGCCAAAATTCTGGCAGAGAAACGGATCGGGACCGTTGTCATCTCTGGCGACGGGAAGACGGCGGACGGGATCCTGTCGGAACGCGATATCGTGCGTGACCTTGCTGCGCGTGGTGCGGCCTGTATGGAAGATAAGGTCGACAACCTGATGACGTCCGATTTGGTCACCTGTGGTCTGACGGACAGCGCGGACTCGGTTCTGGAAAAGATGACCGAAGGGCGTTTTCGTCACATGCCAGTGGTCGAAGGCCGTGACATGGTTGGCCTTGTAACGCTGGGCGACGTTGTCAAAGCGCGACTCTCCGAACTTGCAATGGAGAAAGATGCCCTCGAAGGCATGATCATGGGGCATTAAGTCGGAATTTTGCGAGACTACACTGACGTTCCGTAAAACTTCGGGACCCTTGTCGGAAGGCTTGCAAAACGTCGCGCAATATTGTTGCGTGCCGCAAGACTAATTCGGAGCATTCTCATGCGCACAGGACTCTACCCCGGCACCTTTGATCCCGTCACTCTGGGACATATCGATATTATCCGGCGGGCTGCTGTTTTGGTGGACCGTCTGGTGATCGGCGTTGCGATCAACCGCGACAAGGGGCCTTTGTTCTCGCTTGAGGAACGTGTGGCCATGATCGAAGCGGAATGCGCGAAACTGTCGGCAGAGACAGGGACAGAGATCGTCGCGCATCCCTTTGAGAACCTTTTGATCGATTGCGCCAAGGATGTTGGGGCGCAGATTATTGTGCGTGGTCTGCGGGCTGTGACAGATTTTGAGTATGAATATCAGATGGTTGGGATGAATCGTGCGCTCGATGACAGCATCGAGACGGTGTTCCTCATGGCCGATCTCAAGCATCAGGCGATTGCCTCAAAACTGGTCAAGGAAATCGCGCGCTTGGGGGGCGACATTAGCAAGTTCGTGACACCAGCGGTCAAAGACGCGGTCCAAGCCCGGATGGGATAATTAGGGGCCATTTCCCCTTGCGTGCGGGGGGCGTGTCTTTAGGGTATCCGCAGGTTAACGAGCGAAGAGGATACCGATGAGCGGTTTGCTGGCCCTTTTGGATGACGTTGCAGGGATCGCCAAAGTCGCGGCCTCTTCACTAGACGATGTCGCGTCTCAGGCGCTGAAGGCTGGCTCCAAGGCCGCTGGTGCGGTAATTGATGATGCCGCGGTGACTCCGAAGTATGTGGCGGGCTTTGAAGCGAGCCGAGAGCTGCCGATCATCTGGCGCATTGCGCGGGCCTCTTTCCGCAATAAGCTGCTGATCCTGCTGCCGATTGGCCTTCTGTTGGCCAATTTCGCCCCCTGGATGATAGCGCCTCTGCTGATGCTCGGCGGGGCTTATTTGTGCTTTGAAGGGGCCGAGAAGATCTATCATCTGATCGTACCACATCATGAAGATCATAAGGATCACCACGAAGCGCCTGTAGATGCGGCCATGCTGGAAGAACAGCGGGCCTCAGGCGCGATCAAAACCGATTTCATTCTGTCTGCTGAGATCATGACCATCGCTTTGGCGGCAGTGCCTGCGAGCACCTTCTGGATGGAAGCGGCGACTTTGGCTTTGGTGGCGATTGGGATCACGATTGCGGTCTATGGCTCGGTTGCGTTGATCGTGAAAGCCGATGATGTGGGGCTTTGGTTGTCTCAGAACGGGCGGCTTGGGCTGACACGTGCTGCGGGTAGGGGCCTTGTGCGGGGCATGCCGCATTTTATGCGCCTGCTGACGATTGTGGGCACGGCGGCGATGCTTTGGGTCGGTGGCTCGATCATCGTGCATGCGCTGAAGGAAATGGGCTTTGGGGGGCTTGGGTATCTCATTCACGGATGGGCCCATTCCGTGGCTGTGATGGTGCCAGAAGCTTGGCAAGGGTTCACCGAGTGGTTTGCGACTGCGACGCTCGACGGGATACTTGGCCTGGCGCTTGGGTTCATTCTGATCCCGATTGGCACTCGGTTTGTGACGCCGATTTGGAAGGCGGCGACGGGGGTGTTCTCCAGGTCTTAGGTCTTCGCTAGTGGAGGCCGTGGGAGCCTCCGGCGGGGATACTTCTGGCAAGAGAAAAAGGTGGTGGAACGAAAAAGGGCGGCCCGAGAGGAGCCGCCCTTTGTTGTGATATGTCACGCGCTTAGAGCATCGCTTTGACGTTGGCGACCACATTGTCTGCGGTGATGCCGAACTTTTCAAAGAGCTCGCCTGCAGGAGCAGAAGAGCCGAAGCTGTCCATGCCCACGAAGGCTGCTTTGTTTTCGCGACCACGCTCGCCCAAGAGCCAGCGGTCCCAGCCGTGGCGTACGCCTGCTTCGATGCCAACGCGGACTGGACCTGCGGGCAGGACCTTGCGGCGGTAGCTTTCGTCTTGCTGAGCAAAGAGCTCCATGCAGGGCATAGAGACCACGCGGGTGCCAATGCCTTCGGCTTCGAGTTTTTCGCGGGCGTCCATGGCGACAGAGACCTCAGAGCCGGTCGCGATCAGGATCGCTTGGCGTTTGCCGGTGGCTTCGGCCAGAACGTAAGCGCCTTGTTCGGTGAGGTTCTTCAGCTTGTGTTCGGTCCGCACGGTTGGCAGGTTCTGACGGGTCAGAGACATGACCGATGGGGTGGTCTTGCTGGTGGCGGCGATTTCCCAGGCTTCTGCGGTTTCAACAGTGTCTGCCGGACGGAAGACGTAGGTGTTTGGCGTGGAACGGGAAATGGCGCAATGTTCGACCGGCTGGTGGGTCGGGCCGTCTTCGCCAACGCCGATGGAGTCATGGGTCATGACAAAGACCGTTGGGATCTTCATCAGGGCCGCCAGACGCATTGCAGGGCGCGCATAATCAGTGAAGGCCATGAAGGTGCCGCCGTAAGGGCGCAGGCCGCCGTGCAGCGCGATGCCGTTCATCGCCGAGGCCATACCGTGCTCGCGGATACCCCAGTAGATGTAGCGACCGCTGCGGTTGTTGGTTTCAAACATGCCGAGGTCATCGGTCTTGGTGTTGTTTGAGCCAGTGAGGTCAGCCGAGCCGCCCACGGTTTCCGGCATCACAGCGTTGATCGCTTGCAGCGCCATTTCCGAGGACTTGCGGGTCGCGACTTTGGGCTGATCCTCAGAGACCTGCTTCTTCAGGGCTTTGATGGTGGCCGAGAGCTTTTTCGGCGCATCGCCCGCCAGAGCACGGTTGAATTTCGCTTGTTTCTGAGTGGAGGCCTCTGCAAAGCGTGCTTCCCATGCTTCGCGTTCGGATACACCGCGTGCGCCGATGGCTTCCCATTGGGATTTGATGTCCGCAGGGACTTCGTATTCACCGCCGGTCCAGCCCCAGATCTCTTTGGCGGCTTTGGCTTGGTCCGCGTCGGTCAGAGCGCCGTGACCTTTAGAGGTGTCTTGCGCCGCGTGGCCCAAAGCGATGTGGGTTTTGCAGGCGATCATGCTTGGCTTTTTGGATTTTTTAGCCGCGATGATGGCCGCGTCGATGGCCTCTGGGTCATGGCCGTCGATTTCCTGCACATGCCAGCCCGAGGCTTTGAAGCGCTGCACCTGGTTGGTTTTGTCAGACAGTTCAACCGTGCCGTCGATGGTGATGTTGTTGTTGTCCCAGAAGACGATCAGCTTGCCAAGATTGTGACGACCCGCGATGCCAATGGCCTCTTGGGAGACGCCCTCCATCAGGCAGCCGTCGCCGGCGATCACATAGGTGTGGTGGTCGACCAGTTTCTTACCGTATTGCGCGCGCAGGATTTCTTCGGCGATGGCAAAGCCGACGGAATTGGCGATACCCTGCCCAAGCGGGCCGGTGGTGGTTTCAACTGCATCCAGTAGGAAGTTTTCCGGGTGACCCGCTGTCAGCGATCCCATCTGACGGAAATTCTTGATCTGATCCAGTGTGACCTGTTGGTCGCCGCACAGATAGAGCAGGGAGTAGATCAGCATCGAACCGTGGCCTGCAGACAGGATAAACCGGTCGCGATCTGGCCAGGTCGGGTTTTTTGCGTCAAATTTCAGGTGCTTCTCAAACAGCACAGTGGCGACGTCTGCCATGCCGATCGGCATGCCGGTGTGGCCAGAGTTGGCCCCTTTGACGGCATCCAGGGCAAGGGCGCGAATGGCGGTGGCCTTCATCCAGTGGTCAGGATTTTTGGCTTTAAGTGCAGCGATGTCCACGGGGATCTATCCTCTTTCTTGGGCGCTTTACGTCTAGGGTTGAGAGGCTCAATAGCAGGGTTACGTATAAGATCAAGCGCCGCCGCCAAGTCCTTGATGTTAAAGGGGCAGCATTTTGGTTTTTCATTAGGTAAACTCGCAGACACCGCTCGATTCGGCCTTTGATATGTTTGCGTTAACATTTCGGGGCGTCGCGTGGGTGGGCAGGCCCGAGGGTACATCGGGCGTTGAACTGGGTGAAACGACGTGAAGAAGAATGGGGGCGCGGGATGACCGATATTGCTGATTTGGAAAATCGGCTGTCAGCGGCCATGGATCGGATTGCAACGGGGCTGAACCAGTTGGGCGATGCCCCGGCGGCGGCCAGTGGTGATCAAAGTGGCGATCAATCAGAAGAAATTGCAGCGCTGAAAGCGGCTCTGGAAGAAGAGCGCACCGCGAATGCGCAGCTTGAGGCGCGGGTGAAGGCTCTGACAGCGGCGGCTGAGGCACGGGCCTCGGGCGACACCGACGGCGAGGTGGCCGCGGTCACCGGCGCGCATCAGCAAGAGATCGAGGCGATCCGCGATGCGGCCGCCGAGGAACGCGCGGCCTGGGCGGGGCTTAACCAGCGTCTGGTGCGGCTGCGGCGGTCTAATAAGTTGATGCGCTCGAACACGCTGGCGCTGCGTCAGGCGGCGGCGGATATGGTTGTGGATCCCGAACTGATCAACAATTCGCTGCAAGTGGAACTGGATGCCGCTATTGCTGCGCAGGAACTGGAACGCGCTGAGGCGGATGTGATCATCAAGACCTTGATGCCAATGGTGAAAACCGGAACGGAGGGCGCGTAATGCCAGAAGTCGATATCAGCATTGGCGGCCGGAATTTTGAAGTGGCCTGCCAAGAGGGCGAACAGCATTTCCTGCGCTCTGCGGCCAAGATGTTGGATGATGAGGCGCGGGTGCTGACGTCTCAGATCGGGCGCATCCCTGAAGCGCGGATGTTGTTGATGTCCGGTCTGATGCTGGCGGATAAATCCGCGGGCATGGAAGACCGGATGCGCGAGCTTGAGGCCAAGGTGGCTGAGCAAGAAGAAGAACTGGCGCGTCTGCGCTCGGCCCCTGCGCATATCGAGCGGGTCGAGGTGCCGGTGGTACCAGCGACGACGCGCGATGCCATGGCGGAACTGGCGGCGCGGGCCGAGGCCTTGGCAGCGCAGGTTGAGGAGAAGGTGGGGTAGCGGGAGTAACGAATAGTCCGATCTATTACTAGTTTGTTAGTTTAGCGATCGTCTGCTTCGGGCCCAATTTGCACCCGTTCTACATTGCAGCCAATGTCCGCTTGAAACCACTTCGACGAGACTTCGCATATGATTGATGTTGATAAGATTCGGGCTGACACACCCGGAGTAGAGCACTCGATGCACCTTCTTGCCTGTGGCTCGGCGCTAATGCCACAGAGCGTTGTAGACGCCGTAACAGCGTACACCCTGCTTGAAGCCCAAATCGGTGGCTACGAAGCCCAAGCGAAGCAATCCGATCTGTTGGATAAGGTGTATCGTTCAGTGGCGGCTCATATTGGAGCTTCTCCAAGAGAAATCGCTTTGATGGAGAACGCTACGGTCGCTTGGTGCCATGCGTTCTATGCCCTTCCGCTCAAGCCGGGTTCGCGGATTTTGACGTGTGAAGCGGAGTATGCCGCCAACTATGTTGCCTTTCTACAAAGGGCCAAACGCGATGACCTGCAGATCGACATTATTCCTTCTGATGAAAGCGGCGCGCTTGACCTTGCCGCGCTTGAATCGGCAATGGAAGAAGATGTCGGTGTCGTCGCGATTACTTGGATTCCTACGAACGGTGGCTTGGTGAACCCAGCCGCAGAAGTCGGACGGATCGCAAAAGCCCATGGCGTTCCTTATCTACTCGATGCGTGCCAAGCGGCGGGACAGATGCGGATAGACGTAGAAGAGCTTGGGTGCGATTTTCTGTCAGCTACGGGCCGGAAATACCTTCGTGGACCGCGCGGGACTGGGTTTCTCTACGTGAAAGACAAGTGGCTCGACACCTTGGAACCCGCGATGATCGACCACTTCGGAGCGCCTTGGGTGGCCCGAGACCGGTATGAACTGCGTGACGATGCACGGCGATTTGAAACTTGGGAAAACTCCTACGCACTACGGGCTGGGCTTGGAGCGGCAATAGACTACGCCGACCAGATTGGCATCGACCAAATCCAAGATCGCGTCACTCTGCTGGCTGATGAAGCGAGACGGGCTCTGTCGGAAGTGTCATCTGTGGAAGTCCAGGATTTGGGCCAGGCGCCATGCGGCATCGTGAGCTTTTCGATTGATGGTCACGACGCTGGGCTAATCGTCAAGAAAATGGCTGAGGCAGGTTATGCCATAGGGGCATCTTCGCCTTCCAGCACTCGCATCGACGCGGAGCGCCGCAATTTGCCAACGCTTCTGCGCATAGCGCCTCATTACTACAACACAGAATCCGAAGTGCGGGGCGCTATAGAGCGCCTTGCTTCGCTCATCCGCTAAAGCGGCCTTTGAAAAGAAAAAGCTCCCGACGCAGAGTCGAGAGCTCTTTGGTTTTTCGGCCGAATTGTACGCTGTACGCGCAATCTCCAAGCTTACGCGTTCGCCGCGCGGATCTTATCCGCCATCTCTTTGTCAAACCCAACGCCATTGGCTTCAAACATCGTGTCGAGCTCACCAGACAACGTCATCTCGGTGATGATGTCACAGCCGCCCACGAACTCGCCTTTGACGTAGAGTTGTGGGATGGTTGGCCAGTCAGAGTAATCCTTGATGCCCTGACGGATCTCGTCGTCTGCCAGCACGTTCACGTCGGTATAGTCCACGCCCATGTAGTTCAGAACGCCCGCCACACGGGAAGAAAATCCGCATTGGGGCATCTCTTTGGTGCCTTTCATGTACAGCACCACGTCGTTGGCTTTGACGGTCTCATCAATGCGGGTCTTTGCGTCAGTCATGTCTTTCTCCGATCGTTTTCACGATGTTTCGTCTTTGGGGCCGTAAAGGCGATGATAGTCACGCGCGTAATCTGCGTCGTCTTTAAAGGTCTTGACCGAGCGGTCGGTGGCCTCGGCAAAGCTGCCGTGCCAGGTGTTGCCCCGGTCGAGCGATTGGTTGCGGCGGTGGGCGGCGTCGACGACCTTCATGTCGGTGGCCTCCATGCCCAGTTCGACCTCGCGGTCTTTAAACTGCGGTTGGCGTGTGGCGAGTGGCCGGCGCGGGCCGGGAACAAACAGCGATATGATCCGCCGCCACAGGGCCATTTTAGTCAGGCGCCTTTGTGGTCAGGGCCAAAGCATGCAACGCGCCGCTGTCGATGGCGGATTTCACGGTGGCATTCACCGCGCGTTGTTGGGCCACGCGGGATTGGCCGCGAAAGCTCTCGTCGATCACTTCGGCCGCGAAATGCGCGCCATCGTCGCCTTGCACAGTGATCTGAGCGTTTGGAAATCCTTCGCGGATCAGGGCTTCGATGTCAAAGGCGAGAATGGCCATGCGGGCTCCTATTTGGTGTTTGAGATGTAACTTAGGTCGCGGCCCGTAGGGCTGCAAGAGCCTTTGGATCGTCAAACAGCGATTGAAAGGCGGGAAGGGCGGTGTAGTAGAGGTCAAAGGCCCCGTCGGTCTCAAGAGCTGTGAGGGTGGAAAGGGTCCAGCCGTCTTCGGGCTCGGTGAAGCCAGCCTTGAGCATGTTCACGAGGTGGAGCTGTTCGTCCCCCAGTGGCATGAGTTCGAGGTATTTCAGGATTTCCAGCGATTGATGCAGGCGGCGCAGAAGGCGGAAGACCTCCATCATTTCGGGCAAGAGTTCGGGATGCGTGCGCCAGTCGGTGCCGCCGAAAACCCCTTGTACCGTATGTTGTCCCGCGCCGAGGCAGTCAAATTTGATGCATCCGGTGAAACCCGCTTTGGCGAGGTCGTCGTGGATCGCGCAGGAAAATTTCTGGGGATCAAGGTTAGGGCAGGCGACGCCCGCCGGTTTGTCGAGCGCAAAGTCAGTGCCGCGATCAAAATGCAGCGCCACACAGCAAAGCGAGCTGCAGGCGCTGCAGTCTGTTTTCATGTCCGGGTAGGCGAAATCCCGGGGCATGGATCAGGCGACGGCGGCAGCAAAGCTGCTGCGGAAGGTCGCCGCCAGATCGGCCAGAGGCGCCTCGGAAGAGCCCATGCGGACCTTGTCGCCGGTGAATTTGCCGACCGATTGCAGGGTCACGCCGGCCTGGCCTGCGGCGACCATGAGGGCTTCGGCCTGATCGAAATTACAGGCGATCAGATAGCGGGCTTGGTCCTCGCCGAAATAGGTCGCGGTGTTTGCGTCATCCAGATGGACGCCGACGCCCGCGGTTTCCGCCATCTCAAAGGCCGCCAGCGCGAGGCCGCCGTCCGAGAGATCGGTGCAGGCTTTGATCATCTCGCGGTTGGCGCGGATGAAATCGCCGTTTTTCTTTTCCTCAGCCAGATCGACCGCAGGGGCGTCGCCTTCTTCGCGGTTAAAGACTTCGGCGAGCAGCGCTGATTGGCCCAGATGCCCGTTTGTCGCGCCAACAACCAAGGCCACGTGACCTTCGCGGGCTTCGCCGATGATTTCTTCTTCGCCCGCGTGAACAAGGCCAACTGCGCCGATGGTTGGCGTTGGCAGGATGCCTTTGCCGTCGGTCTCGTTGTATAGGCTCACGTTGCCCGAGACGATTGGCATGTCGAGTGCCGCAACCGCCTCGCCGATGCCTTTGATCGCGCCGACGAATTGTCCCATGATTTCAGGCTTTTCCGGGTTGCCGAAGTTCATGTTGTCGGTGGTCGCCAGAGGGGTTGCGCCGACGGCGGTCAGGTTGCGATAGGCTTCGGCGACGGCCTGTTTGCCGCCCTCTACAGGGTTGGCTTTGACATAACGCGGGGTCACGTCTGAGGTGAAAGCGAGCTTCTTGTCGGTGCCATGTACGCGCAAGAGACCAGACCCAACGCCCGGGCCACGGGCTGTGTCGGCCATGACCATAGAGTCATATTGATCATAGACCCACTGCTTGCCCGCGTAGTTCGGGCTGGAGATCAGTGCCTTGAGGCCATCAATTGGGTCAATCTCTGGCACGTCGGCCAGAGGCTCAGCCGCGGGTGTCTCGACCCATGGGCGGTCGTATTCCGGCGCGGTGGAGGAGAGTTTGGAGAGCGGCAGGTCGGCTTTGACTTCGCCGTTGTGCATGATCAGGAAGCGGTCTTCTTCGATGGTTTCGCCGACGATGGCGAAGTCGAGGTCCCATTTTTCAAAGACGGCGCGCGCCTCAGCCTCGAGCTCTGGTTTCAGAACCATCAGCATGCGTTCTTGGGATTCCGACAGCATCATTTCGTAGGCTGTCATGTTTTCCTCGCGCTGGGGCACGTCTTCGAGGTTGAGCTTCACGCCCAAGCCGCCCTTGTCGCCCATTTCCACGGCAGAGCAGGTCAGACCGGCTGCGCCCATGTCTTGGATTGAGATCACGGCGCCGGTGGCCATCAGCTCGAGCGTCGCTTCCATTAGGCGTTTTTCGGTGAAAGGGTCGCCGACCTGAACGGTGGGACGTTTTTCCTCGATGGTGTCGTCGAATTCAGCCGAGGCCATGGTCGCGCCACCCACGCCGTCACGGCCGGTTTTCGCGCCAAGGTAAACGACCGGCATGCCGACGCCGGATGCTGCGGAGTAGAAAATCTTGTCAGCATCCGCCAAGCCCGCCGCGAAGGCGTTCACAAGGCAGTTGCCGTTATAGGCTGGGTGGAAGCGCACTTCGCCGCCCACAGTCGGGACACCGAAACAGTTGCCATAGCCGCCGACGCCTTCAACCACGCCATTGACCAGCTGTTTTGTCTTTGGATGAGAGGTTTCACCAAAGGACAGGGAGTTCATCGCCGCGATCGGACGCGCGCCCATAGTAAAGACATCGCGCAGAATGCCACCAACACCGGTCGCAGCACCCTGATAGGGTTCGATGTAGGAGGGGTGGTTGTGGCTCTCCATCTTGAAGATCACGGCTTGGCCGTCGCCAATATCAATAACACCCGCGTTTTCGCCCGGGCCACAGATCACCTGAGGGCCTTCGGTCGGCAGTGTGCGCAGCCATTTCTTGGAGGATTTATAAGAGCAATGCTCGTTCCACATCGCCGAGAAAATGCCCATTTCGGTGAAGTTTGGTTCGCGGCCCAGAATGTTGATCACTTCGGCATATTCGTCCTTGGTGAAACCGTGGTTTGCGATGACCTCATCGGTGATGACTGGATCTTGCATTCTCTGTCCTTAGGGCTGGTGGCTGGCGTTGCGCGCTCTTTACGCCATGGGTGCCCAAAGGGGAAGGCCTAAGCGTCTCGCGCGTTATGCCAAAAAAAAGGGCCGAGCAAACAAGCTCGGCCTAAGTCCAACAGGGAGGTATGAAGATGATGAGCGAATAAGCAATCATCGCCTTCGAGAGATGAAATAAGCAGCAGCGTGTTAACTTTCAAGAAAAACCATGCTGCGCCTGCAGCAAAGCTGATATGCGCCTAGTGCATACCTAGAGGTTTCCTTGTTCTTTCATGTGTTTACGGCTGATCGCGATCTCTTCTTGTACAAAGTCACGGAAGGCTTGAATGCGCTTGGAATGCCGTAGTTCCTCTGGATAAGCCAGATAAACAGGGATTTCCTGACTCTGCACCTCGGGCAGGACCCGCACCAGATCAGGGGATTCCTCGACGATATAGTCGGGCAACGATCCGATGCCGAGGTCATGTAACACCGCTTGCAGAACGCCATAATAGTTGTTCACGTTCAGGCGGGACTGAATATTGTTGGTCAAAAGTGACTGGATCATCACCGCGCCGGCCGACACCTGATCGGATCCGGGGTTTTGGCAAATCAGCCGATGGTCCGCCATATCCTGCGGCGTTTCCGGCGTGCCATGGGCATCCAGATAGGCTTGCGTTGCATAAAGCCGCATGCTCACAAACATCAGACGCTTGCGGATCAGGTCGGCCTGGCTGGGTTCCTTCATTCGGATCGCGCAATCGGCCTCGCGCATCGGCAGGTCGAGCACCCGTTCCTCAAGCATCAGATCAATATTGAGATCAGGGTATTTCTCGTAGAGCTTATGCAGTCGTGGGGCGAGCCACATGGTGCCAAACCCAAGCGTCGTGGTGACGCGCAGTTCGCCAAAAACCTCTTCTTCACTGTCGCGAATTCGGGCGGATGCCGCATCCAGCCGTTTCGCCATAGCTTTGGTCGCGTCAAACAGCAATTCGCCCTGTTCGGTCAGAATCAGACCCCGTGCGTGGCGGTGAAAGAGAATCGTATTGAGGCTTTCTTCCAGAGCGCGCACCTGTCGGCTGACCGCCGATTGAGACAAATTAAGGGTATCACCCGCGTGTGTAAGGCTGCCTGCGTCTGCTACTGCGTGAAATATTCGAAGTTTGTCCCAGTCCATATCCGCAACTTTCTATTTGCTTGCCCCATACCTAGGGGAATTTCCCGAAAAACGAAACATTGTGACGCGAGGTTTCAAAAAAACCTCACAAATAACTGTTCCAAAGGTCAGTAATTGTGACCTAACCTTGGGGTATACTCGATGTAGCAGCCAGGTGTTGGGAGGCACATAGCACGCATGAGCATCCAGAAGGTTTCCCTCAAGGACAAGTTTGATCTGTCTAAAAAACAGGTCCTGTTGAACGGTACGCAGGCATTGGTGAGACTGATGTTGACGCAAAAGGCGCGTGATACCGCCGCCGGGCTGAATACGGCGGGCTATGTGACCGGGTATCGCGGGTCTCCGCTGGGGGCTGTGGATAGCGTGATGATGCGGGCCGAGCCTGAATTGTCGGCCGCCGATGTGTTGTTTCAATCCGGTTTGAACGAAGACCTTGCGGCGACGCAACTTTGGGGCGCGCAACAGGCGGAACTGCGGGGTGAAGGCAAATTCGATGGTGTCTTTGGCCTCTGGTACGGCAAGGGGCCGGGGGTCGACAGGACCGGCGACGCAATGCGGCACGCGAATATGGCGGGCACCTCGAAGCATGGCGGCGTGCTGATGGCGATGGGGGATGACCATACGGGCGAGAGCTCGACGGTGTTGCACCAGTCCGAATGGGCTTTGGTGGATGCCTATATGCCGGTGGTGTCTCCGGCGGGTGTGCAGGAGGTGATCGATTACGGTCTTTACGGCATTGCGCTGTCGCGGTTTGCGGGCGTTTGGGTTGGTCTGAAAACCATGAAAGACACGATCGAGGCGACGTCGGTTGTTGATGGATCGCTGGACCGCGTTCAGATTGTTGAGCCAGAGTTTGATATGCCGGAAGGCGGTCTGAATATCCGACTTGGCGACACGCCGCACGCGCAGGAAGCGCGGATGATTGACTACAAACGTTTCGCGGCTGAGGCGTTTTCCCATGCGAATAAAATGGACAAACGCATCTGGGGCAAACCCGGTGCCAAGATCGGGTTTGTTGCGGCGGGTAAGAACTGGCTCGATCTAACCCACGCGATGTCTTTGCTGGGGATTGATGAGGCCGAGGCCGAGCGTCTGGGGATCACCACCTATAAGGTCGGGCAGGTCTTTCCGTTGGATATGAAGGGCTTTCACGATTGGGCCGAGGGGCTTGATCTGATCGTTATCGTTGAAGAAAAGCGCAAGCTGATCGAAGTGCAGGTCAAAGAAGCGATCTTTGATGACCGTCGCGGCCGTCGGGTTTATGGCTGGTATAAGGGCGGTGCTGGCACGCTGCACCGCGAAGAGCTGTTCCCGACGCGGGATGCGCTTAATCCCATCATGATCGCGCAAAAGATTGGCGAGATCCTTGTGGAAGAGGGACGTGACACAGAAGCCGTGAAAAACGGTATCGCGCTGTTGGACGAAGCGCAACGCGCTGATAACGCCGAGGATATCACCGCGCGCATCCCGCATTTCTGCTCGGGCTGCCCGCATAATTCTTCGACCAAAGTGCCTGATGGCAGCCGCGCCTATGCGGGGATTGGCTGTCACTATATGGTGCAATGGATGGACCGCGAGACATCTGGGTTCACCCATATGGGGGCCGAGGGCGCGAATTGGATCGGCGAGGCTCCGTTTTCTAATCGAGACCATGTTTTCCAAAACTTGGGGGACGGCACCTATAACCACTCGGGCGTTCAGGCAATCCGGGCGGCTTTGGCGGCGGGTACGAATATCACCTACAAGATCCTCTACAATGACGCGGTCGCGATGACCGGTGGGCAGTCCAATGATGGTGGGCTGGATGCACCGAAAATCACGCGGGAATTGCTGGCGATGGGTGTCGAAGATGTGGTCGTCGTCTATGACGAAAAAGAGGATGTCGTGCAGAGCGCGTTTCCCTCCGGCGTCCCATTCCATGAGCGTGCAGAGTTGATGCAGGTTCAGGAAAGACTGAGCAAAACCAAGGGCGTATCGGCGATTGTTTATGTGCAGACCTGCGCGGCTGAAAAACGGCGTCGGCGCAAGCGCGGGACCTTTCCCGACATCGACAAACGGGTGTTTATCAACACCGATGTTTGCGAAGGCTGCGGCGATTGCGGGGTGCAGTCCAACTGTATCTCCATCGTGCCGGTCGAAACAGAACTAGGCCGCAAACGGGCGATTGATCAATCCAACTGCAACAAAGACTTTTCATGTGTGAATGGTTTCTGCCCGTCTTTCGTGACGCTTAAGGGTGCGAAAGTTCGGAAGGAAGCGGCCAAGGATGTGACCTTGCCGGATATGCCGGAACCAGAGATCGCCCCGATCAAATCCACCCATAATGTGGTCATCACAGGCGTCGGCGGCACGGGCGTCGTCACCATCGGCGCTGTGCTTGCCCAAGCCGCACAGATCGACGGAAAAGCAGCAGGCATGATGGAAATGGCGGGCCTCGCACAGAAAGGCGGCGCGGTGCATATTCATTGCCGTCTGGCCGAGACCCCCGAGGCGATCAGCGCGATCCGCGTGGCGACCGGGGAATGTGACGCTTTGATCGGCGGAGACCTCGTGGTCAGCGCTGGCGCTAAGACACTCGGATTGACGGCAGCAGGACGGACGGGCGCTGTGGTGAACAGCCACGAGATCATCACTGGCGAATTCACCCGCAATACCGAATTCTCCATCCCAACCGACCGACTGACCGTCGCCCTTGAGGCGCGGCTGCGCGAGGGGTTGGCGCTGTTTAACGCGTCGGAACTGGCGCGGGTGATCATGGGGGACTCGATTTATTCAAACATGATGATCTTTGGCGCGGCCTGGCAAAAGGGCCTCGTGCCGATCAGCCGCGATGCGATCCTTGCGGCGATTGAGCTGAACGGAGCGGCCGTCGAACGCAACAAACGTGCGTTCGAGCTGGGCCGTTGGGCGGTGCTCTATCCCGAAGATGCCCGCGCGATGATGACGCCGAATGTGGTGGAACTGCCCAAGACTTTGGACGAGAAAATCGCCATGCGGGCCGATCACCTGACGAAGTACCAGAACAAACGTCTGGCCAAGAAGTACCGCAAGATGGTGGACGGCATTGAGGACGCGCGTCTGAAAGAGGCCGTGGCAAAAGGCTATCATAAGCTCTTGTCTTATAAGGACGAATATGAAGTTGCGCGTCTGCATCTGAGCACGATGGAGAAGGCCGCAGCACAGTTCGAGGACGGCTTTGAGATGACGTTTCACCTCGCGCCACCGATGATTTCAAAGGAGGGCCCCAATGGCCGCCCCGAGAAACGTGAGTTCGGCCCAGGCATGATCCGCTGGTTCAAACTGCTCGCGCGTATGAAGGGCCTGCGCGGCACCGCACTCGATATCTTTGGCCACACCGAAGAGCGTAAAATGGAGCGTGCGCTGATTAAGCAATATGAGGCCGATATGGCGGAAATCCTGCCCGCCAATCGCGCCACAGCGAGCGATGAGGCCGTCGCCCTTGCCGAACTGCCGTTGCAAATCCGTGGTTTTGGACCGGCAAAAGCCGCCAATGAAGCCAAGGCAGCCAAGCGGCGCGAAGAGATTTTGGCGGCCATCCGCATGTCCAAAACGCACAAAGCGGCGGCAGAATAGGCAAATAGCTGCGGTCAATTGTCATGATTGCGTTACCAGCCTGTCATAAAGACTTTGAAACCTTGGTGCTTGCCCTTATGTAAGCGCCAACTTCGCCAAACAGCCTTTAGGACAGACCTCTCATGGCCAGCAATCGCGCCATCGTTCGGGATATCAGCTACGCCCATTCCGCCGCCACCAAAGGCGGGCGGGCCTTTATTCGTGTGTTGGAAAACACCACGGGTCGGCTGCGTCTGATCAAGCGGGCCAAGGGTTATGAGGATGAGGTCGCGAACGGCCGCGATTTCTGGCAGGTCATGGTGGAACGCTATGGTCTCAGCCTTGAGGTTTCAGGCGGGTCTTTGGATAATATCCCCAAAGAGGGGCCGCTTCTGCTCATCGCGAACCATCCCTACGGCATTCTGGATGGGTTAATGATGGGGCATATCCTGTCAGAGGTGCGCGGCGATTTCCGCATTCTGGCGCATCAGGTGTTCCGCAAGGCCGAGGATCTCAATCGCATTATCCTGCCGATCAGCTTTGATGAAACCAAAGAGGCCATGAAGCTGAACCTGCAGACCCGCAAAGAGGCGGTAAACTACCTGAGCCAAGGCGGCGCGATTGGTATTTTCCCGGGCGGCACGGTGAGCACAGCCGAAAAGCCATTTGGCGAACCGATGGATCCGGGCTGGCGCGGTTTTACCGCGCGGATGGTGGCTAAATCCGATGCCGCTGTGGTGCCCGTATTCTTTGACGGAACGACCTCGCGGCTGTTTCAGGTGGCGAGCCATCTGCATTACACCTTGCGCATGGGTTTCCTCATTCGCGAATTCAAAAAGCGCGTCGACAGGCCGGTGCAGGTGGTGATCGGCAAACCGATTGCGCGCGAAGAGCTCGATAAGCGGCGCCAAGACACCAAAGCGCTCATGGACTTCCTGCGGCAGGAAACCTATGCTCTGTCTCCAAAGCCTGTTGACGCTGACGCCTATGGCTTTGAGTTTGAAGAGAAATACAAGGCGTAAAGCCGGTTTCACGAGGATCGCGAGAGCATGGCGGTAGGAATTTTCGATAGTGGCCTAGGGGGTCTGACGGTCTTGGATGCTGTGTCCAAGGCGCTGCCGGATGTGCCGTTTGTGTATTATGGCGACAACGCGCATGCGCCTTACGGGGTGCGGGATGCGGATGATATCTATAACCTAACCACTGCCGCGTTGGAGCGCATGTGGGAAGAGGGCTGTGATCTGGTGATCCTTGCCTGCAATACTGCGAGTGCTGCGGCCTTGCGGCGGATGCAGGAAAGCTTTCTGCCGACTGATAAGCGCGCCTTGGGAGTCTTCGTTCCTTTGATCGAAGCCCTGACCGAGCGGCAATGGGGCGACAATTCCCCGCCGCGTGAGGTGGCTGTGAAACATGTGGCGCTCTTTGCGACGCCTGCGACGGTCTCTAGCCGGGCGTTTCAACGCGAGTTGGCGTTCCGCGCGATTGGCGTGGACGTAGAGGCGCAGGCCTGTGGCGGCGTTGTCGATGCCATCGAGGACGGCGATATGATCCTAGCGGATGCGCTGGTGCGCAGCCATGTGGACGCATTGATGCGCAAAATGCCCACACCAGAGGCCGCGATTTTGGGCTGTACCCATTATCCGCTGATGGAAGATATCTTTCAGGACGCTTTGGGGCCGGATGTTAAGGTCTATAGCCAGGCAAATCTCGTGGCAGCGAGCCTTGGAGACTATCTCAAGCGCCATCCAAACATGCGTGGCGCAGGGGAAGAGAGCAAATTCCTCACGACCGGCGATCCGGCCCGCGTGTCTGCCCGCGCAACACAGTTTTTGCGACGAAAGATCGAGTTTTCCGCTGCTTGATCCCGCGCGTCGCTGCGCTTAAAACCCCATGAAATTCACGCGTGCGCCCATATGGGCTGCCGCGACCTATGAGAAAGAGGTCTCACATGACCCATAAAATCGCAATTCTTGGTGCCTCTGGCTACACAGGTGCCGAACTCATTCGGATTATCGCCACCCATCCCAGCATGGAGATCGTGGCGCTGGCCGCCAATTCCAAGGCGGGCAAATCTATGGCCGAGGTCTTTCCACACCTGCGTCATCTGGAGCTGCCAGATTTGATCAAGATCGATGAGATTGATTTTGACAATGTGGATCTGGTGTTCTGCGGTCTGCCACATGCGACCAGCCAGAAGGTTATCAAGGCGCTGCCAAGCAACGTCAAAGTCGTTGATTTGTCAGCGGATTTCCGGCTGCGGGACCCCGAAGAATACGCCAAATGGTACGGCGGTCAACATGATGCGGTCGATCTGCAAGGCGAGGCGGTCTATGGTCTCACTGAGTTCTACCGCGAAGAGATCAAGAACGCTCGGCTGGTTGCGGGCACGGGCTGTAACGCGGCGACGGGTCAATTCCTGTTGCGGCCATTGATTGCGGCGGGTGTGATTGATCTGGACCAGATCATTCTCGACCTGAAGTGCGCGGTGTCCGGCGCCGGGCGGTCTTTGAAAGAAAACCTGCTGCATGCAGAACTCTCTGAGGGCTACAACGCCTATGCGGTCGGCGGCACGCACCGGCATCTGGGCGAATTTGATCAGGAATTCAGCGCCATCGCAGGTCGCGAGGTGAAAATCCAGTTCACGCCGCATCTGCTGCCGGTCAACCGGGGCATTCTCGCGACGGGCTATGTGCAGGGCGACGCGCAAGCGGTTTATGACACGATGGTCGCAGCCTACAAGGACGAGCCCTTCATCGAAGTGCTGCCCTTTGGCGAGACCCCATCGACGCATCATGTGCGCGGATCGAACTTTTGCCACATCGGCGTGACCAAGGATCGGATCGACGGGCGGGTGATACTTGTTGCCGCACTCGACAATTTGACCAAGGGCTCCTCTGGACAAGCGGTTCAGAACGCCAATCTTATGCTAGGAGAGGCGGAGACCGCCGGGCTGATGCTCGCGCCGTGCTTCCCGTAAACCAGCGCAGGAGGGCCGCATGAAGGGCCTCAAAAAACAGAGACGCATTCAGATCATCATCGCCGCTATGGTGGCTTTGGTGGTCTCGACGGGCTTGATTGGCTACGCGATGCGGGATGGGATTAACTTTTTCCGCTCGCCCAGTCAGGTGGTCGAAGAACCTCCTGCACCCAATGAGGTGTTCCGTATTGGCGGGCTGGTCGAAGAAGGCACGCTGGTGCGCGGTCAGGGTGATACGGTTACGTTTTCTGTAACCGATGGCGGGGCGTCAGTGCCTGTGAGTTTTGCGGGCGTGCTGCCGGATCTATTTGCGGAAAACCAAGGTATGGTCGGGCAGGGCCGCTACATTGACGGCGTCTTTCAAGCCTCTGAAATTCTTGCGAAACACGATGAGACCTATATGCCCAAAGAGGTCGTGGATGCTCTGAAAGAACAGGGCGTTTACAAAGGTGAAGACAGCTAAGCGCGTTGCGAATGCGACGCGCGGGTGGCTTATGCCGGATTAGGGTCTGAGGCGCAGGCTCCTTGCAAATTAAATTGCGAGGTGGCCATGGACGTCAGACAAATTGCCAAAGAGATCGTGGGTCGCGAAGGCGGCTATGTGAACGACCCCGATGACCCCGGCGGGGCCACGAAATACGGGGTGACCATCGGCACGATGCGACGTCTCGGGCTAGATCTGGACGGAGACGGGCAGGTCACGACCCGTGACGTCAAGGCTCTGACCCAAGCGCAGGCGGTCGAGATCTTTGTGCGCGACTATTTCGAGGCCCTTCGGATCAACGAACTCCCTCCGGTGCTGCAGGCCTCGGTTTTTGACATGTATGTTAACGCGGGTGGGAATGCCGTGCGTATTCTGCAGCGTCTGCTCAATGATATGGGACAGGCGGTGTCGGTGGACGGGGGCATTGGTCCGCAAACGCTTGAGGCCTGTGAGGCAGCCGCCGCCCTTGCGCCGGATCATCTGGCGGATGCTTATGGGATCGCACGGCGGAACTATTATTTTCGGATCGCGGATGAGACGCCAAAACTGCGCAAATTCGCGCGGACTAAGGCGGGCAAAAAGGGCGGCTGGATCAAACGGGCCGAGGAGTTCATCTCGCCGCGCTATCACCTGAGCCCGCGTGAATTTGACCGTCCGGTGGCGACATGGGCGTAGTGGGGCGGATCTTGGATCTTGTGTTTGGCGGAGGCCGCAATGTGGTGGCCGAGACCGCCGAGGTGTTTCGTCAGAACGCCGAGAAGGGCGCCGCCAGGGAGCATGATCTGCGGGGCGCAACCTTGGCGCAGTTTGGCGGAGAATTTCGGCAAACCAACCGCGGCGGGTTTGATCGTGTTATGGATGGGATCAACCGTTTGCCGCGGCCTTTGATGGCTTTGGGCTGCATCGGTCTCTTTGTCGCAACCATGGTGGATCCGCTTTGGTTTGCCGCGCGGATGCAGGGAATTGCCCTGGTGCCTGAGCCGCTGTGGTGGTTACTAGGCGTTGTCGTCAGCTTTTATTTCGGTGCGCGGCATCAGGCGAAAGGGCAGCAATTTCAACGTGATATAGCGCAGGGGTTGGCGCAATCCGCACAGGTTGTGGACGCGATTTCACAGATCGAAAGGCTTGCGGTTGAGAACCACACCCCAGACCACGAGATAAATCCAGCCCTTGCAGACTGGAAACGCTCCCAAAGCTAACGTGCCAATCGGTCGCGCGACATCTGCGCCCTTGTCGGGAATTTGAATTGGCGCGGGCTTCGGCGGGTTCTATATCTGGCCCATGATAGTAGAACTCGGCCACTTCGCTTTGATTCTCGCAGCCGTCACGGCTGTGGTGCAATCCATCGTCCCCCTTATCGGCGCGCACAAGCGTTGGAGCGGCTGGATGGCCATGGGCGACACCGCAGCGATGCTGCAATTCGTGCTGACGGCTGCGGCCTTTGCCGCGCTCACCTATGCCTTTGTGGTCAGCGATTTCTCGGTGCGATTGGTTTACGCGAACTCGCATACACTCAAGCCGATGATCTACAAGATTTCTGGCGTTTGGGGGAACCACGAGGGCTCGCTATTGCTGTGGGTTCTGATCCTGACTCTGTTTGGGGCCTGTCTGGCGTGGTTTGGGGGCAACCTGCCGCCGACGTTGAAAGCCCGCGCCTTGGCGGTTCAGGCCTCAATCGCCGTGGCTTTCTTTGCATTCATGCTGCTGACCTCAAACCCGTTTGTCCGCATGGAGATGGTTCCCTTTAATGGCCAAGACCTGAACCCGTTGTTGCAGGACGTGGGCCTCGCGCTGCACCCGCCGTTTTTGTATCTGGGCTATGTGGGGCTTTCGATGGCGTTTTCTTTTGCCGTTGCTGCCTTGATCGAAGGCCGCGTGGACGCGGCTTGGGCGCGGTGGGTTCGGCCTTGGACTTTGGCCGCTTGGATTTTCCTAACCATCGGTATCGCGCTTGGGTCCTGGTGGGCCTATTACGAGCTGGGTTGGGGCGGGTTCTGGTTCTGGGATCCGGTGGAAAACGCGTCTTTCATGCCTTGGCTTTTGGCGGCGGCGTTGTTGCATTCCGCCATTGTTGTTGAGAAGCGTGAAAGCTTGAAAGCCTGGACGATCCTCCTGGCAATCCTGGCTTTTGGATTCAGCCTGATTGGGACGTTTATCGTGCGGTCTGGCGTTTTGACCTCTGTGCATGCCTTCGCCAATGATCCCGAGCGGGGCGTCTTTATCCTTATCATTCTGGCGGTCTTCTTGGGAGGCGCTCTGACGCTCTTCGCGGCCCGCGCCGCCGTGCTTGAAGCCAAGGGCGTCTTTGGCATGGTCAGCCGGGAAGGCATGCTCGTGGTGAACAACATTCTCTTGGCTGTGGCCTGTTTCGTGGTATTTATCGGCACGATCTGGCCTTTGGTGGCTGAGCTGTTCTTTGATCGCAAACTCTCGGTTGGGCCTCCGTTCTTTAACATGGCTTTCACGCCCTTTATGGTGGCCCTTGGGGCGCTCTTGCCGATTGGGGCGATGACGCCTTGGAAGCGGGGTAAGCTCGGGCGCATTTCGCGGCCTCTGGTGCCTGCTTTGGTTCTCGCCATCGCATTGGCTGGTCTTGTCTGGGCCATGCAGACGGAGAGAACGCTGCTGGGGCCCATCGGGCTGTTGCTGGCAAGCTGGATGGTCTTTGGCGCGATCTTTGATCTTTGGACGCGTACAGGGCGAGGAGACCGCAACGCGCGGCTGCGTCGTTTACGCAATTTGCCCGGTGCAGATTGGGGCAAGGCGATTGCTCATGGCGGGCTTGGGATCACCATGTTTGGGATTGCGGGGCTGACTGCATGGGAAGTTGAAGACATTCGCGTTGTGCAACTGGGCGAGCAGTTCTCTGTCGGGGCTTATGAAATGGTGCTGGAAGAGGTCCATGACATCGAAGGCCCGAACTATCTCGCAACCACCGGCACCGTGCGCGTGACGCGCAACGGAAATGAGGTCACTGTGCTGCACCCTGAGAAACGCATCTACCCGGTGGCGCGTATGCCCACGACTGAGGCGGCGATTGATTACCGCTTCCTGCGCGACATCTATGTGGTGCTCGGAGACCCGCAGGACGACGGCGGCTATACGGTGCGCAGCTATATCAAGCCTTTGACCAATTGGATTTGGCTGGGCTGTATTCTGATGTCTTTAGGCGGTCTGGCGAGCCTCTTTGACCGCCGCTATCGCGTGGCCTCTGGCGCGCGCAAGACCAAGGCGGTGCCTGCGGAATGAAACGTCTGATTTTCCTGCTCTGGCTCTTTGCCACACCGCTCTATGCCGTGGAACCTGACGAAGTTCTGACCGATCCAGGCCTTGAGGCGCGCGCGCGGTCTTTGTCGCAGGAGTTGCGCTGTCTGGTCTGTCGCAATGAGAGCATTGATGAAAGTAATGCAGAGGTCGCCCGAGATCTGCGCCTTTTGGTGCGGGAACGTATCATGGAAGGCGACGCGGATGACGAAGTCCTCGCCTTTGTGGTTCATCGCTACGGGGAATATGTGCTGCTGAACCCGCGGGCCGATGGCGCGAATTTGGTTCTGTGGATGGCGGGACCTGTGATGCTTTTGATCGCTTTGGGGCTGGGCTTTGGCTATGTGCGTCGCCGCAGCCGCGCCAGCACACCGGGCTTTCGTGCCCTAAGTGCGGATGAAAAGCAGCGCTTGGATGAAATCTTGAAGGAATGACGCGCGGTTGCTCTTCACAACCGCCAAACTCTTCTTATTTTGAGGCCAAACGTTAAGCGGGAAGGCCTTTTTATGGAATATCAAGAGATCGAGTTCAGTGTCCAAGACGGCTATGCGCTGATAACGCTCAACCGGCCTGACAAGATGAACGCCCTGAATGGGCAGATGCGGGCCGAAATTACGCATGCTGTGCGCGACGTTTCACAAAACCATGAAAGCCTTGGGGCGCGGGCGCTGGTGATCACCGGAGCAGGCAAAGGGTTTTGCGCAGGCCAGGATCTGGGCGGTCAGGGATCTATCGCGACGATGGATCTTGAGCGCGTGCTACGCGATGAATACACTCCGATGCTGCGTGCGATTGTGGATTGCGAAGTTCCTACGATTGCGGCCGTACATGGCGCTGCGGCGGGGGCCGGGGCAAACCTTGCTTTGATCTGCGACGTGGTGATCGCCGCGGACAGCGCATATTTCCTGCAGGCTTTTTCGCGGATTGGTTTGATCCCCGATGCTGGTGGTACCTATATGATGCCGCGTCTGGCGGGCACGGCCAAGGCCATGGGGGCTGCTCTCTTTGCGGATAAGATCTCTGCCAAACAGGCGGATGACTGGGGGCTGATTTGGGAGGCCGTGGCTGACGACGCCTTTGAGGCCCATTGGAAAGCACGGGCCGCGCATCTGGGGGCAGGGCCAAGTGGCGCGTATCGCGCACTCAAGCAGGCGTTTCGCGCGACTTGGGGAAATACATTGGAAGAACAATTGGCTCTTGAAGCGAAACTGCAGGGTAAATGCGGAAAATCTCGTGATTTCCAAGAAGGCTCTGTCGCGTTCTTTGAAAAACGCCCGGCGGTTTTTGAGGGGCGATGACGCGATTTCTTTGAAAGAAATCGACGTCGGAAACTTTCAAAGTTTCCGTTTGAAAAGGCCGTCGCTGGAGCGGCCTTTTTTGTTTAGCGTTGCATGAGGGCACGGAGAAAGAGCTGAGCTTCCTCTGTTGGTTTGCGTTCAATACGCCGATAGACTGCACCGTCGATCGTTCGTTTCATCAAACCGTTCTCGATCAAAGAGCGCCGGATCTGAACGTGATCGCCAAAGGTGGCGCGGGCTTTTAGAACCTCATTCACGTCTTTCTCTGTCAGATCCTGTTTGGCAGGCAGAAACCGCCAGATAGCCCACAAACATAGTGCCTGAACCTGAGTGCGACGTGGCCAGCCTGACATACGGCCCTCGGCGTCCATAAAGCGCAAAGCACGTTGCGTGTCTTTGCTAAGGCCACGCGGTTCAGGTTGCTGGGCCTTAAGGTGTTGGGTGTTCTTAAAGCCCGCGGCCCGCGCCACAAGGCTCATGAATTGCGCATGTCCGGGCACGGGCGCACCGTCCAAAGATTTTCGCAAGGTTTTGGTAAATGTAGATAAATCCGCAATGTAAAGCGGCGTGAGGTCTTGAGCCATAACAGCATCCTTCAGACACGTGCGTCTCGGAACCGAGGTGGTGGTCGCCCTTGCCAACTGCACGAAAGTGAAAGTGCCGTTGTGTAGCTCACAGGTTTAGCTTGGCCGAAAAGGCTGGCGACGCCTGGGTGAACTGCGGACCCAAGGCCAAACAATCAGACTTACGCCAACGCCTCAACAAAAAAGGCCGCGCGGACTGCACGGCCTTTCAGAGTGTTGTGATTTGGACTTACCGGTCTTCGATATCGGTGTAGTCGCGCTCGGTTTCGCCGAGATACAATTGGCGAGGGCGACCGATCTTGTTCTGTGGATCCGCGATCATTTCTTTCCACTGGCTGACCCAGCCCACAGTGCGGCTCAGCGCGAAAATCGGCGTGAACATCGAGGTCGGGAAGCCCATCGCCTCCAGGATAATGCCGGAATAGAAGTCCACATTCGGGAAGAGTTTCTTCTCTGCGAAATATGGATCGGCAAGGGCTGCTTGTTCCAGCTCTTTCGCAGTTGCGAGGATCGGGTTGTTTTCGACGCCCAGCAGGTCCAGCACTTCGTCTGCGGACTGTTTCATCACGGTCGCACGTGGGTCGAAGTTTTTGTAAACGCGGTGGCCAAAGCCCATCAGACGGAACGGATCGTTCTTGTCTTTCGCGCGCGCAATGAACTCAGGGATACGATCCGGAGTGCCGATCTCTTTCAGCATTTCCAGACACGCCTGGTTCGCACCACCATGGGCAGGGCCCCAGAGGCATGCGATACCTGCCGCAATACAGGCAAACGGGTTCGCGCCAGAAGAGGACGCCAGACGCACGGTCGAGGTCGATGCGTTCTGTTCGTGGTCCGCGTGCAGTGTAAAGATACGGTCCATCGCGCGGCTCAGGATCGGATCGACGTTATATTCCTCGGCAGGAACGGCAAAGCACATGTGCAGGAAGTTGGACGCGTAATCCAGATCGTTGCGTGGATAGATGAACGGCTGGCCGATCGAATATTTATAAGCCCATGCCGCAATAGTTGGCATCTTTGCGATCAGACGGTGGGACGCGATCTCGCGCTGGCGCGGGTCGGTGATGTCGGTGGAGTCATGATAGAAGGCAGACATTGCACCAGCGACACCGGTCATAATCGCCATTGGGTGCGCGTCACGACGGAAACCGCGGAAGAAGTTCACCATCTGCTCGTGCAGCATGGTGTGGCGGGTGATGGTGCTTTCGAATTTCTCAAGCTCTGCGGCAGACGGCAGCTCACCGTAGAGCAGCAGATAGCAGACCTCTAGGTAATGGGATTTACCCGCCAGTTGGTCGATCGGGTAGCCACGGTGCAACAGCTCGCCTTTGCCGCCATCAATATAGGTGATGGTGGAATCACAGGATGCTGTCGAGGTGAAACCTGGGTCATAGGTGAAGACGCCCGCTTGGCCATAAAGCTTACGGATATCAAGAACATCGGGTCCCGCAGTTGGCGAGAAGATCGGCAGGTCGTAAGACGCATCTCCAATAGTCAGCGTCGCGGATTTTGTGCTGTCGGTCATAATTTTCCCTTCCTCGGTGGGCTCCTGGGCGAAGACGCCCGGGGCTCTTTTACGTCAAAGCAAGGGTCGTTGACCTTGCCCTAGTCTGCTGCCGCGTCTTGCAACCGAGCGATGGATTCGTCCGGCCCCAACACGAGCATCATATCAAAAACACTTGGGGTCACCGCGCGTCCGGCCAAAGCCGCCCTTAGTGGGCCCGCCATCTTGCCGAATTTGATTTCCTTCGCCTCAGCAAAAGAACTGGTGACTGCCTCAAGTCCGTCTCGCGTCCAGCTAGCATTTTGCAGCTGCGGCGTCAATTCTTTCAGTATACCACGGGATACATCATCAAGATTTTTTGATGCCTTCTCATCTGGCTGAAGCGGGCGCTGTGCCGTAATAAAGTGAGCTTTTTCAAGGAGTTCCGGGAAGGTTTTGGCGCGTTCTTTCAAACAGTACATGCCCACCTGTAGTAATTCGGTTGTCGCTGCGTCAAAGGGTTGCACACCCATAACGTGTTGAAAATCAACCAATTCATGCAGCAGTGCGGCATCGTCGCTCGCGGCAATATGTTGACCGCAGATGTTTTCCAGCTTTTTGAAGTCAAACCGCGCTGGCGATTTGCCAATCCCACCCAGATCAAACCACTCTTTGGCCTGTGCATCGGTAAAGAATTCGTCATCGCCGTGGCTCCAGCCCAGTCGCGCCAGATAGTTTCGCATGCCGGCCGCCGGATAGCCCATCTTTTGGTACTCTTCCGCACCAGTCGCGCCGTGGCGTTTGGACAGTTTCTTACCATCCGGGCCAAAGATCAGCGGGATATGCGCATAGGTCGGCAGATCCCAGCCCATGGCTTCATAGATCATCATTTGACGCGCGGCGTTATTGAGGTGATCGTCACCCCGGATTACATGAGTCACGCCCATGTCGTGGTCATCCACAACGACGGCCAGCATATAAACCGGCGTGCCATCAGAGCGCAGCAGGATCATGTCATCCAACTGTTCATTGGCGATTTTCACATCACCCTGAACTTCGTCACGGATCACCGTCGTGCCGTCCTGAGGAGCTTTGATCCGCACCACATATGGCGCATCCGGATGGCTGGCTGCATCCGCATCACGCCAAGGGCTGCGATAAAGCGTGGATTTGCCTTCTTCTTTGGCTTTGTCACGGAAGGCCTGAATCTCGTCCTGTGTCGCAAAACATTTATAGGCCTTGCCCTCGGCCAAAAGCTGTAGTGCCACTTCGGCATGACGATCCGCACGTTCAAACTGGCTGATCACATCGCCATCGTGATCCAGCCCCAGCCACGCCATGCCCTGCAGGATCGCATCCGTCGCCTCAGGGGTCGAGCGCGCGCGGTCCGTGTCCTCAATCCGCAACAGGAACTTGCCGCCACGCCCGCGCGCATAAAGCCAGTTAAACAGCGCAGTGCGCGCGCCGCCGATATGCAGAAAGCCGGTCGGAGAGGGGGCGAAGCGGGTGACGACGGTGGACATAGGCGGTTTACCCTTCAGTAACCAAGAGTGGCATAGATTTTTCGAGGCCTGTCTATCGCTCAGAGGAGGGCAGAACAAGTGCTCCGGATTGCCCTGTTTTTGGAAAGAACGCTTAGGGGGCAAAGCGGGCATCTGTTTCATTGGTGTCCGGTGTTTTTGGCACTGGGGATCGGGCTCTATTTTTCGATCCGGTTTGAACCGGATCAGGCTTTGGTTTTTGGCCTCTTGGCGCTTGCGATACCGCTGTTGATCTGGGCGGCACTCGACCGAAGTGGATTTATGGCGATCCCGATAGCGCTGACGCTTGTTATCGCTGGTTTCACCCTCGCCACATGGCGCGCCCATGAGGCCGCCGCGCCGCGCTTGGATCTGCCTTACAATGGGCTTGTTGCCGGGCGGGTGATCGACATTGATCGCTCGTCATCTGATGCGCTGCGTGTGACATTGGATCAGGTTGCAATGTGGGATCTGGGCGCGCGGGCGCCTCCTGAACGGGTGCGGGTGTCCTTGCATGGCAAGGCAGAGGGGTTTCGGCCACTACCGTTGCAGCGTATCAAGATGAAGGCACGCCTTGCGCCGCCGGCTGGGCCGGTGGAACCCGGAGGCTTTGACTTTCAAAGACATGCCTGGTTTCAAAGCCTTGGGGCGCTTGGCTATACACGCGCGCTGCCTCGTGAGATCACGCCTCCTCCAGATGGCCTGTCCACTTCGTCTGTGCGATTTGCGCTGTCCGAGGGGATACGAAAACATCTGAGCGGCGACGTCGGCGCGGTTGCGGCAGCCATCACAACTGGGGATCGCAGCCATTTGCGCCAAAGCACAACCGAGCATCTGCGCACAACGAATCTCGCGCATCTCTTGGCAATATCAGGCCTGCATATGGGCTTGTTGGTCGGCGTCGTTTTCGCGGGTTTGCGGTCGGTCATGGCTTTGTGGCCCTATGTCGCCCTGCATGTTCAGGTCAAAAAATACGCGGCAGGCGGCGCATTATTGGCCGCGGCAGCCTATTTGGCTTTGTCCGGCGCAAGCATTGCGACAGAACGGGCCTTCGTGATGGCTGCGGTCGCTTTGGTTGCTGTGATGCTCGACCGTCGCGCGATTTCGATGCGGTCGGTCGCGATTGCCGCTCTGATTGTGTTGGCTTTACGCCCCGAAAGCCTCTTGTCGCCAGGGTTTCACATGTCTTTTGCTGCAACCACGGCTCTGGTCTGGGTCTTTGGGGTACTCAGGTCTCCGTCGGGTTGGCCAGTGCCGGGATGGCTTAAGCCTATCCTGGCGCTGTGTTTGACATCCTTTGTGGCAGGGGCAGCGACCGCGCCTTTCGCGGGGGCGCATTTCCATGGCTATGCAGCCTATGGTTTGCCTGCGAACCTGCTTGCGGTGCCGATCATGGGGGCTGTGGTGATGCCTGCGGCTGTGGTGGCGTTTTGTTTGGCACCTTTGGGGCTTGAGGGGGTCGCCCTCGCGGTCATGGGCTGGGGGTTGCAATGGATCCTTTGGGTGGCCGCGTTTTTCGCAGACTTAGACGGCGCGCGAAGGGCCGTTGTCGCGCCGCCGGGAGTAGTCTTGCCGCTGATCACGCTGGGTGCGCTGTTTGTGATGCTGTGGGTCGGGCGATTGAGGTCGTTTGGATTGGTCCCATTGGCTCTTGGAGGCTGGCTTTGGGTTGCGGTTGAGCGGCCCGATGTCTTGATCGATGAAAGCAGTGCTGTGGTTGGGGTGATGACGGAGGCGGGCCGGACCGTCAATAAATCTCGCGGGCAGGGGTTCGCTGTGCGTGTCTGGCTGGAGAATGACGGGGATGTCGTGGATCAACAGGGGGCGTTTGAGCGTCGTGAGGATGGACACAAAGACGCTGCCTTCGCGTATCTGGATGGCCATGCGATCTGGGTGAAGCCCGGGAAAGTGAAATCAGATCAGAGGGTTGCGTGTCGCTCTTCGGATATCCTCATCGCTTCCGAAGAGCTGCGGCATTCACTCCCGTGTCGCGTTATCACCCCAAAAACAATGGCCAAAACCGGAGCTTTGGCCATCTATGTCCGTGGGGACAGTTTGAAATTCGTGTCAGTGGCAGAGACCCGCGGCACACGCCTGTGGTCACCGCCCGGGCAGGCTCAGTAGCTGCGGATCAATCCGACCAACTTGCCCTGAACGCGCACCTTATGATCCGGCAAAACACGGGTTTCATAAGCGGGGTTCGCGGCCTCAAGCGCAATATTGCTGCCTTGGCGTTTATAGGTTTTCAGCGTGGCCTCTTCCTCTTCGATCAGAGCCACCACGATGTCGCCATCCTGAGCCACAGCCGAATCTTTGATGATCACCACATCGCCATCATTGATGCCCGCATCGATCATCGAGTCGCCTTTGACCTCAAGGGCGAAATGCTTGCCGTTAGACGAGAGCATCGAGCCCGGTACCGCCACGTGATCATGCACATGGCTGATCGCTTCAATCGGCACACCGGCGGCGATCTTGCCCATGATCGGCAGTTCCATCGCCGCAAGCCCCTTGGGCATTTCAGGCATCTTGGGTTCCGGCTTGCCGCCGTCAATCACCTGAGGCGTAAAGCCAGCGGGGGCCATGTCGTCAGGAAATTTCACAATCTCAATCGCGCGGGCGCGGTGGGCGAGGCGGCGGATAAAACCGCGTTCTTCCAAGGCTGTAATCAGACGGTGAATGCCCGATTTTGACCGCAGATCAAGCGCGTCTTTCATTTCGTCAAAACTGGGCGGCACGCCATCGCGTTGCAGCCGTTTGTGGATGAACTCCAGCAAGTCTCGTTGTTTCTTGGTCAGCATCTGCTCGCCTCCGAAAACCCTAAAGATTTGCGTTTGTTCTATATGTGTTCACGTTTTGTGTCAACCGTTTTGGATTTGTTCCGGTTTTAGGCGGTCAAATCGGGATATAGTGCAGGATGTCCCCGGCCTTTCGCGCCGGATCTTTGACAGGACGGATCGCCAAGGCGTTGGCGTCAGAAAGCACTGTCAAAAGCGCGCTGTCTTGACGGTCAAATACGGTTAGTTCGCCATTTTCAATACGTGCGCGCATGTAGTGCTCACGGATCCCGTTGGCCGCGATGTCATGCGCCAGAGGGGCCGTCAGCGCGGGCTGAGCGGCCGCGCCAAGCCCAAGCATCGCGCGGATCACAGGGGCGGCAAAGACCGTGCCACAAACCATGGCCGACACGGGGTTGCCGGGCAGGCCGATCATCATGGCACCCGAGGCAAGCCGACCCGCCATCAGGGGTTTTCCAGGGCGCATGGCGATCTTGTAGAAACTGCGTTCCATGCCCAGATCACCTGCGACTTTGCCCACAAGGTCGTGGTCTCCGACCGAGGCCCCGCCGATGGTGATGACCAGATCCACGTCGTCACAATGTGAAAAGGCCGCGCGCAGACTCGCCTCCGTGTCGCGCGCGATTGGCAAAAGACGCGCCTCGCAGCCCATATCGCGCAGCATCGCCTGCAGGCCGAAGGAGTTGGACGCGATGATTTGATCTGAGCCGGGGTTGTCTCCGGGCATGACCAGCTCGTCTCCGGTGGACATGATGGCGACGCGCGGGCGGCGAGTGACTGGGACCTCGGCGATGTTAATCGCGGCCATCAGAGCGATATCGGTGGGGCGCAAAAGGCGTGGGGCGTCAATGGTTTGACCGTCTTTGAAATCACTGCCCTTGGCACGTACGTATTTCGCTTGGTCTAAGTCCTCACCCAGAGTGATGACGTCCCCGTCAGGTGTCACGTCCTCTTGGATGACAATGCGATCCGCACCTTCAGGCACAGGCGCGCCGGTAAAGATCCGAACGGCTTGGCCGGTTTCGACGGTACCCTCAAACCCATGGCCCGCCGCAGATTCCCCGATCACCTGAAACGTCGCGCCTTCGGTGACCTCGGCGTTCTTCACCGCATAGCCATCCATAGCCGAGGACGAAAACGGTGGCTGATCGCGGCGCGCGGCCACAGGGGCGGCCAGCACGCGGCCATTGGCCTGCGCCAAAGGCACGGACTCCGCCTCAAGCGGCTTGGCCAGTGCGAAAAGATGCGCGAGCGCCTCGGGGACGGTGATCATTCGGCCTGATAGCGGCCGGATTTGCCGCCGTCCTTGAGGATCACGCGAATGCCGCCGATCTCCATCGCCTTGTCGACCGCTTTGACCATGTCATAGACGGTGAGCGCTGCGACATTGACGGCGGTCAGCGCCTCCATCTCGACACCGGTCTGGCCGGTGGTTTTCACGGTCGCCTCGATGCGGACCCCGGGCAGGGTCTCATCCAATGTGAGATCAACCGAGACTTTGGTGATCGGCAGCGGGTGACACAGCGGTATCAGCGTGGCGCATTGTTTGGCGCCCATGATGCCCGCAAGCTGCGCGACGGCCAAAACGTCGCCCTTCTTGGCGCGACCTTCTGAAACGATATCAAAGCTTTGGCGGGCCATTTTGACATAGCCCTCAGCCGTCGCGACACGCGAGGTCACCGGTTTTTCGCTGACGTCGACCATATGGGCCTCGCCCTTGGCGTCGAAATGGCTGAGCTTTGGATCAGACATGGGTCACGCTCCGGCGGGGGCTGGGTTCGCGAGCAGCTTTTGGGTCGCGGCCGTCACATCGTCCTGACGCATGAGGCTCTCGCCGATCAGGAATGTGCGGGCGTTGACCTTGGACATCTCGGCCAGGTCTTCGGGCGTGAAGAGCCCGCTTTCACAGACCACAAGCCGATCCTTTGGCACGCGAGGGGCTAGGGTGCGCGTGGTGTCGAGCGTGGTTTCAAAAGTTTTGAGATTGCGGTTGTTGATGCCCAGCAGCGGGGATTTCAGCGACATCGCGCGGTCGAGTTCCTCGCCGTCGTGGACTTCGATCAGAACATCCATCTTCCATTCAAAAGCGGCAGCTTCGAGTTCCGCGGCCTGCGCATCGCTGACCGAGGCCATGATGATCAGGATACAGTCGGCCCCCAAAGCGCGCGCCTCAGCCACCTGATAGGTGTCATACATGAAGTCCTTGCGCAGTGCGGGCAGGTCGGTTGCGTCGCGCGCCATGGTCAGGAACTCTTTTGCACCCTGGAACGACGGCGTGTCGGTCAGGACAGACAGACAGGTCGCGCCGCCCGCTTCATAGGCTTCGGCGATGTCTTCGGGATCAAAATCCGCGCGGATCAAGCCCTTGGAAGGGCTGGCCTTTTTGACTTCGGCAATCAGGCCATAGCCTTGGCGGGATGCTTTGAACAGCGCGCGCTCAAATCCGCGCACGGGGCTTGCGGCGCGCGCAGCTTCCTCGACATCGGCCAGAGATTTCGCCTTTTTGTCGGCGGCGACCTCTTCGAGCTTATAGGCCTTGATTTTATCCAGAACAGTGTCGGTCATGCGTGCGTCCAATTGATCTCTTGTTCACCTTGGTTCCTAAGCCAGTCGTTGATCCGTGAAAAGGGCTTTGATCCAAAGAACCCACGGCGGGCGGACAAAGGAGAGGGGTGGGCGGTCTCTATCATCAGATGATCGCCCGGGTGAATGTGTTTTGAGAGGGCCTGCGCCTGTTTGCCCCAGAGGACAAAGGCGGTTGGTTTTTGTGAGACTTCCGAGAGGACCTCATGGGCGAGTTGCTGCCAGCCGAGGTCTTTGTGGCCGTTGGCCTCGCCTGCGGGGACCGAGAGCACGGTGTTCAGCAAAAGCACGCCTTGGGCGGCCCAGGGGCGGAGGTCTCCGGTTCGAGGGGCTTGGCCGAGGTCGTCGACCATCTCTTTGTAGATATTGTTGAGGCTGCGGGGCAGGGGGCCCACGTCAGGTTCGACGGAAAACGACAGACCATGCGCGTGGCCGGGCGTCGGGTATGGGTCTTGGCCGAGGATCACCACGCGCACCGCATCCGGCGCGCAAGCCGCGAGGGCCGCAAAACGCTGGGGTGCGGGCGGCAAGATATCTCGCGGATCTGCGGCGATTGTCGCTTCAATTGATTGATATCGTTCCGAAAAGAACGGTAGATGCGCCCATGCCTTAGGGATCGAAGAGGAACCGGAGGGCCCGACCGAGACGCCCATCAGGCAGCCTCGGATGTGATCCGCGCTAGGGCTTCAACCTTGGATTTCGCAGCGCCGCTGTCAATGCTTTCGGCGGCCTTGGCAACGCCTTCTTTCAGATCACTGACCGCATCGGCCACCAGCAAAGCAGAGGCGGCATTCAACAATACCGCGTCTCGATAGGCGCTCGCTTCACCCGCCAAAAGCGTTCGGAAAGCGGTGGCGTTCTCTTCGGGCGTGCCGCCGACGATGGCCTCAAAGGGATGCACCGGTAGGCCTGCCTCTTCGGGGTGGAGTTCGAAATCCTTCACTGAGCCATCTGTCTCTAGCGCCGAAACCCAGCTGACGCCCGTGATGGTCAGTTCATCCGTGCCGTCCGAGCCATGCACAAGCCAGGCTTTCTCACTGCCCAAACGCCCCAGGGTCTCCGCCATCGGGCGGATCAGATCCTTGGTGAAAGCTCCGGTCAATTGGCGTTTCGCGCCCGCGGGATTGGTTAGAGGGCCGAGAATATTAAAGATTGTCCGTGTGCCGAGTTCTGTCCGCGTTGGCATCACATGCGCAATCGCCGGATGGTGCATCGGGGCCATCATAAAGCCGATACCGGCCTCATTCAGCGCCTTCTCAACAACCTCTGGGCCGACCATCACATTGATGCCCATCTGGCCCTGCAAATCAGACGTCCCTGATTTTGAGGTCAAATTCCGGTTGCCATGTTTCGCAACCGGCACGCCAGCACCGGCAACAACAAAGGCCGTAGCCGTGGAGATATTCAACGTATGTTTGCCGTCTCCGCCGGTGCCAACGATGTCCATCGCGCCCTTAGGAGCTTTCACAGCTTTGCATTTCGCGCGCATCACAGCAGCCGCGGCAGCATATTCGTCCACAGTTTCTCCACGCGTGCGCAGCGCCATCAGAAGGCCGCCGATCTGGCTGGGCGTGGCTTCACCGTTGAACAGTACTTCAAACGCGGCTTCCGCCTGCTCTTGGCTCAAAGGGCCATTGGCGGCGGCATTGATCAGAGGTTTTAGCGCGTCGCTCATGCCGGCACCTTCATCATGTCGAGGAAATTCTTCAACAGCGCGTGGCCGTGTTCCGAGGCAATTGATTCAGGGTGGAATTGCACGCCTTGAATTGGTAACTCTCGGTGCTGAAGCCCCATGATGGTGCCGTCCTCAAGCTCTGCTGTGATTTCAAGGCTGTATGGCAGGGTTTCCCGGTCAACGACCAGCGAGTGATAGCGTGTCGCGTCAAACGGCGTCGGCAGCCCCGCAAACACCCCTTTGCCTGTGTGATGCATCTTACCCATCTTGCCATGCACGATCTCATGGCAGCGCACGACATTGCCGCCAAAGGCCTGACCGATGGACTGGTGCCCCAAGCAAACGCCCATCAATGGCGTTCCGGTCTCTGCCGCAGCCTCAACCAAAGACAGGCAGATGCCCGCTTCATTCGGCGTGCAAGGCCCAGGGGACAAGAGAATCCCTGCAGGATTCATCGCCATCGCTTCTTGTGTATTGATCGCGTCGTTCCGCCAAACTTGTACGTCGGCGCCAAGTTCGCCCAAATAGTGCACAAGATTGTAGGTAAAACTGTCGTAGTTATCGATCAAAAGCAGCATGATACGGCCCGGTTACAAAGTTTCTTAAGATCGGGGTAGGAAGATCCCGCCCGGTCGCGGTATACATGGTCAGGCTTGACCCCAAGGGTCAAGGGGCGGGGCAGCTGCTTATCCAAAAAAACGGCCGAAGGGCCAAAAAACAGAGGCACGAAGGACGTAAGCGCATGATACGCGGGATTTTGGTCGGATTTCTGGGTGGCGGGGCCATTGGTCTTGTCTTTGCGGGCGTGGTGTCTCTCGTGTCGCCTTTGCCTGCGCGGATTGAACTGGAAAGTGAAGCCACGCAGGCTGTGGCGGAACCGCGTGCCAGCGTGCAGCCCGGTCTTGCCACGCCCTCAGAGGCCGATGCGCCTCTTGCAACCGATACAGTTGCGGCCGCGCCTGCTCAGTCCGATGGGGAAGGTGTGCCGGACGCAGATCGCGCCTCAGCGCCCCGACCAACGCCGTCGGACGTCGTTGTCGTGGATGGCGATCCGATCGTGGACGAGGCCTCTGCCGTTGCTGTGACAGCCCTGGAACCCGTCTTCCCGACACCTCAGGCGAATGCCATTCAAACGCCCGAAGCCGAGAGCGATACACCAGAAATCACGTTGAGGCCGGTGCAGCGCCCTCAGGTCGCAACCACGGAAACGGCAACCTTGGCCGCCCCCTCAGTTTCTGAATCGCCGAGTGCGCCGACCACGATCAACGTCCCCATCGAGACCACTCGTGCAAATCCCACGCCTACAGATCTGGGCGTTCCTGCGTCAGGACGCTCTGAAGAAGAAGACGTTCAGACGTCCCTTTTGCAACCTGCCACTGATCTCGACGAAGCCTTTCCGCAGTTGACGTCGACCCGTTTGCCCACTGTTGGGTCATCGCAGGTTGCGGCGGATGCGGCGGGGGTAGGCGACTCTAGCCCGCTGGTGCAGTTCGCTGCAAAGTTTGAACGCATCAACTCGCGGCCAATCCTGTCGGTCGTTCTGATTGACGAGGGCAAAAGCGATCTGGATCTGAGCATCCTGCGCGAGTTTCCGTTTCCTCTGAGCATTGCAGTAAACCCGGCGGCCTCTAATGCGGTGGAGCGTGCGCGCATGTTCCGCTCTATGGGGCTTGAGGTGCTTGCGGTTTTGGATCTGCCAGAGGGTGCCAAGCCCGAAGATGTCGAGGTCAATCTTGCCACGGGTCTGGCGAATCTGCCGGAAAGTGTTGCCATTCTTGAAGGCGCAGCGACTGGTCTGCAGGAAAGCCGCGAAGTTTCAGATCAGGTGATTTCTTTTGTCAGAGCTTCTGGCCATGGCTTGGTGATGCGGCCCAAGGGGCTGAATACGGCGCAGAAAATGGCGGCGCGCGACGGCGTACCGTCAGTGACTGTCTTTCGCGATATCGACAGCAAGGGCCAGACCGAGGTCGTGATGCGCCGGTTCTTGGATCAGGCGGCGTTTAAGGCGCGCCAAGAGGATGGTGTTTTGATGTTGGGCCACTTGCGCCAAGATACGCTGGCGGCTCTGGCGGTCTGGACCTTGGCGGATCGCGCCTCGACGGTCGCGTTGGCACCGGCCTCGACCTTGTTGCGCGCGCAGACCGAAGGATGAGACGGAAACTTTGAAAGTTTCCGTCGTCGATTTCTTTTAAAGAAATCGATTCTATGAGTTGCCCGATCC
The DNA here is from genome assembly GCF_037478305.1 of Cognatishimia coralii. Lineage (NCBI taxonomy): Bacteria > Pseudomonadati > Pseudomonadota > Alphaproteobacteria > Rhodobacterales > Paracoccaceae > Cognatishimia > Cognatishimia coralii. Next base: position 311,586 of record NZ_JBBGAZ010000001.1, read on the forward strand.
TTCAAAGCGCCCAGCATCCGCCGCAGCCCGCCGGATCGCGTTGGATTTATGGACGGTTTCCATAAACTCGGCTTCTGGATCGCTGTCATAGACCACGCCGCCACCTGCTTGAATATAGAGCTTCTGGTCTTTCACAATCGCGGTCCTGAGCGCGATACACATGTCCATATCGCCGCCTGCACTGAAATAGCCAACGCCACCGCCGTAGATGCCACGTTTCTCAGGTTCCAGCTCGTCGATGATCTCCATCGCGCGCACCTTGGGGGCGCCTGACACGGTGCCCGCTGGCATACCCGCGAAGAACGCGCTTAGCGCATCTTGGTCTTCATGCAGCTCTCCGACCACGTTCGAGACAATATGCATCACGTGGCTATAGCGTTCGATGATGAACTCTTCGGTCGGTTTCACAGTACCGATTTTGGCCACGCGTCCGACGTCGTTGCGGCCCAGATCGAGCAGCATCAGATGTTCTGCTAGCTCTTTTTTGTCCGCCAAAAGATCCGCCTCATTGGCACGATCTTCCTCGGGTGTTGCACCACGTGGGCGCGTGCCTGCGATGGGGCGAATGGTCACCTCATTGCCAAAGACCCGCACGAGGATCTCGGGGCTTGCTCCGACGACCTGATAGGGGCCGAAGTTGAAATAGAACATGAAGGGGCTGGGGTTCGTGCGGCGCAGGCTGCGATACAGGGAAAACGGCGCCTGCGGGAAATCATGTGTCCAGCGTTGCGCGGGCACGACCTGAAAGATGTCGCCCGCTTTGATATAGTCTTTGGCCTTCTCCACCGCGGCCATATAGCCCTCTTTGCTGAAGTTGCTGACCGGCTCGCCGACCGTCGCCTCAGAGCCCAGATCTCGGCTCGCTTGCGGCATGGCGCGTTCCAGATCGCGCATGGCATCCATCACGCGCTCAGCGGCCTGCGCATAGGCGGCCTTAGCGCTCACGCCCTCGGATACCCAAGCCGGAGACACCACGGTGACCTCGCCTTTGACGCCGTCTAGAACAGCCACCACAGAGGGGCGCATCATGCAGGCGTCAGGCAATCCCAAGGGATCAGGGTTGATATTGGGCAGATGCTCGACCAGACGGATCATGTCATAGCCCAGATAGCCAAAGAGCCCTGCTGAGGCCTGTGGCAGATCATCGGGCAAATTGATTTTGCTCTCGGCAATCAGGTCGCGAAGATTGGCCAGAGGGTCGCCCGCCTGATCCTCAAAGGCCTCGCCATCAAAGCGTGCCTGACGGTTCAGGCGGCTTGTTGTGCCGTGACATTTCCAGATCAGATCCGGCTTCATGCCGATGATGGAATAGCGCCCGCGGACTTCTCCGCCGGTGACAGATTCCAGCATAAACGCATCTTTCTGCGCGCCCGTCAGTTTCAGCATCAGGGACACAGGTGTGTCCAGATCTGCCGCCAGTCGCGCATAGACGATCTGGTTTTGACCCGCCTCATAGCCTTTGGCGAAGTCGTCGAAAGTCGTGATCAGTGCCAAGAGGTGGCCCTTACCTTATTGCAAATGGCTGTGAACAGCGTTCACGGCGTTTTGGTCGATTTGAACATCCGCATTCAGGCGGATTTGCGTGCTGTAGGCGTTCAGGATTTCTTGCGCGAAAGTCTGATTGACCTGCGTCGTCAGAATGCCGCGCAGGCTGTCTGCCTCGCCCTCCGCCAGATCGGCAGCGTTGATGGCGTCAAGTTCCACCACAGCGACGCTCTGGCCACCCGCGACGGTCGCAACGCCGCCGAGATCCATGCCAAAGACGGTTTCAACCAGCGTTGCAGGCACGTCTGGAATGAAATCACCACGGGCGATGTCGGTTTCCTGCAGCACAGTCACGCCAAGAGAGATGATGTCAGCACCCGCGGCCATCTGAGACACATAATCGGTTGCCAAGGACTGCAGTGCATCGCCAACGGCCTGCGCGCGCCATGCGGCTTCGACGTCGGCTTTCGCGTCGACAAACGGGGCCGGAGAGGCCTCGGTTTCACCATCCAAACGGATCGCAAAGATACCACCGTCTGCAAGGTTTTCGATCGCCGGAAAGTCGCTTTCGGTGACTTGGACCGCCTGTGCGCGGAATTCTTCGTAACCGGCGATGCCTTCGGACAATCCTGCGTGCCAGTTGATTGTGGCAACTTGCATTTCGGTTTCTGTCGCGAGTTCTTCGATAGTCGCGCCACCAGCGAGAAGGTCGTCGATGTCGTTGATCTGCGCATCAATCACACGGCGGGCGCGGTCGCCTGCCAGCTCCGCGCGCAGCTCGGCTTGCGCGTCCTCAAAAGAAGTGGATTGCGCGTTCAGGATGCCGTTGATGCGGTAAATGGCTGGACCAAGATCCGTATCTACAGGACCAACGGTTTGGCCGGAGGCCGCGCCGAAGACTACATCGCCCGCTGCGCCAAGGCTCTCTTTGGTGACATCACCCAGATCTACATCCGCAAGGCTCAGGCCGCGGGCCTCAACGGTTGCCTCAAAGCTCTCGGTGCCTGCTGCGATGGCGTCGATGGCCGCTTGGGCCGCCTCGGTGGATCCCATGACCAGACGTTCGACCAAGCGGCGTTCGGGTTGGTTATACTGCGCGGAGCGATCATCATAGAGCGCGCGCACGGCAGTTTCATCGACTTCGACCGTGTCGAGGATCATATCAGGCGTCAGCCAAGCGTAGGTGATGTCGCGGGTGGCGGGACGCAGGAATTGATCTGTGTTGGCGTCGTAATAGGCCTGCAGGGCGGCCTCATCCGGTGCGGCCACGGGCTCTGGCAGATTGGCCTCGGTCAGAACTGCCATCGTGAAATCACGGGTTTCACCGAGATAGCTGAGGATGGTGTCGGCATAGGTTGCCGGCATCTGAACGCCCGCCGTCACAGCGGTTTGCAGGAGGGTGGTTGCGGCCCCTTCGCGCAGGCTCTGTTCAAACTCACCTTCGTTAAGACCGGCACTGTCGAGCGTGAAGGCATAGGCTTCACGGTCAAAGTTTCCGTCCAGACCCTGGAAGGCCGGGATGCTAAGCAATTCGTCACGCACATTTTCGTCACCAATCGACAGACCCAAACGTTCTGCCTCGGCATCCAGAGCACGTTGCGTGACAAGGCGGCCCAAAACCTGCTGATTCAGACCAAAAAGCTGTGCCTGCTGAAAGGTGATTTGCTGGCCGGTTTGCTGGGACAGGTTGGTGAGCTCCTGCTGCACAGCGCGCGAGTAGGTGGTTACGGCAATGGGTTTACCGTCCACAGTGCCGACGTTGTTGATCGTGCCGCCGAGGTTGGTGATGCCAAAGCCGCCAAGGCTGAGGATCAAAAGCCCCATCAGAACCCAGACAAGCTTGTTTGAGATCGAAGATTTCTGAGACATGCGGCCCCCTTATTGGCGCGGTTTTTCTATGCTTCGCAGATGTCTACGACGCCCGTCGGGCAGGGGCAAGGGGGCAGGGCGGTTTCGGTGTTAAACCCTGTGTTATCCGGCGGAAAGCGTGCTCATGCGGGCGAACAAGACTTTGATATCGGGACGCGCCACATTGGCGAAGGCGATGCGCATTTGCTGCCCACCCGAAGGATCGCTGTCGGGCATGAACATCGTGCCGGGCAGGGCGAGGACGTGGATGTCTTTGACCATCTTCTGCGCAAGCTGGTCTGAGCGCATGTCAAACGGGTGCTTCACATAGGCGAAATAGGCGCCCACACCCATGAGCTCCCAGCCTGTGTCAGCGATCTTGTGGAAATAGTCTTCGATAGCGGCGCGGCGATCGAGGATCTCAAGCCGTTCGCCTGCGACCCAGTCGCCAAGATTTTGCATGCCCCAAAGCGCTGCGTGCTGGCCGAGTTGGTTGGGGCAAATCGCGACCGTGTCGAGGAATTTCTCAGCCTCTGCCAAGAGCGCCTCGGAGCTGAGCATCGCGCCAACGCGGTGGCCGGTCAGGCGGTAGGCTTTGGAAAAGGAATAGAGCTGGATCAGCGTTTGATCCCAGTCGGGATCTTGGAACAGATCATGCGGGGCTCCGGTGCGGGAATCAAAGTCGCGGTAGGTTTCATCCACGATGAGTTTCAGCCCATGGGCTTTCGCGAGCTCAAAGAAGGCGCGGACCAGCTCTGGCGGGTATTCCACACCGCCGGGATTGTTTGGTGTGACCAAGGCAATGGCGCTGGTTTTGTCGGTGATCAGCGCTTTCGCGTGCTCTGGATCAGGCAAAAGCGCGCCATCGGTGGCGAGCGGAATGCTGTTGATGCCCAACATGTCCAGCCACATTTTATGGTTGAAATACCAAGGGGTTGGCAGGATCACCTCATCTGCTTCAGAGCAGATTGCCGTGATCGCCGCAGCAAAGGCTTGGTTGCAGCCTGAGGTGATGGCGACTTGCGTGTCGCGGATCTCGCCTTGATAGGCGGCGCTCCATTGCGAGGCGACCTCGTGGCGCAGCTCAGGCAGGCCCAGAACTGGGCCATATAGATGTGCGTCGGGCACATTCAGCGCAGTTTCGGCGAGGAATTCGCGGAGCGGGAGCGGAGGTGGATCGACCGGGGCGGCTTGGCTGACGTTAAGGAGCGGGTGCTCTTCGCTAAAGCTAACGCCTTCCAGCCAACGGCGCGCCTCCATAACGGGCGGGGCGAAGGTGGCTTTGGTGCGTGTTATGAGCCCGCTCATCGCTGATCAGTCCGCGCCGCGGTAGGGCTGGACGTATTGCAGCGCCATATCCCATGGGAAGAAGATCCAAGTGTCTTGCGAGACGCCGGTGATGAAGGTGTCCACCTGCGGTTCACCCTGTGGTTTCGCATAGACGGTCGCGAAATGCGCCTTTGGATAGGTCTCGCGCACCAGTTCCAGTGTTTTGCCGGAATCCACCAGATCGTCGATGATCAAAATGCCTTCGCCATCGCCCATGAGGTCCGCGTCTGGCGCTTTCAGCACCTCTGCCTCACGACGTTGATCGGCTTTGCCGCCGCCAGAGTGGTAGGATTTCACAGAGATCGTATCGACCACTCGTACGTCGAGTTCGCGCGCTACGATCATCGCCGGGGCCATGCCGCCACGGGTGATCGCCACAATCGCGCGCCAGGCGCCGTCATCCGGGCCTTTGCCGTCCAAACGCCAGGCCAAAGCGCGAGAATCGCGGTGGATCTGGTCCCAGCTGATGTGAAAGCCTTTTTCGTGTGGCAGACGATCGTTCATGTGAAGCCTCTTAGATATCCCCTTGGGCCAAATGGCCGTTTGATCTGTGTTAGCGGCTTGTCTCGGAAATTACAATTTGCCCGTTTGGTTAATTTTAGCGGCTACCTGTCCAGCAAGAGCCTGACGCCCAAAGCGCCCATGACGCCCGCCGCGATCCGGTCCATGACTGTCTTGGCACGCAAGTAGCTGTCGCGCGCGGCGGGGGTTGAGAGGAGAAGGGCGAAGCCCGCGTAGCAGATGATTTCAACGATCAGGTGGTTCAGGACCACAAAGGCTTTGTCAACCAGCGTGATGTCTTGAGGAAAGATCACGAGAAGGACGGCCGAGGCAAAAAGCACGGATTTGGGGTTTGCGAGGTTCACGGATAGGCCAGAGAGAAAAGATTTCCCTTGCGTGGCCGTCGTGCCCTCGGGGTTCAGCGGGGTGCGCGCATTGCGCCAGGTTTGCACCGCGATCCAGATCAAATAGAGCGCACCCGCGATTTTTAGGGTCAGGTAGGCCCATGGAAAGAGGGTGAAGATCCCATCAAGCCCCAAAAGCGCCAGTGCTGTCCATGTGGCCGCCATGACGGCTAGGCCAAGCCCGACAGTGAAACCCTGACGAAACCCGCCAGAGAGGCTCGCCCGGATCGACATGAGCATGGCAGGGCCGGGGCTGAGGATGGCCGCCAAAAGCGTGGCGTTAAAGGCGATGATATGGGTGAATTCCATGGGCGCTCCGAAATATCGCGATTTCTTTAAAAGAAATCGATGTCGGAAACTTTAAAAGTTTCCGACTAAAAGAAAAGGCCCGAGAGGGGTCTCTCGGGCCTGAAAATTTCGGACGTGGTGGCGCTTACTTACGGCCAGTCACCGCGTCGATATCTGGGGCATCTACGGCCTTCATACCAACCACGTGATAGCCTGCATCCACATGCAGGTTCTCGCCTGTGACGCCCGAGCCCAGATCGCTCAGCAGATAAAGCGCGGAATTGCCCACATCCTCGATCGTCACATTGCGACGCAGTGGCGAGTTCAGCTCGTTCCATTTCAGAATATAGCGGAAGTCACCAATCCCTGAAGCGGCCAGTGTTTTGATTGGACCTGCAGAGATCGCATTGACGCGAATTCCGTCTTTGCCCAAATCCTCGGCCAGATATTTCACAGAAGCTTCCAGAGCCGCTTTCGCAACACCCATTACGTTATAATGCGGCATCACCTGCTCGGCACCGTAATAAGTCAAGGTCAGAGCAGAGCCACCATCCGTCATCAGCTTCTCTGCACGCTGCATGACTGAGGTAAAGCTGTAGCAGCTGATGTCCATTGTCATAAGGAAGTTGTCGCGGCTGGTGTCTACATAACGCCCGCGCAGCTCGTTCTTGTCGGAAAAGCCAATGGCGTGAACCAGAAAGTCGATCTTACCCCATTTCGCTTCGATCTCGGAGAAAGCCGCATCCACAGAAGCGGGGTCGGACACGTCACAATCAATCAGCGTGTCGACGTTCAACTGCTCGGCCAGTGGTGCAACGCGTTTCTTGAACGCTTCGCCCATATAAGAGAACGCCATCTCGGCGCCTGCATCTGCCAGAGCCTTGGCAATACCCCAGGCAATGGATTTGTCATTGGCCAAGCCCATGATCAAACCGCGCTTGCCCGCCATCAGATTATTTGACATTCGGACTACTCCGTCCCTAATTCGCTTTTATATGATCCTTTAGGCGATCAGCCAGCCTGCTTCAAGGGCAGGGAGTTGCACATGCGCCGTAAAACCCGACGCTAGGTCAAGGAGCCACCGAAATGAGTGACCGCACAGGTATTTTTGCCGGAGACAACCCGTTTGAACTGGCGCGCCAATGGCTGTCTGAGGCCGAAACAAGTGAGGTGAATGATCCCAACGCCATCGCCCTGTCGACGGTTGATGCAAGCGGTATGCCCAATGCGCGTATGGTTTTGCTGAAAGACATCGAAGATGCGGCCTTTGTGTTTTACACCAACTACGGGTCAGCAAAGGCCCAAGAGCTCGACAGCGCCGAGAAGGCTGCTTTTGTGATGCATTGGAAATCCCTGCGTCGGCAAATCCGCGTACGTGGACATGTCAGCAGGGAATCCGGACCTCAGGCGGATGACTATTTCGCGTCCCGTTCTCTCAAAAGCCGGATCGGAGCCTGGGCCAGCAAACAATCTCAGCCGCTGGGATCGCGGGCCGAGTTGCTCGCGGAGTCCGCGAAATTGTCTTTGAAATTAGGGACAAACCCCAAGCGCCCCGAATTCTGGGGCGGTTATCGCATCACGCCGATTGAAGTTGAATTCTGGGCGGATGGCGCGTTTCGATTGCATGATCGCTTCCGTTGGACGCGGAAAGATCAAGACTCTCCGTGGAGCGTTGCCCGGTTGAACCCGTAATTTATGCGCTTGTGGAAATTCTTTCCACGATTGCTTAAATCATACTTGATAGGTCTGACATTTAGCGTCATTGTATCACCGGCTCATGGGGGTGAGCTTGGAAAAACTATAGGGCTGATGTCATGCAAGATTCTGCCGCCCGTCGCGTTACGGGGCAGGTAAAATGGTTCGATCCGGTGAAAGGATTCGGGTTCGTCGTCGCTGATGAGGGCGGGCCGGATATTCTCTTGCACGCAAACGTTCTACGAAATTTCGGACAGAGTTCGATCGCTGAATCCGCCAACGTAGAGTTGGTTTTGCAGGAAACCGCGCGCGGTGTGCAGGCGACAGAGATCCTATCGATCACACCCCCAGCAGGTGCGCCTGCCAATACTTTGGCGGATTTCGAAGAGCTTTCTGATGAAGACATCGAAAAACACCCTTTGACTCCTGCGCGCGTCAAATGGTTCGACAAAAGCAAGGGCTTTGGTTTTGCCAATATCTTTGGCAATTCCGACGACGTCTTTGTGCATGTCGAAGTGCTGCGCCGCTCCGGTCTAAGCGAATTGCAACCGGGCGAAGCGCTTGCCATCCGTGTGATGGATGGTCAGCGCGGCAAAATGGCCATGCAGATCTGCGCATGGGAAGCGGTTCTGAAGTAGGCCATGCCTGTTCGCCGGACCTCTCTTTTTGGCGGCTTTGTTCTCTCAATGGGGCTTTTTAGCGCGGTTTCGGCCGCAACCGACTGTCGTGTCGACACGGCCCAATTGCGTGGCGATTGGGGCGAGGTTCGCTTTAACGTCGAAGTGGCGGACGATGCGATCGAGCGCCAGAGGGGATTGATGCATCGCCTCGAGATGCCCATGAGTGCGGGCATGCTCTTTGTGTATCACCAGACGCGGGTTGTGTCGTTCTGGATGAAGAACACGTTGATCCCTCTGGATATGATCTTTCTGGACGAGACAGGCCGCGTGGTCAAAATCCACGAACGGGCGATTCCGCGCGATCTGACCTCGATCTCAAGCGATGTGCCTGCGCGCTATGTTTTGGAAATCAATGGGGGCCTGGCGCGCGCAATCGGTATTACGGTGGGCTCAGAGCTGCGCCACCCATCTGTTCTTCAGCATCTTGCGGTTTGGCCCTGTCGCGATAGCGAATGAAAATCAAAGCCGCGCAAAAAAATCGCACTGAAATGCAGTTTTTCGCTTTTCATTCCCGAGAGCTACATTTAAAGACCACTCCACGGTCCGGGGCGTAGCGCAGTCTGGTAGCGCACCTGTTTTGGGTACAGGGGGTCGTGAGTTCGAATCTCGCCGCCCCGACCACTTCTCTCTCAGAGACAACGTTAAAAGCGCGGTTAATTTAGCCGCGATTTTGACCTGTTCTGGGGGCTGCTTTTTGGGCAGGGGCTCCTGAACGTATGAGATTTCCGTTCGCGCAAAGGTTGAATTTCGCGGCCTCGAAAAAATATCGCACATCTTGTGTTAATCGCCCGTTAACCCCTAGATATTGTGTTTTTTGTGCGTTGCTTTGGGGATATCTACAATTTTTGTTATTTTATAAGGGCTTCGGCGATGCGCTTGAATTGTGAGTTATCCACAGCCTGTCTTTGCCCCGCTACAGAATCTAGCACACCGCCCAGAATCGGAATTTGGTCAACACAATTTTTGGCGTTTTTAATCAAATAAAAGCGTTGACCCCATAGGGCTCCATACGCCAGATTGTGTGGGCGGATAAGGCGGACACTAGATATTGTGCACTCGGGGCCGCGGTAGACATAACATGATCAAGACTGGGCAGAAGCCCGGCATCGCTCGGCTAAGGCTTTGAGCGGACAGGGACGTTGTGACTTCGAGAAGACCCCGACACATGTAGGTTTGCATCCGCTTTTGAGATTGGGCAGCAGGATCGGGACTAAGGGGCGACGATGCAAATTCAAAGACGGTTCACCACAGCAGGACAAGACGCATATGCGGATCTGGAGTTTTTAACCACCACATCCGAGATCCGAAATCCGGACGGATCCATCGTCTTCAAACTGGATGATGTCGAAGTACCAACCAGCTGGAGCCAAGTGGGCTCCGACGTGATTGCGCAGAAATACTTCCGTAAAGCGGGTGTTCCGTCGAAGCTTAAAAAGGTCAAAGAAAAGGGCGTTCCAGAGTTTCTGTGGCGCTCTGTTCCCGCTGAAGGCGCGGAAATGGGGGGCGAGACCTCGTCCAAGCAGGTTTTTGACCGTCTGGCTGGCGCCTGGGCCTATTGGGGCTGGAAGGGTGGCTATTTCACCACCGAAGAAGACGCACGCGCCTATTTTGACGAGATGCGCCATATGCTGGCGACACAGCGCGCCGCACCGAACTCTCCGCAGTGGTTTAACACCGGACTGCATTGGGCCTATGGCATCGACGGTCCTGCGCAGGGGCACCATTATGTGGACTACAAGACGGGCAAGCTGACAAAGTCAAAGTCGTCCTATGAGCATCCACAGCCGCATGCCTGCTTTATCCAGTCTGTGTCTGACGATCTGGTAAATGACGGCGGCATCATGGATCTCTGGGTGCGTGAAGCGCGTCTGTTCAAATATGGCTCCGGCACCGGCACCAACTTCTCTGGCCTGCGTGGCGAGGGCGAGGCACTGTCTGGCGGTGGTAAGTCATCGGGCCTGATGGGCTTCTTGAAAATCGGCGACCGTGCAGCGGGCGCGATTAAGTCTGGCGGGACCACCCGTCGGGCGGCCAAGATGGTGATCTGTGATGCGGACCACCCGGACGTTGAGGAATTCATCAACTGGAAAGTCAAAGAGGAACAGAAAGTCGCGTCCATCGTGGCCGGTTCCAAAATGCACGAAGCCAAGCTGAACGACATCTTCGCGGCGATCCGGGGCTGGGACGGCAGCAGCGAGGACGCGGTTGATCCAAAGAAAAACGATCAGCTGAAGAGCGCGATCCGTGGCGCGAAAAAAGTCGCGATCCCAGAGACTTATGTCAAGCGCGTGCTGGATTACGCGCGTCAGGGCTACGAGAGCATCGAGTTCCCGACCTATAACACTGATTGGGATTCCGAGGCCTATGCCTCTGTCTCGGGCCAGAACTCTAACAACTCGATCCGCGTCACCGACAGCTTCCTGAAAGCTGTGCGCGAGGACAAAGATTGGGAGCTGATCCGCCGCACCGACGGCACGGTCGCGAAGACCATCAAAGCGCGCGATCTGTGGGAACAAGTCGGCCACGCCGCATGGGCCTGTGCTGACCCGGGCATCCAGTTCCACGACACGGTCAACGCATGGCACACCTGCCCAGAAGACGGTGAGATCCGGGGCTCAAACCCTTGTTCTGAATATATGTTCCTGGATGACACGGCCTGTAACCTGGCGTCTATGAACCTGCTGACGTTCTTGAAAGACGGCGAATTCCAGTCCGACGATTACGTCCACGCAACCCGCCTGTGGACCGTGACGCTGGAAATCTCTGTGATGATGGCGCAGTTCCCATCCAAAGAGATCGCGCAGCGCTCTTACGACTTCCGCACTTTGGGTCTGGGCTATGCGAACATCGGCGGCCTCTTGATGAACATGGGCTATGGTTATGACAGCGACGAAGGCCGCGCCCTTGGCGCTGCGCTGACCGCGGTGATGACTGGTGTGTCCTATGCGACTTCGGCGGAAATGGCGAAAGAGCTGGGGCCATTCCCGGGCCACGCCAAAAACGCAGACCACATGCTGCGCGTCATCCGCAACCACCGCAACGCGGCCTATGGGGCGACCGACGGCTATGAGGCACTGGAAGTGAAACCAGTCGCTCTGGATCTGGCGAATATCCCTGATGACACGCTGGGCCAACTGGCGATGGACAGCTGGGACGAGGCGCTGGCGCTGGGTGAGAAACACGGCTACCGCAACGCGCAGGTCTCTGTGATCGCGCCGACCGGCACCATCGGTCTGGTCATGGATTGTGACACGACCGGCATCGAGCCTGACTTTGCGCTGGTGAAGTTTAAGAAGCTCGCAGGCGGCGGTTATTTCAAGATCATCAACCGCTCTGTGCCGAATGCGCTGGCGAAGCTGGGCTACAAATCCTCTGAGATCGAAGAAATCATCGCCTATGCAGTCGGTCACGGATCCCTTGGCAACGCGCCAGCGATCAACCCGACCACGCTGGCTGGTCATGGGTTTGGCGCGGAGGAACTGGCGAAAATCGAAGGGTCGCTTGCGACTGCCTTTGATATCCGCTTTGTTTTCAACCACTTCACCCTTGGCGAAGAGTTTGTCACCAAGACGCTCGGCGTCCCTGCTGAAAAACTGATGGACCCAGAGTTCAACCTTCTGCGGCACCTTGGTTTCAGCAAAGCCGATATCGACGCGGTCAATGATCACGTGTGCGGCACCATGACTTTGGAAGGCGCGCCGTTCCTCAAAGAAGAGCATCTGCACATCTTTGATTGCGCCAACCCATGCGGCAAGAAGGGCAAACGCTATTTGTCTGTGGACAGCCACATCACTATGATGGCAGCAGCACAGTCGTTCATCTCCGGCGCGATTTCTAAAACGATCAACATGCCGAATGACGCCACCATCGAGGATTGCCAGAAGGCTTATGAGCTGTCCTGGTCCTTGGGTGTCAAAGCAAACGCGCTTTATCGCGATGGCTCCAAACTCTCGCAACCTCTCGCAGCGGCGCTGATTGAGGATGATGAAGAGGCCGAAGAGATCCTCGAATCCGGTACGCCACAGCAAAAAGCCGCTGTGATCGCCGAGAAGATCGTCGAGAAAGTCGTCATCAAAGAAGTCATGGCGAAAAGCCGCGAGAAGATGCCGGAACGCCGCAAGGGCTATACCCAAAAGGCAGTCGTTGGTGGGCACAAGGTCTATCTGCGGACCGGCGAATACTCCGATGGCTCTTTGGGCGAGATCTTTATCGACATGCACAAAGAGGGCGCGGGCTTCCGGGCGATGATGAACAACTTCGCCATCGCGGTGTCGGTTGGCCTGCAATACGGTGTGCCTCTGGAAGAGTTCGTCGATGCCTTCACCTTCACCAAATTCGAGCCAGCGGGCATGGTGCAGGGCAATGACAGCATCAAGAACGCGACCTCTATTCTGGACTATATCTTCCGCGAATTGGCCGTGTCTTATCTGGACCGCACCGATCTGGCGCATGTGAAACCGCAGGGTCCGGCCTTTGACGATCTGGGTCGTGGCGAAGAGGAAGGTGTCAGCAATATCAAAGAGATGAGCGGCGAAGCTGCGAACCGCTCTTTGGAAGTGCTGAAGCAGATTTCTTCAACCGGTTACCTACGCAAGCGTATGCCGCAAGAGTTGTTGGTTCTGAATGGCGGCACGGAAGCGTTGGATGCCAGTGCCGCGCTGGAAACCCTCGTGCCAGAGGTTGGCGAAGCAACCACTACGGTTGCAGCGGCCACCCCAACGATGAGTGCGCGGGACAAGGCCAAGATGCAAGGCTACGAGGGTGATCCTTGTGGCGACTGCGGCAACTACACGCTGGTGCGCAACGGCACCTGCATGAAATGCAACACCTGCGGCGCGACGTCTGGGTGCAGCTAAGACTACCTCGGGGGACGGGCGCTCTAGCCCATCCGACACCCTCGGCGGGGGGTATATCCCGCCACGATTTCTGGAGTGGATGCGTTCATTCCGAAGCGACGCTCAGGCCGCAGGCAGAAAATCAGAGCGGTACAAAGAGTGAGTCTGAGTGGCGAAACTTTTAAGGGGGGCTAAGGCCCCCCATTTTCTTTTCTACTGCGGCGGTAGATGGATTTTGAACGCTTCGCGCAGCGCGGCATCGAGCTCCGGCGGGAACGCGGCCTTAGACGGCTTTGCAAGGATCTCTTCCTTCCGCTCAATCGCCTTATTGTTCAGATCAGGCTTCCCGATCTCCGCCCATTCTTTGGGTGAAGTGCGGTCTCCAAGCGATGGATAAACATAGTCTTTTTCCATCCGACTAAGCGTTTCATCCGTGCCCAGATAGTGCCCCGGACCGCCCAAACAGACCTCTGCCATCTGATCGAGGCCGAGCGTCGCGTCATCCACCTCGATCCCACGCAAGACGCGCTGCGCGTGGCCGATCATGTCGTCCCCGAGGATGAGGCTTTCGTGGCAGAAGCCCAGCAAAGACGCGTGCATGCCAACCGATTCATAGACCATGTTCAGACCCGCGATGCCCGCAAGGACGTTGGAGCACATCTGCTCCCATCCCGCCTGCATGTCTGGCAGTTTTGCGTCGGTCATACCCGCCGCAGCGCCTCCGGGCAGGCCGTAGAAATTATGCATCTGCGCACAGCCTGCGGTCAAAAGCGCCTGTTCACCAGACCCACCCGTCATTGCGCCCGTGCGCAGGTCCAGACCGAAGGGCCAGGTGCCGAAAATCGCTGGATAGCCGGGCTTGATCGCGTTCACATAGACGAGACCGGCAAGGCATTCTGCGACAGCCTGAACGATGGCACCTGCAACAGTAGACGGCGCTGTTGCACCCGCCATGCCCGCGGACAAAAGCAGCACGGGCATTCCACCTTCGATGCATTTTTCCATAACCTGACAGGCTTCGGTGGCGAATTTCATCGGCGGCACGACAAAGCAATTCGAGTTGCTCATGAAGGGCTTGGCGCGCCAGGCCTCTTCGCTGCCCGCGATCATGTGCAGCATCTTGAGCGCGTCATCGACAAAGTCGGGTTCGGTAAAGGACGTGCCGATGTGTTTGGTCGTGCCAGAACAAGACGCGTAGATCGTATTCAGATCCATCTCGCGGTTGTCGGGAATATCGCGACAGACCATAGGGCGTTGAAGGAAATGGATATTTTCCAGTGTATCGACGATTTTCGCCGCATCATGCAGGTCTTGGACGGTGGAGTCGCGATAGTTGCGGCCCTCGACATCCACCATATTCACCGCAGCGCCTGCGGTGCCGAAATGCACGCGATTGCCCGAGAGTTTCAGGTCGTTCTCGCCATCACGGCTATAAAGTGTGATTTCGCGGCAGGCGGTTTCCAGCGCCTTTTCGACCACGTGACGCGGAAAGCGCACGCGGCCGTCGTCCCCCGCGATACAGCCGACTGACGTCAGATAGGCGACGCCGCTTTCGGGCGCATCGCACAGACCGATTTCCTCCAAAGCGCGCAGGGCGGCTTCGTGGATGCGGTCGACGTCCTGATCAGAGAGCGGTTTATAAAATCCGCCTTCCATACCAGGACGTACGGGGCGCAAGGATTTGTCCAAAGGTGCGGCCCGGCTAGCGCGGCGCGCAGCGCGTCCACCAGAGCGGCGAGGTGAGATATCGTTCATGAGTTTTCCCTGTATTTGAATGGCTTAAGTCTGGCTCATTCAAAGGGTAGGGCGACCCCGCGCAGCACGACCGCGGCGCCCACCAATGGTGCGCACGACGATATTGATTTTCCACTGACGGTTTTTCATGTGCTCCTCCTCAGGCATGAAAAACGCCAAAATCGGACCCGATCTTGGCCAAAAGCGACATGGGCTCATCTTGGGCGTCGTTTCCCGACAAATCAAGGAAAACTCTTTAAACGCGGGCCTTTGCATAGGCCAAAAGCCGCACGATGGCATCCTCGAGACGGTCATCATCGACCGTCAAGGCAATGCGCAGATGGCCCGCAGCCGCTTGGCCAAAGCTTTCGCCCGGCATCACGGCGATGAGTTCTTCGTCGAGCAACCCGTTTGCAAAGTCCTTGCCCGAGAGTCCGGTCGCTCGAACATCCAGCATCACGTACATCGCGCCCTGTGCAGGCACCAATTGCGCAACATTCTGGTTTTCAACAAGGTTTTGCACGATCCCGCGACGGCGCAGGAACGGGGCAGCCACAGCTTTTTCGAGGCTATCGCCTTGGTTCAACGCAAACTGCGCGGCGTCCTGAACAAAGCCAGTCACACCGTAGTTTGTATTGGTCACCAATTCCGTCAGCTCAGAGATCACCGCCTCAGGCGCCACGATCCAACCGATGCGGCTGCCGGTCATCGCATGGGATTTGGACAGAGAATTCACCACAATCGTGCGTTCTTCCATGCCGGGCAGGCTGCGTGGGCTGATGTGCTCTCCGTCCCAGACCTGTGTTTCGTAGACTTCATCAGAAATCAGCCAGAGGTCGAAATCCTGACAAGCTTTGGAGATGGCTGCGAGGGTTTCTGGGCTGTAAACCGCGCCGGTTGGGTTGTTGGGCGAGTTGATCAACAAAGACGTCGCGCCCTGTGCCTTGGCCGCGATATCCTCGTAGGTGGGCTGAAACCCGTTCTCGGCGCGCGCTGGAACGGCCACAGGCTCAGCCCCCACAGCGCGCAAGGTGCCGGGGTAGGTGGCGTAGTAAGGGTCAATATGCAGGGCGCGGTCTCCGGGGTTCACAGCTGCAAAATGGGACGCGAACAGGCCCGATTGCCCGCCAGGCACGATCAAGACGTTCTTTGACGTTGTCGGTACGCCAGTGCGCGCCTCAACACGTTTCGCCACGGTTTCGCGCAACGCAGGTGTGCCGGGGATGGCAGCATAGCCCGTATGACCGCCCAAAGCCGCCTGATGCATCGCCTCAAGGATCTCGCGCGACGTCCCGATGTCATGCTCGCCAATCGTCAGCATGGTCACAGGCTCTCCGGCCGCAATCATGTCGCGCGCCTTCTCAAAGATCTCCCAGCCGTTGGAGCCACCGCCATTCAGCGTCGTAATGCGATTGGAAAGTTTCATCTGAGCCCAGCCTTCCTCGGAATCAAACCTCTCGCCATGGGATCGAAATTTAACGAAAGGTCAACACATGGCGTGCTCAGTCCGGAGAATCTCCCATCAGATAACGTGGACCTGTGCCTTTGCGGCGAATACCGTCGGCGGGGTTATAAAGCGCGCAGGCCTTCATCGACAGGCAGCCACACCCAATGCAGCCGTCCAGCTTGTCGCGCAGGGCCTCCATCTGGGTGATGCGTTGATCCAGATCGCGCCGAAAGCGTTTCGAAATCCGCGCCCAATCGGCCTTGGACGGCGTGCGTCCCTCGGGCAAGCCGCGCAAGACCTCTCGGATCTGCGCAATCGTAAACCCGAGGTTCTGGGCAATCATGACAAAGGACAGGCGGCGAATGTCTGACCGATCAAACCTGCGCTGGCCCGCGTCTGTGCGAAAGGGATGCACCAGCCCTTCCTCCTCGTAGTAGCGGATAGCAGAGGTCGCGAGCCCCGTGCGCTCGCCAATCTGCCCAATTGTAAGTCCACGGTTTTTCATCTTGCTGTAAATACTCAAAAAATTGTCTATTGCCTTAAAGTATACTTGAAGAATTAATGTGGTTTCAACGTTGATTTAGGCGGAAAGGACATTTGATGAAACTCGAACACGTCAACATCACGGTCAGCGATGCGAAGGCCTCGGCTGAGGCCCTGATGGATATCTTTGACTGGCACATCCGTTGGGAAGGTGCCTCGATGGACGAAGGATACACAGTTCATGTTGGTGATCGCGAAAGTTATCTGGCTTTGTACAGCCCGGCAAAAGCGCTTGGACAGGCAAGCGAAAAATACACGGAGCAAGGCGCTCTCAACCACGTTGGGGTGGTGGTGAATGATTTGAAGGCGGTTGAGGCCAAAGTGCTGGCCGCCGGGTTCAAGCCACATTCCCACTATGACTATGAACCGGGCGAGCGGTTCTATTTCGACGGACCCGACGGTGTTGAATATGAGGTCGTAAGCTACGCCTGACCCAGAAACGCGGGCGCGCACAACCGGTCTCTTGCGCGCCCAAGTTGGTCACGCCCCGAATTACCCCTCAAGGCTTGACCCATTACGCGCGGCTGCTATGGTCGCGCGTATGAAGACCCAAAGCATCATCATTATTTGCTGCATTACCTGCTAACAGTGTTGGCGGGCCGTTCTTCTATTTCAAACCATTGATAAAGTTGCTAAGCCCGCCACGCGAAAGACGTGTGTGAGGACACTATGACCGAGATCAAGCTCTATAACTCTAAGACCCGCAAGAAAGAGGTCTTTGAGCCGATTATTCCGGATCGGGTGAGCATCTATGTCTGTGGGCCCACCGTCTATGACCGCGCCCATCTGGGCAATGCGCGCCCCGTGGTGGTGTTTGATATCCTCAACCGCCTGATGAGCCACGTCTATGGGGCCGAGAACGTCACCTATGTGCGCAATTTCACCGACGTGGATGACAAGATCAACGCGACGGCCTTGTCCCGCAAAGAGGCGGGTGCTGAGGGCACGCTCGAAGAGCTGATCGCCGAGCGCACCGAGGAAACCATTGGCTGGTATCTGGGCGATATGGCAGCCCTTGGGGCGCTAGAGCCCGATCACATGCCGCGCGCCACGCAATATATCGCGCAGATGATCGAGATGATCGAGAAACTGATCGCGGATGGCTATGCCTATGCCAAGGACAGTCATGCTCTGTTTCGAGTGCGGGAGTTTGAAAATTACGGCAAGCTCTCGGGTCGTTCGGTGGATGACATGATCGCAGGCGCGCGCGTCGAGGTTGCACCATACAAAGAAGACCCTATGGATTTCGTGCTGTGGAAGCCTTCCAGCGACGATCTTCCGGGCTGGGACAGCCCTTGGGGTCGCGGACGTCCGGGCTGGCATATCGAATGCTCGGCGATGTCCTATGAAATTCTGGGCGACAGTTTCGACATCCATGGCGGCGGCAATGACCTGCAGTTCCCCCATCATGAGAACGAGGTCGCCCAAAGCTGCTGCGCCCATCCCGAAGGCGAATTCGCGCGGGTCTGGATGCACAACGAGATGCTGCAGGTTGAGGGCAAGAAGATGTCCAAGTCCTTGGGCAACTTCTTTACCGTGCGCGATTTGCTGGAACAGGGCGTGCCGGGGGAGGTGATCCGGTTTGTGTTCCTGAGCACGCATTATCGCAAGCCGATGGATTGGACCGCGAAGAAGGCCGAAGAGGCGGCGAATACTCTGCGCAAGTGGCGTGGGCTGACCGCAGGCATCGAGCCTGCCGCCAGCCCGTCCCCAGCGGTCTTGGCGGCTGTTGCGGATGATTTGAACACGGCAGGCGCTTTGGCTGAGATGCACAAGCTAGCCAGTGCTGGGGACGCGGCAGGACTGCTTGCCTCGGGGCTGTTGTTGGGTCTGTTGGGGGATGATCTGGGTGATTGGGCGCAGGGGCCTGACGTAGATCTATCGGCTTTTGAAACACAGCTGTTTGAGGCGCGGACGGCCGCAATGGAGAGCAAAGACTTCTCGGAAGTCGACCGCTTGAAATCTGCATTCATGGAGGCGGGCCTAGAGGTGCGCATGAGCAAAACCGGTGTTAAACTGGTCCCGGGCCCGAATTTCGATGCTTCAAAACTGGAGGCGCTCTGATGACCAAAGAACGCCTCTACCTCTACGACACAACGCTCAGGGATGGTCAGCAAACCCAGGGCGTGCAGTTCTCGACCGACGAGAAAAAGCAGATCGCTCTGGCACTTGATGACCTAGGTGTAGACTTTATCGAAGGCGGCTGGCCCGGCGCCAACCCGACCGACAGCGCCTTTTTTGACGAACGCCCCGAAACCCGCGCGACCTTTACAGCCTTTGGCATGACCAAACGGGCAGGGATCTCGGCCGAAAACGACGACGTTCTGGCCGCCGTTTTGAATGCAGGCACGCCGTCGGTGTGTCTGGTCGGCAAAAGCCATGACTTCCACGTGGAAAAGGCGCTTGGGATCTCATTGGCGGAAAACACCGAAAACATCGCGAAATCCATGGCGCATATTGTGGCGCAGGGGCGCGAAGCGATGTTTGACGCCGAGCATTTCTTTGACGGCTATAAATCCAATCCGGGTTACGCCATCGAAGCCGTAAAAGCCGCCTATGACTCTGGCGCGCGTTGGGTTGTGCTCTGCGACACAAATGGCGGCGCGATGCCTGCCGAGGTGCATGCGGCGACCAAGGCGGTGATTGAAGCAGGCATCCCGGGAACCCATCTGGGCATCCATACGCATAATGACTGCGAACTGGCGATCGCGAATTCTCTGGCGGCCATCGACGCAGGCGCACGGCAGGTGCAAGGCACGCTGAATGGTCTTGGTGAACGCTGTGGTAACGCCAATCTGACCACGCTGATCCCTGTCCTGATGCTCAAAGAGCCCTATGCCTCGCTTTATGACACACAGGTCACCAAGGAAGGCCTGAAAGGACTGACGCGGGTCAGCCGGATGCTGGATGATATTCTGAACCGCATTCCCGAAAAACAAGCGGCTTTTGTGGGGGCTTCGGCCTTTGCCCATAAAGCAGGCCTGCACGCCTCAGCCATCCTCAAAGACCCCACGACCTATGAACATGTCGACCCGCAATCGGTCGGCAACGAACGCATCATCCCGATGTCAAATCAGGCCGGTCAGTCCAATCTGATCAAACGCTTGGCAGACGCGGGGATCTCGGTTGAAAAAGGCGATCCCGCCTTGGCGCGGATCCTCAACCGGATCAAAGACAAAGAAGCACAGGGTTATAGCTTTGATACTGCGCAGGCGAGCTTTGAGCTGTTGGCGCGCGAGGAACTGGGCAGCCTGCCGACCTTCTTTGAGGTCAAACGCTATAAGGTCACGGTCGAGCGGCGCAAAAACAAATATAATCAGATGGTCAGCCTGTCTGAGGCAGTTGTCGTCGTGAAAATCGGCGGCGAAAAGAAGCTCTCGGTCAGTGAATCTATGGACGAGGGCGGCTCGGACCGTGGTCCGGTGAACGCGCTGTCTAAGGCCTTGGGCAAAGACCTCGGCCCTTATCAGGCCGTGATTGATGATCTGAAACTCGTGGACTTTAAGGTACGCATCACGCAGGGCGGCACCGAGGCCGTCACGCGCGTCATCATTGACAGCGAAGACAGCAACGGGCGGCGTTGGTCGACGGTTGGCGTGTCCCCGAACATAGTCGACGCCTCCTTTGAGGCGCTCTTGGATGCGATCAACTGGAAGCTGGTCCACGACGGCGCGACTGCGGTGTGAGCAATCTGATGGCGGATATTAACGCCTGCGCCGGTCTGGTGCAGCGGGGCGATGCGGATCGTTTCGTGGCGATCATGGCCGCGCCTGTGGCCGCGCGGGCCAAGCTGTTTCCACTCTTTGCATTCAACATCGAAGTCAGCCGCGCGCCTTGGGTGACGCAGGAAAGCATGATTGCCGAGATGCGTCTGCAATGGTGGCGTGACGCGTTGGAAGAAATCCGAGACGGCGTGCAGGTGCGGCGGCATGAGGTGGTGACGCCCTTGGCGGCGGTTTTGACGCCTGAGACGGCGGAAAGCTTGGACGCACTGGTCGAGGCGCGACGGTGGGATATCTATAAAGATCCCTTTGAGGACGAGGCCGCGTTTCGCACCTATCTGGACAAGACCACTGGCAACCTGTTGGTGGCAGGGTGTCAGATGCTTGGTGCGGCGGATGAAGCCGCCGTGCGTGATGTTGCGTTTGCTCATGCTTTGGTGCGGTGGTTCCAAGCCATTCCCGAACTGGAGAACCAAGGACGGCGCCCCTTGGTGGATGGGCGTGTTGAAGCAGTGCAGGCGCTGGCGCAAGAGGCTTTGGCGCGGCGTCAGGCCGTTCGGTCGTCTCAGATCAGCAAATCGGCGCGGGCCGCGCTCTATTGCACGTGGCAAGACGTGGCACTGCTGAAGCAAGTGATCGCGGATCCGATGCTCGTGGCCGATGGTGCGCTTGGCCTTAGTGAATTTCGCAGGAAATCCAGCCTCCTGGCAGTGTCCACTTTCAACCGCCTATGACGCGCGGCGATCCAGATCCGCGAGGGTCTTGCCCGGTTCATCCACAAAAAGCCCTGGCAAAATACGCACGGTCTCGATCTGATCGACCCGAAAGGTACCAAAGTCGCTGAGGTCTTCGACCCAAGCAGTGAGGCTCCAGACGCGGCCCCAGTAATCGAGCTTAAGCGGCCTGAGATCATGCGCTGCGCCGGACACCGTGGTGATGGCGATGCGCTGTTTCGCCCGGATCGCGCCGCGCAGGTTGGTAAGGTGCTGAAAGGCATAGGCCGATTCAGCAAAGGGGTAAGCCGCGAAATTCATCGCTTTGGGCGCGGCACGATGATCCTCTGGCAGAACCGCATCGATCTTTTCGGCCAAAGAGACTGCCGCCGTCCGCAAAGCCTCATCTGACGACTGACCCGCAGCGGCCAATGTGACCAAGAGCACATCCAACTCTTCTTCCGTGAGGTTCAACGGGGGCAGGGTGATAGCAGCCCGCGCGGAATAGCCCCGACCGCGCTCGCCCTCGACCGGAATGCCGCTTGCTGCAAGCATGTCCATGTCACGATACATTGTGCGCAAAGAGACCCCGAACCGCTCTGCCAAATCCTCGGCGCGATGCAACTCTCCGTCCTTGAGAATCTCTATCAGCGCATAGAGCCGTTCGGTCCGTTTCATAGGTGATTCCTGCTACGTCTTTCGGACACATACTGACAAAAACCTGTCAATTGACAACCTATTGACAAAACCCATCGCGATTTTCCGCCAAAACCCATGAAAATTGGTGTTTTCGGGCTTTTAACCGGCGGAAACACTGCCTAACTATTGGCCCAGAAAGTTGAAACGAGGCACCAAGGCCTCTTCACAGGAGAAATACAATGTCCCTAGGTCCATGGCAGGTTCTGCTCATCGCCGTCGTCGTTCTGGTTCTTTTTGGCCGCGGCAAAATCTCGTCTCTGATGGGCGAAGTCGGCAAAGGCATCACCTCCTTCCGTCGCGGTGTCAAAGAGGGCACCGAAGAGTTGAACGCGGAACTCGAAGACGCCAAAGACGTGACCCCAGAGTCTGAAAAGACCAAAGACGACGCCTAACTTTGGCGCGAAAAGGAGCGCCGGATGTTTGACTTCGGAATGGGCGAACTGCTGATTATCGGCCTTGTTGCGCTGATTGTGGTTGGCCCAAAGGATCTTCCAGTTCTGTTTCGCCGGGTGGGGAATTTCGTCGGCAAGGCCCGCGCTATGGGGCGCGAGTTTAGCTCGGCGATGAACCAGGCAGCCGATAACAGCGGCATGGGAGACATCACCAACACGCTGAAAGCAGCCGCAAACCCTGTGAAGGGCGCTGCGGATGCTTTGGCGGAACATGCCAAGGCGGCGGCGAATTTCGATCCCGAAAGCGAGACCGGCAAACTGGCCGCGAAACGCGCCGAGGATGCGAAAAAGATCCACGACGCGACGGCCAAACGTCAGGCGGAAAACCGCGCGAAAGCCGCAGCCGAAGCCGCCGAGAAAGCACAGGCCGAGGCCAAAGCCGCTCAAGAGGCGCTTGAAGCGGTGCAGGCCAAGCAGGCCCAAGAGGCCGCAAAGACCGATAAGGACGCATAGATGACTGCGACAGACGACATGGAGGACAGCTCCGCCCCGTTGATCGAGCATCTGGCCGAACTTCGGACGCGTCTGATCCGCTCGGTGATTGCCTTTGTTGTGGGCTTCATCATTTGCTTTATCTTTGGCAAATACCTGCTGGATTTCCTGCTAATACCGATTGAGCAGACCATGCGCAATCTGGGCGATCCAAACCCGGTGATGCAGTATACAGCACCTCAGGAATACTTCTTCACCCTTGTCCGCGTGGCGATGGTTGCGGGGCTTGGTCTGTCTTTCCCTGTGATCGCGCATCAGCTCTGGCGCTTTGTGGCGCCGGGCCTCTATCGCAATGAAAAATCAGCGTTTTTGCCGTTTTTGATTGCCTCGCCTGTGTTGTTCATTTCTGGCGCAGCCTTTGCCCATTTCATCGTAACGCCCTTGGCGATGCAGTTCTTCTTGGGCTTTGCGGATGCGTCTTCTCTGGTCTCTGCCTTCTTCGTCGAAGGCGCGCCGATTGATGCGCCCATCAAAGACGACGGCATCGCGATTGTCTTCCAGGGTAAAGTCAATGAGACGCTGGATATCACGCTGAAACTGATCGTGGCCTTCGGCCTCTGCTTCCAGCTGCCGGTATTGCTGACCCTTATGGGGCAGGCAGGTCTGGTGTCGGCAGAAGGCCTTGGTAACGTGCGGAAATACGCGGTTGTCGGCATTCTGGCGCTTGCAGCTGTGGTGACACCTCCGGATGTGATCTCTCAGGTGATCCTCTTTGTGGTGGTCTATGGCCTCTATGAAGTGTCGATCATCCTCGTCAGCCGCGTTGAAAAGCGCCGCGAAGCCAAGCTGCGCGAAGAGGGCTATTATGACGACGAAGAAGAAGCCGACATCGAGCTCGACGCAGACAATGACAAATGATCCTTTAGAACGGATTGCAGCGGCGCTGGAGAGGATCTCTCCGGCGCCGCTTGCGTCTCCGGATTTTGACGCAGCCGACGCCTTTGTCTGGCATGTGGATCCAGAACGGCTGGAGCCTGTGGCCGATGTGTCTCGGGTAGATCTCTCGCTGTTGGTGGGGATCAATCGCTCGCGTGATACCTTGCTGGAAAATACCCTGCGGTTCGCCAAAGGTTTCCCTGCCAACAACGCGCTTTTGTGGGGCGCGCGGGGAATGGGGAAATCCTCACTGGTGAAGGCGGTGCATGCCGAGGTGAACGCGCAAGGCCATGCGTTGAAAATCGTGGAACTCCAACGCGAAGACCTACCCAGCGTGGCGCGTTTGTTGCAGCACCTGCGCGGTTCAAAGGCTCGGTTCCTGCTGTTTTGCGATGACCTGTCGTTTTCCCACGATGACCAGCACTATAAAAGCCTTAAGGCGGTTCTGGACGGCGGCATCGAGGGACGGCCGGACAATGTGGTGTTCTATGCCACGTCGAACCGGCGTCACCTTATGCCCCGCGATATGATCGAGAATGAGCGTGGGTCTGCGATCAACCCATCGGAGGCGGTTGAGGAAAAGGTGTCGCTGTCAGATCGCTTTGGTCTGTGGCTCGGTTTCCACCCTTGCGATCAGGATGAGTTCCTTGCGATGATCAAAGGCTATGTGGACGCCTATGGTGTCGAGATCGATGACGAGACCTTAAGGGCTGAAGCTATTGAGTGGCAGGCCACACGCGGCGGACGCTCTGGCCGTGTCGCTTGGCAGTATTTTACGGATCTGGCGGGCCGAAAGGGTGTTCAGATCTAGGACGCTTGGGGATTGCGATGTTCGAAGGGTTTCGTGAAATCAAAGCCGACGTGGGCAACGCCATCATTCATGCCCGAGTAGGAGGCGATGGTGCTCCGGTGCTGTTGCTGCACGGCTATCCGCAAACCCATGTGATGTGGCATCCCATCGCTGAGACTTTGGCCGAGACCTACCACGTCGTTGCCGCGGATCTGCGCGGCTATGGGGACTCCGTTGCTAAGGACGGTGACTTCACATTCCGAGCGATGGCTCTGGACATGGTCAAACTGATGGCCAGTCTTGGGCATTCCAGCTTCCACGTCGTCTCCCATGACCGTGGCGCGCGCACCGCACATCGGATGGCTTTTGATCACCCCGTGGCCGTCAAATCCATAGTACTGATGGATATCATCCCGACACTCGACGTCTGGCGCACGATGGATGATTGGCTTGCAAAGCGCTATTATCATTGGACATTTCTTGCGCAACCCGGAGGCATGCCCGAGCGCCTTATCAACAGTGATCCGGTCATGTTTATGAGGTCTGCGCTGATTGGGCTCTCAGGGTCTGATGTGTTCAGCCCAGAAGCAAAGGCGGAATACGAGCGGGCCGCGCGTAATCCCAGCGTGATCGCGGCTTGGTGCGGCGACTACGCGGCCGGGGCAAGTGTTGATCTGGAACATGATCGCGCAAGCCTTGGTGAGACCCGAGACATGCCCTGTCTTGTCCTCTGGGGCAGCAAAGGCGCAGTCGACCATCATTTAAACCCGGTTGAGGCTTGGACATCATGGTTCCCGAACGCAACAGGACAGGTGATAGACGCGGGCCACTTTCTTGTCGAAGAGCGCCCCAATGAAGTTTTAAAGGCCGTTCAAGACCATCTGAGAACTTTGGCGTGATCGGGCCCATGGCTAGGTCCGATTTCAACTGAGCTATTCCAGGAACGGCATCGGGTCGACGATGTCGAACCCTTTGCGCACTTCGAAATGCACGAAGTTCTTCTCGCTCGGAACCTTCGCAATGCTTTGATTACGCGACACTTTTGCGCCTTTAGATACCGAAACATCAGCGACGTTGTAGTAGACCGTCATTACGTTGTCCGCGTGGCGAATAACCACGATTGTCACGTCATCTGCATCGGTCGTGATTGCAGCAACGCTGCCGCTGGCGGCGGCTTTCACCGGGCTGCCTGCGTCCGCCGAAATGTCGATCCCGTTGTTCTTGCCCTTTTTAAAGGTGCGAATGATGCGCCCGTCGACCGGATAGCTCATCTGTGCCGAGCTGGTCGTGGTTTGTTGCAGTTTAGGTGCGACAGGTTTGCTCACTTGCTGGGACGTGGTGTCCTTTGGCAGCGGCTTGGACGCGCTAGGAGGCGTCGGCGTGCTCGAACCTTGACCGGGTTGAGACACCGTCTCATCGCGCGGCTGAGGCCTTGTGCTGGTTGCCGGTGCGCCTGGCTGCGCAGGCGGGATCAAAAGGATCTGACGCTCGCGGATGGTGAAATCATTGCTGAGGCCGTTCCATTCGGCCAGCGCACGCACCGAGACGTTATAGAGCCGCGCAATCGAAAACGCGGTCTCGCCGCGTTTCACCGTGTGGCGGATTGGTTCATAGCCGATTTGCACGTCCGATGGTCGTGTCGGGGTCGGTGCGGCCTCTAGCTCTTCGGTCTGGATATCGGCGTTGTTGATCGCATTGCCCGCAAGCGAAGAGATATCGACGTTCGAGGGTGGAAGCACCTGACCAGTGCCTCCGGTTTGCGAAGACGGTTCCGCGACACGATCTGGCAGCAAGAGAACCTCGCCGGGGCGCAAGCGGTCGTGTGTGGCCAGCGAATTGTGATCGGCCAGTTCCTCTGCTGGGATGCCCACACGGTTTGCCACATCGCGCACTGTGTCGCCGCGGCGGGCCACAGCCACCTGATAATTCGGGTAGGAGATGATGCCGCGGTTGTCTGCATCGGGGCGATCTGCCGTGACACCAAGCGCCGCCGAGGTTGTATCAAGACCAGATCCCAAGCTGCCCCGCAGGTCGAAATCCAGACCGTCCTCACAGCCCGCCAAAAGCGCCGTCACAGAGACTGCCATCAAAATCGAAGAAACTCGCCGTCTTGCCACAGCCATCTCGAAATCCTCATGAAAGTTCCGATTGCCGTTTGGGCACCGGATTATGTTTTGCCACCTTGTACCACGTCTACCTTGGATAGAGCAGGGTCATAGGGGGAAAAATCAGGGGATTTCGGCGATTTTATGCTTAATTGTCACGCGCCACGCCTTCCAAGAGCGGCACAAAGCGCACGGGGCGTAGCTCTTGGTAGTCAAATCCCGTCTCAGAGCGGGTGACTTTGATCATGCTTTGCACGGTATCTGACTGGCCAACGGGTAGCACCATGATGCCACCGACCTTGAGTTGCCCCAGAAGCGGGCCGGGGGTGTCCTCGGCAGCGGCTGTGACGATGATGCGGTCAAACGGGGCCTGATCTGGCAGGCCAAAGCTGCCGTCCGCCGTGAAAGCGGTGATATTGCCCAGATCCATTGCTTCAAAGATCGACTTGGCCTCGGCCACAAGGCGGCGGTGACGATCCACCGTATAGACGCGTCGCGCAAGCTGGCTGAGGATCGCAGCTTGATAGCCAGAACCCGTGCCGACCTCCAGAACCTTATCGCGCGGGCTTACGTCAAGCGCTTGCGTCATGAGGCCCACGACTGAGGGTTGGCTGATGGTTTGACCACAGGCAATCGGTAGGGGCATGTCCTCATAGGCGCGGTCGGTGAAGATGCCTTTGACAAAAGGGCCCCGGTCGATGGATTCCATCGCCGTTAGCACGCGCGCGTCGGTGACGCCCTTGCTGCGCAGGGCGAACATGAACCGCATCTTTTGTTCTGCGAGGTCGTCCTGGCTCATTCGATCCCCCGGAAGGTGTCGAGCATATCATGCGCGGTGTAGTCCGCGCGCATTGGGGTGACGGAAATGTAACCTTCTAGGTTCACCGCCACATCCGTTTCCGGATGCGAGGGCGCGCGTTGATCGCCGCCGGTGACCCAGAGGTATTTGCGCCGGTTGGGGCGTTCTTGCAGTTCGACACCGAAGTTCGTGCCCGCGCGACGACCTTGAGGCACGACTTTGGTTCCCTTGACCGCACCGGCTGGAACAGGCGGAAAGTTCACGTTGAAGAACAGCTTGTAAGGGTTTGAAGACTCAGCCTTTGTTGCAAGAATTTTGCGGATGATGTCCGCCCCATGCTGCGCGCTGGCCTCAAAGGGATTGTCCAGAAACGCATTGTCAGGCCCGTAGAACTGAGACAAGCCAATCGCGGGGATACCCTGCAACGCGCCTTCCAGTGCCGCGCCCAAAGTGCCTGAATAGGCTGCGTTCTCACCCGAGTTATTGCCCTTGTTCACACCCGACAGAATAAGATCCGGCGCGCCGCCTTTCATGACTTCATAGATCCCCGCAAGTACGCAATCAGCTGGGCTGCCTTCAACTGCAAAGCGGCGTTCGCCAAACTGAGTGATCATGGTGGGATGAGCGTAGCTGATGCAATGGGCGACGCCGGATTGCTCAAAAGCTGGCGCGACGGTCCAGACCTCTCCGTCGGGACCTGCGAGCTCTTTGGCGATGTCTTCCATCACAGACAGGCCTTCAGCCTGAATCCCGTCGTCATTGGTGATGAGAATACGCATGCTCCGCCCCATGTATTCGGTGTTAACCCTGTCTAGAACGCAGGGCGCATGCGGGCAACCACCCTTGACGGTGACGCGGCGATTTAGAGCAAACCTGCCGCAGTCAAAAGGCGCGCTGCCTCATCCCTCGGCGCAGTCAGCGCGCCGCGATTTTCGCCTGGGTAGAACCGCGCCCGAGTGCTGGTTGGCATGGGGTTCGGCTTCAGGATCGAGACCGTCGTGTCCGTGCTCGTGCATTCCGCCTGCCAGCTTTTCACAAGCGCGATCTGAGCAGCCTTGGTCGCGCCATATGCGCCAAAGAACTTTTCGCCCGCGCTTGCGTCATCAAAAAACACGGCCTGTGACCCCGCGCCCAACAGCGGCGAGATAAAGGGGATCAAGGTGCCCATTGCGGTCACATTGGTTGCAACGGATTTCGCCCAATCTTTCTGGTCCATATGGCTGGCCGGCGCCAGCGGGGCCGCGTGGACCGCCGTATGGATCCACAGATCCAGCTTGCCCCAACGGTCATGGATAGACCGACACAACTGCGCCATAGCGTCAGCTTCGTTCACATCCATAGGCGCGAGCGTCGCCGCACCCCCTTTGGCTTTGATCGCGTCGTCCAGATCCTCAAGACCGCCCACGGTGCGTCCGACCGCAACCACGTGATATGCTGGCGACAAAGCCTCGGCACAAGCGAAACCAAGGCCGCGGGATGCGCCGGTGATGAGGGCAATTTTATCGGTCATCGGGTCTGTATCTTTTCTAATGATATAAAGGCCTTAAGAGGCCATTGTTGCCGCGTTCCAAGACGCACCTTGCGCTGGCATATCCTTGATCTTGGCACTCACACGACCGCTTTGTTCCAACTGGTTCAGATAGTCTTCGCCAACGCCGGTGACATAGTTGCCGTCAAAGCAGGAGCAATCGAATGTCTCGATCTCTTTGTTGCCCTCATGGGCCGCCCAGATCAGGTCTTCGAGCTTTTGATAGATCAAACCATCCGCGCCAATCTCTGCACAGATTTCCTCAGTGGTTTTGTCATGGGCGATCAACTCGTGGCGTGTCGGCATGTCGATGCCATAGACATTCGGGAATTTCACCGGAGGAGAGGCAGAGGCCACATAGACCTTCTTCGCGCCGGCCTCGCGGCACATTTCCACGATCTTGTGCAAGGTGTTCCCACGCACGATGGAGTCATCGATTAACAGCACGTTGTGGCCCTCAAATTCCAGAGGCACTGCGTTCAGCTTGCGGCGCACGGATTTCTTACGCTCTGCCTGACCGGGCATAATGAAGGTCCGGCCCACATAGCGGTTTTTCACCAGACCTTCGCGATAGGGGATGCCCATGGATTTCGCGACCTCAAGCGCCACCGGACGGGCGCTGTCTGGCACTGGAATGATGCGGTCGATGTCGAAACCGGCTTCTTTGATCTGTTCTGCCAGCGTTTGCCCCATCCGCATCTGGGTTTTGTAAACGGAAATGCCGTCCAACAAAGAATCTGGCCGCGCGAGATAGACATATTCAAAGATGCAGGGCGTCAGATTGCCCTCGGCGCATTGTGACGTGTGCATCTTGCCGTCCAGATCGACAAGAATGGCCTCGCCAGCCGCCACATCCCGGATCTTTTCAAAGCCGTTGATGCCAAAAGCCACATCCTCAGACGCAAAGCAGAATTCTTCGACGCCATTGGCGTTCACACGCTTGCCGACCGACAGAGGCCGAATACCGCGCGGATCGCGGAAGGCCATGAGGCCAACGCCCGCAATCATGGTGATCACGGAATAGGCGCCCTGAACACGCTCCATTGTCATGCGTACGCCGGCAAAGATATTGCGCACGGGATCGGAATTGCCGTTCACTTTGATGCAGTCAAATATCTTATCCGCCAGAACGTTCAGCAGAATTTCAGAATCCGATGTCGTCCGCAGATGGCGGCTGTACTTCGCGGTGACTTTCTCACCTTGCTCCGCCGTATTGGTTATATTGCCATTGTGAACCAGATAGATGCCGTAAGGCGCGTTCACAAAGAAGGGCTGGGCCTCAGACGCGCTCAAAGAGCCCGCTGTCGGATAGCGCACATGGCCAATCCCAACGCGACCAGTCAGGATCTCGGCATCGCCTGCGCCAAAGACGTCTTTCACAAGACCATTGGCTTTGCGTTCGCGAAAGAATTCTCCGTTATAGGTCACCATGCCCGAGGCATCTTGACCGCGATGCTGCAACATCAGCAGCCCGTCATAAATCTCGGCGAAGACGTCATCGCTTTGGTTGGAAATGCCAAGAATGCCGCACATGAGCAGTCTCCGTTCAGAGTCGGGACGCGAGGTATGAGACCAAGCGCGCGTGTTTGGGGAGCAGATAGACGGAGTCTGTCAGGGGCCGAATGCGCGCGTCTTTAAAAGGGCGGGGCAGGTGGCAGGACAAGCTGGGCTCCGAATCCAAGGGGTTCTTGCGCATCCTATAGTTGCTTCGGTCGAGTATGTCACGAAAGTAACAATGGACAAATTGTCTATGGGTGTAAAAACTTTGGCCACAGATCAGAATGCGAGAGGCGTGACATGACGCAAGCCAAGATCCGGCAGCTAACGGCAGAGGAGCTGCCCGAGATGCGCGCGCTGAATGCGCTCTTTGCGCGCTGCTTTGATGATCCTGCGAGTTATGCGGAAAAGAAGCCCGATGATGCCTATCTGCGCGCGCTTTTGGCAAAGCCGCATGTTCTGGTGATGACTGCACATGTGAATGGGGTGCTCTGCGGTGGGTTGGTGGCCTATGAACTTGAGAAATTCGAGCAGGCGCGCAGTGAAATCTATATCTACGATCTGGCGGTGGATGCAGAGTTTCGCCGCCGGGGCGTTGCCTCGGCTTTGATCGCAAAGATCAGTGACGTTGCCGTGGCGCGCGGGGCATGGGTGAGCTTTGTGCAGGCCGACTATGAGGACGCCCCAGCGGTCGCGCTTTATGAAAAACTCGGCATACGCGAAGAGGTTCTGCACTTTGATATCCCGCCGATGGGCAAACCGGCGGGACAGAGGTCTTAGACCGAAGGTTTAGTTACAAGATCCAACCAGCTGCTCGTATTGGGTGGTGATCCAGCCCAGAGCCTGCTGAGGGTCACGGTCCTCGATCTGCTGTGTCATGCGGCTAAAGACCTGCGCCGAGCGGCTTTGATCCACCATGTCGATGCTTTGGTTGACCATGACGGTCTCATAAACAAAAAACGCGATCGCGACCAAAAGTATGCCGCGCAGGACACCAAAAATGAACCCAAGCGCCTGATCGATGCCGCCAAGGGCCGATTGCTGAACCATCGAGGCAAAAAGCGGCGTGAAGAGCGACACAATCACAAGCGCCACTGCGAAGACGGCGGCGAAGGCTGCGATCACAGCCAGTTCGCAACTATCTGCGAGATAATCTCCCAGAACCGGGATCTCTTTGACCAGCGGCTCCACTTGCGGTGCAAAGACAAAGGCGAGCACTGCGGCGAGAACCCAGCCCAAAATCGCCATGCCTTCGCGCACGAACCCGCGCGAATAGGCCAAAAGGGCCGAGAGGATGATGACGCCTGCGACAACGCCGTCGATAATTGTAAAGCCGTCCATTCTGCTTCCTGGTCTACCTGCTTCTTGAGGCGGTTACCCGGCCCCGAATATATCCCCAACGAATTGCGCCAGATCACTGAATTGATTTTGGGCCATGCCCTCAACCTTTGCAGCTTTCCCACCAACTGGCGCTATTGCAGATGTGAAACCAAGTTTTGACGCTTCTTTCAACCTATTTTCGGTCTGGGATACCGGACGCAGGGCTCCGGACAGTGAAATTTCGCCGAAAATCGCGGTTTTGGCCGGAATCGCGCTGTCTTCGCGGGCTGAAATCAGAGCCGCGGCCACCGCGAGGTCAGCGGCAGGTTCGCTGATTTTCATGCCGCCGGCGACGTTGAGGTAAACATCAAGCCCCGTGAAAGGGATGCCGCAGCGCGCTTCGAGCACGGCGAGGATCATCGCAAGACGGCTGCTGTCCCAGCCAACAACGGCGCGTCTGGGCTGGGCGTGGGGGCTGGGGGCAACGAGCGCTTGCAGCTCGACGAGAACAGGGCGGGTGCCTTCGATGCCCGCGAAGACGACGGATCCCGGCGCGGGTTCTCCGCGTTCGGCTAGAAAGAGCGCTGAGGGGTTGGTAACTTGGGAAAGGCCACGGCCTGTCATTTCAAAGACGCCGATTTCGTCGGCGGCCCCGAAACGATTTTTGACAGCGCGCAACACGCGGAACTGATGACCGCGCTCGCCTTCGAAATAAAGCACGGTGTCGACCATATGCTCGACGACTCTAGGGCCTGCGATCTGGCCTTCTTTGGTCACATGGCCCACGATCACAATCGCCATGTTTTTGCGTTTTGCAAAGGACGTGAGCTCATGGGCTGCGGCGCGGACCTGACTGACGGAACCGGGGGCGGAGCCGACGGTGTCGCTCCACATGGTTTGGATTGAGTCGATGATCGCGAGTTGCGGCTTTTCCTGATCGAGCGTCGTCAGGATATCGCGCAGGTTCGTTTCGGCGGCGAGCTGCACAGGTGCGTCCGTCAATTGGAGACGTTGCGCGCGCATGCGGACTTGGGCCGAGGCTTCTTCGCCGGAAACATATATGGTTTTCAATCCCTTGCGGGCGAATTCTGCAGCGGCTTGAAGGAGAAGTGTAGACTTGCCAATCCCGGGGTCTCCGCCCACGAGGATTGCGGAGGCAGGCACAAGGCCGCCGCCCAGAACTCGGTCGAGTTCATTGACGCCTGAAAGCGTGCGTGGTGGTGGGGTTTCCTCATGCCGCAGATCGGTCAGGGTGATCGACTTGCCTTTGGAACTGCCCAGCGTTGCGCTTGAGGGACCGGATGAGATCGGCGTGTCCTCGACGATGGTGTTCCATTCGCCGCAGCCATCGCATTTGCCGGACCATTTGGTGAAAACTGACCCGCAGGCGGTGCAGGAGAAGGTGGTTTTGCTCTTTGCCATGTTCTCGTTTTACCCCAATTTCGGATTTGGTCAATTGGGGAAACGTCGGGATGCCTCCGGCAGGGATATTTTGGGCAAGAGAAAGGTTAGGCCGTCAGCACAGCAGCGGCTGCGGCATAAAGCAGGACGAGGGCGTCGTACCAGCGTAGGCCTGTAAGGCGCACGACGCGGGCTGCAAAGAAAAGCGTGAGGATCACGCAAGCGGCGTTTGTGAGTAGGAGGAGCGGGCTGGCGGCGTCTCCGCCACGGGTGACGAAGATATGTGCGCTGACGGCGCAGCAGGCGAAGATCAGCGAGAGGGTCGAGAGACGCCCGGCTTGCTCGCTTTGCCTTCCGCGCGGGTAAGCGGCGAGGGCGACGATCAGAGGGAAGAAGGTGATGAGCAGGTCTGTGGACATGGGCGCTTTGTTCAGGGTTTTGTGAGCGCTGTCAAATGGCCGATGGCGAGGGACGCGAGGACGCAGGCGGTGAAGAGGTAGAGGCCCCAGGCGGTTTCGACGGTGGCGAGGCCGACGCCTTTGACGACTGTGATGTAGAGCGCGATCAGGAAGATGTCGGCCATGGCGAGTTTGCCGAGGAAAGTGAGGGCGGGCAGGGTCTTGGCGCTGAGAAGGTCGAAATGGATCAGGGCAAGGCCGAGGGTTTTGGCGATGGGAGCGAAGAGTGCGAAGAGGAGCACGATGAGCGCCAGCACGACGTCGGTTTGAAAGAGGCTCGCGAGGCCCGAGATGATGGAAATTTCCGAGAGGCCGAAGATCGGGAGGAGGCCTGCGCGCATCAGTGGGGCGAACCAACTGATGGGGAAGAAGATGAGGAGGGAGAGGTTGAGGGCGCGGAGCATGCGTTAACGCACCGCCTCAATCGGCCCCTCCGCGGACCCTGTGATGAACTGTTCCAAATAGGGATCGCCGCTGGCGTCCATCTCGGCCACCGGGCCGGTCCATTGGATAACCCCGTCGTGCAGCATCGCGACCTTGTCGGCAATCGCGCGCACCGACGTCATGTCGTGTGTGATCGTCATGGCGGTTGCGCCCATTTCGACAACGATCTCTCTGATCAGATCGTTGATGACGCCGGACATGATTGGGTCAAGGCCTGTGGTTGGCTCGTCAAAGAAAATGATCTCGGGTTCCGCGGCAATGGCGCGGGCAAGGCCGACGCGTTTTTGCATGCCGCCGGAGAGCTCTGACGGAAAGAGATCAGCCACATCGGGTGTCAGGCCTACGCGGCGGAGTTTTTCGATCGCAATCTCGCGCGCCTCTGCTTTGGGGCGTTTGAGCGCGCCGCGCAAAAGGCGGAAGGCGACGTTTTGCCAGACGGTGAGGCTGTCAAACAGCGCGCCGCCCTGAAAGAGCATCCCAAAGCGCGCCAGAAAGGCGTCGCGGTCAGCGCCGATGCCAGCGTGGGTGACGTCTTCGCCGTCGACGATCACCTTGCCCTGATCAGGGGTCACAAGGCCCAGAATGCTTTTGATGGTGATGGATTTCCCGGTGCCGGAGCCTCCGATGATCACCATGCTTTCGCCTTTGGGGACATGCAGATTGACGCCGCGCAGGACCTGTTTGGGACCGAAGGATTTATGGACGTTATCAAGCGTGATCATTGGCTGAAGAAGACCGATGTGAGAATGAAATTTGCGGCGAGGATTAGAACGGCGGCGGCCTGGACCGAGGACTTGGTGGCTTCGCCCACGCCCTGCGCGCCGCGGCCCGAGTTCATGCCGAAGTAACAGCCCATCGTGGCCGCGATACCTCCGAAGGCGCAGCCCTTGATAAGAGAGCTGATTATGTCAGACATTTCAAGGAAGTTGACGGTGTTCTTAATGTAACTTGCGGGGTTGAATCCAAGCTGTCCGGTGCCGACGACGAAACCGCCATAGATGCCGATGATGTCTCCGATGCCCACAAGGATCGGCACGACGATGAGAGCGGCCAGAACCCGTGGTGCCGTCAGGTATTTCATCGGATGGGTCGAGAGCGTCACCAAAGCGTCGATTTGTTCCGTGACCTTCATGGTCGCGATTTCGGCGGCGATTGAGCTGGTCACGCGCGCGGCGATCATGAGGCCCACTAGCACGGGGCCTAGTTCACGTACCATGCCGATGGCGACAATCTGCGGCACCACCGCTTCGGCCGAGAAGCGCGCGCCACCGGCGTAGATCTGAAGCGCCAAAGCGCCGCCTGTAAAGAAGGCGGTGAGGCCGACGACAGGCAAGGACAGCCAGCCGATTTGCAAGAGCGCGGTCAGGAACTCGCGGAAGTAAAACGGCGGGCGGAAGATATGGCTGATGCCTTGGGCGGCAAAGATGGCGACCTGACCGATGGTGGCCAAAACCGCCATCGTCAATTGCCCCAGATAGCGCAGCGGCGCGAGGAGGATCATGAAGAATACCGCCGTTGATAGCGTGCGCCGAGGGACGTCAGAATCTCGTAGCCGATGGTGCCTGCAGCATCGGCAAGGTGGTCAACGGTTTGGTCCTCGGTCAGGATATCCAGCTCGCGCGGGTCTTCGCCCAGATGGGTGATGTCGACGCCGATCATGTCCATCGAAATGCGTCCCACGATCGGGCAGGCGGTAGAGCCGTGAAAGAGGTTCATGTTAGGCCCCATCGCGCGGATCAGACCGTCAGCATAGCCTGCAGCGACCGTGGCAATGCGGCTGTCGCGTTCGGCAATCCACGTGTTGCCATAGCCGACGCTCTCGTTCTGGGCCACATCGCGCACCTGAATGACGGGGATCGAGACATGGGCGACCGGTTCCGCCTTTTCAAACGGCAAGCCTCCGTAAAGACCCACACCCGGGCGCGTCATGTCGAAGTGATAGTCTTTGCCCAAAAGGATGCCGCCAGTGGCAGAGAGGCTTTTCGGCGTGCTCATGCCTTCCGTCATGGCCAGAAAGCTTTCCAACTGATGGGCGTTCATCGGGTGATCCGGCTCATCGGCGCAGGCCAGATGAGACATGACCAACGTCGGGTTCTGAGGTTCCGCCAGCTCTCGCAGCGCGGCCCATTCGCCGGGTTCCATGCCAAGGCGGTTCATGCCGGTGTCGAGCTGAATGCCGAACGGATGGTCAGGCAGGGCTTCGACATGGCGCAGCATCTGGTCGATGGAATTGAGCATCGGCGTCAGATGCAGGTCGCTGATCATATCGGTGTCACCCGACATATGGCCCGAAAAGATATTGATCACAGGCCCCGGGCCAAGCGCTTGGCGCAAGGATGCGGCTTCCTCGGTCGCAGCCACAAAGAACGTGCGCGCGCCCGCGTTCGCAAGGCTGCGCGCCACGCGATCCGCGCCCAGGCCATAGCCGTCTGCCTTCACAACGGCGGCAGTTTCGCACTCTGTCATGGCGTCCAATGCGCGCCAGTTGTTGGTCAGCGCCGTGAGGTCGATGGTAAGCGTTGCTGTGGCCATATCGTGGGTCTACTCGGGCTTTGTGTCATTCTTGTCGAGGACCATAGGGCCCCTCAGGACTTCCTGCCAGAGCCCATGGCCTCAGACAACAGATTTTAGGCGGAAAGCTGATCAATCGCGAGGTCAATCGCGTGTTTGGCCTGTTCCGTGCGGATTGCGGTTTCCAGGGACGTGGGCAGTTCATAGGCCGCGTCGTCTTCTAGGTCTTTTTCGTCAAAAAGCTGTTCCATATCAGGGCAATAGGTGGCGCGGATGCTTTCGTTGTATTTCGCATGATGCGCCATGATCTCGCGCCGCAGTGCTAGCGACAGGCAGTCACCTGACCGGATCGCGCCCTGAGGTTTGATGGCGATGATTTTGCGGATGATATCGCGGGTATTGATATCAGTACCTGCGCGGCGCATGTCGCCCAGCTGCTCCGAGACCTCTCGGCTGAGCGTGGCATTGCTGGAGGGCAGGTCATAGCCCTCGGCCAATTCGCGCGACAGGCCGAGAATATGGGCGAAATCCTGTTGCACGTCGCCATTTGGGAAGTTCCGCCGCTCAAAGGGCCGAACGATGATGTTTTCTTGCCCAAAGACCTGAGAGAACTGGCGCAGCACGCGGCCATAGTAGAGGTCGATCTGTTCGCGGGCGAAATCCTCGGGGTCGCCTTGATAGCGGCCGTTTTTCACGCGCTGTTTGTACATCGCCTCGGCATATTTGTCCTGGCGTCGGATATAGGCGATGACCTTGGTCTGGCGTTTGATCCGGCGCGGGAAATGGGTGTCGAACCAAGGCGCGAGCCCACGGCGAAAGAACATTTCGGACGAGATCACATGAGTGACATCCGGCGCAGCTTTGATTTCGGCCACCATCGCCTTGGCAACCTTCTTGCCGCCGTTCTGATTGATCGCCTGCAAGACCGAATTATGCGCGATATTGGTGCGGCCTGCCGAGACATAATTCACACCCTCGACCGCGAGAGCCTCGGCTTTGTTCTTCAGAAAGCCCTGAATAGAGGTCGTCCCGGTCTTTTGCGAACCAATATGCAGGATCAGCCGGGGTTTCTCCATTAGAACTGCTGGTCCTGTTGCCACTGTTTGACGAGGTTGCCGAAGCGGGTGAATTTGGATTCAAAGCTCAGATCCACCGTGCCAATCGGGCCGTGACGCTGCTTGCCGATGATGACTTCGGCGCGACCGTGTAGGCGTTCCATTTCCTCTTGCCACATGGACATTTTCTCAAGGTCATGCTCGCCCGGACGTTCCCGTTCCTTGTAGTATTCCTCGCGGAACACGAACATCACGACGTCGGCGTCCTGTTCGATTGAACCGGATTCCCGCAAGTCTGAAAGCTGCGGGCGTTTGTCGTCGCGGCTTTCTACAGTACGAGACAACTGGGAGAGGGCGATCACCGGGATATTCAGTTCCTTGGCAATCGCTTTCATCCCCATCGAGATCTCGCCGATCTCTTGCACCCGGTTTTCGGCGGTACCGCGGCAGAGCTGCAGATAGTCGATGATCAAGAGATCCAAACCATGGGTCCGCTTCAAGCGTCGCGCGCGGGCGGCAAGCTGGGCAATCGGCAGGGCGGGCGTGTCGTCGATGAACAGGGGGCAGGCCTCGAGAGCCTTTGCGGCATCCACAAAACGACGGAATTCCTGTTCGGTCATGTCGCCTTTACGGATTTGCTCGGACGGCACTTCTGCAGCCTCAGAGAGGATCCGGGCGGCCAGCTGTTCCGAGCTCATCTCCAGCGAGTAAAACCCAACGACGCCACCTTCGATGGTCCCTTCGGTGCCATCTGGACGGATGCCCTTCTTATAGGCCTTGGCGACGTTAAAGGCGATGTTGGTCGCCAGTGAGGTTTTCCCCATCGAGGGACGACCCGCGAGGATCAAAAGGTCCGAGGGGTGCAGCCCCCCGAGCTTCTTGTCCAGATCGATCAACCCGGTGCTGACGCCGGCAAGGCCGCCATCGCGCTGATAAGCGGCGTTGGCGGTGTTGACGGCCTCGGTGACCGCTTTCAGGAAAGAGACAAAGCCGCTGTCGGTTTTGCCTTGTTCGGACAGTTTATAGAGTGCCTGTTCTGCTTGAACGATCTGCTCCTTGGGCTCTTCAGTCACGTCCATCTTGGTCGCGCGGGTCGAAATCGACTGACCCAGACCAATCAGCTCACGCCGGATCGCCATGTCATAGATCATCTGCGCATAGTCTTTGGCCGCATAGGCCGAGATCGCAGCCCCCGCGAGGCGAGCGAGGTAGGCTGGGCCGCCGAGCTCTTTGAGGCCTTCGTCATCCTCAAGAAACGCCTTGAGCGTCACCGGAGAGGCAAGGTTGTTTTTGGCAATGCGGGCGGCGGCGACCTCATAGATGCGGGAATGGACCGGATCGTAAAAGTGGCTCGCGTCAATCACCGAGGCCACGCGGTCGAAAATATCGTTGTTCGTCAGGATCGCACCGAGAAGCTGTTGTTCAGCCTCGATCGAATGCGGCATAGGATCGCCGTCTTGAGCCTCAGGGACACCCGGATTTATCGTCGTTAGCTCGTTCATGCTGCTCCCCCGGTCATTCGCGGGTCTTGTTTTTATCCGCGTGCCCCTGAGCAGAGGTGATAGCGGTTTTGAGTTGCTCATCCTATCAGGAAATCTCTGTTGATAAGAGGCCCTGAAGGATGTGGGTAAATTTCAGCGATTGCGCTGCCGGTTAGGGTTGCGCCTAGATATAGTGGCACAGCCAGCGGGATCTGCCAAATATATCTTTGTTCGGGCGCATCGAATCGGCGATTCCCTGTGAGTCGTCCACAGGCCATCCACAGGCGTTGCTGAAATTAGTCGCGCTTATTGGCCTCTTGCCAGGCGCGTGGATCGTTGAGGAATTTCTCGACCTCGGCCAGCGTTTCCTCTGGGAAAGCGCCTTGCGCGCGGGCCTCGGCTAGCACGTCCCACCATGTGCACAGATAGTGCAGTTCCACCCCATGATCGCCGAGGGTTTTCACGGTCTCGGGGAAGATGTCGTAGTAGAAAATCACGGCTGTGTGGCCACAAGAGGCCCCCGTTTCGCGGATCGCGTCCACAAAAGACAGTTTAGAGCCGCCGTCGGTGGTGAGGTCTTCGACCAAAAGGACTTTATCCTCCTCAGTCATCACGCCTTCGATGCGGGCATTGCGGCCATAGCCTTTGGGCTTTTTGCGCACATAGGTCATGGGCAGGGCGAGGCGTTCGGCCACAAAGGCAGAAAACGGGATGCCCGCGGTTTCACCTCCTGCGATATTGGTGAAGGTCTCAAAGCCTGCGTTGCGCATCACGGTGACGGACATGAAATCCATCAGAGTGCTGCGGATGCGGGGGTATGAGATCAGCTTGCGGCAGTCGATATAGCTTGGGGACGGCAGGCCGGATGCGAGGATATAGGGCTCGTCGGTGTTGAAATTCACCGCCTTGATCTCAAGCAGCATGCGCGCGGTGAGGCGGGCGATTTCCTTTTGATCGGGGAAGCTGGTTGGGATCATGGTGTTCTGTCCTTTAGCGAAGCGTTTGTGGCAGGTGCCGGGAGCCTCCGGCGGGGATATTTAGGGCAAGAGAAAGTCAGGTGACGTCCCAGTAAACTGGGAATCCTGGGTCAAAGACGGTGACGGGGCCGTCGCCGCCGTGGATCTTGTCGGGGAACTGGGTCGCGGTGTCTGATTTGGTCAGGGTGAGGGTGTCACTGTTGACGGGCAGGCCGTAGAAGGCGGGGCCATTCAGCGAGGCAAAGCCTTCGAGTTTGTCGAGCGCGCCGTCTTCCTCAAAGACATGGGCGAGGAGCGCCATGGTGTTGGTCGCGGTGAAGCAACCCGCGCAGCCGCAGCCGGTTTCTTTGGCGGCATCCACGTGGGGCGCGGAATCTGTACCGAGGAAAAAACGTGTGTCGCTCGAGGTGGCGGCCGCGCGCAAGGCGATGCGGTGCTCTTCGCGTTTGGCGACGGGCAGGCAGTAGTAATGCGGCTTGATCCCGCCCACGAGGATGTGGTTGCGGTTGATGATCAGATGGTGCGTGGTGATCGTCGCGCCAAGGTTTTTGTCGTTGGATTTAACGTAATCCGCCGCCGTCGAGGTGGTGATATGCTCCATCACAACCTTTAGATCCGGGTTTTCGCGACGAATTGGGTCAAGGACTTCGTCGATGAACACCGCCTCGCGGTCAAAGATATCGACGTGATTGTGCGTGACTTCGCCGTGCGTGCAGAGGGGAAGGCCGATCTCTGCCATCTTCGCGAGCACGGGTTTGACTTTGTTGAAGTTCGTGACGCCTGAAGCCGAGTTGGTGGTCGCGCCAGCGGGATAAAGTTTCACCGCTTTGACGAGGCCGGATGCATGGGCGGCGGCGACGTCCTCGGGATCTGTGTCCTCGGTCAGGTAGAGCGTCATCAAAGGCTCAAAGGACATATCCTCGGGCAGGGCGGCCAGAATGCGGTCGCGGTAGGCGGCGGCTTGGTCACCGCGCACGACGGGTGGCACGAGGTTGGGCATGATGATCGCGCGGGCGAAATGGCGGGCGGTTTCAGGGAGAACAGCTTCCAGCATTGCGCCATCGCGCAGGTGCAGGTGCCAGTCGTCTGGGCGGGCAATCGTCAGGCTTTGGGTCATGCCTTGGCAATTACACAAAGAGCGCCCGAGCGGGAAGAGGGTTTGGCGAGAAAAGCGCGCCTAAATTGGCGGCGCGCTTTCTTGGGTCAGAAAATGCCCTGACAGAGGATCATGATTGCGCCGGAAATCACCACATAGCCCCCGTCAATCAGGATCGCAGCGTTCGATTTCTGCGAAAACGCGTCTTGTGCCATGACCATGCCTGCAGCGGCGAGGATTGCGACGATGGCAGTCGTGAGCGCCTCGATCTGGGCGGTCATGCCGATCACGAGCGCCAAGAGGAAGAGGCCGATGACTTGCAATCCCATCGCCATCCAGGGCATCTGCTCGGGCGGCTCTGGTGAGATGCGCGAGCCGATGGCCCAGGTCTTGCCGAACATGAAAGGGCTAAAGATCGCCCAGCCTGCGAGAAAGGATGCGATGGTGCCGACGAGGATGGCAGTCCAGTTGAGAGCTTCGGTTTCCATACCCAGCCCCTATGCCGCCATGTTGTCCAGAGCAGCGAGGATCGCGCCCCAGCCCGCTTGGTGATTGTCGCGCTTTTCTTCGTCATAGAAGGTCTGGTGCGTCAGAGTCACCCGAGTGCCCTCGGCGACGGGCTCAAAATCCAGCGTGACTTCGCTTTCGGCAGGCGACCAGGCGCTTTCCCATGAAAAGATGATCTGAGAATGCGGGTCGATCTTTTTGTAAACGCCGCCGTGAGGCATATCGTCAGTCGCATCGCGCATGATCAGGTCAAAGCGGCCCCCTTCGCGGGCATCAACCTTGGCAGAGGGCAGGGACATATCTGGCCCTGGCAGCATGAATTTCTTGAGCATTTCCGGGTCAAGCCAGGCGTTGAACAGTTTCTCAGCAGGGGCTTTGATCACGCGATCAATGGACAGGCTTAGGTCCGTGCGTATCTCAGTCGTCGTCATTGGCAGTCTCCTCGTTAAAAATATCCTCAAGCGCCTCTAACCTGAGGGCCCAGATGGATCGCAACTCGGCAAACCAAAGGTCGATCTGGCGCAGGGGCGCCATATTCAGCTCGATAATATGTTCCCGCCATTCGGTGCGGCGCGTCACAAGGCCTGCGCGTTCCAGCACTTTGATGTGCTTGGACACAGCATTCAGGCTCATGTCGAAGTGCTTGGCCAAGGCGGTCACGCGTCCGGCCCCATTCTGAGCGAGCAGCGTCAGGATGGCGCGACGGGTGGGGTCGCTTGCGGCTTTCAGAACCTCTGAGAGCTGGGGATCGTCCTTTCGTTCAACCATATGGGTGAATAACATTGCGTGAGATATCAGTCAACCATTAGGTGGAATGACTGATGGTGCGTATATGGGGAGGGGGAAATGTGAGGGATTACAGGATGATCGGAGAGATTTGGGCGAGCTTTATGCGACTGCCGATGTGGGTAAAACTCTGGATGGTGCTTTGGCTCGTTCCGGTGAACTTGGTGTCTTTAGGGTTCTGGGGGCAGGTGGATCCGGTGTCTGGCATCACTGTCGCGCTTTTGGCCAATCTAGGCATGGCGTTTAACCTGCCCATCATGATGCGCGACAGGGGGATGGGCAAAGCGATGGCCTTGCCGCATCTGGTGTTCTGGACGCCTTTAGTGATTTTGATCGCTGTGGGGCTTGCCTCAGACGGCGGTGCTTCGGGCTATCGAAGCTATCTTGCTATTCTCTTAGTGACCAACCTTGTGTCGCTGGCCTTTGACTACAAAGACGCATGGGCCTGGTGGCGCGGAGATCGCGGCATCGCATAAAAAACCCGGCTCGGTGGCCGGGTTCTTCGCATTCTATTTAAAGCCGTTTACTTCGGCAGAGGTCCAACCATCATGGTCATCTGACGGCCTTCCATCTTGGGCATGTTTTCGACTTTGCCCAATTCTTTGATGTCCTCGGCCACGCGTTCCAGCAGTTCACGACCCAGGTTCTGGTGCGCCATTTCACGGCCACGGAACCGAAGCGTCACTTTGACCTTGTCGCCTTTTTCCAGGAACTTCACCACGTTGCGCATTTTGACGTCATAGTCATGCGTGTCGGTGTTCGGGCGGAACTTCACTTCTTTGACCTGAATGACGGTCTGCTTCTTCCGCGCCTCGGATTCACGCTTTTGCTGTTCGTATTTGAACTTACCATAGTCCATGATCTTGCAGACCGGCGGATTGGCGTTGGGCGAGATTTCAACGAGGTCGAGCTCGGCGTCAGCGGCCATTTGCATGGCTTTTGCAGGGTGCACCACCCCAACATTGTCACCATCTGCGCCAATCAGGCGGATTTCAGGGGCTCGGATTGCGTCGTTGACTCTTGGGCCAGTGTCGCGCTGTGGAGGCGCATTGTGTGGTCTGCGGGCTATGGTTTTGATCCTTCAATGGTTAACCGATTTGAGGCCGTAAGCTATATGCGCAGGCAGGGTGTTTCAAGCGCCTAAATCGCAGTTGATGCGGTAAATTTCCAGAGTTTCCCCCTATTTCTTTGGCCCCAATGCGCGTCTTTTGAGAGCAATCCAAGCGCTGCTTGCGCGCGGTGCAAGATAGGAAAGGATGTCTTATGAAATATATTGTTGGAATTGGGGTCGCGGCTTTGGTCGTTGTTGCGGGCTATCTTGCTCTTTCTACGCAGGAAGAGTCAGAGGAAACCATGACCATGCCAGTGACCACAACGGTGCAAGAAGCCGAGCCGGTGGTGACCGAAGAGGTTGAAGAGGTCGTAGAGACTGTAACCGAGCAAGCGCAAAGCGCTGTTGAAACCGTTCAAGAGCAAGCAGAAACCGTGGTTGAACAAGCCACGCAGGCTGCCAATGAAGCGGCGGACTCTGCTGAAGCCGCTGTAGAAGACGCCGTCGAAAATGCTGTCGGCAATGTGGTGAATAGCCTGTCTGGCAACTGACCCGAGGTGCCTCAAACGAAAAAGGCCGCCCAGATTGAGGCGGCCTTTTTTGTAACGATCCTAACTGCTTAGTCGAGGAAGGCTTTTTCCACAACGTAATGCGCGGGCTTAGAATTCGCACCTTCTTCAAGGCCGTAGGTGTTTTCAAACAGATCCTTGAGTTCCAGGTTGAACGCGAGGTTGCCGCAGATCATGGCGCGGTCGGTTTCGGGGTTCAGAGGCTCCACACCCAGATCCGCGAATGCCTCGCCCGATTTCATCAGGTCGGTGATGCGGCCCATTTTGGCGCTCTCTTCGCGGGTCGTGGTTGGGTAGTATTTGATCTTCTTCCAGAAACCCTCGCCGATCACTTCGTTCAGCAGCTCGTCGTCTTTGAGGCTTTCGATCAGCTCGCGGCCATAGGTCAACTCGCCTGCTTCGCGGCAGGTGTGCGTGATGATGACTTCGTCGAATTTCTCATAGGTTTCAGGCTCGCGCAGCAGGGATGCGAAAGGCGCGAAACCGGTGCCGGTGGCAAAGAACCAGATGCGTTTGCCCGGGATCAGCGCGTCATGCACGAGGGTGCCCACAGGTTTTGGACGCAGGATGATGTCGTCGCCCGGCTGAATATGCTGCAGCTTGGAGG
Organism: Cognatishimia coralii; assembly: GCF_037478305.1. Lineage (NCBI taxonomy): Bacteria > Pseudomonadati > Pseudomonadota > Alphaproteobacteria > Rhodobacterales > Paracoccaceae > Cognatishimia > Cognatishimia coralii. The sequence continues at coordinate 356,311 of NZ_JBBGAZ010000001.1, forward strand.
TCAGAGGACCGTCCTGAACCTTGATCGAATAGAACTCCATCTCTTCGCCCCAGCTTGGGGAGGCGATGGAATAGGCGCGCAGCAGAGGTTTCTGCTTGCCGGTTTCAGGATGCGGGTCGCCCATCAGACCGATCATCACGAACTCACCAGAGCGGAAACGCAGGCTGGCCGGGCGCTCGACCTTGAAGGAAAACAGACGGTCGGTCCAATGTTTCACCTCAAGCACTTTTTGTGCGTCAGGCAGAACAGGTTTCTTTGGGGCCTCGGTGGCGGTCTCTTGGGTCACTGCGGTTTGCTCGTTCATCATAAAATAAGGGCGGTCTCGTCGCCCTTCCTCTATCAGGTCTGTGCGGTATGTGCAGCGGGAAAAGCGTCATAGCTGCTATGCAGAACGCAACTCCCGCTACGTTATCAGTCAGCGGCTTTGGCGCGCAGACGGTTTTGGTAGCCGTGCTGTTCCCAATTGGCGCGGAAGAGCCACTGGTCTTCGGGTTGGCGTTGGGCGAGTTCGTCGGAAATTTCGACTTCGTCAAAGCCTGAGCGGCGCGCCATGGCATATTGATCAGCGATGACATGGCCTCGGGCGCGCAAACGGCCCTGAAAGCCCTTCAGCCGCAGCTGACGCGCGATGGTAAAGCCACGGCCATCAGCAGCGGATGGGAAATCCACGCGGATCACATCGGCCTTTAGGTGCGCGTCCAGATCGGACAGTTCAGCGTCCGAAGGCACGTCCAGTGCTGCCACGGAATTGGCCGCTTCGCCCAAGGCCACGAAAGCCACGTTCAGGTCATCGGCCCCAAAGCCTTTGTCAGTAATTACAACACTCATGCGTCTACTCCTGTGCGCACCATGAAGCCGTCTTGGCCAACATGGATGCCGCATTCGGTTTTTGCTTGCCCGCGCCAACGGCCCGAACGGGGATCTTCGCCTTCTTTGACTGGGCTTGTGCAAGGCGCACAGCCAATCGAAGGATATCCCCGCGCAATCATCGGGTGTTTGGGCAGGCGGTTTTCTTCCATATAGGCGCGCACGTCCTCAGGCGCCCAGTGAGCCAGCGGATTGACTTTGATCCGACCGGTGAAGTCTTCGACCTCAAAGAACTCAAGCGCAGCGCGGGTGCCGGCCTGAAAACGTTTGCGGCCTGTGATCCAGCCATCATAATCACGCAACGCCTTTTGCAGCGGGCGCGTTTTGCGCAGGGCACAGCAGGCGTCTGTGTCGCGTTGATGCAGCGTGCGATAGGGATCTTCGGCCGCCAGCGTCTTTTCGCTTGCGGTGATGATCTTGAGGTTCGTCAGATGCAGACGCTCGGCCAGTTCCTGTTGATAGACCAGCGTCTCGGTGAACAGAAACTGCGTGTCCACAAAGAGCACCGGCACATTGCGATCCACCATGGCCACAAGGTGCAAAAGCGCGACGCTTTCCGCCCCAAACGAGCTGACCATCGCTACATCGCCAGCGACCTTATCGCGTAAAGCCGCCTCAAGCACCGCCGTTGCGGAATGGTGCTTGTAGCGCGCATTCAGCGCGTAGACCGTTTCCTGCAGCGGATCAGGTCCAGCCGCCGCGCCGAAACGCAGCGGGGTGATGTCGGAAGTCTGGTCCATTCTTATGCCGCAGCTTGCGCCTCTGGATAGATATAGGGTTTGAACACCGCCAGACCGAGGCGACGATAGGTTTCCAGGAAGGTCTCTTCCGGACCTTCGCGCAGCTCAAGATAGGCCATCACGATGCGCTCGACCGCAGGCACGATCTCGTCATAGGCAAAGCCCGGGCCTACACGACCGCCGACTTCGGCAGTATTTGTCGCGTCGCCGCCCAGCGTGATCTGGTAGTTTTCAACGCCTGCGCGATCCAGACCAAGGATGCCGATGTGGCCCACGTGGTGGTGACCACAGGCGTTGATGCAGCCCGAGATCTTGATTTGCAGGTGACCGATGTCGTGCTCGAGCTTCAGCTCTTCAAAGCGCGAGGAAATACCCTGCGCCACAGGAATCGAGCGCGCGGTTGCCAGCGCACAATAGTCCATGCCGGGGCAGGCGATGATATCCGAGATCAGGCCAATGTTTGCGGTTTGCAGATCATGCGCCTTCAGTTCTTCGTAAACCGCTGGCAGATCGGCCTTATGCACGTTTGGCAGGATCACGTTCTGCTCATGGGAAATGCGCAGCTCGTCATGGCCATACTTGCGTGCAATATCCGCCATTGCGCGCATTTGCGCGGCAGTCGCGTCACCCGGGGTCTCGCCGTGTTTCTTCAGCGAGATCGTCACGATCGCGTAATCCGCCTGCTTATGCGCGGTCAGGTTGGTGTCGGCCCAGCTGCGGAACATCGCGTCGTCACCATAGGCCGCGTCATAAGCGTCCGTTGGCACGTTGCGATAAGCAGGGGCCGCGAAATGGGTTTTGATTTCGTTGAAGAGTTCAACGTCAAAGCCCTGGAACGTCGGGCGGATCGCTTTGTAGCGTTCTTCCACGCGCTCGCGGATCTCTTCGATGCCATGCTCATGCACAGTGATCTTGATCCGCGCTTTGTATTTGTTGTCGCGGCGGCCCAAGAGGTTCCACACAGAGACAGTCGCCTCCAGATAGGACAGCAGATCGTCCTGGCTGACCCAGTCTTTCAGAACTTTGCCGATCATCGGCGTCCGGCCAAGGCCGCCACCGACGATAATCTGATAGCCCAGCTCGCCCGCGTCGTTGTTCACGAGGTAAACACCGATGTCATGCGCCTTCACGACCGCGCGGTCGTTTTCACGCGCGCCAGAGACGGCGATTTTGAACTTGCGGGGCAGGGCCTGGAATTCAGGGTGATCGGTGGACCACTGACGGATCAGTTCGGCCACGGGACGCGGATCGGCGATCTCATCGGCCGCAGAGCCTGCGAAATGGTCGGCCGTCACGTTGCGGATCGTATTGCCCGATGTCTGGATCGCATGCATGCTGACTTCGCCCAGAGCGTCCAGCATATCAGGAACGTCTTTCAGCTTTGGCCAGTTATACTGGATGTTCTGACGGGTAGTGAAGTGGCCGTAACCCTTGTCCCACTTTTCCGCCAGCAGCGCCAAAGTGTCCATCTGCGCGCCGTTCAGCGTGCCATAAGGGATCGCAACGCGCAGCATATAGGCGTGCAGCTGCAGATAGAGGCCGTTCATCAGACGCAGCGGACGGAATTCCTCTTCGGTCAGAGAGCCATCGATGCGGCGTTCCACCTGCGCGCGGAATTGTTTGTTACGCTCGGCCAGGAAAGCTTTGTCAAAGTCGTTATACTGATACATCTCTTACGCCTCTGCCTGCTTGCCGTGGAAATAGTTCGACGGGCCTGTGCGGCGGAACTCTTCACGGAAATGGGTGGGTTCTGGACGACCGTCATCGCCCGCTTTGGCATCTGCCAGATAGGCTCCAACGGTAACGTCTTTTTGCTGTTGCGCTTCGATCAGGCGCAGATCGGCATCTGCTTCGTCCGTCAACAAAGCGGCCTCGGCCAGATTGCGCGTCCAAGCGCCGGCGTCTGTCATATAGATGACATCGCCTTCGAGCAGATGGTTGGCCGTGATGACCTTTGGGGTAAAGGCGCGTGGCATAGTGAGCGAGCTCCTGAATACTTTTGATCGAGGCGGCGCGGTATTCCGATTTATTTCCCCTCACAAGAGGGCATTTGGAACGGTCGTCTCTTTTCGTGTTTACTTTGGCGCTAATATAGGAAATATTCCCGTCCGATCGCTAGATGGCGATGCAAATAGAAATGTTCGTTCCGTTTGGCGAGGGGTTGGCGAACAGCGTTCCGGTTTGAAGGGGAAAATAGAATGGCGTCTCGTATAGACGATATGGATCGGAAAATCCTTGATACCTTGCAAGAGGATGCCTCGCAGTCTTTGGACGAAATTGCCCGGCGTGTGGGGTCCTCTAAGACCCCGGTCTGGAACCGAATTCGCAAGCTGCGTGAGTCGGGGATCATCAAGCAAAACACGGTGATTCTGGATGCCGAGGCGCTTGGGTTTGAGGCCTGTTTCTTTGTTCTGATCCGCACGTCCGAGCATGAAGCAGCCTGGCAGGCGAAATTCCTGCAAGCCCTGCAGGATCGCCCCGAAGTTCAGGAAGCGCACCGTCTGGCAGGCGATATCGACTATATCCTGAAAGTGCGCGTCGCGAATGCGCGGGCCTATGACACTTTCTATCAGGCGCTGATTTCCGAGGTGCGTGTGCACAACGTAACCGCGCTTTTGTCGATGGAAGAGATCAAGTCGACCGCGCGTCTGCCGCTGTAACTCTTTAGTCCCTACGGTCTGTCATCGTGTCACCACGAGCTGTTGCAGCCCATGGAAGTGATAGACGTTGGCGTATTCTGGTTGTTGCGTGAGCGCGAGGTTTGGGCAGCGTTCAAAGAGGATCGGCAGGGCTATCCTTAGTTCCAGCCGCGCCAAAGGGGCTCCGACGCAAAAATGCAGCCCCGCGCCAAAGGCGGTATTGGTTTTGATCGGGCGGGACGGGTCGAATGTTTCGGGATTCTCCCAGACGGCAGGGTCTCTGTTGGCGGCACCCAGCAAGAGCGCGATCTGGTCGCCACGTTTGAAGGTCTGCCCTGCGACGTCGATGTCCTCATAGGCATAGCGCGTGAACATATGCAGGGGTGGATCAAAGCGGATGAGTTCTTCGACGGTGGCGTCTATTTTGTCCTCGGCAAGGAAGCCATGATCTGTGCCATGCTCCAGCAAGCATTTGATCGCATTTCCAAAAGTATGAACCGTCGCCTCGTGTCCTGCGTTCAATAGCAGGATGCAGGTTGTGATGAGTTCGTCGGTCGACAGCTTCTCACCGTCCTCTTCGGCGGCGATCAATTCCGTCAGCAAATCATCCCCGGGCGTTGCGCGTTTTTCGTCCACATAGGAGCGGATGAATTCAGCAAACTCGGTTGAGGCTTGTGCGGCGGCCAATTCGGTTTCATGCGTGCGGCTGGCCATATACATCGACACCATCGCATTGGACCATTTCAGCAACTGATCCGCCATGGATTCAGGCACGCCCAGCAGGCGGCAAATGATCACCACGGGAATATGGGTTGCTAAAGCGGGCAAGAGATCAAACTCACCCTCAGGAAACTGATCGATCAGCTGATGCGTCAGCTCCGTGATATCAGGTGCCAACGTCTTGATACGCCGAGAGGTAAAGGCGCGCATCACCAGACCTCGAAGGCGGGTATGGCGCGGAGGCTCCAGTTCCAGCATCGAATGGGCTTCGATTTTGTAAAACGGGACCGTGTGGGCCGCGGGTTCTGTCGCCAGTTCCGTAGGGACTTCGCGTCCGAACCTGCGATCCTTAAGAACCGCACTCACCTCTGCATGAGAAAACGCCGCCATCATGTTGTATTCATTCCAGAAATGCAGAGCCGCTTGAGCGCGTTTCTCTGCATAAAACCCGTATGGGTTCTGGACGAAATCCGGCTCTGTCGGAGACTGGCTGTCGGCGGTCATAGGGATCAGGCTGCGTCCAAAGCCGCAATGATCGCGGTGAAATCGCTGGCCTTGAGGCTTGCGCCGCCGACGAGCGCGCCGTCGACATTGGAGGTCGCAAAGATCTCGGTTGCATTGCTGGGTTTGACCGAGCCGCCATAGAGGACGCGCATGCCGGTGCCTTCAGTGCCAAAGCGGGTTTCCAGTTCTGCACGGATGAAATCATGCACTTCGGCGATTTGCTCGAGCGTTGGGATCTTGCCCGTGCCAATCGCCCAGATCGGCTCATAAGCGATGACGGTGTTCGCCGCCGTCGCCCCATCGGGCAAAGAGCCTGCGAGTTGAGTTTTGATCACGTCCAACGTCGTGCCGCCTTCGCGTTCCTCAAGGCTTTCACCAAGGCAGACCACCGCAACCAGGTCCGCACCCCAAGCCGCTTGGGTCTTGGCCGCCACGTCCGCGTCGCTTTCTCCATGATCGGCGCGGCGTTCGGAGTGGCCGAGGATCACATGGCTCGCACCCGCATCCTTGAGCATTTCGGCCGAGACATCGCCTGTGTGAGCACCGGAACTATTAGCATGGCAATCCTGCCCACCAATCGCAACCGAGCCAGCCTCAGCAACCGCGCGGGTGATCAAGGTTGCGGGAGGGCAGATCAAAACGTCAGTCTGCGTGGTCGCCACGGCGGCAATCCCGCCCAATTCACTCAGGCTCGCGCCCAGACCATTCATTTTCCAATTCCCGGCGGCCAGTTTGCGACGCATCTGCAGATCTCCTCAAAAGTCGTTGCGCGTGTTTTCAACCCTAGACCGGTGAGGGTCAAGGGTTGGCGCTAACGTATTTTGCCAGAGCAGGAGAGAAGGGGGCTACATGCCCTCAAACTTGATCGATTCACCACAGCCGCAGGCCTCAGTGACATTCGGGTTGTTGAATTTGAAGCTCGCCTCCAAAAGCGAGACCTCATAGTCGATCTGCGTGCCAAAGAGGAACATCTGCGCCATCGGCGCAATCATCACGCGGGCGCCATCCTGTTCGACGACCTCATCCATTGGGTCCTGCGTGTCGACATAATCCATCGTATATTCCATCCCCGCACAGCCGCCTTTCTTGACGCCAATGCGCAGCCCCTGATGCCCCTCGCGGTCCATCAGTTTCACGATCTGCTTTGCAGCGGCCGGGGTGAGAGTCACCGCCTGTTTGCCTGGAATGCCGAACATGATGTTCTCCTTTGCCCCTTATTTAGGGTGCCCCGGGCAGGAAGCCAAGGGGTGGAAGTTGTAATAGAATAACATGAATTGCGAGGGTCACAAGAATAGCCCAGCCGAAGGATGCAAGCGTGCCGATGATGACATATTCCGAGCGTCGGCGGTTGGTGATCTCATCGCCATCGCGCGTGGCTTCAAAGCGCAAGACAGACTTCGCCGCCACCAGAAAACCGATGCCGATGGGGTTGCCTGAAAGGATCAGGATATAGATCAAGCCGCGCTCAAGGAGGCCTATCATTTGACCACCACCGGGCAGGGAATCCTTTGAAAATTCAGAGCCATAGGGCGCCATGAGGATCCCAATCGCAAAGCCTCCAGCCCTCGTAACGTAGATCGCGCCGCTGAGGAGCAGAAGAAAATGAGAGACCCAGACGGGGGCCGCGCTCCAAAGGCCATCTGCCCAGAGGGTGGGAGCGAGGCCTGCGACGGCTGTGAGGGTGACGAGATGGGCGAGTTGGTCTGTTAGGTGGCTAGTGATTGTGGTTTTTGTGCGCGCTTTGATCGCGTCCGTTGTGATGTGGAGCGCCGCAAGAATGAAGATCGGTGCGGAGATGGATCCGGTGAAAAGGACCGCGAGGGCTAGGACAACTGCGCCGTGGTAGGCGAGTTGGGCGAACTCGTGTTTGTTCTCGGCGGTGCGTTTGGATTGAAATACGTAGTCGGCAAAAACATGGGCCGTGAGGAGGGCGGTGAGGGTTTCAATCATTCTGGTATTCCTGAAAATGAAGTGCTGAGAATAAATACGGATAACCCGCGCCATCAGAAGACTTTGTTACCGCTTGTCTACTTTTGCCCAGCTTCTTGGCGACTTTTGTAAATTTTGCGCCATTCGAGGTTACGAGCATTTGATACATTGTTGCGGATTGGGTCGCAGTCCAAGAGGCGGACATATAGTCGGCAAATGAAAGCATCGAGCAAAACTCGCGGTTACCCCAAGAGGCCAATTTCATTTCCATTACCGTGTTTTTGGCCGTTTCCAATGCAGCTCCCGAAAGCTCGAACGCTTTATCAGTGTATTCGTTGAGATTTGTGCTCTCGAGGATCGAGGTAGGACCAGTCCCTACACCTATGTACGTATCAAACTCTGGGCCATAACTTCTCAACCCCGCGCGAAACGCCAAGACGCTCCGCAAGGCATACTTCGGCTCTCGCAGAACAACTTGCCAACCATCCCCACGGTGCCGCGTGAACAGCAAGCTTCCGCCGTGCCAAGCCTCCAGATCCTTCGCGACCTCTTGCAGGCGCTCAAAGGCCATCTCCACCTTTTCAGCGCCCAGCGCGGTGGAGTTGACCAGATCCCCGGTTAGAACGGTGACGATTTGTGTGTTTTCACTCATTGCGCACCCAAAATAGGTTGCGAAATAAAAAATGCAACCAAAAAAGGTTGCTATATACAGTTCGCAACCCAAAAGGGTTGCATGCAAAACGGCCCAGCGTTTCCACTGGGCCGCGTTACGTTGTACTTTGTGAAAATTACTTACCCATGCAATTCGCGTAGTAGGTCACAGTCGCTGGCCAGTCAGAGAAGATGCCTTCGATACCAACTTCTTGCGCCAAAACATCCAGCAGCTCCATGTACATCGCGTCGTTGTTGGTGACTTCTTTGATGGTCTGGAAATACCAACCGCCACCGTTTGCCAGAGGGCCAGAGCGCTCTAGTGTCCAGGTGATCAGCTTAAGACCGGCTGCCTTGGCTTCTATAGTGTAGGCGGAAGGCACGATCTTGCCGTCTTCAACCGCGACCAGCATCCACATTGGAGGCGCAATGTAGTTCACGCCTTTTGCGTGCAGCTCAGCGAAATCATAAGGGAAGGTAGACGCGTCGTTCGGATTGAAACCTTCGATGTTGTAGGAAGCGTCCAGGAAGACGGCCTGTTTGCCGAACTCTGGCTCTGCTTTGATCCAGTAGAGCACGTCATCGAGGTTAAAGGACTGCGCCCAGACGTCGGATGCAGGGATGCCGGCTGCTTTGTATTCGTCGATCAGCGCTTGGGCGTAGTCTTCTTGGCTGTAGCCGTCAAAGGGCATCTCAACGGATGGGGACTTCAGTTCTGGGGTAAATTTCGCGCCAAGGTCTTTGAAGAGCTGGATGGACTCAGCGTGGGTCATCAGGGTGCCGGTGGTGGCGTAAAGATCGGTGCGCCAGTTCGCGGTGCCGTCCATATATTCGGCAACCGTTTCACCCATTTTGTTGGCCGCATCCATCTTGCCGTTCAGAGTTTGATACTCGGCCAGCGTGATATCAGAGGTGCGGCATTCCGCTTTGGCCGCTTCGCCATTCTTCGCGCCTTCAAATGGCGTGATGCATTTGGAGGCCAGATCGGTCGCAAGGATATTGGTGGTCGTGTGCAGGTCGTTTTGTGCGTGACGGCAGACCAGTTTCTTGTCCTTGGTAAAGGTCACGTCGCATTCCAGAATGCCTGCACCCATACGCGCCGCGGCGACGTTGGATTCAACGGTATGTTCTGGGAACAGCAAAGGCGCGCCGCGGTGGCCGATTGAGAAGTCGGATTTCGTAAATTCCATTGACGCGCAGCTTTGTAGCTTTGTTTTCAATGGGCTATCGGCCATGCGGTCGATCAGAAAATAGGGGCGCGGGCCAAGCTCGACGTCAGCAGCTGTCGCAATAACGGGCAGGGCAAGGCCTGCCGCAAGGATAAGAGAACGCAGCATCAATTCACTCCATAGTTGTGCTGCGATCAGGATCTCAGCGGCGTGTGACCGCCGCGTGAGGATTTTGTTAAATCTTCATTTAAGATTTATGGCAGTGAGGCGTCACCGAGGTAACACCTACATGAAGCCGAGCTCTAGCCGCGCTTCATCGCTCATCATATCCATGCCCCAAGGTGGCTCCCAAACAAGGTCCACGTCGACTGTGCGGATGCCGTTGACGCCCATGATGGCCTCTTGCACCCAGCCGGGCATTTCACCCGCGACTGGGCAGCCCGGAGCGGTCAGGGTCATGACGACTTTCGCGTCGTTCTCGGCGTTCAGGTCGATCGTATAGATCAGGCCAAGGTCGTAGATATTGACCGGGATTTCCGGGTCAAACACGCTGCGGCAGGCCTCGACACAGAGGTCGTGCAGCGGGTGATCGACGCTGGAGGGCTGGATCAGGGGAACGCCTTCCATAGGATGAGACGGATCGCTCATGGGATGTCCTTCATAATTCTTGACTGTTGATATAGGGAAAGAGGATCGAGGCGTCCAGAGGGGTCGATGCTTTGTCGCAGCCCGTGGGATTTGAGTATTTTTGGCAAGATGAAGCGGGCTTTGGTTGCAAAGCGCGCAGTTTCGAGCCTATGAGGCGCAAAAAAGGGTAAATGAGATGACCGCGCGTTTTGAATTTGAACTGAAGGCGACAGATGGCAAGGCTCGGACCGGGGTGATTTCGACGCCGCGGGGCGAGATCCGCACGCCGGCCTTTATGCCGGTTGGAACGGCGGCGACGGTTAAGGCGATGATGCCAGAGTCGGTGCGGGCCACGGGCGCGGATATCTTGCTTGGCAATACCTATCACCTGATGCTGCGCCCGACGGCGGAGCGGATTGATCGTCTGGGTGGCTTACACAAGTTCATGAATTGGGAGCGGCCGATCCTGACGGATTCCGGTGGGTTTCAGGTGATGAGCCTTGCTGGCTTGCGCAAGCTCACTGAGGAGGGCGTGACCTTTAAGAGCCATATTGATGGCTCTAAACACGAGTTGACGCCAGAGCGGTCGATGGAGATCCAGCGGTTGTTGGGCTCTGACATTGTCATGTGTTTTGACGAATGCCCTGCGCTGCCTGCGGATCGGGACCGGATTGCTGAGTCCATGCGCCTGTCCATGCGGTGGGCCGAGCGCAGCAAGGCGGCCTTTGGGGATCGTCCGGGCCATGCGCTCTTTGGGATTATGCAGGGTGGTTTGGAGCAAGATTTTCGTGAAGAAAGCGCCAAAGCGCTGCGCGAGATCGGCTTTGATGGCTATGCGATTGGCGGTCTGGCCGTGGGCGAAGGACAGGAAGCGATGTTTGACTGTCTGGACTATGCACCAGACATGCTGCCCGTGGACAAACCGCGCTATTTGATGGGTGTGGGCAAGCCTGACGATATCGTGGGCGCTGTGAAGCGTGGCGTGGATATGATGGATTGCGTCTTGCCAAGCCGCTCGGGACGCACTGGGCAAGCGTTTACGCGCCGGGGTGTCGTGAATATCAAAAACGCGCGTCATGCAGATGACCCGCGTCCGCTCGATGAGAACTGCAGCTGTCCCGCCTGCAGCAATTATTCCCGCGCCTATCTGCGTCATGTGTTCCGCAGCAATGAAATGATATCTGGCATGCTGCTGACATGGCACAATCTGCAGTATTTTCAGGACATCATGGGCGAAATGCGGGTTGCGATTGCCGCGGGTCGATTTGATGCCTGGGAAGAAGAGTTTCACGCGATGCGGGCGATGGGGGATATTGATCCGCTTTAACCACCCCTTAAGCAAAAACGCACACAAGCTTAAATCTGGGTAAAATAGCGCGGATCTGCTCTTGTGGTCCCCGAGCCATGACGGCATTCTGATGCAAATCGCGGCATATGTGGGTTGAAACCCCGTCCCAGCCGCACCACGTTGTTAATCCGTTGAGGAGATGACAAGTGCTGCCGCCAAGCGGGGCCAGGTCATCTTGCCAAGAACAAGGAACGATTATGCAAGAGCCACTCAATTCCTCCTATCCGGTCCTGCCGCTGCGCGACATCGTTGTGTTTCCACATATGATCGTGCCGCTGTTTGTGGGCCGTGATAAGTCGGTCCGCGCGCTTGAAGAAGTGATGCAGGACGACAAGCAAATTCTGCTCTCAAGCCAGATTGATCCAGCTGATGATGATCCAAACACCGATGGCATCTATCGCACCGGCGTGCTGGCCAATGTGCTGCAACTGCTGAAGCTGCCCGATGGCACGGTGAAAGTGCTGGTCGAGGGCCAAGCCCGCGTCACCATCACCGATTTCATTGAAAACGATGTGTTTTTTGAGGCCTCTGCCGAGTATCTGCACGAAGAAGACGGCGATCTGGCCACGATTGAGGCGCTGCTGCGCTCTGTCGGCGACGAGTTTGAGCGTTATGCCAAGGTCAAGAAAAACATCCCCGAAGAAGCGCTGAGCGCGGTTGCTGAGGCGCATGAGCCTGCGCGTCTGGCGGATCTTGTGTCTGGTCATTTGGGTGTTGAAGTCGACCAAAAGCAGGACCTTTTGGAAACGCTATCTGTGTCTGAGCGGCTGGAAAAGGTCTTTGGCCTGATGCAGGGCGAAATGTCCGTTCTGCAGGTTGAGAAAAAGATCAAAACCCGCGTCAAATCACAGATGGAGAAGACCCAGCGCGAGTATTATCTGAATGAGCAGATGAAAGCTATTCAGAAAGAACTCGGTGACGGCGAAGAGGGCGCGTCCGAGATCCAGGAACTCGAAGAAAAGATCTCAGGCGTTAAGCTTTCTAAAGAGGCCAAAGAGAAGGCCGATGCCGAGCTGAAGAAGCTCAAAAATATGTCGCCCATGTCTGCCGAGGCCACTGTCGTGCGCAACTATCTGGATTGGATGCTGTCCATTCCTTGGGGCACCAAGTCGCGCGTGAAGAAAGATCTGAACCGCGCGCAGGACGTGCTGGATGACGATCACTTTGGCCTGGAAAAGGTCAAAGAGCGGATCGTGGAATATCTGGCGGTTCAGCAGCGCTCGAAGAAACTGAAGGGCCCGATCCTGTGTTTGGTTGGCCCTCCGGGCGTTGGTAAAACCTCGCTGGGTAAGTCTGTTGCCAAGGCGACGGGCCGAGAGTTCATCCGGATTTCTCTGGGTGGCGTGCGGGATGAAAGCGAAATTCGCGGGCACCGTCGGACCTATATTGGCTCGATGCCCGGCAAGATCATTCAAGCGCTGAAAAAGGCGAAAACCACGAACCCGCTGATCCTCTTGGACGAGATCGACAAGATGGGTCAGGACTTCCGTGGCGATCCTGCGTCGGCGATGCTTGAGGTGCTGGATCCGGAACAGAACTCCACCTTTGTGGATCACTATCTGGAGGTCGAATATGACCTCTCGAATGTGATGTTCCTGACCACATCCAACAGTTACAATATGCCTGGTCCGCTGCTGGATCGGATGGAAATCATCCCCCTGGCAGGCTACACCGAGGACGAAAAGGCCGAGATCGCGCATCGTCACCTGATCCCGAAACAGGTTAAAAATCATGGGCTTAAAGAGGGTGAGTTCACTCTGGAGCCCGAGGCGCTGCAAGAGATCATCCGCACCTATACCCGCGAGGCGGGCGTGCGGAGCCTTGAGCGTGAGATCGGTAAACTGGCGCGGAAAGCTGTGACCAAGATCGTGCGCAAGGCCGAGGATGCTGTCACTGTGACGGCGGACAATTTGGACGACTTCTTGGGCGTCAAAAAGTTCCGCTATGGGCTGGCTGAACAGCACGATCAGGTGGGTGTTGTCACCGGTCTGGCCTGGACCTCGGTGGGCGGCGATCTGCTGCACATCGAAGCGCTGAAACTGCCGGGCAAGGGTCGGATGAAGACCACAGGTAAGCTTGGCGACGTGATGAAAGAATCCATCGACGCGGCGTCGTCGTATGTGCGCTCGATTGCGCCTGAGATCGGTGTGAAACCGCCTCAGTTCGAAAAATGGGACATCCACGTGCACGTGCCCGATGGTGCGACACCAAAAGATGGCCCATCAGCGGGCCTGGCGATGGTGACGTCGATTGTGTCAGTGCTGACCGGTATTCCAGTACGCAAGGACATTGCGATGACGGGCGAGGTTTCCTTGCGTGGCAATGCGATGCCGATTGGTGGTCTGAAAGAGAAACTTCTCGCGGCGCTTCGGGGCGGTATCAAAACCGTGCTGATCCCGCAGGAGAACGAAAAGGACCTCGCGGATATTCCGGACAACGTTAAGGAAGGTCTTAACATCATTCCGGTGACCCATGTGTCCGAAGTGCTGAAGCAAGCGCTCGTTGAGGTGCCTGAGCCCATCGAATGGGATGAGGCCGCCGAAGAAGCCGCTGCTACGGCGCTTAAGGCTGCGGAACCTGGGTCTGGCGCAGTCGCGCACTAATCGGATCTAAGAAATGAAAAAGGCGCGTCCGGTTGGGCGCGCCTTTTTCTTTGAAGTACAAAACTTAAAGCGGAAGCGGTGCGGTTGTCCCATTTCCACCTAGTGCAGCGCCGATCACCGACAGTATGAAGATCAGGACAAGGATGCCTTCGCCAGCAGAGCTTGCAGCGGCAGCATTGGCGATTTCAGAAGAGCTGACACCACCATTTTGAGCCCACGCAGGCAGCGCCGAAAACGCGGCGATCATTACAGTCGCTATTGTTATTTTTTTCATGGTTCCTCCCCAGGTTAACCGGCCATTAACCTCGCAATGGAGCATGCCCCCTGTCAAGTTATAGCAAAAATTGAATATTTTAATGTGACATTGGTCTATTTTTGCCACGCAGTTTCAACAAGAGGTTAGGGCTTTCGCATTGACCCCACCTCGTTAAAGCCGCAGGTTTGTCTCATGAGTTTTTCTAGTAAGATTACGCGCCTCCCGCGCGCTTTCTCTCCGGACATAGCGCAAGAGATCGAAACTCTGGCACCTTTCGCCAAAGGAGAGACCCGCGAGCTTTTGCAAGGTGCCATTGGCAGCAGCCCGTATTTGCATGCTTTGGTGGTGAAAGAGGCCGAATGGTTAGAGGGAGCGCTTGAGACCCCCGAGTCCTCGTTGGATGCGCTCTATTCGGCCTTACCAACCCAAGACACAAAAGCGCTACCTGATGCGTTGCGCCAAGCCAAACGCCGCGTGGCTCTGTTGACGGCACTTGCGGATCTTGGCGGGGTCTGGCCCTTGTTGACTGTCACGCAGGCGCTTAGTGATTTTGCGGACCTTGCATCTGATGTGGCCGTTAAGGCCATGATTTCGCAGGAAATACAGCGCGGCAAGCTGCCAGGTGCAACATTGGATGACGTCCCCAGCGCCGGGGGGCTTGTCTGTCTGGCCATGGGCAAAGTGGGAGCCGGAGAGCTGAACTACAGCTCAGACATCGACCTGATCTGCCTATTTGACGAAACCCGATACGACCGTGACGACTATCTGACCGCGCGAAGCGCCCTGGTGCGGGCGACCCGCAAAGCGATGGCCCTGCTCAGCGATCTGACCGGTGAGGGCTATGTGTTTCGCACGGATCTTAGGCTCAGGCCTGATCCGGCAGTCACGCCTGTGTGCCTCTCTATGGAGGCTGCAGAGCGCTATTACGAAAGCCTCGGACGGACGTGGGAACGGGCGGCCTATATCAAGGCCCGACCGGCCGCCGGAGATATCGCGGCAGGGCAAAAGTTTCTCGATACCTTAACGCCCTTTGTCTGGCGCAAGCATCTCGACTTTGCCGCCATTCAGGACGCCCATGATATGCGTCTGAGGATCCGCGAGCACAAAGGGTTCGGCCGCCATTGGGAGCCCGAGGGTCACAACATCAAATTGGGGCGCGGGGGGATCCGCGAGATCGAGTTCTTCACCCAAACCCGTCAATTGATTGCTGGCGGTCGGGATCCAAGTTTACGTTTGCGCGGTACATTGCCAGCTTTGGCAGCTTTGGCCGACCGCGACTGGATCCCCAAGGATGTCGCTGAACGCCTGAGCGACCACTATGTCGCGCACCGCGATCTCGAACACCGTATTCAGATGGTGCATGACGCGCAAACTCATGACATCCCGCGTACCGAAGAGGGGCTGGCTCGGGTGGCCTGTCTTTTGGGGACATCTGTGGATGCGTTGAAAGCCGATGTGAAGCAGCGCGTGGAAGAGGTTCACACGCTTACCGAAGGCTTCTTTGCACCGGATGCGTCCTCGGTGCTGCCAGATGCGCAGAAGGACCGTTTTGATCCGGCAATTATAGCCCGTTGGCGCAGCTATCCAGCCTTTCGAACCGAACGAGCTGCGGCTATTTTTGAACGTTTGAAACCAGAGCTTTTAAGCCGCTTGGATCGTGCCGCAAAACCTGACGAAGCGCTCGTGTCTTTGGACGGGTTTCTCGAAGGCCTTCCAGCCGGTGTGCAGCTCTTTTCCCTGTTTGACAGCAATCCACAACTCCTTGATCTTTTGTCAGATATTGTTGGAACAGCGCCTGCACTCGCTCGGTATTTATCACGTAACGCGTCGGTCTTTGATGCAGTGATTGGTGGTGCGTTTTTCGCAGATTGGCCAGGAGCGACCGCTTTGACCAAAGAGCTGTCAGACCAGCTTGCGCGCGAAGATGACTACGAACGCAAACTGGATACGGCGCGGCGTTGGACGAAGGAATGGCATTTTCGGATTGGGGTGCACCACCTGAGAGGGCTGATCTCGGCCGAAACGGCGGGGCGGCAATATGCGGATTTGGCCAGTGCCGTGTTGCGCGGGATCTGGCCAGAGGTCACGGCTAAATTTGCGGAAAAACACGGGCCCCAGCCCGGGCGAGGCGCAATGATCCTGGGCATGGGCTCGCTTGGGGCGGGGCGTTTGCATGCGACGTCGGATCTGGATCTGATCGCGATTTATGACGCAAACGGTGTGGACTATTCCGAGGGCCGCAAGCCCTTGGCCGCACGTACATACTATGCACGTCTGACGCAGGCTCTTGTGACCGCTTTGACTGCGCCAATGTCTGAAGGGCGTCTTTATGAGGTGGATATGCGCCTCAGGCCCTCGGGCACGCAGGGGCCAGTTGCCACGTCTGTGCAATCCTTCAAATCCTATCAGCAAGAGCAGGCCTGGACGTGGGAGCATCTGGCTTTGACACGGGCAAGGCCGGTTGCAGGCAATCCGGATTTACAACAAGAGATCGAGGATTTCCGCATAGACCTGTTGGCGCGACGGTCTGACGCCGACGCAGTCAAATCAGATGTGGCCGATATGCGTGCGCGGATTGCAGAGGCGAAATCACCAGCAGGGCTTTATGACGCCAAAATCGGGGCCGGGCGGTTGCAGGATATCGAGCTGACGGCTCAGACGGCGGCGCTTCTTGCGGGCAGCCCCGATCGCACCGTGGGGACAGCTTTGAACGCAGGTGTCGCGATTGGCTGGCTGGATGCCGCTGAATGTGCAGCGCTGACAGAGGCTTATGATGTCTGTTGGCGAATACAAACCGCTGGCAAGCTTCTGAGTGAAAAGCCGCTAGATCCAGAGGCAATTGGGGCTGGCGGTCGCAGTTTTCTGGCTCGGGAGATGGGATGCGATGACATCACCTCGGTGGAAAACCTCCTTTCGCGCAGCACATCTGGCGCGGCTGAGGTCATCGAAACGCTCCTTGGGGCGCATGAAAGGAAGGCAAATGATGGTGGATGATCCGCGCGGGCTGATCCTTGAGTCCTATCGTATTGAGGGCATCACAGAGGGCCAATGCCGCTCGATCTTTCTGGATTGGGCGCTTGGGATCCAATTGGGCGAGGATATGGTCGCCAAGATCCAGTCTTTGCTGGATCACTATGGGCCGGACAATCCTGACCATCCGATGACCGGGGTGCTGCGCGAAGGGCTGGCCAAGGGCCAAGAGCCCAAACGCCGAGGCGGACGTTCGGCGCGCGTGCCAAGCTAAAGCGGCTTTTCACGGGCCATGGGCTGGGGTAGGAGGGCGACATGACTGATCTGCCTATCCTCCGCCTGAAACCTAAAGCCAATGCACGTGCTCTGAGGCACGGCTTTCCCTGGGTCTATGCCAACGAAGCCGTCACAGACCGGCGCACCAAGAACCTTACGCCGGGGTCTTTGGCGGTTTTGGAGGATGGAGAGCGGCGTCCCTTGGGGCTGGCGACGGTTAATCCCAACAGCAAGATCATAGGACGCGTGCTGGATCGTGATTCTGAGGCGGTAATCGATAAGGCGTGGTTCTTGGCGCGGATCTCCAAGGCTTTGGATATGCGAGACCGGCTTTATGATACGCCGTTTTATCGGTTGGTCCATGCTGAGGCGGACGGGTTTCCCGGGCTGGTGATTGACCGTTTTGGCGACACATGCGTTGTGCAACCTAATGCGGCTTGGCTTGAAAGCCGTCTGGATATCTTGGCGGAGGTTCTGGCTGAGGTCGTTGGAGTTTCCAACGTTTTGAAGAACGCCTCTGGACGCGCTCGGTCCTTGGAAGGGTTGGATGACGTCAACGAGGTTTTGCTAGGCACGGCCCCAGATGCGCCCGTGCCGGTTCTTATGAACGGCGCGACCTATATGGCAGATCTGACGGGCGGGCAGAAAACCGGCCTGTTCTTTGATCAACGACCCAACCACGCCTTTGCCGCGTCCTTGTCCAAGGGCGCGCGGGTTTTGGATGTGTTTTCCCATGTCGGAGGCTTTGCGCTTGCGGCTCTGGCCGGCGGAGCAGCGCATGCGACGTCGGTGGATGGCTCTGCCGCCGCTCTTGCGCTGGCCTCAGAAGGGGCCGTCCAGACAGGGGTTGCGGATCGGTTTACAACCCGTCAGGGCGATGCCTTTGATCAACTCGAGGTTTTGGCATCCGAGGGCGCGCAATTTGATGTGGTGATCTGCGATCCGCCGGCCTTTGCTCCTTCTAAACCGGCGCTAGAAAAAGGGCTGCGTGCATATGAACGTGTTGCGCGGCTGGCAGCACCTCTGGTTGCCGAGGGCGGCTATTTGGGGCTGTGCTCCTGTTCGCATGCGGCGGAGCTGTCACTCTTCCGAAATGCCTCTGCACGTGGCATCGGACGGGCAGGGCGTCGTGGCCAGATCATTCACACAGGCTTTGCTGGCCCTGATCATCCGCTCATGCCGCAATTGGCGGAAAGTGGCTATCTCAAGTCCGTGTTCTTCCGCCTATGAAGCTGTTGCTAGACACCTGCGTGATCTACCCGACCGTGATGCGAGAGATGCTGTTGGGGGTCGCGAAAACAGGTGCCTTCACGCCGCTTTGGTCGGCGCGCATCCTAGAGGAATGGGCGCGGGCAGCCCGTAAGATCGGGCCGGACGGAGAAGCGCAGGCGCGTGCGGAAATCGCCTTGGCGAGGGCCGCCTGGCCGAGGGCCGAGGTCACCTGGCGGCCTTCGCTTGAGGCGCGTTTGTATCTACCCGATACGGCGGATATTCACGTTCTGGCCGCCGCCATTGATGGATCAGCTGACGCCATTATCACACTGAATGCAAAAGATTTTCCGAGGAATATTCTTGCTGAGGAAGGGCTTGAACGGCGCGACCCGGACAGCCTGTTGCATGAGATCTGGACGCAATCGCCAGAGGCGGTTTCCGACGTCGCTGATCGTGTCCTGACTGAGGCCAACCGCTTGTCCGGGGAAAGCTGGACCATCCGTCCGCTGTTGAAAAAAGCACGCCTGCCAAGGCTCGCCAAAGCGCTCGCCTAGGCAACGCCCCACTTCTGCTCAAGCTTCTCGATCGCAGCAATCCGCTCGACCGTTTTCGGGTGGCTCAACAGCCATGCCGGTGCAGCCCCTGCGCGCGCTCCAGTGATCTTTTCCAGTTTGTGGAAGAGGGATTTCTGCGGCTCGGTTCCGATGCCCGCTTTGGTCAGCAAGGCCGCCGCATATTCGTCGGCTTCGTATTCGTCATTGCGCGACAGGCGCGCCGCTAGAACGGTGGTTAGCATATTCGCAATCCAGGCGCCGACCCAGGGGATAAAGCGGCTTAACACCATCGCCAGCGCCGTGCGCAGAGCATTCTGACCCGAGAAATCAATCATCCGCCGCCGCGAGTGGCCCAGCGCCACATGGCCCAGCTCATGCGCAATCACAGAGGCGAGCTCTTCGCGTGTCACGTCACCGTCTAGATAGCGTTTGTAAAACCCGCGCGTGATGAAGATACGCCCATCAGGCGCGGCCAAGCCGTTAATCGGCTCGATCTCATAGATATGCACTTTGATGCGCGGCAGATCCAAGGCCGAGGCCATCTTGTCGATCAACTGTTTAAGTTGCGGATCGACAAGCTCGGTGGATTTCTCGTCCAACTCACGCGAGGTGCGCCAGGCCGAGAAGCGAAACATCGCAAAGCCATAGACCAGCGCCAGTAGGATCGGGGCAAATTTCAACATGCCTCAGATATGGGCGCGGAAAGGCTTTATGACAAGACAGCGCGGCGGCGTTTTGCGATGTTCAGGATCACGACTGTTACGGCGATCATCACCATGAAGGCACCCAAGGTCCGCAGGCTTTCCTGCGCATAGGCTGTGGCTAGCGGCAGGTTGTCGGCAAAGACAAAGCCAAGGCCCACATAGAAGGTCACCCAGATGATTTCGCCCATCACGCCCGAGGCCGTAAAAAAAACCCAGCGCATCGAGGCCGCGCCTGCTGCGAAATTCACGTAGGGGCCGAGCGGGGACACGAGCCAGCGGCTAAAGAACACGCCGGTGACCCCCCATTTATCCAGATGGTTCTGTGCCTTGCGCCATAGCTGATAGCGTTTGTAAGTGGCGTTGGCATAAGCTTCGAGGCGTCCCTTGCCGCGACGGCCCAGAAAATAGCCCGCCTGATCGCCCAATAGCGCACCAAGCAGGGTCAGAGCCCAGACTAAGGTGAAAGACAGATCGCCGGTGGCCGCCAGCGCACCTCCGGTCAACATCACCAAAGACATCGGGATTGGGATCGCAAGGCAGCTCAGGAAGGCCGTGATAAACATCAACGCCGCGCCATAGGTCACGAGAGCTTGAAGCAACGTATCAGTCATAAAACACCTCTTAACACAAAGCCCCAAGGGACCATTCCGAGGCATCAATATGGCGCATGTCCTTAAAATATCATAATTTCGCCCCAATTTTGTTGGGCGAACGGGAACAGTCGAGCGATTGCGCAAGGATTGTTGGGGCTAGCCCCGCGTGAGCTCTTTCATTCCCTTTTCCAAACCTGCGAGGGTCATCGGGACCATTTGATCTTCAAAGATCTCTTGGATCATTTTGATCGAATGGGTGTAGGGCCAATAGTTTTCCGGCACAGGGTTGATCCAGAGGTTGGACGACCACTGATCACGCGCGCGCTCTAGCCAAACCTGACCGGCCTCTTTGTTCCAATGCTCATTGGCCCCGCCGGGGTAGGCGATCTCATAGGGGCTCATGGATGCATCGCCCACGAAAATGCACTTATAGTCCGGCCCATAGGTGCGCAGCACCTCGTGAGTCGGAGTCTGATCGTTCCAGCGGCGTTTGTTGTCGCGCCAGACGCCCTCATAGAGGCAGTTGTGGAAGTAGAAATATTCCAGATGTTTGAACTCGGCGCGGGCGGCGGAAAACAGTTCTTCGACCACTTTGATATGCGGGTCCATCGAGCCGCCGACATCCAGAAACAAAAGAACTTTAACGGCATTGCGCCGCTCGGGGCGGGTTTTCACATCCAGATAGCCGTTTTCAGCCGTCGCGCGGATTGTGCCGTTCAAATCGAGCTCTTCTGTGGCCCCATCGCGGGCCCAGCGCCGCAGGCGTTTTAGCGCGACTTTGATATTGCGCGTGCCCAGTTCGACCGAGTCATCAAGGTTCTTAAACTCGCGCTTGTCCCAGACCTTAACCGCCCGCTGATGGCGGCTTTCTTTCTGGCCGATGCGGACGCCTTCGGGGTTATATCCATAGGCGCCAAAAGGGCTGGTGCCAGCCGTTCCGATCCATTTGTTGCCGCCCTGATGACGGCCTTCCTGATCCTTCAGACGCTCTTTCAGCGTCTCCATCAGTTTTTCAAAGCCACCCAAGGCCTCGATCTCTGCCTTTTCCTCTGGGCTGAGGTGCTTTTCAGCCATCTTGCGCAGCCATTCTTCGGGAATGTCGACGGCGTCTAGCACGTCCTCGGCAGAGATCTCGGACAGGCCTTCAAACGTGGCTGCAAAGGCGCGGTCGAATTTATCGAGGTTGCGCTCGTCTTTCACCATGGCCGTGCGGGCAAGGTAGTAGAACGCCTCTGTGTCGTAGGTCGCGATCCCCGTGCGCAGAGCCGCTAGAAAACTAATGTATTCGCGCAGAGACACCGGAATGCCTGCGGACCGTAGGTTTTCAAACAGCGGCTGGAACATGGCTTAGGTGATCGAGCGTTCGATGACGATGGTGATGATCACACCAAGGATGGTGAAGGCGATGCCATAGCCTGCGGTATATTGCAGCTTGTCCAGACGGTTTCCGCCACGTTTGGAGGCAGTGCGAAAACCAAGCAAGAGGCCGATGACGGCAAGAACGATGACGATCATAGGGCTTTAAAGCCTTTCATTCTGAGGGTTTAGGGCGGCAATCTCACGCAAGCGCGCCTGCACAGCCCAATCCGGGCCAAAGCCGTAGCGTGCCCAACCAAGACTGTCCAGCCGCGTGCGGCGGGCGTCTTGGGTGCGGCCGGTCATGGCAAGCGCCTCGGATTGCAGCATTAGGACCGAGGCCAGTTGCGCTGCGTTCTGGGCACGGTTTGCAGCCGCTTTTGCAGCGTTGAGACGCACGAGCGCTTTGTCGGGATTGCCGTCGGAAATATCATAGGCGGCCAGTTGGATCAGCATATGGCTTTCCTGTGGGCCACCCTTGGCCACGCCTGCATATAGCCTCGCGGCTTGTTCAAAGTGCAGTTTGGCCTGATCCAGATCATCAGCGCGCAATTGACGGGCTAGCGCATAGTGGCTGAAGGCCAAGCGATGATCACGCCAGCCCTGAGATTGGGCAAAGGCGACGGCGCGATTGGCGGCATTAAGGCGCTGATTGCTTCCAGGGGCACCCAAGGCCGTCGTGATAAGGCTTTTCCAGGTGTTGGGGGTCGTGGGTAAGGGATTGCTGGCCCGACGTTCACCTGATGGATTCAGCCGCGCAAGAACACCGCGAATGCGCGCAGAGGCCTCGGCGCGTGTCATGCCGTTCTTGATCACGGGATCATAATAGGCCCGCAGCATCAGCATATCAAAGCCGGTCAGCACCGAATGGAAATTATCGTCGTTAAAGACGCTGTCATGCAGACGGAAAAGATCGTTCAGAGGACCAAGCGCTTGGGCCAGTTCTTCGTGCAGACAATCTCGGATGTCCTGCGGGCTGGTGTCATAGGATAGAAAGATCGCGATCCGTTCGCGGTTTTGCAGGGCCGACCAATCGGTGCGATTGCTGGACCGCGCGCTGCGATAATCCACAAGGTCTGTGACATTGGGCACCACAAAGCAGGCCGCATTGGGCAGAGCGCGCCGAATGTTCCGTCGCGTCACGGCGTGGATCGTGATGTTCGCATCGCCCGAAGTGACCTGCGAAATGTCCAATCTTGCCTCTCGACGCAGGCGCGACAATAGGGCGGTGAGGTCCTGTTGCATCGTCTGAGTCGCGCGTCCTTCGATGCGCACGGTGATCGGCCCTTCGAACTTTGTCAGTCGGGGCAGGGCCCGGCCGCTCTCGAGTTGGAAACTCAGATCCAGAAAGTCGCGCGCCATGTCGGCATTGGACCGCGTGGGCGCAAAACCCGCGGTCGAGGTGAAACGCTTGATCGGCGGCAGCGTGGTTTCGGCCACAACCGCGCGCGTGGGCAGCGGCGTGTCCGTTGGCACGCTACAGGCGGTCAAAGCGAGACCGGCCAAAAGGATTAAAGAGCGCAGCACCATCCGAGCCTATCGACCCGCGCGCGCCATGAAGGCGAGGCGTTCAAACAGATGCACGTCTTGCTCGTTCTTCAAGAGCGCTCCGTGCAGTTTTGGCAGGGCATTTACGCCGTCACGTTTCAGGTCTTCGGGGCTGAGGTCTTCGGCCAAGAGCAGCTTGAGCCAGTCGATGACCTCAGACGTCGAAGGTTTCTTTTTCAAACCCTGCGTGTCGCGGATTTCATAGAATTGCGTCAGTGCCTCGGTCAGAAGAATATCTTTGATATCAGGATGATGTACCTTGATGATCTCACGCATCGTTTCTGCATCCGGGAAGCGGATATAGTGGAAAAAGCAGCGGCGCAGAAAGGCGTCAGGCAGCTCTTTTTCATTGTTCGAGGTGATGATGATGATAGGGCGATGCTTGGCTTTGATCGTCTCGCCGGTCTCATAGACATGGAACTCCATCTTATCGAGTTCCTGCAGCAGGTCGTTCGGAAACTCGATGTCGGCCTTGTCGATCTCATCAATCAAAAGCACGACTTTTTCGTCCGCCTCAAAGGCTTCCCAGAGCTTGCCTTGCTTGATGTAATTCTTCACATCATGCACGCGTTCTTCACCCAATTGGCTGTCACGCAACCGGCTCACAGCATCATATTCATAGAGGCCTTGCTGCGCCTTTGTGGTGGATTTGATGTTCCACTCAATCATCCGCGCGCCCAGGGATTGGGCCACCTGTAGCGCCAATTCAGTCTTGCCAGTGCCGGGTTCCCCCTTGACCAAAAGCGGGCGTTCCAGCGTCACAGACGCGTTGACAGCGACCTTCAGATCTTCGGTCGCGATGTAAGAGCTTGTGCCTTCAAATTTCATCTAACTGCCTGTTTGCAATGCGGTCTTGGCGGGCACACTACTGTGAACAGGTTTTACCTGCAATCGGGGTTCAAGAGGTAGTGACAATCTGAGTGCCATGAGTTACACGCCAAGCCAGAGAGGGGTCGGGCGCAGTTTGTTAATCAGTTATTTGGCGTCCGCCACGTTATGGGAGCTAAAATGAAAGCAGAAGTTTTCCTGCCGGAAGATTACTATCCAGCAGAAGATGAGCCCTTCATGAATGATCGGCAGATCGAATATTTCCGTCGCAAGCTAAATGCCTGGAAACAAGAGCTTTTGGCTGAAAGCCGCGACACCATCGAAGGTCTTCAGGACAACACACGCAACATTCCTGATATTGCGGACCGTGCCAGCGAAGAAACCGACCGCGCACTCGAGCTGCGCACGCGGGATCGCCAGCGCAAATTGGTCGCAAAGATCGACTCAGCGCTTCGCCGGATCGACGAAGGTGAATACGGATACTGCGAAAAGACCGGTGATCCGATTTCCCTGAAACGTCTGGATGCGCGTCCGATTGCGACCATGACGCTTGAGGCTCAGGAACGTCACGAGCGCCGCGAAAAGGTTCACCGCGACGATTGATCCCAAGGGATAGTGACAACAACAAAGCGCCGGGGGTTTTACCCCGGCGTTTTTCGTTTCAGAAAGGGGACATGAGTCTTTTGGGTCTGAATATTTGCGTCATTGGGGGTGGCATCGGAGGTTTGACCGCGGCCATCGCCCTGGCGCAGCGTGGCGCGCAGGTCGAGGTGCTGGAACAGGCACTCGAGATGACCGAGGTTGGGGCAGGTATTCAGATATCTCCGAATGGGATGTGCGTGCTGCGGGCCTTGGGGCTGGGCGATGAAATCCAAAACATCGGACGGTGCGCGCAGGCGGTGGAGTTGCGCGACTATCGCGCGTCGCGTTTGGTCACGCGGTTGAATCTTGATCGGTTGGGCGAAGATCAACAGTACCTCTTTTTGCATCGTGCTGATTTGATTGAGGAATTGGGGTCTGCGGCCCGCGCTGCCGGTGTTCAAATATCCTTGGACCAGAAGGTCGCAACCGTCACCGATGCTCGACCGGCCGTTGTCAGCACGGCCACTGGTTCGCAACGAAAAGCCGACCTAATCGTTGCGGCAGACGGTCTCCATTCTGTCGCGCGCAAAACCTTGAACGGCACCCTGGCTCCGTTCTTCACGCGGCAGGTGGCCTGGCGCACGATTGTAGCGAATACTATCGGTCATCCCGACGTGGCCCGTGTTCATATGGGGCCCAAGCAACATGTGGTCAGCTATCCCCTAAGGGGCGGCGATATGGTCAATCTCGTGGCCGTCGAAGAACGCGGCGAGTGGAGCGAAGAAAGCTGGGTGGCGCAGGATGACCCTGAGAATTTACTCTCGGTGTTTGGGGGCTTTTCCAAGGACGTGAAAAGCTTGATGCGCGGCGCGCAAGCCGTTGGGAAATGGGGGCTTTTCAGACATCCGGTTGCAACAAAGTGGCATAGTGATCGGCTTGCTTTGCTAGGTGACGCCGCCCATCCAACGCTCCCATTCATGGCACAAGGCGCGGTGATGGCGATCGAGGATGCCTGGGTGTTGGCTTCCTCTCTGGGCGAAACGGATAGCATAGAAGCAGGTCTCGCGGTCTATCAGGCTAAACGGCACGCGCGGGTGTCAAAAATCGTCGAGACCGCCAGCAAGAACGCCTGGCGCTATCACCTCAGTTTCCCGCCTTTGCGCTTTGCGGCCCATAGCGTCATGCGGCTTGGCGGGGCATTGGCTCCGGGGAAGATGATGTCGCAGTTTGATTGGATCTATCGTCACGATGTGACGCAATATTAGGCCGCCAGTTCGACCCAGACTGGCACGTGATCTGAGGGCTTTTCCCGCCCGCGCACCTCTTTGTCGATTTGACAATCGAGCAATAGATCCGCGCATTGCGGGCTAAGCAGAAAGTGGTCAATGCGAATGCCGTCATCGCGGTTCCAGGCACCTGCCTGATAGTCCCAGAAGGAATAATGCTCGGGCCCCAAAGTGCGCGCGCGGAAGGCTTCGGTGAACCCAAGGTTCAACAGACGGCGATAGGCCGCACGGCTTTCGGGCAGGGCGGCGGCGTCCTCGTGCCAGGCCTCGGGACGGCGGGCATCTTCGTCCTGTGGAATGATGTTGTAGTCGCCGGCCATGAGGAACGGTTCCTCAGACGCCAG
Organism: Cognatishimia coralii; assembly: GCF_037478305.1. Classification (NCBI taxonomy): domain Bacteria; kingdom Pseudomonadati; phylum Pseudomonadota; class Alphaproteobacteria; order Rhodobacterales; family Paracoccaceae; genus Cognatishimia; species Cognatishimia coralii. The sequence goes on from NZ_JBBGAZ010000001.1 coordinate 382,617, forward strand.
CAGTTCTTCAGCGCGGGTCTGAAGCCGCGCCATCCAGCGCAGTTTGTAATCGTATTTCGGACCCGGCACAGGATTGCCATTGGGCAGATAGAGGTTGCATACGCGGATCGGCGTGTCTGCCATCACAGTTGCTTCGATCCAGCGGGCCTGCTCGTCTTCAGGCTCGCCGGGGAGGCCGCGCACAACATCCTCAAGCGGGAACTTGGACAGGATTGCGACGCCGTTGAAGCTCTTTTGTCCAAAGGTTTCAACGTTATAGCCGCGATCCTCAAACATCTCGCGTGGGAAGTTCTCGTCTATAGATTTGATTTCCTGCAAAAGCGCGACGTCGGGCTGAGACTCATCCAGCCATGCGGGCAAAGCTTCGATGCGGGCTTTGATGCCGTTGATATTAAATGTCGCGACTTTCATGGGCCCCTCATCGCTCTCAGACGAGCGCTCTTTGGTGTCTTACATAGAGAAGCTGGTGCCGCATCCGCAAGAGCTTGATGCATTCGGGTTTTCGATCACAAACCGCGCGCCGATGAGTTCCTCGGTGAAATCGATGGTCGCATTTGACAGAAAGGGCAGGGACACAGAGTCCACGACGACTTTCTCGCCATTGCCTTCAAGCACCAGATCATCCTCTGCCGGTTGATCCAGCTTGATCTCATACTGAAAGCCGGAACAGCCGCCACCTTCGACAGCCACACGCAGGGCCTGACCCTGATCGGCCGCGCCGATTTCGGCGAGTTGTTCAAATGCTCGGGGCGTTACACGCGGTGGCAGTTGCATTTTCTTACTCCTGACAGGCATTTGGGCGCTTGAGTCGCCTATGAACCTGATGCGATCTACAATATATGTCGGGCAAGAGTAGTCCACAAGGAGGCGCAACATGATCGCGCCATTTGCATCTGATCCCACTTTGGCTCGGGGTCGCGCATTTTTAGAAGAAGAAAGCGCCTTTCGGTCCTGTTTTCAGAGGGATCGTGACCGGATCATCCATTCCAGCGCCTTTCGTCGTCTGAAACATAAAACGCAGGTCTTTGTGGAGCATGAAGGCGACTACTACCGCACACGACTGACCCATTCGATCGAAGTTGCTCAGGTCGCAAGGACGATTGCGGGCGCTTTGGGGTTGAACCAAGAGCTCACCGAGGCCGTCGCCTTGGCCCATGATCTGGGTCACACGCCATTTGGGCATACCGGAGAGGATGCGCTGCATGAGTTGATGGCCCCTTATGGCGGCTTTGATCACAACGCGCAGGCGATCAAGATCGTGACGTCCCTTGAAAGGCACTATGCGGATTTTGATGGGTTGAACCTGACGTGGGAAACGCTTGAGGGCATCGCCAAGCACAATGGTCCTGTGACCGGAGACAACATCCCTTACGCGTTGGCCGATTATAATCAGACCTTTGATTTGGAACTTCACACCCACGCAAGTGCCGAAGCACAGGTTGCGGCTTTGGCGGATGACGTGGCCTATAACAACCACGATTTGCAGGATGGCCTGCGCGCGGGGCTCTTTACCGAGGCCGAGATCTGTCATTTGCCCATCATCGGAGACTGTTTTGCCGAGGTAGATCGGCTCTATCCAAAGCTCGACCGCAACCGGCGTAAACACGAGGCTCTGCGCCGTGTGTTTGGTGTCATGGTGGGGGATGTGATCGACACGTCTCGGGGGCTTTTGGCCGAAGCAGATGCCAAATCAGCGCAAGAGATCCGCGAATATGGTGCGCCGGTCATTGCGTTTTCAGAGGATGTCTGGGCGCAGATCGTCGAAATTAAATCATTTCTTTTTAAGCGCATGTATCGCGCGCCGTCGGTGGTAGAAAAGCGCATTCAGGTGACCAAAGTCGTTGAAACGCTTTTCCCGCTGTTCTTAGAGGACAAAAACCTTCTGCCCGCTCGCTGGCATTCCGACATAGAGCGCCTCAACGATGAGGTCTCGATTGCGCGCATGGTTTCCGATTACATCGCAGGGATGACGGACCGTTTCGCGCTGACGGAATATGAACGGCTAACAGGTACTAAGCTGCCTCTGTAGCCACGGCTCCGAAACAGAGTTTGTTGCCGTCGAGATCGCGCACATAGGCAGAGAAATACGGTCCACGTTGCATGACCTCGCCTTCGCAGGTGCCACCAAGTTCCAGCGCGCGGTTATAGAGCCGCGTGACCTCTTCGTTGCTGTCCAGCGTAAAGCCCAACATAGAGCCATTGCCCTTGGTCGCGGGCTCTTTGTCAAAGGGTTCCGCGACGGCAAAGGTGAAATCAGGACCTTGCCAATAGGTCATACGATCCGTCGTCATCAACTGTGTGACATCGCTTTGATCAAACAGAGCTTCGTAAAATTTGACCGAACCCGCCATATCGTTCGTGCCCAATACCAAATAGTTCAACTTCATAACGCTTGTGTCTTTCTGTGAGGAGTGAATGCGGTGACCCGCGGTGTCCGGCTCGTATAGACAAAGCGGCTGACAGAAGGCGGCAGCAGCTTGTTTCCATTGACGCGCGCCATAAGGGTGGTAAACCCGCTCGAGAGCAAAAAGGATACACCGATGAACCTCTTTTCCCAGATCCGCGAGCTGGTGATCGACAACCTGCATGCCATGCTGTCCGAGGGCTCTTTGCCCCGCGGGCTGAGCTTTGACAATGTGGCGGTTGAGCCTCCGCGTGATGCGGCCCATGGGGATATGGCGACCAATGCGGCGATGGTGCTGGCGAAACCCGCACAGATGAAGCCGCGCGATATTGCAGAGCTCTTGGTTCAGAACCTTGCGATGGACCCTCGGATTGAGTCCGCTGAGGTCGCGGGCCCAGGATTTATCAACCTTCGTCTGTCCGAAACCCTGTGGCGGGATCTGGTGAAGAACGTGCTGGAGACTGGTGCGGACTTTGGTCGGTCCGGCATGGGGCAGGGCAAGAAGGTCAACGTGGAGTATGTTTCGGCGAACCCGACCGGTCCTTTGCATGTGGGTCACACGCGGGGTGCGGTCTTTGGCGATGCCTTGGCGTCCCTGCTCGATTTCGCGGGATACGACGTTACGCGCGAATACTACATCAACGACGGCGGCGCGCAGGTCGACGTTTTGGCGCGCTCTGTCTACCTGCGGTATCTGGAGGCGCATGGTCAGGACGTGGCCTTTGAGGATGGCACCTATCCGGGGGACTATCTGGTGCCTGTCGGTCAGGCGTTGAAGGACAAGGTGGGCGACGCCTACGTCGGTCAGGACGAGAGCGTCTGGCTGGTTGAAATCCGCGAATTCGCAACAGCTGCGATGATGGATTTGATCCGCGATGACCTGAAGGCCTTGAATGTCACGATGGACAAGTTCTTCTCTGAAAAATCCTTGTATGGCACAGGGTTGATCGAAGATGCTCTTGCGTCGCTTGAGGCGAAGGGCCTGATCTATGAAGGCGTTCTTGAGCCTCCGAAAGGCAAAACGCCAGAGGATTGGGAACCTCGCGAGCAGACGCTCTTTAAATCCACAGAGCATGGCGACGACGTCGACCGTCCGGTCAAGAAATCCGATGGCGCCTGGACCTATTTCGCGCCGGATATTGCCTACCATTACGACAAGGTGCAGCGCGGCTATGACGAGCTGATCGACATCTTTGGGGCCGACCACGGAGGCTATGTCAAACGGATGAAAGCGGCTGTGTCTGCGCTGTCAGACGGGCAAACGCCGCTCGATATCAAACTGACCCAGCTCGTGAAACTCTGGAAAAACGGCGAGCCGTTCAAGATGTCCAAACGGGCCGGGAACTTTGTGACCCTACGCGACGTGGTCGAGCAGGTGGGCGCAGATGTGACCCGCTTTGTGATGCTGACCCGCAAAAACGACGCGCCGCTCGATTTCGATTTCGACAAGGTTCTCGAGCAATCCAAGGACAACCCGGTGTTTTACGTGCAATACGCCCACGCGCGGGTGTGTTCTGCGTTGAAGAAAGCGGGTGAAACCGGAGCGGCTGTCACAGATGCCGATCTGGCGTGCGCTGACCTGTCTCTGCTGTCTGATCCGGCTGAAATCGCCGTGGCCAAAAAGGTTGCCGAATGGCCGCGTCTCGTGGAAATCGCGGGGCGTACAAACGAGCCGCACCGTGTGGCCTTCTACCTCTATGAACTCGCCTCAGAGCTGCACAGCCTCTACCACATGGGCAAGGACAAGCCGGAGCTGCGCTTTGTCCAAGAGGACAACGCCCAAGCCACACAGGCGAAAATCGCGCTGGCACGGGCCGTAGCCATTGTTATTTCTGCAGGTCTTGGTATTCTGGGGGTAACTCCGGCACAAGAGATGCGTTGAATGCACAAGATGTCGGGGTGAGGCAAAGGCAAGCGAACCCCGGCGAGAATGGGCAACGACCCGCAGATCGCCGACAGAGCAGAGGCGATCATGGCGCAGATTCCGATGGATGGACCGCACTCCGACAGTGATCCCGGTGCTGTTTTGGGCACCGTGACCAACTGGGCTGGGGCTGCGATTTCTTTGGCATTGATTGTGGGCGCGGTGATGTGGGGGCATTCGCTCTTGTCGCGCGATGTATCCGGCGTGCCGGTGGTGCGCGCTTTGGATGGACCGATGCGCGAGCAGCCGGTGGATCCGGGTGGATCGCAAGCGGCGCATCAGGGGTTGTCTGTCAATCAAGTGGCCGCCGAAGGGACCGCGCAAGCGCCCGGTGATCGTTTGGTTTTGGCCCCGAATTCTGTGGATCTAACGTCCGAGGACGCGACGCTGTCGAGCGAAGCCATCGATTTGGCGGCACGCACCGCAACGCGGCAATCGTCGGGTGCTGAGATCACGGCACCAAAGCCGATTGATCTGACCGGGTTTGCGACGACCTCACCTTCTGGGAAAATCCAAAAAGATCCGATTGTGGGCGCGGGTGAGACCTATGGCCCTGTCCGAGCCGTTGCCGGTGGGCTTGGTAAATCTCTGCGTCCTCGATTGCGTCCTAGCGCGAGCGAAACCGTATCTGCGGCTCTGCCAGCAGTCCCTGCGATCAACGACGGCTCAAGCCTGCCAGCAGGCACGCGACTGGTTCAACTCGGCGCCTTTGCCAGCCCTGAAATCGCGCAGGATCAGTGGCAGAAACTGCAATCCAAATTCAGCGCCTATCTCGGTGACAAAGATCTGATTATCCAAAAGGCCGAAAGCGGTGGGAAGACCTTCTACCGTCTGCGGGCCGTAGGATTTGCCGATCTCAGCGACGCGCGCCGCCTATGTTCCGCGCTTAAGGCGCAGAACGCCGATTGCATTCCGGTCGTAACACGATGAGCCCATTTGGGACCGCGATCTTTGGCTGCTCGGGTTTCGAGCTTACTTCAGATGAGCGTGATTTCTTCAAGGAATACAATCCTTTCGGTTTTATCCTTTTCGCGCGCAATATCGACAGCGGCGATCAACTTCGCGCGCTCTGCGCTGAATTGCGCGAGACCGTTGGGCATAATGCCCCCGTCCTGATTGACCAAGAAGGTGGCCGAGTTCAGCGTCTACGCCCACCGCTCGCGCGAGACTGGCTACCACCGTTGGATCACGCCGCCGCACTCGGCGAACACGCTGAACGCGGGTTCTATCTCCGCCACCGGATCATCGCGCAGGAACTACTGTCTTATGGTATCGACACGAGCTGTGCGCCTATGCTGGATGTCGCGCAGCCGGACACGCATGAGTTCCTAAGAAACCGCTGCTACGGGACGTCGCCAGAAGTCGTGTCCGAGCTCGGTCTTGCCGCCGCGCGGGGCTTGCTGGACGCCGGTGTCCTGCCCATTGCGAAACATATTCCCGGGCACGGGCGGGCGGTACTGGACAGCCACTTTGAGCTCCCGAGAACCGGTGCAGATCGCGCAGACCTAGACATAGATTTCGCACCGTTCAAAGCGCTCAACTCCGTCCCAATGGCGATGACGGCCCATGTGGTTTACGAGGCCTATGACGATGCGCCCGCCACAACGTCAAAGCTCATGGTCGACCTCATTCGCAATGACATCGGCTTTGACGGCCTGCTCATGTGTGATGACCTGTCGATGCAGGCGTTAAGCGGTACGATGCAGGAGCGCACCATGGCCAGCCTTGATGCCGGTTGCGACGTCATACTTCACTGCAACGGAGACCTCGCCGAGATGCAAATGGTCGCCAAGGAAGCAGGCATTATGGGCGATCAGGCCACCGAACGCGCCATGCGCGCCTTGGCCGCCCGCAGACCTCGCGCAAAGGTTGACATGGCGGCCTTAACAGCCGAGCTTGACGGCCTAACGGGCAGGTAGGGCATGAGCGACGATTTCGTAACCCAACTCCAGAACGACCGCGTGGCCGAACGCGTAGCGGCGGAAACGCTTGTCGTGGATGTGGACGGGTTCGAAGGGCCTTTGGACGTCCTACTGACGCTCTCACGCACGCAAAAGGTCGACCTGCGCACGATTTCGATTCTCGAACTGGCGCGGCAATATCTGGCATTCGTCGAAAAGGCCAAACAGATGCGGATCGAGCTGGCCGCGGATTATCTGGTCATGGCCGCGTGGCTGGCATTCTTGAAATCCCGCCTCTTGTTGCCGCCAGATCCCGAAGAAGAAGGCCCCAGCGGCGAAGAATTGGCCGCGCATCTGGCCTTTCAGCTCGAGCGCCTGCAAGCCATGCGCGATTGCGCCGCGAAATTGATGGCGCGGGACCGTCTAGGCCGCGATTTCTTTGCCCGCGGCCTCACCGAGCGGGTCGAGACCAAGAAAACCATCACCTATACGGCGACGCTCTTGGATCTGATGCAGGGCTATGCGCGCATTCGCACGAAGGATGAGTTCCGCCCATTTGTGATGGATCGCGAGGCGGTGTTCACTATGGAGCAGGCGCTGGAACGCATGCGGGGAATGATAGGCTTTGCGGGCACATGGACAGATATCCTGAGCTATCTGCCTGATGGCTGGGAAAACGACCCCCAGAAACGCAGATCGGCCACGGCGGCAACTTTTGCGGCCTCGCTGGAGCTGGCCAAAGAGGGCAAAGTCGAAATTCGCCAATCCGAAACATTCGCGCCGATTGAGCTGCGCCGCCGAGAGATGTGAAATGACTGAAGACACCGACGTTCAAGAGACAGCGCCTGATATCGAAGAAAGTCTGTTCGAAGCGCCTCCGATGGGCGAACAGGAGCGTATGGTCGAGGCGATCCTTTTTGCTACCTCTGATCCCATGACCGTCGCGCAATTGAACGCACGCATGCCCCACGGCAGCGACGCGGCCGAGGCGCTTGGTCATGTAGCGAAACGCTATGAGGGCAGGGGTGTGCAGCTAAGTAAGATCGGAGATGCCTGGGCCTTTCGCACGGCCCCTGATCTTGGTTTTCTCATGCAAAATGAACAGGTTGAGACGCGTAAACTCTCGCGCGCGGCCATCGAGACCTTGGCGATCATCGCCTATCATCAGCCCGTCACACGCGCAGAAATCGAAGAGATCCGCGGCGTGTCGGTCAGCCGTGGCACGGTCGATCAACTCTTGGAAATGGAGTGGATCCGCTTTGGACGCCGCAAGATGACACCGGGACGGCCTGTTACTTTTGTGGTGACGCCGACCTTTCTGGATCACTTCGCCTTGGAAAGCGCGCGCGATTTGCCGGGGCTCAAGGAACTGCGGGCTGCAGGGCTTTTGGACAACCGTCCGCCGCCGGGTGCTGTGCCGTCTCCGGTGGAACCTGAGGACGACGACCCGGATGTGAACCAATCTGAAATGTTTGAGGAATAGCGCCCTAATCTCGTCCCATTTACCTGCTAGCTCTGGATGAAACGGCAAGGAGCTTTAGCGATGGATCGCGTTCTTCACATGATTGTCCGCATGGTCATGCGCCGCCTGATGCGTCAGGGCGTCAACAAAGGCATCGACATGATGGCGCAACGTGGGGGGCCAAAGTTCGACAAACGCCGCACCAATGATGCGGTCCGTGTCGTGCGTCGCGCCAGCCGGATGTGATCACACCGACTTGAAATGCTTGGACAATTTCAGGCCTTGCCCCTGATAGTTTGACGCGATTTCGCGGCCGTAAAGCTGTTCTGGCAGCTCAGCCATTTTCTCATAGACCAGACGTCCGACGACCTGCCCGTGCTCCAGCACAAAGGGCGCTTCGTGGCAGCGGACTTCGAGCACACCCCGAGACCCAGCACCGCCTGCTGAGGCATGTCCGAATCCGGGGTCGAAGAAGCCTGCGTAATGGACGCGGAACTCTCCGACCATCGCGAGGAAAGGCGCCATCTCTGCCGCATATTCCGGCGGAATTTGAACGGCTTCGCGGCTGACGAGGATATAGAAAGCGCCGGGATCAAGGATGATCTGGCCATTGTCACTGCGCACTTCTTCCCAATATTCCTGAGGGTCGTAGTGGCCGATGTTTTCCAGATCAATGACGCCGGTATGCGGTTTCGCGCGATAGCCGACGAGGGTGCCCTCAGCGGGCTTAAGATCGACAGAGAAGCCAAGACCTTCGTCAATCACCGCATCCACGTCCACAAGCGGGCTGTCTGCATGCAACGCGCGCAGAGCGTCGTCAGACAGAACCGATTGCCCATCACGGAACCGAATCTGATTGAGCCGCATTCCAGGGCGCACCAGAACCGAGAAAGAGCGCGGGCAGATTTCTGCGTAAAGCGGGCCACGGTAGCCCGCCGGAATTCGGTCGAATTCCGTGCCACCATCCGTGATCGTACGGGTCAACAAATCCAGACGCCCGGTTGAGGACTTCGCATTCGCAACCGCCGTGATGCCGTGGGGCAGGGCGAGGCTTTCCATCAAAGGAACCAGATAGACACAGCCCTTTTCCAGAACCGCGCCTTCCTCGGTCAGTGTGATGCGATGCATTTCGAAATCAGAGAGACGTTCTGAGACGGTGCGACCCTCACCAGCCAGAAAAGACGCGCGGACGCGATAGGCCACTGTGCCCAAACGCAGATCCAGACTGGCGGGTTGCACCTGACCTTCTGTCAAAGGACGATCAAGCGTGATCTCGCCATTTTCGATCATGGTTTCAATGGCTTGGCTCGGCAGAACTCCGGGCATGTCATCCTCCAGATACACAAAACGCCCGAGGCGAGCAGCACTCGAGCGATTTGTTTTGGTCGGGCTAGCAGGACTTGAACCTGCGACCTTCCGTCCCCCAGACGGACGCGCTACCAGGCTGCGCTATAGCCCGACGATGGTGTCGTTCATAACGGTTTTGCCCGGAGGGGCAAGACCCAAATTCCAGCTTTTCTTTCACGCAGAGGCCGCCGCTTGATCAGGAGAAATCACCGCCTGAAGCGCCTTGAGCGATTGGGCCATTTTGGCGTGATGTGCCGGGTCGATATCCTGGGTTGTCATCAGCTCGGCGATCAGCGCTTCGCGCATAGACCAGCTTTCGGCCACATCCGCCAATGGATTGCGTGGAACGGCGCTTTTGACTTCTGGCGCGGGCTCAAGAGTGATGTCCTCGAAGTCATCGTCCTCGGTCGCTGCAGCTGGCGCCTCATCAGGCGCTCCGCTCTCTTCTTCGGCCTCTTGCGGCGTCTCGCGCGCAACGATGTCAGAGATCTGCGCCTCAAGCGGATCTACCTCTGGCTTTTCAATCGCCTCAGGAAGCTCACGTGCGATTGTGGCTTCGATGGCCGCGGCTTCGGCCTCGTCGCTGTCCACTGCTTTGGACAGGGCAGAGATCTCTTTGATGCCTTTTTCGCGCAGCAGTTTCTGCACGCCTTTGATGGTCATCCCATCATCATGCAGAAGCTTCTTGATGCCGCCCAAAAGCTGCATGTCGGCCGGACGGTAATACCGCCGACCGCCAGCCCGTTTCACAGGGCGGACCTGAGAAAATTTGGATTCCCAAAACCTTAGGACGTGTGGCTGGACATCCAACCACTCGGCAACTTCGCTAATGGTGCGAAAAGCGTCTCTGGATTTGGGCATTTAAGGTCGGCTTATTTCTTGTTGCCTGCCGCGACGCGATCTTTCATCAGATGCGACGGACGGAAGGTCAGAACACGGCGCGGATTGATCGGAACTTCCTGACCGGTTTTCGGGTTGCGACCCACACGCGCAGCCTTGTCGCGCACGCTGAAGGTACCAAAAGACGAGATCTTGACCTGCTCGCCTTTGACAAGCGCGTCAGACATATAGGTCAGCACGCTTTCAACCAGCTGCGCTGAGTCATTTCGAGACAGACCGACCTCGCGGAAAACCGCTTCGCTTAGATCCATCCGTGTCAGTGTATTCTCACTCATCTTCAACCCCCGTTGTCACTTTCGGTCACATTACGTGAAGGGTTTTTTCCAAGTCAAGAACAATGACTTGGAAACAAGGGTTTAAGCAATAATCATGCGTGACGGGCAGGGATGTTACCAGCGAATGACCGCAGACCCCCAGGCCAGACCGCCTCCGATGGCCTCAGTGACGACGATATCGCCGGGTTTCATCTTGCCTTCGGCTTGCGCGACAGACATGGCCAGCGGGATCGACGCGGCGGAGGTGTTGCCGTGGTCTTGCACGGTTACAACCACACGCTCCATCGGCATATCCATCTTTTTGGCGATGCCTTTGATGATGCGGATATTGGCTTGGTGCGGGACAACCCAGTCGACGTCATCAGTCGTGATACCAACCGCATCCAGCGTCGTTTGTGTTGTTTTCGCGAGCTTTTCCACCGCGTGGCGGAAGACTTCTTTGCCCTGCATACGCAGGAAACCCGTGGTGCGCTGGGAAATCCCGCCGTCCACGTAAAGGATATCGCGATAGCGGCCGTCAGAATTCAGATCGGTCGCCAGAACCCCGCGATCCTCGGATGTGCCCGTGCCGTCTTGTGCTTCAAGGATCAGCGCACCGGCACCGTCGCCAAACAACACGCAGGTGCTGCGGTCGTTCCAATCCATGATGCGAGAGAAGGTTTCAGAGCCGATCACCAGAACGCGCTTGGCTTGACCCGAGACCACCAAAGCATTGGCGTTGGTCAGCGCAAAAACGAAGCCCGCGCAAACGGCTTGGACGTCAAAAGCGAAGCCTTTGGTCATGCCGAGGTTGTTTTGCACCATGGTGGCGGCAGACGGGAAGGTAAGGTCTGCAGTCGAGGTCGCAAGAACGATTGCGTCGATGTCGTCAGCCGTAAGCCCTGCGTTTTCCAAAGCGGCCTGCGCGGCCTTAGTGGCCAAATCTGATGTGGTTTCATCCTCGGCGGCGAAATGGCGGCGTTCAATGCCGGAGCGGCTTTTGATCCATTCGTCGGAGGTATCCAGAGTCTTTTCGAACTCTGCATTGGGTACGATACGCTCGGGCAGGTAGTGACCAACCCCTCTCACGACAGCGCGTAATGTCATGTTTTATTTTCCGTTCTTCTCGCCTGTCCCCACGTCATCTTGGGGGAGTTGCACCGTAGATGCAACCCGCGCAGCAAGCTTTTTGCTGAAACCGGATTGCGCCAGGACAAAGGCGAGTTTGATGGCGGCGGAGACGCCTGTGGCATCTGAGCTGCCATGGGATTTCACAACGGTTCCGTTGAGGCCCAAAAAGACGCCGCCGTTCACACGGCGCGGGTCGATGCGCTTGGTCAGACGGCGCAGGCTGGTGTAGGCCAGCAAAGCCGCAAAGCGGGACATTGGTGAGAATTTAAAGGCTTCGCGCAGCAGGTTGCCGATCAGGCTCGCGGTGCCTTCGCCGGTTTTCAAAGCGACATTGCCGGTGAAACCGTCGGTTACAATGATATCGGCTTTATTGCCCGGGATGTCTCCGCCTTCGACAAAGCCTACGAAGTCGAAATTGGCCTCATCGGCCTTTTCAGAAATCAGTTCATGCGCGGCTTTCAGTTCCGCGCGGCCCTTGTGCTCTTCGGTGCCCACGTTCAGCAGGCCAACACGCGGGCGATCCAGCTCCATACCGTTGCGGGCATAGGAGACACCCATCAGCGCATATTGCATCAGGTCCCGCTCGTCCGCGCGAATATCCGCGCCCACGTCGAGCATAATGTTGAACCCCTGAGGGTTGCTGGAGGGCCAAAGGATCGCAATCGCGGGGCGGTTCACACCCGGCAGTTTGCGCAGACGCACGACCGACAACATCATCAAAGCGCCGGTGTTGCCACAGGACACGCAGACATCTGCTTCGCCATTGCGTACAGAATCGACGGCAGACCACATGGATGTGTTCTTGCCCGAGCGCATCACCTGGCTGGGCTTGTCGTCCATTGTGACGACATCCGCGGCATCGCGAATCTCAACGCGGCCCGCCAAAAGCTTGCGCCGCGCCACGAGCTTTTCCAGCTCATCCTTAGGGCCGTGCAGGATAAACCCGATATCAGGGTTCTTTTTCGCAGAACGAGAAATACCGGCAACAACAGTTGCCGGCCCTCGGTCGCCACCCATGGCGTCTACGGAAATAATGGTGCGCTTTTCACCCGCGTTCTGTTCTTCACTTAACACGGACATAGCGGCCCCAAGTTCCGTTTATTTATGCCGCTTCGTCGTCCAGATCGATTTCGTCAGCCATAGCGACGACTTCGCGGTCGTCATAGTGACCGCAGGACGCACAGACGTGGTGAGGACGTTTCAGTTCACCACAGTTTGGGCATTCGTTTGGATTTGCAGCAACCAATGCGTCATGCGCGCGACGGTTGTTGCGGCGTGATTTGGATACTTTATTCTGCTGGACAGCCATGTCGCAACCTATTCAATGCTTGGGGGCCAAAGTGGCCCGATTTCTGAGCGTTCCGAGGCTTTACGATGATCGCTTGGCCAAGTCCAACGCTAAATTCCGATGAGCGCGCGAAAATAGTCAGAAATTGCCGCAACGCAAGTGTTATTTCTCGTCTTTCTGTGCAAGTTGATCCCGCAGACCGGCAAGCCCTGCAAATGGGCGGGCGTCTTCGTCTCGCATGGGGGCGATTCCCGGTTCGGAAAAGACGGATTCGGAGAGATTAGCGCCGTCCGCGCGCGGGTAAAGCGGCAGATTGAGGCCGAGTTCTTCGATGAGGACCTCAGACAAATCGATGGTGTCGCCCAGAGGATCGGCCGAATCCTCATCGGTCACTTCGTATTCCTCTTCGGTCGGCGCGGCGTAGTTGGCAAGAAACAGCCGTTCCACCGGCGCGTCGATCCGTGTCGTCACAGGATCAAGCGTCACCACACAGGCCTGCACCACAGTCACGCCCAATTGGCCCTTCACAACCCAATCACGTTTGCCGCGCGCTTTGATCTCGCCTTCAAAGCGCAGTTTGCGCAGATCAAGGATGCCAAGCTCGTCAGCCAGCGTCTTTAACGCGTCACCCTCGGGCACGATCTTAAAGGAAACGGCCTTATTCTGGGGCAACTCCGCAACAGCATATATGGTTTTTGCGGGCTCTGATGCAGGCATCGGAATTTTCCTTTTCGCAATTGAACCTTGATCCTTCATTCTCTTAGCCGATAAGTATCTCGGAAAGCCAAGACAAGAGGGCAGGGATGGCCAATATGAAAAAACCAGTGAAAGCGGCTATTTTCGCTCTGTGTATTCTTGGGGCGGGATGTTCCGCGCAATATCGCAACCACGGCTATGTGCCCAGCGAAGAAGAACTGGCCGAAGTCGTGATCGGTGTGGACACTAAAGACAGTGTCGCAGAAACGCTGGGTGCACCTACAGCGGGTGGTGTGCTAGAAGACGGCGGGTTCTATTACGTCCGCAGCCGCGTGCGCACTATTGGCCCAAGCCGCCCAACTGAAATCAGCCGAGAACTGGTGGCGGTGACATTTGACAACAATGGGATTGTGTCCAACGTCGAACGCTTTGGCCTTGAGGACGGACAAGTCGTCGTGCTGTCGCGTCGCGTGACAGACAATGGTCTGAACAACATCTCCTTCATCCGCCAGCTTTTGGGCAACCTTGGCAGTTTTGATCCGAACGCGCTGCTTTAAGTCACGCTGTCATTATCTTGTCATGGCAGAGCACCTATATCGGGGTCGAACGAAAGAGTGAGGCCCTGGTATGGTTGGCTTGATGAAATCCCGCTACGAAGCTTTTGAAGCGACGACGCGCGCAGAGATCGAGGCCGCGCAACGTCTCAGGCATCTGGCGTTCAAAGGGGTAGACGGATTGGATGCCGACGCCTTTGACGAGATCTGCACACATATTCTGGTGAAAGACCGCAAATCAGGGGATCTGGTCTGCTGTTTCCGGTTCTTGCCGCTAAATTCCGGTAATGAGATCGCGCAGAGCTATTCGGCGCAATATTACGAATTAAGCGCCTTGCAAAACTTTCAGGGCACAATGGTCGAGATGGGACGTTTCTGCATCCATCCCGACGTCCAAGACCCAGATATCTTACGCGTCGCCTGGGCGGCCATGACAGCCTATGTCGATAACAACAATGTGGAGCTACTGTTTGGCTGTTCCTCCTTCAAAGGCACGGATGCCAAAGAGTATTTCGACGCCTTCGCCATGCTGCGCGACCGTCATATTGCGCCCAAACGCTGGTTGCCGCGGGTCAAAGCGCCCAAAGTGTTTCAATTCGCGGCACGCCAGCGCCGGAAACCTGACCTAAAGCAAGCGCAACTGCGCATGCCCCCCTTGCTGCGCACCTATCTGATGATGGGCGGCTGGGTCAGCGACCATGCTGTAGTCGATGAGCAGATGAACACGCTGCATGTCTTCACCGGCCTTGAGATCAAAGCGATTCCCCCCGCGCGCAAACGCCTCTTACGGGCCATGTCCGCCTGATGCTGGTTGACCTCTGCTAAGGGCGGCTTTAGCTGGTCGCCATGGCTCGTATACCTCTTTTGCAATTAAGTGAGATCTCGCTGACCTTCGGCGGAGATCCGGTGTTTGATAACCTTGATCTGGTCGTGCAACCGGGCGACCGTGTGGCTTTGGTTGGGCGCAATGGGTCTGGCAAGTCGACCTTGATGAAGGTGATGGCCGGATTGGTTGAGGCCGACAAAGGAGCGATCACCGTGCCACCGGGCGTGTCGGTTGGCTATATGGAGCAAGACCCCACGATGGAGGGTTTCGCGACGCTCGGCGATTTCGCTTCCTCTGGTTTGGATGCCGGCGAACTCTATAAAGTGGAACGGGCCGGTGAGGGGCTGAAGTTTGACCCTGCGCGATCCGTGGAGACCGCCTCAGGCGGGGAACGTCGCCGCGCGGCATTGGCGAAACTCATGGCCGAAGCGCCAGAGTTGATGCTGTTGGACGAGCCGACAAACCACCTCGATATCGAAGCGATTGCCTGGCTTGAAGGCGAACTGAAAGCCACCCGCGCGGGTTTCGTTTTGATCAGCCACGACCGCGCATTCTTACGTGAACTCACCCGCGCAACCCTCTGGATTGACAGGGGAATGGTGCGTCGCCAAGACAAGGGTTTTGCCGATTTCGAGGCCTGGCGCGACAAGACCTGGGAAGACGAAGACATGCAGCGCCACAAGCTGGATCGCAAGATCAAGGCCGAGGCGCGTTGGGCGGTTGAAGGCATCAGCGCGCGGCGCAAGCGCAACCAGGGGCGCGTACGTGCTTTGCAAGGCCTGCGCGCGGAAAGGGCGGCGCAGATCAAACGTCAGGGCTCTGCCGCGATGGAGTTTCAGGCGGGGCCGAAATCCGGCCGAAAGGTCATCGAGGTCAAAGAACTCGCGAAGGCCTTCGACGACAAACCTATCGTGCGCAAGCTGGATCTCTTGGTGCAACGCGGCGACCGGATCGCCTTTGTCGGGCCCAACGGAGTGGGTAAAACGACGCTGATCAAAATGCTCATGGGCCAAGAGGCGCCTGATAGGGGCACCGTCACTCTTGGCACAAATCTGATCCCCGCGGTGTTTGACCAGACAAGGTCCCAGCTTGACCCAGACATGACCCTCTGGGACAGCCTGACCGGAGACCCCGAGATGCGCGTTTCCGGCAAAGCCGACCAAGTCATGGTGCGTGGCAATCCCAAACATGTGGTTGGCTATCTCAAGGAATTCCTCTTTGACGAACGTCAGGCCCGCGCACCTGTGCGGTCTCTGTCTGGCGGCGAGAAAGCGCGGCTCTTGCTGGCAAAACTCATGGCCAAGGAAAGCAACCTGCTGGTTCTCGACGAACCCACCAACGATCTGGATGTTGAAACGCTCGACCTCTTGCAAGAGCTGCTGGATGACTACGACGGCACCGTGCTTCTCGTCAGCCACGACCGTGACTTCCTCGATCGCGTGGCGACCACGACCATCGCGATGGAGGGCAACGGTGAGGCGATTGTCTATGCCGGCGGCTGGTCTGACTATCGCGCGCAACGCAAAGCCGATGCGCCGGAAAAGGTCGAAAAATCAAAGCCCAAAAAGGAAAAGGTAAAGCAAGAGAAAGCCCCACAAGAGGGTCTTACTTTTGCCGAACAAAAGCGCCTCGATGCGTTGCCTGCCGAAATCGATCGCCTGATGGCCGAAATCGCCAAGCTCGAAGAATTCATGTCAGACCCCGAACTCTTCACCAAAGAGCCCCTGAAATTCCAGAAAGCGACAGAAGCCCTGGTCGAACGCCAAGAGGCTGTCTCCAAGGCCGAAGAAGAATGGATGGAGTTAGAGGAGAAAGCCGAGGGCTAGGCTTTCTCTTGCGATAAATATCCCGGGGAGCTCGAGGGGCTGGCCCCTCGACTATTTCATCCGCAAAGCCCCATCGATGCGGATCACCTCACCATTCAAATAACCGCATTCCACAATAAACCCTGCCAAACGAGCATATTCAGATGGATCACCAAGACGCGGAGGGCATGTGACATCCGCTGCCAATCCATCCATGATCTCTTGCCCCAGCCCGATCAACATGGGCGTCTTAAAGATCCCTGGCGCAATGGCCATCACACGGATGCCTTGCTTCGCCAGATCCCGCGCCATGGGTAAGGACAGGCCAACAATGCCACCTTTTGAGGCTGCATAGGCTGCTTGGCCCTTTTGACCCTCCATGGCGGCCACAGAGGCCGTGTTGATGATCACACCCCGCGCACCGTCTGGTTCCGGCGCGTTCTCGGCCATGACCGCACTGGCTAAGCGCGCGACGTTAAAGCTGCCGACCAGATTAATGTCGATGACTTTCTGAAACATTGCCAGATCATGAGGCCCATCGCGCCCCAGAGTCTTCGCCGCCGGCGCAATCCCTGCACAATTCACCGCTGCCGTGATTTTTCCCATCTTTTCAACGGCAAAACCCATGGCTGCTTTGACAGAGGCCTCATCCGTCACATCGGTTTCAACAAAATACCCGCCCATCTCACTGGCGACCGCCTGACCGCGTTCGACATCGCGATCTAGAATCGTAACTCGCCCGCCTTGCTCTGCAAAATGCCGTGCAGTGGCCTCACCCAGACCCGAAGCGGCCCCAGAGATAACGGCGGCGGTAGTAGCGAGTTTCATGAGGATCTCCGAAGTCTAATTGAACGTGCGTTCACTTACCTCTGCTCTACGCATCAAGTCCAATGTGACCGAACGTCGAAACAAAAAGAGCGCCACAAAGGGCGCTCTCCTTACTCTCTTGGACGTTCAGCCCTATGCCAATTGCACCAAAGCATGGCGTTTCTTGCCCGCGCTCAGTTTGATCGGAGAGGTGAGGTCGGCCGCAGTAAACACCCGTCCAGCTTCTGTCAGTGGCTGGTCATCCAGTTTCGCGCCGTTCTCTGCAATCAAGCGCTTGGCCTCTTTGCCGGATTTCGCGAGGCCGGATTTCACGATCAACTGCACGACGGAAATACCGTCACCAATATCATCAGCACTCAACGAAAGCGTCGGAAGATCTGCACCAACGCCGCCTTTTTCAAAGACCTCACGCGCCGTCGACTCTGCCGCTGCGGCAGCATCTGCGCCGTGACAGAGAGTCGTTACCTCATTTGCCAGGATGATCTTTGCGTCGTTGATCTCAGACCCCGCCAAAGCGCCCAGACGATCACATTCCTCCACCGGCAGCTCTGTATAGAGCTTTAGGAAGCGGCCCACATCTGCATCCGTTGTATTGCGCCAGAACTGCCAGAACTCGTAAGGGCTGCGCATTTCAGCATTGAGCCAGACCGCACCATCCGCCGACTTGCCCATCTTTTTACCATCAGAGGTCGTCAGCAGGGGGGATGTCAGGCCAAAAATCTGCTCGTCAATGACGCGACGGGTCAGGTCGATCCCGTTGACGATATTGCCCCATTGATCGCTGCCGCCGAACTGCACCAAACAGCCATACCGGCGGTTCAGCTCAAGGAAGTCATAGGCCTGCAGGATCATATAGTTGAACTCAAGAAAACTCAGGCTCTGTTCCCGATCCAGTCGCGATTTGACCGATTCAAACGACAGCATCCGGTTCACAGAGAAATGCCGGCCAATGTCGCGCAGGAATTCCAGATAGTTCAACCCATCCAGCCATTCCGCGTTGTTCAGCATCAAGGCATCGGTTTCGCCGTCACCATAGTCGATATACTTCGCAAAAACCTTCTGAATGCCGCTGATATTGTCATTGATCTGATCTTCGGTCAGCAAAGGCCGCTCATCCGCACGGAACGAAGGATCGCCGACCTTGGTCGTACCTCCTCCCATCAGGGTGATCGGCTTGTGACCGGTCTTTTGCAACCAACGCAGCATCATGATTTGAATCAAGGATCCCACATGCAACGACTTCGCCGTCGCATCAAAGCCGATATAGCCCGGCACCACGCCTTTGATCAGAGCTTCGTCGAGGCCTTGATAATCGGTGCAATCAGCCAGAAAGCCGCGCTCCATCATCACTGCAATGAAATCCGATTTGGGGTGGTAGGTCATGGTATCCGTCTCATATGATATGAGCGCATCTATAAGCAGGCGGGCCGCAAAGGAAAAGACCATGTTGAAGGCCAAATTGAGCAAGGGTCCAATTCGTGTCGCAGGTGCCATGTCGGGTACGTCGCTGGATGGCGTCGATGTGGCGGTGATCGAGACCGATGGTGTGACGTTTGAAGCCACAGATCGCCACGCATTTCGGCCTTACTCATCACGCGAACAAGAAGTGCTGCGCGCGGCTTTAGGCAAATGGACCGGAGACGAGGTCGACGCAGCGGCCAAAGTCATTCAAGAGGCGCATCTTGAGGCCTTTAGCGCGTTCACAGATTGCGACCTCTTCGGCTTTCACGGTCAAACACTGTCGCATGAACCGCGTGGTCGCGGAACCTTGCAAGTCGGAGATGGCCTCGCGCTAGCCGAAGCGCTATCTGTGCCAACCGTGTGGGACTTTCGCTCCGCAGACATCAAGCTGGGCGGAGAAGGCGCGCCGCTGGCACCGTTTTTTCATTTTGCCTGTGCCAGGAAAATTGAATGCGACCACCCAGTGGTGTTCCTGAACCTAGGCGGCGTGGGCAATATCACTTGGGTCAATCCGCAATGCGAGTTCGCGGAAGAAGAGGGCGCTTTGCTGGCGTTTGACACAGGCCCTGCGAATGCGCCGATCAATGACTTCATGCTGGCGCAGACCGGCCAGCCCTTTGACAAAGACGGAGCCAAGGCGCGCAAAGGCACGGTAGAAACCGGTGCGCTGGAACTCTTTTTGCAAGAGGTCTATTTCACAAGAGTTCCGCCTAAATCTCTGGACCGAAACGATTTTTCCGAAATGATCGGGTTGGTTTCTGAACTCTCGACCCCAGACGCGGTTGCGACCCTAACGGCGATGAGCGCCGCTGCCGTGGTGCAAGGCATGGATCACTGTCCAGAGCCTCCGTCACAAGTATTTGTCACCGGCGGTGGACGTCACAATCCCGTTTTGATGGAAATGCTGACGGTCTCTCTGGATTGTCCCGTCGCGCCAATAGAAGCCTGTGGCCTCAACGGCGACATGCTCGAAGCGCAAGCCTTTGCCTATCTCGCAACGCGTGTAGTACGAGGCCTGCCGACCTCAAGTCCTGCCACGACTGGTGTTATGGCCCTCGTAGGCGGAGGCACCCTCAGCGAGCCAACTTAAGGCTCGGATTTGAGTATTTTTAGCAAGATGAAACCGGTCTTTCTCTTGCCAGAAATATCCCCGCCGGAGGCATAAAAGTTAATCGCGCGGGATATCAAAATCCGGAGCGGCGAGGGTGAAGCCCTCAAACTGAAACGCTGGCGATACCGTGCATCCTACCAAAGTATACTCCCCAGTGGTCTCCGCCGCCTGCCAGTGATCCTTTGGTACGATCAGTTGAGGAGCATGCCCTTTGGCAAAGTCGGGGCTGAGTGTATGCGTGGTCGCCGGACCTGCATCGGTTGCTGACAGGTGCAACAGCAGAGGCGCGCCGGCGTAGTAGTGCCAGATCTCGGTGGCATCGACGGCGTGCCAATGTGATTTTTCACCCGCTTGCAACAAAAAATAGATCGACGTGCCAGAGGGCCGACCGTCCTCATCCGCGATCCAGGTTTGGCGGTAATGTCCACCCTCTGGATGTGGTGTGAGGTCGAGGTGTTTGATAATTTCTGCTGGAGTCATGGGAATACCGGAATCTGTGGGGCTGCGGTCATCGGGAGGTCTCCGGACAAGCGGGGATCTTCTGCGATTTCAATCTCTTGCTTGTAGGGCTTAAAGCCACTGCGCATATAGAAAGCCAAGGCCTGAGGGCTATCTAACGTGCATGTATGGACGTGAAACCGTGTGATAGCGCGTTGAAACGCCAGAGTGATCGCTTGGGTCATAAGATATCGTCCGGCTCCGGTTCCGATCAGGGCATCGTCCAATCCAAAGAACGCAAGCTCGCACGCCCCAGTCTCGCGAAAATCCAACTCTAACAAGCCAAGGTCCTCACCAGCGCGTTGCAATGTGTAGAGGTCGTAATCCGGGTTTCCAAAGATCTCGAGCAGTTCTTCATCGCTCAGATGGAGGCGCGAGAACCAGAGGTAGTTTTCTCCAATCCGACGAAAGAGTTTCCGATAGTCCGATGGTGCAACAGTGTCGTGCTTTTTGAAACTCACACCTTCAATTTCAGGCGTCGGGCGCGTCTGAGGCGCATGCATCTCCAGATGTGTCACCACAGTGGTCACATGGCCCTTTGGAACTTGATGGAAACCGGCACTCAGCATTCAATACCTCTTTTTCTTGGACAGAGATCATGGCGGGCGATCAAAGGCAATCACTCGAACGAAAAAAGCCCCACCATTTGGCGGGGCTTTTGAAACTGTTGCTAAGGTCGCTTAGCTTTTCAGAATGCCCGCGCCTGCATATTCCGCAGTTTCGCCGAGCATTTCTTCGATGCGGATCAACTGGTTGTATTTCGCCAGACGGTCAGAGCGGCTGAGAGAGCCGGTTTTGATTTGACCACAGTTGGTGGCGACCGCGAGATCCGCGATGGTCGCGTCTTCGGTTTCGCCAGAACGGTGGGACATCACGTTGGTATAGCGCGCGCGGTGCGCCATATCTACGGCCTTCAGCGTTTCGGTCAGCGAGCCGATCTGGTTCACTTTGACCAGCATAGAATTCGCGACCCCTTGCTTGATACCGTCCGCCAGACGGGCAGGGTTGGTCACAAAGAGGTCGTCGCCCACAAGCTGCACCTTGTCACCGATCAGGTCCGTCAGCATTTTCCAGCCGGCCCAGTCGTCCTCGTCCATACCGTCTTCGATGGAGATGATTGGGTAGTCGGCGCAGAGGTCTGCGAGGTATTGCGCGTTTTCCTCGGACGTCAAGGATTTACCTTCGCCCTTCAGCTCGTATTTGCCGTCCTTAAAGTACTCAGAGGACGCGCAGTCCAGCGCCAGATAGATGTCTTTGCCCAACTCATAGCCGGCTTTCTCAACAGCAACCTTGATGAAATCCAAAGCAGCGCGCGTGCTTTCGATGTTTGGTGCAAAACCGCCTTCATCACCGATACCGGTGTTGTGACCTGCAGCCGTCAGTTCTTTCTTGAGCGCGTGAAAGACTTCGGCGCCCATGCGGATCGCTTCTTTCACGTTGCTGGCGGACACCGGCATGATCATGAACTCTTGAATGTCGATTGGGTTATCTGCGTGCTCGCCACCGTTGATGATGTTCATCATTGGAACGGGCAGGACACGGGCCGAGGTGCCGCCGACGTAGCGGAACAGAGGTTGCGCGGTGAAATCTGCCGCTGCCTTTGCGCAAGCCAGAGACACGCCAAGAATAGCGTTTGCGCCCAGACGTGCTTTGTTTGGGGTGCCGTCCAGCTCGATCATCGCGGAATCGATGGCCACCTGTTCGGTGACATCCATGCCCACCAGGTTTTCCGCGATCTCGCCGTTTACAGCGGCGCAGGCTTCGAGAACACCTTTGCCAAGATAACGCGCTTTGTCGCCGTCACGCTTTTCCACCGCTTCGTAAGCGCCAGTTGAAGCGCCAGAAGGCACAGCTGCGCGGCCCACGGTGCCGTCTTCGAGGGTAACGTCAACCTCGACGGTCGGGTTGCCCCGGCTGTCCAGAATCTCGCGTGCGTGGATGTCAATGATGGTGCTCATGATAGGATGTCCCGGCAGTAAATTCAGTTGGCGCTGTAATAGCAGGCTATTTTGAAATGTAAACGACAGCCGATAGCGCTAACAAAATACTACTTAAAATTGTTACAGTTTCTAGGTAGTACCTTTATGAGGGAGAGTCGCCTCTGGCTCACCTATTTAAATTCGTAAAAAGTGCAAGTTTGGGTCAAATTCTGGGCTAATTTCCTCGTTATTGACGCTTTCGCTGGTATTCGAAGAGGTTTTTGAATAACCACAAGAGCAGGGTAGCGTTGTGTTAAGAGCAGTTGTAAGCAATCTCATGGTCGAAGCGAAAAGCGCGACTGGGACAGGTATGGAAAAGCTAAATACGTTCGACATACTTGAAGATGCCGGCATTGGTGTATTCGAGTTAGATCTTGTGACCGGTATTTCGGTTGCCTCTCCGGCGTGGAAACGGATGATCGGCCTGGATGTCGACGAAGAAATCCTTGCTCAGGAAGAATGGCTGTCCCGCGTACATCCTGACGATCTGGAAACCGTTCAAGCAGAAGACGCAAAAATGTTCGCGCGCGAAATCAAGCGCAGCAAAGTGACATTTCGGTTTCGTCACGAAGATGGCGAATGGATTTGGATTCAGTCCGACGTCGGCATCACCGAATGGGGCGAGAACAATAAACCTCTGAAAATGGTTGGCTTGCACACGGATGTGACCGATTTTGTCATGCGCGAGAAGTCCAAGGATGACTATCTGGCGATGATCAGCCATGAATTGCGTACGCCTTTGACGTCTATTCTTGGTGCTCTGAAAATGGCCAATAGCGGTCAACTCGGTGAATTGCCCGGACCCATCGGAAACCTCATGCAACTGGCTCAGCGCAACAGCAACCGCTTGCTGCACATGGTTAATGAGATCCTGGACTTTAAGTCCATTGAATCCGGCGAAATGCATTACGACCTGGAAAAGGTGAACGTACGCGATGCAGCCGCAGATGCAGTTCTGTCTATGCAGGGCTATATCCAAGACGGTCAGAAGATTTCTGTCGCTGGCGAGCCTGGCGATGATCCGATTTACATCAATGCAGACGTAAACCGCCTGCAACAGATCCTTGCGAACTTAATGTCCAATGCGATTAAATTTTCGCCTGCTGAATCTGAAATCGAGTTGGGTCTGAATATCAAAGAAGGACAGGTGGAGTTTGCCGTGCGCGACCACGGTCCTGGCGTGCCAGATGAGCTCGAAGGTAAGATGTTCCAACGCTTTACCCAAGCGCACACTACCGGCAAGAAAAAGTTCAAAAGCACCGGTCTTGGTCTGTCGATCTGTAAACAGATGACCGAAGGCATGGATGGTGAAATTGGCTATTTCAACAATGAAGACGGTGGCGCGACCTTCTGGGCGCGTTTTCCTTTAGTAAGCTAAGGCTTTTCCGGTTTCTCATTTTGGACTTGAAAGCTGTGCCTCTCGCAACATGACGAATAGGCCGGATCCGACGACGAGTGTGGCTCCGAGGATCGTTTGCCAATCAGGCACTTCTGAAAATAGGAAATACGCCAGAATGGCCGCGCAGGGCAGGCGGAAGTATCTAAGGGGCGAAACCGCGGATACATCTCCGATCCGCATGGCGGTGGTTACACAATAGTATCCGGTGACGGACAGCACGACCATCAGACTCAACGGCCCCCAAGACCCAGGCGCAATGTGCCACGCGCCACCTTGGGTAAAATTCAGCATCGCCCCCGTGGGGACAAGCAACATAAAGGCATAAACCGACAACAAAGGCGTGCTCGCCTCAGGAGGGGCAAGGCGTGATGCCAGGTCGCGAAGCGCAAGGAAAAGCGTTCCCAAGACGGCCAAGAGATCCGTCCACCCAATGCCTGCGCCAGTCGGTCGAATGATGATCAAAACCCCGAGCAATCCAATCGCCACAGCGGTCCATCGTCGCGGCCCGACCTGTTCGTTTAAAAAAACAGCGGCAAGAATGGTCAGGATAAGCGGGATCGCCTGCAAAATGGCAGCAACCGTCGAGAGCTCATTTAGCGCAAATGCTTGGAACAGGAAAAACGCCGCTGCGACCTCAAAGAGATTGCGCAGCAAGATCACGGGATTAAAGAACAGTCGTGACAAAACCGCGGTGCCTGAAGCAACACAGAGTGCAAGAAAGATTGATCCTCCCGCGAGCCCCATGGTTATCATGATCAATCCGGTCGTGGTGTCGCTGGATGACAGCTTGATCATCGCATCTGCACCAGCGAATGTCGCCATACCCATGATCATAAAGACCATAGAGCGCAGATTGCTCATGCCCTAGGCTCCGTGTGTCTTGATCGGAACACCATAGAGTTCGAGCTTATGCCCCTTAAGGCGATAGCCGAGTTTCTCGGCGATCTTTTCCTGCAACTGCTCGATCTCGGGGTCCATAAACTCGATGACTTCGCCAGAGTTTATGTCGATCAGGTGATCATGGTGATCGCGTTCCGCATCCTCATAGCGCGCGCGTCCGTCTCCGAATTCCAGCTTGTCCAGAATGCCCGCTTCTTCAAAGAGCTTCACCGTTCGATAGACCGTCGCCAAAGAAATCCCCGCATCGCGCGCAGAGGCACGCGCATA
This sequence comes from Cognatishimia coralii, assembly GCF_037478305.1. Taxonomy (NCBI): domain Bacteria; kingdom Pseudomonadati; phylum Pseudomonadota; class Alphaproteobacteria; order Rhodobacterales; family Paracoccaceae; genus Cognatishimia; species Cognatishimia coralii. The sequence goes on from NZ_JBBGAZ010000001.1 coordinate 407,552, forward strand.
GAGTTCCTCGACATCCGGATGATCCGCGCTTTCTTCTAAGACGCCTGCAATCACACGACGTTGTTCGGTCATACGCAGGCCTTTGGCTTCGCAGCGGGCTAGAATCGTGTCGCTCATAGGGGCTCCGGGGTCTTTCTGATCTTTTCAATACAGGGGCAAAAGGCGGCTGGCTACAGCATTTGCTGAGTTATCCCCGACTAATGCGCCTTGACGCACGCGCCAAAAAGGCGCAAAGCCGCTTCCTCTGATGTCTGTTGCGTGAGCTAGCAGGGCCTTGTCCCGACATCAGATGTTCTGTTCCCAAAATCACGCGTGGGGCAATCCGGATCAGACAGGCGCGTATACGGCGTGGCTTGTGGCTGGGACGGAGCACTCACATAGGCGTCCCTTGGGACGAACAAAGACAATGGCACATTTTGATGAGCTTGGCTTGCCCAAGCGCTTGGTCGACCGTTTGGCTGAGAAAGGTCTGACCGAACCAACCCCAATCCAGAACCGCGCAATCCCGCATGCTTTGAACGGGCAGGATGTGATGGGGCTGGCGCAAACCGGTACCGGTAAGACGCTGGCCTTTGGCCTGCCGCTGATTGCGAAACTGTCGGATTACGGCACCAAGCCTGCGCCCAAAACCCTGCGGGCTTTGGTTCTGGCCCCGACGCGCGAATTGGCCAACCAGATCGCAGCGTCCTTGAAAGAGATGGTTGATGGCACGCCCTTCAAGGTTGGCCTCGTCGTTGGCGGCGTCGCCATCAACCCTCAGATCAAACGGGTCGAGCGCGGCACCGATGTTATCATCGCAACCCCGGGCCGACTGATCGACCTGATGGAACGCAACGCGCTGGATTTTGAAGACACCGATTTCCTTGTTTTGGACGAAGCGGATCAGATGCTTGATCTGGGCTTTATCCACGCGCTGCGCCGCATTGCTGACGTGCTGCCGTCCGAGCGTCAGACCATGCTGTTCTCGGCCACCATGCCCAAACAGATGAACGAGATCGCGCAGACCTATCTGAAGAACCCCATCCGCATTCAGGTTTCACCTCCGGGCAAGGCGGCTGACAAGATCGACCAGAGCATTCACTTCATTGCTAAGGCCGAAAAGACCAACCTTCTGAAAGAACTTCTGGCCGATCACATGGGCGAGGCCTCAATTGTGTTCTCGCGCACGAAACATGGGGCTGAGCGCCTGAAGAAGTCTCTCGAAGCCTCTGGCTTCACAGCAACTTCGGTGCATGGCAACAAAAGCCAAGGTCAACGGGAACGCGCGATCAAAGAGTTCCGCGAAGGTCACGCGATGGTGCTTGTCGCCACCGATGTGGCCGCTCGGGGATTGGATATTCCGCATGTGCGTCACGTCTATAATTACGACCTGCCCAATGTGCCTGACAACTACGTCCACCGCATCGGCCGCACCGCGCGTGCAGGTATGGACGGCAAGGCCGTCGCCTTCTGCGCGCCGGACGAGATCGATCAGTTGAAAGACATCCAAAAGACCATGAAGTTCACGATCCCCGTGGCCTCCGGTCGTCCCTGGATGGGGCTCGAAGAGCAAGGCGGTAAGAGCAAGTCCAAAGGCGGACCGCGTCGTGGCAAGCCGGGTGGACGTGGTCGCGGCCAGGGTCGGTCTGCGCCTGTTAGCGATTTTGGGCCAGATCTGGACGTGGCGGTGTTTGACAAACCTGCCGGCGGCAAGCCGCGGCGTGGCAAAGGGCAGGGCGGGAAGCCGAACCGTTCAGGCGACAGCAAGCCGCAAGGGCGTTTTTCGGACGACGCTCGGGTGGAGACTTCTGACAAGCCTAAAAGCAAACGGGTTTGGAAAAGTGACGGAAAGCCTTCGGGCAAACCCAAAGGGCATTCCGGTGGCGGACGTGACGATAAGCCTCGCGGCAGCAAACCTCAGGGTAAACCCGGCGGTAAGTTCCGTGGCAAGCCTTCTGGCAAACGCAGCGGGCAGGGCGGGTCCGAGCCTCCGCGCCGTCGCTCGCGTTAATAGACCAAACGCCCCTGCATCACACGTTTTGCGGCACCGGAAATGGTGACCGCGCCGCCCGTGGTGCTCAGTTGGATCACGCTAAGGCGCCCCATATCCTCGCCCTGTCGGATCGTCAGCGCCTGATCCTCGCCTGTGAGATCTGCGAGCAAGGCCCCTAGGGCTGCACAAGCGGATCCGGTCGCGGGGTCTTCTGGGATATTGTCCAGCGGCGCGAACATGCGGGCGTGGATTGTGTCGCCCTCGGTAACATAGACGAATTGCGCAAAATCCAGCGAACCGGGATAAGTCGCGGCCCCTTGACGGAAGGCTGCGACATTGGAGACGATATTGGCCAGCGCCTCGCGGGTTTTGAGTTCCGTTATTGTGAACGGCAGGCCGACAGAGGCCATGATCGGCGCGTGCGTGGTGGTTTCAATGTCCGCTTCCGAAAGGCCCAGAGCGTCAGACACATGCGCAAGCGAGGGCTCTGCGAGTTTTTCCAAAGGCACTTCGGTGGTGAACCGGGCCTGCCCGTTCACTGCGTGACACTTGATCGGCCCAACCCCGAGCTCGAGCACCATGTCTGGCGGAGTACCTTGATCTGAAAGCGCGACTGCTGTTCCGATTGTGGGATGGCCCGCGAATGGAATTTCCATGGTTGGCGTGAAAATTCTGACCCGCGCGGTATGGGCAGGGTTTTCTGGCGGGAAGACAAAGGTCGATTCCGAGAAGTTAAACTCCCGCGCGATCCGCTGCAGGTCTTCTTCGGGCAGTGCCGTTGCATCCGGGAAGACAGCAAGTTGGTTGCCCCCGAAGGCTTCGGAGGAGAAGACATCATAGACGTAAAATTCGGCCATAGCGCTCACATGATAACTGGTTCAAGTTCCAGTCTTTTTGCCAAAGGCGCAGGCGTCAAGGTTTGATCCGCAAGTTAAGTACCACAGAAGGTTGCAGTCACACGCTCTTCGTCTTTGGGCGGATGGGTGAGATCGGGAAAAACTGTGGGCGTGTCATAGGGCGACGTGAGCGCGTCTTGCAGAGTGTGAAACAGCGCATAGTCCCCTTGAACAGCAGAGGTGATCATGGCCTCAATCCTGTGATTGCGCGGGATGACCGACGGGTTGACAGACCGCATGAGGTCCAGCGGGTTATCCTCTGTCTCTAAACGTTTTTCCCATGTTTCTGACCAATCATCAAAAGCCTCACGATCCACGAATTGATCTCTCGCATTGCCCTCGGAAAGGCCACGGAACGTGTTGGTGAAATCAGCCTCTTGTTTGCCCATCAGGCCCATAAGGTCCGTGACCAGTTTCTCATCCTCAGGACGCGGGTTCGCGATCCCGATCTTCTTGGCAAACGCCTCACGCCACAGGCGTTGGATCATCGCAGGCATGGCGTGAACGGCGGCCGTGAATTCGGCCACGGCCTGATCTCGGTCCTCAACCAAAGGCACTAAAGCCGTCGCGAGCTGCGCCATGTTCCAGACGATGATGTCAGGCTGGTTGCCATAGGCATAGCGCCCACGTCGGTCGATCGAAGAGAACACCTGCATCGGGTGAAAGGCATCCATGAAAGCGCAAGGGCCATAGTCGATGGTTTCTCCGGAAATCGCACAGTTGTCGGTGTTCATGACACCATGAATGAAGCCGACCGAAAGCCACTTCACCACCAAAGTCGCCTGCGCCGAAATCACCGCGTTCAAGAACTCCAACGGAGACCCCGCGTCCGGGTAATGGCGACCCACCGCATGTTCAAACAGCGCGTGCAGGCCCTCTTGGTCGCCGCGCGCCGCCAGCACCTGAAACGTGCCGACGCGAATGTGGCTTGAGGCCACGCGGGTAATGACCGCGCCGGGCAGGGCGGTTTCGCGATAGATATCCTCTCCGGTTTCCACCGCTGCCAAGGCGCGCGTGGTCGGAATGCCAAGGGCGTGCATGGCTTCGGACACGACGTATTCGCGCAGGACTGGGCCCAGCCAGGCCCGTCCGTCTCCGTTTCGAGAGTAAGGCGTGGGGCCTGCGCCCTTGAGTTGGATGTCGCGCCCTTTGGCCTCGCCTAGCAAGATGGCGCGTCCGTCCCCAAGTTGCGGGTTCCATTGGCCGAATTGATGACCTGCATAGAGCTGCGCGAGGGGTTGGGCGCCCGTTGGTACGTCATTGCCTGCGAAAATGCGGGCCAGATCCTCTTCGTTGCCCTCATCGGTGATCCCAAGCTCCGCCGCGAGCGCCGCATTATAGGCGATCAGCTTGGGCTCGCTGACGGGTGTTGGTTCAAGATGCGTGAACAGCTGTGCAGGCAGGCGTGCGTAGCTGTTGTCAAAGGGGATCGAGATGCTCATGCGGTCTATATAGAGGCCCTGACCAGCAGCGACCAGATCAGAGGCGGCCAATCCGTTCAGTCAGCAGGGCAAAAAATCCATCCGCATCCACATCGCCCATAAAGGTTGCGTTGGGCATACGATCTGAGACGCCCCACCAATCGGCAACGGTCATGCCGAGGGTCAGGTCTGAGGTGGTTTCGATTTCGACGTTGATGTGGCGGCCTTGGAATAGTTCGGGTTTCAGCAGATAGGCGATCACACAAGGATCATGCAGCGGAGCCCCCGCGGAGCCGTATTTCTCGACATCGAATCGTTCGAAGAAATCCACCATTTCGGCCATTGCGGTGCCTGCGGTGGTACCAAGATCGCGCAAGGCTTGAATGCGAGGCCCTGTCGTCAGTACTTTGTGGGTCACATCCAACGGCATGACGATGATCGGCAGGCCGGAGCGGAACACGATTTGCGCGGCCTCTGGATCTACGTAGATATTGAATTCGGCAGCCGGAGTGATGTTGCCAACCTCAAAATACGCCCCACCCATCAGAACGATTTCCTGAACACGATCAATGATATCCGGTGCGATCTTAAACGCTTTTCCGATGTTTGTGAGCGGTCCGAGCGTGCACAGAGTCACCGTTCCGGCTGGCTCCGACCGCAGGGTTTCAACGATGAAATCCACGCCGTGTTGCTCTTGCAGAGGCATCGTGGGTTCATGTAGGTCTGGGCCATCCAGACCGGTCTTACCGTGCACATGTTCCGCCGTCACCAAAGGGCGCGACAAGGGGGCATCACAGCCTGCAAAAACCTTTGTGCCCGGTTTGCCCGCCCATTCACAAACGATCCGAGCATTCTTGGAGGTCAGCGCGAGGGGCACATTGCCAGCGACAGTCGTGATGCCGAGAAGGTCGATCTCTTCAGGGCTTCCGAGCGCGAGGAATATCGCAGCCGCGTCGTCCTGTCCGGGGTCTGTGTCGATGATGATTTTGCGGGGCTGGGTCATGGGCTTTGTTTGTGTTCGCGAGCTTGAAAAGACCATCATTTGAATTTTGACCGCTAAGTAAAGAAATACTTACGCGGCAGCGATACAAAAACGAAAAAGGGCGCCGAAGCGCCCCTTTGAAACTTTGTGACGATGGCCTTAGCCGTCGAAATCAACGCTTTCGATCAGTTTGATCGCATCTGCGCGGTTGCCCGCCAATGTCATCAGGTTCACCGTATCCGCGTCAAAGCTGCCCCAACCCTGGACCAGAGGATCCGCAGATGTGCCTGCTGCGATGGGATATTCAAAGTTTGCGGTCGCATAGATTTCCTGCGCCTTAGGAGAGGTCAGGAATTCCATCAGTTTCAGCGCGTTTTCTGGGTTCGGTGACGCTTTGGTCATTGCAACGCCAGAGATATTCACGTGGGTGCCCGCGTCTTCAAAGGTCGGGAAGACGATATTGACGCTGTCGGCCCATGCTTTTTGCTCGTCATCGCTCAGCATTTTGCCCATGTAGTATGTGTTGCCGATGGAAATGTCGCATTCACCGGCCCAGATTGCTTTCACCTGCGCGCGGTCATTGCCCTGTGGTTTACGCGCGAGGTTGGATTTCACGCCTTCCAGCCAGGTCTTGGTGGCTTCTTCGCCATGGTGATGCAGAACTGCGGAAACCAGCGCGACGTTATAGGCATGTGTGCCGGAACGGGAGCAGATGCGGCCTTCCCATTTCGGGTCCGCGAGGTCTTCGTAGGTGGTGACTTCACCGTCCGCGACACGGTCTTTGGAGGCATAGACGATCCGCGCGCGGGTGGTCAGGCCGTACCAGTGATCGTCTGGGTCGCGGTAGGAGGCTGGCACGTTTGCATCCAGAACGTCGCTTTCAACTGGCTGGGTTAGGCCCGCGTTTACAACGGCGGCCAGGCGGGAAATATCGACGGTCAGGACAACATCTGCCGGAGAGCGGTCGCCCTCGGCCTGAAGACGCTCCACCATGCCTTTTGCAAGAAATGCAACGTTGACTTTGATGCCAGTTTCTTCGGTAAAGGCATCGGTCAGCGGTTTGATCAGTTCTGGCTGACGGTAAGAGTAAATGTTTACTTCGTCAGCAAGGGCAGGGAGAGCAGTTGCCGCGGCTGCTGCAGCAAAAACTGTGGATTTGAAGATAGTCATGGCTGTGCCATCCTTTGTTATCGGTATGGCCGTTATTAATCCTAGTTTTTTAGTAGGGTCAATGCCTGAATCTTTTTATCGGGCATTATTTCCGATTTTTTTCATCGGATTTTACTTCATCCCACAAAGCATCCATTTCTTCGAGGGTGGATTGTGACGGTATTTTGCCTCGATCTGCCAGTTTTTCTTCGACTTTTTCAAAGCGGCGGGTGAATTTCGCATTGGTCGCCCGCAATGCGCTTTCCGGGTCCAGACCAAGGTGGCGGCCCAAATTAACCATGACAAACAGAAGGTCTCCGAATTCTTCGGCGATTTCCGTTTCCGTCAGCGTATCGCGCGCTTCTTCAAGCTCTTTGGCTTCTTCGACAATCTTGTCGATCACATGAGACGTGTCCGGCCAGTCAAACCCAACACGCGCCGCACGTTTTTGCAGTTTCAAAGCTCGCAACAGGGCAGGCAGGCCAATCGCAACCCCATCCAACGTGCCTTTTTGCGCCTTTCCAGCGCGCTCAGCGGCTTTGATGGTTTCCCAGTCGCGTGTTTGCTGATCCGCGGATTTATCGCGGCTTTCGTCACCAAAGACATGCGGGTGACGCGCGACCATTTTGTCCGACATCGTGTCGGCCACATCGTTGAAATCAAACAGACCTTTTTCGGACGCCATTTGCGCATGAAAAACGGATTGAAACAGCAAGTCGCCCAGCTCGCCCTTGAGCTCATCCCAAGCCTCCCGATCAATCGCATCGGCGACCTCATAGGCTTCTTCTATGGTGTAGGGTGCAATGGTGGAGAAATCCTGCTCGATATCCCAGGGACAACCGGTATCAGGATCGCGCAGCCGACGCATGATCTCCAAAAGCCGTGGCATGCCGCCCTTGGGATTATGGATCAGCGCATCATCAGCCATTGCAGGTTTCTCCGGTTCGGTGTTTGCTACGCGCAAGCTATCCAGCGCGAGGGAGAATAGCCATGCCTGTCGTCAATCGAATTGCAGATTATGCCGAGGATATGAAAACCTGGCGGCGCTATTTGCATCAGCACCCAGAGCTGCAGTTTGACTGTCATAAGACGGCGGCATTTGTAGTGGACCGCTTGAAGGAATTCGGTGTGGACGAAATCCACGAGGGCATTGCGACCTCGGGCGTTGTGGCGATCATCAACGGGCAGGGAGACGGTCCGACGATTGGTCTGCGCGCGGATATGGATGCCTTGCCGATGCAGGAAACCACGGGGCTCGAGCACGCCTCGACCGTGAAAGGTGCGATGCATGCCTGTGGGCATGACGGCCATACGACGATGCTTTTGGGGGCGGCGCGCTATTTGGCGGAAACGCGCAAGTTCAATGGCCGTGTTGCGCTGATCTTTCAGCCGGCTGAGGAAGGCGGCGGCGGGGCCGGTGTCATGGTCGATGAAGGGATCATGGACACCTTTGGCATCGGCGAAGTTTTTGGCATCCACAATGTGCCTGGGCTGGATGTGGGCCATTTCTATTCCAAACCCGGTCCGATCATGGCGGCGGTTGATACCTTTCATATCAATATTCAGGGGCGTGGAGGTCATGGCGCCTATCCTCAGGAAACCGCCGATCCGATTGTGGCTGCGGTAGGGATCGTGAATGCAATCCAGACCATCATCAGCCGCAACCACGATACGCGTGACGAGGCTGTGTGCTCAGTAACCATGATCAACTCGGGCTCGGCGGACAATGTCATCCCCGATACGGCCTATGTCGGCGGCACGATCCGGACCTTTGTTCCTGAGGTGCAAGACCTAATCCACAGCCGCATCCGAGAGATCGCGGCGGGGCAGGCAGCGTCCTATAGTGTCGACGCGAAGGTCGAGATCGAAGTCGGCTATCCGGCGACCGTCAATAACGCAGAAAAGGTGGATTTCGCCGCCGAAGTCGCCCGCGAAGTTTCCGGTGAAGCGGCTGTTGACCCAAACACAGGCATGGAAATGGGCGCGGAGGATTTCTCTTACATGCTCAATGCTCGCCCCGGTGCGTATTTCTTCCTAGGCCAAGGCGAGGGCGCAGGACTGCACAACCCGAATTACGACTTCAACGACGAGGTTTCTCCGGTCGGCGCCTCCTTCTTCGCGCGATTGGTCGAGAAATCGCAGCCGTTGACGTAATGGTCACGTCTTCTGCTCTTTAAATGGTCCCGAGCAGGCCTATCTGGGGTCAAATGAATGCGAAAAGGAAAAAGACGATGACCATCGTGTATCTTATTCTGGCGATTGTTGTCGCTTTTGCGGCCTATGTTCGGGTCGCGCCGACGAATGTCGAGAAATTCCACAGGCTGACCGAGTTCACCGCAGATGCAGACGAGGAAAGCGGTGTGAAACGCGTGATTTCTGGTGATGCGGCAACGATGGCAAAGCTGGATCAGATCGCACAGGCCACTCCGCGCACGAAGGTGCTCGCTGGCTCGGCATCAGAGGGTTTTGTCACCTATGTCACGCGGTCAGCAGGTTTTGGATTTCCTGACTACGCGACGGTCAAACTCGATGGCGGCACCATCAAGATCCATAGTCGGCTGCGGTTTGGTCGCTCAGACCTCGGGGTAAACGGCAAGCGGATCAAAGCCTGGATTGACGCTTTGGGGGCCATGTAACCCCTCTCGAACAGACGAACTCAGACAGCCAGGCGCGATTTCTCGCCACATGGGGTTGTTCAGAGACATCTGACATTGCGCCATAAACATGCGTCCATCGACCTGCATGCAGATAAATTCGCCCAGTTCCACACGGCTGCCGGTGCGATCCGTGCAATAGCAGTCCACCGTACGTCCGCTGGGGCTTGTGACATCCGCAACGGCGGGCAGAGCGCTTGTGACCAAAAGACTGATAACAAAAGAACGTAGCATAAGCCCAATCTAGCATAGTTTCGCCTCTTGACCAAACCCGCGCGATACGCAACGTAGCCCCATGGTACCTTTCGAGCGTTTAGAACAAATCACGCAGCGGTTCGAGTTTCTCGAGGCGCAGATGGCTGACGGAGCCGCCGGCGCAGATATCGCCGCGCTGGCCAAGGAATATTCCGATCTGAAACCTGTGGTCGAACAAATTCAGGCCTATCGTCAGTTGCTTGCGGACCTCGAGGAAGCCGAGGCCATGATGGACGATCCCGACATGCGGGAATTGGCCGAAGAAGAATTGCCTGCGCTGAAGGAGCAACTGCCCGAGGCCGAAAAGGCGCTGCAAATTGCGCTGTTGCCCAAAGATGCGGCTGATGCGCGTCCTGCGATGATCGAAATCCGTCCAGGCACGGGGGGCGACGAAGCCGCGCTTTTCGCCGGAGACCTTCTGCGCATGTATCAGCGCTATTCCGAAGCGCGCGGCTGGAAGTTCGAGATCATCGAGGAAAACGCCACCGAGCTTGGCGGCATAAAAGAAGTCGTCGGCCATATCAAAGGCGAGAACGTCTTCGCGCGGCTGAAATACGAAAGCGGCGTGCATCGCGTGCAACGTGTGCCATCGACCGAAAGCGGCGGGCGCATTCATACCTCTGCGGCCACTGTCGCGGTGCTGCCCGAGGCTGAGGACGTGGACATCCAGATCGACGCCAATGACCTGCGCATCGACACCATGCGCTCATCTGGGGCGGGTGGTCAGCACGTCAACACCACAGACTCTGCCGTACGTATTACGCACCTACCGACCGGTCTTGTCGTTACCAGCTCCGAAAAATCCCAGCACCGCAACCGCGAGATCGCGATGCAGGTTCTGAAAACGCGGCTTTATGATCTGGAGCGTCAGCGGATTGACAGTGAACGCTCGGCCGACCGGAAATCACAGGTGGGCTCGGGTGATCGCTCTGAGCGCATCCGCACCTATAATTTCCCGCAAGGGCGTATGACGGATCATCGCATCAACCTCACGCTCTATAAGCTCGACCAAGTCATGCAGGGCGATATTGACGAGATCGTTGATGCGCTTACGGCCGACGATCAGGCGGCACAGCTCGCCGATATGCAGGGATGATTCTCCGCCAAGTCCTGATGGAAGGCGCGAAAGCGCTGCGAGAGGCGGGAATCGAAGGGCCAGAACGCGACGCGCGCCTTTTGCTGGCCGAAGTCATCGGCATGCCCGCCGCCCGAATGTCGCTGGAACCTGACCTAAAGGTCACCGAGGCCCAGACCAAGGAGTTTCATGGATTTCTCGCCCGTCGCGCGGCGCGTGAGCCGGTGTCAAAGATCCTAGGGCGGCGGAACTTCTGGGGGCGCGATTTCGAAATCACGCCTGATGTTCTGGACCCTCGTCCCGAAACAGAAACTCTGATCGATCTGGCGCTCAAGGGCGCGAAGCCGGACACCATTCTTGATCTGGGATGCGGCAGCGGTATCATTGCTTTGACCCTTCTCTCAGAGCTTCTTGAGGCCAAAGCGCAGGCCAGCGACGTCAGTCAGGCTTGTCTGGACGTAACCCTTCGCAACGCAAAAACGCTTTCTGTGTTAGGTCGCCTCACTACAATAAAGTCAAATTGGTTCAGAGAGATAGAGGGCGAATTTGATCTTATTGTTTCAAACCCACCCTACATCTCTGACGCAGAAATGGCAGAGCTGTCCCTTGATGTCTTAAACCACGACCCCCATCTGGCACTGACTCCCGGTGGCGACGGTCTCGCCCCCTATGAAGTCCTCGCTAAAGGTGCACGTAAGCATCTCTCAGCTAACGGCCGCATTCTCGTTGAAATTGGCTACCGCCAAGGACCTGACGTCGTCCGCATTTTTCAGGACGCAGGCCTCGCGCAAGTCGCCTGCCACAAGGACCTGAACGGCCACGATCGTGTGGTATCTGCACATCAGTCCTGACAAAGCGGTGAAACCAACCGCCCAAATCGAAAAAATTCAACACTTACCCTTGTCAGCCCCGCACTGGAGAGGTAACGGTAATATATCTTAGCGCAGGATGGCGTTTCGCAGGTCCCGCAAGATGAAAACCCCAGAAAACATGGACCGAAGATGCAAAAGGGCATCTCAAGCGTCCGGGTCAAAAAGCAGTCATTCCAGAGTTTGGACAGCAAACAATGAGATCTTCGAAATCCCGTTCGCGGAATAAGAACAACCGCAATCGTCCTTCGGGCAATATCGTCAACCGTGTGTTTGACAGCAACGGCCCAGAAGGCAAGGTACGCGGCACCCCGCAACAGATTATCGACAAATACAACCAACTCGCGCGCGACAGCCAACTGAGCGGCGACCGGGTTGCGACGGAAAACTTCCAACAGCACGCGGAACACTATCTGCGCATGCTGGCCGAAGCACAGCGCGAAATGGAAGCGCGTCGCGAGGAACAGGAACGTCAGAACCGAGACCGTCAGGCCGAACGCGACCGCGAACGTGCGGCGCGTATGGAACGTCAAGAACGCGAGGCACAGGGCGGTCAATCCGACGCGCCTGCCGCAGATCCTGCAGATGCCCCGCAACCGGATGTCATGGAAGTTGCCGAAAGCGGCGAGTCCGGTCTGGTGGAAACACCAGAAGCTGAGGCGCCAGCCGAAAAACCTAAGCGCAAGCCGCGCCGGCGCAAACCTCAGCCAGAGGCCGCGCCCAGCGAAGAGCCCAAAGCAGCTGAATAAAGAAAACCCCGGTTCAGGCCGGGGTTATTTTTTGGCAACCTCACGCGCCAAAGCGCAAAACGCTTCAAGCGAGACATTCTCCGCGCGTTCTGTCGGAGCAATGCCAGCGGCTTGAAGGCGATCCTCAATATCTGGCGTCACGCCTTTCAAGGCCGCCCGAAGCATCTTGCGCCGCTGATTGAACGCCTTGGCGACGACGTGGCTCAAGACCTCAGCATCTGCTTCAAACTTTGGCGTCTCCAGCGCGGTCAAATGTACTACAGCACTGCTCACCTTTGGCGGAGGCGTAAAGGCGCCGGGCGGCAAATGCATCGCGATCTTGGCCTCAGAGCGCCACTGGGCAAGGATTGCCAGACGCCCATAGGCCTTGGAACCAGGCTGCGCCACGATCCGTTCGGCCACTTCTTTCTGAAACATCAAAGTCAAGCTCTGCCAAAATGGCGGCCAGACTTTAGGCGTTAACCAACGCACCAAAAGTTCAGTGCCGACATTATAGGGCAGGTTGGCCGCAACTCGGATCGGAGCAGTAAGATGCTGCAGAGGAACCACCTCCAAAGCATCCCCATTGATCACCTGCAAACGCTCGGGATAGGCCGCCGCGATCTCTTCTAAGGCTGGCAAACAGCGCGCATCCTTTTCAATCGCCAGAACCTTACGCGCACCTTCTGCCAGCAGCCCGCGTGTCAGACCACCGGGGCCAGGGCCGATCTCGAGCACATCACAGTCAGACAAATCGCCCGCTTGCCGCGCAATCTTGGCCGTCAGGTTCAGATCGAGCAGAAAGTTTTGCCCCAAAGACTTCTTGGCAGACAATCCATATGTGCCAATCACTTCACGCAAAGGGGGAAGTTGATCAATTCCGGCCATATTTCATCTTGCCCCAAATACTCAAAGCGCAGCCTTCGCCGCAGTCTGCGCCATAGCCATGTCGCGCGCCATACGCAAGGCAGCGATCAAACTGTCGGGCTTGGCAATGCCCTTACCGGCGATATCGAACGCCGTGCCATGATCGGGCGACGTTCTGATAAATGGCAGGCCCAAGGTCACATTCACACCACGGTCAAAGTCCAAAGTCTTGATCGGGATTAAAGCCTGATCGTGATACATGCAGACAGCCACATCATAGGCAGCGCGGGCGCGGGCATGAAACATCGTGTCGGCGGGCAGGGGGCCTGCGATGTTCATCCCTTCCTGGGCCAGTTTTTCAACAACGGGCGCGATGATCTTAGCATCCTCATGCCCCATAGCACCGCCTTCACCGGCATGCGGGTTGAGGCCCGAAACAGCCACACGCGGCGACGCAACGCCAAACTTATTTCTAAGGTCGGAGACAGTGATCCTGATTGTCTCTTCTAAAAGCTCAGAAGTCAGGGTCTTCGCGACATCCTGAAGGGGAATGTGGATCGTTGTCGGCACCACACGCAGCTGATCGCAGGCCAGCATCATGACCACTCGGTCCACGCCCGCCAGATGCGCCAGAAATTCCGTATGGCCAGGAAAGGCAAACCCCGCGCCGTCCTTCAGTGCTTTCTTATGGATTGGAGCCGTGCAGACCGCGCTTGCCGCGCCTGAGCGCGTTAGCGACACTGCGCGTTCTATAGCCTCGATCACGCCCATTGCATTCTTGGGATCCGCACTCCCCAGGCGCGCATCGCCTGCGAAGGATTGGCTGAGCACAGGTAAATGCGTCTCGATCACTCGGTCGACGTCAGACGGGTCCGCGATCTCTTTGAATGGCACGCGTCCGGAAAGATGCCGGGGATCGGCGATCAGAAAGAAAGGCAGCTCGGTGCGCAAGACCTCCCAGGCTCGTTCAGCCAATTCCAACCCAACCCCGCCGGGTTCTCCGCAGGTTAGGGTAATTGGCGCGATGCTTTGGGTCATTGCTCGACGATCACCGCTTCAGAGCGCAACTGATCAAGATAGCCTTCCGCGTAAGAGTTCAAACGACGGTTACGCAGTGCATTCAACACGTCTTCGCGGCTGAGGTCTTCGTTCAACGCAGCCGTACGGCCACAGAGCATCAGGAAATAGAGCTGAGACCCATCAGGACTGGTCAGAGCTGTCGAGACCTCGTGGCGGTCAAGCTTCGCCAACTCCAGCGAAATAGACCGCGGGATCGCACTTGGCTGTTCGGCGGTGATGGTCAAAGCTTCGTCAGGTCCGCCCTTGTTGATGGCATAGAGGTCATCGCAGGTGTCCACACGATTGCGAATGTCCTGTGCTTGCGCCAAAGCGGCGTCACTGCGACCTCCGGGAATGCGTAGGATACCATATTCGATCGCCGCCAAACGCGGGGTAGGCGATGGCAATTCGTCAATACCGCGCATCATGAAAACCGCAATGGCATTGCCCAGTGGGATTGGGTCCGAGATCTCGCCGGGGCGCATCTCGACCACAACCGGTTGCAAGGCTGGGGGAAGACGATTGATCGGCAACCACTGCATACGCCCGCCATTGGTGCGTGTTCCAGCAGCCGAGAAACGCCGTGCTGCGTCCGCAAAGGCCGATTCAGTGGTAAGGTTTGAAATACGTGAGGCAAGATCCTGAACCTGCGCCTGGTTCTGCGCGTTGATCGGAATTACGATCTCGGACAAAAGAACCTGAAGACCCGCTTGCCCACCAGAGCCAAGAGCGGCGTCAATTTCTTCGTCAGAAATCTGAACGCGACCACGGAAGCGCAGTTGAACGACTTCTCGCCACAACAGACCGTTGCGGACGAAATCCTCAAATGTTTGCCGGTCAATCTGCGCCTCGGCCATGAGCGCAATAACCTCGTCAGCTTTCAGGTTCGCGCGGCCTGCGAATTCTTCGAGCCCGGCTGCCAATTGCTCCGCGCTAATAGAGATTCCGAGCTCCGCAGCTGCCTGTGCCTTAAGGCGGTCTTCGACCAGATCCTTGCGGGCCAAAGTTTCCAGATCACCCAAACGGTTGATAAACTGCATGAACTTGATGCGCTGATCCAATTCATAATAGGTGACAGCTCCGTCATTCACCTTGATTGCCGGTGAAAACAGGCCCTGTGCTGATGCCAGAGTACCCATCACGCCCAGCGTTAGGCTCAGGAAAGCGGCAAAAATCTTATGTGTCATGCGTTCAGTCACCTAGGTCTTTGTCTTAGTAGGCTGCATCGTTGCAGCTTCGGCTATAGCTCTTGTCGCGTGTCTTGGCGGAAAAACCAAGCAATTCCACAGTAAAACTCAAATCTGTGACCGGTTGCACGCTGGTCGAGGATGTAAAGCGGCGTGAAACAGCCAATTGTGCTTTCACGCATTCATTGCGGTATTCCAGCCCAACGCCTGCTTCCGTGGTTCGGTTGTCCGCCACATCAAAACGCCAGTTCGCGAGGCCTGTCCAATGGCGGGTCATGCGATAGCTGCTGTCGAGGTTCCATTCCGCCAGAATGTCCGGACGGTTCTCTTCAGCATCCTGTCCCAACCAAACATAAGAGGCATTCACCCCGAGACGGTCGTTGTGCCAACCTCCACTTGCTTCAGCTTTGGTTAGAGAGATCTGTTCATCCAGCAACATGCGACCTGTGATGCTAAGTCCATTGTCATGCGTCATCTGACCCGCGACCAACAGGTCTGACGCGCGACCGGTTAGGCCGGAAGACACAGAGAAGCTGTCCTGATCTGCTTCCCGAATGATATGTCCAAAAGACAGGCCCGCATTCCAAGTTTCGCCAAAATGAGACATTTTCAGGCCATAGGCGAGGCTCACCCCGCGTTCTCGACGGTCATCAGATGCAAATCTGGACAGAGACAAAAGATTTCCTTCGTCAAATTCGGTTCTTGAGCTCTCGTCGTTCGCGATTGCGTCACTTGTCGCCCCATCGCGCGTCGCGCCACCGGACCAAGCGAGTTGCGCGACGGGTTCAATCACTTGTTGCGCACCAGAGGCCGTCATGCGTTGCAATGGATAGCGCATATTGGCAGCGACGGACGGGGTAACCTCAGTGTAATTGGTTGTTGTTATGGTGGCATCCTGCGCCGTGTTGACAACATCAAAAGCCAAATGAGATTCGACGCCAAAATTAAATCCGCCTTGTGTCCACCAGGAATCCCGCCATCCAACTTCAGCGTTCAGACGATGCACATCGCGCCCATCGATGATGCCATCGGCATTGGCATCGGTCGTGATCTGAGACTCTCGTGTATGGGAATGAAACTCAAGCTCCCAAAGCACTTCACCGCCAAAGGCTGGTTGAATACGGTTCTGAGTTTGAGCAGACAAGACCAAGGTCGGGATGGTCTCGTTGTCTTCAGTCGTACGAAGACTTCGGAAATGGTTAAAGGCAAACCGCGTGTTCTCATCCCGTGATGCGCGGGTCAAAGCCAGTTCACTATTGAGGCGGTCAAACGCGCCATAGTCATAATCCAGCAGATAGGCCTGATCGCTGGTGAACTTCGCATCAAACGACAGCGTATAGTCGCGCTTCAGGGCAAATTCGCCTTCGGCAAACAAATATCCACGAGAGTTGAACCCGCTAAAGTTATCATCGGTCACCGCTCCGTTCAGAGTGATTTCACCCGTTCGGAACGCCTGACGATAACGCGCCTCTAGCGTGGTCATACTTCGCGACAGATAAGGCGTCAATGTGAGGTCACGGTGATCTCCGAAGGCAATGAAATAGGGGATCTTCGCCGCCAGACCGATGCGCGAACGTTGCTTAATCGAGGGGATCAGAAAGCCCGTCGCACGGTCCTGTGTTGGATCTGGCAGCCGCATGCGCGGTAGGTAAAATACCGGCACATCCAGAATGCGCAACTGAGCCTCTTCCAGCAAAAGCTCTTTGTCTTCAGAGTAATGCGTGACTTTCTTCGCGCGGATGTACCAAAGAGGAGACTCGCCTTCAGCGCAGGTATTACAGGATGTGACTTGAACGGAATTGAGTTCAGAGACGGTCCCATCAATGCGCTGAATGCTATCGGCTTGCAATTCGACCTGTTGGTCCAGAACTAATCGGGCGCTGGTTAGAAGACCGTTTTGCAGGGCTGAATCAAGCTCGGCAAAGTCGGCGAAGATTTCGACAACTCCGCCGTCAGTGACTGTGATTGGTCCGGTGATGGTGATCTGATCGGTGACCGAGTTATAGACGATCTTGCTGGCCGTCAGCACGGTTTCGCCCGAGATCGCCTCAACATTTCCGGTGGCTGTCAGAATACTATTGCCACGCAAGAAAACGGAATCCGCAAGCAGCACCACTTGCTCCGCCGGCGCCGCGGACACAGGAGCGGTCAGCGCGAAGCTGCTGCATGTCGCAGCGAGCATCAATATGCGTTTTAGTGCGCGCAAATCGTCACCCGTCTTCCATATGTAAAACCAACCCAAGGGCCAAAAGCACAGACGCCAGAGGCGGGGCCCATGCTGCGAGTTCTATCGGAATTTGTCCATTTTCGCCAAGGATCCGTGCAAAGTTCCGGATATAATACAGACCAAACCCCGAAAGTGTTGCCGCCAGACTCATCAATCCCGTGCGTCCCATGCGCGTATGCCCCATGGTGAAGGCCGCGGCCACAAGCACCATGGCGACGAGGAACACTGGCTGACTCAGCTCGAGTTGCAGCCACATCTGGTGACGTCGCGCCGAGAAGCCTGCGTCCTCAAGTTGGCCGATCAACTGCGGCAATTCCCAGACAGATACCGTGCGTGGTTTGCCAAAACTATCGCGGATTTGGTCGCTGGTCAGCGTCGTCGAGATCGTCATTTCCGCGCGTGTTTCAGATTGCGCCTCTGAATTTATTCCCCGATCCAGCGGCCAGATCTTTGCGTCGGTCAAATGCCATTCACCGGGGCGCAGCTCTGCTTGAGCGGCACGGATACGCTGGCTAGGGCTGCTACCTTCGCGATAGGTGACAAAGTCCACGTCCACCAAGACAGAGGCGTCATGGTTGGAACCATGCGCGTATATCACCGTTTGCCCATCATCTCCACCTTGACGCAGCCAGAGGCCGGTTGACCCGATCGAAATCGCGCGGCTTGCGCCTTTGCGATAGAAGTAGGCGAGTTGATCATATTGTTTGGTGGTGGCAGCAACGATCGGGTTCATCGTCGTGACGCCAAAAAGTCCAATCCCAAGGGCCACGCCTACAGGTGCCAGAAGGATCAAGAGACCAGAACGACCACTTGCCCGTGCCACGACCAGCTCACTGCTGCGGGCGAGGTTCAGAAACAGAACCAGAGAGCTTAGGATCATTATTAACGGAAAGATCTGATAGAGTTCTTTTGGGACGTTCAACACGAGCATTTGCAAAATGCGGACAATCCCCAACTCCTGAACGCTGAAACGTCGGAGTTGCTCCATCAGGTCAAACAGCACTAAAAGAACAAAGAAGACTGCTGTGAGCCCAAGGAAGTACACGAAAAAGCGGCGCGCGAAATAGAGGTGCATTGTCATGACGCAACCCTCCGCAAACTAGGCAGCGGATAAGCGCGGCTTGCGAGCATCAAGGCCACCAGCAGCCCACCCAGAATCGTTGG
The DNA here is from genome assembly GCF_037478305.1 of Cognatishimia coralii. Taxonomy (NCBI): domain Bacteria; kingdom Pseudomonadati; phylum Pseudomonadota; class Alphaproteobacteria; order Rhodobacterales; family Paracoccaceae; genus Cognatishimia; species Cognatishimia coralii. The sequence continues at coordinate 426,057 of NZ_JBBGAZ010000001.1, forward strand.
CGCATAGAGCGTGGGCCACATGTTTGGATCCAAGCGGACTGTGTTGACCAAAGCATTCTTCATGGCTTCCAGAATAACCAAAAGCGCGAAGGCTCCGACGGTTTGAGGCCACACACCAAAGCGGCTAAATCCGCCCAACAGCAAGGTGGCAAACCCCACGAGGGCTGAAACGATACACATCGTGATCGCCGCGATCCGCCCGTGACGTTCGGCTTGAACCCAGCCCATTCCATTGAGATCCGGCTCGGTCTCACGCACTTGCCAGGCCAAAACCGCGGCCAAACGACGAGGCTCTTGCCACAGTTCCAGCGTCGGCGTGCGCTCCAGCGCTTTCAACCGGTTGCTGTTGTAGTTGAGAAACTCGCTGATGTCGTAGGTGAAATCACCGAAGTTTGTCGTGTAGAGTCGCAAACCGTCATCCGTCAGAATCTGCGCCAAGCCGTCCACCATAATCAGTTTGGGGCCGTTCTCGTCGCGTAAGAGATAGGCTTCGTCCGCTGAATAGATAAGCGTCTGATCCTCAGAAGTTTGATCATACATGAAGAGGTTCTTAAGGACGCCTTCGGGTGAGATCTCGGAAATGTAAAAGGTCACATGCTCGTTTGGGTGCATGAACACGCCTTCGGTCAGCAATCGCGCCGTCGCATTCTCTGCGATCTCGCGCTCGCGGGTGTCCAGACGATCCAGGCTCAGTGGCACGAGGTAATTCGCCAAAACAGCCATCATGACCGCAATGAACAGACCAAAGGTGAATACAGGCCGCGCCAATCGCCACGGACTGAACCCAGTCGCCTGCATAACCGTCAATTCACTGTCCGCCATCTGGCGGCTGGTGCCGTAGCAGGCCGCCGCAAAAACCGCAATGGGCAGCACGAGTTTGACCACATTGGGCAGCGTCATAGCGGTGAATTCGAAAAACACGAAAACCGACTGGCCGTCGCCGATCAACCGGTCAAACAGAACCACCGCGCGATTGACCCAATAGACCGACACCAGAACCAGCGCGAAAAAGCCGAACAGCGTCATGAATTGCGACAGCATATAGCGGTCGAATCTGTTCACACCTGCGCTCCTCAGTTTTCTTTTTGTTGACCTTTTATAAAGCATTTAGCGTCTGTGGAAAACTGCTATCTGGTCAAGTGGGCACGGGCGGGCTAACTCTTGGGGCGACAGAAAACAGGAGCATCCCCGTGGTATCACCGCTGAGTTTTGAGTTTCAGGACGTCGAGATCGACGAAATCGCAGGATTTGAAGGCCGTGTGGCCATTCTGGTCGGCGCGGAAGGGCGGATGGATACCGCCGCGCGCAGGGTCAATCGCCTGACCAAAGGCGCGGTGAAACGCATGATCGAAGCCGGCATCAAACCCGGCGATGCGCGGGTGCTTGCTTATCCGGTCGGCATGGCGGCCAAAGCGGTGGATGTGATCTGCCTCGAGCCACGCGCGACAATCGAAGAAGCGCGCGCCGCAGGTGTGGCGTTGGCGAAGGCACGCGGAGATGCGGAAGTGCTGGCTTGCCTGGGCAACCACAAACAATCCGCGCAGATCGTTATGGGCATGGCGCTTCGAGACTATGGGTTTGTCGCACATAAGACAGCCGACCCTGCTGATGACGCGCGCAAAGTGACTGTCACGTCGACAACACCAGCGGCCTTGAAAGAAGCCAGCGCGCCGCTTTTGGCAATCGCTGAGGGCGTGTTCTTCACCCGAGATCTGGTCAATGAACCGGCCAACCACCTCACAACAACAGAATTCGCCAACCGTTTGGAAGATATGCAGAATATCGGCCTGATCGTTGAGGTTCTAGAAGAAGAAAAACTCCAAGAACTCGGCATGGGCAGCCTTTTGTCCGTCGGCCAAGGCAGCGACAGCCCCTCTAAGGTCGTCGTGATGAAATGGATGGGCGGCGAGGAAGACGACGCGCCGCTGGCTCTGGTAGGCAAAGGCGTTGTCTTTGACACGGGCGGCATCTCGCTTAAGCCCGCGGGCGGCATGGAGGATATGACCATGGACATGGGCGGCGCGGGCGTTGTGGCAGGCGCCATGCGGGCGCTTGCCCTGCGCAAAGCCAAGGCGAATGTGGTCGGGCTTGTCGGCCTTGTTGAAAACATGCCCTCGGGCAATGCGACACGTCCGGGCGACGTTGTGACCTCAATGAAGGGCGACACGATCGAAGTCATCAATACCGATGCCGAAGGGCGTTTGGTTCTGTGCGACGTCATGCACTACGCCCAAGAAACCTTTAAACCTGCGGGCATGATCGACTTAGCGACGCTTACGGGTGCGATCATCATTGGTTTGGGCCACGAAAACGCCGGTGTCTTTTCCAACGACGACAAACTCTGCAACGCATTCCTCAAGGCCGCCGCCGCTGAAGGCGAGGGCGCGTGGCGCATGCCTCTGGGCAAAGCCTATGCCGATCAGCTGAAATCCCGCATCGCCGATGTGAAAAACGTCGGAGGCCGTCCAGCGGGCTCGATCACCGCAGCCGAGTTCCTACATCGCTTTGTGCAGGACGAAACCCCTTGGATTCACTTGGATATCGCAGGCGTGGCTTCTGTCAAAGCAGACACAGCCTATGCCCCCAAAGGCGCGACGGGTTGGGGCGTCATGGCGCTTAACCGTTTGGTCGAAGACATGTTTGAGGCCAAATAATCCATGGGAGCGGCCTTTTTCTATCACCTGACGCAACGCCCGCTTGAGGTCACGCTGCCGATCCTTTTGGAGAAGGCACGGAGCGCGGGGTGGACCGTCTTGGTCAGGGGAACAGAGGCCGCGCGGATGGATTGGTTGGACCAAAAACTCTGGCTTGGCCGCGAAGAGGATTTCCTGCCGCATGGCCAGGCCGGAGGGCCACATGATGCGCTCCAGCCGATCCTTCTAACGGCGTCCGCCGACAACGGGAATAACGCCGGATGCATCATGGGCGTCGATGGTGCAGAGATCACGGCTGAGGAAGTGAATGCCTCGGACCGTGTTTGCATCCTCTTTGACGGCCATGACCCCGAGGCGATGGATCGCGCGCGACAGCAATGGAAAGCGCTGACCGATGCCGGATGCGCGGCGCAGTACTGGTCAGAAGAGACAGGGAATTGGGTTAAAAAGCGTGATACAGCAGACGCTTAAGCGCCAAACCTAACGCGACAGAACAAGTTGATTGCGTGTCATCGTGATCGTTGGGAACCGGTTCAGATAGCTCATGCCCAACAGCGAGATATCCAAGTCCCCGCCGTTCACCCGCGCCCGAACATTCTTGTCGTCAAACTTACCCAAAGCAACCGAGTCCAACCGGACCGGCGCAGTCCGCACTTCGCCATTGGCCGTCATGGCGCGACCGTGGAATTCCAAAGTCTCCAGATCAAAGCCCGCTGAAACCGCATCTTTCTGCGACAGCACCAGATCGGAAGCACCGGTATCCACGACAAAATCAATCTCGGCACCATTGACCAAAGCGGTCACATAAAAATGCCCATCATAGGACTTCGGGATCTCAATCGTGCCATCCTCGGAATAGGCAACCTGCGGGGGCAGGGCGGCCGAGCGGATATTATCCCAGGACCCGATCACCACGACCACGCCGATAAAGATCAGCCCCCAGATCATTAGCTGCTGAATGGTACGCCAAAAATTCGCACGAAACATCGGGCTCAGCGAGAAGGCCACAAAGACCAAAAGCGCCACCAGATACACCAGATGCATGATTTCAAATTCTGACATTCAGACCTCCGTCTGCCCGATATAAGGGTCAACGGACTGAAATGTTAGACAAAACCAAAATCTTTGAGGCCATCAAGGATGAACTGTATCGACAATGCCGCAAGTAGCATGCCCAGAAGGCGAGTGACCACGTTGATCCCTATATCTCCGAGTGCACGTTCCAAAAGGTTGCCGGCCATGAATAGCGCGACGGCGACCAGCATGACGGCAAGGGCGACGCCAAGGATCAGGATCGGGCCTTGGATGCCGTCGATCTGACCGGAAAGCAGGATCACAGTGGCGATAGAGCCGGGGCCTGCGATCATCGGAATGGCGAGGGGAAAGACGGAAGGGTCGGGAACTTCGGTAACACGGCCTTCACGGCGTTCTTGCCGCCGTTCAAACAACATATCAAGCGCGGTCAGAAACAAGAGCACGCCGCCCGCGATTTTGAAGGCGGCCATTGAGATGCCGACGAAACCCAGAACCGCTTCGCCAAAAAACGCGAAAAGCGCGAGGATGAAGAAGGCGATGATGCAAGACCGAAACGCCACTGCGCGCCGTTGCTGCGCAGACATGCCGGGCGTGAAGGCGATGAAGATCGGCATCAGGCCGATGGGGTCGATAATCACGAAAAGCGTCACAAAGGACGTGATGAGGAATGCTGTATCCACTGCCATAATTACCTCCTCTAAGCCTCTGCGGTTTCTAGCTTTTCCAGCGCGTCCATCCAAAGCCCTTCAGCGCGATCCAGCGCGTCAACGACTTCGGCATGTTTCTTTTGCCAGACTGCGATGTCATTCGTTTTGCTGCCATCATAAAGCGTGGGATCGGCGAGTTTCTCGTCGAGCTTTTCACGCATCTCGGTCAGCTTGGTCACCCGATCCTCGCATTTGCGCACCTCAGAGCGCAACGCAAGAATAGCATCACGAGAGGGGCGCTTGGGCGCTTTGGCTTTCTCTTTTGGCGTTTCCGTCCTCTCGCGCGCCAAAAGCATGTCGCGATAGGCCTCGAGGTCTCCGTCAAAGGGCGCGACGCCGCCATCGTTCACAAGCCAAAGCCGATCCGCGGTCATGGACAAGAGGTGCATGTCGTGGCTCACAAGGATCACTGCGCCGGAATAATTGGTCAGAGCCTCGACCAAGGCCTCGCGGCTTTCGATGTCGAGGTGGTTGGTCGGTTCATCAAGGATCAATAGATGGGGCGCATCCAAAGTCGCCAAAAGGAGAGACAACCGCGCCTTTTGCCCCCCTGACAGTTGGCCAACGGCGGTATCCGCTTGATCCGCGGTTAGCCCAAAGCCCGCGAGGCGTGCGCGCAGCTTGGCCGGCAGCTCTTCCTTAAGCTCTCGTCGCAGGTGATCTAGCGGCGTTTCGTCGATAAACAGTTCATCCACCTGATGCTGCGCGAAATAACCGATGCGCAGCTTGGAGGATTTGACCATTCGACCGTCCATCAGGCCCAACCGATCAGACAAGAGTTTCGACAGGGTCGACTTGCCCTGACCGTTCTTGCCAAGCAGAGCGATCCGGTCATCCTGATCGATCCGCAGGTTCATGCGTTTCAGGACTGGCACCTCGCCATAGCCCACGCTGCCACTTTCGATACGGATAATGGGCGGCGATAATTCCTCGGGTGAGGGGAAAGCAAACGCCCGAAGCGCCGCTTCTTGAGGGCTGGCGATCGGTTGCATCTTAGACAGCGCTTTCAGGCGGCTCTGCGCCTGTTTCGCTTTGTCGGCCTTATAGCGGAACCGATCCACATAGCTCTGCAAGTGCGCGCGGCGCGCCTCTTGTTTCTTGGCCATCGCTTCGGCCTGCGCCAGTTTTTCAGCGCGCTGGCGGGCAAATTGATCGTAAGGGCCCTGGTAGAACGTCAGCTGCTTGTCTTCGAGATGCAAGATCGAGCCGACAGCGCGATTGAGCAGGCCTCGGTCGTGGGAAATGATAATGACCGTATGCGGATATTTCGCGAGATAGCTTTCCAGCCAAAGCGCACCTTCAAGGTCGAGGTAGTTGGTCGGTTCATCCAGCAACAGAAGGTCTGGCTGTGCGAACAATACGGCGGCCAAAGCGACACGCATCCGCCAACCGCCTGAAAAGTCAGAACAAGGTTGCTGTTGTTCAGCGTCGTCAAACCCAAGCCCTTTGAGGATCGAGGACGCCCGCGCCTCGGCGCTCCAGGCGTCAATGTCAGCCAGTCGGGTCTGAATTTCGGCGATGCGGGTTGGGTCTGTGGCGCTTTCGGCTTCGGCCAAGAGATCCGCGCGTTCTGTGTCGGCGGCCAAAACCGTGTTCAGCAAGGTGACATCAGAGGAGGGCACTTCCTGCGCAACCCCGCCAATACGCGCGCGTTTGGGTAGGGCGATGTCGCCGCTTTCCAAAGCCAGTTCTCCGCGGATCAAGCGAAACAGAGTTGTTTTGCCGGTGCCATTCCGCCCGACAAGGCCGACCTTGTGGCCATCAGGAATAACAGCGGATGCGCCCTCAAACAAAGGACGTCCGGCAACGGCATAATTGATATCAGAGATGCGCAACATGTCCCCGACTTCTCGCAGCCAAAGGGCAAAGTCAATGCGCGCTTAGAGGTCCATCGCCAGTTGCGACTTTTCTTCGGGTTTTTCCGAGGCCGCGAGATCCTGTTCACCCCAGGTTTTCATCGCATTCACGACTTTCAACAGAGCGCGTCCACGCTTGGTGAGAGAATACTCCACACGAGGCGGGATCTCGGCGAAAATCTTGCGTTTCAACAGCCCATCAGCCTCAAGCAGGCGCAATTGCTGGGACAGCATCTGTTTCGTGATCTTCGGGATCTCACGCTGCATGGCGCCAAAACGGTTGGAGCCATTGTCGATCACATAAAGGATCATCAGCTTCCACTTGCCGCCCACATGGGCCATGGCATGGATCATCGGATCGGGTGTAGAGTCTCTTTCCATAGTTAATATGAAAATCATACCTATTATGGTTTAGCAAGATAGTGTGCTAAAATCCCTATAGGTTGCACCAAATTTCCTGTGGATAAATTTCTGGAGAAAACCCGCTAGGATCGCGCGCCTTTAGGCTTCCCAAGGGGCGCTGCCCATGGTACTGCGCGCGCAATTCAATCTTTAATCCGAGGGATCATCATGGCTCTGGAACGCACGTTCTCTATCATCAAACCTGACGCCACCCGCCGTAACCTGACCGGCGCGATCAACGCGAAATTCGAAGAAGCTGGCCTGCGCGTCGTCGCACAAAAGCGTATTCACCTGACCAAAGCGCAAGCGGGCGTATTCTATGCCGTGCACGCTGAGCGTCCTTTCTACGACGAACTCTGCGAATTCATGGCGTCTGCGCCAATCGTTGCACAGGTTCTGGAAGGCGAGAACGCCATCGCGAAAAACCGCGAAGTCATGGGCGCAACCAACCCAGCAGACGCAGCACCTGGCACCATCCGCGCAGAATTCGCTGAATCCGTTGGCGAAAACTCTGTTCACGGTTCCGACGCGCCTGAAACCGCAGCGGTTGAAATCGCGTATTTCTTCTCCGGTCTGGAGCTGGTTGGTTAAGGCCATCCTTAGAGACAAAAAAGTTAAAACCCGGTCGGTTACACTGATCGGGTTTTTTCATTTATCACCGACGAAATACCTTTCAGCCTCGAGTTTTCTTTGAAGTTCTCGAGTGTTTTTCACCTCGGCCTTGTAAAGAAATAATTCGAATGCTTCACATTGAGATATTTCCAGCAAAGTGATCTCAACGCCCGACATCCCTCCGCCCCTTAGAAAGGGCGAAACTTGGGGATAGCTTGCGTATTTTCGATCGCTAATCGCTAGGGTTTTCAATTGGTCCTCAGTAAGCGCTGCTTTTCTAAGTGAGCCAAAGCTAGCCATTTCTGACGCGGCAACAGCAAAGTAATGTCCAGTCTTTCCTCTTAGCGGAATGTTCACAACCGGGTAGCAATTGGACGGAACGGTGCTACCCCAATCTATGTCCTCCATCGTGGCCGAGGAAAAAAAATCATTACACGTTGGAAATTCATCGGCCGGCCAATTGGCCCAAGTTAAGCTTTCGCTGTTCCCTGTTCTCTGAACGCTATTGGTTGTGAAAATACAGGCGGTTTGTTTTCGAGACCAAAATAACCGGCCGCCTACCTTAGATCTTTCTGCCGGTACAGAAAGCGAAGCAGTGAGCGCCAATGCGTTCACGGCTTCTCGAGTGTAGGCCGCATCCAACTGAACGTTTTTCTTATTTTCGATGTATAGCCAGAGGCAACTGATTAGAAATACCCAGCAAGCTACCCAGCCTAAGAACTTCCGGACAATGTTCAAATTTATTCCAGTCTAAGCTTTGGTAAAAAAGATCGCATTTAGAAATCTAAGTCTGGATAATCATAGATACATCTATCAAGACTTTGCAATTCGTTTTACCACACCGATCTGATCCAGAACCCGCTCAAATTCACCGAGTCCCTTGTCAAAAGACCGCGCTTTCATCGTGTCAAACTTGACCCGCAACGCGTCCTTCTCTTTGCCCTTGCAATCGTTCCAAGGGCGTCCCTGAAGGGCCATCACCAAAACATAGTAGCCAATGAAATGCGGCCGCTGACCGTCTTTCAAAAGCATCTCATAGGCGGTATCAGCCCCCAAGGCTCGCAGTTCCTCGGCCGAATTTATGCCCACGCGGGCAAGAGCCTCCTCGTAGGCCGGGCCGAGATTGCGGATCGCTGAAACAGGTGTAGTCATGGCGCCAATCTAACACGCCTGAACGGGCTGTCATGGTCATATCATCGCCCAATCTGAATAAAGTGGTCCGGTTTTCGTTGTGCGATCTTCTGCCTTTTTTGCGTCTTTGCTGGGCGCAGTCTGGTTTGCGGTTTGCTCTGGCTTGCTTTGCATTTTGGGGTTCCTTTCGGTGTCAATAAAACAGGGGTCTTTACCTGATGTGGGTAAATCTCTCTGTGTTTTCAGCCTCTTCGTCATCACTGCCTCTGACAATCGCGTGCACGTATGGTGTGCTATTCGAGGGGATAGTATGACGTATCAATGCGGCGAGAGTTTGCCGCAAAGGGGCGCAGGATCTTGGTATTTTCCTGCCGAAACGAAAAACGGCCCCCAAGGTGGGAGCCGTTTAAACTGTCAGATTTTGACAGGATTATTTTTCGGGGATGAGGCCCCTTGGGCTGAACCTGAGCACCAGCAAGAGGATCAGACCCATCGTCAAAAGACGCATATGCGCAGCAGAGTCGATCAGGTGTGATTTCAACGCTGACCCTTCGGCCATTCCCGAGGTGATCAACTGCATCAGCCACAGGCCGATCGGTTCCACCTGAACCCAGAAGAACCAGATCACAAAGCCGCCCAGAACCGCGCCCAGGTTGTTGCCAGAGCCGCCGACGATCACCATGACCCAGATCAAGAAGGTGAACCGGAGAGGCTGATAAGAGCCCGGTGTCAACTGGCTGTCGAGCGTAGTCATCATCGCGCCTGCAATGCCACAAACCGCGGAACCCAGAATAAAGATCTGGAGGTGGCGGTTGGTGACGTCTTTGCCCATGGCCTCTGCAGCAACTTCATTGTCGCGGATCGCTCGCATCATGCGGCCCCAAGGTGATTTCAGCGCAGCTTGTGCCATGAGGAAGATCACGACCAACACGATCGTGAACAGAACCGAATAGCCGAGCTTCACCCACAGCGTGGACGCCGTCACCGGATCGATCCCGATGGCGTTTGCATTGGCCACAAAACTCTCAGAGTTCTGCAGGTCGATCTCGTAGGGCACAGGACGTGGCATACCGATGATGTTCTTCACACCACGCGCCAGCCAGTCTTCGTTCTTCATCACAGCGATGATGATCTCGGCAATCCCAAGCGTCGCAATCGCCAGATAATCTGACCGCAACCCAAGCGCCGTTTTACCGATCACCCAGGCCGCGCCTGCTGCCAAAAGGCCACCAAAGCCCCAACCGAGGATGGTCATATAGCCATGCGCCTTGAAATTATCGACGCCACCGGGGTTCAGACCACCGATGTTGCCGGCATTCGCCGGGTTGATCGCCTCAACGAAGCCCACCGCCGGATCAAAGATCGCGCGATAGATAAAGAAGCCGACCACAAGGATCCCGACAGTCGCGAAGATCTTGGCACGCCCCGCGGCCATCTTCTTTTGCACATAAACTGCCAAAGCCACAGTGGCTGCGCCAAAGGCCAGGGCCAACACGATCATCGGCCCGCCAGAGGATGCCCAAGCTCCCGGAGCAGGGGGCATAGAGGTCAGGGCGACCGCAAGGCCTCCCAAAGCCACAAAGCCCATGACACCGACGTTAAACAGCCCGGCAAAGCCCCATTGCAGGTTAACCCCCAAAGCCATGATCGCAGAGATCAGGCCCATATTAAGGATGAACAGCGCGGTGTTGGCACTTTGGAAAATTGCCGTGCCAATCAACAGGATAGCGACAAGGGCGAAGTAAAGGGTGTTTCTTGTTGTCTCGCTCATACCGATTTCCCCTTAAATAGGCCGGTTGGACGGAACAGCAGCACAATGATCAGGATCACAAAGCTGACTGCGAATTTATAGTCGGTGGACAGGAGTTGCACCAATCCGTCGGGTTCCAGGTTCTCGGGCAAAAGATACCTCAGGACCTTTTTCCAAGCGTAGGTGATCGTGACCTCAGAGAAGGCGATCACAAAGCCACCTGCGATGGCGCCGAGCGGGTTGCCCAGGCCTCCGACAATGGCCGCCGCAAAGATCGGCAGCAAAAGCTGGAAGAAGACAAACGGTTTGAAGGTCTTATCGAGACCATAAAGCACGCCTGCAACCGTCGCCAAGGCCGCAACGATCATCCACGTATACAGCACCACGCGCTCTGGGTTGATTCCTGACAGAAGCGCCAGATCTTCGTTATCGGAATAGGCGCGCATGGACTTACCCGTGCGCGTCCGGTTGAGGAACCAGAACAGCAAGACCACAGCAATCACAGCCACAACAACGGTGATACCTTGGGTCGTCTTGATCGCCAGACCTTCACGCAGGCCGGTCAATTGTTTGAATTCGCGCACCGAGATGATGAAACGCTCACCATCGGCGAATTTCTGGTCATCCGGCCCGATGATAAACCGTACGAGGCCGTTCATGATGAACATGACACCCATGGAGACGATCACGAGGATCACGGGCTTGGCCTTTTGTTCTCGGTAAAACCGATAGACCAGTCGGTCCGTGATCAGCACCAAAGCGATACAGCCAAGGATCGCGAAGGGCAGGGCCAAGAGCGCCGTGGGCAGCGGCCCAAAGCTGATCCCGATCGACTGGAACCAGAAGGTCAGAAGCACAGCAATCATCGCCCCAAAGGCCATTGTATCGCCATGCGCAAAATTCGAGAACCGCAGGATCCCGTAAATCAGCGTCACCCCAAGCGCCCCAAGCGCGAGCTGACTGCCATAGGCGGTCGCTGGGATCACAACAAAGTTCAAAAGTGCCACGAGGGCGTTCAGAAAATCCATCTCTTACCCTCCGAGGAATGACTTGCGAACTTCGGGATCGGCCAACAGCTCTTTGCCGGTGCCCGTGTAGGCGTTGCGACCTTGCACCATGACATAGCCTTTGTCCGCAATCTCGAGCGCCTGACGGGCGTTCTGTTCGACCATCAGGATCGGCAGACCTGTGCGGCTGACTTCGATGATCCGGTCAAACAACTCGTCCATCACAATCGGAGATACGCCCGCGGTCGGTTCATCCAGCATCAGAACTTTGGGCTGGGTCATCAGTGCCCGTCCCACGGCCACCTGCTGACGCTGACCGCCAGACAGCTCACCCGCCGCCTGATCGCGTTTGTCGCGCAGAATGGGGAAGAGCTCATAGACCTGTTCCATTGTCTCAGAGATGTCATCGGTGCGAATGAACGCGCCCATCTCGAGGTTTTCCTCAACGGTCATCGACGTAAAGATATTGCTTGTCTGAGGCACGAACCCCATGCCCTTAACAACCCGTGCCTGCGGGCTGAGCGAGGTGATGTCTTCGCCATCCAGCTTCACAGAGCCCGAGCGCACGTTCAGCATTCCAAACAGCGCCTTCATGCCCGTCGACTTGCCGGCGCCATTGGGGCCAACGATGACGGCAATCTCGCCGGGGTTCACAGAGATCGTACACTCATGCAGGATATCCGGCCCGTTGCCGTACCCGCCGGTGATCGTGTCACCAATCAAAAACGGTTCGCTCATCCGCCGACCGCCTCCTTGTTCTTGAGACCGGTGCCCAGATAGGCCTCGATCACCTGCTCATTGGCTTTGATTTCATCCAATGTGCCTTCGGCCAGCACTTTGCCCTCAGCCATACAAATGACCGGGTCGCAAAGTCGACCGATGAATTCCATGTCGTGCTCGATCACGACGAATGTATATCCGCGTTCCTCGTTCAGACGTTTGATCGCATCCGCGATCGTATAAAGCAGCGTGCGGTTCACACCCGCGCCGACCTCATCCAAGAATACGATCTTGGCGTCGACCATCATGGTGCGGCCTAGCTCCAGAAGCTTTTTCTGACCGCCGGAAACCTGACCGGCCTTAAGATCTGCAATATGGCTGATCGTCAGGAACTCCAGCACCTCATCGGCCTTAGCCCGCAGCGCGCGTTCCTCATCCGCAATCCGCTTGCGTCCAAACCATGTGTTCCAGAGCGTTTCACCTGATTGACCGCCGGGCACCATCATCAGGTTCTCGCGGCAAGTCATCGAAGAAAACTCATGCGCAATCTGGAAGGTGCGCAGCAGCCCTTTGTGAAACAGCACATGTGGCGGCAGACCGGTGATGTCTTCGCCATCCATCGTCACGCGCCCAGAGGTTGGCTCAAGAACCCCCGCAATCACGTTGAAAAGAGTGGTTTTTCCGGCGCCATTGGGTCCGATCAGTCCGGTGATCGAGCCGCGCTCAATGGTCATTGTGGCCCCGTCAACGGCGTGAAACCCGCCGAAATGTTTATGTACGTCCTCGACGACGATCATAGAGTAGCCCCCTCGCGATTTGTCGAGTTTATAAAAGAACAGCCCGGAATTTCCGGGCTGTTCCTATTTACAAGATCAAACGATCTTAGCGATATTTTGCAGTGGTGATTTCGCCGTTCTGGATGACGATCTGGCGGTAGTTACCCGCAGATTCACCTGGGCCGATCAGCTCAACCGCAGATGCGCCGACATAGTCCACGTCGCCACCGTTTGCGATGATCTCAAGGGCTTTGCCCAGCTCACCTGGGTAGATCAGCTCACCTGGAGCGTTTGCCACCATCATGACTTTCTCTTTGTAAGCCGCTGGATCAGAAGAACCTGCCGCCTGCATCGCCAACATGATCAGCGCCGCAGCGTCATAGGATTCTGGAGAGAAAGGAGAGGTTGGGTCAAAGTCTCCGCCTGCTGCCAGCTCGGTGTACTTCGCAGCACCTGGGCTGTCAGTACCTGGGTGCTGACCGGTGGAGCCTTCGATTTCGTCACCGAAGTTGTCCTGAAGAGCCTGGCCGATCATACCGTCTGGGAAGTGGAACGTGTCAAACGCGCCGGTGTCCAGAGCTGCACGGATGATGCCAGCGCCACCTTGGTCAACGTAGCCTGCAACAACCAGACGGTCGCCGCCTGCAGATGCCAGTGCGCCAACTTCAGCAGAGTAGTCTGCTTTGCCGTCTTCGTGTGCGGCAGAGATGGTTACGGAACCGCCCGCTGCTTCGAATGCTGCAACGAAGCTGTCTGCCAGACCTTTACCATAGTCGTTGTTGGTATAGGTGACCGCGACTTCTTTGATGCCTTCTTCCATCAGAACTTCGGTCATCACAACACCCTGACGCGCGTCGGAAGGCGCGGTGCGGAAGAACAGGCCGTTGTCTTCATTGTCGTTGTGGGACAGGCCTGGGGATGTCGCGGATGGAGAGATCATGACAACGCCGTTTGCAAGCGCAACGTTGTTCAGGATCGCGCCGGTCACACCGGAACAGTCAGCGCCCATGATGCCTTTTACGCCGTCAGATGTGATCAGACGTTCTGCTGCAGCAGTCGCTGCGCCTGCGTCGATACATGTGGAGTCAGCACGTACGGACTCAACAGTCGCACCGCCCAGCAGAGCGCCGCTTTCGTTGACTTCGGACATCGCAAGCTCTGCGCCTGCCGCCATATGCGGGGTCAGCGATTCAATCGGGCCAGTAAAGCCCAGGATAACGCCGATCTTGATGTTCTCAGAATGGCTGCCTGCGAATGCGCCGCTGGCAAGCAGTGCGGTTGCAGCCGTAGCTGTGAGTAGTTTTTTCATTTTTACACTCCCATGATCGGACCATTTGTTGGCCCGTTTAAGAATTTTGCGCCGCTTACCTACGGGTTTATCGCATTATGTCTACACTAAATGTGCAAACTCCTGCGACGACCTTCAGGGCGACATGGGCAGCAGTGACGCAAAAAATTCGCTAATCCGCAACCAGATTTTCCTTTTTGCCCGCTATTTTAGTAGATTTCTCAGGAAACCCATTTGCATGGCATCTATTGTTCTAAATTTTTCCATAGAGTCAGAAAGTTTCGAACAAAATTCTACATCACACTTTGCGACCACTCCATATACCAAGAATCATTGAAGGGTTTGGCGCTCAGAATCGCACTTAGAACTCAAAATATTTGATCAGGCACGAACAGAACCCAGTTCACGCTGATCAAACTCTGACGGTCACGTGTTCGAGCGTCATTTGGTTGTGACTGTCGATTTAGCCAATAGATACTATCTCTTTAGGAAGTCGAAAATTTCGATTAACCAAAGGTGAAGTCTGAAGCATGTTGCTCTACATTAAGTTGATTAAGGAAATTTGAGAATGAACGTAACCGGCCGTTTCACGTATTCTTTAAGCGCAGCGATATTCAGTCTTTTAATCCTGCTTAGTTCACCGCTTGCTGCACGCGTCCACGAGGTCTCGATCGGTACCGTAGACATAACACGCGAAGTACGCGGCCTTAATGGGGCTTGGGGCTTTGGGTTTCTACCTGATGGATCGATGATCATCACCGAAAAACGCGGACGCTTGTTTCTGTACAAAGAAGGCGAGCGCATTCGTCGCATTTCCGGGCTGCCCGATATTAAGGTCCAGGGGCAGGGAGGTTTGCTTGACGTCGCCCCTGCGCGGGACTTTGAAACGAGTTCAGAAATTTTTCTAACCTTCGCCGGTGCGCTCGAGGAAGGCATCGGAACCAGCGTTGCGGTTGCAAGACTCAATACGGATAGCCTCATGCTAGAAGACCTGCGTGTGATTTACAGAATGACCAAAGGAGCCAGAGGCGGAACCCATTTCGGCAGCCGGGTCGTTGAAGGCCTCGATGGGACGCTGTTTGTTTCGATTGGAGATCGCGGCGACCGGCCTTCCGCTCAGGATTTGTCGCGCAGCAACGGAAGCATTGTCCGGATCAACCGCGACGGCTCGATCCCGGAAGACAATCCATTTCTGGATCAAGACGCACCTGAAATCTGGAGCTACGGTCACCGCAACCCGCAAGGCATGGACATAAGCAATTCAGGTGACCTTTGGGCTGTTGAGCATGGCCCAAAGGGTGGTGATGAATTGAACTTGATCGTTCAAGGCCAGAACTATGGTTGGCCTGTTATTTCCTATGGCACACATTATTCAGGGGCCACAGTCGGAGAAGGCACGCGTAAATTGGGTATGGTTCAGCCCGAGCATTTCTGGGACCCATCCATGGCTCCGTCAGGTCTGATGATCTATGAGGGAGATATGTTTCCCGAATGGCGTGGAGACATATTCATCGGGTCGCTTAAGTTCGACTATATCTCGCGTCTCTCAGGAGATCAGAAGACCGAAGTCGAACAAATCAAAACCATGGATACTCTGCGGGTCCGAGACGTGCGGGAAGGGCCAGACGGCAGCATCTGGTTCATCTCAGAGGACCGCAGCGCGATCTACAAAATCTCGCGTTAGATCGACAGACGCCCTGACAAAGACCCACGCTCGCGATAGGGCGTGGTGTTGTAGTGGCTGCGATAGCATTTCGAGAAATGGCTTGGAGAGGCAAACCCGCAGGCCAGGGCCACGTTGATCACGCTCATATCGGTCTGCATCAGCAGGTTGCGGGCCTTCTGCAGGCGCAGCTCCATGTAATAGCGCTTGGGCGAGCGGTTCAGATAGCGGCGGAACAGCCGTTCCAACTGGCGCGTCGACATGCCCACATCTTTGGCGAGGATCGATGGGCTGATGGGATCTTCGATGTTGTTTTCCATCATCTGGATCACGATCGACAGCTTGGGGTGACGCACACCGATCCGAGACGGAACAGACAGACGCTGTGTGTCCTGATCCGTGCGAATGGATGAATAGATCAACTGGTCCGCGACCGCATTCGCGAGGTCTTCGTCATAGTCCTCGGCAATAAGTTTCAGCATCAGGTCAATCGAGGCCGTTCCACCTGCGGTTGTGATGCGATTGCGGTCGATGACAAAGACAGATTTGGTCAGCTCGATGTTTTCGAACTCTTCGGTAAAGCCGTCCTGGTTTTCCCAATGGATGGTCGCCTGGCGATCCTCAAGCAGGCCTGCTCGGGCCAACGCATAGCCCGCAGTACAAAGCCCACCGACAGTTGGCCCCTTGCGAGACTCACGCCGCAACCAGTTCAGAATCTTTGGGGTGGTCGAATTCTGGATATTGACCCCGCCGCACAAAAAGATCGTGTCGTCACGCTGAACGCTGTCCAGAGCCATATCGACGGCAAAGGTCGCACCCGCTGAACAGGTCACAGGCTCTCCGTCCTCAGAGGCCAGAACCCACTCATAGATTTCTTGGCCTGCCATACGGTTCGCGATCCGCAGGCTTTCCACCGCAGCACAAAAGCACAACATGGTGAATTCATTCATCAAAACAAAGATGAACCGGCGCGGTTTTGACCCGTTACGGGTGACATTCATCGTTGGGACAAGAGACGACATATAAAGGACTCACCATCTCGCGAATTGCTGGAAGATTAACACACATGATGCAGGAGGGCCGCGCCCGTCAAGAGAGATAATTGACCTATGGTGCTTATTGCACCGACGCAGTATAGATGCAGCGCTAACATTTTGAAAATCCCGGAGTAAGGACAATGGCGAATTGGCAAAAATCTGACTGGCGTAACAAACCACGCGTTCAGATGCCTGAGTATACGGATGCATCTGCGCTGACTTCTGTAGAAGAACAGCTTGCAAGCTATCCGCCGCTGGTCTTTGCCGGAGAGGCGCGTAGCCTGAAAGCCAAACTGGCAGCCGCGTCTCGCGGCGAGGCCTTTTTGTTGCAAGGCGGCGACTGTGCTGAGAGCTTTGCGCAGTTCTCTGCAGATCACATCCGCGACACGTTTAAGGTGATGTTGCAGATGGCGATGGTGCTGACTTTTGGCGCCAAAGTTCCTGTGATCAAAGTCGGTCGTATGGCGGGCCAGTTCGCGAAGCCGCGTTCTGCCCCAACCGAGACCGTGAATGGTGTGGAACTGCCAAGCTACCGCGGTGACATCATCAACGAGCTGGACTTCACGTCCGAGGCGCGGATCCCTGATCCTAAGAAAATGCTGCAGGCCTACACGCAAGCTGCTGCAACGCTGAACCTGTTGCGCGCGTTTTCTCAGGGTGGCTATGCCGACATGCATCAGGTTCACGCTTGGACCCTGGGTTTTACCGCCTCTGAAGAAGCGCAGAAATACCGCAATCTAGCGAACCGTATTTCTGATGCGCTGGACTTCATGAACGCGGCCGGTGTGGACAGCAGCACAGCGCATACATTGCATTCCGTGGATTTCTACACCAGCCACGAAGGTCTGTTGTTGGAGTACGAAGAAGCGCTGACACGTCTGGATTCCACGTCCGGCGATTGGCTGGCTGGCTCTGGTCACATGCTGTGGATCGGCGACCGCACCCGTCAGCCAGACGGCGCCCATGTTGAATTCCTGCGCGGCGTTCAGAACCCGATCGGTCTGAAATGCGGCCCAACGACCACGGCCGAAGACCTCAAGGTTCTGATGGAAAAGCTGAACCCAGAGAATGAAGCGGGCCGTCTGACCCTCATCGCGCGCTTTGGCGCTGGCTCTGTCGGGGATCACCTGCCACGCCTGATCAAAGCCGTGAAAGAAGAGGGCGCGAATGTCGTCTGGTCTTGTGACCCGATGCACGGCAACACCATCAAATCGGCAACCGGCTATAAGACCCGTCCATTTGAGAGCGTGCTGCGCGAAGTGCGCGAGTTCTTTGGCGTTCATGGCGCAGAAGGCACCATTCCAGGCGGCGTCCATTTCGAGATGACCGGTCAAGATGTGACCGAATGCACCGGTGGCCTGCGTGACGTATCCGAAGAAGACCTCGGCTCGCGCTATCACACCGCATGTGACCCACGTCTGAACGCAAGCCAGTCCTTGGAGTTGGCGTTCCTTGTGGCCGAAGAACTCTCCAACATGCGCGAAGGCGCAGCGGCCAAACAGGCTGTTTGAACCAAGCATTTAGAATAGAGAAGGGCGGTTCATATGAGCCGCCCTTTTTGACTCTGGACTGATATACAGATTGAAGCAGCCGCGCGCATCGCGCTAAATGCTGCAAACGAACTTCGAAAGGCCTCTTTATGCTGAACTCAATGACCGGATACGCCAGTGCAAGCGGATCTGGACAAGGTTTCGAATGGACTTGGGACATGCGCGGCGTGAACGCCAAGGGGCTCGACATCCGTATTCGCGTGCCGGATTGGATCGAAGGACTAGAGGCCGGCATCCGCGCGGTTTTGACGAAATCGCTGAGCCGCGGGTCGATTTCAGTGGGGTTGCGGGTGCAGGCGGTTGAAGAGTCCTCGGGCTTTGCGTTGAACGAAGCGCATCTGACGGACGTGCTCGCAGCACTTGAAAAGATCGAAGATAAGGCGATGCAGCAGGGGATTTCGCTAGCGCCTTCAAAAGCAAGCGAAATCATAGGGTTGCGTGGAGTATTTGAAGCGTCTTCTCAGGAAAAAGACGTCAAACTTCTGACGCAAGAGATATTGAAAACGCTGCCCGATTTGGTCACGGACTTTAAATCTATGCGTGAGGCGGAGGGCGCAAGCCTCTCAGAAATATTGGAAAATCAAATTTCAGAAATCGCTGATCTGACGGAGAAATCCGCAACCATCGCGGAAGCGCGCAAAGATGAGATGAAATCCACGCTGCAGGCAAATCTGGCGCGCGTTTTGGAAAATACAGATGGGGCGGATGAAAACCGCGTCGCGCAGGAACTGGCGACGATGGTTGTGAAAAGCGATGTGACCGAAGAAATCGACCGTCTGAAAGCCCACGTCGGAGCCGCACGTGACCTGATCGCCAAAGGCAGCCCGATTGGCCGCAAGCTCGACTTCCTGATGCAGGAATTTAACCGAGAGGCGAATACGCTTTGCTCAAAGGCTCAGAACGTCGAACTAACCAACCTCGGCCTCGACCTAAAAACCGTCATCGACCAGATGCGTGAACAAGTGCAGAATGTAGAATGACCATGCAAAACCGTCGCGGCCTTCTTATTATCCTCTCCTCGCCCTCTGGCGCGGGAAAGTCTACGCTTTCCAAACGGTTGCGCGAATGGGACACGACCATTGAGTTCTCTGTTTCGGCGACCACACGCGCGCCGAGGGACGGCGAACAGGATGGCATCGACTATCATTTCCTGACGGAAGAAGCCTTTAAGAAAACGGTCGCCGAGGATGGGATGCTTGAGCACGCCCATGTCTTTGGCAATTTCTACGGCTCTCCAAAGGCGCCTGTTCAGGCCGCGATTGATCAGGGCTCGGACGTTTTGTTTGACGTTGACTGGCAAGGCGCTCAACAGATCAGCCGCTCGTCTTTGCAGGATCATGTGCTGTCTGTTTTCGTATTGCCACCGTCGATCAAAGAACTGCGCCGTCGGCTGGAAAGCCGGGGGCAGGACAGCTCTGAAGTCATTCAAAAACGCATGGCCAAGAGCTGGGACGAGATCAGCCATTGGGATGGCTATGATTACGTTTTGATCAATGACGATTTGGATGCGACTTTTGAGCGGCTCAAGGCGATCATTTCAGCCGAGCGTTTAAAACTCTCGCAACAACCCGGAATGATGGATTTCATCCGGGGCCTGCATGACGAATTTATTGAGGTAGAAGAATGACGCTCTATAGTCTGGATGGCGTGTCGCCTCAGGTCGCTGAGGACAGCTGGATCGCGCCGGATGCAAATGTCATCGGCAAGATTGTGATCCAACAGGGCGCCTCTATCTGGTTTGGCGCGACCCTGCGGGGCGACAACGAAGCGATCGTGATCGGCAGGGGCTCGAACGTGCAGGAAAACACAATCATGCACACGGATATGGGCTATCCGCTGACCGTGGGCGAGGGCTGTACCATCGGACACAAAGCGCTTTTGCATGGCTGCACGATTGGTGACAACACATTGATCGGCATGGGCGCTGTGATCCTGAACGGTGCCAAGATCGGCAAGAATTGCCTGATCGGCGCCAATGCACTGATCACGGAAAACAAAGTCATTCCAGATGGGTCTTTGGTCATGGGATCTCCGGGGAAAGTTGTGCGCGAATTGGACGAGCAGGGCATTCAGGGCCTGCGTGCCTCGGCGCTAAATTACCAACAAAATATGCGCAGATTCCGGGCGGGGCTTGCGCAAATCTAGCGCCAAAAGCCCCCCTTTACATTTGCAGAACAATCCTGAACGTTTGCGCCAAGTTACATTCGCTGCCGTTCAGACCCGTTCCATCATGATTGACTCTCTGCTTGAAGCCATTCCTTTGCCAGCCGTTTTGATTGGCACGGACGCGCGTCTTTTAGGGGGCAATGAACGTGCCATTCGCCTGCAACCCAACGCCGGAGATCGTCGCGCGTTCATTCTAGTGTTTCGCCAACCGGGCTTTAGCACGGCGTTCGAGCAATGCATTCGCACCAGACAGCCACAGACCACCGTGTATCTGCACACCGACGAAGGGCATGAGATCCGGTATGACGTGACCTGTTCCTATGTGGAGTTCGGGGAAACCAAAGGCGTCCTTGCCTGTTTTCGCGATGTAACCGAAGTCGAACAGGCGGGCGAAATCCGTCGAGACTTTGTCGCCAACGTCAGCCATGAATTGAAAACACCGCTTACCGCTTTGCTTGGCTTTATCGAAACCCTGCAAGGGCCCGCACGCAATGACGATGCCGCGCGGGATCGGTTCCTTGGCATCATGGGGGCCGAAGCCAGCCGAATGAACCGCCTTGTCGGGGATTTGTTGTCCCTAAGCCGTGTCGAAGAAGAAGCGCGGATGCGACCGACCGATTCCATAGATGTTGCAGACATCGTGAACACAGTCGTGCGGAACCTCTGCGAAGTTGCCAAGGCTCAAGAGGTCGAGATCTCGGTTCAGGGGCTGGAGGCGGAGACCAAGGTCTTGGGCGATTCAGATCAGCTTTTGCAGGTTTTTACCAACCTGATCGAAAATGCGGTTAAATATGGCGGCAGCGGTGGGGCGGTTTCTGTTACCTTCAAATCTGTCGACCGCGATCCGTTTCTGCGCCGACCTGCAGTTCGGATCGAAGTGAAAGATAATGGGCCCGGCATTGATCCCCTGCATATCCCACGCCTGACCGAACGGTTTTACCGCATCGACTCGCATCGCTCGCGTGAAATGGGCGGAACGGGGCTGGGTCTGGCCATCGTCAAGCACATCGTGAATCGCCACCGTGGCCGCATGAAAATCGAGAGCGCTTTGGGGCAGGGCAGCACTTTTGCGGTGATCCTCCCGAAAAATTAAAGGGCAAATTGGATTTGTAGAGCAAATCCAGACCAGCTTCATAAAACTGTTACACAACCGTCACAAAAGCGTAAGCAACCAAGCCTACTTCCGCGCTCAGGTTGCTCATAGACGAGCTTCCCTAATCAGGAGTTAAAAAATGTCCGTTAAACTGACCGTGTCCGCTGTAGCGATTGCTGCCATCGCTGCCACTTCCGCCGCAGCACGTGATCAAGTTCAAGTCGCCGGTTCTTCCACCGTTCTTCCATATGCTTCCATCGTTGCTGAAGCGTTCGGTGAAAACTTCGACTTCCCGACCCCAGTTGTTGAATCCGGTGGGTCTTCTGCTGGTCTGAAGCGTTTCTGTGAAGGTGTTGGCGAAAACACCATCGACATCGCAAACGCATCCCGCAAAATCAAAGATAAAGAAGTTAAAGCGTGCGCAGAAGCAGGCGTAACTGACATCATCGAAGTTCGCATCGGTTATGACGGCATCGTTTTCGCATCCGACATCAACGGCGAATCCTTTGAATTCACCCCAAGCGATTGGTTCCTGGCTCTGTCCGACACCGTTCTGGTTGACGGCGAAATGGTTCCAAACACCAACGCAACCTGGGCTGACGTAAACCCAGCGTTCCCAGCACAGCCTCTGGCAGCTTACGTTCCAGGCACCAAGCACGGCACACGCGAAGTTTTCGAAGACAAAGTGATCCTGGCCGGCTGTGAAGCGACTGGCGCGTTCGACGTGATCAAAGCGTCCATGGGCGGCGACAAGAAAAAAGCTGAAAAAGCATGTATCGCTCTGCGGACTGATGGCGTTTCTGTCGACATCGACGGCGACTACACCGAGACCCTGGCGTCCATCGAATCCAACAAAGACGGCATCGGCGTCTTTGGTCTGGCATTCTACGAGAACAACACCGACAAGCTGCAAGTTGCGACTATGTCCGGCATCGTTCCTTCCACCGAGTCCATCGCGACCGGTGAATACCCTGTGTCCCGCCCACTGTACTTCTACATCAAGAAGGCACACATCGGCGTTATCCCAGGCGTAAAAGAATATGCTGAGTTCTTCATCGCTGACGAAATCGCAGGCCCAGACGGCCCACTGGCAGCATACGGTCTGGTTGCAGACCCAGAGCTGGCAGACACCCAAGAAGCAGTTTCTGACGAAGCAGTGCTTGGCGCAAACATGTAATTGCCTTAAGGCAATCACGAGGACGGCGGTCTCGCCGTCCTCATTCACGAAAAGCCGTTGGTTATCACCTGCGCATCCAAACAAACGGAGTATCCATGCCTGTACTTTGGCTCGTGCTGATCGTCTTTGCTCTTGCGACGGTCGGCTTTTTTGTTGGACGGATGCGTGCGTTGCAGTCAGCGGGTGGCGATAGCCGCAACCTACATTCTCTTCCTTACTTTTATGGCACCAATGTTGCTTTGAAAGTTCTGGTTCCAGCGCTTTTGGTGCTTGGCATTTGGACTTTGTTGCAGGGTGTAATCATCAACAATGTGGTCTCCTCTGGCTTGCCTGCCAGCGCAATTCCCGAGGGCTCGACAATTGGTCTGGTGATGTCCGAAGTGCGCCGGGTCGCCGAGGGGCTTGATCTCTTGGTTGCTGAAGGGCTGATGAGCCAATCGCAGTCCGAGAACCTACGCGCCGAGTTTACAGACGTGCGGGCCCGCCTTGCCGAAGTCGGCATCGCACTTGGGGCAAATGTGGAAAACAGCGTTCTTAAGGCCGCGCAATCCTATCGCTCGATGACGGCAACCGGGTCTGTCATCATGACGCTTTTGGTACTGTGCCTCGCCATCGCAGGGGCTGGGTTTTCGATTGCTCAGACCCACAAGAATTTCCGCGCCCGCAACACGGTGGAACGCGGTGTCTTGGTTCTGTTGATCGCGGCAGCGTCTCTCGCGATTTTGACAACCGTCGGCATCGTTTTGTCGATGGTTTTTGAGACCCGCAACTTTTTTGGCCTGCACAGCTGGACCGATTTTTTCTTCGGCTCCACCTGGGCGCCAAACTTCCGCGGAGACTCCGAACTTTCGATCCTGCCGCTCTTGTGGGGCACGCTCTACATTTCCTTTGTCGCACTGTTGGTGGCTGTGCCGGTTGGCCTTTTTGCTGCGATATACCTGTCTGAATATGCGTCCCGCCCCGTGCGCAGCTTTGCCAAGCCTCTGCTTGAGATTCTTGCCGGCATCCCGACCATCGTCTACGGCCTGTTCGCGCTGGTGACCTTTGGCCCATTCCTTCTTCGTATCTTCGGAGACGGTGGTTACTTGGGCATCGACTGGATGACTGATGCGCGCTCAGTTGCAACTGCGGGCATTGTGATGGGCATTATGCTGATCCCATTCGTGAGCTCACTTTCGGACGACATCATCAACGCGGTGCCGCAGTCGATGCGCGATGGCTCTTATGGTTTGGGGGCCACTAAGTCTGAGACCATCAAACAGGTGGTCCTGCCTGCCGCATTGCCCGGTATCGTCGGCGCTATACTCTTGGCCACGTCACGCGCCATCGGCGAGACCATGATCGTGGTGATGGGGGCAGGGGCCATCGCGCGCTTTGCCGGTAACCCTCTGGAAGCACTCACGACCATCACCACACGGATCGTCAGCCAGTTGACTGGTGATGGCGACTTTGCCAGCCCAGAAACACTGGTCGCGTTCGCCCTTGGCCTGACGCTCTTCGTGCTCACTCTGGGGCTTAACGTTCTGGCCCTCTACATCGTCCGCAAATATCGGGAACAATACGAATGACCGACGCAAGCATGCCCGAAAACGCGGTGAAAACCTCGATCCACACGCTGGATGCGCGCACCAAAAAGCGCAATGCAGCCGAAGCCCGCTTCAAAGCCTATGGAATTGCAGCTATTGCGGCCGGCCTGATGATGCTGGTGGTTCTTGTGACCACTATCGTTGGCAATGGCTTCGGTGCGTTTCAACAGACCTTCATTACCCTGGACGTCGAGCTCGTTGAAAAGAAGCTCGACAAAAAGGGAAACCGAGACATTGCCGACATCAAGAAAGTTTCGACTTTCGGTTATGCCCCGCTTTTGAAAACGGCCTTTGAGACCAAAGTCGAAGAGCTGGGCATTGAAACTGATCTCAAGTCTAAATCTATGAGTGCGCTTTTGTCCAAATCAGCGCCAGCGCAGATGCGCGACTTTGTGCTGGAAGACGTCTCTCGCATTGGTCAGACCGTTGAATTCACCTTCCTCGCCAACTCCCGGATTGATGGCTATCTAAAAGGCCGCGTGACGCGTGAGAGTATTGCGAATGACAAAAACGTGTCGGTCGAACAGCTTGATTTCGTGGATCAAATGGTCGAGGCAGGCGTGATTGAGAAGCGCTTCAACATCGATTTCATAATCGGCGCAGATGCATCTGACCAACGACCAGAGGCCGCCGGGATCGGTGTCGCGATGGCGGGATCATTCTTTATGATGCTGGTGGTTCTTTGTCTGGCTCTGCCAATAGGCGTCGCAGCTTCGATCTATCTGGAAGAATTCGCGCCTAAGAACTGGCTGACTGACGTTATCGAGGTGAACATTTCAAACCTCGCAGCCGTGCCGTCGATTGTCTTCGGTATCCTCGGCCTTGCGGTCTTCATCAACTATATACACCTGCCACAGTCTGCCCCATTGGTGGGTGGCCTCGTGCTGACCCTGATGACCCTGCCAACCATCATCATCTCGACCCGCGCGTCGCTCAAAGCCGTGCCTCCGTCGATCCGAGATGCGGCTCTCGGCCTTGGCGCCTCCAAGATGCAATCGGTCTTTCACCATGTTTTGCCATTAGCAGCCCCCGGCATCCTGACCGGCACAATCATTGGCCTCGCGCAGGCCCTGGGTGAAACCGCACCGCTCTTGTTGATCGGCATGATCGGCTTTATCGCGTCAAACCCACCGGACAGCCTGGCCTCGGGCCTTCTGGACCCCAATTCGGCCATGCCAGCCCAGATCTATGAATGGGCGAAACGCGCAGACCCTGCGTTCTACGAACGCGCGTGGGGAGGCATCATTATCCTCCTCGTCTTCCTTGTGACAATGAATACCGTTGCGGTCATCCTGCGCCGTCGGTTCGAGCGCCGTTGGTAATACGGCAGAAGGACGATAAACTCATGTATGACGCACCAAATCTGGAGACCGCTGTGGAGCAGAAAAACATCAAATTCTCAGCCTCTGGGGTTCAGGTCTATTACGGCGACACCCATGCGATCAAAGACGTTTCCGTCGAGATTGAAGACAAGAAGGTCACGGCCTTTATTGGCCCGTCAGGTTGTGGCAAGTCCACTTTCCTGCGCACGCTGAACCGTATGAACGACACGATTGATATCTGTCGTGTGACTGGCGACATCCGTCTGGACGGCGAAGACATTTACGACCCAAAGGTCGATCCCGTGCAGTTGCGCGCCAAGGTCGGCATGGTGTTTCAGAAACCAAACCCGTTCCCCAAGTCGATCTACGACAATATCGCCTATGGCCCACGTATCCACGGACTTGCAAATTCCAAAGCGGAACTCGATGAGATTGTCGAAAAATCCCTGCGCCGTGGCGCGATCTGGGATGAGGTCAAAGACCGCCTCGATGCGCCGGGCACTGGCCTGTCTGGCGGTCAGCAGCAACGCCTGTGTATCGCGCGTGCTGTTGCCACCGAACCTGAAGTTCTGTTGATGGATGAGCCATGCTCGGCGCTTGACCCAATCGCAACCGCGCAAGTCGAAGAGCTGATCGACGAGCTGCGCACCAGCTATTCCGTCGTGATCGTCACCCACTCAATGCAGCAGGCGGCGCGCGTGTCGCAGAAGACCGCCTTCTTCCACCTCGGCAATCTGGTCGAGTTCGACGACACCTCCAAAATCTTCACCAACCCCACAGATGAGCGCACCGAAAGCTACATCACAGGCCGGATCGGGTAAGAGCTATGACCGAAGATCTCCATATCGTATCCTCTTTTGACCGCGACCTCGAAGGCATTCAGGCGCATATCATGAAAATGGGCGGGCTGGTCGAAGAGGCGATCCTTGATGCCAGCCAAGCTCTGATCAAACGCGACGAAGAGCTGTCCGAGAAGGTGCGCGAACGCGATGCCGCGATTGATGCGCTCGAAGAGCTGATCAATGACGAAGCCGCCCGTGTGATTGCTCTGCGCTCACCAACTGCGATCGACCTGCGTCTGATCCTGTCGGTCATCAAGATTTCCGGCAACCTGGAGCGTATCGGCGACTATGCCAAGAACCTCGCGAAACGGAACGCAGTGCTCGTGCATATGTCTCCGGTTGAAGGCTCTCGTCGTGCGCTTGGTCGCATGGCCAAAGAAGTGCAGCTGATGCTGAAAGACGCGCTGGATGCCTATATCCAACGCGACGTCGAACTGGCCCAGGAGATCCTTGAGCGCGACAACGACATCGACCAGATGTACAACGCGCTTTTCCGCGAATTCCTGACCTTCATGATGGAAGATCCACGCCACATCACCCCCTGTATGCACCTGCATTTCATCGCAAAAAACACCGAGCGCATGGGAGACCATGTAACAGCCATTGCCGAGCAAGTGATCTATCTGGTCACCGGCAAAATGCCAGAAGACAACCGTCCTAAGACTGGCTTCCTAGAGGCCGATGACGAGTCCGCGGACGCCTAAGGAAAGGACTCACTTATGTCCAACGATCACCCAAAGGTTCTTCTGGTCGAAGACGAGCCGGCACAACGCGAAGTTCTAAAATATAACCTGCAATCTGAAGGGTTTGACGTGGTTGCCGCTGCGGACGGCGACGAAGCAATCCTTTTGGTCGAAGAAGAAACGCCAGATATCATCGTTCTGGATTGGATGTTGCCTGGCATCTCCGGTATCGAGATTTGCCGTCGCATCAAAAGCAAGTCGCATACACGCTCGATCCCGGTCATCATGCTGTCGGCCCGCGCCGAAGAGGTGGACCGCGTGCGTGGTTTGGAAACCGGCGCGGATGATTATGTGGTAAAACCTTATTCCGTGCTGGAGCTGATGGCGCGGGTGCGCAGCCAATTGCGGCGAGTGCGTCCGGCGTCTGTCGGCCAGCGTCTGGAATATGAAGACATTATACTGGACAGCGAAACCCATCGCGTCACACGCAGCGACAATCCCCTAAAGCTCGGTCCGACCGAATTCCGCCTGTTGTCGACCTTCATGGAAAAGCCCGGTCGTGTCTGGAGCCGCGAACAGCTTTTGGATCGCGTTTGGGGCAGGGACATCTATGTCGATAGCCGAACTGTTGACGTGCACGTCGGCCGTCTGCGCAAGGCTTTGTGTCTGCATGGCGGAGAAGATCCTGTGCGCACGGTGCGGGGCGCAGGCTACGCGCTGGGATGAAGTTTGCGCGTCACTTTTAAAGTGATGCGTAATTGCTTGATTTTATTTGAAATTGGTAGGCCCGGCAGGACTTGAACCCGCAACCAAAGCGTTATGAGCGCTCTGCTCTAACCAATTGAGCTACAGGCCCTACCTTGTGCTTCTGTGGCTATCATATTGGCTTTCCGCGTCAAGAGAGCAGATGCCGCTTTGCGCTAGTTTCTGCGCTCGGCATCAAAGGCGGCTTGTTCGGCCTCTTGGTCATACTCGCGCAAAAACCAGTCTCGCAAAGAAACACCCGTTAGCGCTTGCGCCCTCCCATAGGCGCGTAGGGTATGGCCCATGATGCCCGTCTTGCGGTCATTCACATGCAGATACTTAAACGAAAGCATCGTTTGTGCCTCGGCAACGGACTTTCCCTCGCTGTGAATCAGATACAGCGCACTAGCGAGCCCCGCGCGGTCTGCGCCTGACTTGCAATGCATCAGCAAGGGCTTCTCGACCGTGTCAAAAAGATCCAAGAGGGCTAAAAGCTCTTTTGGATCAGGTGCGTAGTGGGCATTCAGATTGAGCGTATGCATCGTGATGCCGTAATCTCGGCAATAGTGTTCCTCAAGCAAATAGGGCACCGAACCAGCGCCACCACGTAGATTGAGGATGGTCTTAATGCCAAGCTCTGCGAGTTTCGGAAACCGTCGACCATTGGGATAGTTCGAGCGAAATACGTCCGGCGCGATCTGGTGCAAATTTGACCAATACCGGCGGAAAAACCCGTGATCATGCCAAGTCACATAGCGCTCGGCGGCGTCGACCGAAAAATCCGCCACCAAAGCCTTATTCGCCTCGGTCCGTTTACGGCTGTCCCAAGCCTGAATGCGTTTGATCAGTGACACGCGCGCGCCTTTGCCTAACTTCTTGCGCCTATCGATACCTGATCCACCCTCTGAGGCAACCTCAATGTCGCAATTCGTCCCCTTTGCCTTGCGAGGCCGCGCGGTTTGATTTACTGGACCCCCAAAGCAGTTGATCCACCTGAGGGGCCTCCTATGAGCACTGGCAAAAACGGCATCACATATGCGGATGCGGGCGTTGATATTGACGCGGGCAACGACCTTGTAGAACGCATCAAACCGGCTGCGAAACGCACCAAACGCTCTGGTGTTATGGCAGGTCTGGGTGGCTTTGGCGCGCTGTTTGACCTTAAGGATGCGGGTTATACGGATCCGATCCTCGTAGCTGCGACGGATGGCGTTGGCACCAAGCTGCGCATCGCCATCGATACGGGCTATATGGACACGGTTGGCATCGATCTGGTGGCAATGTGCGTCAACGATCTGGTCTGTCAGGGCGCGGAGCCTCTGTTTTTCTTGGATTATTTCGCGACCGGCAAGCTGGACACCGACTCTGCGGCCCGCGTCATCGAAGGCATCGCGCAGGGCTGTGTCGACAGCGGCTGCGCGCTGATCGGTGGCGAAACCGCAGAAATGCCGGGCATGTATGAGGACGGCGATTTCGACCTCGCAGGCTTCTCTGTCGGCGCTATGGAGCGTGGGACGGATCTGCCAACAGACGTGTCCGAGGGCGACATCCTTCTGGGGCTGGCGTCAAACGGCGTGCATTCCAATGGCTACTCTTTGGTGCGCAAACTCGTTGAGGTCTCGGGCCTCAGCTGGGACGCAGATTGCCCTTGGGAAGAAGGCACTTTGGGAGCCTCCTTACTCAAGCCAACCAAACTCTACGTCAAACCCGCGCTGTCGGCGATCCGCAGCGGCGGCGTGCATGCTTTGGCCCATATCACCGGCGGCGGCTTGACCGAAAACCTGCCACGCGTGTTGCCAGAAGGTCTGGGCGCAGAGATCGACCTGTCCACATGGACATTGCCCGGCGTCTTCAAATGGCTCGCGCAAACCGGTGGCATGTCCGAGGCTGAGATGCTCAAGACCTTTAACTGCGGCATCGGCATGATCCTTGCTGTAGCGCCAGACCAGTTGACCTCTGTTCAAGAAGCGCTGGCGGAATGCGGTGAGATCCCTGTGACCATCGGCAAGGTCACCTCTGAGGGCGCAATGCGCTATCAAGGCAGCCTTCTTTGACGCTCCGCGTTGCTATTCTGATTTCCGGCGGCGGCTCCAATATGGTCCGCCTGCTTGAAGACATGGCCGAGCCTGGCCATGCAGCCGAACCTGTTCTGGTGCTGGCCAATGATCCAACAGCCGGTGGCCTCGCGAAGGCTGCTGCACAGGGTATCGCGACGTCAGTTGTGGATCATCGCGATTTCAAAGGCGACCGTGCTGGGTTCGAGGCGGCCATCGACAAAGTGCTGCGAAAGGCCGACGTTGATATCGTCTGTCTAGCCGGTTTCATGCGCATTCTGGGCGCAGATTTTGTTGGCGGTTGGGAAGGGCGGATGCTTAATATTCACCCATCTTTATTGCCGAAATACAAAGGCTTGCACACGCATCAGCGGGCACTGGATGCAGGCGACACAGAGCATGGATGCTCGGTGCACCTGGTGACGCCCGCCTTGGATGACGGCCCGATCCTTGGGCAAGCCACTGTGCCTGTGCAAGAGGGCGACACAGCGGATACACTGGCCGCGCGGGTTCTAAAAGAAGAGCATCAACTCTACCCAAAAGTGCTACGTGAGTTCGCAACTTCCCTCAAAGCTGAGTGATAAACGCATAAGCGAATAGGTTGTTTGCAATTTCGTCATAGACCACGTAGGTCTGTGGATAAGGCGACGAGCAAGACAATCTAGAAGATCACCTCTTTATGAAAACACTCACCACGACCGAAGAGCTTGCGCAGTTCTGCGACATGGCGCGCACCCAACCCTATGTCACCATCGACACGGAATTTCTGCGCGAACGGACCTATTATTCCAAGCTGTGCCTCATTCAATTGGCCGTGCCGGATTTTGGTGGGGACGACGCTGTTCTGGTTGATCCGCTGGTGGGAGATATGTCGCTTGAACCTCTTTACGAGCTGTTTCGCGATACCTCGGTGGTCAAAGTCTTTCACGCCGCGCGTCAGGATCTCGAAATCTTTTTCGTTGAGGCGGGGGTCTTTCCTGAGCCGCTGTTTGATACGCAGGTTGCGGCGATGGTTTGCGGCTTTGGTGAACAGGTCGGCTATGAAACACTCGTGCGCCGGATTGCAAAGCAGAGCCTGGATAAATCCAGCCGCTTTACAGATTGGTCTCGACGTCCGTTGACAGATGCGCAAAAGAAATATGCGCTGGCGGATGTTACGCACCTGCGCAAAATCTATGAATTCCTCGCGGGCAAGCTTGAGGAAAACAACCGTACGCATTGGGTAACCGAGGAAATCACGACGCTGACGTCGGCGGATACCTATACGCTTTTGCCTGAGGACGCTTGGCAGCGGGTCAAAACGCGCACGACAGCGCCCAAGTTTCTGGCAATCGTGCGCGAGCTGGCCAAATTCCGCGAGGCCTACGCGCAAGAACGTAATGTGCCGCGCAATCGCGTGTTCAAGGACGATGCGCTGATCGAACTGGCCTCGACAAAGCCCGGGTCTCTGGCGGACTTGGGGCGCTCGCGCCTTTTGTTGCGCGAGGCACGCAAGGGCGAGATTGCAGATGGCATCCTAAAGGGTGTGAAGGCCGGGATTGAGTGCCCGCAATCAGACATGCCGAAGGTGGCGAACCCCAAAGACAAGGCGCAGGTGAACCCCGCCTTGGCGGATCTTTTGCGGGTTTTGCTGAAGGCTAAGACGGAAAAATCCGGCGTTGCATCTAAACTGATCGCACCTACTTCGGATTTGGACCGCTTGGCCTCGGGCGAGCGGGATGTTCCGGCCTTGTCAGGCTGGCGGCGCGAGGTCTTTGGCGAGGATGCTTTGCGGCTCTGCGACGGTCAGATCGCCCTGACAGCCAAAGGCTCCAGCATCAAAATCATCAAACTTTAGAGCGATTTAGCGGCGGGACTGAAGCGTCTTATTCGCGCCAACGACGCGGATTGTACGCACGTTCGCCAGCTCTTGATCTGTGCGGAACACCGCTGCGGTGATTTCGCGGGATTGCGCAGGTCCTTGACGGAATCCCGGAGGCTGAACCGCAAGAAGCGTATAGGTCAGAACGCCTTTCACGGGCTCTTGATCTTCGTTTTCAGGCTCCATGCGCACATCAAATGCACCCTGCGTGGACGCGATGCCTTTGACACGGATGATAGCCCCACCTGCGACACGCTCGATTTTGAGGGTCGTGAGATCAGCCACCAAGGTGCCTGCATATGCAGCTTCGGGGCGACGCAGAAGGGATTCACGTTCCCGAGGGATCAGCGGGTTAATTTCTTCTGCGGGGGCTTCAACCGTTTCAGAGCCTCCGAACCAGTTGAATGGATTAATCGCGGAGTCCCGCACGCGCCCGCAGGCACTGAGTGTGAGCGTCGCAATAAGCAGAAGTCCGATTGTCTTTTTCATTGGCCTGCCGTCTCCCTTAGTCCTTTACCGAGTTAACGCATTGCCGCCGCGTTGAAAAGCCGCTTGCTGGGGGCTGGACGTTTTCCGTTCCGCGACATAGGTGAAGGGCAACAGAGGAATGTGACCATGGCCGCAGAAGCATTTGAAAAGATTGTCGAGGATTTCGAGTTCATCGAGGACTGGGAAGAGCGCTATCGCTATGTGATCGAGCAGGGGAAATCGATGGATCCTCTGGATGACGCGCTGAAAGTGCCTGCGACCAAAGTGGATGGCTGCGCAAGTCAGGTTTGGTTGCATCCAAAGATCGACGGCAATGTCATGTTTTTTGACGGCGACAGCGATGCGATGATTGTGCGCGGACTGATTGCTGTGCTGCGTAAGCTTTATAATGGTCTTACTTTGGATGAGGTCATGGCCGTCGATGCCAGAGCCGAATTCGCACGTTTGGGTCTGAACGACCATCTGTCCTCGCAACGGTCTAACGGCCTGAAAGCCATGATCGAGCGGGTGCGTCTGGTGGCGTCTCAGGCTTGATTTGCCCTGCGGGCAAAGCCTGCGGCGCGAGTATTTAATGCAAGATGAATGGGTTACGTTTCGCTTTTATAGTGCTGTAAGACATATAGGCGAATGGCACTAGCAAGGCCTGCATCAAGGTCACGCGATGCATCAATTTCAGCGGCCAGTGCATTGATTGGCATATCTTTTTCATCTGCAATTTCTCGAAAAGCGGACCAAAATTCATCTTCGAGAGAGACGCTGGTGCGGTGACCTTTGAGGGTAAGGGATCGTTTGACGGGACGGCTCATGTGTCTCGTTTATTACCATCCAGATCTCGGATGGATTTCTCTGACTGTTGGATATCGCGCTGTTTCTCAGCTTTGGTGCGACCGTATTTCACGCTGTTTTCGTCAGCGCGGGCCTTTTTGTCAGCCCGCGCTTTTTCTTTTCGAAACCGGTTCAGGTTGACCGGTTCAGACATCAGTCTTTGGGACCGATCATCTGTTCTGGACGCACGACCGCGTCAAAGGTCGCCTCATCCACAAAGCCAAGCGCGATGGCTTCTTCTTTGAGGGTGGTTCCGTTTTTGTGGGCTGTCTTAGCGACGGTGGTCGCGTTGTCATAACCGATGGTTGGCGCCAGAGCTGTCACCAGCATCAGCGATTCTTTCATCAGCTTGTCGATGCGCGCCTCATTGGCTTGGATGCCGTTCAGCATACGCTCGGTGAAGCTGTCGGCCACGTCTCCGAGCAGTTGGATCGACTGCAGCAGGTTGTAGGACATCATCGGATTATAGACGTTCAGTTCAAAGTGACCCTGGCTGCCCGCAAAGGTCATCGCTGCGTTGTTGCCCATGACGTGGGCCGCGACCTGGGTCATGGCTTCGGCCTGGGTTGGATTGACTTTGCCTGGCATGATCGAGGAGCCCGGCTCGTTTTCTGGCAGGATCAACTCGCCAAGGCCGGACCGCGGGCCAGAGCCCAAGAAACGGATATCATTGGCGATTTTATACATGGCGCCAGCCACAGTCGCCAATGCGCCGGACATAAAGACCATTGCGTCGTGTGCCGCGAGGCTTTCAAATTTATTCGGCGCGGTCACAAAAGGCAGGCCGGTGATCTCGGCCATATTGGCCGCAACGGTTTCGCCCCAGCCTTTTTGCGTGTTGAGGCCGGTGCCGACTGCGGTACCACCTTGCGCCAGCTCGTAGATGCCGGGCAGGGCGGCTTCGACGCGTGCGATGCCCTGGCGGATCTGGTGGGCATAGCCGCCAAATTCCTGACCGAGGGTCAGAGGCGTTGCGTCTTGGGTATGGGTCCGGCCGATCTTGATGATGTCTTTGAATTCTTCGGACTTCGCTTCCAGACCTTCGGCCAGTTTCGTGAGGCCCGGCATCAGCACGTCACGCACGGACATGGCAGTCGCGATATGCATCGCGGTCGGGAAAGTGTCGTTTGAGGACTGACCCATGTTGCAGTGGTCATTCGGGTGTACCGGATCTTTGGAGCCAATCACGCCGCCGAGGATTTCGATCGCCCGGTTGGCGATGACCTCATTGGAGTTCATGTTGGATTGGGTGCCAGAGCCCGTCTGCCAGACCACCAGCGGGAAGTTGTCGTCAAACTTGCCTTCGAAAACTTCGCCCGCGGCCTGAATGATAGCATCGGCAATCTTGGCGTCCAGCTTGCCTGACGCTTTGTTGGCCTGCGCACAGGCTTTTTTGATCACACCCAAAGCGCGTACGATGGCGACAGGCTGTTTTTCCCAACCGATTGGGAAGTTCATGATGGAGCGCTGCGTCTGTGCACCCCAGTATTTGTCGGCGGGAACCTCAAGAGGGCCAAAGCTGTCGGTTTCGGTACGGGTTTGAGACATTGTCTTCTCCGGCAAAAATAGATCAGACCTGTCATAGCCGACCGCACGGAAATTACAATCGATATACCCCACGCAAGCGCGGCAAAATGATGCGTTTGGCGTTATTTTATTGGTTTAGCGCAAACAGACGGCAGCGGGTTTCAGTTGCCTTGGCGCGTGAAGGTATAGACGCGGGCAGGGGGAAGGTTACCCCAAATTTTACGTGACTTGCTCCATGTCAGGCCAAGCTCTCCGCGCAAACGCTCGTTAACCGGAGGTTTGGGGCCATAGGTGAACTGAATATAGCGTCCGTCGGACCCCATCAGGTCGAATGCTCCACCGACGATGGCCTGTTGAACCTCATATGGCATCGACAATAGTGGCAAACCCGAGACCACGGCCTTTACAGGCCCATTAACATAGGTGCTTGCGTTCTCGGCGCGATCTTCGTGGACAGCGACTCCGGGAAATTCAGCCTGAAGATGGCTCACAAAGACCGGATTCAATTCAAACAGATGCAGATCTTTTGCCGGCACGCCTGTATTGAGCAAAGCCGTGGTGATTTTGCCCGTACCGGGCCCCAATTCCACAACCGCGCCGTCTCCTTGGGGCACTTGCGCGGCCATTTCCTCGGAAAGGGCAACAGAGGAGGGGGCGAGTGCGACGACCTGGGTCGGTCTGCGGATCAATTCACCTAGAAAGATCGCGAGTTGGTTGGCCATCTATTTGCCCTCTTAAACACGTTGCGCGCTCCCTAACACGGCTTGGAAACCCTGTGTGTGAAGAATTTGCAAAACGCTTTGCGCGGTTATTTTTTGCGGAAGCTATCGAGGCTGACAACATCAGCATCCGTTGCCGCAGGCTCAGCCTCCACCTCAGTCTCGGGAATTTCGAGCTCTTCGACCGTGGGATCATCAATCTCTTCGTCCAAATCTTCGCCGTCCTCGTCACTTTGACTTTCAAAGCGCAGTCCGAATTCGACTGAGGGGTCCACGAAGGTTTTGATTGATTCAAACGGGATATAGAGCGGCTCTGGTGCGTCGCCGAAGTTTAACGTGACAGAGAAGCCATCATTGGTGATTTCCAGATTGTCATACCAATGCTGCATCACAACGGTCATATCGCTGGGATAACGCTCCATCAGCCAGTCCGCGATGTTCACCTCTGGGTGACGCGTATCAAAGGTAATAAAGAAATGATGGTCTCCGGGCAGCCCGTTGTCACGTACGTCTTCGAGCACCTCTTGGATGAGGCGCCGCAGTGCGCGATGCATGAGATTGCCGTATTCAATCGACTGAGACATGAAGCGTCCTAAAATTTCCGTCTTTCCCCAAACATAAATAGTTTTTCGGGAAACGGAAGATCGGCTTTGCGCTGTATCGCTAAAGAATTGCCAGGGCGCTGGCCAATGCCGTCGAGATGAGCAGAACCCAGCCGAGAGGCCAGCGAAGCCCCAAAAGAAGCGCAGATGACAAGAGCATCAAAACGAAGGCGGGCAGGTTGAAACTGGACAATACGGGCCACAGGCCAAAGGTGCCGAGCGAAACCTCATCAAACAGCACATGGAGCGCAAAGATCAAAGACAAGTTGAGAATAACGCCCACAATCGCCGCTGAAACCCCAGACAATGCGGCCTTGAGGGTTGGCTGGTTCAAAAGGTTTTCCAGATAGGGTGCCGCAGTGAAAATCCATAAAAAACACGGAACAAAGGTACACCAAAGTGCAAGCGCCCCCGCAGCCAGCATCAACGAAAAGCCGCCTTCTTGATACCCAGCGAGCAGGGCCACAAACTCTGTGACCAATATCAGCGGACCCGGCGTGGTTTCAGCCAGGCCAAGCGCGTCGATCATCTGAGGCGTCGTGATCCAGCCGAAATCAGTGCTGACGGTTTGGGTCATATAGGCCAGTACCGCGTAGGCCCCGCCGAAAGTGACCACGGCGAGTTTGGAAAAGAAAAGGGCGATCTCAAGCAGGAAGGCCTGATTGAAGATATAGACCAGAGCAATGGGCGCGCCCCAGAGCAAGCCCCAGATCGCGGCTTGTCCCAGACCGTTGCCTGTGGCTTTTGGTGGCTTTTGGGGCGCGTCCTGAGGGGATTTAAAGACTAGGGCGCCAAGCGCGGCCGCACAGATCAGGATCAATACAAAGCTGATGTTCCCAACATAGATCGCCAGAAAGGCCAAGGCTGCGATAAGCCATGCGAGTGGGCCTTGAAGCGCCTTTTTAGAGACCTTCCAAAGAGCCTGAAGAACGATCGCGATGACGGCGGCTTTGATGCCTAGGAATGCGGCTTGAACCCAAGAAAGCTCTGCAAAAAAGATATAGAGCGTCGCAAGCACCAGAATGACGCAGGCGCCCGGCAACACAAACAAGAGCCCCGCGAGAAAACCGCCAAATGTCCCTCGGAGTTTCCACCCCGTATAGGTCGCAAGCTGCATAGCCTCGGGGCCCGGCAGCAACATGCAGAAACTAAGCGCGCCGAGAAAATCTCGCTCACTCAGCCAGTTACGTGTTTCGACCAATTCTTTGTGCATCAGGGCGATCTGGGCGGCGGGGCCTCCGAATGACAACAGGCCAATGCGCCCAAAGACGCGGAAGAGCTCGGAAATATTCGGTGTCATGTTACAGCTTTGCCCCTGTTGGCGACTCATGGGTCTCTTCAAAGGCGTCGCGCGCCCATCGATAGAGCGCGTCATAAAGGGGAAACAATGCAGTCATTTGACGGTTGTCATCTTTGTAAAGCCGAGAGAAGCCGGCAGAAATCGCCAACAGCCCGGCAGCTTGCGGAGCCAACTCATGGGAGTTTGTGTCCGCCGCACGTACGACTTCGGCCACGCGCAGAAGTGGCTCATTGCGCAGACCGAAGCGGTCAATCATCGTGTCAAACGTGCAGAAAGCGCCAGTATGGGACCAGTCTCCGTCAGCCATATCAAATGCGATAGCGTTAAAGCGCTCTGCCACTGCGTCGACCTCGCTTGGGGGCACGAAGAGGATTTGCGCCTCAGGATCAACAAACCGTCGGATCAGCCAGGGGCAGGCGATGCGATCTATCTTTGGGCGGTGACGCGTAACCCAGGTCTGCGTGAATGATTGCAGTGTCGTTATTGGAACTGACGGCAGATCTGCAGCCAGCCAAGCTTTTATACCGCCCTCCAAGACTTCGGCGTTCACGCTTGAGGCATGCAAAATGGCCGCAGCGCCGTGGCTTAGTTTTTTGCCGCGCTGACAAATGACCACAACGCGGGTTTTCATCCTTGCGCGGTCCATTCCCGCCACATCCGTATGTGATACGCAAATCGAGGTGGGCACGACGATGGGGTCTTCGGCCAAATCTTCGGGAATTCGTACGTCCAAAATGGTTGGACAGTCGGGCGTGCCGATCAATCGCATCAAAGAAGAGGGGGATATTTCGTTAAATCCAGGCATGGGGCATCCTTTGCGAAAGCAAGTCAGAGGATGCGATTGTCTGGCCTAAACCTCACGGGGAAATCGCGTGCCCCATGGATCTTGGGTGCCATAGCGCGTGAAACCGGTCAAGAGGTGGAAGTGTAGGTTTCTGTTGCCAGGTACCCACGAACCCCGCCTGACGCAGCTAGGCGCCAGGGCTTAAGATTTCAGTATCTCCGGTCGCTTACGCGGCCATTGCTACTGGAGCACGATTGTCATTTGCAATTGTACAAGTTTCGCCGATAACGGTGGCAGACAGCCGAAACAAAGCTAACCCCTTTAGACGTTCGTCGATCCTATTTCGGCCCCAACAACAACCTTTCCGCAGAAAGGCTCTTGGTGGAGCCGCCGGGTACCGCCCCCGGGTCCGATCCGCTTATTACGAGCGCGTTTATGTCCATAGTCCCGAAGGACAATTCTTATATAATTGCGCGGCTTGCCTAATGGAAGGGGCGAAATCTTTAAAAGATTTCGATGTCGCTTTCTTTTTAAGAAAACGTGGGTTATGTGAGCCGTTTGATTGGCGCGGAATTACAGATGACCACAATCTGACCCGAGTTTTCGTAGGCACGATATCCACGGCGTTCAACTTCAGCCAAAAACAACTCCATCCCACAGAACCTTTCAATGTCGCGCAGCTTGCGACGCACCACATACCCATCCCGCGCCGTTTTCGACGTGAAAAACGTGTGGATCCATTGATGCGGCTCAAGAGGTTTCGCGGACATGCCTTGAGCAAACCCGCTTTTGGTTAACAAAACCCTAGGATTGTTTGCGCTTTGAGCGCTCCTTGGCAACGTTCTCGCTGAGCTGCAGCGTATAGGCGCTGAGCTCCGCCAGTTTCTCATCAACCAATTCCGCGTCGTGGTTTTCGACGCCATCGGCTATCGCCGTGTGCAGCTCAATGATCTTTTCTCGCGACCGCGCCGAAAAGGTGATCATATTCATCAAAGGCTGAGTGGCCTCAACCGCCCCGGCCAGCTGATAGGACAGAACATGATTGCCCGCGCTGTCCACCAAAGCACGGTGAAAGGCCACATCAGAGTCACAGAAACTCTCGTCAGACAGCCCTGGCTGCCCCTGACGAAAGATCTCGACCCGCATGGTCGCCAGATGATCCGCCGTGCGTCGCTCGACCGCCAAAGGCGCGCAGGCCCGTTCGAGTGCATAACGCGCCTCGCAAGCGGTTTTGAAATCCACCTCATTCATCGACATCAAAAGCGTCGAAGTCGTCACATGATGCCCACGCGCTTGATCATAGCTCAGCCGATTGACAAAAGCCCCACCAGACGCCCCGCGTTGCGTTCGGATCAGGTTTTGGGCCGCCAGCCGCTTCAACGCTTCGCGCACGGTAGAGCGTGACACTTCGAAATGATCACAAAGCTCTGTTTCCGAGGGCAAACGATCATCGACCCGCAGGGTGCCCGCCATGATCTCTTCGCGAATGGCTTTCGCGATTTGGATCGAGAGATCTGCTTTTGACGTAGGGTCGATTTTCATTTGTCTGACATTTAACTATTGGCGTGTTTCTATTTGTCTGACATTAATAGCACAGGGATTCAATCTATTTGGGAAATCATCTCGTGCTGTCCACACTAAGTCACATGAGCCGCAGCGCCCTTTGGGTCGGGTTTTTTGCCCTGATCCTGTTGGCGTGGTGGATGATGTACGTCATGGCGATGGACATGGATTTGGATATCCTGGGCCGTCCGGGTCCGATGGGCCAAAACATGGCCGCCATGGACCCGCGCATGCCAATGTATATGCCCATGGCGAATTTCGGCCCTCTCTTTGGCATGTGGGCCGCAATGATGGCGGCGATGATGCTGCCGACGCTGATCCCGACGATGCGCGCCTATAGCGACCTTACGCGCACCGCGAATGGCACAACCGCGGGGCTGCTTGGCGTTGTTCTGGCATATTTTCTGATTTGGGTAGGGTTTGCAGCGCTCATCACTGGCGTTCAGCTTGCGCTTCTGTTTGGCGGTGTGATTGACATGCTGGGCGTGGCGAAATCACCTTATGTTGCAGCAGGGCTTCTGATCGCAGTTGGAGTCTTTCAATTCACCCGCGCGAAAGAAATATGCCACGGCGTCTGCCACAGCCCGACTCTCTATTTCATGACCCGCTGGGATCCAAGTTTCATCGGAGGCCTCAAGATGGGCGCAGGCCTTGGGGCTTTCTGTGTCGGCTGCTGCTGGGGATTTATGTCTTTGGGGTTTGTCGGCGGTGTGATGAACTTGGCGTGGATGGGGCTCGCGACCCTCTTCATGATTTTGGAAAAACTGCCTCAGGTGGGTCATGTCGTGACCAAACCGATGGGCGTACTACTTATACTTGCAGGGCTGTTGCTGATCGCAATGCCTGAACTGGCGTATGGAGGATAACTCATGGCTGTGAAGAAAAGACCAGAGGCAGATCGCCTGCCGATCTCGCAACGGATCGACAACCGGATGGACAATCCAAAACGTCGCCGTCTTGCGCCGACGGATTGGGCCATCAAAGGAGAGCTCTTTCTGAACTGTTCCTGTGAGCTGTTTTGTCCCTGCGTTGTCTCGCTAGGCAAGCACCCGCCAACCGAAGGCCACTGCCACGCTTGGATGGCGATCGCCATCGATGAAGGCCACTATGAAGGCGAAGACCTCTCGGGTTTGAACATCGGCCTTCTGGTCGACATTCCGGGGCGTATGGCCGAGGGCAACTGGAAGGTCGCGGCCTATGTGGACGAGCGCGCCAGCGGCAAGGCCTATAACGGCATCCTGCAGATCTTCTCGGGGCAAGCCGGCGGCACCACGGGTCTTTTCACCATGCTGGTGTCTGAGATCATCGGCGCGGAACGCGAAAAGGTAGAGATCGTCCGAGAAGGCAAACGCCGCGCGATCTATATCGGGCGCAAAATCCAAGGTGAGATCGAACTGATGGAAGGCGCGGATCCTGACCATCCGGTGATGATCTCGAATTCCAAATATTGGATGGGCCCCGACATTATCGCCGCCAAAGGTCTCAAGTCCCGCGTGCGCGACTTTGGGCGCGTCTGGGATTTCGGTGGCAAATCCGCCGAGGTCTGCCCAATCGACTGGTCCGGCCCGAAATAAAGGCTTTCCCTGACACCGCCTGCGCATTTGGGAGTTTGCAATGGCATTGATTTCACCATCCCGGCGTCTGCGCCGTACCCCGTTTTCCGAAGGCGTCGAGGCGCAAGGCGTCAAGGCCTATACGGTCTATAACCGCATGCTCCTGCCAACGGTCTTTGAGAGCCCCGAGGCGGATTACCGTCACTTGAAGGAACATGTTCAGGTCTGGGACGTGGCCTGCGAGCGCCAGGTCGAACTGCGCGGCCCTGATGCAGGCAAGCTCATGCAGATGCTCACACCGCGTGACCTGCGGGGCATGATGCACGGCCAGTGTTTCTATGTGCCGATCGTGGATGAAACTGGCGGTATGCTCAATGATCCGGTTGCGGTGAAACTCTCGGAAGATCGTTGGTGGATTTCGATTGCCGACAGTGACTTGCTGTATTGGGTCAAAGGCATCGCGAATGGCTGGCGGTTGGATGTTTTGGTAGATGAGCCAGACGTGTCTCCGCTGGGTATTCAGGGTCCAAAATCCGACGACCTGCTGGCGCGCGTCTTCGAAGACTCTGTGCGCGACATCAAGTTCTTTCGCTTTGGCTGGTTTCAATTTGAAGGCCGCGATCTGGCGATTGCGCGCTCTGGCTATTCGAAACAAGGCGGGTTTGAGATCTATGTCGATGGCACGGACATCGGCATGCCTTTGTGGAATGCTCTGTTTGACGCGGGCGAGGACCTGAACGTCCGCGCCGGCTGCCCGAACCTGATCGAGCGCATCGAGGGTGGCTTGCTGAGCTACGGCAACGACATGACCGACGACAACACGCCTCATGAATGTGGGTTGGGCAAGTTCTGCAACACGCACACTGCGATTGGCTGCATCGGGCGCGATGCTTTGCTGCGGGTGGCTGCCGAAGGGCCTGTGCAGCAGATCCGTCCTATCGCGATTGGCGGCGACAAGGTGCCGGGCTGTGATCGCCCTTGGCCGGTTTACGCGAATGGCACCAAGGTGGGGCAGGTGACCTCTGCCGCCTGGTCGCCTGATTTTGAGACAAATGTGGCCATCGGCATGATGCGGATGACCCATTGGGATGCGGGTACGACAGTAGAAGTTGAGACCACCGACGGGATGCGTCCTGCCGTCGTGCAAGAGAAATTCTGGATTTAGGGGAGGGGTGTCATGTTCAACGCACTCGTAGTGAATAAAGATGCCGAGAGCGGCAAAACAAACGCCAGCGTACAGTCGATCAATGTGAGTGATCTTCCAGACGGGGACGTATTGATTGATGTCGAGTTCTCGACGGTCAACTACAAAGACGGTCTGTGTATTGGCCCGGGTGGCGGCTTGGTACGCAACTATCCGCATGTGCCGGGGATCGACTTTGCGGGCACAGTCGCGGAAAGCTCGGATGACCGCTACAAAGCGGGTGACCGCGTGGTTCTGACCGGCTGGCGCGTGGGCGAAGTCCATTGGGGCGGCTATGCGCAAAAGGCACGTGTGAAGGCTGATTGGCTGGTGCCGCTGCCCGATGGACTGACAACACGTCAGGCAATGGCGGTTGGCACGGCGGGTTTCACCGCGATGCTAGCGGTGATGGCGCTGGAGAACCAAGGCATGGTCAAAGGCGAGAAGCCTGTTTTGGTGACCGGTGCGGCGGGCGGCGTTGGCTCTGTGGCAACTGCGATCCTGGCAAACCTCGGCTATAACGTCGCCGCTGTCACAGGCCGCGCCGAGGCCAGCGAATACCTCACCTCTCTGGGCGCAACCCAGATCGTTCCGCGCGAAGAGCTCAACGAGACCACAAAACGCCCGCTAGAAAGCGA
The DNA here is from genome assembly GCF_037478305.1 of Cognatishimia coralii. Taxonomy (NCBI): domain Bacteria; kingdom Pseudomonadati; phylum Pseudomonadota; class Alphaproteobacteria; order Rhodobacterales; family Paracoccaceae; genus Cognatishimia; species Cognatishimia coralii. The sequence continues at coordinate 468,956 of NZ_JBBGAZ010000001.1, forward strand.
AAACTGGGCGGGCTGTGTGGATGCCGTAGGCGGCGACATGCTGGCGCGTGTCCTTGGCCAGATGTGCTATGGTGCTTCTGTCGCAGCGGTAGGGCTTGCCGGCGGCGCGGGTCTTCCGGCGACCGTCATCCCCTTCCTGCTGCGCGGCGTGAACCTCTTGGGCATAGACTCTGTGATGCAGCCATATGACAACCGTTTGGCCGCTTGGCAGCGCATCGCCAGCGATCTTCCAATGGACAAGCTTGAAGCGATGATCAATCCAGCCACACTCAGCGACTTGCCGTCCCTTGGGTCTGACATTCTGAAAGGTCAGGTCCGTGGACGCGTCGTGGTTGATGTAAACGCATAAACCTTGTTCTATGAAAGCGAGGCATGGCAACCGCTGTGCCTCGCTTTTTGATTCCACCAAGACGGCCAGACCCATGAGCTACGATCCCGACAATATTTTCGCCAAAATCCTGCGCGGGGAAATCCCGTCTGAGAAACTCTATGAGGATGAGCACACCTATGTTTTCATGGACATCATGCCGCGCACTGAAGGCCATTGTCTGATCATCCCGAAAACACCGTGCCGCAATATGCTGGATGCGACGCCAGAACAGCTCGCGGCCTGCATTGCGACTGTGCAAAAGATGGGTCATGCGGTGATGAAGGCCTTTGATGCCAAGGGCGTGACTGTTCAGCAGTTCAATGAGGCCGCAGGCGGGCAGGAGGTCTTTCACCTGCATTACCACGTTCATCCGCGTCATGCGGGCGTGCCCATGGGCCCTGCAGGTCAGATGGGCGATTTCGAACAAATCAAAGCCAACGCCGAGAAAATCCGCGCGGCCCTGTAAAGAGGTTTCCCCATGTCTCTGGATCTCGCCTTTGTGCGCAGCCAATTCCCTGCGTTTTCTGAAAGCAGCCTTGAAGGCATGCGGTTCTTTGAAAACGCAGGCGGCTCCTATGCCTGCGCGCCTGTGATCGACCGGCTCACGCGGTTTTACCGTGAGCGCAAAGTGCAGCCATATGCATCCTATGATGCCAGCCGTCTGGGTGGCGAAGAGATGGATGAGGCGCAGACCCGTTTGGCGGCTTGGATGGGGGTGGAGACCGAAGAGGTCACCTTCGGGCCGTCCACCACGCAAAACACCTATGTTCTGTCCCAAGCCGTGCGCGAGTGGCTGAATGAAGGCGATGCGATCATCGTGACGAACCAAGACCACGAGGCCAATAGCGGTGCGTGGCGACGTTTGGCGGACGCAGGCATCACCGTCAAGGAATGGCAGATCGATCCCGAGACCGGCCACCTGAACCCTGATGATCTCTCAGACATGCTCGATGAAAGCGTGCGACTGGTCTGTTTCCCGCATTGCTCGAACGTGGTTGCCGAGATCAATCCAGTGGCCGAGATCACGGCTCTGGCCCATGCGGCAGGGGCTTTTGTTTGCGTGGATGGCGTGAGCTATGCGCCGCATGGCATTCCAGATGTCGGTGGCATGGGCCCCGATATCTATATGTTCTCGTCCTATAAAACCTATGGGCCGCATCAGGGCATCATGGTTGTGCGAAAGTCCATAGGGGACATCCTGCCAAACCAAGCGCATTATTTTAATGGCGGCTCGCTTTATAAGCGGTTTTCTCCGGCGGGGCCCGATCACGCACAAGTCGCGGCCTGTGCGGGGATCGTGGACTATTTCGAGGCTTTGGCGGCGCATCACGGCATCGATACGGCCAAGACCGGATCACAATCGGCAACGACACATGCGCTGCATGATCTGTTGCGCGACCATGAAATCACGTTGTCTAAGCCTCTGATCGAGTACCTCAGCAGCAAGAATACCATTCAGATGCTGGGCCCACGGACCGCTGAAAACCGCGCGCCGACTTTTGCGTTGAAAACTCAGGACAACCCAGCGGATCTGGCGAAAGAACTGTTCAAACATGGCATTATGGCCGACGCGAGCGACTTTTACGCGGTCAGACCTTTGGGCGCGATGAACGTGCCTCTGGATCCCGGCGTGCTGCGACTAAGTTTCGTGCATTACACCGCGCCTGAGGACATCGACGCGCTGATTTCGGCCCTTGATCAGGTGCTTTAGGATTAGGCTTGAGCTTTAAGAGAACGCGGGCAATGATCAGCCAAACCCAAAAAGGCCCGAGCACATGCCCACCGCAGCCAAACTGATTGCAGCCATCTTCTTTGCTGTGACCACTATGATCGCATCAGAGCTGTTCAAACCTTACATGCCCGAAGGCACGCAGTTCGGCTATTTCACCTATATGAACGGCGCGATTGCGGCGTCGGTAGGCTGGAAACTGATTGGAGGTCGGGCAGGGCACGGCGTGACATCGGCAATCAACAACGGGGTGACGACGCTTGTTGCCTTGATCTTGTTTTTGCTCTTTAGCCATTCGTTTCGCCTGATGATCATCGAGTCCACCGGGATCGGCTATGGCAGCCTCAGCGAAGCGCTGCAGGACGTGGCGCAAAAGATGGTTGATCACGGGCTGCTTGTGCTGAACATCGATGTTCTTGTGGCCTTTGGCCTTGGCACCTTTGTGACCTCAATTCTGGCCGAGGCCGCCTCGCGCCGTTGGAGATAGTTTATGGATTTGTTTTTCTACGGCACGCTGCGGCATATGCCGCTGCTCAAGATCGTGCTTGGGGATCGGTTTGAGGCGATTAGTTTGCACGAAGCCACGCTGAGTGGGCATCAAGCCCGCGCGATTGCGGGCGAAGATTTTCCGATGATCGTTGAGATGGACGGGCGCGCTGAGGGTCTTTTATGCGCTGGTCTCTCGAGTGAGGATGTTGCACGCCTGAATTACTACGAAGGCGGCTTCAATTACGAACTTCGCGATGTGACCGTCGATACCGCAACAGGCCCGCTGCCCGCGCAAGTCTATTTCCCCATCGAGCACAATTGGCAGGACAACGGCCCTTGGTCTCTTGAAACGTGGGAGACAAAACACGCCGACGTCACCGATATCGCCGCCGTCGAAGTCATGTCTTATTTCGGGATCATCGACGCCAATCAGCTCGAGTTTATGTTCCCCATGATTCGAGCCCGCGCCCATGCGCAACTCACCGCAGCCACCGAAGACCGCGTCATCGGGCCCAGCGGGTTTGGGCGCGACGACACGCATCATGTCGGCGATGAAGTGACCCACAAAGGCTTCTTCATCATGAAAACCTCCGAGGTGGCCTTTCGCCAATATGACGGTGAGATGAGTCGGCCTGTAAAACGCGAGGTCTTTGTCGGTGGTGAAGCCTCGATTGTTCTTCCCTACGATCCCAAACGCGACCGCGTGCTGTTGGTGGAACAATTCCGTGCAGGACCCTATTCGCGTGGTGACAAAGCACCCTGGATGCTAGAGCCCATCGCGGGCCGCGTCGATCCAGGCGAAACGCCAGAAGAAACAGCGCATCGAGAAGGGCGAGAAGAAGCCAATCTGTCCTTTGAGGCGCTTCACCCAGTTGCCAAATGCTATGCCTCACCCGGGTGTAACACTGAGTATTTCAACATCTTTCTCGGGATCGCGGACCTGCCAGATGACATCACCGGCGTGAACGGCCTTGATAGCGAGGCCGAGGATATCAAGTCCTATCTCTATTCCTTCAATGAGCTCATGGAGATGACCGAAAGCTTTCAGGCCGCCAACGCACCGCTGGTTCTGGCAGCCCTTTGGTTGGCGCGCCACCGTAAGCGCTTACATCGTTGACGCATTGGTGTCTTGAGTTCCCGTAAAACTCCTCCTACACAGGGTTTGTGGGCAACATAGAAAGGCGCGCCAAATGCGTATTGCATCAGATCTCGCAACTGCGATTGGGAACACTCCTCTGATCCGTCTGAACAAGGCGAGCGAAGAGACCGGCTGTGAGATCCTTGGCAAGGCCGAATTTATGAACCCGGGCCAGTCCGTGAAGGACCGCGCGGCGCTCTACATCATCAAAGACGCGCTGGAAAAAGGCACGCTGAAGCCGGGCGGCACGATCGTCGAAGGTACCGCGGGCAACACCGGTATTGGCCTCGCGCTGGTTGGCGCCTCCATGGGTTTCAAAACCGTGATCGTGATCCCCGAGACCCAGTCTCAGGAAAAGAAAGACATGCTGCGTCTGGCCGGTGCGGAATTGGTGCAGGTTCCGGCGGCCCCCTATAAGAACCCCAACAACTATGTGCGCTATTCCGGTCGCCTCGCAGAGGAACAGGCCAAGACCGAACCAAACGGCGCGATCTGGGCGAACCAATTTGACAACGTCGCCAACCGCCGCGCGCATATTGAAACCACCGGCCCCGAAATCTGGGAACAGACCGGCGGCAAAGTAGATGGTTTCATCTGCGCCGTAGGCTCTGGCGGCACGCTCGCGGGCGTTGCGGAAGTTCTGCAGCCCAAAGGCGTCAAGATCGGCCTCGCAGACCCAATGGGCGCGGCGCTGCACAGCTTCTATACCACCGGAGAGCTGGCCTCTTCAGGGTCTTCTATCTCTGAAGGCATCGGGCAGGGGCGTATCACCGCCAACCTCGAAGGCTTTACCCCAGATCACTCTTTCCAGATCCCTGACGAAGAGGCGCTACCGATTGTCTTTGACCTGCTGGAAAACGAAGGCCTCTGTCTTGGCGGCTCCTCTGGCGTGAACATCGCTGGTGCCAAACGTCTGGCCAAGGAAATGGGTCCAGGCCACACCATCGTGACGATCCTTTGCGACTATGGAACGCGCTATCAGTCGAAACTCTTCAACCCGGAATTCCTGCGCGAAAAAGGCCTGCCGACCCCGTCCTGGCTGACCGACGCACCAAGTAGCATTCCGGGTGTTTTCGAAGACGTTTAAACGCCGCGCCATCTAAGTTTCGAAAAACCCGCGTCTCTTAACCAGAGCGCGGGTTTTTCTATTGAATTTCGCCGTGGTTGGGCCAGTATTTGAACGACACCAGACGCAGGACCGCCCTATGACTGACCTTCTCTTCCGAGACGACGCCTATATGACCACGGCCCAAGGCAAAGTGGTCGCCCATACGCCCGAAGGCGGTATTGTCGTGGATGCCTCTCTGTTTTATGCAACCGGCGGAGGGCAACCCGGCGACAGCGGCGCGATTTCTTGGGGCGAGACCACAATGAAGATCGCTACTGCGGTCAAAACACTCGACGGAGAGATCGCGTTAGTGCCCGCAGAACCCGCGCGCCTACCTGAAATCGGGACAGAGATCACCCAGACGCTCGACTGGGACCGCCGCTACAAACACATGCAGATCCACACGGCGCTGCATCTGCTGTCCGTTGTAATCCCTTTGCCCGTGACCGGAGGATCCATATCCGCCGAGAAAGGCCGTTTGGATTTTGACATGCCCGACGCGCCTGCGGACAAAGAAACGCTTCAAGCGCAGCTCAACGAATTGGTCGACCGCGATCTGGAAGTGCATGAAAGCTGGATCACCGACGAGGAACTGGCCGCAAAGCCCGACTTGGTGAAAACCATGTCCGTGAAACCGCCAATGGGATCAGGCCGCGTGCGTTTGGTTGGTATAGGGCGGGACGCGGATCAGATCGATCTGCAACCCTGTGGCGGCACCCACGTGGCGCGCACCGGCGAAATCGGCCGCCTGCGGATCGGCAAGATCGAGAAGAAGGGCAAGCAGAACCGTCGGGTGAATATTCACTTTGACGATTAACCGATTGGGATAATGGCGGAGAGACAGGGATTCGAACCCTGGGTCCCCGTGAAGGGACAACGGTTTTCGAGACCGCCCCGTTCGACCACTCCGGCACCTCTCCGCGGGGGTCTTGGTAGAGCAGTCGTCTATCTCGGTTTTTTGATCGCTGCAAGGGCCGTTGGTGATTGTTTGTTATCGGAATTGCCCTAAGTTCAACCCTAGACGTTAACGCCTCAGGAGAGCCCCATGTTTCACAAGCTGCGCAGAATGTTTTCAACGGCCGTCGTGGCGGGGTCTGTGGCTTTTTCTCCTCTGATCGTCCAAGCAGCCGACCGCGCGGACGTGCAGGAGTTCCTTGAAGTCACCGGGTTTGATGTGGCGCTAGATTCCATCGCCGTTGGTGCGGAATCTGCGCCCTCGATGCTGGGACTAGAGGACAACGCCTTTGGTCAGACCTGGAGCAACCTCGTGAAAGAGGTCTTCATTGTCGAAGACATGCAGACACAGGCGCTCGATATCCTTGAGGAGACGCTTGATCAGAGGCTGCTCGACCATGCGGTGGCGTTTTATGGCAGCGATCTGGGCAAACGTCTGGTTCAGGCCGAAAACCTCTCGCATATGGACGATGACGAGTTGAAGCAGATCGCGGGCGAACAGCTTTTGGCCTTCTATGAGGCCAAAGAGGATCCGCGTCCCGAGTATTTCGTCCGCATGGGCGCGGCGATTGATCCGGAAAACATAGGCCTGCGGGCGCTGCAAACCATTCAGGTGCGTTTCATTCTGGCGGCCTCACGCGCGGGCGTGATTGCACAGGACATCGACGAAGAGGCGCTCTGGGCCAATATCCGCGCCAATGAGGCCGAGGTGCTCGCGGCGATCGAAGAGGGGGCCAAGGCCTCGGCGGCCTATACCTATCAGGATTTCACATCTGAAGAGGTTCTGGCCTATGCCGAGGCGCTGGAACACCCCGATATGCAGCTTGTCTATGAACTGATGAACGCGGTCCATTATCAGGTGATGGGCAACCGGTTTGAGGCTTTGGCACTAAGGCTTGGCGAATTGCAGCCCAGTCAGGATCTTTGAGTCTAAATAAGTGACGTCTACCTTCTATGCGGGCGAAGCTGCCGCCCAGATTGTTTTCGTGAGCGGCGGCTTTCCGTAGTTGCGTTATCGGTTTCTGCCGAGGAAGTCGACGAGCAATCCAGAGATTTTCTCCGGCTGATCTTCCATTGAGAAGTGACCACAGTTTTCCAACACGTGCAGTTCTGATCCCGGAATTGCAGCGTTTAACTTGTGCGCCCAGTCCACGACCTGCCATGCGTCGTCTGCACCCCAGATCAGTTGCACTGGCTTTTGACCAAGTTCGCTGTATCGCGGAACCATTTCGTCTGTGTGTTTCGGATCATAGTGCATCAGCTGATGCTGAAAGAAGCTACCCTGACCGACCGGACCACAGATGAAATCGAGGTAAGTTTCCATCGACGTCTCGGCTAAACGCTCCTTGTTTTGAACCGTCGAGTTGAGCCAGTCGCGGAAGTGTTCTCGGTGGTCTGAATCGGGTGCTTTGATCAGCTTTTCCAACCCGGCCTGCATCTGCTCGCGTGTGCGCTTGGATGGCCAACTGTCATAACTTACCACGTCAATCATGGTCAGGCTGCGCAGCCGTTCCGGGGACTGAATGCCAAACCTCTGCGCAACACCACCACCGATGTCATGTGCGATGAAGTGGAAATCCTTGAGACCCCAAACATCCAGCAGCCCCTCAAGGATCGGCACTTGGCCCGTGACAGAGGTATCAATTGCTGGGTTTTGCGGGCGCTCCGACAAGCCATAACCGAGCAGGTCGTAGACGTGAACTTTGTAGCCAGCCTCAACAAGCGTTGGCAGGATGTTCCGCCAAATATACGAGGAAGACGGTGTGCCGTGCAGGAGAACCACGGGCTCTCCCTTTCCGTGCACGCCATGAGTAATACGGCGGCCATTGATGAGAACATGTTGGTCGACGAGGTGGGCCATGAAGGAAACTCCAATTTCTTCTTTCCTCAGCCATAACGCTTTGATAGAGAATTAATCAAATGAATGATTTTGATTCTGTAATCGAAATATAGAATGGTTGAGCGCCTAGACATCGAAGCCCTGCGGGCCTTAGTCGTAATTTCGACTCATGGGGGCGTTACGCGCGCTGCCGAGCATATGGCGCTGTCTCAACCTGCAGTGAGTCACAAGATCAAACGGCTAGAGACTGTCTTGGATTGCGAATTGTTGGCGCGCCGCGCGGGTGGACCGTTGTTTACTGAGGCGGGGACGCGCCTGTTGGAGTATGCGGGCCGGATGATGGATTTACATGACGAAGCACTCGCTGCGCTTGGAAAGAAACCGCTGGCAGGCACCATCCGATTGGGCATGACCGAAGACACAACAGGCGGTGATGTGGCACGCATCCTTGGTCGGTTTACACGCCTGCATCCAGAGACCAAGGTTAACACGCGAGTTGAGCAGAGCCTGACTTTGTCTGATTGGTTGTCATCAGGCGAGATCGATATCGCGGTCATCCAAGTATTGAGAGACGAGGTTCGTAGCGATGACCTTATTTTGTATGAGGACCGACTGCACTGGATCAAGTCTTATGACCTGTCTCTGAATTCTAGCGGACCCGTTCCATTCCTCGCCTTCGATCAAAACTGCTTCTACAAGCACTGGGCACAATCACAGCACTCAAGAACGGGTCATCAATTTGAAGCTGTTTTAGAATGCCCAAGCGTATCAGGCATCCTTTCGGCGACGCGTGCGGGGCTCGGAATAGCACTAATGAATGGCTTGCACGTGCCCCAAGACTTGGAAGTTATTGAAGGTGTGTTCCCGGAGCCGCCTACGATTGCGTATGTCGCGCGTTCTAATCCTAAGAGACGAAGTGACGCCGCCCGCGCACTGCTCAGCGAAATCGCAGCCGAGGTGGGACGCCCGTCGACCCTGCGCGTAGCGTAATTAACAAAGCGGAAATTGGCGCGAAACGCAGCATCTGGGAAATAAGTGCTCAAACCAGACACACTTGATACAGCCTATTTCGACAACATGACTCCCACTTTGTAAGAATTCCCGCAACTCCTGCTTGACTTACTCACAGGATAGGCACATAAGCCCGCATCGGCGTAAGGATCTCCTTGCGCCTTTATCTATTGAAATCTCGTCCCAAGGGGACGCGCTGTTTGAGGTGGCTTAGGCCGAAAACGCCCGAAAGGGGACCAAATAACGCGGTAAATCGAAGGAATAGGACATGTTCGCAGTCCTGAAAACCGGCGGTAAACAGTATAAAGTACAGGCAGGCGATGTTCTGCGTGTCGAAAAACTGGCAGCCGACGCGGGTGAAAAAATTCAATTCAACGAAGTTCTGATGCTGGGCGGCGACAAAACCGTCGTAGGCGCACCTCTCGTTGAAGGCGCTGCCGTACAGGCAGACGTGATCGACCAGATCAAAGGCGAAAAGCTGATCAAATTTGTGAAGCGTCGTCGTAAGCACAGCTCTAAGCGGACTGTTGGCCACCGTCAGAAACTGACTCTGGTGCGCGTGACTGACATTCTGTCCTCTGGCGCAGACAAGTCCGGCGTGAAAGCAGCAATCGGTGCAGGTTCCATTTCCGGCGCAGCTGTTGAAGCAGCCGCTCCTGCGAAAAAGGCGCCTGCTAAGAAAGCAGCGAAAGCCGAAGCGCCAGCCGCAGAGGCCGGTGCGGACGATCTGAAAAAGCTGTCTGGCGTAGGTCCAGCGCTTGAGAAGAAACTGCACGCCGCAGGTGTTACCTCTTTCGCGCAAATCGCGGCATGGGGTGAAGCAGAGATCGCAGACTTTGACGAGAAGCTGTCCTTCAAGGGCCGCATCGAGCGCGAAGGCTGGGTTGAGCAAGCCAAAGAACTGGCGAAGTAAGCGAGAAATAGGAGACACACGATATGGCACATAAAAAAGCTGGTGGTAGTTCCCGTAACGGTCGCGATTCCGCGGGTCGTCGCTTGGGCGTCAAGAAATACGGTGGTGAGTCTGTGATCGCAGGCAACATCATCATGCGTCAGCGCGGCACCAAGATGTGGCCGGGCGAAGGCGTTGGCATGGGCAAAGATCACACCATCTTTGCAACCACCGACGGCAACGTAAAGTTCCACAAAGGCCTCAAAGGCCGCACCTTTATTTCGGTTCTCCCAGTGGCGGAGGCCGCTGAGTAAGCCGACCTTAAGGTTTTAAGTTTTTAGGGGATCGGCGGAAACGCCGGTCCCTTTTCTTTTGTTCAGTTGGATGCAAGCGATGAGCGTTGCAACACTCCCGTTTCTCGCCTTTGGCGCCAGCCAGGTGGCAACACCCGGACCAGCCAATATGGCGTTGATGGCCACCGGAGCCCGCTTTGGGTTTCGCGCGTCCTTGCCCTTTGTGGCGGGCGTGGCTTTGGGCAAACAACTGATCATCTGGCCGATTGGCTTTGGTCTCATGTCTTTGGCCGCAAGCGCGCCCTGGGCATTTGAGATCCTGAAGTATGCCTCGATGGCCTATATTTTTTGGCTCGCTTGGAAGGTCGCGAACCTGCGTCTGAGCGCGGCGGATGCAGGCACCAAAGCGCCCGGGTTTTTCGCCGGGCTCTGGGTGCATCCGCTTAATCCCAAGGCTTGGGCCATGATCACGCAAGGCTTCACGAATTTCGTGAGCGAGGGCACCCCCACCTTGCAAGCCACCGCGACAATCGCCATCTGTCTTTTGGCCTGTCAGCTGGTGTTTCACCCGATGTGGGCTTTGGGAGGAGACCGCATCGCAAAAACCGTCGCAGGGACTGCTGCAGAACGGTATCTGATGTGGATTTTAGCAGGTCTCACAGTGGCGTCCGTCCTGTTTGCCCTGCTTGGAGGAGAGAGCACATGATGCATGATACGATCATCAATCAGGCAACGATTGAAACAGACCGCATGGATCTGCGCCCATTGCGCGTGTCTGATCAGGGTCTGATCGACGTCTATGCAGGCGACAAGCAGGTCGCGAAGATGACGACCACGATCCCCCATCCTCTGCCGCCCGGCGCGACCGATGCTTTTATCAAAAGCGCACAAGCGGTTGAGCGCACGGAACATGTCTGGGCCTTGGACGGTCTGAAAAGCAATGGCGCCGAGGTTATGGGACTGATTTCTTTGAAAGAGATCGCTGACCATAAGGTCGAAGTCGGCTATTGGGTTGCGCCTCCGTTCTGGAACACCGGCATAGCCTCCGAGGCCGTGCGCACCCTGATCGACGCAAATCCGCTGAACAGCCAAGTCATGTTCGCGAGCGTTTTTCAGGACAACCCGGCCTCGGCCCGCGTACTGACAAACTGCGGCTTTCAGTATCTGGGCGACGCCGAAACCTTCTCGGTGGCCCGCGATGCGGCGGTCCCTACATGGACCTACAGCCTAAAACTTAATTGAGCTTCCCCCTGTCTTAGCGTTATGAGGCAGGGGACTTCGCAAAACCCCAAAGGACGCCTCTTATGAAATTCCTCGATCTGACCAAGGTCTATATCCGCTCGGGCGGGGGTGGCAGCGGTTGCGTGTCCTTTCGGCGCGAGAAATTCATCGAATACGGTGGCCCTGATGGCGGCGACGGTGGAAATGGCGGTTCGGTTTGGGCCGAAGCGGTCGAGAGCCTGAACACGCTGATCGATTTCCGCTATCAGCAGCACTTTTTTGCGAAAACCGGTCAGTCCGGCATGGGCAACCAGCGCACGGGTGCCTCGGGCGATGACATCATCTTGCGCGTGCCCGTGGGCACCGAAATCCTTGATGAGGATCAAGAGACCCTGATCGCGGACCTCACAGAGGTTGGTGAACGCGTATTGCTCGCCAAAGGCGGCAATGGCGGCTGGGGCAACCTGCGATTTAAGACCTCAACCAACCAAGCGCCAAGCCGTGCGAACCCCGGCCAAGAAGGCATCGAACGCACGATCTGGCTGCGTTTGAAACTCATTGCGGATGCGGGTCTGTTGGGTCTGCCGAATGCGGGCAAGTCGACGTTCTTGGCGGCAACCTCGAATGCGCGGCCTAAGATTGCGGATTATCCGTTTACCACGCTGTATCCGAACCTCGGCGTTGTCGGCGTGGATAACGTAGAATTCGTCGTCGCAGATATTCCGGGCCTGATCGAAGGAGCCTCCGAGGGCAGGGGCCTTGGTGACCTCTTCCTTGGGCACGTAGAACGCTGCGCCGTGCTGTTGCATCTGGTCGATGGGACCTCTGGCGACCCAGTTGGCGACTACAAAACCATCATTGGAGAACTCGAAGCATACGGCGGCGTATTGGCTGAAAAGCCGCGCATCACCGTGTTGAACAAGATCGACACAATGGATGCTGAGGAACGCGAGTTCCTGAAAGAGGAACTCGAGGCGGCCGTCGGCGGCCCTGTCATGCTGATGTCTGGCGCAAGCCAGGAAGGCGTGACCGATGTGCTGCGCGCCTTACGCAGCCAAATCGACGACACGCGCCTACGCGAAAAGAAACGGGATGAGGAACCCGCACCTTGGCAGCCTTAAGCGACGCAAAACGACTGGTGATCAAGATCGGGTCTGCACTTCTCGTGGACCGGACCACTGGCGCTTTGCGTGAGGACTGGCTGAAGAGCCTCGCTGAGGATGTGGCCTGGCTCAAGGGCATGGGCAAAGACATCGTGATCGTCTCGTCAGGTTCGATCGCCTTGGGTCGCGGCGTGCTGTCCCTTGGCAACAAAGACTTGCCACTCGATCAATCCCAAGCGGCTGCCGCGGTCGGGCAGATCCGCCTCGCCGGTGCCTATGAAGACGCGCTGAAACCCCACGGCATCACCACCGCGCAGGTTCTCGTCACCCTTGAAGACAGCGCCAACCGTCGTCGCTACCTCAATTCGCGCGCGACATTGGCGCAGCTTTTGACCCTTGGCGTGCTGCCTATCGTCAATGAAAACGATACCGTAGCGACGGACGAAATACGTTACGGCGACAACGACCGCTTGGCCGCGCAAATCGCGCTGACCACCGGCGCAGACCAACTAATCCTGCTCTCGGATGTGGACGGGTTCTACTCTGGCAACCCGCAAAAAGACCCATCCGCCAAGCGTTTCGACACAGTCACGGATATCACCCCCGAGATCGAAGCCATGGCGGGCGAGGGCACCTCTGGCCTGTCCAAAGGCGGCATGATCACCAAACTCTGGGCGGCCAAAACCGCAACCAGTGGCGGCTGCGCTATGGCAATTACCGAAGGCTCCACGCTGAACCCGCTGAAGGCGCTCGAAAACGGTGCCAACACCACATGGTTCACAGCCAAAGGCACGCCTCAACTGGCGCGCAAAAGCTGGATCTCCTCGATGAAACCCCAGGGCCAGATCACCGTCGACCAGGGCGCCGAAACCGCTCTGCAAAAAGGCAAAAGCCTTTTGCCCGCTGGTATCTCCGGTGTCACAGGCGATTTTGAACGCGGCGACCCGGTCGAAATCCTTGCTCAGGACGGGCGCAAACTCGGCCAGGGGCTCACAGCCTACACAAGCCTTGAGGCACAAGCCATCAAAGGCAAACACAGCTCGGACTTCGAAGCCATCCTTGGCTACCCGGCCCGCTCTGTTATCATCCACCGCGACGACATGGCGCTTTAGGTTTCATCTTGCCGCAAATACTCCCGCCGGAGGCTCCCTTCGGCACCACACAGACCAAAGGACAGATCTGATGAAGGACATCGCAGATATTCCCGCCCTCATGGCAGAGATTGGCCAGCGCGCCAAAGCCGCCAGTGCAGAGCTGGCCTTTGCCCCGGCCGAGGCGAAAGCCAAAGCGCTCAATTCCGCTGCCGATGCCGTTTGGGAGGCGCGTGCCGAGATTATCGAGGCCAATGCTCTGGATATGGACTATGGCCGCAACAAGGGCCTCAGCGATGCCATGATGGATCGCCTGATGCTAGATGAAGCGCGCATTCAAAGCATTTGCGACGGGCTACGCGCTGTCGCCGCGCAGGACGATCCTGTGGGCGAGGTTCTGGCCGATTGGGACCGCCCTAGCGGGCTGAATATCCGACGCGTGCGCACGCCTTTGGGCGTCGTGGGTGTGATCTATGAAAGCCGTCCGAATGTGACCGCGGATGCAGGCGCGCTATGTCTGAAATCAGGCAATGCGGTTATATTGCGTGGCGGTTCTGAGGGCTTTAACAGCTCGCGCGCGATCCAGTCTTGCTTGGTCAAAGGCCTCAAGGATGCGGGTCTGCCAGAGGATTCCATACAGCTGATCCCAACCCGAGATCGCGCGGCCGTTCAGGAATTGCTAACCATGGTCGACACGGTCGACGTCATCGTGCCTCGCGGCGGCAAAGGCCTTGTCGGCCTTGTTCAACGCGAAGCCCGCGTGCCTGTTTTTGCCCATCTGGAAGGCATCGTGCACATCTATCTGGATAAAGACGCCGACCCTGTGAAGGCGCTAGAGGTGGTGATGAACGCCAAGACCCGTCGCACCGGGATCTGTGGTGCCGCAGAGTGTCTGCTGATCCACAAAGACATCGCCGGCACCATCGGCACTGGCGTTCTAAAGGCGCTGATCGATGCAGGCGTGCGTGTTCATGCCGACGAGGCTTTGCAATCCATTGCAGGCACGATGCCAGCAACGGCAGAGGACTGGGGTCGCGAGTATCTGGACATGGATATCGCAGCAAAAGTTGTCGACGACGTTGATGGTGCGATTGCGCATATCAACACGTTTAGCTCCAGCCACACCGATTGCGTGATCACCGAAGATCAAGCCGTCGCAGACCGCTTTTTCACCCGTCTAGATTCCGCAATTCTGATGCACAATGCCTCAACGCAATTCGCCGATGGCGCGGAATTTGGCATGGGCGCGGAAATCGGCATCGCGACAGGAAAAATGCACGCACGCGGCCCGGTGGGCGCGGCCCAGTTGACCAGCTTTAAATATCTGGTCACCGGAGACGGCACCACCCGCGCCTAAGCGGATCAATCAAAATAGAGCGACAGTCTTGTGTTTGAAATCAGGACTGTCGGCAAAAATTGCAGCTCTTTCAGTGTTTGCGGCAAGAGTGCGAAGGGCACGGTTGTCGGCGAGACATGCGTTGGGGCTTCGTTTTCTGCCAATGGCTCCCATAGCAATGGATCCGCATCAATCGCATCGGCATTGGCGATGATCTGCCAGCCATTGTCATGGGAAATGACGATGTCGCCACCACGAGGCAAGGCCTGTTCAACGCATAGAATAGCCAGAAAAGCCGCCCGCAGTTCGCGCCTTGGCATAGGTTGATCCACGCGCCACTGAATGATCACTCGTTCATTGCTACAATCGTCAAAAATACTCTTAACTTCGGTCGTTGAGATCGTCTGTTCTGCGTCGCTCACCCCAAATGCGATCCGAAAGAAACGCACCCGTGCGCTGGTATGGAAGATGCCCTCGGAAATCAGCTCCATCTCCGCTTCGGCCCCGCCCGTCATTTCAAACAGTTCAACACCGTTTGCGATGGCACCGACCGGATTTATCAAGTCATGGCAGATCCGAGAGGCTACCAAGTCCGCGTAGTTTGAATTAGACATTTGAAAAACCTTAAACGAGTTAAAAACATGGAAAATCACAACGAGTTTCTGGAGCCCGGCATGTTGGTGAAACACCCGGGTCAACCCGCTTGGGGCGTCGGTCAGGTGCAGTCCAATATGGGTGGGAAAATCACAGTGAACTTCAGGGAAGCGGGGAAAGTTGTCATAGATGCTGCTCGCGTTGCGCTTGTGATTACAGATGACACCTAGAAGGTTAATCAACACTTAACGTAGGGCGAACTCTCGTTAACCGATACTTGGGGCTACCCCGTATTCCGCGTTGCCAACTCAGAAGCCGGCGCGTATCACTCCGAAAACGCAATGAATGGATGTCTGACCTAAAATGAGCGCCTCGCACCCTGATTTTCTGCTGCGTTTGGCCGAAACAGACGAAGACATCCGCGCGGCTCAGCATTTGCGCTATCAGGCGTTTGTGCAGGAAATGGGCGGCGATGGGCCGATGGTCGATCACGATGATCAGCTTGAGCGGGACAAGTTCGACCCTTTCTTTGACCACCTTATGCTTTTGGACAAAGCGCGCGGTGAAACTGTTTCTGAGCAGATCGTGGGCGTTTACCGTTTGCTGCGCGATGATCAGATGCCTCAGGTCGGGCAGTTCTATACCGAAGACGAATATGATCTCTCGGTACTCAAGGAAAGCGGGCGTAAGCTGTTGGAATTAGGTCGTTCCTGCCTTGCTGCAGACTATCGCGGCGGCACGGCGATGTATGTTCTTTGGAACGGGCTGGCGGATTATGTGCGCGCCCATGACATCGACATCCTGTTCGGGACGGCCAGTTTTCATGGCACGGATTTGGACAGCCTCGCGCCGTCTCTGTCGCTCTTGCATCACCGCCATCTGGCCCCCGAAGAGCTGCGCGTGCGTGCGCTGCCGCAACATTTCACAGACATGAACCGCATTGCCTATGACGATCTGGATCGTCGCGCTGCGATGTTGGCGGTGCCTGCGCTGATCAAAGGCTATTTGCGTCTTGGCGGGTTCGTGGGCGAGGGGGCCTATGTTGATAAGGTCTTCAATACGACTGATGTCTGCCTCGTGATGGACACAGAACGGCTGAGCGCCACGCAGAAAAAGATCTACGGCAGCGGAGGCAAATCTTGACCCCGACCTGGACCGGCGATGAGAACTATATCGCGCAGCGCGCGCCCAAAGGGTGGGACTGGCTCCGCGTGATCCGTCGTGGTGTTCCGGGTGTTTTGGTCATCGCGATCTGTCTGGTGATTTTGCTGCTGGTGCGCCTAATCGAGCGCCCCTTGTTTGGCCAACGCCGCCCCATCACGCCCTATATCACCTGTTTCGTTTGCCGCTCGGTGATCTGGCTGATCGGCTTTCCCTACGAGATCAAAGGCCGTCCTATGCGCCACCCTGGTGCGGTTGTGGCCAATCACGCGAGCTGGCTGGACATCTTCACGCTTAACGCGCCGCAGCGGATTTATTTCGTGTCAAAATCCGAAGTCGCGGGCTGGCCCGGTATTGGAACGCTCGCCAAGGCAACGGGCACCGTGTTCATCGCTCGGGAACGGCGAGAGGCGAAGCTGCAACAGGATCTGTTTGAACAGAGGCTCGGGGCAGGGCACAAGTTGCTCTTCTTTCCAGAGGGAACGTCGACAGATGCCAATCGCGTTTTGCCTTTTAAAACCACCTTGTTTCAGGCGTTTTTCAGCGAGGCCTTGCGCGATCAATCCTATGTGCAGCCGATCACTGTGAACTACCACGCCCCTGAAGGAGAAGATCCGCGCTATTACGGCTGGTGGGGCGATATGGACCTGATCCCAAATGTGCTCCACATTCTGTCGACCCCGAAACAAGGACGGATCGAACTGGTGTTTCACGACCCAAAACCCGTGAACAGCTTTGAAAATCGCAAGGTTTTAGCGCTGGATCTCGAAGAAACCACCCGCGCGGCGCATTTCAGCGAAATATCAACGTCAAAACCCGCAAAATAAGGCGTATTTGACGCTTTACCCCCTTGCGTGCCCCCGAAATCCACAGTATCAGCCGCCCATTCAATCTCGCAGGTGAGGTTTGGGTGCTTTGAGGGAGAAATCCTCAAACGTCCGCCGGTTGTCCCAAATGGGATCTCCCTCCTCACCAAGGCGTAAACCGGAAAAGGAAAATAAGCATGGCTCTTCCTGAGTTCACCATGCGCCAGCTGCTGGAAGCAGGCGTACACTTTGGTCACCAAACACAACGCTGGAATCCCCGTATGGGCGAGTTCATTTATGGCTCGCGCAATGGCATCCACATCATGGACCTCACCCAGACCGTTCCAATGCTGGACGCGGCTCTGAACGCTGTTCGTGAAACCGTTGCTAAAGGCGGCCGCGTTCTCTTCGTTGGCACCAAGCGTCAGGCGTCCGGCCCGATCGCAGATGCTGCTGAGAAATCCGCACAATACTACATGAATCACCGCTGGCTCGGTGGCACGCTGACCAACTGGAAAACCGTTTCCCAGTCCATCAAGCGTCTGAACGAGATCGACGAGAAACTGGCATCCGGCGCAGAAGGCCTCACCAAGAAAGAGCGTCTGGGCATGGAACGTGACCAGGGCAAGCTGCAAGCGTCCCTCGGCGGTATCCGCGAAATGGGCGGCACACCTGACCTGCTCTTCGTCATCGACGTGAAAAAAGAAGCACTGGCGATTGCCGAAGCCAACAAACTGGGTATCCCAGTTGTGGCTGTTGTCGACACCAACTGTTCCCCAGATGGCGTTGACTACATCATCCCAGGCAACGACGACGCATCCCGTGCGATCGCTCTGTACTGTGATCTGGCGTCCCGCGCAGCTCTGGACGGCATGACCGCCATGATGGGCGCAGCCGGCGTCGATCTGGGCGAGTTCGAAGAAGCGCCAGCAGAAGAAGCTGTTGCTGAAGCGTCCGAAGAAGCTGCCGCAGACGCGTAATAAATCTTTCATGGGGGCAGGGTAGATCCGCCCCCATTACCCACCTTAATTCTAGGAGAGACCAAGATGGCGATTACAGCCGCAATGGTGAAAGAACTGCGCGAGATGACCGGCGCAGGCATGATGGACGCGAAAAAAGCGCTGACCGAAACCGATGGTGATCAAGAAGCCGCAATCGACTGGCTGCGCACCAAAGGCCTCGCGAAAGCCGCTAAGAAATCCGGCCGTACCGCAGCAGAGGGCCTTGTTGCCGTGACTGTTGAGGGTGGCAAGGGTGTTGCTGTTGAAGTGAACTCTGAAACCGACTTCGTTGGTAAAAACGCTGACTTCCAAGCGATGGTTGCGAAGATCGCAGGCGCAGCCATCAACGTTGCCGACGTTGACGCGCTGAAAGCAGCGGATCTGGGCGGTAAGACCGTTGAAGAAACCGTCACCGACGCGGTTGCGACCATCGGTGAAAACATGTCCGTGCGCCGCATGGCGTCCGTTGAAGGCGACGTTGTGACTTCTTACGTCCACAACCCAGCAACCGACGGCATGGGCAAAATCGGTGTTCTGGTTGCGCTGAAAGGCGGCGACGAAGCATTCGGCAAGCAGGTTGCAATGCACATCGCAGCAGCAGCGCCTCAGTCCCTGTCTGAAGCAGACCTGGACCCAGCGGTTGTTGAAAAAGAGCGCAACGTTCAAATCGAGATCGCACGTGAATCTGGCAAGCCAGAGCAAGTGATCGAGAAAATGATCGTCGGCCGCATGAAGAAATTCCTGTCTGAAGTCACTCTTCTGGGCCAGGATTTCGTCATCAACCCAGACCTGACCGTCGAAGCAGCTGCGAAAGAAGCAGGCGCTGAAATCGTTGGTTACGTCCGCATGGAAGTTGGCGAAGGCATCGAGAAAAAAGAAGAAGACTTTGCCGCAGAAGTTGCAAAAGCAGCGCAAGGCTAAGTTTTTTACATAATATTTAAACGCCGCGCGGGTTAAAAAACTCGGGCGGTGTTTTTGTATGCACCTGTAGATTTCTATCTAACCGTGACCCGAATGATTCTGCAGGCGTAGATAAATTTTCGCTTTGTTTTAAAGACTTTAGGCGCAGAGCCCAGAAATTGCTGGGATTGCGCCTAAAAGTTCCTAGGCTAAAGCCACACTCACGGAACACCTCTAAAATATTAACCTAGCGGAAAGAGGCGTAGTCCGGAAATCCGTACTTTATAACAAAGCGCCTATTGCCTTGTTTTTACAACATTAATTCACGCATAGGTTGTGGTTTCTCGAAGGTAATCCTTTATAGTTCATACCGGAAAATCTGGTTCTGGAATGTGGCCTTGGAAACAGCTTGCGCCGTAGTCTGCACGCCCAGAGACTCACGGGCAAGGCGTAAATGTTTCTCAACCGTTGCAGATGTTCTGTCGATCAATAAAGCGATGTCCTGAGTGGTTTTCCCATCGCTGACCCACTCCAAAACTTCACGCTGACGACTGGTTAAGGCGCGGTTTGGATAGCTGTATGGAAGCTGCAAAACCTTAAGGTGAAAGATGTTATTGAGGAGGGTGATCTCTTGGCCGTGCGCGGCCCAGATTGCATCAACATCAGCCTGGCTGGCTCCGGGTTTTCCAACCAAACCGATACCGGCCTTAGAGCGCGGCGACAACGATTTGAAGCTTACGGAATAGCCGGCAGTGATCCCCCAAACGCGATTGAACTCGACAACGTCAAGCTCTTCACGGCTATAGTCGCCACGACGGTAGGCGTCTTCCATGATGGACCAGCTGACGCTGCCGTCGTGCTCAAGCGACCATTTCACCATCGGCGCATGGGTAAACATGCGTTTGGCAAAAAACTCGTCCAGATATGCGCGATCATGATTGGACAGGATCACGAAATCTTCGGGATCGCCAAGGTTATCTCCAGCACGAAACATCGTGTACCCATAAAGTGCGCGATCAAACCCAAAGGTTTGCATTTTCCCGAGATGCTTGGCCCAAAGCTCTTCAAGAGATGTCGTATTTACCAGATCTTCAATAAATGCGAGCTGGGTGAGGGGCATAAGTTCAAAGTCCTAAGTGATTAAAAAGCGCGTCCAACCCCAAGACATATCCATGGGCACCAAACCCACAGATCATTCCGACCGCAACTTTTGAAATATAAGAATGATGCCGGAACTCTTCACGTGCGTGAATGTTCGAGAGATGTAATTCGCAGACTGGTAATTCTACAGAAGCAATCGCGTCATGAATTGCGATTGATGTGTGCGTGTAGGCGCCAGCGTTTATCAAAATCCCGTTGTGCACGGTTTTCGCCGCGTGGATCGCATCTACAAGCGCACCTTCGTGGTTGGATTGTAAAAAAGAAACCTCAAAGCCACGCGCTTTGGCGTGGTCCTGACACATGGCTTCAATGTCAGACAGAGTGGTTCGGCCATAAACTTCTGGTTGGCGGGTGCCGAGCAGGTTCAGGTTCGGGCCGTTAAGGACAAGAATTGATGTCATAATTTCTCCATTCAACACGAGTCGTTTATCGCGAAGGTGTCCTGACGTCCAGATGGGGCGTTCCGGTTAAACCTGTTATAAGGTTACCAAGTCACAATTTTGATCTGTAGGATGGCGTATATTCATATATCCGTATTGTGTTTTTATTTACATAATCATCATTATCCGCTATCAACAACCACAGAATTTCCTCACTTTCGTCAGGATTGCAAGGACTTTTTTGGTTTCCACCTAGACAAAAAAGTTAACGAACGAGAAATTTCCCATGTCTACCCCCTTGCGTCACTTAAAGTCTGTTGAGCAATCCCTTGAAAAACAACTCAAATCCATCCGCCATGACATAGAGCGCCTAGAAAAGGATATGGGCCGAGAAAAGGCTGTGAAAGACCACTTTAAGCGCCTCAGATCAGCCGGAAGGAAGCTCGCTAAGGCCGCTCAGTACGACAAGGCCAGACTATCCGATTGCGTAAATGCGGTAACCCTACCCCGAGACATCCCAACGGCGACGATCATTCACCACGCTAAAGAGGCCTGCGACACCCAAGCGGCCCACAATCGGGCTCTCAGAAATCGCGAAGTTATCCGGCTTGCAAAGCGCGGTCATTCCAACACAGAAATCGCCGATCAGCTTAAGATTTCGACCCGGACGATAAGCCGCGTGATCACAGCCGCCTTTAGGACGCCTTGAGGTACTTTTCACCGACCGACAGCCCGAATGAACCAAGCGTCATAGCACAGCCGATTGCGGTTTCCACCGTTGCCGCATCGGCAAGCCCATTGCCGACGACAAACGCGCCGCCGGCGCCCAGAATATGACGGAACGCAGAACCGAGGATTTTTGAGATCAGAATTGATTTAATCATAGCTTACTCTCCAGCTTATCAATCCGCCCATCATGGGCAGAAATTTCCGCGCCAAAGCGCCCCATACGGTAGAAAATCCCGGTCAGAACCCCGAGTTCAATCACCTGAATGACGGCCTCTGGCGTTATCGTCATTTCAGCGCCCCCGACGATTTCAGGGCGCGATAGCTCACGTAGAGCCCGCCTGCGACGATCCCGTATTTCGTGAGCCTGGACATGCTTTCAGCCGCCTCGCCCGTCTCTTTCGCGGCCCAGCCGAAGCCGTAGAGGCCAGCGACAAACAAGCCGCCCCAGATCAAAGGCGCAGGCATCAGACGTACCCCGCATTGAACTTGTCCAGCCACTTATCGGCAAACTGGCCGCTGGTCATATTTGCGTTGCCGCCGTTGAGACGCACCGCGTCAGCGCCGACGACCTCAGAGGCGCGACGGTTCGGATCGGCCAGCAGCCGAGCGGCTCCACCTGCTCCTTGCTGGTGCGCAAGGTAAAGCTCAGCCGCGGTTGGCTCTCGGCCCAATTTGCGGCGCAGATAGTTCGCATTGTCGCGCGCCAGACGAGACGCGGCATCCGTCGATTCCACAGGGTCATAGCGATCCACAAGGCCATATTCGCGCGCAGTCGAGTTGATGAACTGGAACAGGCCACCAGCGCTTGAACGTGGGTTCTTGGCGTTGGGGTTCATAGCGCTTTCGATCTGCGCCGTGCGCTCGAGGTAGCCGCCCGGAAGCCCGTAGCGGCGTTCATGCGCGCCAAAGTCAACGCCACCCGGTCCCATGCCTGAGAACTCAGCCCCAGCGCTGCCACCAGCCTGCGCACCGTTACGGGACGCCCCTGCCCCTGACGTGGCCTTGTTTCGGCCAAAGAGGCCATCAAGGAAGCCGCCTAGGCCATTTCCGGTTGTGGTGTTGTTTGTGTTGCCTCGGTTCATGATTTCCCCCAATCCCCATTGAATGACAGGTGCCCACGGATTTTGTTGCGGTTGCTGTTCTGCAAGGCGGCGCTGCTCAGCCTGCCATTGCGCCTCGTAATAGAGCGCCTCGCGTTCCATATCGAAGCCAGCCTTCTGGCGCTCATTTTCGCGCCAGAGGTAGTACAGGCCACCAACCGCGCCAACAAAAGCGATAGCCCCCAGCGCTTTACTCATCGCCCACCACCAGCCAATTGCTATTGGCAATATCCAGCATGATCTTGAAATGACCTGGCTTGGTGAATGTGCTGAACACTGCTGTAGCATCGGCTGCGCCACCGTTCACAGAATGACCCGCGGGCGGGTCAAAAGTGATCTCGGTAGGCGCTGACCCTACCCCGGTTCCAATCACCGTCAAAAGGCCGCTATCAACGCCCGTGACCTCATTGATGTGATCCAAAAGCGCGAGATTGACCGTTACCGTATCGATTTTGATCACATCATGCTTGTTGGCGCGGTCGATGGTAAAATCATGGGTTGACCCCACCGCGTTATTCGATTGCTTTGCGTTTTCCAGCACGATCCCCGCGGCTGATACGCGGCCCTTCTGGATAGGCGGATAAAGCTTGGTGTCATTACCTGCTGCATCGGAGGGATTAACCGTGGTTTTGATCTTTCCGATGTCCAAAGCAAAGGTGTTGCCGATTTCGAAATCGCAATCAATGGAACTGGTCACGATGTGGTGGTCAGCCCCCTCGATATAGTGACTGTCAACCCGCGTTCCGAAACAGGAATTTCCCGTATTACCCCCGATATGGGCCGCAATACCAACGGCATCAGTAAGCAACATGCCGACCTTTGGCCCATAGAGCATGCCGAAGGACACCCCGATCCCGCAGCTTGCGGCCTCAATAATCCCAATTTCGGCCACGTTGCTGTCACCGCCAAAGAAACCAACGCCACCACCAAAAATCCAACGGAATGCGGTCCCATCGGGAACAGAGGCTGGGACGCGGGGATAGACCCAGAAGTTAAACCCCGCCCGATCCTCAAAGATCACATGGTAGAGCCGCCCAGCAATCTCAACAAATTTCGGATTGCTGTCATTGGCCGCGAAACCTGCGACAAACGGATCGGTAGCACCCTCAATGCCATAATTCGCCAAAGCAGCCGGTGAGTTCTCGCCAACATTGGCAACAGAAATCCGCGTGGCCTGAGAGGTGGAACCCGCCGTTCCGTAGTCGATTTTAGAGCCAATTGTGCCCGTGTGTGAGCGCCCAGCCAGACTATAGCCAGAGCCACAGGACCAGCCCATAAGCTTGTCCGCTTTGATTAGATTTGAGTTTTTCACCCCGGGCTCAGTTGTGCACCAAACACCCCAGATTTGAGCATAGCGACCGCGCCAAGTTCCAAGCTTAGCGCGAGAAATATTGCCTAATTCGATTGCAACGGGCGTCTGCCGGATCGCGTAATCCGCACCGCCCAGGCAATCAACATTCAGATCCCCCCAGATGCTATCCGCGCGGAGACGATCAACGCGGAACACAGACCCCGGAAGGTTCACCATGGCCCGCAGAAACAGACGGCCACGGCAATACATGGTTTTGACCTCAGATGTCGCCCCAAGCGTCACCGGATTTGCAATCGAGAATGCCCCGGTCCAATTTACATCGGTCAGCGCATTGGCGTTGATGTAGTCAAAGAAGGCTTGCACTTTGGCCGATTGATCCGTGCCGCCATAAGTCCCCTCTGGTTCCTCAACACAGCCGAAGTGAAACGGCGTCACAGTTCCAGAAGGCACAAAGCCCTGCCCGCCCGCATTGCTGGCCGCAGCGCCCGCAGAAACCGCCTCAAAATCACCTACACCCGCAACGGTCAAAATCCGGCCATTGGCAAATGGACGACCATCAGCCGTAAAATCGGCGAAACTGTTGAATTTCACACGAGAGGATACCGCTTGGCCGCTGATCCCTGTTAATGCCACAACGCCTTTACCATCAGCCGTCGCGTGAGTGCCGTCAGCAACAATACTGAAGGTTTCCGACTCCCCATTGTAGCCAGACGCAACCACAACAACGTCACCTGTCACATTGGCCGCCGACGCAACCATTTCAGCGACATCACTGAACCAACGCGCAACACTTCCAAGTTTGGTTTTCTCACCAGCAGTAAAAACCGACGACTGACCAAGTTTTGTTTTCTCGGCGTCTGTGAATTCGTTCGTATCAGGCTGGCTTTCATAGGCCACCTTGATAGCCGCGCCCGTCATTGGGGCAGATCCTGCCGGGTTTGTCAGAAAGCCACTCATGCGGATTTCTCCAATTCAATAACGGCAATGTCGATTGCAACCCCCGAAGGATTGTAGACATGCACCGCCGCCTGAGTAGACAGGATAAGCCCCTCGCCGCCGTCCAAGTTCATGCCACGGGCCGTTGCCGACGCCGCGCCCTGCACCCAAACCCGTTCAGTTGACGACAGATTGCGCACAAGAACCTCGGAGCGGGCCGTATTCGCCCCGATCAACTGAGCCGTGGCCCCTGCCCCCACATTGACCGGAACGACATCGGTCAGCGTATCAGGTGGCGTTAGAGCCACATCAAGACTGTTTTCCAGCACAAGACTGTTGTCGGAAATCCCGCCTTCACCAAAAGCCAACTCCACCGAAATCGCAGCCGCAGAGGGGTTAATGATCCGAACTTTGCTAAACATGCGCTCAGGCTCAAAGGTCAGCCCCTTGCGGAAGTCCGTTTCTGGTCCATCATCAAAGGAAATTTTAAACCGCGCAGTCGCGTCCAGGCATTTGATGAACTGGCCTCGGCGGTAGATTTCCAGCACATCACCGGAATCAATCGCCCACGTGTCAGCGGCATATTTAGGTGCGTTCATTTCAACAGCTTTCCGGCGACAAAAGCCAGCGCAGCCGCCGGGATCGCCATTTTGATGAAGGTTTCAGACAATTGCGCCGCCTCAGTTTTGGCAGAGCGTTGGGTTTCAAAAAGCGCCTCTGACAAAGTGTCAGCAACAACCTCAGAATGCGCCAAACCGATATTCATGGAGCCATGTGCCAGATCAGCCATTTCCATCAATGCCGCCTCGCCCATCTCAAAGGCCTCGTCCGGCACAATGTGCACACTTACGTCGCCGCCAGCGCTGACAGCCGTAGAGCCACCATCGGCAGCAACGCGATGATCGGCGTTCGTGGTGCTTGTTGCGCTTGAACTGCTGGAACTACTCACAGGGTCAACTCCATAACGTAGCGCGATGTCGCGCCGAAATTCTCAAGTTTGCGGCGTAGCCCGTCGCGGCTGGTCCAGCATCGAATTGCCCTTGCGCCGCTCGTGGTCGCGATGCTCTGGAACGCCGCCAGCATCGCCTTTGTGAGGTCAACGCCGCTGACAGACCGAGCCGCAGCGGCGTTGATGATCAGCGAATGCGCATCACCTTCATGCTCAACCGACCAGATCAGACAGCCGAGACGATCCCCCAAATAGGTTACGTCCCATAGCTGCCATTCCCCTGATCGCACCTGACGCTCAAAAACAGCCAAGTCATGCGGTGACGCATCGCCAATCAGTTTTAAGTCTCTGGCAGCGGCGGACGACCAACACGCCGCCAGAAACTTTACTTGCGGCTCACAAGCCATGCGACTGCCACAAGTGCTACAAGCGGTAGGGCTTGCTGAATAAGACCGCCCCTCGGCTTGAAATTAAATTCCCCCGTCCCTGTGGCGCCGCCACCAGATCCAGCCTCAGAAAGGGCCGGACCCGTTGACAGGCCGAGGGAGGGCATACCGTCCATAGGCCTACGCCTTGGTTGCGAAGTAGAGACCCGCAGCGACAAGGCCGACGATAATCAGCGTGTTGTCACTCAGGCCAGCATCGCGACGGCCAAAGGCCGCAGGATGAACGTTGCTCATGGTTTGCTCAGGCTGAACGCCCATGCTGTTGAGAGCCTGATTTGCGAAGCCCGAAAGCATGTTCACAAAACCAGCCGTCCCATCCACCTGAACCGTGTTCGTCTCGCCCGCCGCTTTAGCAACGCGGTATTGATGATCCAGAAACGTTGTCGCCATGTCGGTGTTCAAGCTTGGATCCCATTCACCAGCCAGACGGTTCGTCTTATTGCCAGCGTTCCGCCATGTCGGGCTTTGAAGCTCATATGGAATGCCATCCCAAATGCTCATGATTTTCCCCTTGATTATGGAGTGGCGCGGGCCGAGCCGCGCCGCCCCTTCTGCGGTTTAAGCTGGTTCAATCGCCTCGGCGTAGACCGCGCTATTGCCCGTGGCAGTGAAGTCCAGGCCGAGCCGGAAATCTTGCACCATCATCGGTAGCGCTTCGCCAATGCGGTCCATTGCAAAGTCAATGTGAGTGAAGCCAGTTTGCGGCACGCGCTCATACACCTCATGATGTGCCGCGCGGATCGCAGGGCTCATTTTGAGGAATTCGCGCGTGTTCACGATGACTTCCACATCGTCGATATCGCCAGAGGCCACATGCAGAGCGAACAGGCTGTAGGCAGCTTTGCGGATATCAGAGATTTCCAGCTTGCCGACAACGCCATGGTTGACCACATATTTGCGAACCGCCAAGTGCGGACCCCAAGGCGTGCCCGGCGATTGCTGCGCAGACAGTTCCAGCGTGTTCACGGTGACGCCTGCCTTCACATCAATTTCGATGGTGAAGTTAGACAGACCTGCAGCAGTGCCGTAGGACGTTTGGTCCTGACCTTGCGGCGTGGTCATCCAAGGACGTGCCAAGAAGATCGGCAAGACGCCAGCCTTCAGAGTTTGGCCGTAGAACTTGTTCATGGAAGCAATGTCAGCCGCGTCCATCGTGAACTTGGCATCACCATCTACCATAAGGCGGATTTCGCCCAGATAGGTGCCCCAATCGCCATGCGCAACGGCAGTCGCCACAGACGCCACATCTACGTTCAGGTAGATGTAAATGCGCTCATAGGTCAGACCCAGCGGACAGTTCACGGTTGCGGTTTGACCCGCGCCGATACCTTGAGGCGTCGGAAGCTTTCGCACAATTCGTGCCATGCTCAGACCCCCCTCTTAGCGACCGAAGCCGTCACGCGCATCCGCGATCACGCCAACGTCGCGAAATTGAGACATCACGTAACCAGCGGCAATAACGCCTGCGGTCACGGTCAGCAGCATTTTCAGCTGTGCTTTGTTAGGCATGGTTTCCCCTTTCGATTAAGCCAAAAAACCCGATTTGTTCGAGTTCGCGCGGGGGCCAGACAGTCGCGCCGTAATGTACCAGACAATCAGTCCAGAAATCACAGCAGTGGCGATTGTCTTTGTCATGTTTCCACCCATTCAAAAGGCCCCTGCGCTCATCACACAGGGGCCAATTAATGGGGCGAGTTCACACTTGGCAAATCTACCTAGGGTTATCCTACCCTACGTAGGAAAATTGCCCTATTTGAAAGAAAGTTTACCTTTCGTGTGTTTCCCCTGTTTTTCGTGGATGTAATCAAGGTTTTGCAGCAGCGCGATGTGGCTTTCAGGCAAGCCGACCTCATGAGACGCCGCCTTAAGATCGCGCGGCCCCTTTTGGCGCAGCACAACGGTTTCGTCAGTGTTCCCTCTGAATCTGGTGGACACCTCGGCAATCCTTTGGCTCAGGCCGTAGATTTCAATCCCATAGTGACGGCCACGGCTGCACGCATTGGCAAAGCCCGGACATTTCACGTCACCACCATGGACCGGAAACGACAGATTCATTTCCTCAACCACCAGCGTGACAGGCATACCACCGCCCTGATCCTTGAATGGTTGCTGCGCCGCAAACAGAAGGCGACAGAGCGCAGATAGCTCACGCGGCTCATTGCCCGCGCGCGGCACATAACGCACCGTGAACCCCTGCCAGTTATCCCGCATGGCAATGCGCACCTGTTCGGGTGACGTGGCCCTTACCTTACATAGGGGGCCGTATTCGTCCAAAGGATCAAACACCACGAGGCGCTTTTGCCCCTTGATCCGCTTCTTTACGTATGAGGATTTCCCTGACCCGGACGCACCCCAGACACCTATGCGGCCAACGTTTGACTTACTCATGCCGCCACCTGTTCATTGTCCAAGAACGCCGATGGATCACCAGACGGCCTTTGCTCAGGCGGAGCCTCGGCGGCTGGCGCGACAGGACGCGGCGGCGGGGCGCGGCGCGCCATCATAATTTGACGCACGACCATCACCTTGCCTGCGATGAACGGCCCCGCCACGAACAAATGCGCCAAGGTTTCACTCTGGGGCATCAGCGCAGCCGGGTAGTAGATTTCCAGCAAGGCATAGACGCTATCAGACGCAGCGCGCGCACCAGCTTCCTCATCAGGCGCAATGCCGAGCGGCTTAAAGTCGCGCATCATCTGACCCGGCAAATCAAAGGCCGTCTTAAACACCAGCCAAAAAGCATCACGTGTGATCTGTTCAGGCTCGGGGTTTAATCTAGGATCGTCCAGGTCATCCAGATTAATCGGCGCATCCGGGTCCACATAGTCCGAATCCAAATCCGGCATCTGGATTGCGTCAAGGTGCGAGCCATCATCAGGCGAAGGCGCTGAATGGGTCGTCTCGATCCGGGTGCTTTGAAACTCCGGTGTCTGTTCCGATTGGTTCGGCGGCGTCGGCAGGCTCATGGCTCTTTACCTCATCAATGTTTTCTTGGGATTTGCGGGACGCGATGAAATTACGCTGCATCTTTTGAGACGAGGCCTTGCCCCATCGCTGACTATGATTGCAGCGCTCTAGATTTTCATCGACGTGCGGGCAGTTGTAATAGGCGTTGCCGTTCTTATTCAGCTTCACCTTTACAGGCTTCCCGCAGTCGCCGCATTTTGTCTCGGCCACAATCGTGCCGGGGGACAAGTTAGGCATCGCCACCCCCTAACCCATCCAAGCGCACCGCGATCTCTTCCATAAGATCCACAGCCTGCAAAACCGCAAACGTGATCGCCGCAGGCTTTGCCATCATCGGCGCATCAGCCGCCTCTTTGACCAATGTCCTCACTTGCTTCACGCGCTCAGCCAATCCGGGCGAGGCCTGTTTCGTTTCTTCTGCCATGCTTCCACCTCTAGCAGTCGATACCGATCCTGCGCCCGCTTTACGGCTTTCTCGCAGTCCTCGGCATCGGTTTCGATTGATCGCAGGACATCACCCACGACCGCTTCAATTTGGCGCTGTATCTCGGCCAAATTTCGGGAACCGCTCTTTACGGCGGCATATGTGATTGCGACCCCGCGCAGCATTTGGGTCATGGTCAGGTCAAAGCGCTCACGCACGGTCTCTTTGACCGCATCGGGGCATAGGCCTGCGAAGTGATCCCAAAGGCCATGACGCACCACATCACAGGCGCGTTGCCATAACGTAGCGTCAGGGCATCGGGTCACATTGCTATCAGTTAGGTCTACGTACCGTACCTTACGTAGGGTATCGGCCATCAGATCGCCGATAGCGTCCTCTATATCCTCTAAGGTATGGAGCTTCCAAGCCTCAGATAGAAACCGCTTCCCGGCACGCAGTTCAATGCGCCAAACCTTCGGGCGAGCTTCATGATCGGCGGGATCAATGCCCCAAACCTTCCACCAATAGTCCTTGCGGGTCACCTGAATTTCGCGGGACTTGTCATAGACGTTCACTTGCCGATTAGGCATTTTTCCCATGGTCACGCCCGTGCATGTGCGACCCGCCCAATGCGCCGAAACGCCCTCAAAATGGCTCTTAGTTCCGGCCTTGGTCGAGAACCGTTCAGGCTCCAAAATGAACTCATCCATATGGAAATCCATCGCGAAATCCACACGGGAAACACTCTCAAAGCGGCTTGATTTCGGGCAGCGCGTCGATTCAAAGCCAAACGCTTTCAGGCGCTCACTCAGGCGCTCTTTGATGGCTTCAAGACCGCCATATTGGACAAACGCGGCAGAGCGCACCGAGCAATGCAGCATCCAGCGGCCACCGGGCTCATTTGCCCCCATCATGGCCCAGATTTCACCGTCCTCGCCCGTGTCAAAGACAAACTTATAGCCACCGCGACGGCCAGTTTCGCGCACCATCACAGGCACGCCGCCAAGATCAGCAGAAACAGGTTCCCGGGCCTCTACAGCCGCACCTTTGGCTTGCTCTAGAGTGTCAATCAAACCCTCGGGAACCGACCCATGGAAAGACAGGTCCAAACCGTCAAAATTCGCGTATACGTTTTTCATCATTCTGCCCATTCTCATCATTTTTGTAATTCTATGGGGGCGTGTTACAGGGACGCCCCCATGAGGCGCGCTACGCGCGCGATCACTTCGACAGCTCGCGAAGCAACCACGTATCAAACAGAGCCCTTGACCGCCCGTTCAGCCGAAACCTAAAGAAGCGCAACCGCGCAATGACGTCCGTTAGTTCACCGCTAGGGTCCAAGTTTCTTTGCTTGTTTTCCTCGACCGACAAACGGTCCTCAAGTTCCCATTCCAGCTTACGGCGCCCATCAACCATGCCCAATTGGCACTTGCCCCAAATTGTCGGAATTCTATCATCCTCAAATTTATAGGTTGCGCCGATTATCGCGCCCGCAAATCGGCTCGCCTTCACCTTGGGGTAAAAGGTCAACTTGTCCTCTTCATGCCCTTCTATGAAGCAATGCTTCAATCCCGCCTTGACGATCCTTCGACCAACGTAAGTCATCTCTCCCATCACACGTACTCCGGGTAGCGATCACCGTAGGAAACACCCGCGCCGTCTTCCCAAAGCGTCCAATCGTCATGCGTGTCGACAGGCACGATCTCATGAGCCCGCGAAACAATCACATGGTGCTGGGTCAGCGCGACGTGGCGCGCGGCTTCCTTTTCGGTCGAAAACCGGGCGTCACAGTGCTTGCAGTAGATTTCGCAGCGGCCACGGCCCTCAACGGCATTCTGGCGCGGCGTGTATGTCCTGCCAAAGCGATCATAGGGACCATCGGGCAAGGATTTCTCAAGAACCAGCGGCGCAGGTTCCTCACGCATCGGCCAGCTGTTCCCGGAAGTGAAATCGGGGCCGCGCTTTTGCGCAGCCCCGCCGTGAGTGTTCCCCGTCATGCCGCTTCTCCAGCGACCTTTCGGGGGGCCGTGTAATTCAGTTCAAATTGACCGCTCAGCGGTTTCTCATCCTCGCCGAGCTTCTGGAACCCGCGAACATACCATGCACGCTCAAGCGGATAGCCGTCCAGCTTGATTTCGTAATAGGTGTTCCCGCGCACATCAGGCCCACGCAGCCACATACAGCCGATTTCGCGACCCTTAACCATGATCAGGTGCGTCGGAGCCAGATCACCCGTTTGACGCGGGTTTGGCTCAGCCTTAAAGCGCCCTACCCCTTTGATTTCGCAGTGCCCCGCGAACATGTCCAGAACCTCACCGGTTTTCTGGTCTACAACTTGCTCCATTGTTCCAATTTTCGGCATTCCATTTCCCTTTCAATACCAATCATTGCGCCTGCCCGGCGCGGGGGAAGTATTGATATTTTAGAGGGAAGGCAGGCCTTCCCTGAGAGAGGTTGAGGCGCGACCCGAAGGCCGCGCCTTCCCCCTAAACCCGTGGCGGGACTTCCACCCCCCGGTCACGGGAAAATCTAATGTTGATAGGGATTGAAAATCGCATAGCGACGTGCCATTTTGAGCGCGAATGGTTTTCCGGGGTGCAACCCGAACTTCCACCCATTCAGATCCGATGCAGACGGAACCTGAACAGTCTCACCGCTATCAACACATCGAGACCTAGTAAGGTCCGTCTGCGTCGGGTGCAGTCAGAACAAAACGCGCACTACGCGTCACCGATTTTTTGCGGATTCATCATTATGCGTAATGCGGGTGTTGAATTTGGCGATGCTTTAAGTTGCGCTTAAGTTATAAAATTCAGCGACTTACCGCACACAACCAACCTACCCGCCTCGTCCTATGACGCTTTCAAAGGTATCGGTTGTTTCTGTCCATCTTTGGTTATCGCGAAACTCAACGCGCCCGAGGCATCTCGCGTGGTTTCATAAATCAAAACCTCTGCCACTTCGTTGTTCTCGCAGAACGTCAGAACTTTCGGTGCGATCTCTGTGACCTGGTCTGCTGGAAGAAAATCACTGGAAC
Organism: Cognatishimia coralii; assembly: GCF_037478305.1. Classification (NCBI taxonomy): domain Bacteria; kingdom Pseudomonadati; phylum Pseudomonadota; class Alphaproteobacteria; order Rhodobacterales; family Paracoccaceae; genus Cognatishimia; species Cognatishimia coralii. Next base: position 501,434 of record NZ_JBBGAZ010000001.1, read on the forward strand.
AGATGATCAGCTCGTCTCCGACTTGGCACGTCCGTGCAGCAGCGCCATTTAGAATGCACTGACGCGCGCCGCGGTCACCATAGATCACATAGGTCGATATCCGCGCCCCGCTCTGCTTGTTCCAGATATCGACGAACTCCATTGGCAAAATGCCGGCGGATTCACAGTGATCCGGATCCAATGTAATGGATCCATGATAATTCAGATCGGATTCAGTGACGCGGATACCGTGCAGTTTTGCTGCGACGAATTTCTTCATTCTATCGGGTCCAGCTTTATGATTGAAACGCTGGCCTTGTCATAAGGTTCAGTGTTTCTCGCGTCCACAGTCCCGCACGCTTTAAAGAAGAACGCATGAAATCAGGCTAAAAATGCGAAACTTTTCCCCGCATCCGGGACTTTGGCATAAAGATATCCTCGCGAAAACCACATCAAATCAAGATTTTCGACAATCTATCACTCTGATAATAAACACATTTCATAAATAATGTAAATTCTTTTCACATAAACTCTTGTAAGCCACTAGCGAATACCCATCTCTTGTAATGTGAAAGACATTCACATCACCTTTTAACACGGAGACCGAAATGACACCTGTAGCCACCGCAACCACTCAGACTTCCCAGCTTGGTTGGTTTTCTCGCGCCGAGGCATGGCTCGACAACAAAGGCAAAGGCGCCTGGATTGCCGCGATGGTTCTGGGCTTCATCTTTGTCTGGCCAGTGGGCCTCGCCCTTCTTCTCTATATGATCTGGAGCAAACGCATGTTCAGCAAATCCCGTTCCATGACCTGCGGCCGCCGTCGCATGCATACAATGACCTCGACCGGCAACTCTGCCTTCGACTCTTACCGCGACGAAATGATCCGTCGTCTGGAAGACGAGCAGAAGAGCTTTGAAGAGTTCCTGCAGCGTCTGCGTGAAGCGAAAGACAAATCCGAGTTCGACCAGTTCATGGACGAGCGCGAGAAGAAAGCGCAAGACGAAGCCGTCAAAGAAGACGCGTAAGCTACCCAGTACCCTCCCTCACCTCGGCCCCTGTACCCCAGGGGCCGCATTTTAGTGATTAAGCAAGACACGAGAGACATGACCGCCCGTTCCTATATCCTTCCCGACCCCGAGACCCAGCCAGCGTTCTATGCTGACGTTCCGCCCAAGCGGTTCTTGGCCTGGGTCATTGATGGCGTTCTGATCGGTATTCTCTGCATCCTGATCCTGCCTTTCACGGCCTTCACCGGGATCTTCTTCTTTCCATTTCTGTTTCTGGTCGTCGGATTTATCTATCGTGTTCTGACACTTGCAGGCGGGTCGGCCACATGGGGCATGCGTTTGGTGGGAATCGAATTCCGCGCTCAGACCGGAGACCGCTTTGATCTGGGCGCTGCGATTTTACACACTTTGGGCTACAGTATTTCGATCGCGATGCCTTTGTTGCAGGTCATCTCAATCATACTGATGCTGACAAGTCGCAGAAAGCAGGGTTTGACCGATCATTTCATGGGATCCGTCGCAATTAATCGCTCTGCGCGCTTCTAAATCGCATTTGGCTTGTTGGGTTCGGGCACAGTTGCTAGTCTTTGGTTTAGTTTAACTGCTGCTCGACCCAAATGCGCCATTCTCTGCCTCTTGCACCGCAATTTTATGTGACCGCTCCGCAACCCTGCCCTTATCTCGAGGGTCGGATGGAACGGAAACTGTTCACCGCTTTGCAAGGTGACAATGCGCAAGAGTTGAATGACGCTCTATCTCAGCAAGGGTTCCGTCGTTCGCAGAATGTGCTCTATCGGCCATCCTGTACCGATTGTAATCTTTGTTTTTCTGCCCGCATCGATGTGTCCAAGTTCACGGCCTCTCGTGGTCAGAAACGCATCATGAAGAAAAACCAGCATCTGGGTCGCCGCCCGACGTCACCTTGGGCGACCGAAGAGCAATTTGATCTGTTCCGAACATATCTGGACGCGCGCCATTCGGATGGCGGCATGGCCGATATGGATGTGTTCGAATTCGCCGCCATGGTCGAAGAAACACCGATCCGCTCGCGTGTGATTGAATACCGCGACGAGGAAAGCGACGATCTGACGGCGGTCTGTTTGACGGATGTGCTCGAAGATGGCGTCAGCATGGTCTACAGCTTCTTTGCGCCAGAATTGCAGAAACAGAGCCTTGGCACCTTCCTGATCCTCGATCACATCTATATCGCGCGCGACGTTGGCCTACCTTATGTCTATCTCGGCTACTGGGTGCCGGGCAGCAATAAGATGGACTATAAGGCGCGGTTCTCTGGCCTTGAGATCTTCACCGACGGCAAATGGCAATCGTATGATACGCTAAAAGATGACGAGAGCTTGCACCGTCGCGGCGCGTCTGAATCCATTGCTCAGCAAGTGTCTAACATCTCTCTACCAGATCCAAGTATTCGAAAGTAATACAACAGCTTACATAGAAAAGGCCCCCGAAATTGGGGGCCTTTCTTTTTGTGATTGTCGCTTTGTCTTAGCGCCCGATCAGATCCGGCAGGATCGTCACGATCGATGGGAAGAACCACAAGAGTGCCAGCCCCGCGACCTGGATCAACACAAACGGTATGATCCCGCGATAGATGTGACCCGTTGTCACCGAGCTTGGCGCAACCCCACGCAGGTAGAAGAGCGCAAAGCCAAACGGTGGCGTCAGGAACGACGTCTGCAGGTTCACAGCCACCATGATCGTGACCCATTTTGGATCAAACGTACCGCCATAAATGACCGGCCCAACAATCGGGATCACGATGTAGATGATCTCGAGGAAGTCGAGCACGAAGCCCAGCACAAAGAGCACCAGCATCACGATCAAGAAGACCGTCAGCTCGTTGTCAAAGCTCTTGAGGAACTGCTGGATATAGTGCTCGCCACCAAAGGAGATCACCACCAGGTTCAAAAGCTGCGAGCCGATGAGGATGGTAAAGACCATCGAGGTCACCTTGGCCGTTTCCCGCACGATGGGGCTCAGAACCTTACCACGCAGCAGCACGTAGCAGCTGTAGAGAATGCCGAACATCGAGAAGAGATAGGCACCATAGGCTGCAAAGAAGGCCACGTAGCTTTCAAAGGCCACCTCAGGCTGGTTGATGCGCAGATCAAAGTTGATGCCAATCAGGATCATCACAATGATCGAGAAGCTCGCCCAGATGATCAGCTTGCCGGATTTTTCCTCATCCGCCAGACGGCGATAGGCCGCCAGCAGCAATGCACCCCCTGCCCCAAGCGCCGCGGCAGGTGTTGGGTTGGTGATACCACCAAGGATGGACCCTAGCACCGCCACGATCAGAACCAGCGGTGGGAACACCACGCGCAAGAGTTCGTTCTTCGACAGAAGGCCACCTGCATAGGTCATGCCATAGCCCATGATTGCAAATGGGATCACCATCAGGATCACGGTGACGCCCGCACTGGTCGTTGGCGTGATCAAGAGAAGATCAACCAAGAACATCAGCGCGCCACCGGCCAGACCGATGTAAAGCCGACGTGGATCCGCACTTGGAGCAACACCGCGTGCGGTGGTCAGAACCAGAGCAAAGAGAACAACCAGCGTCGCGATACCCGAGCCAATCGGCGCGGCCGCTTCAACGCGTTCCGCAAAGATCGCCGCGCGTTCTTCGTCGGTCAGCTTGGTAGATTCTTCCAGACCGCCTTGAGCGTCAATCGCTGCCTGTTGAGCAACAGCTTCGTCCCATGCCAACTGACCATGCAGATCAATCATCGAGGCTTTACACTCGTCAGACACGGTAGTCCGCAGAGACGCCGCTTCACCACGATCTGAGAAGCTGTCCACAACGATGGTCTGGCTGCCGATCACATTGACGGATGACAAGAGGATCGCACCGCCGATCAGGGCCGCGGGCACACCAAGGAACCAGATCAGACCTTCATTGCGGGTGATGACTTCGTTGCCGTCGTTGTCAAAGGTGACGGCTGGCGCCTTGGATGGGTTCATCAGGGCGTAGCCAAAGGCATAGGCCGCATAGAGGAAGGCCAGCATGATGCCCGGAATGAGCGCTGATTGGAACAAAGTGCCGACCGAAAGAACAGCCGGTTCTCCGAGGAAGGTCAACGCGTCCGAGCAGCCAGCGACCTGAGCACGGGTTTCCTGCGCCGCGGAATAGAGATCCCCAGCCAGTGTGCCGAGCAGAACGATAACGATGGATGGCGGAATGATCTGACCCAGCGTACCCGAGGCCGCAATCACACCCGTCGCCAACTCAGGCGAATAGTTGTTGCGCAACATTGTCGGCAAGGACAGGAGGCCCATGGTCACAACCGTCGCGCCCACAATACCGGTGGAGGCTGCAAGGAATGCGCCCACAACCACCACCGACACCGCTAGGCCTCCAGGGAGCGGCCCAAACACACGCGCCATGGTCGTCAACAGGTCGTTGGCGATCTTGGAGCGTTCCAGCGTGATGCCCATCAGAACAAACATCAGCACTGCAAGCAGGGTTTCAATCGATTGACCGGCCAGAACGCGTTCGTTCATTCGGTTGACGATAAAGGAGATGTTGCGGTCCATCGCGGTTTCCCAACCGCTTGGGAAGACCGGCGTGTCATATCTGGGCAGATCCGGATATCTGAATATCGAGATCGTGTCCGATTTGATCCCCTGTGCAATCAGATCCGCATAAGCCGCCGATCCCGTATCAATCGCCTGGTGGATCAACAGACCCGCGCTGTCCAGCGCCGCGATGATCCCGAATGAAATCACCCCCGCACCGCCGATTGCAAAGGCCACCGGGAAGCCAGATAGAATGCCTCCAAAGAGGCAGAGGAAGACGATAATCAGGCCGATTTCGACCCCATCAAGTCCGAATAACATAGTCTTGGTTCCCTATACCTCAGTGCGTGCCTTCGTAGGCTTCTTCACCTTCGCCGAGGCTGTCTCGGTCAAGGTACTTGCCTTCGCTCTCGGGGCCTTCGACGTACTCAAGATATGAGCGGTAGAAGAAGGCGATCGCATGCAGGAACACGAGGCCTGCGAATGCAACGAGCAGGATTTTGAACAGGAAGTAGGCGTTAAACCCGTTGGGCGAGAAGCCGATGGTTTCTACGTTCCACTTCAGAATGCGCGACTTGCGCATCAATAGATCGATCTGATCGGATGCCGAGACCTTCGGGGTCACAAGGTGACGCCACATAAAGTACCAGCCATACATCCAAGTGATCACAGCGGCAGGCATCATGAAAATCAGAGAGCCGACCATGTCGATGATCTTCTTGGTGCGATAGCTGACCGCGGAGTAGACAAGGTCCACTCGCACGTGCCCGCCCTGGGCAAACGTATAGGTCGCACACATCGCAACGATCATCGCATTGTAAAGCTTCAGCTCTTCGGCCCACCAGCTCACGTCTTGGCTAAAGGTGCTGCCAAAGCCGAAAGAGATCTGCGCCGCGGTAAAGATCCGCTGCATGAAGACGATGACGATCTGCTGCAGCACCATCAAAAGGCCAGCCCAGGCAAAGAACCGCCCGATCCCGTTCGCAAGGCCCTCCAGAACGCGCACGGACCGCCACATAATGGCGCGGCGCCAGAGGCCTGCTGCTGTCAGAAAAATGAATGCCGTGAAGACGACAAAGAAAAACTCTTTAGATCCGCCATAATAGACAAAGCGCATCAAGGCCTGTTTGTCCTCGGTGGTTTCCAGCCCACCGGTCCAGCTCAGCCACAAAGCCGGTTGCGTTAACGCCGCGAAGAAATCCGTGAAAGCGGACCCTAGGCTTGCGAATAACCAGACGATCGCGTCCAGCATGATCCCCAATTCCCTCAGTTTAGTGTGATTAAGTGCTGTCGCGTAAAATGTTGGGGCCCACGGGCAACACCCGAAGGCCCCCTATTACGTCAGCCGTCAGGCCTTAGCCCAGAACGCGGTCACGTTGTGCGCGGTATGCGCCAACGGAGTCGGTCAGCCAGCCAGAGGACGCTTTCATGGATGCGGTGTAGTCGTCGTAGATCTTCTTGAAGATCTCGTCGCCCATGAACTCGTCATAAACCTGCTGGGACGCGGTGCCCATTGCATCCCAAACGCTGTCTGGGAATTCCAGAACCTTAACGCCACCGGCTTTCAGACGCTCAAGCGCTGCACCGTTGTTGTTCAGGTACTGAGACAGGTTCCATACGTTCGCGTGGCCAGCAGCAACTTCAACAGCTGCCTGCTGAGACGCGCTCAGGCTTTCGAACACTTCGCGGTTCATCGCAACGGACAGACCCGCCGCTGGCTCGTGGAAGCCCGCAGTGTAGTAGAACTTGGTGATTTCCTGGAAACCAGCCTTTTCGTCCGCCCAAGGGCCGATCCACTCGGTACCGTCGATCGCGCCGGATGCCAGCGCTTGGTACACTTCAGCACCTGGAAGGTTCTGAACGGATGCGCCCATGTAACCCAGCGCTTTACCGCCGAGGCCTGGCATACGGAACTTCAGACCGTTGAAGTCTTCTGGGCCAGTGATTTCCTTACGGAACCAGCCACCCGCCTGTGTACCGGTGTTACCCGCCAGGAAGGACTTCAGACCAAAGATTTCGCCCAGCTCGTCATGCAGAGCGTGGCCGTTGCCGTGGTAGTACCAGTTGTTGAGTTCAGTCGCGGTCATGCCGAAAGGCACGCCGGTGAAGAACGCAAAACCTGGGTGTTGGTTGACGAAGTAGTAGTCCGCCGCGTGATACATGTCAGCCTGACCTGCAGTCACCGCGTCAAATACTTCGAATGCGCCAACGAGTTCGCCCGCTGCTTTCACGTCGATGGTCAGCTGACCGTCGGTGATTGCTGTGACGTTTTCCGCAGTCTTAACAGCCGCGTCAAAAACACCTGCGAGGCCACGGCCCCAAGATGTTACCATGGTCAGGGTGCGTTTGCCCTGAGCATAGGCTGGTGCCGCCAGAGTGGACGCTGCTGCTGCAGAGCCACCGAGTGCAGATGTTCTCAGAAAAGAACGACGATCCATAGAATGTACCTCCCGATTTCTATTTAGCCACGCACATAACTCCGTGCGGTGGCGGATCTCAGTGTGCCGAGCCTAGACGCAGCGGGGGTCAAGATAAAATACCAACAACTACGTAGGGACAGCCGAAAACTGCGTAGAAAAGCTGCAAATGCCCGAAATTACGCACAAAAAATATATGGAATTGACGCCGCCTAAGGGTTTCAAGCTATGGTTCGAGCGCAATTCCACCCATCGAATCGTGATGTTTCGCTTACTAAATCTCTTCCGGCTGTCTTACGGCCAACAGCTTTTCTTGCTTGCGACACTGCCGTTGATCATGGCGGTGGCGGCGATTTCTATTCTGGTGACCATTCAATCACGCGCCTTGGCGGAACAAGAGATCAAGTCGCTTGAGGTGCAGTTGATCGAGGCCAAGAAGGCCGAGCTGAAAAACTACCTCTCTATTGCACGGACCGCTTTCGGCAATATCTACGGGCCCGCCCTACCCGACAACGAGGCAGCGATGCTTGAGGTGACGCAGGTGCTGTCGGCCATGATCTACGGACAGGACGGTTATTTCTTTGTCTTTGATTATGACGGCAACAACCTTGTGAGCCCTCGTCAAACAGAGCTGATCAACAAGAACTGGGCCGGTCTACGTGATCGCAATGGGATTGAGATCACCGACCGGCTTATCGAAATCGCCCGTACAGGCGGCGGCTATCACACCTTTGACTGGCCCAAACCCAGCACCGGAGAAACCGCGACGATGGTGTCCTATTCTGTAGGCTTGCAGGATTGGCGCTGGGTTGTCGGCACCGGCATTTTTATCGACGATGTTCAAGCGACTGTCGCCGCGGCCCGTGCTGGCGTGGAGCAACGGATCCGAACGACGTTCTTCTATATTCTCGGCATTGCCCTGGCCGCCGTTCTGTTGGTCTTTGCCTCTGGTCTCACGCTCAATATCCGCGAACGTCGCCTTGCAGATGTGAAGCTCAAAGCCCTCACCCAGCGGGTCTTTGACGCCCAAGAAGAAGAGCGCGGCCGCGTGGCGCGCGAGTTGCATGACGGTATTTCCCAGATCCTTGTTGGCGTCAGATACGCCTTGGACGCAGCCCGCCGCCGCCTCGCACGCGGCGATGAAAAGGCCGGAGACTCTTTGGATACAGGCATGGAGCACCTTTCTACAGCCATTCAAGAAGTTCGTCGTATTTCCAGAGACTTACGGCCCGGAGTTCTCGATGACCTTGGACTTGGCCCCGCACTTAAAGCTTTGACTGAAGAATTTGGCGAAAGAACCGGAATTAAAACAGAATTTCACACTGTACCGTTCCGCAATCGTCTGCATGCGGACGCGAAGTTCTCCCTCTATCGTATTGCACAAGAAGCACTAACCAATATCGAGCGCCATTCCGGCGCAACCGATGTTTCCATCGACGTGCGCAGCCACAAACGTGGCGCGACTTTGCGCATCAGCGACAACGGGCGCGGCTTTACCCAGTCGCGTGACCGGTCCAAACAATCCAGCGGCTTGGGGCTGCGCAACATGCAGGAACGCATCGAACAGCTGAACGGCACGCTTCGCATTCTGTCGAGCAAATCTGGTACAGTGATCGAAGCCGAAGTCCCCCTCGCCCAGGTCCTCAACGCGGATGCCGTGGATGAGACCACTGAAAGAAAGGCCAATTGATGAGTGCAACCAACGTAGTGATTGTCGATGACCACCCGATGGTCGCGCAGGGCATTCAAGCGATCCTCGAGAGCTATGACGACATCGAGGTCTCGGCCACGCTTTCGAATGGCCGAGAGGTCATTGAGCACCTCAAAACCCATGAGGCCGATGTGGTCCTGATGGACCTAAATATGCCCGACATCGGCGGGTTGGCGGCAACGGAAATGGTCCTCGAGACCGCGCCCGATACCCGCATCCTGATCCTCTCGATGCACGACAGTCCCGAATATATCGCGACCGCCCTGCAACATGGCGCTCGGGGCTATGTCCTAAAGGACGTGCCGACCGAGGAGATCAAAACCGCCATCGACACGGTGATGCGCGGGGAACGCTACCTCTGTACCGGTGCGAAATTCTCACTCGAGCCGCAGGATGACGAGGCACGCGAACAGCTCACCAGTCGAGAACAAACGGTGCTGCTGCAGCTCTCTCAGGGTAAATCCAACAAGGAAGTCGCACTCGAACTCAACATCTCGGTGCGCACGGTCGAGACCCACCGCAAGAATATCAAATCGAAACTCGGCATCAGTTCGACCGCCGGACTGACTCGTTATGCGATGGAACATGGGCTTTTGCAGGGTCCGGGGATCGGTTATTAGCCCGAAAACCCGCCCAAAACTCACATAAATTACCACGAACTACATCATTCTTTATCAAAGTTGCGCAAATTGGCGTCGCATTGGTAATTTAATGTCCATATTTTTGCGGAAATTTCCGTTTTCTTGGTTGACGCCCCTTATCCACAGCCATAATGTCGCCCGCGAACGCAAGAAGGACCCAACGGATGCGCGACCTAGTCGTCATTGTAGGAAATAGGCGCATGGACCGGTAACGGACACCATAATGGAAACCATGCGCCCCCGAGATCCTCGGGGGCTTTTTTGTACATAACGCACGCAAAACCGACAAACGGTGTGAACGGAGAAGAAAATGGCACGTCAGATGACCGGCGCGAAAATGGTAGTTCAAGCTCTGAAAGATCAGGGCGTGGACACAGTCTTCGGATATCCCGGTGGCGCCGTCCTACCGATCTATGACGAGATCTTTCAGCAGAATGACATCAAGCACATTCTGGTGCGCCACGAGCAAGGCGCGGTTCACGCAGCCGAAGGCTATGCGCGCTCAACCGGCAAGGTCGGCGTTGCGCTGGTAACTTCTGGCCCAGGCGCGACCAATGCGGTGACCGGTCTGACCGACGCGCTCTTGGACTCGATCCCGATTGTGGTTCTGTCTGGTCAGGTGCCGACCTTCATGATCGGCTCTGACGCTTTCCAAGAAGCAGACACCGTCGGCATCACCCGCCCCTGCACGAAACACAACTGGCTGGCCAAGGAAACCGACACGCTTGCGGAAACCCTGCATCAGGCGTTCCATGTGGCGCGCTCTGGTCGTCCGGGTCCGGTTTTGGTGGACATCCCAAAAGATACGCAATTCGCGTCGGGCACCTACACCACCCGTCAGGAAACCAATACCAGCCACTATGAGCCTCAGCTCAAGGGTGACATCACCGAGATCACGGCGCTTGTCGAACTGATGGAACAGGCTGAGCGCCCTGTGTTTTACACCGGCGGCGGCGTCATCAATTCTGGCCCTGCGGCCAGCCAATTGTTGCGCGAGCTTGTGGACACCACGGGTTTCCCGATCACCTCGACCCTGATGGGTCTGGGCGCCTATCCGGGCTCTGGCAAAAACTGGATCGGCATGCTCGGCATGCACGGCCTTTATGAAGCCAATATGGCGATGCACGACTGCGACCTGATGATCAACATCGGCGCGCGGTTTGATGACCGGATCACTGGTCTGATCTCGGCCTTCTCGCCGAACTCCAAGAAAGCGCATATCGACATCGACCCAAGCTCGATCAACAAAGTCATCCGCGTCGATATCCCGATTGTCGGCGATGTGGGTCACGTGCTGGAAGATATCCTCAAAGTCTGGAAGTCCCGTGGCCGCAAGACCAACAAAGAAGCGGTTGCGAAATGGCAGGCGCAGATCGATCAGTGGCGCGCGATCAAATGTCTGGACTTCAAGCAAGAAGGCAAAACCATCAAGCCGCAGCACGCGCTTGTGCGCCTTGAAGAGCTGACCAAGAAATACGACCGCTACATCACGACCGAGGTCGGCCAACACCAGATGTGGGCCGCACAATACCTGACCTTTGACGATCCAAATCGTTGGATGACGTCTGGCGGTCTGGGCACCATGGGCTATGGCTTCCCGGCCTCTATCGGCGTGCAACTGGCGCATCCTGACGCGCTGGTGATCAACGTCGCGGGCGAGGCCTCGTGGCTCATGAACATGCAGGAAATGGGCACCGCGGTGCAGTTCCGCCTGCCGGTGAAACAGTTCATCCTGAACAACGAACGCCTGGGCATGGTGCGCCAGTGGCAGGAACTGCTGCACGGTGAGCGCTACAGCCACAGCTGGTCCGAAGCCCTGCCCGATTTCGTCAAACTCGCCGAGGCCTTTGGCGCCAAGGGTATTCTCTGCTCAGACCCCGACGATCTGGATGACGCGATCATGGAGATGATTACGCATGACGGCCCGGTTATCTTCGACTGTCTGGTGGAAAAACACGAGAACTGCTTCCCGATGATCCCGTCGGGCAAGCCGCATAATGAAATGCTTCTGGGCGAAGCCGAAACCCAGGGCGTCATCCAATCCGGCGGCGCGGTTCTAGTTTAAGGAAATTCGATTATGGCTGCTCTAAAAATCAAAAAAGGCGCTTCAAGCCACTCCGCCTATAACCTCCGCCCGACCTTCTCGGATGTCGAAGAGGTGCACACGCTGGCGGTCCTCGTGACCAACGAGCCTGGCGTGCTGGCGCGAGTCATCGGCCTCTTCTCGGGCCGTGGCTACAACATCGAAAGCCTCACAGTGGCAGAGGTCGACCACACCGGTCACACCTCGCGCATCACCATTGTCACCAAAGGCAAACCGCAGATCATCGAACAGATCAAAACCCAGCTGGGCCGCATTGTGCCTGTTCATGAGGTGCATGACCTGACAGTCGAAGGTCCATCAGTGGAACGCGAGCTGGGCCTCTTCAAAGTCGCAGGCGAAGGCGACAAGCGCGTCGAAGCCATGCGTCTGGCCGACATCTTCCGCGCCAATGTGGTGGATACGACGCTAGAAAGCTTCGTTTTCGAGCTCACCGGCGCGCCAGAAAAGATCGACGCATTCGCAGATCTCATGCGCCCACTCGGCCTTGTCGAAGTCGCGCGAACAGGCGTTGCTGCGCTCGCCCGAGGCGCACATTAACTAAGCCAAATATCCAAACAAAAATGGGCGCCTAGGCGCCCTTTTTTATGCGATACCGCATCTTTTTCTCTTGCTGAAAGTATCCCGGGGTCTGGGGCAGAGCCCCAGGGAATTAATCCTCAGCCTGCGCATCCGCCCGAGACTTACCAGACACGTTCAACGCCAATGTCGCGGCCATAAACCCATCGAGATCCCCATCCAGAACCCCTTTGGTGTCCGAGGTCTCGTGGTTCGTGCGCAAATCCTTCACCATCTGATAAGGCTGCAGAACATACGACCGGATCTGGTTACCCCAGCCCGCGTCGCCTTTGCTCTCATGCGCCTCGTTGATGGCCGCATTCCGACGATCCAGCTCTTGCTGATAGAGCCGCGATTTCAGAGCCTTCATCGCGATATCGCGGTTCTGGTGCTGAGACTTCTCAGAGCTGGTCACAACGATCCCAGTGGGGATGTGTGTGATCCGCACGGCCGAGTCCGTCGTGTTCACGTGCTGACCACCGGCACCCGAGGAGCGATAGGTGTCGATACGAATATCGGCTGGGTTCACTTCGATCTCGATATTGTCGTCGACCACCGGATAAACCCAGACAGAACTAAAGGACGTATGCCGTTTGGCAGCACTATCAAAGGGCGAAATCCGCACCAGACGATGCACGCCGCTTTCGGACTTCAGCCAGCCATAGGCGTTGTGGCCCGAGATCTTATAGGCCGCCGACTTAATCCCAGCCTCTTCGCCCGAGGTCATGGACTGTAGCTCAACAGTATAGCCGCGCTTTTCAGCCCACCGCACATACATGCGCGCCAGCATCGAAGCCCAGTCGCAGCTCTCCGTGCCACCCGCGCCTGAGTTGATCTCAAGGAAGGTGTCGTTGCTATCCGCCTCGCCATCCAGCAGAGCCTCCAGCTCTTTTTCCGCCGCCGTGATCGCCAGCGCCGCAATGGCCGCCTCGGCCTCTGCGATGACCTCGTCGTCCTCTTCTATCTCGCCCAATTCAATAAGCTCGATGTTGTCCGACAGCTCCGTCTCCAGCTGTTTCACGCCATCAATGGCATCCACCAACAACTGACGCTCGCGCATCAGTTTCTGCGCGGCCTCGGCGTCATCCCAAAGGTTCGGATCCTCAACCCGCGCGTTGAATTCCTCAAGCCGGAATTCCGCGGTCTCCCAGTTCAGCCGCTGTTTCAGCAGATCCACGGATTTCTCGATCTCCGTGACGGTGTTTTGAACCTCGGCGCGCATGGGATTGTCCTGTCTATCATTCTTAATCTGCGTGATAGACCAGAGGCCAAAGAGGGGCAAGCGCCCCTGCCCCCAATCCACCGCTGTTATAGGTTAATAAAGGCCGCCCGAACTGAGCGTGCCGAAAGAGGCGCTTGGCGTCACAACCGTGCTTTCACCCGTCGAGGTGATGACTTCGGTCACGACCTCTGTGTCGACCTCGTCAAAGAGCGGCAGGTTTGAGCCCATCGCAAAGCCGCCGTCAAAGGCCACGCCAAAGACAGGCTCTTCGCCAAGCCGGAAGTATTCCGCCACAACATTGTCTCCAGAGGCCTCAGGCGAGAGCTGTGCACCAGAGAAGCGGTCAATATTGATGAACTGACCACCCGGTGGCACGCGGAAAGCACCGCCGCCGTATTTCTCGACCGCCGCTTGCATGAATTCGTTGAACACTGGCCCACAGGTATTGCCGCCAAAGGTATTGCGCCCCAAAGGTGTCGGCGTGTCATAGCCAATGTAGCAACCCGCCACCATCGTGTTAGTAAAGCCCACGAACCAGACGTCCTTCGCTTCGTTGGTGGTGCCGGTCTTGCCCGCTGCAGGCACATCCAGGTTGATCGCCCGAGAGGCCGAGCCCCGATCCACAACGCCACGCATCATAGAGGTCAGTTGATAGGCGGTGATCGCATCCATAACCCGCTCACGATTGCTGGTGATACGAGGGCTGCTGTCAGCCGCGAGCTCTGCAAAAGCACAGTCCTCGCACGAACGCTGGTCGTGGCGATAAATCGTCTGGCCCGCGCGGTCCTGAACACGGTCCACAAGCGTCGGCTCCACGCGCTCGCCGCCATTGGCAAACATCGCGTAGGCCGCAACCATCTTGTAGAGCGTGGTTTCCTCGGACCCCAATGAGTTCGCAAGGAAGGGGTTCATATCGTCATAGACGCCAAAGCGTTCGGCGTAATCAGCGACGGTTTCCATCCCGATCTCTTTCGCGAGGCGGATGGTCATCAAGTTCCGAGAGTACTCGATCCCTGTTCGCAAAGGCGTAGGGCCATAGAATTTGTCGGACGAGTTTTTCGGCCGCCACAATCCTTCAGGTGTATCGATCTCAATCGGCGCATCGATAACAATTGTGGCCGGAGAGTAGCCACTGTCCAGCGCTGCAGCATAAACGAAAGGTTTGAAACTCGAGCCAGGCTGTCGCCGCGCCTGAGTCGCGCGGTTGAAAACCGACTGCTCGTAGCTGAAGCCACCCTGCATCGCGAGTACGCGACCGTTGTTCACGTCCATGGCCATAAAGCCACCCTGAACCTCTGACACCTGCCGCAAAGACCAGCGTTCAAAGTTGCCGTCTTCGTCTTTCACTTCGCGCACAAGCACCACTTCACCTTCGCGCAAAAGGTCGCCGGCGACCTTGGCTTGCGGGCCGAGTTCATCGTCCTCAAGCTGCTTGCGCGCCCAGGTCACATCGGTTGGGTTGATGAAGTGCCCATCGGCGTCATCTGGCACGCCTTCGATGCCGATACGCGCGTCGCGATTGCCGACAAAAAGCACCACGGCAGGGTGCCATTTTCCGTCCAAATCAATGTCGCGCGGGACTTCGACGTCGCGGAGTGCTTCGCGCCATGCGGCCTCGTCATTCAGCAGATCGGTCGAGATGGTTTTGCCGGTTCCCCGCCAAACACCTTGGTCACGGTCATACTTCTCAAGCGCGTGTCGCAAGGCCGTCGCGGCCACGTTCTGAAGCTCTGGATCAAGCGTCGCGCGTACGGCCATGCCACCGGTAAAGAACTCTTCCTCACCAAAATCGCGGCTCAGCTGGCGGCGGATTTCATCGGTGAAATAGTCTCTGGAAGGCAGCGCAGAGCGGAAGCTGTCATAGTCACCATTTTGAACTGAAAGTAATGGTTGAGCTACTTCAATTTCATAAACGTCTTCAGTGATATAGCCATTTTCCTTCATCTCCTTCAGAACGAAGTCACGCCGACTTAGTAGTCTCTCTTTACGGCGTACAGGATGGAACTGAGATGGCGCTTTTGGCATGGACGCAAGCGTCGCTGCCTCATGCGGCGCAAGCTCTGACAGTGTCTTGTTGAAATAGGTCTGTGCCGCCGCAGCCACCCCATAAGAGTTCTGTCCAAGGAAGATCTCGTTCATGTAAAGTTCGAGGATACTTTCCTTATCCAGCGTCTCTTCGATGCGGGTCGCGAGGATGATTTCTTTTATCTTCCGCTCGATCTGACGGTCGCCAGACAAAAGGAAATTCTTCATCACCTGCTGGGTGATCGTCGACGCACCGCGCACGTTTTGACCGCGGGACCGAACGGCCTCGACAAAGGCCGCCGCAATGCCGCGCGCGTCGTAGCCCGCGTGCTGATAAAAGTTCTTATCCTCGGCCGAAATGAAGGCCTGTTTCACTAGATCCGGGATCTCTTCGGCCGGGACAAAAAGACGCCGCTCTTTGGCGAATTCGTCGATGATGCGCCCTTCGCGGGAATATATCCGGCTGATCGTAGGCGGCTGATACTGCGCCAGGGATTCATGGCTCGGAAGGTCATAGCTATAGATATAGAGCACCGCGCCAATGGACAGGGCGACCACAGCGATCCCCATCGTCACGAATGTGAAGATGCCCCCGAAGAAAGAGAGTATAAATCTAATCACTTTGAACCCTGGCTTGTTGCTGGTTTTGTATAGCTGTGGATGACAAAGGGGTCAAAACACAACAAGGGGAAAAATCTGCGGTTTTTCGCGTATATCAGTCAGTTGTTCGTGAGATTGCGCGCGGTTTCATCCGCTACCACCCAGGCCTGCAGCCCGTCGCGTATGCCATTGGCCAATGCCTGCCGCCACGCGGGGTCGGTGATGTTGGCGAGGTCACGTTCAGAGGACATGAAGCCGATCTCGATCAGAACCGAGGGGATGTCGGCGGCTTTCAGCACCGAAAACCCGCCCTGACGGTAAGGGTGTTTGTTCAATTCCCCAACCGCGCCCTGCATGCCCAGAACCATCGCTTTTGCGAGCCGTTCTGACCGTGGGGCCGTTTCGCGGCGGGCGATATCCAATAGGACTTCTGCCACCTGATCTTCTGTGCCCGTCAAATCAATGCCAGAGAGCACATCTGACCGGTTGTGACGCTCGGCCAGATACTGGGACGCAGCATCGCTGGCCTCGTCAGACAGGGTATAGACGGTCGCGCCTTGTGCGTAGCCTTCCAGCACTGTGTCTGCGTGGAGCGAAATGAATATGTCAGCCGCGACTTCATGGGCGATGGCGACACGACGTTCCAAAGACACAAAGGTATCTTCGCGCCGCGTCAGAATGATCTCAAAATTGCCAGCGCGGCGTAGAGTGTCGCGCAATTCACGCGCGAACTGCAGGGTGATCTGCTTTTCCGACCATTCCCCACGCTCGGCCCCCGGATCAATACCGCCATGGCCCGGGTCCAAGACAATCACCGTCGGTGCCCAGTCAGGTTTTGCCTCTCGGTCCTCACGCGTGATCGCGGCCTCGGGCAGATCCCAGCGCGGATCATTGGGCGCGCCGGCCTTCGCGGAGAAGTCCTCAGCACTAGCCGCCTCTAAGCGCACGGACAACACAACTGGCCCCTGCCCGTCGCCGAGCTTCATCTCCGCGGTCTTGAGTACCATGGGCACGCTCAGATCTGCGACCATACGACTCCACCCCGGACGAAAAGCCCCAACGCGCACGTCCGAGATATTCTTGGCTTGATCCAATGCATCAGCGTTGACGCCCGTCCAATCGACCTCTCTGAAATCGATCACCAAACGGCGTGGCTCATCCAGAGTGAATATCCTCCAAGGCAGGCCTTGGGACAAAGACAGATCGATCTGAACGCCGCCACGGCGAGCATCAGAAATGGCGCTATTGGCCACATCCACCCGCGCCAACGCCGTGAAATCCTGCGCAGACGCAGGCGCGGCAAGGCTAGCGAGGGCACAAAGCCCAAGACAAAAAGATCGAAGTCTGCTCATGGTCCAACTCTTTGGTTGTTTCCAAAGAGACTACATCAGACAGGCGGCGCTGAGAACTTAAAGATGGCTGCGTTCACGCATAAATGTCTCAAGCCGCAACAATCCCTCAGCAATATCGGCGCTTGAACGCGCATAAGAGAAGCGCAGCGTGCTATGGCCTCGCTCTGGATCGAAATCCAGACCCGGGGTGACGGCGACTTTCGCCTTCGCAAGGATCTCGGCCGCAAACGCGCGGCTGTCGTCGGTAAAGTCACTCACGTCGACATAGACGTAAAAGGCCCCATCGGGCGGCGCGAACTTGGTGAAGCCAGCCTTTGGCAGCCCTTCCAGCATCAAACGCCGATTTTCGCGATATACAGCCATATTGGCCTCAAGCTCATCGGTGGCATCCATCGCCGCCAGTGCTGCCACCTGAGACACATGCGGCGCGCAGATGAACATGTTCTGCGCCAGACGTTCGACCGAGCGTACATGATCCTCAGGAACGACCATCCAGCCGATCCTCCAGCCGGTCATCGAGAAATACTTCGAGAAGGAATTGATCACATAGCAATCATCAGTCAGCTCAAGCGCAGTGACGGCTTTGGCCTCATATTCAATACCGTGATAAATCTCGTCACTGATAAAACTCGCGCCCTTGGCATGGGTCGCATCAATCAGCGCTTGCATCGCGGGTTTATCTAGCATCGTCCCCGTCGGATTGGCCGGAGAGGCTACCATCAAACCAGCGATATCCAGATCCGCGAAATCATCCGGCACAGGCTGCAAACGGTTTTCCGGCGCAGAGCGTAAATCCAGTGGATTGAGCGATAAGGCTTTTAGGATCTGACGATAGCTCGGATACCCCGGCGCGCCAATCGCCACAGTATCCCCCGCATCAAAAAGCGCCGTAAAGGTCAAGAGAAACGCTGCCGAGCTCCCCGAAGTCACAACAATCCGCTCAGGGTTCAGATCGACGTTATACCAGTCGCCATAAAGCTGCGCGACCCGAGCGCGCAACGCGGGCAACCCCAAGGCCACCGTGTAGCCCATGGCATCTTTCCGCATGGTCTCGGCAAGAACGCGCTGAGCGGCCTGAGGCGCGGCTGTGCCGGGCTGGCCGACCTCCATATGGATGATATGCTCGCCTGCGGCCTCTGCCTTGCGGGCGGCCTCCATGACATCCATCACAATAAAGGGATCAACGGTGCTGCGACTGGACTTACGCATGAAATTCCTCTCTGGTACGCCCATGATCTTTGAGCCTTTTCTGACCAAAGCGTCAACACGCTTGACCATCTTCGCGAGCATTTTCCTTGCGGCCTTGACCTTTGTGATGGTGACAGCCCCTGCCCGCGCAGCCACGATCATTCGTGACCCTGATATCGAGTATTCTCTGGCCCAGCTTGCCAAACCCATTCTTGCGGCGGCAGGGCTTGGCAGCAACGTGCGCGTCTTGGTGATCGACGACAACAAACTGAATGCCTTCGTAGTGGATAACCGCCACATATTCTTGCACTCAGGCCTAATCTTAAAAACCGACAACGCTGCGATGTTGCAGGCCGTGATCGCGCATGAGGCCGCCCATATCGCCAATGGACATATCACCCGTCGGATGCAGAACTTTGGCTCTGCGAGGACAGCGGCGAGCCTTGGTGGCGTGCTCGCGGCCATCGCAGGTGCAGCGGCAGGTAATCCTGAGCTGGGTGTTGGCCTCGCGCTTGGCGTAAACTCTTCTGCACAAAGGAACTTTCTGGCCCATACCCGCGCTGAAGAAGCCTCGGCCGATAAATCCGCCCTGCGCTATATGAAGACCGCGCGGGTCAATACGCAGGGCACGATTGACGTACTTGAGCTGTTTGAAGGTCAGGAACTCCTGAACACATCGCGCCAAGACCCCTATGTGCGCAGCCACCCGTTGACCCGAGACCGGATCCGCGCCGCAAAAGCTGGCGCGCAAGCTCTGGTCCATGACGGGGATGAGGACGCCACTGCACAATATTGGTTTGGTCGCGCCAAGGGCAAGCTGTCTGCCTTTGAACGCCCGCCGAAATGGACAAAGCGCACGTTGAAAACTAGCCCAAGCAAAGACGTGCGCCTGATGCGCGAGGCGATCATGTATCATCGCCAGTCGCAGAAATCCAAAGCGATCGCCGCGCTGGACCAAGCGATTGCCATGCGGCCCCGAGATCCGTTCCTCTATGAACTCAAAGGTCAGATCCTGATTGAAAGCCGCGATCAGCAAGGGGCCTTGCGAGCTTATAAACGCGCTGCGGACCTTGCCCCGAACAATTCGCTTTGCCTGGGGGGCTATGGGCGCGCGCTCTTGTCCCTTAAGCGCTATAAAGAAGCGCGTGCTGTCCTTGAAAAAGCCCGTAGCATCGATTTCCGGGATTCCCGCGTGCTGCGCGATCTGGGCGCGGCCTATGCGGCGCTGGGCAATCGAGGCATGGCGGCGGTCGCGACAGCAGAACGCTATGCCTTGCAAGGCCGTATGAAAGACGCGGGCATCCATGCCAAACGCGCTGTCGGTCTTTTACCACAAGGTTCTGCTGGCTGGCGTCGAGCGGATGATATATTGCTGGCCGCAAAGCGCGCGGCGCGAAAGAAATAACGGAGAGATACGTGAAAAACGCCCTTCTGGCCGGCCTGGCCGTTGCCACTTTGCTCTTGGCCGCTGCGGTCTATTCCACACGCGAACAGGACGCGCCGAATTTCGATCTGGCAAGCCTGTCCGCAGACGAGAAAACCGCGCTCCGCGGCGAAATTCGTGCCTATCTCTTGGACAATCCCGAAGTGATCTTCGAAGCCGTCGACATCGCGGAATCCCGTCAAGCCGAAGCGCAAGCGCAACAGGACGTGACGCTGGTGTCTGTCAACGCCGAAGACATATTTAACGACGGCTACAGCTGGATCGGCGGCAACCCAGAGGGCGACATCACGCTGGTGGAGTTTGTCGATTACCGCTGCGGCTATTGCCGCCGCGCGCATGATGATGTGGCCGAACTGGTCAAGACAGATGGCAATATCCGCTTGATTATGAAGGAATTTCCAATCCTCGGCGAAGATTCCCTGCGCAGCTCGCAATTCGCGATTGCGGTGAAACAGATCGCCGGAGACGACTCTTACAAAGCCGCCCATGATGCTCTGATCACCATGCGGTCGGCCGCCAACGAAGTCACCCTGTCCCGTCTTGCCACCACGCTTGGCCTCGACGCCACCCAAATCCTTGCGCATATGAACAGCGACGCCGTGCGCGAAGAGATCGCCACAACCCGTGCGCTAGCGCAGCGTCTTCAGATCTCGGGCACGCCAAGTTTTGTGATGCAAGACGAGCTTCTGCGCGGCTATGTGCCTTTGGAAGGTATGCAGCAGATGGTCGCTGGGAAACGCGGCTGATTACGCGTCTTCTGCCTTGGCCGCCTCAAGTTCGGCGGCCTTGGTTTCGACCTGCTCGACGATGTGATCAATCATCTTGTCGTTGTCCACCTTGTGGCTTTGCTTGCCCGCCAGATAGACCATCCCTGATCCAGCCCCGCCTCCGGTAAAGCCGACATCAGTCATCAAGGCCTCACCCGGCCCATTCACCACACAGCCGATGATCGACAGGCTCATCGGCGTTTTCACGTGCTCCAGGCGTTTTTCCAGAGCCTCAACGGTTTTGATTACGTCAAAACCTTGCCGCGCGCAGCTTGGGCAAGAGATAATATTCACGCCGCGATGGCGCAGGCCCAGCGATTTGAGGATTTCAAAGCCGACTTTCACCTCTTCGACCGGATCTGCCGAGAGGCTCACGCGAAGCGTATCGCCGATGCCCATCCACAAGAGCTGCCCCAGACCAATCGCCGATTTGATCGTACCAGACACAAAGCCCCCCGCCTCGGTGATCCCAAGGTGGATCGGCGCGTCGGTGGCATCGGCCAGCATCTGGTAGGCCGCTGAGGACATGAAGACGTCAGAGGCTTTCACCGAAATCTTGAACTCGTGAAAATCGTTATCTTGCAGGATCTTAATGTGATCGAGGCCGGATTCCAGCATCGCATCAGGGCAAGGCTCGCCGTATTTATCCAGAAGGTGTTTTTCGAGTGACCCACCATTCACGCCAATACGGATCGAGCAGTTATGATCCCGCGCAGCCTTAATGACTTCTTTGACGCGTTTCTCATCGCCGATATTGCCCGGGTTGATCCGCAGACAAGCGGCACCTGCCTCAGCAGCCTCAATCCCGCGTTTGTAGTGGAAATGGATGTCGGCCACGATGGGCACCGGGCTCTCGCGGCAGATCTCTTTCAGCGCTTTGGAGCTGTCCACATCCGGCACCGAGACCCGCACGATATCGGCCCCTGCGTCAGCCGCCGCCAATACCTGTTTGATTGTGGCCGAGGCATCCGAGGTGATCGTGTTCGTCATGGTCTGAACCGCGATCGGAGCGTCTCCGCCGACAGGCACATTGCCCACCATGATCTTACGGGATTTTCGACGCTCAATCGTGCGCCAGGGACGGATGTGGTTCAGGGACATGGGTCAATCACTCAACGCTGTGCTCGTTGACGCATATGTAGTCTTGCGCGCACAAAGGAGCAATGCGCGCGAGTGTGAATTTACAAAGCTTGCGTGGATTTGTCCCGTTACTCGGAAACGGTCAGTTCGCCCGGAGGTGTGATCAGCGAGGCAACACGCGCCAGTTCAGGATCCGCTGTCAAATCGGCGATCTGATAGCTCTGCGTGATTGCGTCCACATCCAACGCCACATCACGTTCGACGGTCGAGCCCTGACCCACAGGACCATAGATCTCTCCGTCGACACGGATATAGACATAGCCCGACATCCCCGCGACCTTCAAAACCGGTGCGGTTTCAGACGCTGGCAAAAGCACTTCACCGCCAGAATTCAGTGTGTTTTCAAAGACAACCGAACCATCGGCGGCTTTGATGCTAAGCCAAGATGGGCGCACTGCAAAGAGCACCACCTCAGGCGGGGTGTCCTCGACAACCTGCGGGACGGCAGGCACTTCTGGCTGATAAAGGTCTGCAGTCGCCAAAACGGTCGCTTCTGGCGTGAACGCGCCGACCGATTGCGGATTCAGCGTGGAAATCGGCGCGTCGCGCGCGACCAAAACCGGCACATCCAAGGCTTGCGGACGATAGAGACGGTCCAGATCCTGCGCAGGTGGGTTAAACACGCCAGAGGCCTCTGCCATCGAGAAGCTTTCTTCTTCGCGCGCCGAGGTCAGTGGATCCAGATCGGACAGCACCACAGGTGTTTGCTCTACTGGAACAATGCGCACTTGTTGGATTTCATTCACAACACTCACGCCGCCATAGCCAACACCCGCGATCAAGGCGAGCAACACGAGGCTCGAGGCAATCGCACGCGGCTCAAGATTGGCCAACATACTTTCTTTTTCGGGCAGATACGGGCCTTTAGACCCTTTAAACGGATCAGGATTGGCCTGAGAGATCACGGTCGCCTCAGACTTTCGCATGGTCGAGGCCTCAGCCGCCATACCATGAGCTGTTTGGAAGCCGCTTTCCTGGCAGAATTTGTCGAAGGTCTCTTCCGGGTTCATACCCAGATACCGTGCGTAGGACCGCACATAACCTGCAATGAAGCCCGGCGTCTCGAACGCCGAGGGATCCGCATTTTCGATGGCTGATATATAGGATGCACGAATTCGCAATTCGCGCTGCACATCCAATAGCGACTTGCCCAAGGTCGCCCGTTCTCCGCGCATCAGATCCCCAAGACTGACGTCATAGTCGTCAAAGCCTTTTGGGCCTGTGTCTACTTCAACGGTTTTGCGCTTTTTGCGCCCGATCATACCCTTACGTGCCTCACTGCCAAAACGGGCTCGAATTTGTTACCCCGATTCGAGCTGCCCCCATTCATTGTGCCTAAGGTAACACAGTGCAACAATATTTGCGAGTTTTGTGAGTTTTAGCCCGCGAGCTCGGCACGATTCAGCGCACAATGCGACCAAAGTTCGTCCATTGCGTGTACAAGCGCGTTAATCTCGCCCGGACCATGTACCGGAGACGGCGTAAAGCGCAGGCGCTCGGTGCCGCGCGGAACAGTCGGGAAGTTGATCGGCTGAACGTAGATCCCATGATCCTCTAGCAGTTTGTCGCTGAGAACCTTTGTGTGGACCGGATTGCCGACCATCACAGGAACAATATGGGTGCCATGATCGATGATCGGCAGGCCCAATCCTTTAAGACGTAGCTTCAGAACTTTGGCAGCCGCTTGGTGACGGTCGCGCAGGTCTTGATCATTCTTCAGATGCGCAACCGAGGCCGCTGCGCCAGCGGCGACCACAGGTGGCAGGCTTGTCGTAAAGATAAAGCCCGGTGCATAAGAGCGCACAGCGTCACACATCTTGGCGCTGGCCGCGATATAACCGCCTTGCACACCGAAAGCTTTGCCCAAAGTGCCGTTAATGATGTCCAGACGATTGGTCAGTTGATCCCGCTCGCTGATACCGCCGCCACGCGGACCATAGAGTCCAACAGCGTGGACCTCATCCAGATAGGTCAGCGCACCGAATTCATCGGCCACATCACACAGCGCCTCAATCGGGCCGATGTCGCCGTCCATGGAATAGACCGACTCAAAGGCCACCAGTTTCGGCGCTTTGGGATCGTCCGCGGCCATCAGCTCGCGCAGATGCTCTGGGTCATTGTGACGGAACACACGCTTGGCGCCACCGTTGCGGCGGATGCCTTCAATCATAGAGGCGTGGTTCAGGTTGTCCGAATAAATAATCAGCCCTGGAAAGAGCTTAGGCAGCGTTGAAAGCGTCGCATCATTGGCGATATAGGCGCTGGTAAAGAGCAACGCGTCTTCTTTTTGGTGAAGATCCGCCAGCTCGGCCTCAAGCCGCTTATGGTAGACAGTCGTGCCGGAGATATTGCGTGTGCCACCAGAGCCCGCGCCTGTGGCATCCAGCGCCTCATGCATCGCCTCAAGCACAACCGGATGCTGCCCCATACCCAGATAGTCATTGCCACACCAAACAGTGATTTCCTGCTTGGTGCCATCTGGTTTGTTCCAGATCGCCTTAGGGAAATGACCCTTGGTACGTTCGATATCGATAAAGGTACGATACCGGCCTTCGTCATGAAGGTTTGTCAGGGCTTGGTCGAGCGCAGCGGAAAAATCCACGGGCTATCCTCCGATATGCTGGCTATGCAGCTTGCGTTTCCAAGGACTTCTACGCGAAACCCGAGGCATTTTAAATAGGCATTCGTTATATAGGTATATAACTTACCAATTAATTTATACGTTCCATGGGCTTTGTCTATGCGACACATTGTTATGCCACAGGCGTATTTGGCTAGACAGCAAGTCTTGCCTTGCTAGGGTGACGCAAACTCCAATTTTTCAAAGGTTTCGAGACATGGATCTTCAACCCGTCCTGAATAGAATTGATGCGGATATCGATGCTGCGACTGACCGCCTGCTCGATTTATTGCGCATTCCGTCAATTTCAACCGACCCGGCTTTTGCCCAGGACTGTCAAAATGCCGCGGATTGGTTGGTCAAAGATCTGACCTCTTTGGGAATCGATGCGACCAAACGGGACACCCCCGGTCACCCTATGGTCGTCGGCCATATCGACGGCGCGGGCCCGCATGTTCTGTTCTATGGACACTATGATGTTCAGCCGGTCGATCCATTAGAACTCTGGGATTCGCCACCCTTTGAGCCAGCCATCGAGGACGCGGATGGTGTGAAACTCATCCGCGGCCGTGGAGCGTCCGATGACAAAGGGCAGTTGATGACCTTTGTCGAGGCCTGCCGCGCGTGGAAGGCCGAGCATGGCGCCCTGCCCTGCAAGATCACCTTCTTCTTTGAGGGCGAAGAGGAAAGCGGATCGCCGTCGCTGGTGCCCTTCATCAAAGACAACGCCGAGGAGCTGAAGTCCGACATCGCTCTGATCTGCGATACGGGACTGTTCCAAAGCAAGACGCCTGCGATCATCACCACTTTGCGCGGTCTCTTGGGTGAAGAGCTGACCATCAAGGCGGCCGACAAGGACCTGCATTCCGGCATGTATGGCGGTCTCGCGCGCAACCCGATTGCAGTTCTTTCTAAAATCATCGCAGGCCTGCACGATGAGAACGGTCGCGTGACAGTGCCGGGCTTTTATGACGGGGTGCCGGAGCTGACCGACGAGATCAAAGCCCAATGGGAGGCCCTGAACTTTGATCACGGCGCTTTCCTGGGCGATGTGGATCTGTCTGAGCCCGCCGGCGAAGCTGGCCGCACGCCGCTTGAAAAACTCTGGTCGCAACCGACCTGTGAACCCAACGGCATTCTCGGCGGTTACACGGGCGATGGCTTTAAGACCGTCCTCCCCGCGCAAGCCTCCGCCAAAATTAGCTTCCGCCTTGTTGGCACTCAAGACCCGCTGAAAATCCGCGAGAACTTTCGTGCCTACGTGCAATCCATGCTACCAAGCGACTGCACCGTGGAGTTCACAGGTCATGGGGCATCCAAAGCGTCGGCCATGTCCACGGACCACCCGGCCTTTGAACAGGCCCGCGCAGCGCTCAGCGATGAATGGCCAGAGGCGGCGGCATTTGCCGGATGCGGCGGCTCTATCCCGATTGCCGGGCATTTCAAAACGATTCTGGGCACCGATGCGATGTTGATTGGCTTTGCAAAGGACGACGACCAAATCCACTCGCCCAACGAAAAATACGATGTCGAGAGCTTCCACAAAGGCATCCGCAGCTGGGCGCGCATCTTGCACGCCATGACCAAAGACGCCTAAGCCCTGATTTTTCAGGCGAATTCGCTGATCAAACCGCAGGGGCAAAAAACTTTTCATTCCGAGTGTTTTGCCCCTTGCACCCCCTGACCGCTTTTGGCTAAACAGCGCCTCACGGAGAGGTGGCCGAGTGGTCGAAGGCGCACGCCTGGAAAGTGTGTAGGCGGGAAACCGTCTCCAGGGTTCGAATCCCTGTCTCTCCGCCATTACCCCACAGATATAGTGAAGAAGCCTTCCGGCTCTCTGTGCTATTTCACCAGCACGATATCGGCCTTAAGCCCGCCAAGATCCTGACTGTCCCCCAGCATCAAACGCCCGCCGTGCGCACGGGCAACATCGGCTGAAATCGAAAGACCTAGACCGACACCACTGACTTTGTTCTGGTTGCGCGCCGCGTCCAGCCGGGCAAAGGGTTTCACGGCCTCTTCACGAAGATCCTCTGGAATGCCCGGGCCATCATCTTCGACACGGATCTTGATCTGTTTCTCGCCTTCAATCAGACTCACCCGCGCCCGCGTACCATAGCGTACAGCATTGTTGATTAGGTTCTCCACCGCGCGCTGGATCGCAACGCGTCTGATCGACAGCCGCATTTCATCTGAAACGGGCTCCAAAGACACATCAGCCCCGTGGGTCGCTGCGAGTTCGACGATGGTGCGCACGAACGGTCCCAAGTCGGTCGATTCCGCATCCCCTTCGGCTGCGTCTTTGGCAAAGGTTAGAAATTCATCCAACATCCGCTGCATGTCTTCAACGTCGCGCTCAAGCGGTTCGCGTTCATCGTCCTCCAGCATACTCAGCCCCAGGCGCAACCGCGTTAGCGGCGTGCGTAG
Organism: Cognatishimia coralii; assembly: GCF_037478305.1. Classification (NCBI taxonomy): domain Bacteria; kingdom Pseudomonadati; phylum Pseudomonadota; class Alphaproteobacteria; order Rhodobacterales; family Paracoccaceae; genus Cognatishimia; species Cognatishimia coralii. The sequence continues at coordinate 528,173 of NZ_JBBGAZ010000001.1, forward strand.
GTCGTGACTGACGCCAGAAAGCATCAAGGTGCGCTGCTCTAGATGGCGTTCAATCCGCGCCCGCATATCGAGAAAAGTCTGTCCAGCCGCACGAATTTCAGAGGCACCTTCTGGTTTGTAGCTTAACTTTCGCCCTCGGCCGAAAGCCTCTGCTGCCGTCGCAAGCCGAGTGATCGGACGCAATTGATTTCTCAGATAGATAAATGAAATCAATGTCATAAGTCCGCCGAAGAAGACCATATTAACCAACAGCTGGTGCGGATTAGAGGCCGACACTCGTCCGCGTGCAAAGTCAAATCGAAGGATGCCCAGTGACGTTTCAATCAAAACCCTCACAAAGCGATCATCCGGCAACTGAACCGCATACACACCCGGAACTCGGTTCTTCAATTCACGCGTCACGATGATACCCGAGAAATCAAACCACCGCCGCAAAGACCCGCTGATAGCACCAGCATCAAAGGCAACATTCAGATCCAACCCCTGCGTGAGTTCTCGCGTCCCAACCAAGGCTGCTGTCGGCGTGTCATAGGCGTTCATCTCATCCAAAACGAGGTTCAATTCGCGCACCAGATTGCCGGTAAGCTGCTCCGTCACCCCTTCGAAGTGACGTTGGATAAACACAACCGAGACCACCAATTGCAGCGTCACCACGGGCAAAATCAGAATTAACGCTGCGCGCCCATAGATCCCGCGGGGCATGTATCGTTTGAGCCAATCGAAATTCATGTCTAGAACCATGCACATAGACGTGCCGAAAGGAAAGAGATGACTGACGCCAAAGCCCCGGAAGTCGGGATCGCCCAAGAGCTGGACCCCGGCCTGCGCAGAATTCTGGCGCCGAACCCCTCGCCGATGACATATTGGGGCACGAATACCTATCTTCTGGGACACTCAGAGATCACCATCATAGACCCCGGCCCTGCCGATCCTCGCCATTTGGATGCGATTTTGGCGGCATTGGAGGCTGGGCAGAAAGTCGCGAAGATTGTCGTGACCCACTCACATCTGGATCACTCGCCCCTGGCCTCGATGCTGTCAGATCGCACCGGTGCGCCGATCTATGCCTTTGGGGATCATCTGGCAGGCCGCAGCAAAATTATGCAGAAACTCTCGGCTCAGGGATTTCTGGGCGGCGGCGAAGGCGTCGATGCCGCGTTCAAGCCTGATGTGTTGGTCGCCAACGGCGATCAGATCGGCATCGAAGACGGCCAACTCGAGGTCCTCCATACCCCCGGCCATTTCGGCAATCACATCAGCCTTGCTTGGGGAGACATCTGTTTCACCGGAGACCACGTCATGGGCTGGGCCTCCTCACTGGTATCGCCCCCAGACGGAGACCTCACCGACTTTATGGCCTCCTGCGATCTCTTGGCCGCGCGCCAATGGCGCCGGTTTCACGCAGGCCATGGCGCGCCGATTGAGGATCCCAATGGACGCCTGACCTGGTTGATCACGCACCGACGGGGTCGTGAAAAAGAGATCCTGGACACCCTATCCAAAGCCTCCGACACCGCCGAAGGACTGGCGCTCAAGATCTATACCGATGTGAACCCGGCGCTCTTGTCAGCCGCCGCCCGAAATGTCTTTGCACACCTCGTTGACCTAACAGGACGTGGCTTGGCAAAACCGACCCAAGATATTGAATTTACGTCACCTTTCGAGATCATTTAAAAAATCTGAGGCAAAAACGAAAAAAATGTAACACCCCCTCTGGACGCCGGAAAATCTTATAGCTATACGGTCCCACATGTTCCGGCGTAGCTCAGCGGTAGAGCAGTTGACTGTTAATCAATTGGTCGTAGGTTCGATCCCTACCGCCGGAGCCAAAAATTCCTAGTTTGGCAAAGTAATCCAAGACTTTAATGGACCATGTTTTGCACTGGGTTCGTCAGTGTGAACTCAAGTTGGTAAAGGGGTCGCAGTCGACAACGACAGCGATCCACGGTCCTTTAAAATTTTAAGCGGTTCATTTCACTTGGTCGTATTCTACTAGTAGCCCCAAAGATGTTGGAGTGAGGTCGCTCCTTTAGAGTTCCATTGCAGCAAGTTTGCCGTGAAGTCGATTTCCGTAGACCTCACCCTCAATGCAGCAATATCGGACCCGAATTTGCTTTTCGAAAATTCAAAGCTCAGGCATTTCTTGTCGCTGACATCCAAATTCAAACTATCGATCTCGTCACCATGTCTGTCGAAAACATTGACGACGACTTGGCCATTCACGTTGCCAAAATTGGTCGGTTTCATAGCTTGAAGGTACAAGATCCCTTCGTCGAACAAATTAAAGTTCACAACACCAGTCAGCCTCGAACTCGGCTTCATGGCTTTGAAGTTGCCAAGCCAATGCGGAAAAACTTTACTTTCAAAGCCCTGATTACGCCAACAACTTTGAAACTCCGTAAAATCTTGATCGTTTGACGTCTTGTTTCTGCAGACCAGCATGGGCTGATTAAGGTCATAGGGATCCGAAGAGGTTTCCGGGTATTTTTGCCAGACAACCAAGTCATCGCCGTCGGTTGTCAGCTCATTTCTATAAACAACCTTGTCTTTCCCAGAGAGTTCCACCTCTTTGATTTCGGAGGTTTCATCCGCCACATAATTCAGAGCCACGCTGTCTGCGTGTGTCGGCCACCACAAACCAAACTCTACTTCGTCATTGTCACTGGGCAAAATAAAGGGGTTAAGAGTAATCCCTTCGGACTTGAATTTTTTTAGCTCTTTGAATTGTTTGCTCTTTAGTTTCTTGCCGGGCTTTTTTGCCGTAATTATGTGGTTCCCGGACAATTGGCCCGAGCTGTTCACTAAGAAGTTGAAGGCATTGCCATTTGTCAAATTAAACTGCTGACCCTCCGACTGCACTTCTTCAACGCCTCGGCACATGGCAATATTTGCAAAAGCTTCTGTGTCGGCGCTGCCTTCGACAACCAAAAGATCGCTGGTTTCGTCTTTGCCTTGCAGATCACAGTAGATATTTTGTGTCTGCCTCCATGAGTGGCAAGCGTGGTTGGTCACAGCAGTTGTGCCGTCAGCGTTGAAAATATCAAATTGCGCACGCCACCGAGAATGCCGCCCCCAGCAAAGCTTTGGGCCAAAGGTAAAATACGTCACAACTTGAGGACTGTCGGATTTGGAAAAGGTTGTTCTAAAAACTTCATAGTCCTTTAGAACTTTTGTGTGACGTTGCGGTGGGTTCTTCCCTACGGCATGGAACAAAAACATCGGAATTTTGTAATCAACCTGAAAATACTCTTTGAAATGATTGTACAAGTTGATGTCACAGTTCAAATCGCTAGGGACAGTCAGAGTCCCTCCGGCAAATTCCAATACGCTGGAGAGTCCTGCTTCTAGGTCATCAATCACCTTCTCTAATGACCCGCCAATCTCCTGTTTGTTTTCCAGAAGAAAATCCCAAATGAACGCGTTCTTTTTCAGTTCAGAAGCATCAAACTCGATGAGCTCCTTTGACTTCCGCTTTAATTTGAGTGCCTTTGCAAACGAGCCAAACATTTAGATCTCCTTAAAGATTAGGAAATGTGCGTTTAATCCACGGGTGTGTTCTATTGAACATTGGGGACACAGGGATCCTGAAAGTTCTAAGGATTTTAGATAGAACCTTTGCCATACGCGTGCGGAATTTTCCCTTTTGAGCCATATCAATCAAGTTTGAATAGAACTCACTGTTTTCGATGTCTGACCGAAATTTGGACTTGGAAATAATTAAGAAAGCCCTGTCAAAACAGTTGTAGGAACAGAGGCATTTCAAATGATGGATTTGATTTTCAACATCCATTTCCAAAACATCAGATAGATTTTTCACATACACGGCGTCGCCTGCATAGACTTGGGGCGTCCAGTTGGTGTTTTGAGCCGCTCCGGTGAACGTCTTCAAAAAGAAGTTTGGTGTTTTCCCGTCTGACATAAACGTCTTTGACAAATGCAAGTCTTGCAAATGGAAGCCAGCCTCAGTCAGGAAAGAATGAAGCTCAACAAAGGTTGGCTGATCCTTATAAACTTGGATGAACTCAACTTCTAGCTCCAGCACATTTACAGTATTAAGATACTCGCCCATCCCCTTCAAAGCACCCAACTCCGCTCCTTGAATGTCCATCTTGATGATGTCTGCGGGAGGAATTTTTTTGTTCTCAATCAAGTTGCTTAAAGTGGCCGTTTCAACCTGAACAATCTTGTCGAGAACATGATACTTTTCACTGTGTAGGTAACTGTAATCCTCGTTGAACTGAAAAATTGAGGATCCCGAATGCCGCACGGGAACATAAAAATTCGTGACACCTTCAGTGTCCGAAATGATTTTGTCAATTAGCGTCAAGTTTTCGCGCTTTTGATCTCCGGACAACTTAGTTTCGTCCAAATCAAAGGCGACGAGCTCTAATTCAGGGAAAAGCAATTTAAAATGCTTGGTGTCCCACCTTTTTGGAATCCCTCCCTCTGCACCGAGATCGTAGAGCACTGCCATTTACGTCAACTTTCCTATTCTTTCTTTTGAGGACACAAAAACGTGTGCCTTGCGAGCCGGTTTGTAGCTAAAAAACCTTCAATCAACAGACTGCTACGCGAATAGTAACAATGTGGCAACCCAAGTGTATGATTGTACTTCCTACCCCAATCGCTACCTTTCTTGAGCGAATGTTTTCGTGTCTTTTTGTGTTTTGAAAAAATCGTGGCTCGCTTAGGCGATGCATTACCGTCCTTTAAACAATCCCCCCAAAAGCCCGCGCACAATGCGTCGCCCCGTGGTGCCGGTCAGTTCCTTGACTACCATGCGTTTCATCTCATAACCAATGTCGATGTCTTTGCGGCTGCGTACCCGGCGCGAGGTGGAACGCCCGACGCGACCGCCGGAAAAACGTCGCGCAGTGGAAAACTCGCGTTCCGCAACTGACATGTCTTCTTCGCGCGCTTCCTCCGCTTCGGCAGCTTTTGCGGCGGTTTCGGCGCGAGCCTGAAGGATCTCATAGGCAGACTTGCGATCCAGCGTCGTTTGATATTTCGCGGCCAGATCAGAGCCAGCAATCAGCGCTTTGCGCGTCGCTTTGTCCAATGGACCCAATTTGGAAGACGGAGGCCGGATCAACGTCCGCTCCACCACGCCCGGCACGCCCTTTTTCATCAGCATCGAGGTCACGGCCTCGCCAACGCCCACTTCTTTAATAGCCTCTTCCGTCGAAAACCGAGGATTGTCCCGATAAGTCTCTGCCGCCAGTCGCAGGTTCTTGCGATCGCGCGCGGTAAAGGCACGCAGGGCGTGCTGCACGCGGTTGCCGAGCTGACCGAGGATGTCCTCAGGGACGTCCGCAGGGTTCTGGGTGATAAAATAGACGCCAACGCCTTTAGAGCGGATCAGCCGCGCCACCTGCTCGACCTTATCCACCAAGGCTTTGGGCGCGTCTTCAAAGAGCAAATGCGCCTCATCAAAGAAGAACACGAGCTTTGGTTTGTCCGGATCGCCCACCTCGGGCAGCTCTTCGAAGAGTTCAGACAACAGCCACAATAGGAAGGTCGCGTAGAGCCGCGGTGACGCCATAAGTTTGTCGGCAGCCAGAATGTTGATCATCCCTTTGCCGTCTGCATCCGTCCGCATGATGTCAGACAACTCAAGCGCAGGTTCGCCAAAGAACTGCGTCGCCCCCTGGTTTTCCAACACCATCAAGCGGCGCTGGATGGCTCCAATCGACTGAACCGAGATATTGCCGTAGCGCAGCGCTAAGTCTGCACGGTTTTCACCGACCCAGACCAGCAAGGCCTGCAGATCCTTTAGATCCAAAAGCGGCAGGCCCTCTTCATCTGCCAGACGGAAGGCAATGTTCAGGATACCTTCTTGCGCCTCAGAGAGTTCCAAAAGGCGACTAACCAACAAAGGGCCCATTTCAGCAACAGTTGTGCGGACAGGATGGCCCTGATCACCAAAGAGATCCCAGAACGTCACCGGACAGGCGTGGTAGCTGTAATCGTCAAACCCAATCGTCTCTGCCCGCGATGTAAAGGCCTCGTGCAACTTGAAGCCCTCACTGCCTGCTTGGGCCAATCCGGACAGATCGCCTTTTACATCCGACAGAAAGACAGGCACACCTGCGTTGGAGAATCCTTCGGCCAGGATCTGCAGTGTTACGGTCTTACCTGTCCCTGTGGCTCCGGCAATCAGGCCGTGTCTGTTGGCATATTTCAGGGTCAAAAACTGCTTTTCGCCATAGCCCTCGCCACCGCCGCCAATAAAGATACCTTTGTCCACGAAACACCCTCGCCAAATACCGCTTCTAAACCCTAGGCTATCTCCATAAAATCGCAACGCTCTGGCCAAATACATTGGGAATTTTTGTGCGAGCGCGGCAATTTACGATATATTCAGCTTAATGAATAAAGACCGTTCACTTTTTCCAGAGAGCCTGTTGACGTGCGAGAAAATACAACGTAGCGTCCAGCCCATAAATAAGTCGGCCAGTCCGACGGGGAGTGTACGAATTGAAGGGGGCTTGCGGGCCCCCTTCTTCTTTTTTACGCATTGTTTCAGCGAGTTAACCATTGGCAGGATGCCGCTTGGGATTGTTCTCAAACTGGAATTCAACCCTGACAGGAGACGCGCATCGTGCTATGCCCGCTGAAGACAAAACATCTTAGGATAATAACGTGAAAAAGCTATTCTCCTTAACGGCGAGCGCCCTTGTTGCCCTGTCAACTTCTGCGTTTGCACAGGAAACCACAGGTGATCAGGGGTTGAGCCTTGGCACACCGGCAGCCCCGACTGTCACGCAAGAGGTGATTGGGGATTGGACCCTCAACTGCCGCTCTAACGGCGAGCGCGAATCCTGCGAATTGTTCCAATTGCTGACACAGGCGGATGGTGCTCCGGCGGTTGCTGTGACGCTTTTCCCGGTCGCAGGACAGGGTCAGGCGGTGGCGGGTGCCAATATGATTGCGCCGTTGGAAACGCTTTTGACCGCGCAGCTCTCCATTGCTGTGGATGAGAACCTGCCCCGCGTTTACCCCTTCGCGTTTTGTAACGCGAATGGCTGCCTTTCACGGGTCGGCCTCACCCAAGAAGACGTCGACAGCTATAAAGCTGGCGGAGCAGCCACGATTTCTATCGTTCCCGCCGCCCAGCCTGACCGTTTGGTACAGGTGCAGATGTCTTTGAAAGGCTTCACGAAGGCCTTCGACACCGCAGCGTCAAAGCTGCAGTAAACTTAGACTGAACGCAGCGCCAAAACTGCGTTCAGACCGCCAAAAGCGAAGGCATTGGAAAGCGCCACATCGACCTTCGCCTCACGCGCCTCATTGGGCACGACATCCAACGCACATTCGGGATCTGGCTCTTCGTAGTTGATGGTGGGCGCAATGACGCCGTCTTTCAGAGCCATGATACAAGCCAATAGCTCGACCGCTCCGGTGCCGCCGATCAGGTGGCCATGCATGGATTTTGTCGAGCTGATCATCAGATTATTGGCGTGCTGGCCAAACACATCGGCCACAGCCGCGCATTCCGTTTTGTCGTTCGCCGCCGTACCGGTGCCATGAGCGTTAATATAACCCACGGTGTCCGGTGCAATCTTAGCGTCCGCCATCGCGCCCGAAATCGCCCGCGCCGCACCGCGTTTAGAGGGCATCACGATGTCGCTCGCGTCTGACGTCATGGCAAAACCGGCGACTTCGGCCAAGATCTCAGCCCCGCGCGCTTTGGCGTGCTCATATTCCTCGAATACGAAAATCCCCGCGCCCTCGCCCTGCACCATGCCATTGCGGTTGGCGGAAAACGGGCGACAGGCGTCTTTGGACATGACGCGCAGGCCTTCCCAGGCCTTGACGCCTCCGAAGCAGAGCATCGATTCCGAGCCTCCGGTGATCATCACAGGCGCAAGACCGCCGTGCACCATCTGAAAGGCCGTGCTCATCGCGTGGTTCGAGCTGGCACAAGCCGACGCGACGGTGAAACTTGGCCCCTTGAGGTTAAATTCCATGCTCACGTGGCTTGCCGCCGCATTGTTCATGAGCTTTGGCACGACGAACGGATGCACCCGGTTTTTACCATCCTCATAGACGGTGCGATAATTGTCATCGAGCGTGGTCATGCCGCCGCCCGAATTGCCCAGAACCACACCCGAGCGTGCCGAGAGTTCATCGCTAAACTCAAGCCCCGCTTGGGCAATCGCCTCACGCGCTGCAATCAGAGTGAACTGTGTGAAGCGGTCAAACAGGGACATCTGCTGACGATTGAACAGACCCTCAGGATCAAACCCTTTCACCTGAGCGCCGATCTTGACCGCCAGACGGTCCACGTCCCGCATCTCTAGCGCGCCAATCCCGCAGCGCCCTTCCCGCATCGCTTCCAGAGTTTGTGCAACATTGTGGCCAAGGGCGTTGATCGTCCCTGCCCCGGTAATAACGACGCGTTTCATTGTGGGTCTTTCACTTCGTTTCGTCGGCCTTAGGCCTGTTCTGACACCAGTTTTTCGATACCAGAAATAATAGAGGCGACGTTTGAAATATCAAAATCGCTCTCGCTTGGCTCATTCGCATTAAATGGGACCGAGATATCGAAAGCCTCTTCAATGGCAAAAATGCTCTCAACCAGGCCAAGGCTGTCGATGCCCAAATCCTCTAGCGTGCTGTCAGGCGTGACATCGGAAACCTCCAGAACCGCTTGTTCTGCGATGATTTCGATTACCTTGTCCTTGACGCTCATGCCAAATCCTCTCTCTTGCCTGAGCAGTGATCTAGTCACTGTCCGCAGGTTTTGAAACCGCTTTCTTCAAATTCGCGACGTCAGCAAACAGGCGTGGCAGGCGGCGGAGCCCCTTATAGGCTTCGACCTGGCTTTCCATTTTCATAGCGGGATATCCCAGCATAAAGCGCCCCTTTGGCACATTCGCCAGAACCATCGTCCCTGCCCCCGTGATCACTGCGTCTCCGATCGTCAGGTTATCCCCGACGCCTGTCTGACCTCCTAGGACCACATTGTTACCGATCTGTGACGATCCGGCGATTCCGACCATGCCACAGAGCAAACAATCGTCGCCAACGACCACATTATGGCCGACCTGCACGAGGTTATCGAGCTTGGTGCCACTGCCAATGACCGTGTCCCGAATGGTGCCGCGGTCGATACATGTGTTCGCGCCGACTTCGACATCATCGCCAATGGTGACCGACCCAATCGAATGGATACGCGCCCAGGACTGACTGCTTTCGACCGAGGATTGCCCCAAGACCTCGCGCGCATCTTCGACCTGATTTTTCTCGGGCGTGACAAAGGAGAAGCCGTCGCCACCGATCCGTGCGCCGGGTTGGCAGATGAAATTCGCGCCAATCTTTACCCGCGCCGCAATGGTCACGTGGTCTCGCAGGAAGGCATTCGCTCCAATCTGCGCATCCATACCGATATAGCACTGAGGCCCGATGACCGAGCCATCGCCGATCGCAGCACCGGCCTCGATAACCGTTAAAGGCCCAACAGAAACATCCGCACCGAGTTGCGCCTCAGGGCTGACCACCGCACTGGGGTGAATACCTTGATGAAAGCCATGCCCCAGATCATACATCTCGGTCACTGACGCCATGGCGAACCGTCCACGATCCGGCAGGATCGCAGCCTCAAGCCCAAGGGCCTGCCAATCCGCATTAGGCCAAAGCATTGCCACTTTGGCCGCTCCTTCGCTCAGGTTTTCCGCAAATTTCGGCTTCATCGCGAGCGCCAGATCTTGCGCGCCCGCGTCCTTAGGCTCAGCCACCCCGGTCACTACCAGATCAACAGCCCCAACCGCCTCTGCACCGATGGCAGCTGCAATGTCTTTCACGCTCAAAGATGTCATGAGGCCCCCAGATCTTCTGGGGCAGGTTTAGCCGCGAACCGCTGGCAAAGCCACCCCTTCATTGGCCAAAGCGCGCCAGATCTTAGCGTCTCGACCATAGATGTCGCGGCGGTACTGCATATGACCCTTCGCCTCGGTGAAGGCCGTACGGTACATGATATGTACAGGCACCTGCTTGATCAGATCAATCTGCGTTTCCTTGCCAGTATCCAGCGTGCTGTGGAACAGACCCTTTGGGTTCTCGCTCTGTTTGGCCAGCAGCGTATAGGCGAACTCAAACGGCTTCTGCAGACGGATACAACCATGGCTATAGGCGCGCACTTCGCGATAGAAGAGGCTTTTGGCCGGCGTGTCGTGCAGATAGATATTGTGGCGGTTCGGGAACATAAACTTGACTAGCCCCAGCGCGTTGCTGTTGCTTGGTGCCTGTTTGATGTCAAACGGGAAGGTCCGCGCAGAATATTGCGAGAAGTTCACGGCCCCCCTATTCACAACCTGCCCACGCGCATCATAGAGCGTCAGGTGGCTGACCGCATATGGGTTGGATTGCAGCATCGGCAGATACTCTTTGGTCGCAATCGAGCGCGGTACGTTCCAGGTCGGATTGATGACCATATGTTCCATAATATCTGAAAACTCAGGGCTTCGACGATCGCTATCGCGGTGTCCGACCACTGTAACCGTTTCAAATGTGATTTTCCCGTTGTCGATAATTTTGGCCGTGAAATCGGCCAAATTCACCATGACATGGCGCTCGCCCTTGGGCATATTTGTCCAGCGTTCACGTTCCATAGCAACCATGATCGATTTCAGACGTTCTTGTACGGGCACGTTAAGTTCTGCAATCGTCGACTGGCCGGCAACACCGTCTGGGGTTAGGCCATGCGCTTCTTGGAACTCCTGCACGGCTTTCTGCATTTCGGCATCAAACTTTGTTGACACTCGACGAGACAGATAGCCCATACGGATCAAACGGTCGCGCAGTTGAACAACAGCAGCCCCCTTATCGCCCGGTTCCAGCTTCTTCGCACGGATCGGCGCGCCCCAGCCACCACGGCCGAGTTGACGCTCAAGCAGGAGCTTTTCTTTGCGCAGACGGGCGTATTCCGGCGTTTTCGGCGCGAGGGCCTTCAGGAATTTTTCGGGATCGCTTTGCTCGAAATTCGCGAGATAGGCCTCACGGTTGCGATACGGGACTTTGCGCACCAGCCCGTCATCAATCCGAGAAGGGATGAGAATTCCGGTCTGAAGGTCGCGCGCATAGTCCAAAAACGTCTCTGAGATCTTAACTTCGACCAAGCCAAGGTCACGTTTTGTGCGCGCGCTGCGAATTTCCGCTTTCAGGCCGGAAATATCGTAATGCGCCGGGACCAGCCCGTGCTCGGCCGAGCGTTCCAACGCATCAAACAAAGCGCTGCGGCGTTGGCGGAACTCTTGACCCTTGCCCGTCCAGAGCGGTTGGAATTCGACGCTTCGATAATAGGCGGCCATGTCTTCATCCGCAGATGCTGCCTCGGCAACAGCCTGCATAAACGCCGTAACTTGTGTGTCACTTTTCGCGAAAACACTAGATGTGGACAAACCCCAGACCAAAACCACGGTCATCGTTTTTGACAGAAGACGTAAGAAAGACATCGCTACCCACCCAAAGACATACACATGTGTTGCCTAATTTTGTGAGACCGTCAGAGGGAATTGTCCATTCACATTTACCTCATCTTGACATTCTCAAAGTGATTTCGCCTCAAAGGGCACAATGTGTGACCCGAAAGCGGCAACTGTTAACCCAGCAGAAACAATAGCGCCTTATTGGGCAAATTTTCGCCCAACTCACGGGGATCACACTCTTTTTCCAAAATGAAACCTTGGTAAACGAATCAAGTTGTGTCATAACTACGGCGCATCTGGGGATAATTTTAATGATCGCGCGGCGGCGCGAGTTAAGAAAGCGACGGGACAGGCGCGAAATATGTTGACCGATAGCTCTCAGAGCATGACACGGCGCGGACTACTGCGCGCCTTCGCAGCGACGACGGTTGCAGCAGCACCGACTTTCACAAATGCATCCGGATTTCTGCGCGGCGCGGGCGATATCCGTAGATTGAAAATGTACTCCGGCCGCACCGGTGAAAGCATTGACACAATCTATTGGATCGAAGGCAAATACATCAAAGACGCCGTCGATGAGATCAACAAATTCATGCGCGACTGGCGCACGAATGGCGTGATCAAGATCGACACGCGCACCGTCGACATCATGGCAGCTTCCCTGCGCCTGACCGACACCAACGAACCCTTTATGTTGCTCTCGGGCTATCGCAGCCCTCAGACCAACGCCATGTTGCGCCGCAACTCGCGCGGCGTTGCTAAGAATTCTCTACACATGAAAGGCCAAGCCGCCGACCTGCGCCTTGCAGATCGCTCTGTAAGCCAATTGGCCCGAGCCGCAGCCGCTTGCCGCGCGGGTGGTGTTGGCCGGTATTCCGGGTCCAACTTTGTGCATGTGGATTGCGGACCGCTCCGCACATGGGGCCGCTAAGGTTTCAGACAAAGGTAAAGAAAAAGAAAACGCTCCCGAGGGAGCGTTTTTTTGTTGGGCGCTTAGCGTCCTGCGAAAATCGCCTCAGCAATCTCGCGACAGGGTGCAGCGGATTTCTGCGGGTCGAATAAATCATCCCAATCCAGATCCTGTTCACACAACTCAGGTAAAGACACGCGCAGAGGCTTACCCGTCTTTGACGCCGCCTTCACCAAAGCCTGCGCCTCGGGACGTGGCATATGCTCGGCCAACATAAAACTGATCTGCTCTGCCATCACGCCATCATTGGCCGCTAGGATCGCGTTAATCTGATCCTCATTCGCCGTCAGCGTCTCGGCCAACACCTGAGCATGCGCCAAGGACGCTCCAACTGCGATAAAGATCTGAGGCAAGAGCGCCCATTCGATCGGCCATTGTCCCCCATCGCGATCCTCGGCTGGATCGGCAGCATCAGCCAAACCCGCATGGGCCGCTTTCGCAAGACTCGCGAGGGTGCGAATGGTCTCGGGACCAACGGGGTTGGATTTCTGTGGCATCGTAGAGGACCCACCCCCAGCGCCTGCGCTGACTTCGCGGATCTCGGACCGCATATGCAAGATCAGGTCTCCGGCAAATTTCGACAGGGCAACCGAGATCTGCAACAGCCAGGACGCGAGGTTCACCAATCCCGTGCGATCCACATGCCATGGCGCAGCTGCGGACAGCCCAAGCGCCTTTGCCAAGCCTTCGCCAATCTGAGGCCCGTAAGGTGCCGTGGCCGTATTACCTCCAGAGGCGCCACCGAATTGCACCAAAAGGATACGCCCACGTATGTCCGCCAGAGATTTTTCTAGCGCGATCAAGGGCTGGGCCCATTTGGCGATCCGTAGTCCCAGAGTGATCGGCGTTGCGATCTGACCGCGCGTACGACCAGCAACCACCAAGGTTTCATAGGTCTCTGCCTTGGCGGCCAATGCATCAATCAACTGGCGCAACCGATCTTCGACCACATCCAGAGCCTCGGCAACGGCCAAAGTCATGGCCGTATCAACTACATCCTGACTGGTTGCGCCCCAGTGCAGATATTGCCCGTGTTCAGGGTCTAATTGGCCGCGCAATTCCGACACCAAAGCCGGAACCGCGACACCCGAGGACAGCACGCCTTTGGACAAAGCCGCCAGATCCACCGAAGCATCAGTCAGGCCATCAAAGATCGCCTGCCCCGAAGCATTAGGGATTACGCCCAGTTCACCTTCGACCTGCGCCAGCACCCGTTCGAACCGCACCATGCGCGCAGCCTCTGCGCGATCGCTGAAAATCTCGGACAGTTCGGCATCGCCAAACTGCGCCTCATAGATCGCGCTTTGAAAGAGTGAAACGGCCATGTGATCCCTGCCCTTTTGCGCCTTAGGCGGCGTGTTTCGCCAAGCCTAGCATCTCGCGCGCTTGTTCAAAAGTCGCTACAGGACGCTCGTATTTCTCGCAAAGCGCAACGGTCTTTTGAACCAAAGCCGCGTTGGAAGGTGCGAGGGTGTTTTTGTCCAGACGGATGTTGTCCTCAAGACCTGTGCGTGTGTGGCCACCCGCCGCGATGCACCACTCGTTCAGCGTGATCTGGTGACGCCCGATGCCGGCAGCGCACCACTCAGACTCTGGGCTCAGACGTTTGAGGGTCTGGACGTAAAAATCAAAGACCTCTTTGTCCACCGGCATCGCGTTTTTCACGCCCATGACGAATTGCACATAAGGGGTGCGCGGCAGACGACCGTCTTTATGCATCGCAACTGCCTGAAAGATGTGGCTGAGGTCGAAGGCTTCGATCTCTGGTACCACGTTGTAGGTTTTCATTTCAGACGCGAGCCAATCCACCAGATCCGGGCTGTTTTCATAAACGCGGGTCGGGAAGTTGTTGGAGCCCACGGTCAAGGACGCCATGTCAGGCGCCAGAGGCAGCATGCCACCCCGTTCGGTGCCTGCACCAGACCGACCACCGGTCGAGAACTGAACGATCATGCCGGGGCAATGTTTTTCCAGACCTTCTTTGAGGGCTGCGAATTTCTCTGGATCAGAAGACGTGGTTTCATCGGCATTGCGTACGTGGCAATGGGCGATGGTCGCGCCGGCCTCGAACGCTTCCTGAGTGCTTTCGACCTGTTCTGCGATGGAAATCGGAACGGCGGGGTTGTCGGCCTTTTTCGGCAAAGAGCCGGTGATGGCGACGCAGATAATGCAAGGTTTGGTCATCGGTGTTTTCCTGATGTGGGTAAAGGGGCGACTTAGGCCACCCCGTATTGACTTGGATTTAGCGACCTTAGATGTCGAAGAAGACGGTCTCGTCTTCGCCCTGAATTTTGACGTCAAAGCGATAAACCACCTGACCGTCGCGTTCCGAACGTTTCGCAATCAGCGTGGCGCGGCGTTTTTCCCATTCGATCAGATTGATCACCGGGTCATTCGCGTTGGCGTCAACTTCATCGTCGAAATAGATGCGCGTGTTCAGACCAATGTTGATCCCGCGCGCCACGATCCACAGGTTGATATGCGGTGCCATCATGCGGCCATTGCGGCCCATCGTGGCTCCCGGCTTCACGGTGTCAAAGCCCCATTCACCAGTTTCAAAATCGGTGATGACACGACCCCAGCCACGGAACCCCTCTTCGACGTCGCCTTCGCATTCGGGATGCGCATATACACCTTCGCTATTGGCCTGCCAGGCCTCAAGCAGCACGTCTTTGATCGGAGAGCCGATGCCGTCGACAACCACGCCCTCAACACGAATGCGCTCACCTTTGGCATTTGGGCCTGCGATGTCCCAACCTAGCTCTTGCTTATAGATATCAAAACCAGCGGCCCCCGGGGCCAGTCCGATATGAACGTAAGGACCCGCCGTTTGGGATGGGGTTTCCTTCAGATACTCAGGAGTGTTCGAGGTCATATCAATTGCCCTCCAGACGGTTTTCAAACAGGGTCGAGCGACGACCGCGCAGCACAATGTCAAAGCGATAACATTGCGTATCCAGCGGGATGGTCGCGTTTTCGTCAAGCTTCGCCACCAGCATATCGACCGCGCGCTCGTCAGGGATGGTTTTGACGATTGGGCAGCGGCTGATCCAAGGATCGCCTTCGAAATAACACTGGGTGATCAGGCGTTGTGCAAAGGCCGTGCCAAAGATCGAGAAGTGAATATGCGCCGGACGCCAGCCATTCACATAGTTGCGCCATGGGTAGGCACCGGGCTTCACCGTTCGGAAGAAATAATAACCGTCCTCATCTGTCAGCGTCCGACCACAGCCGCCAAAGTTCGGATCGATCGGCGCAAGATAGGTGTCCTTCTTGTGACGATAGCGCCCGCCTGCATTGGCCTGCCAAGCTTCGACCAGCGTGTTAGGCACACCACGGCCGTTTTCATCCACCACGCGACCATGCACGATCAGACGCGGGCCGATGGGGTTTTCACCGGGCTTGGCGTAGTTGTTCAGAAGGTCATTATCCAGCGGATCAATGTCATTGTGCCCAAAGACCGGACCTGTGATCTCGCTTGCGGAGTTCTGCAGGGAAATCAGCGAATACTGCGGCGAGCGCGACACAGACGTTTTATAATGCGGTGTCAGCGCGGGCGGATGCCATTCGCGGTCACGTTGGTAGAATTCGGCTGGTGTGTACATCTTGCTAAGTCTCCTCCTTTAGAGGGTAATTTCCGAACGCCTCTCGGTCTAGGCGTCGTTTTCCATTTCGGCATAGGTCGCTTTGGCCAGCTTCAGCGCATGGTTCGCACGCGGAACGCCTGCGTAGATGGCCACATGTTGAAAGGCCTCAAGCACGTCTTGCTTGCTTGCGCCGGTGCGCGCTGTGGCGCGAATATGCATCGGGATTTCTTCGAAATTCCCGGTCGCCGCCAAGAGCGCCAGAGTGATCATCGAGCGTTCTCGTTTGCTGATGCCATCAGAGGCCCAAACAGTGCCCCAGGCCCCTTCGGTGATCATATCCTGGAATGGCACGTCAAATGGCGTCTTTTGCGCCTCGGCGCGGTCGACATGGGCGTCACCCAGCACAGACCGGCGTACCTTCATGCCCTGTTCATAACGATCAGACAAAACCGCTCTCCTTTAGAAACTTTGTGATAAGTGCCGCATAGTCTTGCGGTTTCTCGACACAGGGCAGATGGCCCGTGCCGTCAATGATATGGAACTGAGATCCTTCGATCAGATCCAAGGTGGATTTCGTAAGCTCTGGCGGCGTCGCCCCATCGTCTGAACCGCAGATCCCATAGGTCGGTAGGGTCAGGCTCGCGGTCTCTTCGCGCAGATCCGCATCGGCGATGGCCGCGCAGCAGGAAACATACCCCTGCGTATGGGTTCGCTCGAGCATGTGCTTCCAAGCCAGACAGTCCGGCGTCGCGCGGAATTCTGGCGCGAACCAGCGTTCCATGGTTGGCTCTGAAATCACTTCGATGCCGCCCTTATTGATCGCATCAATGCGGGTGTTCCAAAGGTCCGGCGTGCCGATCTTGGCCGCCGTGTTGGACAACACCATTGAGTGACACAGATCCGGCCGCGTGTAGGCCAGCTTCTGCGCAATCAAACCGCCAATCGATAGACCAACAAAGAAAACATCTTTGACGTCCAACCGGTCCAGCAACTGCGCAACATCGCCCGCCAGATCGTCAATCGAATAAGGACCGTCAGGGACCGATGAGAGCCCATGACCGCGTTTGTCCATCCGGATATAGCGCAGTGATGTCGGCAGCAGCGGCAGCACCGCATCCCAAAGGCGAAAGTCGGTGCCAAGTGAGTTTGCGAATACCACCGGACGACCTTCGGGATTTCCATCTTGCTGCCAATTGAGTGCCAGGTTGTCAAATTGTGCGATCTGCATCGTCCATCCCTACCAATGCTGGCCCGTGAGCCTTGTGTTAAATGCAGATTGCACTTACAAAAACAGAAAGTAAAATGAGTTTTTCCGCAACTTACTTTCCAAAAAAAGAAACTATGATCGACCGACGCATCAAATTTCGCCACATCCAATGTTTTGTGGAAATCGCCCAATCCGGCAGCTTTAAACGCGCCGCGGAAACGCTGTTTCTGACGCAACCCGCGATATCCAAGACACTCAAAGAACTTGAAGACATACTGGGATGTAACCTGATGGAACGTAGCCGTGCCGGCGTCAGCCTTACCACCGACGGAGCGCGCTTCCTGCAATATGCACAAATGGCCCTGGCCAGTTTGCAACAGGGCCTTCAGGATCTTGGCAATGACAAAGACACGCAAACCGAGACCCTCGCTATAGGGGCGTTGCCTTCGGTGACGGCTAAACTCTTACCCGCGGTCTCTAAACGCCTGTCGCAGGACCCCCACCCTTTCACCCTGCGCATTCTGGATGGCCCGCATAAATTTCTTTTGGACAAGCTGGTGACGGGTGAAATCGACATGCTCTTGGGGCGCATGGGGGATCACCGCGATATGGTGGGGCTCAATTTCTCGCTGCTTTATCGAGAAAAGATCAGCTTCATCGTGCGAAAAGGACATCCGCTTTTAAAGGACGCGAGCCTGGAAGGCTTAAAAGACTGGCCCATCATCTATCCCGACCGCAACGCCGCGATCAGGCCTAGCGTGGACAGGTTCATGGTCGAACGCGGGATCTCGGATCTCTACCGCCGTGTGGAAACCGTATCCGGCGCGTTCGGGCGGCGTTATGTGGCGGAAAGCGATGCGATCTGGATTATTTCAGACGGCGTGGCCGCCAGCGAAGTGGACGCGGGCCGACTGGAACGCCTGCCCTTTGACACTGACACCACTTTGGGCCCCATCGGCATCGTGACCCGCGAAGATTGGGACCTCAGCCACCCTGCCCGCATCTTCAGACGCGCGCTGCGCGAAACAGTCGAGGATCTTGGATTGTAAGAAAATGGCGCACCCAAAAGGATTCGAACCTTTGACCTCTGCCTTCGGAGGGCAGCGCTCTATCCAGCTGAGCTATGGGTGCCTGAGGCTCGTTATACCGTGGTCGAAATCTTCTGCAAGCGGGAAAGCGGGGCGGATCGCAGTAAACCCACCCTTTTCAAAACCTTAAGCCAAGAGCTCGTTGGCCAGCTCCAGAGCATCAACCAGAGTGTCGACCTCGTCCTTGGTATTATACATGCCAAAGCTCGCGCGACAGGTCGCGGTCACACCCAGACGTTCCATCAAGGGGCCCGCGCAATGATGACCGGCCCGCACGGCCACGCCGCGTTTATCGAGGATGGTCGAGATATCATGCGCATGCGCCGCGCCATCCAGCGTCAGGCTGAAAATCGCGGCTTTGCCCGGCGCCTGACCCTGAACATTGAGCCAATTCAATGTCTTGAACCGTTCCAGCGCATAGTCGCGCAGGTCGTTCTCATGACGCGCGACATTCTCCATGCCGATCTCCATGAGGTACTCGAGCGCCACGCCCAGACCGATGGTCTGCACGATGCCCGGCGTGCCTGCCTCAAACTTCATCGGAGGATCGTTGTAGATCACGGCATCCTGCGTGACTTCTTTGATCATGTCGCCACCGCCTATGAATGGACGCATTTCCTTCATGCGGTCTCGTTTGATATAGATCGCGCCGGACCCCGAAGGCCCATAGAGCTTGTGCCCCGTGATCGCATAGAAATCACAGCCCAGATCTTCGACATCGACCGGCATATGGACCGCGCCCTGCGAGCCATCCACCAGCACTGGCACGCCACGCGCATGGGCCTCGGTCGTGATGGTTTTCACATCCACCACGGTACCAAGAACGTTGGAACACTGCGTGATCGCCACCAGCTTGGTCTTGTCCGAGATTACGTCGACCACGCGCTGCGGATCCAGACTGCCGTCATCGGCAATATCGACCCATTTCAACACAACGCCCATACGTTCACGCAGGAAATGCCAGGGCACGATATTGGCATGGTGCTCCATTACGGACAGAACGATCTCGTCGCCCGCGCTCAGATGCTCCATCGCCCAGCCATAGGCCACGAGGTTGATGCCCTCTGTGGTGCCAGAGTTCAGAACGATCTCGTCTGGGTCTTTGACATTGAGGAATTTGGCAATGGTGCCGCGCACGGCCTCATACTTTTCGGTCGCGAGGTTGGACAGATAGTGCAGCCCGCGGTGCACATTGGCGTATTCCTCGGCATAACCACGGGTGACCGCATCAATCACCACCTGCGGCTTCTGCGCAGAGGCGCCATTGTCCAGATAGGTCAGCGGTTTCCCGTTCACCTCGCGCGCGAGGATCGGAAAGTCTTGGCGGATTTTGTTGATGTCAAACATGCGTCTGTCCAGTTAAACGCTGATAAAGGGGGCCACGAGCAGTGAGATCACCATCACGAGGCCAACGAAGGTCAGAACAAGGCTGCCGAGGGCGCGACCAATTGAGTCAAACTCATGCGCGCCCTTTTGGAACTGAAGGATAATCCAGATCCCATAGAGCCCCGCCAGATTGATCGCCAAAACGGCGAGACTGAAAGAGGCGAAAGACACGATCAGCCCAGCCCCTTCGACGACGGCGCGCATGATCTGCAGCCAAGCGACATAAGTCAGCACAGTGGCAAATGTGCCCTGTCCGCCCAATTGCCGTCCCGCAAAGGTCAAAAGCGCCGCCGAGGTGGCCGCGACAATGGTCATGGTCACAAAAAGGCCGAAGGGTGTGACCACATCGAGGAACATGACACCGGGAAAGATCTCGACCGGGAAAATCAGAACCCGTGCGAAAATCGCGACCGTCGAGAGCATTACACCCAGAACGAGCAGCGCCCAAGACACGCGCACCGGCAGATGCATCGCTTTGATCTGCTCTATTGCCTCTGCGGGTCGCAGGACGGTCAGGATCACGAGGTCTCGGAATTGTTGCATCATGAGGGTGTCGCCATGTTGCTGCGCAGCCCTGACATCCAGAACCATGTGAACATCAGGATCGCAATCAGACCGACGCTGTCATAGACCACGCCCGGACCGATGAAGCCGCCGACAAGGCCGCGGAACAGCGAAATCGGTGCAATCGCCAACAGTGCCCAAAACAGCGCAAAGCGGCTGGTAAACCCGTCAACCTTGCGGCCGAAGATCCGCAAAACGGTCTGAACGAGGATGGCCAGCACATAAAAGGCCAGCGGCATGATGAAGATCCAGACCAAGAGCTGACCACCCAGAAGCATATTCAGCTCTAGCCCTTGCAAATGCGCCTCGCGCGCCAGACGCGGCCATTGCGCGATAAAGATCGTCACGCAAGCCGCCATCAGGATCGCAAGACCTCGGTCTTCACGTACCCCCATAGCGAGGCGGCGGGACACAACCTGCCCCGGCCCCCTATAGGTTGCCAGAATATCACGCGTGACAGACATTAGCCGCGACGACGCTCCAGCCAAAGTTCAAGACGCGCGAGGATTGACGTGCGCAGAGCTTCGTCTTCGATCTCATCAACTGCTTCGGCAAGGAAGGCCAATGTCATGAGGTCGGTTGCGATGTCCTTTGGAACGCCGCGTGCGCGCAGATAGAAAAGACCTTCTTCGTCAATCGCACCAGAGGTCGAGCCATGCGAGCAGGCCACATCATCGGCATAGATCTCGAGTTCCGGTTTCGCGAGGAACTGGCTGTCGTCATCCAGCAGCAGAGACTGGCTGATCTGATAACCATCAGTCTTTTGCGCGCCAGGCTGCACAAGGATCTTGCCTTGGAACACGCCTGTCGCACCATTGCGCAGAACCTTTTTGAACACCTGACGGCTTTCGCAATTCACCGCGTCATGGGTCACGAACACAGTGTCATCATGGTGGAAATCACCATCGCCCACGCAGGCTCCGGCAACATGGGCCACCGCGTCATCGCCGGTCAGCTCGATCACACATTCATTGCGCGTCAGGATACCATTCGCCGTAACGGTGAAGGATTTGAACACACTTTCCGTGCCAAGCCGCGCGAACGTATGCGTGACGGCACGACGCTCATGGTCGCGTCCTTGCGAACGGATGTGGTGGAATTCAGCCTTATCGGCCACATCGACTTCGATCATCTTGTTGAACCGCGCCGCCGCCGGGCCGTTTTCCAAAACGGTCAGCTTGGCCTCTGCGTCAAGTTTAATCACGTGGTGCAAAATCGCATCCGACGTGGTCGACTCGTGCTTATAGATCAAACTCACCGGCTTGCTGACCTGACCAGTTACATGGATCGCAACCCCATCCGTCGCCAGCGCTGTATTCAGCGCCGCCAGAGGGCGTTCGACCGGATCCTGACCTTTGATTTCGAGCGTACCGTAAAGATCCTTCGCCCAGTGGATATCGGCTTGCCCAATGTCCGCGAGGCGTTCAATCGTCAGGCCTTCGCCTGCGAAATCATCGGAGGCCTCTGCATCATAGACGCCATCCACAAAGACGATCTTAAGGCGGTCGATCTCGTGAAACATTGGCTCTTCGTCATTAACAAATAGCGCAGCTTCAACTGGTTCCGCGGAGGTCAAAGTGTCCGGGCGGGTGTACTTCCAATATTCATCACGGGCATGAGGCAGCCCCATGGCTTTCACGCGCGACAGAGCGTCTTCGCGTGCTGCCGACAACCACGCGCCGCTTTCTGGAAGGGCAACGTCCTCCAATTGGGCGGCGGTGGCCTCTTGTTTCAATTGAGCCAAACGCATCAGGCGACCTCCGCCAGAATGTCAGCGTAACCGTTCTCTTCGACCTCAAGCGCCAGCTCCGGGCCGCCGGTTTTCACGATGCGGCCGTCTGCCATAATGTGCACGACGTCTGGTTTGATGTGGTCGAGCAGACGCTGATAGTGGGTGATCACGAGGAAACCACGACCCTCAGAGCGCAGCGCGTTGACACCTTCGGACACCAGTTTCATCGCGTCCACGTCCAGACCAGAGTCAGTCTCATCAAGGATGCACATCTTTGGCTCGAGCATCGCCATCTGCAGGATCTCGTTGCGTTTTTTCTCACCGCCAGAGAAGCCCATGTTCACAGGACGCTTCAGCATATCCGCATCGATCTTGAGAGTCTTTGCCTTGGCACGAATGTCCTTCAGGAAGTCCGCCGCAGAGAGCTCTTCTTCATCACGCGCCTTGCGCTGAGCGTTCACCGCGGTGCGCAGGAAGGTCATGTTGCTGACACCCGGGATCTCGACCGGATATTGGAACGCCAGAAACAGGCCCTCGGCCGCGCGCTCTTCTGGTTCCATCTCAAGCAGGTCTTCGCCATCCAAAGACGCAGCGCCCTCGGTGACTTCATAGCCATCACGGCCAGACAGAACATAAGAGAGCGTCGATTTACCAGAGCCGTTGGGCCCCATGATCGCATGCACTTTGCCCGCTTCAACCGTCAGGTCTACACCCTTCAGGATCTGCTTGTCTTCGTCTTCCAGTTTGACCTTCAGGCCTTTGATTTCCAACATGTTCTTTTCCTCATCCGCCCGCACATCAGGCGGTTCATTTCCGTATTACAAAATGGGCCACCAAGGACCCGAAAAACCCGCTGACGAAACTCACCGCCAGCACTTGCGTGGCCCCAAGCATCGGCGCGATGCTGCTGACCACCAAAGCGAAAACCGCGCAGAATGCCCCTGTCGTGCAGGCCGGCAAAAGCGCGCTTCGCCACATTATTTCAGCACCACAGCGGTGCCCGAGGCCGAGACCATCAACATGGATTGCCCAATGACCTCATAATCCAGATCCACGCCCACGACCGCATTCGCGCCTTTGGCCATGGCCCGCTCTTCCAGCTCGCGCAGTGCCGTGTCCCGCGCATCCTGCAGCTTGCTTTCATAGGCACCAGACCGGCCACCCACGATATCAGTGATGCTCGCAAAGACATCGCGGACAACATTCGCGCCCATGATGGCCTCGCCCACGACGATGCCGCGATAGTCGACGATCTGATGACCCTCGATTGTATTGGTTGTGCTGACGATCATAGCGATCCTCCAATCCAAGTGATCAGCATCATGACAGCCAGACAGACAAAGCCGATGACGCCCGATGTGACGATGACAGAGCCGCCAATCAGCCCCTCGGTATTGCCGCGTTGTTTGCGGATCCCGAGGCCGATGAGGCTGCCGACCATCATGCCGACACCCACGCCGAGGCTCTGTTGCATAAGGGCCTGAATGGTTTCCATCAGCCCACGGACCCTTCAAGCGAAATCGCCACAAGCTGTTGAGCTTCCATGGCAAATTCCATTGGCAGCGCCTGCAGAACCTCTTTGGCAAAGCCGTTGACGATCAGCGCAACCGCCTCTTCTTCGTCCATGCCCCGCTGGCGGCAATAGAACATTTGCTCGTCGTCCACCTTGGATGTGGTCGCCTCGTGCTCAACACGCGATGAGTTGTTCTTCACCTCGATATACGGCACCGTATGGGCCCCGCATTTGTCGCCGATGAGCAGACTGTCACACTGCGTGTAGTTCCGCGAATTTTTGGCCTTCGGGTGCATCGAGACCTGACCGCGATAAGTGTTCTGCGCCACGCCCGCCGAGATGCCTTTGGACACGATCCGGGACTTGGTGTTCTTGCCCAGATGGATCATTTTTGTGCCGGTATCGGCCTGCTGGTGGTTGTTGGCAATCGCGATGGAATAGAACTCGCCCTGGCTCTCCTCGCCACGCAGGATGCAGGACGGGTATTTCCAGGTGACGGCCGAGCCGGTTTCCACCTGCGTCCACATCATCTTGGCCCGATCACCC
The DNA here is from genome assembly GCF_037478305.1 of Cognatishimia coralii. Taxonomy (NCBI): domain Bacteria; kingdom Pseudomonadati; phylum Pseudomonadota; class Alphaproteobacteria; order Rhodobacterales; family Paracoccaceae; genus Cognatishimia; species Cognatishimia coralii. The sequence goes on from NZ_JBBGAZ010000001.1 coordinate 552,195, forward strand.
CGGCAGTCCGCGCGTTTGGTCACAAAGTTATAGATGCCGCCCTTGCCGTTCTCATCCCCTGGGAACCAGTTCTGAACGGTGGAGTATTTCACCTCGGCGTCTTCTTCGATGATGATCTCAACCACAGCGGCGTGCAACTGCGCGGTGTCGCGTTGCGGCGCGGTACAGCCTTCGAGGTAGGACACATAGCTGCCCTTGTCGGCAATGATCAGCGTGCGTTCAAACTGACCGGTGTTTTCCGCATTGATGCGGAAATAGGTGGACAGTTCCATCGGGCAGCGCACGCCCGGTGGGATGTAAACGAAAGAGCCATCGGAAAACACCGCAGAGTTCAGCGTTGCATAGAAGTTGTCCTGCACAGGCACCACAGAGCCGAGGTATTTCTTAACCAGCTCAGGATGCTCTTTGATCGCCTCAGAGATCGAGCAGAAAATCACGCCCGCTTTCTTGAGTTCCGCCTGGAAGGTCGTGCCAACAGAGACCGAGTCAAAAACCGCATCGACCGCGACCTTACGGCCCTCGGCTGGCGCATCCTCAGCGCCTTCAACGCCTGCCAAAATCATCTGTTCTTTCAGAGGAATGCCGAGCTTTTGATATGTTTCCAATAGCTTAGGATCCACGTCATCCAAAGACTTCGGCTTTTCTTCCATGCTCTTTGGACGCGCGTAGTAGTATTGATCCTGAAAATCGATCTCTGGATAGCTGACCATCGCCCAGTCAGGCTCTTCGCGAGACAGCCAACGCTGATAGGCCTCAAGACGCCATTCGGTCATCCACTCTGGTTCGTCATTCTTTTCAGAAATCAGACGCACGATATCTTCGGAAAGGCCCTTCGGGGCGTATTCCATTTCGATTTCGGTTTCCCAACCGTATTTATAGGCGCCGCCGACCTCGCGTACCGCATCCACGGTCTCCTGATCGACACCTTCTTTTACGTCTTGGTCCAAAATGGCCATCTGCGTCTCCTTCAATCACGCCGCGCGGGCGCGGAATTTCTGCCATTGAGCCAGCCAAGCTTTGGCAAACCCCATGACCTCTTGTTCTGTTGTCTGCGGACCAAGGCTGACCCTGATCGCACTTGACGCTGTGGTTGCGTCATATCCCATGGCTTGCAGCACGGCGCTGGCCTTGACCTTGCCCGACGAACAGGCCGAGCCTGCCGAAATCGCATAGCCCGCCAGATCCATCTGCATCACCTGTGTCTCGCCCTTCCAGCCGGGCACGGCGAAACAACTTGTGTTGGGAAGGCGGTTCGCACCCTTCCCAACAAAAATTGTCTCATTTGCTGCGCTTTCAATGGTTTCTTCCAACAAATCGCGCAATTTTTCGATGTCAGACCAAATGCCGCGCTCAATATCGCGCTGTGCGGCCTCGGCTGCGGCGGCAAAACCCACCGCACCGATGATATTCTCGGTGCCTGCGCGGCGTCCCATCTCTTGACCGCCGCCTTTCAAGCGCGCCTCAAGGTCAATGCCCCGTTTCATCACCAATGCGCCGATACCTTTCGGGCCGCCCAGCTTATGCGCCGATACAATCGCCATATCCGCGCCCAGCCAGTTGAAGGCAACTGGCAGTTTGCCAAAGGCTTGCGTGGCGTCCGTAACCGACAGGCCCTGCGGTAATGACTGGATCACGCCGGTCTCGGAGTTCGCAAGTTGCAAGGTCGACGATCTCGGATCGATAACCGTGACGGCTCCGGTGCTATCCACTGCATGGGAATGCACATCCGCAACCCAGGCGCGCACTGCGTCATGTTCTACATCACAGCCCAGAATATCCCGCCCCTGCAGCGCCAAGGACGCCGCTTCTGTGGCACTCGAGGTAAAAACAACCTCCGCCCCATCCGCGCCAAAAGCCGAAGCCACCGTCTGCCGCGCCTTTTCCAAGGCGGATTTCGCCGCGCGACCTTCGGAATGGACCGAAGAGGGATTGCCGATGAGGGACATCGACCCAATCATAGCCTCCCGCGCCTCAGGACGCAGCGGCGTCGTCGCGTTATGGTCTAAATACGCGCGCATCAGTCCTCATCCACCACCGCAAACAAGGACGGCACAGCCGGACAGGGCGCAAGGCCGTTTTCAACGATATCAGAAAGCCGTGTTTGATGCAGGAACACATAAACATGGGCCGACAGCCCTTCCCACAAGCGGTTCGCCATAGACTGCGCCCGCGAGCCCGATTGCCCACCAGAGGCCCCCGCCCCCGTATGCAGCGCCGACACGGTCTCATCCACCGCCGCCAGCACATCCACGATCCGAATCTCAGCAGTTGGACGTGCCAAACGATAGCCACCGCCGGGCCCGCGCACAGAGTCCACCAATTCAGCACGGCGCAATTTGAGGAAAAGCTGCTCGAGATAGGCCAGTGAAATATCCTGACGTTCGGAAATCTCGGACAAAGTCACCAGTTTTTCAGTGGGTTGCAACGCAATATCCGCAAGGGCGACGACCGCGTAGCGTCCCTTCGTCGAGAGTTTCATAGCCCCAATTCCTCGCGCGAATTCGTTGACCTCCGTCGCCGCATTGCGTAGACCGCTTTAAACGCCAAACGAAGCAGGCCGCAGCGGCCTGTAGTTAGAATAGTTCTAAAGTGCCCGAGGGATTTCGTCAAGAAACCTTTACACTTTATTGAAGGAGGCAGGCAGACATATGCCCGAGGTCATTTTCCCTGGTCCAGAAGGACGTCTTGAAGGCCGCTATCACCCGCAAAAAGATCGCGACGCGCCGATTGCCATCGTGCTGCATCCGCATCCGCAATTCGGCGGGACGATGAACAACAAAGTGGTCTACAACCTGCATTACGCCTTTTACAACATGGGCTTCACCGTTCTGCGGTTTAACTTCCGTGGCGTGGGCCGCTCTCAGGGCGAATATGACCAAGGTGTTGGTGAACTGTCTGATGCGGCTTCGGCACTGGACTACCTGCAGTCCATGAACACCAATTCCAAGCACTGCTGGGTCGCTGGCTTTAGCTTCGGTGCCTGGATCGGTATGCAGCTTTTGATGCGTCGTCCAGAAATCACCGGTTTCATCAGCGTGTCGCCACCTGCAAATATGTATGATTTCAGCTTCTTGGCGCCATGCCCGTCCTCTGGCCTGATCATTAACGGCACTGGCGACCGGGTTGCACCTCCTGCGGACACCACCAATCTGGTGAACAAGCTGCACGAGCAAAAAGGCATCACGATCACACACACCGAAATCGAAGGCGCGGATCACTTCTTTAAAGAACCGCATATGGATCACATGATCGGTGACGTCACCGACTATGTGAAACGCCGCCTCACCGAGAACACGCGGTAATCCATGAGCTACGTTGAAAACCTGGGCGAAAAGCTCGCACGCGATGTTCTGAAGGCCCAAAAGGAAACGGGCGATCTGAATATGGTGCAGACCATCGGCCAGGTTCTTGAGGCCTCGTCCTCGACCCTACACGAAGCCTATATGACCGCCGTGCGCGTCTATGACGCCGAAGAACGCGCGCGCAAAACACTTGCCCAAATGCTCGGGAGCCAGCCGCCACGATGACCACGACGCTCGACCAACAGATTGATTTTCTGAATGAAATCGACAAGTTGAAGAGCGTCATCCGGTCAAGCTACATCGTGGATGGTTCGCGATTTGAGAATTCAGCCGAACATAGCTGGCATCTGGCGCTCTATGCTTTGATCTTTGCGCCTCATGCTGGCGAGGACGTCGACATCCTGCGCGTCATTCAGATGCTGTTGCTGCATGACATCGTCGAGATTGATGTGGGCGATCACCCGATTGATCTCCCCACCGATTGGGAGGCCGTTGCCGTCGCAGAGCAAGCCGCCGCAGCGCGCATTTTTGGTATGTTGCCGGCCGCTCAGAGCACGGTTTTGCGGGAGATCTGGCGAGAGTTTGAAGCCGCGCAAACCCCAAGCGCGCGGTTTGCCAAAGCGCTGGATGCCTGCCAACCGATCTTTCAAACCCTTAACAACGCAAGGGAAATCCCAGATCACGTCGAGATCGTTCAGGACAACCTCAAAACCGGACGCGCCCGTATGTTGGTCGACCGCTTCCCCGAAGCCCATGCCTATGCGTCTCAGGAACTTGGATGGACAAAGGAAAGCCCCTCACAGGACTTTTTGAAACGTCTCGCGTTCCTTATCGAAGTCGACCGCCTGAAAACCGTCACCCGCGCCACGAAACTCTGCGACAACTCGCGTCGTGAAACCAGTGGCGAACACTCGTGGCACATCGCCATGTATGCATGGGTCCTGGCTGAACATGCTCATGCCCGCATTGATATCGCTCGCGTGCTCAAAATGCTGCTGATCCACGATCTGGTGGAAATCGACGTCGGCGACGCCCCGATCCACGGCAATCACAATATCGCCGAGATAGAAGCCAAAGAAGCCGCCGCAGCAGGCCGCATCTTTGGCCTTTTGCCCGACGCACAGGGCCAAGAGCTGCGCGCCCTCTGGGACGAATTTGAATCCGCAGAAAGCGATGACGCGGTTTTTGCGAAATCCGTGGACCGCGTGCAGCCCGTCAACGCCAACCTCGAAACCGGCGGCGGCAGCTGGGTGGAATACAAGGTCTCTCGCCAGCAACTCGAAGACCGCGTCGGCTGGAAAGTCGCCAAAGGCGCGCCGGACCTATGGGATCACCTGCAGGTGCGCATTGGGGCTTGGTTTGAGGTCAATGCTGAAAAGCTAGAGGCCTAGGCCGCGACCTCGACACGGTTTGGATTAAAGTCCATTTCGCGAAGCCCCTCAGATGTAACCGAAATCATCTTCCCCGGAGCCAGCTCGATCCAACCGTCCTCATTGGTTTCCAACGGTTCTGACACCACCGCCCAGCCTCTACGCGTTTCGCTATAGCGATAGTAAACCGACGGCGCGATATGGTCGCTTGAATACCGCGCAGCATAGAGCGTTTGCCCATCTGAAAAAGCTGCCGAAAGCCGCATATGTGGCGACTCTCCGGTTTCGCGGCTCTGGTTTTCCAACCAGGCCACAGACTGCTCAAGCGCAGCGCAGGGGTCGCGATTCAACCCATATCCCAACGCCAAGAGAAACAGAACTTCGCTGTCCGTGCCACCCAAGCGTTTGCCATAGAGGTCGTCTGGAACAGCCATATCGGCGGCCTTGCGAAACTGCTCAAACCCGCCGACCTGACCGTTGTGCATGAAGGTCCAATTCCGCGCGGCAAAGGGGTGGCAATTGTTGCGCGAGGTGCTGGCGCCAGTCGACGCGCGCACATGGGACAGGAACAGCCGCGATTTCACCTGATGTGCCAAAGACCGCAGGTTTGGATCCGACCACGCGGGATAAACATCCCGATAAAGTCCCGGTTCTGGGCGCTCATTATACCAGGCAATCCCAAAGCCATCCGCATTTGTGGTCGTCTTGCATTCCGTCGCCTCAACACTCTGCGCCACTAGCGAATGGTCTGGGCGCGTGATGATATCTTCCAGGTAAATCGGTTCTCCGATATAGGCGGCCCAACGGCACATGATCTGACCCTCGCTTTGTGAATGGCCGAGGGTATAGCCACCGCAGCGCGCGCCCGTCTACGCCTCGGGATGCACAAGCGCGATGTCAGATCTGCACAGTCGCCATCACATAGCGCCTATGCACGCAAGAGGGCTGGTGTTTTCTGCACTGCCGCGTTAAGGGCTGCGCGAACATATCAAGGGCAGACTCATGGATCTCCGCAATATCGCGATCATCGCACACGTTGACCACGGCAAGACCACGCTGGTGGACGAGCTTCTCAAGCAATCTGGCGCGTTTCGCGAGAACCAGGAAGTGGCCGAACGCGCCATGGATTCCAACGAGTTGGAAAAGGAACGCGGCATCACCATCTTCGCGAAACCGACCTCGGTGGAGTGGAAAGGCACGCGGATCAATATCGTGGACACTCCGGGTCACGCGGACTTCGGCGGCGAGGTTGAGCGGATCCTGTCCATGGTCGACGGCGTTGTTCTGCTGGTCGATGCGGCCGAAGGCCCGATGCCTCAAACGAAATTCGTGACCTCCAAAGCCCTCGCGCTGGGTCTGCGCCCAATCGTGGTTCTGAACAAAGTCGACAAACCCGATGCCGAGCCTGACCGCGCGTTGGACGAGTGTTTTGACCTCTTCGCGTCTTTGGATGCAGACGAAGACCAGCTTGATTTCCCGCATCTCTACGCCTCTGGTCGTTCCGGCTGGGCGGATGCGGATCTGGATGGCCCACGCAAAGACCTGCACGCGTTGTTTAACCTTGTGGTCAACCACGTCCCTGCCCCGCGCCAGATCGCGAAACAGGACGATGATTTCCGCATGCTGGCCACCACGCTGGGTTCTGACCCCTTCGTGGGCCGTATCCTGACCGGCCGTGTTGAAAGCGGCAAACTTAAGGTCGGCGCAACCGTTCAGGCGATTTCCCGCATCGGTCAAAAGATCGAGCAATTCCGGGTCACCAAAATCCAAGCCTTCCGTGGTCTGGCCCAGCAAGACATCGAAGAAGCCACTGCAGGCGACATCGTCTCGCTCGCGGGCATGTCCAAAGCGACCGTGGCCGACACGATCTGTGCTTTGGCGGTCGATGAACCGCTAGAAGCGCAACCAATTGATCCACCCACCATCACCGTAACCTTCGGTATCAACGATAGCCCTCTGGCGGGTCGTGACGGCAAAAAGGTCCAATCACGCGTGATCCGTGACCGCCTGATGAAAGAGGCCGAGTCCAACGTCGCGATCAAAATCACCGACACGCCGGGTGGTGAAGCCTTTGAGGTTGCGGGACGCGGCGAACTCCAGATGGGCGTTCTGATTGAAAACATGCGCCGCGAAGGGTTCGAACTGTCAATCTCGCGCCCTCAGGTTCTGATGCGTGAAGAAGACGGTCAGAAAATGGAGCCGATCGAAGAAGTCACCATCGACGTTGATGACGAATATTCCGGTGCGGTGATTGAGAAACTGACCGGTGCGCGCAAGGGCGATCTGGCCGAGATGAAACCGGCTGGCGCAGGCAAAACCCGCATTATCGCGCATGTGCCGTCCCGCGGTCTGATTGGTTATCACGGAGAATTCCTGACCGACACCCGTGGCACAGGCGTTCTGAACCGTGTATTCCATTCCTGGGCCCCTTACAAAGGCGCGATCCCGGGCCGTCGCGCGGGCGTTCTGATCTCGATGGAAAACGGCGTGTCTGTGGCTTATGCTCTCTGGAACCTCGAAGAGCGCGGCAAGATGATGATCGGCGCGCAGGAACAGGTGTATCAGGGCATGATCATTGGTGAGCATAGCCGTGACAATGACCTCGAAGTGAACCCGCTGAAGGGTAAGAAACTGACCAACGTTCGGGCCTCTGGGTCTGATGACGCGGTGCGTTTGACCACGCCGATGAGCCTGTCTTTGGAAGAGGCGATTGCCTATATCAACGACGACGAGCTGGTCGAAGTGACACCGAATGAGGTGCGTCTGCGCAAACGTTATCTGGATCCGCATGAACGCAAGCGGATGTCCAAACAGGTTTAAAGATATGTGGGGGCCAGCCCCCACGCCCCCGGGATATTTCCAGCAAGAGAAAGACTTACGCGTCAGGTTTTCCAACGTGTTGGTCAAATAGGATGGTATTTCCATCGGGGTCGGTCAGCATGAAGCTGGCCGGTCCTGTACCGTTTGCATCAGCGGGCGTTGGGATGTCGATCCCTGCGGCTTGGAGGCGATTTTGAATGTCGCGCACGTCTTCGAAGGTGCCATCCACAGCAGTCGCGTCCTGCCTCCATCCCGGATTGATCGTTAGAATGTTGCCCGCAAACATGCCTTGAAACAGGCCGATCACTGCATCGCCGCTTTTGAGGATCGCATAGTTGTGCTCGCTGCCGTCATGAAAGCTTTCAAAACCGAGTGTTTCGTAGAATTTGATTGAGGCCGCGAGGTCTTTGACCGCGAGGCTGATGGAAAATGCGCCGAGTGACATATCACTGGTCCCCCTTAATTTTCATACTAAGGGGAGCCTATCAGGCGATTTCTGATCTCCTAAGGAGAAAGCGCTGCGTGAGGTTACTCAGACGTTTCCACGACCATGAGTTCGCGTTCAGACGCACCGCGCGCATGGCTCAATGCCTCTTGGTACTCTGGGCTGTGGTAACAGGCGACGGCCGTGTCGACGTCCGGGAATTTAGCGACCACATTGCGCGGGCGTTCTTTGCCCTCAAGCTGCACAAAACGACCCGCGCGGGCGATGAAATGGCCGCCATGTTTGGCAATTGCCGGACCTGCGAGCTCGGCGTATTTGCCGTAGGCCTCAGGGTCAGTAACGGTCACATGAGCAATCCAGAGCGCGGGCATTATTCGTATCCTTCTACAATTACAACGGTGCGGTTCGAGCTACGCAGAGCAATCGGCAGGATCGCCTGATATTCGTCAGATTGGTACCAGGTTTCAGCGACTTCGCGGCTAGGGAACTCGATGATCACATGGCGATCAGGTGCTGGACCTTCGACAACGGATTGAAGCCCGCCTTTGGCCAGAAACCTGCCGCCAACCTTCTTGGCGCTGGCGACAGTTTGTTCGGCGTAGGTCCGGTAATCCTCGCGGTTGGTGACCTCAATCCCTGCGATTACATATGCCACCATCCGAGAATTCCTTTTCGTTAAAGCAGCGCTTCGGCAGCTTTGATCGCGGCCTCAGCATTGCTGGTGTCTTTGGCGCCACCCTGGGCCATGTCCGGACGACCACCGCCGCCTTTGCCACCCAATTCAGCCACCGCAGCCCGTACGATGTCAACGGCGTTCAGATCTTCCGTTAGGTCCTTTGTGACACCTGCTGCAACGGCCGCTTTGCCGTCGGCATCCGCGATCAAAAGAACCGCACCGGATTCGATCCGCGCTTTGTGTTCGTCAATCAGCGCAGGCAGGTCACGACCCGAGACGCCTTGCAACACCTGAGCGATGAATTTCTTGCCATTGATCTCTTTGACCTCCGGACCAGAGCCCTGCCCAGCACCACCTGCCATCGCCAGTTCGCGACGCAGTTGCGCAACTTCGTTTTGCAGGGCCTTGCGTTCATCCATCAGAGATTTCACGCGATCCAAGGCATCTGTTGGCTGCGCCTTGAGCAGACCAAGAATGTCGCCAAGGCTGGCGGCTTCAGCCTGCGAATGCGCTACAGCCGCAGCGCCTGTCAGTGCCTCGATCCGACGGACGCCCGCAGAGGATGCGCTGTCGCCCAGGATCACCAATGCCCCTATGTCACCGGTCTGTTTGACGTGCGTGCCGCCGCAAAGCTCCAAGGAATATGTGTTTCCGTCCAGACCTTTACCCGTATCGGCGCGACCCATGGACACGACGCGCACTTCGTCGCCATACTTCTCACCAAAGAGCGCCTGTGCGCCAATTTCACGAGCGTCATCCGGGGTCATGATGCGGGTTTCAACTGGCGTGTTTTGGCGAATATAGGCATTCACTTCATCGGCCACTTGGGTCAGCTCAGCCGCGGACAGTGCCTTTGTATGGCTAAAGTCAAACCGCAGACGATCTTCGGCATTCAAGGAGCCACGCTGCGCCACATGTTCACCAAGCGCATTGCGCAGAGCCTCGTGCAACAGGTGCGTAGCCGAGTGGTTTGCGCGGATTGCGGTGCGGCGCGCGTGATCCACTTCAAGCTCAACTGGATCTCCTTTGGTCACAGTGCCTTTTTCAACCAAAACTTTGTGGGCATAGACCTTACCGTCCGCAAATTTGCGCGTGTCTTGCACCAAGGAAACATAATCGCGGTTGTCCAGACGACGGATCACACCAGTGTCACCAACCTGACCACCGGATTCCCCATAAAACGGCGTCTGGTTCACAATCACCCAGCCGATTTGATCCGCTTGCAGCGCATCAACGACATTGCCGTCTTGCACCAGAGCCACAACCTGCCCCTCGGCCTTTTCGGTATCATAGCCAAGGAAATCCGTCGCGCCTGCTGTATCCAGCACGTCAAACCAGACCGTATTGTCCGCAGCCTCGCCAGAACCTGCCCAAGCGGCACGGGCCTTGGCTTTCTGCTCTTCCATCGCGGCGTCAAAGCCATCGGTATCAACCTCACGACCCTTCTCGCGCAACGCATCCTGCGTCAGATCGAGCGGGAAGCCATAGGTGTCATAGAGCTTGAAAGCAGCGTCGCCGGACAGTGGCGCGCCCTCTTCCAGGCCATCCAACTCGTCATCAAGCAGCTTGAGGCCGCGATCCAAAGTCTGCTTGAAACGGGTTTCTTCCAGTTTCAGCGTTTCTTCGATCAGCGCTTGCGCCTGAGTGAGCTCGGGGTAAGCCGCGCCCATCTGCTGCACCAAAGCTGGCACCAAACGGTGCATCACAGGATCCTTTGCCCCGAGCAAATGCGCGTGGCGCATCGCGCGACGCATAATGCGGCGCAGGACATAGCCGCGACCATCGTTGGACGGCATCACACCGTCCGAAATCAGGAAGGACGTGGAGCGCAGGTGGTCTGCAATCACGCGGTGATGCACGTTCTTGTCGCCATATGGATCAACTGATGTGGCATCCGCCGACGCTTCGATCAACGACTTCATCAGATCGGTGTCATAGTTGTCATGGCTGCCCTGCAGCAGCGCGCCGATCCGTTCCAGCCCCATGCCGGTATCGATAGACTGCATGTCCAGCGCCTTCATCGAGCCGTCTTCGAACTGTTCGTTCTGCATGAAAACTACGTTCCAGATCTCGATGAAACGATCACCGTCCTCTTCCGGGCTACCGGGAGGGCCTCCCCAGATGTGATCCCCATGATCGTAGAAAATCTCAGTACACGGACCACACGGACCAGTCGGCCCCATCTGCCAGAAGTTATCCGAGGTCGCGATACGGATGATCCGATCCTCTGGCACGCCAACTTTCCTCCAGATTTCAAAGGCTTCGTCGTCGGTGTGGTAAATCGTGGTATAGAGTTTGTCCTTCGGGATATCGAACTCTTTGGTGATCAATTCCCAGGCAAACGGGATCGCGTCATCCTTGAAGTAATCACCGAAAGAGAAGTTCCCGAGCATCTCGAAAAACGTATGGTGCCGCGCGGTGTAGCCGACGTTGTCCAGATCGTTGTGCTTACCACCTGCGCGCACGCATTTCTGCGAGGTCGTCGCGCGTTGATAGTCGCGGGTTTCCACACCAGTAAACAGGTTCTTAAACTGAACCATGCCCGAATTTGTGAACATCAAAGTCGGGTCGTTTCTGGGCACCAATGGGCTTGAGGGCACGATCTCGTGGCCCTGTTTGGCGAAATAGTTCAGAAAGGTCGACCGGATGTCGTTCAAGCTTGGCATGGGTAGGCTCTTTTAAGGTGTTTCACACGTCAAAAGTGGGTTTATCCTTAGCCAAACAAGGTGTCCACAGGCGAGTGGACTGTTTTGCGCATCAAGTATTTATGCGGTGAGTTTTTTCACGATATCTCCGTTACGAATGACACCGTTGCTTTCAATCGAACAGAGAATGCCGCGAAGGCGATATTTCACGTTTTCAGGATCATTGATCCAATCAAAACTCTCGCGCCCATAGCGAACTTTCCACTTTGCGCAGCCGGTATTGAACTCCTCGGACACCTTAAGGACCACATCGCCGACCTGTAGACGTTGCCCGACAGGCAGGTTTTCATAACTTAGGTCCATATCCAGAATGAACGTATCGCCCGGATGCGCAACATTCTCGCGATCGCGCCACACGGCATCCAATACACGGCTGTTCAGAATGCAGACCTGAATCTGAGGGTCCGGACTACCATCTGGTAGCTTCAACCAAGGCTGCGTTGCCCAACGCTCGCCTGGAATGCCATTTTCTCTGGTGAATTTCATCTGTTCCGGAAAGGCACGTTGATTTCGACCAGGCCGGGAACACAACATAGAAACGGCCGCCCCATCTTTTGGAGCGGCCAAAATCTCAGGCAAGAGGTCATCAAGCTCTGATCGGGTGATATGCACTTGGGCTATCCTTCAAGCAACTCGTCGTCACCTTTTTCACCCTCAGGCATATCAAAATCAAGCCCATGTGCAGCTCGGATCTTATCTTCGATCTCAAGCGCGATCTTTGGGTTTTCCTTTAGGAAGGTCTTCGCGTTCTCGCGCCCCTGCCCGATCCGCTCGTCTCCATAGCTGAACCAACTGCCAGACTTCGCGACCACGCCAGCTTTGTTACCCAGATCTAGCAGCTCGCCCATCTTGGAAATGCCTTCGCCATACATGATGTCGAATTCTACCTGCTTGAACGGAGGCGCAACCTTGTTCTTCACAACTTTCACGCGCGTCGCGTTTCCGACGACCTCATCACGGTCTTTCAGGGCGCCGATGCGGCGGATGTCCAAACGCACCGAACTATAGAATTTCAGCGCGTTACCTCCGGTGGTCGTCTCTGGGCTGCCAAACATGACGCCAATCTTCATGCGGATCTGGTTAATAAAGATCACCATGCAGTTTGACCGCGCGATCGAACCCGTCAGCTTCCGCATCGCCTGGCTCATCAGACGCGCCTGGACACCCACGCTGCTGTCGCCCATGTCGCCCTCAAGCTCGGACTTAGGTGTCAGGGCCGCAACAGAGTCTACGACGACCATATTCACGGCACCAGACCGCACCAAAGTGTCTGTGATTTCAAGCGCCTGCTCACCGGTATCTGGCTGAGAAATCAGCAATTCATCGAGGTCCACACCCAGCTTGCGGGCATATTGTGGATCCAACGCGTGTTCGGCGTCCACAAAGGCACAAACGCCGCCTTTTTTCTGTTCCTCAGCAATACAATGCAGGGTTAGCGTCGTCTTACCCGAGCTTTCAGGACCATAGATCTCAATGATCCGACCCTTAGGCAGGCCGCCAATGCCCAAAGCGATATCAAGGCCCAAGGAACCGGTCGAGGTCGCCTCAATCTCTTGGATCGCATTGCCCTCGCCGAGCTTCATAATCGAGCCCTTGCCGAATTGGCGTTCAATCTGCGCCAAAGCGCTGTCCAGCGCCTTTTGCTTGTCGTTGGAAGTCTTGCTGCTCATGTTCAGTAAATCTGCCGTTGCCATTGGTTCACTTCCTTATTCCACACCCAGACTTGGGCGGCAATGATTGCCTGTGTTCTCTTCTTGTTCTCGCCTTTATGAGATCAAAACAAGAACATTTCAAGAAAATAATTTCAATTCTACTTTTTATGATCTGGGTTAAGGGTTAGTTTACAGGATAGATAAAACACTCGAAATCGAGGCATGAGACGAGTAAATGCTTGTTTTCTGGAAAGAAAAACTGGTGATCCTAGCGGTCCCCAAGACCGGCACGACGGCATTGGCCAAGGCTTTGGGGTCGTCTGCCGACATCATCATCAATGATCCTCCGGAACTCAAGCACGCGCCGCTCTATCGTTACAATCGGTTTTTCAGGCCGATGTTTGAGAAAGCATGCAAACAAGAGCACATGGATGTGATGGCGATCATGCGCGAGCCCGTCAGTTGGTTGGGAAGTTGGTATCGCTATCGGCAGAGAGATTTTCTGGACGGGAAACCCACCTCTACTCGTGGGATCAGTTTCGACGAATTTGTTCAGGCTTATCTTTCCGACGACCGCCCGCCTTTTGCCAACGTCGGAAGCCAAGCCAAGTTTCTGGAGCCTCGTCCCAATGGAACGCAAGTTTCCCATCTTTTTCGATATGAAGATCCCGCTCGGATGTTGGCTTTTCTCAGCGAGCGTTTAGGTCGCGAAATTTCTTTGGATCAGGTGAATGTGTCTTCACAGGCCGACCTGACGCTTTCGGCAGAGACACGAACCAGACTTCAAACCGTTCTTTCCGCAGATTTTTCGCTATACGAGTCCCTCAACGACCCGATTTAACTGTTTGTCAACAGTGGCCGTCAGCTGCGCCAGTGAAAACGGCTTTGGCAGAAAGGTCGAATTTTCGATACTCAGCCTGTTTTCACTGAATTTCCCATCTGCGTAGCCTGAGACAAAAATGACCGGCGTGTCTGACCGTTCGGCGCGCGCCTTTTTCACCCAGCTTGGACCGTCCAATCCAGGCATAATGACATCCGTCACGATAAGGTCGATCCTTAATTCCTTGTCTTCAAGAATCTTCAACGCCTCTGTCGCGGCCCCTGCTTCAAGAACAGTAAGCCCCTTGATCCGAAGTGCGCGCGCCGCAAAAGCCCGCACCGGTGCCTCGTCTTCGACCAAGAGAACGGTGCCCGCAACGGCAGGCGACAATGCGAGTGGTAGCTCTGTGGCCTCCTCGGTTGTGAGTTGCACCTCCGGGGATACGGCGGGGAACAAGAGCCTGAAAGTGGTTCCTTCGCCGACAACACTATCGACAAAAATAAATCCCCCGGACTGTTTTACGATTCCATAGACCGTTGAAAGGCCAAGGCCCGTGCCCTCACCAACTGGCTTCGAGGTGTAGAAGGGCTCAAACACCTGTTGAAGCTTGTGCTCTGGGATCCCTACACCTGTGTCACGCACCTCGACACTGACATATTCTCCGACTGGTACGGTTGCGCGATCCCGAACAAGTGCACTATCCAGATTGAGATTTTCGGTTTCGATAGTGATGACCCCGCCCCCTTCCATCGCATCGCGTGCGTTGACCACGAGGTTCATGATCACCTGTTCAAACTGCTGTCGATCCACACGGATAGCGTTCAAGCCATCGCCAATCACGACGTCCAGCCGATAGTTGTCCCCCACCAACCGGTTCAAAAGGTGGGTCAAATCGGCCAGAGTCTGTTCCAGATGGCTAACCTCAGGCTGCAATGTTTGTTTGCGCGAAAATGCCAGCAATTGACCAACGAGGCTGGCCGCCCGGTTCGCGTTCTGAGATATTTGTGTCAGATCCGCGAATGCCTCGTCACCCTTGTCGTGACGCAAAAGCAAAAGATCGCAATGCCCCGTTATGGCTGTCAAAAGATTATTGAAGTCATGCGCAACACCGCCCGCAAGCTGTCCAATTGCCTGCATTTTCTGACTTTGTACGAATTGCGCCTCAAGCGTCTTTAGTTCGGTCGCATCATTGAGAACAGCATAAAGAGCCCCTCCGTCGCTATCTGTCATTTGGCCAAGCGTAACCTGCAGGAAGGCTTCAAGCGTCTCTGTCTTTAAGCGTAAGAATTCGGTGGACGTATCCGACCTGCCTTCAGACACTTCTTTAAGCCAATCCTCGAGTGGCCGGCCCAAACCTTCAAACAGGTCCCGAATTCCTGTGCCCTCTAGGGTATCCACATTTATCAAACCACGGGCAGCGCGATTGGCCTGCAGGATCTCTCCGTCGCAGTTGAGTTTTAGCGTCGCGACCGGAAGATCTTCGAACGTCAACGAAATGTAGCCTTTGGCAGCTTCATGTGCGGGCAAGATGCAGATCTCTTTCCGCACGCGCGTGTCACCAATTGTCTGAAGAAAACACGGCAGAAGACCGCTCTTGGTTCGCAACGTGTTAATGCTGCCGAAATAGGGTGCGTCATCCACAAGTATCTCGGACAATTGCGCAAGCCGATCACCGAACAAACCTCGCGCGGCCGAGTTCATAAACAAAATCGATCCATTCCGCCCCACCGTGATTAGCGGCACAGAATGGTCCTCTGGGACAGCAGGAGTAGCGACGCTGCGTCCGGTCACTTCCCACAAAAAGAGGTTCTTTTCGATGTGCGTAACACAGAGATCGGTCATCCCCTTTCGCGTGACCAATGTTTCCGTGGCGTGTTGCTTTAAGCGTGCGGCGTCATGCAGCCGGCTCAGCGTGTCTTGCGCATCCACGATAAAGACGCTCAGCACCTTGATCAGATTGGATTCGATAAGGCCATCGACCCGTGCGGCGTCGTTGCGATAGAAAACCTCCCCATCCGAGGACACCAAAAATTTCTTTTCTGAATCTTTGGCGATGACCGCTTGCATGCGCTGCGCAAGCCCTTTCGCAGTGTTGCGCTTTAATCTGGCGTATCCCCATAGAACGACCGGCAAGGCCAAAAGACCGGCCGCGATGCTGACGGCGAAGACCTTCAAAACCAAGACCTCGACGAAAAAACTAGATAGTGCCGCGATGAGCGCAAGTGACAGTATCACTTTGGTCCACGGCTGCGACCGGTCAGCCCCCTGTCCCGGCGGTGCAATGTTTTGTAAAATCAATACGAAGCCCTGCATTCATCTGCTTTCTCATCATGAAATTGCCGCAGAAATTCTTTACGAAGCCTTAAGCGCCTCGATTAAAATCGATCAATTGCTACAGAAAAAGGTAAAGCTCTGAGAAATCAGAGTTTTTGTAATACAGCCGCAAAAAAACCGTCACAGTTTTGGAGCGGTGTCCACTGGGTCTGAGCTTGAATGCTCCATTCGGGATGTGTTCTCAAAAAGGCTGCTACCTGTTCTGTATTTTCTGAGTGGCACATAGAACACGTGGCATACACCAGCGTTCCATCAGACGTGACCAAGTGGCTCGCCTGATCCAGAATCTCAGCCTGGAGCTTTAAAAGCTCTTCAAAGTCTTGGCGCGTCATCCGCCATTTTCCATCCGGATCACGGCGCCAGGACCCGCTACCAGAACAGGGCACGTCGCAAAAAACAAGATCGAAGGGCTTTGCGGAATTTAGGTCATCAGAGGCTAATATATGCGCTTTATGCCCTGCACGTTTGGCGCGGACGGGCAGATCCTGCATCCG
Source organism: Cognatishimia coralii (assembly GCF_037478305.1). NCBI lineage: Bacteria > Pseudomonadati > Pseudomonadota > Alphaproteobacteria > Rhodobacterales > Paracoccaceae > Cognatishimia > Cognatishimia coralii. Next base: position 568,813 of record NZ_JBBGAZ010000001.1, read on the forward strand.
AAGCGGGATCGCATCATGGGCGCAAAACGTTCCTTCAACGCGCGCGGCCATCGCCAAGAGTTTACCCCCACCGCCGGCGCAATAATCAAGCACGCGCATACCATTGCGCAGAGGCAAAGCCTCGATGGCGGCCTGACTGGAGGCATCCTGCAATTCGACAAGTCCACTTTGGTAAGCAGCGGATTGTGCAATCTGGCGCGCGCCTTTTACGACGGTCAATGCAGTGTCGCTGGCCGGGTGGGGTTCTGTTTCGATGCTTTGTTGCCTTAGGGTCTCAATGGCCGTTGGGCGATCCGTTTTACGCAGGTTACAGCGCAAGATAACAGGTGCACGCTCTTTGAGTTTGGCCTCAACCAACTCAAAATCTTCGCCCAACGTTTGACGCAACTCTGGTATCGCCCACTCTGGAAGATCATTCCCCACGACAGCTTTGTCACTCGGTCGCTCTGCAGGTTGCAGCTTGTCAGGTCCATAGCCGTCGCCTGCAAAAAGCGCATCCAGATCCTGATCTTGCAACGTTAGTAGCCCGATCATCAGAGATCGCCCGGTCAGCCCTTTTCCGACCTGCGCACAGCTATTGCGACGGCGCAGAACATCATAGACATGATCCCGAATGGCCGCACGGTCCTTGGATCCGGCAAACCGAGATCGGCGCGCCCAAGCGGTTAAGGCGCGCTCGGCTGGCGCGCCCTCAAGGATCTCATCAAGGATCTCAATTGCTGCCTGAACGCGGGCCGCCGGACGCATCAGCCGATCCGGTAGTTCGGGCTCTCGCGGGTGATCTGCACGTCGTGCACGTGGCTTTCCTTGAGCCCCGCACCGGTGATCTTCACGAAGTTGCAGTTCTTGCGCATCTCTTCGACGGTCGCGTTGCCCGTATAGCCCATTGCTGCGCGCAAGCCACCCACGAGTTGGTGGATCACAGCACCTGCAGAGCCCTTATAGGGCACCTGCCCTTCGATGCCTTCCGGCACCAGCTTGTCGCTTGCGGCATCTTTCTGGAAATAGCGATCAGCCGAGCCGCGCGCCATGGCGCCGAGGCTGCCCATACCGCGATAGGATTTGAACGACCGCCCATTATAAAGGATCACTTCGCCCGGAGATTCATCCGTGCCCGCAATCATTGAGCCAACCATGGCACATGACGCCCCTGCCGCGATGGCTTTGGCGAAATCACCCGAGAATTTGATGCCGCCGTCAGCGATCACAGGCGTGTCGCCCGCCGCCCGGGCACAATCCATAACGGCTGAAAGCTGAGGCACACCCACGCCTGCCACCATCCGCGTGGTACAGATCGAGCCCGGTCCGATGCCAACTTTCACCGCATCAGCCCCCGCATCGATCAGTGCACGGGTCGCGTCATAGGTCGCGACATTACCTGCGATCACCTGCACTTGGTTGCTCTCGCGCTTGATGCGCTGCACAGCTTCGATCACGCCCGCAGAATGGCCATGCGCCGTATCCACGACCACAATGTCCACTCCGGCATCAATCAGCTGCTCAGACCGCGCGAAGCCACTGTCGCCAACCGACGAAGCAGCTGCCACGCGGAGACGTCCGAGATCGTCCTTACAGGCCGTTGGGTTCAGAACTGCCTGTTCTGTGTCTTTCAGTGTGAGCAAGCCGGTCAGCTTGCCAGCCCCATCTACCACCAAGAGTTTCTCGATCCGACGCGCCTTCATGAGGCTCTTGGCTTCTTCGAGATCCGCAGGTTCCTGCAACATCGCCAGATTGTCCGAGGTCATCATGACGGATACTGGCGTGTCATCCGAAGTTGCGAAACGCATATCGCGGTTGGTCACGATGCCGACCACCTTGCCCGCATCATCCACGACAGGGAACCCAGTAACACGATAGCGCTCTTGCAGGGCTTTCGCGTCCGCCAGCGTTTGATCGGCCTTTAGCGTGATCGGGTTATACACGATCCCCGATTCAAAGCGTTTCACCCGGCGGACCTGTTTGGATTGCTCTTCCACATCAAGGTTCTTGTGTATAACCCCCATGCCGCCTGCCTGCGCCATAGCAATCGCCATTTTCGCCTCGGTGACCGTGTCCATGGCAGAACTCAGCAGCGGGATATTCAGAGCGATGGATTTCGTCACCCAAGTGCGTGTGTCCGCCGTTGTCGGCAGCACCTCAGAGGCGCCGGGGACCAGCAAAACATCGTCAAAGGTAAGGGCCTCACGAATCTCCATCACACATCTCCTTGGGTGGGGTCGTTTGGCGCTTCTCTATTTCACTTATCGGTCAAAGAGGAAACCCCAAATCCGCCACTTATGCAGGGGTTTGACGCGATTTCAGCAGGGAATAAATTGGCTCAAGCGCCCCGGCGGCTGTGATCACCACGACACCGAGTGCTTCACGCAGGCCAAAAGGCTCTCCGGCCCAGATCGCGGCGGTGATCGCGCCAACGCTGACTTCGGTCATAAAGAGGATGCCAATGAGGCCCGGGCTGATCACGCTTGCCCCCCACATCAGCGCAAAGGCGGGTGGGATAATCAGGACGACGGCGACCGGGATCATCCAATAGAGCACCGAGACGATTGCGGTTATCGATGGCGCCGCGCCTGCGCCCTCCAGAGGCAGCAGTGTCATGGCCAAGGCCACAAAACTGCTCATCACAAAGAAGGTTAGCGCGAAATCCACGCCCTTTCCCCGCCCCGCAGCTTTAATGCGCACGGCCGCAAAGGCCCAGATGATACCCGACGCCAAGCCCATCCAATCGCCGACATTCATGCGGATCTGGAAGTTCTCTTCAAAGCGGATGATCAAACAGAGGCCCATCAACGCGAGCACAATCGTCAAAAGGCGCACCTTTGTGATCGGTTCGTTTTGGGTGAAACGCGCCAGCAACGTGCTCCAGAGCGGCGTCAGATAGAACAACAACAAAGCGCGCACCACATCGGTGAAGATCAGCGCGCCGGAGTAAAGCACCAAAGAGACCCCGGCCAAAGCGCCTCCGATCGCAAGAGACATGCCGCCGTTCAAGATCGAGCGCGCCCGGTAAAGAATAAGGGGCAGCAACAACGCCGTGGGCAAGACTTGGAACACAACCACCGCCCAAACACCCGAAATCCCAACGTGCTCAAGCGCACGCAGCGGGATCCAAAACACGCCCCACAACACACCCGAGATGGCGATTGCGATCATGGCAATGGTCTCGGCGCGATGTGAGGTCATGACGGGCGGCTCTAGACTGTTGTAGATTCGTTTCTCTGGAAACATCGCAAACCGGACAAATTTTGGGACTCACAATCCGCCCGAGATCCGTTTGGATGCGACATTAGCCGCAATTTCTACGTAGTTTCGCGCCTCCGCGCTAAAATTATGCATTTTATATGCCAATTAACGCCGCTCTATGTCGCGAAAATGGCGTTTGTCGCCTTTCCCTTTGCGACAATCCTCCTATTGTTGCCTCACGACTTAGACTGACAGGTATCCTCATGAGCTCTGACCCACTCGTCATCTTCACCCCTTCGGGTAAACGCGGCAACTTCCCTGTAGGCACTCCGGTCCTTACGGCAGCGCGCCAATTGGGCGTCGATCTGGACTCGGTCTGCGGCGGCCGCGGGATCTGTTCGAAATGTCAGGTGACGCCCTCGGTCGGAGAATTCCCGAAACACGGGGTGACCGTCTCTGAAGACGCGCTGAGCGAATGGAACGCGGTTGAAGAACGCTACAAGAGCAAACGCGGATTGATCGATGGCCGTCGCCTGGGCTGTCAGGCGACCGTGCAAGGCGACGTGGTCATCGATGTGCCGCCGGAAAGTCAGGTCCACAAACAGGTGGTGCGCAAACGTGCCGAGGCGCGGGATATCACCATGAACCCGTCGACCCGACTTTACTATGTCGAGGTTGAAGAACCCGACATGCACAAGCCCTCGGGAGATCTGCAACGCCTCTATGAAGCTCTGAAAAATCAATGGGATGTGGACGTTCAACGGGTTGAGATGAACATCCTGCAGGACGTGCAGAAAGTGCTGCGCCAAGGGCAATGGAAAGTGACCGTGGCCGTGCATCTGGGCGACCATCTACGCCGTCCCAAGATCATGCATGTCTGGCCCGGCTTCTATGAGGGCACGATCTATGGCCTCGCGGTCGACCTTGGCTCCACCACCATTGCCGCGCACCTCTGTGATCTGAAATCCGGCGAGGTCATCGCCTCCTCGGGCCTGATGAACCCGCAAATCCGCTTCGGCGAAGACCTCATGAGCCGCGTCAGCTATTCCATGATGAACGAAGGCGGAGATCTGGAAATGACCCGCGCGGTCCGCGAGGGAATGAACGCGCTGTTTGTTCAGCTGGCGGCAGAGGCTGGTGTCGACAAGGCGCTGATCGTGGATGCGGTCTTTGTTTGCAACCCGGTCATGCACCACCTCTTCCTCGGTATCGACCCGTTCGAGCTTGGCCAAGCGCCCTTTGCGCTGGCGACCAATGAGAGCATTTCCTTGTCTGCCCATGAGCTGGACCTGAATATTCACCCCTCGGCGCGTATTTACCTCTTGCCCTGTATCGCAGGTCACGTCGGCGCGGATGCGGCAGCGGTCGCCCTTTCTGAGGCCCCCGACAAGTCCGAAGAGCTGGTGCTTGTCGTCGACGTGGGCACCAACGCCGAAATCCTCTTGGGCAATACAGACAAGGTCCTCGCCTGCTCGTCCCCAACGGGCCCAGCTTTTGAAGGCGCGCAGATTTCCTCAGGCCAACGCGCGGCCCCCGGTGCCATCGAAAAGGTCGAAATCAACCCCGAGACCAAGGAACCCCGTTTCCGCGTCATCGGCTCTGAGATCTGGTCGGATGAAGACGGCTTCTCTGAGGCGATCGCGACCACCGGCATCACCGGCATCTGCGGCTCTGGCATCATCGAAGTCATCGCCGAAATGCGCATCGCGGGCATTTTGGATGCGTCAGGCCTCATCGGGTCGGCCGAACAAACCGGATCCGCCCGCTGCATCGCCGATGGGCGCACCAACGCTTACCTCCTGTGGGATGGCTCTGCTGACGGAGGCCCAACCATCACGGTCACCAACCCCGACATCCGCGCGATCCAGATGGCGAAGGCTGCGCTTTACTCCGGTGCGCGCCTCTTGATGGACAAATTCGGCGTCGACACCGTAGACCGCGTGACCCTCGCCGGGGCCTTCGGCGCCCATATCTCGGCCAAACACGCGATGGTTCTGGGCATGATCCCCGATTGCACCATCGACAAGGTCACAAGCGCCGGCAACGCCGCAGGCACAGGCGCACGCATCGCCTTGCTGAACACCGACGCGCGCCGCGAAATCGAAGAAACCGTCCGCAAGATCGAGAAGATCGAAACCGCTGTAGAGCCCCGTTTCCAAGAGCATTTTGTCAATGCTTCAGCGATCCCCAACAGCGTAGAGCCCTTCCCGATCCTTGAGAGCATCGTCGACCTGCCTGCCGTCAGCTTCAACACCGGTGGCGACAAAGAAGCCGCTGGCGGACGCCGTCGCCGTCGTCGCGGATAGCGCACCAGATCCGCTTGACGCCCCGCGCGTCAGGCGGTACCCCCGAAGATATCGAGCGGGTATGGTGAAAAGGTATCACACGAGCTTCCCAAGCTCTGGTTACGGGTTCGATTCCCGTTACCCGCTCCAAGCCTGCAGAAATCTGATCTCAGCGCGCAATTCCACCCACAGATGCCAATGGTTTGCGCTTACAAAAATCGTAGGTGGCGATATAGCTCTCGTTTCGACGACTATAGGCAATCCCTGCGTCGCACCCCATTGACCCGTCAAAGTAGCGTGTCACACCCGCAGCCCCCGCAATCGCACCAGTTTGTTTGGACGACAAGACTCGCAGGCTAAGACCTGCGCGCGATTGCGCGTCAGACGATCCTCCGGAACTTACCGGACCGATCACCCAGGACACACCTGCAAAGAACGTGGGATCGAAATCGTCCGCCAAGCGGAGCCCCTGGGCCTGCGACGTCCCTGCGGACAAAATAAGACAAGAAATGACAGCAAGTTTTCTCATGACAAACTCACGTAAAAAGATGCGCCCACACTGGCAAATCCTGCGCGAGATCATGGAACTTTCGAGTAACGTAGGGGCAATTGTTAAAGGTCTGTTGCCTGCCAGCACCTACGAAATCAACATTAAAAACATGGGATTAAGATTGTACAAACTTTGGCAACAATACTTGGGCGCATCACAGGAGATGAGACCCGTGTCACACGATAACTTGCCTTGTTTCAAACAACAGAGAGACCGTGCTAAAGGTATATTTCGATTTAATCGGGGGAAAAGTGGCGCGGTTGACGGGGCTCGAACCCGCGACCCCCGGCGTGACAGGCCGGTACTCTAACCAACTGAGCTACAACCGCGCGTGACCTTTCGGTCTATGTCGCCCTACCTGGGCCAGGTTTCAGAGTGGCGCGGTTGACGGGGCTCGAACCCGCGACCCCCGGCGTGACAGGCCGGTACTCTAACCAACTGAGCTACAACCGCTCTCTGAAAAACCGCTTGTGCCGTGGCCGTCGCGGTGAGCTGTGGTTTATGCGTCCGCGCTTGCAGCGTCAAGCGAATTAGATGCGCCTTTGACGATTTTTTTGCACGTTTTTCATTCCGTGTTTTGCGCCGGGTTTGAGGGCGCAAAAAAAATCAAAAAACATATTTTTTGCTCTTGTCCTCCCCCCAGATAACAGATTAGAACCCACGCCACGGCGGGTCGTTAGCTCAGTTGGTAGAGCGCTTCGTTTACACCGAAGATGTCGGGAGTTCGAGCCTCTCACGACCCACCATTTACCCCCTTAGCTCTATCGACACTTGCGCAGTTGCTGCCGCAATTGATCATGCTTTGCGCGCAGAGTCGGCGCAATGCTGCCCCATTATCTGATCATTAAGCCTCTTGTGACATACGGCATAAGAGGACCTCTGCCATGATGATGAACCCCAAGGCGTTTCTGCCCGCCTTTAAACAAACGCGCCACGGGCGGCTGTTCGAGCTGATCAAACAAGCCGAGTGGGTCAGTGCGACGCACCACCAAAAAGAGACCTCGCAAGAGGCCGAGATGCTGGCGTTTCGCGACATGGCGGCGGGGTCTTTGTTTCGCTAATTGATCACTCGGCTGGTTACTTTTCACCCTCACGAAAAGCCGCAGGATCAAGCCGCGCTTGCCAGTGATAATAGGTCTCGATGCCATGAGCATTGCCAAAGGCAATCAATTCAGTCCCGATCTTGCCCGGCTCGGCAAACCTCCCCACAATATAGACCATCGGTTTCAGCGGTGGGTCGTGAGGGATATTGCGTGACGCCACCCAAGCCTGCACAAAGCTGTCTCGAGAACTGGCTTTGTCCAATCCGAACTCAATCGCGTGAGTCGCTGTCACACAGTCGATGACGTTATAACTGTCTCCATAATCATAACGGATCTCTTGCTCGCCCCCAAGGGACGCACACAAAAGAGCTGATGCCATGGCTTCGCTGATATCCATGAAAACATGGTATCGTTAACCAAGGTTAACGCAATTGGGCCTGGAACCTCTTTGGGTTAGGAAACCCAGGTAATTTGCATAGGGTCAGCCGCGAAATCCGGTTGCCACAACGAATTTTTCCGACGAATCCGCGCGGGAACTCGGTGGTTTCATATTCACGACTTTGTTGAACTTCTGCTTGAGCAGTTTTTGCAACTCGCCTTCAGCCCCACCGGCGAGAACTTTAGCAACAAAGGTGCCGCCCTCGTCCAGAACATCAAAGGCCAGATAGGCCGCAGCCTCGCAAAGCGCGATGATCCGAAGGTGATCGGTCTGTTTATGCCCCGAGGATGAGGCGGCCATGTCAGACATCACAACGTCAGCTTTGCCGCCCAGCCAGTCTTTGACCTTTTCATCCGCGTCGTCTTCCATGAAATCGAGCTGATGGATCTCGGCCCCCGGCAAGGGATCGACCTCTTGCAGGTCAATGCCCAAAACCGTTCCGATTTTCTTGCCGGCTTTCTCACCCAAAGCGTTCACACGCGGCACGGCAACTTGCATCCAGCCTCCAGGCGCGCAGCCAAGGTCCACGACCCGTGCTCCGGGCACAAGAAATCGAAATTTATCGTCCAGCTCCAAAATCTTAAACGCCGCACGCCCGCGATAGCCTTCGGCCTGTGCGCGCTTCACGTAAGGGTCGTTCAATTGCCGCTGCAACCAACGGGTCGAGCTCAGGCTACGGCCGCGAGCAGTCTTCACCTTTACCGTCAGATCCCGTTGTCCACGACCGGATGTATTTTTCTTTTTGACCATAAGTCCGCCTCAGCAAAGAGCGCCCAAAGGGAGCGATGCGCGCCCTATAGCGCTAATAGACACCGTCTTCCAGCACCCCATCCGCGCTCATCTGCGCATAAAGCAGCCCTTCACGCAGGCCACGGTCCGCCACAGACAACCGATCCGTCGGCCAAGCGCGCAACAAAGCCTGCAAAATCGCCGACCCAGACATAATCAACGCATGCCGATCCTGCCCAATCCGAGGATCCGCCCGCCGACCGGCAGGCCCAAGGCGCAGGTAATCGTTAATGACCGCATCGATTTGCTCCGAGGACATCCGCAAACCATCCACCTTGGTACGGTCATACCGGCGCAATCCCAGATGACTCGCGGCCACCGTCGTCACAGTCCCTGAGGTGCCAACGATCTGAAACCCTTCGCGCGATTGTTCGTCCGCATAGGGTGCGAAATCCGCCAGCTTCTCTTCAAAGAACCAGCTCATCAACGCAAAGCGCGCGGAATCATCGTCCACGTCATTGAATTGATCCCTCAGCGTCGCGACGCCCAGAGGCACAGAGATCCAATCCACCACCCGCGCCGCTGGAAACGGCGTTTCAAGCTTATTGAACCCCGAATGCATCCGCATAATGGCCTTGGGCCGATCCACCGGCGCCACATTGCTCAGATCAATCCACACAAGTTCCGTAGAACCGCCGCCAATATCCACCACCAAGAGCTGTTCCGTCTTGGTGCTAACCAAAGGCGCGCAGCTGATCACCGCCAGACGCGCTTCTTCCTCGGGCTTGATGATTTCAAGCGTCAGCCCGGTCTCGCGGCGCACCTGTTTGACGAAATCTTTTGAATTGCGCGCGCGCCGACAGGCCTCGGTCGCCACCAAACGCATGCGCTTCACGCCATGACGCTTCAGTTTCTGCTGACAGATCCGCATCGCCTGAATCGTGCGCCGCATGGACCCGCGGGACAGACGGCCGGTGGTCTCTAGCCCTGCCCCAAGCTGCACGGATTTAGAAAAGCTGTCGACCACATGAAACTGACTGCCCTTAGGTTGAGCAATCAGCATGCGACAGCTGTTGGTTCCCAGATCCAAAGCGGCGTAAAGCTCGCTGGGATCGGGTCGGTTCGGCGCGGGGCTCTCTACCGGTTTTGGGAACGCGCCCGCACCTTTGGGACGCTTTGGCGCCATAGTTCACGCCTTCCATATCGAGTTAGTCTCAGCCTAGACCCGATATTGACTTCCCGCAATCCCGCAGATTTCCAATTCAAGAAGATCATTAAGATTTTTCATGGGCCTCACTGTGGAGCGACCGCAACAAACCGTCTATGACACAAGAGGTCGCAGCTTGCGTCCCATAAGTCGAAAACGAACATAGAGAACTCCCCCCCTGTGATTACCTATGGATCACCGTTTAGGAGGTAGAATCAGATCATGCATGATGTCACGATTGTTTATTGGCGCGATATCCCAGCCCAGGTGATTGTGGGCAAAGGGCGTCGTGGTGCGAAAAAACAGCTCGCAGAGCGGTTTGAGCAGGCAATCGACCGTGCGGCGATGAAAGTCGGCGCGGCGGACACTGATGCGTATCTGGCCGAATGGCGCAAAGCCGCGCCCTACCAAATGGACGGCACCCCAGCCGAAATCGTCGAGGCCGAAGCGGCTCGACTTGAGGCAGAGTTTGATCAGGAGAAAATCAAAGCCCTGATCGCGAATGAAGGATGGGAATGACCCGCGTGCGGGGCAATCAGCTTTGGGAGGCCGTCATGGCGCTTTTGAACTTTAAAAAGAAAACCGAGTCCGGCACCGTTGTGACGCCGGAGGTTGAGGCCTTTCTGGATGGCTATTCCATCGAGGTCATGCCGCGCACTGCAGAGAAGGTCGAGGATTTTCGCGATCTGCTGCCCCAAGGCACCCGTGTCTATATCGCCCATATCGAAGGCACGCCGATTGAGGACATGGTGAAGACCGCCGCGCGTATCGCGGGCGAAGGCTATAACGTCATGCCGCATTTCCCAGCGCGCATCATCAAGGACAAAGCCACACTGGAAAACTGGATCGCCATGTATCAAGGCGAAGCCGGCGTGAAACAGGCGCTTTTGCTGGCCGGTGGTGTGACCACGCCGCATGGCGAATTTGACAGCTCTATGCAGCTTTTGGAGACCGGTCTCTTTGATAAAGCGGGTTTCACCAATCTGCATGTTGCAGGCCACCCAGAGGGCAACAAAGACATCGACCCAGATGGGTCCACCAAGAACGTCGACGACGCGCTGCGCTGGAAAAACAAATTCAACGAGACCACCGATGCCTCTATGGCGCTGGCAACCCAGTTCGCCTTTGACGCAAAGCCGATCATTGCCTGGGCCGATGGTCTGAAAGAAGCCGGTATCGACCTGCCGATCCACATCGGCATCGCCGGCCCTGCGAAACTGCAGACCCTGATCAAATTCGCCATCGCCTGCGGCGTCGGTCCTTCTCTGAAGGTTCTGCAGAAACGCGCGATGGATGTGACGAAACTCTTGCTGCCCTATGAGCCAACCGATGTGATCGCCGAGCTCGCCGCCCACAAAGCTGCGAACCCGGATTTCAACATCGAGAAGGTGCACTTCTTCCCACTGGGCGGCATTAAAACAAACGCAAAATGGGCCATCGAAAACGGCGGTTCCTCTACGAAACCTGTGAACGGATAAGGAAAAAGAATGACCCGTACCGTTGTAGAATCCGGCTCTCAGACCGCCATTATCGGTTTTGATCAGCCTTTCGCCGTGATTGGCGAGCGCATCAACCCGACAGGCCGTAAGATCCTGAATGCCGAGCTGGAAGCAGGCAATTTTGAGCGCGTCAAAGCCGACGCGATTGCTCAGGTCGAGGCTGGCGCGACCATTCTGGACATCAACTCTGGTGCTGTGTTCAGCAATAAGATGGCCGAAGACGTGCGCTATGCGGACAACAACTTTGTCGAGCCAGAGCTGATGCGCCAACTGGTCGAAGTTGTGCAAAGCGTCACCGACATCCCGCTTTGTATCGACAGCTCTGTGCCCGGTGCTCTGGAAGCTGGTCTTGAAGCCGCAAAAGGCCGTCCCCTGCTGAACTCTGTGACTGGCGAAGAAGAGCGTCTGGAACTCGTGCTTCCTCTGGTCAAAAAATACAACGTGCCTGTGGTTGCGATTTCCAACGACGACACCGGGATCTCTGAGGATCCAGAAGTGCGCTTTGCGGTTGCGAAAAAGATCGTGGAGCGTGCGGCGGATTTCGGCATTCCAGCCCATGACATCGTGGTCGACCCTCTCGTGATGCCAATCGGCGCGATGGGCACCGCTGGCCTGCAGGTGTTTGAACTGAACCGCCGTCTGCGCAATGAGCTGGGTGTGAACACCACCTGTGGCGCGTCCAACATCTCCTTCGGTCTGCCAAACCGCCACGGCATCAACAACGCCTTCCTGCCAATGGCAATGGCGACAGGCATGACCTCTGCGATTATGAACCCAGTGGCGCTGCCTGTGGGTCCAAAGAAGATCGCTGAAAAGAAAGCAGAGCTGGAAACAGCGGGTATCGTGATCCCTGCAGATATGGATGATGAGACCTTTGTGACCATGTTCGGGATGGGCTCGACTAAGCCACGTCCTGGGAAAGAAATGGAAGCGATCCGCGCGGCCAACTTCCTGACCAACAATGACGATGGGGGTGCCGCTTGGATCAAGTTCAACGCTGCCCCTGCGAAAGAAGGCGGCCGCGGTCGCCGTGGCGGTGGACGTCGTCGTCGCGCCTAAGCGCCAAGTCAAAACAACAAAAGCCCCGCCAATGCGGGGCTTTTTTGTGTCCGATTTCTTTTAAAGAAATCGAAATCGGAAACCTTAAAAGTATCCGCATCACTTTTAAAGTTCAACGCAGAGCATTGATTTTACTGATGATTGCAGATGTCGCCGGATGCACTTCACTTAGGTCAGCGTCTACTTCTACAGCAGGCAGCAATTTGTTTGCCAGTTCCTTGCCAAGCTCGACACCCCATTGGTCATAAGAGTTGATCCCGAGGATCACCCCCTCGACAAAGACCCGATGCTCATACAGCGCCACGATCTGTCCCAAAACAAAGGGCGTCAGCTTCTGATACACCAAAGTCGTCGACGGTCGATTGCCTGCAAAGACCCGCTGCATCGCATGGGCCTCCAGAGCCTCGCCTTCATGACCCGCAGCCGCCATCCGCTCTTTGGCAACCTCATAGCTGCGCCCCAAGAGCAAGGCCTCTGACTGCGCTAAGCAATTGGCAAGAATGGCTTTGTGGTGGTGCGCAAGCTCAGGTTCATGCCCCTCAGCCCCCACCATAAACTCGCATGGCACAACTTGTTTGCCCTGATGGATCAGCTGATAAAAGGCGTGCTGGCCGTTCGTGCCGGGCTCTCCCCAGACGATTGGACCAACAGTCTGAGAAACCTCTTTGCCATCGCGGGTCACGCTTTTGCCGTTACTCTCCATCTCCATCTGTTGCAGATAGGCCGGAAAGCGCAGAAGGCGCTGCTCATAGGGCAAGACCGCACGGGTCGCATGCCCATGGATCTGATGATGCCAAATCCCAACCAATGCCAAGGCAATCGGCATGTTTTGCGACAGATCAGCCGTCACAAAATGCTGATCCATTGCTTGAGCACCACGCAGGAAGTCATTGAAATCATTTGTGCCAATAGCCAACATGATCGACAGACCAATCGGGCCCCACATGGAGTAGCGCCCTCCGACCCAATCCTCGAACCCAAAGACCCGTTCCGCCGGAATACCAAATGCCGCCGTGGCCTCAAGGTTCGTTGAGATCGCCGCAAACTGCGCCGCCGGATCAGACACAGACTTTGCCATCCAATCCCGCACAGAGGTTGCATTCATCATGGTTTCCTGCGTCGTAAATGTCTTGGACGCCACCAGAACCAAGGTCGTCGCAGGGTCCAAACCATCGAGCGTATCAGCCAGATCCGCGCCATCCACGTTCGAGATGAAATGCGTGCGTGGCCCGTCGGCGTAAGGTTTTAAAGCAATCGTCGCCATCACGGGCCCAAGATCAGACCCGCCGATCCCGATATTCACGACATCGGTGATCTTGCCGCCCTGCCCTTTGAATTCACCAGACCGCACGGCCTCGGCAAAATCACCCATCTTGGCCAAAACCTCTTTGACTCCCGGCATGACGTCTTCGCCGTCGACCTCAACAGGTCCACCGTCCAGATTGCGCAGCGCGGTGTGCAGAACCGCGCGATCCTCGGTGACGTTGATCTTTTCGCCCGCAAACATAGAATCGCGCCATTTCGCGACCTCGGCTTGCTCTGCCAACCTAACCAGATCTTCCCAGCAGGCTTCTGTTATGTCCGTCTTTGCGTAGTCAAAATAGAGACCATCTGCGGTGATCGAAAACGCCTCAGACCGTCCCCCATCTTCAAATAAATCAACAATACGAGGCGCCTGCGCCTGATGAGCTTTCAACACGTCCCACATAGGGTTACTCCGTCCAATGAACTGTTGCGCCGTCCAAAACGGCGGCGATGGGGGCCTCGACATGCGGCAAAGTCCGCGCCTTTTGCAGCGCGTCCATCTTGTCCTGCCCTTTGAAAACAACGTGTTTGGCCAGCGCGCCATTGAGAGCCCGCGCTGACAGCGTGATCCGCGCCTCGGGCTGACTTTCAGGCCGTACCGGCAACAAAATCGGCGCGTGCGCGTCCAAAGCCGCCGCGATGTAGGGGCTATCGGGGAACAAAGACGCCGTATGCATATCCGCTCCCATGCCCAAGACCGCCACGGCGATGGGCAGATCGGCCTCGATGGCCTCCATTAGCCCCGCGAGTGACTCCTCTGGTTCCGGCGTTTCCGCGTAAAGCGGCACCATCCGCGCCGAAGCCGCGCGATTGACCAAGAGCCGCTCGCGCACCAACCGTGTATTTGAGCGCGGATGATCCCCCGGCACCCAACGTTCGTCGGTCAGCACCACATCAACACGCGACCAATCCAAGTCCGCCGCACACAAATCGTCAAAAATCGGCCCCGGCGTGGTCCCCCCCGGCACCGCGAGCATCGCGCGATCCGCGTTGTGCAGCGCAACCGTCAAATCCCCCGCGATTCTTTGCGCGACCTCAATCGCCATCATGTCAAAATCGCTGTATTTCTCGATCTTCATCGACCAATTTCCCGCCAATTGCGCCCGTCGCGTTCGATCAGCAAATCCGCGTCAGTTGGGCCGTTAGAAAAGCTCTCATAGGGCTTTGGGACATCGTGACGCGCCTCCCAGCCCTGAATGATCGGGTCGGTCCAAGCCCAGGCGGCCTCGACCTCGTCGTCACGCATGAACAGCGTCTGATTGCCCCGGATCACGTCCATAATCAGCCGCTCATAGGCGTCAGGTGTGTCGGCGTCCTCGCCCAAAGCCTCAGCAAAGCTCATGTCCAGAGGCACATCCATCAGACGCATCCCCCCGGGGCCCGGCTCTTTGATGGTCACGCGCAGGTTAATGCCTTCGTCGGGCTGCAGCTGAATGCGCAGTTCGTTGTGGTGTTCGCCCGCCTCGGGGCCAAAAATCGAATGCGGGGTCTGCTTAAAGACCACATTGATCTCGCTATCGCGCGCCTTCAGCCGTTTGCCCGTACGCAGATAAAACGGCGTGCCCGCCCACCGCCAATTGCTGACGTGACACTTCAAAGCAATGTAGCTTTCCGTCCGCGACCGCGGATCGCCCACGTCCTCGCGATAGGTCACCTCGTCAGAACTGTCGGTATATTGGCCTCGCACAATGTGATGCGGCTCAACCGGAGTCAGCGCGCGAATGACCTTGAGTTTTTCGTCCCGCACGGCGTCGGGTTCAAAGAAAGACGGCGGCTCCATGGCGGTCAGACACAAGAGCTGCATCAGGTGGTTCTGCACCATATCCCGCATGGCACCCGACTTGTCGTAATAGGCACCACGCCCCCCAACGCCCACGTCCTCGGCGACAGAAATCTGTATGTGATCAATGTATTGGCTGTTCCAGAGCGGCTCAAAGAGCATATTGCCGAAGCGTACCGCCATCAGGTTCTGTACTGTTTCTTTGCCGAGGTAATGATCGATCCGGTAAATCTGGCTCTCGTCAAAATGGCGTCGCAGAGTGGCGTTCAGGGCCTTAGCACTCTCTTGATCGCGGCCAAATGGTTTTTCGACGACGATCCGCGTTTCCGTATCCACCAACCCATGTTTGTGAAGCCGCTCGGCGAGCGCTTCAAACAAGCTCGGGCCAACCGAGAAGTAAAACGCGCGGACCTTATCAAAGGCAGGCAGTTTTGCTGCCAAATCCGCCCAGCCCTCTTCGCCCAAAGCGTCGATGGTCACATAGTCCAGCGTGTCGACAAAGCCCGAGATCTGATCGGCATCCGGCGTGCCAAGCGCATCCTCGACCGCCTCAACCACGAAATCCTGAAACCCAGACAGATCCAACTCGGACCGCGCTGCAGCGATAATTCGCGACCCAACCGGCATCTGCCCATCGCAAAACCGTTTAAACAACCCCGGCAGGATTTTGCGGCGCGCCAGATCGCCTGTGCCCCCAAAAATCACCAGATCGAATGTTTCAACCGGAATAATACGCGAAACCATGCTACCCTCTGCTCTCTCACCCAACTGCCCGAGCGACTGTTAGCGCAAACACCGCTTAACAATTGACCGTCCGTTAAGCAAGTCTACTTCACATCTCTGTCAGTATATCTGTAACGACTTTCCCTCATAGGCATATTTTCATAAGCAAGATCGACCAAAAGAAAGACAGGCATATGAAAGACGCGGTAAATTTCGGCAAGTTTCAGGATCCCTTTGTGACCGCAAAGGGTGATACCCGCGCGCAAGTGCCACTAAGCGATCCGCAGACGCTGTGGTTCAACACGGGCACGCTGTGCAATATCGAATGCGAAAACTGCTATATTCTGAGCTCTCCGACCAATGACGCGCTGGTCTATCTGACGGCGGATGAGATCACCGACTATCTGGATCAGCTTGAAGACCGCAATTGGGGCGTACGCGAAATCGCCTTTACGGGCGGTGAGCCTTACATGAACCCCGAGATGAACGAGATGACCCGCCGTTGTCTGGAACGCGGTTATGACGTCTTGGTTCTGACCAACGCCATGATGCCGATGCAGCGCAAGAAGGTGAAAGAAGGCCTTTTGGAGCTGAACGCCGCCTACCCCGGCAAGCTGACCATGCGCATTTCGGTCGACCATTGGTCCGAAGAGCTGCACGACAAAGAGCGTGGCAAAGGCAGTTTTGACAAAACCATCACTGGCATGGAATGGCTGAGCGAAAATGGGTTCACTATGGCCGTCGCTGGGCGCACCGTTTGGGGCGAGACCGATGCGGACTCCCGTCAGGGCTATGCGGATCTTTATGCAAAACACGGCTTTGACATTGACGCGAACAATCCGGGCATGACCGTGCTTTTCCCTGAAATGGACGAAACCGTCGAAGTCCCCGAGATCACCACCGACTGCTGGGGCATTCTGAACAAACAACCAACCGAGGTCATGTGTTCAAACTCTCGCATGGTGGTCAAACACAAGGGGGCCGACGCCCCCAGCGTAATTGCCTGCACATTGCTGCCCTATGAGAAAGAATTCGACATGGGCCGCACGTTGGAAGAGGCCGAGAAATCGGTGCAACTTAACCACCCACATTGCGCGAAATTCTGCGTTTTGGGCGGGGCGAGCTGCTCGGCGTAAACCACCCCTAATTTCGGCGAATTCTCCACAATGGCGATGCAGCCATTGCACCCCATATGCTGCCTCTGTTATAAAAGCTTCAACTAAATATTGAGCCCAAGACAGAAGCGAGCTAAGACTTGAGCGACACGCCTGAAACCCCTGAAAACGAAGAAGAAAACATCGTAGAGCGCATGCATCACGATGGTCCAACTGTGACCATCGAAGAAGAGATGCAGACCTCATATCTCGATTACGCGATGAGTGTAATCGTGAGTCGTGCGATTCCTGACCTTCGGGACGGTCTGAAACCGGTCCACCGCCGCATTCTTTATGCGATGCACGAGACCGGAAACAGCCACGAGAAAGCCTATCGTAAATCGGCCCGTCCGGTTGGCGATGTCATGGGTAAATACCACCCGCATGGCGACGGCGCGATCTATGACGCGCTGGTTCGGATGGCGCAGGATTTCTCGATGTCACTGCCGCTTTTGGACGGTCAGGGCAACTTTGGCTCCATGGACGGCGATAACCCCGCCGCCATGCGCTACACCGAGGTGCGCATGGACAAGCCGGCGGCCTTCATGCTGGCGGATATCGAAAAAGACACGGTCGATTTTCAAGACAACTACGACGGCAAAGACCAAGAGCCGACGGTTTTGCCCAGCCGTTTCCCCAATATGCTGGTCAATGGCGCGGGCGGTATTGCGGTGGGTATGGCCACAAACATCCCGCCCCATAACCTGGGCGAGGTCTGCGATGCCACTTTGGCCCTGATCGAGAACCCGGATCTCAGCTCCGAAGACCTGATCGAATATGTCCCCGGCCCTGATTTCCCAACAGGCGGCATTATGCTGGGCCGTTCTGGTGCGCGCAAAGCCTATCTTGAGGGCCGTGGCTCGGTCATCATCCGTGCCAAGACTCGCGTCGAAGAGATCCGCAAGGACCGCTACGCCATCGTCATCGACGAGATCCCCTATCAAGTCAACAAAGCGTCGATGATCGAGAAGATCGCAGAACAGGTCCGCGAGAAGAAGATCGAAGGCGTGGCCCATGTGCAGGATGAATCAGACCGCAACGGCGTCCGCGTCGTGGTCGAACTGAAACGCGACGCGACGGCTGAGGTCGTGCTGAACCAGCTCTTCCGCTTCACGCCGATGCAGACCTCCTTTGGCTGTAACATGCTGGCGCTGAATGGTGGACGTCCTGAACAGCTGACGCTGCGGGCGTTTTTGACCTCTTTCATCGACTTCCGCGAAGAAGTCGTCGCGCGCCGCACCGCGTATGAGCTGCGCAAAGCACGCGAACGCAGCCATATCCTCTGTGGTTTGGCTGTGGCTGTTTCCAATGTCGACGAAATTGTCGCCACGATCCGCGCGTCTGCCGATGCGGCGGAAGCGCGTGAGAAACTGATGACCCGTCGTTGGCCTGCCGCTGACATTGCGGGCTATATCCAGCTGATCGACGATCCGACCCATACGATGAATGACGACGGTACCTACAACCTGTCTGAAACTCAGGCCCGTGCGATCCTTGAGTTGCGCCTGCAACGCCTGACCCAGATCGGCGTCAAAGAGGTCACCGACGAGCTCGAAGAGCTGGCAGGCAAGATCAAGGAATACCTCGAGATCCTCAGCTCTCGTGAACGCATCATGGGTCTGATTTCCACCGAACTCGTGGAAGTCAAAGAGAAATTCGCCGTCGACCGCCGCACCGAAATCGTGGATTGGTCGGGCGACATGGACGACGAAGACCTGATTGAGCGCGAAGATATGGTCGTGACGGTGACGTCTGGCGGCTACATCAAACGCACCGCTCTGGCCGACTTCCGCGCGCAGAAACGCGGCGGTAAGGGTATTTCGGGCATGCAGACCAAAGAAGAGGATGTGGTCACGACCCTCTTTGTGGCCAATACGCACACGCAGCTCTTGTTCTTTACGACCGACGGTATGGTTTACAAGCTGAAAACCTGGCGTCTGCCGCTGGGCGGACGGACCGCCAAAGGCAAAGCGATTGTGAACATCCTGCCGATCCCGACGGGCGTCTCGATCGCGGCGATCATGCCGGTCGACCGCGACGAGAAGGAATGGGACGACCTGCAGGTGGTCTTTGCCACCGACCGCGGCACTGTTCGGCGCAACAAGCTGTCTGACTTCACGAATGTGAAGTCCAACGGCAAAATTGCGATGAAATTTGAAGGCGATAGCGAAGATTGGTCAATGATCGACGCGCGCATTGCGTCTAACGATGACGACGTGATGCTGGTCACAAAATCCGGCCGCGCCATTCGCTTTCCGGCTACCGATGTGCGAGTCTTTAACTCGCGCGCGTCAACCGGTGTGCGGGGCGTGAAACTGGGCGACGATGACCGCGTGGTCTCGATGTCGATCATCCGCCACTTTGACGCGACATCGGACGAACGTGCCGCCTACCTCAAAATGCGCCGCGCTGTTGCGGGCGCTGTCGATGATGAGGCCGCAAGCGACGAAGAGGCCAATGAAAACGCGACCATCAGCCAGGAACGCTATGCAGAGATGTCGGCGGCCGAGAACCTGATCCTGACGATCACAACGGGTGGCGCGGGCAAACTGTCCAGTTCCCATGATTATCCGGTGCGTGGACGTGGCGGCATGGGCGTCGCGGCCATGGACAAAGCCATGCGCGGCGGCGCGCTGGTCGCCTCCTTCCCGGTTGAGATGGGCGATCAGATCATGCTCGCGACCTCTAAAGGTCAGTCGATCCGTGTGCCCGTGGATGGGATCTCTTTCCGGTCACGGTCCGCTGGAGGCGTGCGCGTGTTTAACACTGGTAAAGGTGAAGAAGTCGTATCCGTCGCTTGGATCGCAGAACAGAATGAGGAGGAAGAGGGTTCCGAGGAATAACCCCTCTCTACGTCACGAAAAACAAAAGCCCCGAGGATCTCCCCGGGGCTTTTTCAATTCTATATCAGCGCATTACAGGCCGTATATCTCACCGAACTTAAACTCAAGATAGTCAAGTAATGGCTCAGGCGACACCTCTGATCCGGTTGCATGCATGATCGTATCAACGGGTTTGCGCAATCCACCATGCCGCTGCAGGTTCTCACCCAGCCACCCTGTTGCAGCCGAGGTATCCCCCCGCGCCAACTGCTGATCCAGATCCGGCACGGCAGCCCGCATCGCCGCATTCAAACAGCCCGCGTAGACATTGCCCAGGGAATAGGTCGGGAAATACCCAAAGAGCCCCACCGACCAATGCACATCCTGCAACACACCGTTAGACGGCGTATCGACCGCATAGCCAAAGTCGCTCTCAAAGCGATCATTCCAAGCAGCCTCTAGATCAGCCACCTGCAGATCCCCCGCCATCAACGCGCGCTCCAGCCCAAAGCGCAACATGACATGCAGGTTATACTGCACCTCATCCGCCTCGGTCCGAATATAACCCTGCTTCACACGGTTGACCGAGCGATAGAACTCCTCGGCCGAGGTAATCCCAAAGTCTCCAAACGCGGCTTGCATCTGCTCAAATAGCCACCCGGTAAAGGCGCGCCCTCGCCCGATCTGGTTCTCATAAATCCGGCTCTGGCTTTCGTGCACTCCCATCGACACGCCACGCCCCAATGGCGTCAGCAGATAGTCCTGAGAGATATTTTGTTCATAACAGGCATGCCCGACTTCGTGAATTGTCGAGTAAAAACAATTGAATGGGTCGGCCTCATCCACCCTCGTTGTGATCCGCACATCAATGCCCGATCCCGAGCTGAACGGATGCACGGCTTTGTCGATACGCCCTTTGTCAAACCTATAGCCAAAGGCCGCCGCCAACTCGTGGCTCAGTTTCAACTGCGCGGCTTCGGGGAAATGTCCAGTCAAGGCCGCAGGTGCTTCAGCCTCTAAACACGCGCCTCGCAAAGCTACCAGTCGCGGTCGCATCGCGTCAAAGATCGCAGCGATTTCTGAAGCCTGAGTATAGGGCTCATAGTCTTCCAAAAGCGCATCATAGGGATCACCACCCGCTGCCAGTGCCTCGGCTTCTTGACGACGCAAATTCACCACTTCCTCAAGGATCGGCAGGAAGGCTGCCACATCCTCGTCCGCCCGCGCCTGTGCCCAGATACCTTGCGCCTTAGACGTCACCCGCGCGAGCTGGCTTGCCAGCTCCACGGGCACTTTCTGCGTCCGCTCATAGCTGCGCGTCACTTCGCGCAACTGAGCTTGCCCTGTTTCGTCCAGGTCTGATGCATCAATCGAGGAAATCCACTCCGCCACCCGAGGATCGATCCGGCGCGCATGTAAAACCGTCTCCATCGCGGCCATTTCCTCAGCCCGTTGCGGCGCAGACCCACGGGGCATCATGGTTTCCTGATCCCAACCCAAACGCCCAGCCACTTGACCCAGTGCTTGAGTTTCGCGCTGGAACGCCATCAAATCATTGTAAGAACTCATTTACGCCTCACGAATAGAAGTAGAGATCGGATAGAAAGATAGGAAGCGCGCCCGCAGGATCAGCACCCAGACCAGAACCGCCATCAACTGATGCACAATCGCCAACTGCCAAGGCGCGACATAGAGAACCGTCGCGATGCCCAACACGATCTGCACCGCCAATGCCGCCATCACCGCATTAAACGCAAACCGCGTCGCCCCATGCGCAGATCCTCGCGCGCGACGCCAGACAACAACCGCAAAGATCACCAAGAGGTAGCCCCACATGCGGTGAATGAACTGCACAAGCCCGGGGTTCTCAAAGAAGTTGCTCCACCATGGCGTCAAACCAAAGGCGTCCGGCGGAAAGACCCCGCCCGCCATCAGCGGCCAATCGGTGAACGTACGCCCCGCATCAATGCCCGCAACCAACGCGCCCAAAAGGATCTGCACAAAGCATGCATGCAAGAGCCCGGTGGACAGAGAATAGAGCTTGGCTTCCTTGCCGCGTCGCGCCTGCATCAAGTCTTTCTCAGGCCGCGACAGCAACAGAATGTACCACGCCAACACGCCCAAAATCACAAAGGCCAGCCCCAGATGGGTCGCCAGCCGATAGGAGGCCACATCCAAGCGGTCTCCAGACAGGCCCGAGGACACCATCCACCAGCCAATCGCACCTTGTAGACCGCCCAGGAGCCCCACAGTCCACAAACGACGCGCCCAACCCGTCGGAATGTTGCGCGTCACTGCGAAACCCAGGAAACCCAGAGCCCAAACAAGCCCCACAGTACGCCCAAGCTGCCGGTGTCCCCATTCCCACCAGTAGATAACTTTGAACTCGGCCAGGCTCATGCCCTTGTTTTGCAACTGATATTCGGGGATCTCGCGATATTTGTCGAATTCGACCTGCCAGGCTTCAGCCGACATGGGAGGCACAGCCCCGGTCACAGGCTTCCACTCGGTAATCGACAGACCGGAATCCGTCAGCCGTGTCAGCCCCCCCACGGCGATCATCATGACCACCATCACAAACAGAATGCCCAGCCAAATCCGGATCCCGCGCCGCGCGCCTTTTGGCGCCTGATCGATCACGCCCCCTGCCGGCACCGCCACATCGGCCTTTTCGCCAACCTCTTCAAAGATGCTGCGCTTCTCGCTCATCGCTGGATCCTCAACTGATCTTATTTCGCCAGAGAGTAGGTCGCTGAGCGTAGGGCTTCAAGTGCGCTCAATCGTCTTTGCGGTCTTTCCAGCGCACCATTTGCCGCATCATCCCATGCAGCATCTGGATATCGGCGCGGGTCATGGGAAAGCGCGACCACATATTGCGCAGATTGATCTTCATACCTTCGGCTTTGGGTTCCGGGAAAAAGAACCCCGCCTCGTCCAACCGATCCTCAAAATGCCGTGCCAAAGCGTCCACGTCGCCCTGACTGGCCCAATCGCTGCCGGCCATCGACATGCGTTCCGGCGCAACGTCCGCCGCACCACGCATCCACTCATAGGCCGTCAACAAAACGCATTGCGCGAGGTTCAGCGAGGCATATTCCGGGTTCACAGGCACATTGATGACCGCATTTGCCAAAGCGATATCGTCATTCTCAAGCCCCGCCCGTTCTGGCCCATAAAGAACCGCAACCTTCTGACCTGCCGCGATTTTCTCGCGCGCGACAGTCATCGCGTGCTCTGGTGTCATCACCGGCACCGTCAAATCCCGAGACCGCGCCGTCGTGGCAAAGACATAGGTGCAATCCGCAACCGCCTCAGCCGTCGAGGCACAGATCTGCGCCTCATCCAGCAACCGCCCAGCCCCCGAGGACATGGCAATCGCCTTCTGGTTCGGCCACCCGTCGCGCGGATTGACGATCCGCATCCGGTCCAACCCGAAATTCCACATCGCCCGCGCGGCCCCGCCGATGTTTTCCCCCATCTGCGGGCGCACCAAAACCATGACCGGTTGCGGGGTTTCACTTGGCATCAGGCTCTCCTGTCAAAATCCGCTCGCTCTTAGCGTGGCCAAAGGGTGCAAACAACCCACGCCCTTTTCATCTTGCCAAAAATACTCAAAACTCAGGCTTAGCCATAGGCGCAGACAAAGGAGATATCATGGCAGTCGATGAAGGCCTCGTAGAGATTCTGCGCGAAGATCTGGCCCACACGGTCAATATCTCCGAAAAGCGCATGTTTGGCGGGCTTTGCTTTATGCTGAACGGCAATATGCTCTGCGGCGTTCACAAAAACGGTGGCATGTTCCGAGTCGGCAAAGAGCTGGAGGCCGAGGCGCTCGCCATCGAAGGCGCGCGGCCTATGGATTTCACAGGCCGTCCCATGGCGGGATTTATCGATGTCGAAGACGACCTTCTTGGCGACGATGCGCGCCGCCACAAGATGCTTGCGCTCGCGCAGGCCTACGTCGGGGCCATGCCCGCGAAATAGTGCTGGATAGCCAAGCCGCAAAATCCGCGCTATAGAGCGCGAAACAGAACGGAAAGACGCGTCATGGCCGAGCAAGACCTCCCGCAGATCTATGTGATCACCCCGCCAGAGTTTGAACTGAGCACTTACCCCAATCAACTCGCCAAAGTCTTGGATTCCCACGAGATTGCTTGCGTGCGCGTCGCACTGGCCACCCGAGACGAAGACCGCCTCAGCCGCGCTGCCGATGCAATCCGCGAGGTCTGTTATCCCCGCGATATCGCTCTGGTCATGAGCGAGCACGTATTGCTGGCTCAACGTCTTGGCCTGGACGGCGTGCATTTGTTGGACGGCGCGCGCAGCATTCGCAAAATCCGCAAGGATCTGGGCGATGACGCGATTGTCGGATCCTTCTGCGGGGCCTCACGCCACGACGGTATGTCCGCCGGAGAAAGCGGCGCGGACTACGTTGCCTTCGGACCTGTGGGGTCGGCCCCTCTGGGCGATGGCAGCATCGCCGAGCCAGAGTTATTCGCATGGTGGTCAGAGATGATCGAAGTGCCGGTTGTGGCCGAAGGCGACCTTAATTCCGAGATCATTCGCACGCTCGCACCGATCACGGACTTCTTCGGGATCGGAGAAGAAATCTGGCGCGCCGAGGATCCGGCGGCGCAGTTGCAGGCCTTTATCGAGCGCATGAAGTAAGGGAGTTTATCCCCTTACTTCAAACTCTTACAACTAGACTTGAAAGTCGCACTCAAAGCAGAGTGCGTTCAATCACCCAATAGATCCCGATCGCCGAAATTACCATGGAGGCAGGCACTGCGATCATGGTGCGGTACCATGATTTTTGGCCAAACCAGAGCCCCACAGCTAGGAACGCCAGAGCGATCACGGTCAGCTGACCGACTTCTACGCCGATATTGAACCCGATCAAGGCGGGGATGAACTGTCCTGCTGGTAAGCCAAACTCGCCCAGCACCGAGGCAAACCCCAGCCCGTGCAGCAGGCCAAAGACAAAGATCACAATCGGCCGCCATTTGGTCAGTTCTGTGGTCCTCACATTCTCGATCCCCACATAGACAATCGAGGCCGCAATGATCGGCTCGACAATACTGCCGGGCACAACCACCCAGCCCAACGCCCCAAGCGCCAGTGTGACGGTATGCGCAGCCGTAAAGGCCGTGACCTGCCACAGCAGCGGCCCCATACGCAGGCTAAAGAAGAACAGACCCAAGACGAACAGAATATGATCGAGCCCCTTTGGCAGAATGTGATCAAACCCAACGGGAATATAGGCGACAAAAGTCTGCCACCCGCTCAGCTCTTGGCCGCCTCCAATCTGGATCGGCTCGGAGGTCTGCCCGCCTTCGAGTAGCCCCGTGAAGGGGGCTTCAACGCCTTGTTGGCGCAGAACGAGGTCTCCGTAGGTTTCGCCCCAAGTCACTGTGATCGCTTGGGTATTCGCAGGGATTGCGCCACTCAGAACAGCAAGCCCCAACCGAGCGACCTCAGGAACGGCCTCGGCGCTGACTTGGATGTCACTCAAACTTAAAGCAACAGGTGCACCGTCAGCCGCAACCGTGACGCCAGACAGAAACGCAGCGCTTCCGGCGCGAAACATCTCCGCGATCTCAGAACCTGGCAAGGCTTGCAATGCGTCATAATCCGCAGCCTGTGCCGCCTCATCTGTGTCTGACACAGAGGACAAATCGATCCCCGCCAAAAACGCCTCGGCATTCAGGCGCAGCTCTAGGGTCAAAGCAGTTCCCTCCACCGAAAGATCCGCAATCGTTGGATTGGTTTCATGCGCTTGCGCAAAGGTGATCGCCATCAGCATTGACAATACCGCCAATAGCTTCAGCTTAATTAGAGAAGTAAAAGAGTTAGATTTCATGCGTATTGCTGCCCTGTTGATCTGTCAGTCTGTGTTGTTCGCCGCCCCGGCGGCCTTTGCACATGAGTTTTGGATTGCTCCGGAAAAATATCAAGTAGAAGTTGGGGAAAATATCCAAGCGGATTTTGTAAATGGGCAGGAATTTCGTGGCGGCACGCTCGCGTGGTTTGACAAACGCGTCGACCGCGCCGAAGCGAAGATCAGCGATATGATTTTTCCCATCGAGGGTCGACTGGGCGATGTCCCGGCGATCACGCAAACTGCGGTCGAGGACGGGCTGATGGTTTTGATCACCGAGGCCGCGCCCTCTACTGTCAATTATCGGGAACCTGAAAAGTTCGCGGATTTCGTGAACCACAAGGATCTGCCTGTGGATCTTGCCACGATGGAATACCCGTTCAAAGAAGCCTACAGCCGCCACGCGAAGGCTCTGGTCGCGATTGGATCGGGAGCGGGGCAGGATCAACCCATGGGAATGGCGACCGAATTTGTGGCGCTTGAGAACCCCTATACCGATGACGTCTCGGATGGTTTGAACGTCCAGTTGCTCTATCAGGGCGGGCCGCGAGCGGATGCTCAGATAGAGGTCTTTCAAATGGACCCTGAAGGCCAGGTGACGATAACGCTTTTGCGCAGTGATCAAGACGGCAAGGTCACAATCCCAGTTCTTGCAGGTCACCGCTATCTCATTGATTCCGTTGTGCTTCGTGCGCCTGCTCAGAAAACGCTCGACCGCGTCGCCGCGCCTAAGACGGTCAAATGGGAAACGCTTTGGGCCGCTTTGACATTCGCAGTGCCGCAGTAGGCTCTTGCACCGGCTCGCGTTTCTCGCGACAAGCAGCATATGAACAGTTCACACGACATTCTTTGTATCGGCTCGGTCCTTTGGGACATCATTGGCCGCGCGCCCGTGCATATGCGTCAAGGCTCTGACGTGGCCGGCCGCATCACCCGCCTGCCCGGAGGCGTTGCGATGAATATCGCCATGACCCTCAGCCGTTTTGGCATGAGACCGGCCCTGCTGACCTCTATTGGCCGCGACGCTGAGGGTGAGGAACTTTTGCAGGCCTGTAAGGAGCTCGGTACCGGCACGGATTATGTTTATCTCTCAGATGACCTGCCGACCGACAGCTATATGGCGGTCGAAGGCGCGAATGGCTTGATCGCAGCCATTGCAGACGCGCATTCTTTAGAAGCGGCGGGAGATAAGATTCTTCGCCCGCTGATGGACGGCACCCTTGGCAGCGATGAAGCGCCCTATGACGGCTACATCGCGCTGGATGGCAACCTGACCCAACGCCTGCTTGAAAACATCGCCGTCAGCCCTGCTTTTGCCAAAGCCGACCTGCGTGTCGCCCCCGCAAGCCCCGGCAAGGCCGAGCGCCTTGTGCCTTTCCTCAACCACACCCGCGCAACGCTTTATGTGAACCTCGAAGAAGCCGGGCTGCTCTGTCAGCAAGAGTTCGAGTCCAGTCGCGACGCCGCCGCAGCGCTCCTGTCGCGCGGTGCGAAACGCGCACTTGTAACCGATGGCGGCAAGGATTGCAGCGACGGCACCGCCGACGGCATCCTCAGCCAAACCCCGCCCGAAGTCCTTGTGACTCGTGTCACCGGCGCAGGCGATACCTTTATGGCGGCGCATATTGCTGCCGAAAAAACCGGAGCGTCCCGCGAAGACGCCCTGTCTCGCGCGCTTCAATCCGCGGCGATTTATGTCTCTGGAGGCAACCCCTAAATGACCCTATTCACCCTGTCTGAGGACGTCGCAGCCGCCAAGGCCGCGGGCCAACCGATTGTGGCGCTTGAAAGCACGATCATCACCCACGGCATGCCTTATCCGCAAAACGTCGAGGTCGCGCGGAAGGTCGAGGCAACCGTGCGTGCCGAGGGGGCTATCCCTGCGACCATCGCAATTTTGGACGGAGAGCTCTTGATTGGCCTCACAGACGCCCAACTGGAACAATTGGCGCAAGCCAAAGACGTCATGAAGGTCTCTCGCGCGGATATGCCCGTCTGTATGGCCGCTGGCCACAATGGCGCGACAACCGTTGCCGCGACCATGATCGCAGCACATCTTGCGGGCATTTCCGTTTTCGCAACAGGCGGCATCGGCGGCGTCCACAAAGGCGCAGACCAGAGCTTTGATATATCGGCCGACCTCATGGAACTCGCGCAAACACCTGTTTCTGTGGTGGCGGCAGGGGCGAAAGCCATTCTCGACATTCCCAAAACGCTGGAAGTTCTGGAAACCCAGGGGGTGCCGGTCATCGCTATTGGCCAAGACGACTTTCCCGCCTTCTGGTCGCGCTCATCCGGCCTTCCAGCCCCTCTTCGCTTGGATTCGCCTGCCGAGATCGCCAAAGCCTATGTGATGCGCGCAGAAATGGGCCTGCCCGGAGGCCAGTTGATTGCGAACCCCATCCCCGCGGCCGACGAAATCGCCGCAGACGCCCTCGCCCCAATCATCAAAGAGGCCACCGAGGCCGCAGACGCGCAGGGCATCGCAGGCAAGGATGTCACGCCTTTCCTTTTGTCACGAATCTTTGACACGACCGAGGGTAAATCCCTGACCGCCAATATCGCGCTTGTCCTGAACAACGCCCGCATCGCGGCCCAGATCGCCACCGAAATCAGCAGCCTATCGGCGGAATAAGCACGATCCGGGACCAAGTGACCCAGCGTTATTGAAGCCCCTTAAGATTCTGCCTATTTAGCGCTAAAGCTTAAGAAAGCCCCACGAGCGATCCGCATGACCACGCCTTTTGACGACCCAAACCAACCTAAGCGCCCCGGCTTGATCGGCGGCTTGCGGTCGTCGTTCCTGACGGGCCTAGTTGTGATCATGCCTGTCGGCTTTACGATCTGGCTCTTTTGGACGTTCATAGGCTGGGTCGACAGTTTTGTTCTGCCCTTTGTGCCGGATTTCTACCAACCAGATAACCTCGTGCGCTGGGTCATTGGCGATGAGATGTATAATCGCTGGATCGGCGAAGATGTCCGCATCAATATTCGCGGTGTCGGTGTGGTTATTTTCCTGCTGTTCACCGTTCTGGTGGGCTGGATCGCCAAGGGCCTGATTGGCCGCTCGCTGATCAGCTATGCGGAAAATCTGGTTCTGCGGATGCCGGTGGTGCGCTCGATCTATTCGGGCGTCAAACAGATCGCCGAAACCGTTTTCGCGCAGTCAGACCGCAGCTTTGAAGAGGCCTGCCTCATCGAATACCCGCGAAAAGGCATCTGGGCGATTGGTTTTGTCTCGACGTCGGCCAAAGGCGAAATCAACAAGCGCGCCGCGGGCGAAGACGACCAGCTCTTGTCCGTCTTTGTGCCCACAACGCCGAACCCGACCTCAGGCTTTCTGCTGTTTTTCCCAGAAAAAGACGTGATCAAACTGGATATGTCGGTTGAAGATGCGGCGAAACTCGTGATCTCGGCAGGCCTCGTCTATCCCAACGGCGCAGACCCAACCCAGCTGCCGTCAGATCAGCCGTAAATAGCCCGCAGATCGACCGAGCTGGTTTTGCCCAGCTTGTCGAAATTCTCATCCAAAAACGCAATCGCCGCGCGCTGACCGGCCTCTTTCAACCGCGAAAGGATCGACGGGATCGGCACCATCTTGGTCGCGGCACTCAGATCGTTCATCAGTTCATCATCCGCGATCATATGGACATTCACGTCCTTCATCTGCCCGTGTTGCAGCGTACCCTCGGAGAGCATCCGTTTCACAAAGGCAATCGCGCGCAACTCGGCCAAAAGCGAACTGTTAAAGCTGATCTCATTCATCCGCGATTGGATCTGAGCGGGTGTTTTCGGGGTCTCACCCCGTTCAATCGGATTGATATTCACGATCACGATGTCGTCCGGCAGATCCTTGCGAAACAAAGGCCACAGCGCCGGATTGCCGGTATAGCCCCCATCCCAATAGGCATCCGTGACGCCACTCTCAGGATCTGTGATCTCAACCGCTTGAAACGCGGTCGGCAAACAAGCCGAGGCGAGGATCGCGTCAATCGACACATCGCCGCCCGTGAAAACCTTTGCCTTCCCAGTGCGCACATTTGTGGCGCAGACAAACAGATCCGGGCCTGCCTCGCCACAAATCCGGTCATAGTGAAAGGACTCAATCAACGGCTTCAACGGATGGCTGTAAAACGGCCCATAGGCATAGGGCGAGAAAAACCGCGAGGCCAGATCGCTCATCACATAGCCCGGTGAATACTCCAGACCCTGCGCAATCGTATCCGCCTCAAAGCCCGCCAACCAATCCGTGAACCCGCCGCCTGACAAAGCGCCCATCTTGGACCAGAGCCACTCCAGATTGTCCAAAGCCGCCGCGCGGCTGCCAAGCGCCAACCCAGATTTCAGCGCAGCACCATTCAGCGCCCCTGCAGACGTGCCACTAACCGAAGCAATTTCTACCTCAGGCACCTGCAACAGCACATCCAGCACGCCCCAGCTAAAGGCGCCATGTGCCCCGCCACCTTGCAATGCCAGATTTATGCGCACCACGGCCCAGTCTTTCTCTTGCCAAAAATATCCAAAAACCGCGCTTTAAAGCGCGGTCCAGCCACCATCCACAGAGATCGTCGTGCCCGTAATCTGTGCTGCGGCGTCAGAACAGAGGAAAACCGTCGTGCCACCCAACTGCTCCACCGTCGCAAACTCTTTGGACGGCTGACGCGTAAGCATGACGTTCTTCACCACATCCTCGCGGCTCATATTGTATTCCTTCATCGTGTCAGGAATCTGCGCCTCTACCAGCGGGGTCAGCACATAGCCCGGGCAGATCGCATTACAGGTGATCGGCTCCTGCGCGGTTTCAAGCGCCACGGTTTTGGACATGCCCACCACGCCGTGCTTGGCCGCAATATAGGCCGCTTTAAACGGCGAGGCCGTCAAACCATGGGCCGAGGCAATATTCACAATCCGGCCCCAGCCTGCCGCGCGCATCAAAGGCAAAGCCGCGGCCGTTGTGTGAAAGGCAGAGTTCATATTGATCGCAATAATCGCGTCCCATTTTTCTACCGGAAATTGATCAATCGGCGCGACGTGCTGGATGCCAGCGTTGTTCACAAGGATATCGCATTTGCCTGCATCGGCGATCAGCTGGCGGCATTCATCGCCCTTGGACATATCGGCCTTGATGTAGCGCGCAGTCACGCCGAACTCTTTGCCAATCTCTGCTGCAAGCGCATGATCTTCGTCGCGGTCGGTGAAAGAGTTTAGCACCACATCTGCACCCGCCCGCGCCAGCTCTCGTGCAACGCCCAAGCCGATGCCTGAATTGGACCCTGTAATTACAGCCGTTTTTCCGTTCAAGCTCATGGCAGCTCTCCTCATACCCAAGTCATTCACGATTTCGCAGATGCAACATAGCACTTTGCACGCGCAACATAAGTCGCAATTTCGCGACCGGGTAGTCCTACGGGAAAATGACGCTGCCAGACCTCAAGACCAAAAAAAACGCCCGCACGAAGCGGGCGTAAAGTTATTGAGGCAGGTTTCATACAGGCAAGAAACCTATCGAGCAGTGCCCTCTTTATAAGCAATCTCTGGCTGAGAGTCCAAGCTAAAAGTTTGATATGACTGGAATCCCATGTAGGCTGGCATCAATCATAAAAGGCAAACAGGGATTGTTTAACCAATGCGACCAGTGAAAATCAGCGCGTTCCTTAAGAAAGCAACGGCGATCGCCTTTGTTTTAATGGCTCCGAGCGCATTTGCAGAGCCAAAACATGGGATTGCCATGTATGGCGAGCCTGCAATGGGTCCGGACTTCGTCTCACTCCCCTATGTGAACCCCGATGCGCCCAAAGGTGGCCGAATCGTCACAGCCAATACCGGGGGATTCGATTCGCTTAATCCGTACATTCGCAAAGGCTCAGTCCCGTGGCAGTTGCGTTTCTTTGCGGTCGAAAGCCTGATGGGCCGCAACCGCGACGAGCCATTTGCGCTTTATGGCCTGCTTGCCGAGACCATCGAAACCGGCCCGAACCGCGAATGGGTCGAATTCACTCTGCGCCCTGAGGCCAAGTTCTCAGACGGCAGCCCTGTGACAGTCGAGGACGTCATCTGGTCTTTTGAAACGCTGGGCACCGTCGGCCACCCACGCTATCGCGGGTTTTGGGGCAAGATTGGCTCCATCGAGCAAACCGGAGACCGCTCTGTCCGTCTCACCTTCAACGTGGACGACCGAGAGCTTGCCCTGATCGCCGGCCTGCGCCCGATCCTGCAAAAGGCACAATGGGACGGCCGCGACATCAATGACTCCACGCTTGAAGATATTCCCATCACAAGTTCTCCATATGTGGTGACAGATTTCGAGGCGGGCCGCTATGTGACCCTGACCCGCAATCCAGATTACTGGGGCAAGGATCTGCCCCTGCGGCGCGGCACAAACAACTTCGACACGATCCAGATCGAACACTACGGCGATGGCGACGTGCTGTTTGAGGCCTTCAAGGCAGGCGAAGTTTCCTTTGTGCGCGAGTTCAACGCCGAGAACTGGGCGAGCCGCTACAATTTCCCCCGTGCTGAGGCGGGCGATGTGGTGAAATCTGAAATCACTCATGAAAAGCCATCCGGGATTACTGGCTTCGTCATGAACACCCGCCGCGCACCCTTTGACGATATCCGCGTGCGCGATGCCTTGATGCATGCGTTCAACTTTGAATTCGTCAACGACGCGATGACCAAAAGCCGCCAGCCGCGCATCACCAGCTACTTCAGCAACTCGGTCCTGTCCAAACAGGACGGAGCAGCCACCGGCCGCGTCGCCGACTACCTCGCGCCCTATGCCGATAGTGTGCCAGCAGGCACCATCGAGGGCTACACCCTGCCCGTCTCTGACGGCTCCGAGCGCAACCGCGCCAATGTGGCCAAAGCGATGGATCTCTTGATGTCCGCAGGCTTCACCGTCGAAAACGGCGTCATGACCCAGCCAAACGGCGAGCCGTTTGAATTTGAAATCCTGATGAAGCAATCGGGCAGCGGTTTCCAGGACGCAGGCGCAGTCGCAGACATCTACGCCAAAGCTCTGGAACGTCTGGGTATCAAAGCCACCGTCGTCACCGTCGACAACGCGCAATACAAAGAGCGCGAGACCGCTTTTGACTTTGACATGACCTACTACCGCCGGTCCCTATCCCTGTCGCCAGGCAACGAACAAAACCTCTACTGGGGCTCAGCCGCCGCGGACACCGAAGGGTCGCGCAACTGGATGGGTGTGAAATCCGAAGCCATCGATGGTCTGATCAACGAGATGCTGACAGCCCGCACGCAAGACGACTTCGTCGCCGCCACGCGCGCGCTGGATCGCGTGCTCACCGCAGGCCGCTATGTGATCCCCTTCTGGAACTTCACCGTGGGCCGCATTGCGCATGACAAGACAATGAAGTTCTCCACCGACTTCCCGATCTATGGCGATGGCGTCGACTGGATGCCCGTCACTTGGTGGTACGAAGAGTAAACCAATCCAGCGCGGCTCTTAACGGGGCCGCGCTTTTCTCTTGCCCAAGTATCCTGGGTGAATTTGCCAAAGGCAAAGAGTGCAAAGCCCTCAGCGTGGCTGCAGCTTTAGCCAAATCCCATCCTTACTCCGCACCGTCAGATGCGCCACAGGCTCTGGATCACGCCCTTCAACCCGCGTAATCCGAAAATGCTTGAGGATCATCGACAGCATCAAGACCCCTTCAACCATGGCAAAACCAGCCCCCGTGCAGACACGCGGCCCGCTGGAAAACGGCATATAAGCCTCGCGCATGCATTGCTTGCCATTTTCCGTGCCCCAACGGGTCGGATCAAACCCATCAGAGTTCTCCCACAGCCTTTCATGGCGATGCAGGTGCCAGGGGCTAAGAACCATCTGACTGCCGCGCTTGATGTCCCGCTCTCGGAAGGTCTCAAGGCAGGTATTCTGTCGCACCATCATCGGCACGGGTGGATAGAGCCTGAGGGACTCACGGAAGACATCACGTGACAGCTTCAGCCTACTGATCTGGCCGAACTCCGTCCCGTCCAAAGCCTGCGCTTCCCCAGCCACTTTCTCCTGCCACTCCGGATACAGCGCCATCAGATAGAGCGTCCAGGCCAGCGCAGACGCTGACGTCTCATGCCCCGCCAGAAAAAAGATCGCGACCTGATCGACCATTTCTTGCGGGCTGAATGTCTCGCCCGTCTCAGGATCCATGGTGGTCATAATCTTGGTTGCAAGATCATCCGGTGCGGTGCCTCGTTCGATCTCTACCGATCTCTCCTCGGTTAACTGCGTGATCAAGCGACGGATTTCGCGCGCCGTGGATTTGGTCGAGCGCCCAAAGAACCGCGGCATCCAACGCGGCAAGGGCACAAAGGCCGCAATGTTAAGGATCGGTTGGCTGCGTTGATAGTCGCGAAATTGGGTGAAGACCTGCGTCGCAATGTCGTTTTCAATCGGGATCGAAAACAGCGTGCGAAAAATGATGTCCGCCGCCGCGTGGCTAGTCTCTTCTTCGATCTCAATCGGCTCTCCGACCCGCGCTTTAAGCCGCGCAACCGAAGCCTCAGCAGCGTCGTACATCGCCGGATATATCTCGCGCAGTCGCCCGCCTTCAAAGGCCGGATCAATAATGCGGCGCTGGCGCTTCCATGTCTCGCCATTGGTCAGAAACACAGAGTCCCCGAGCAAAGGCCGCAGCCCTTCGGCAACACGGCCAGACTTGGGAAAGTCATCCGGCCGGTCTTTGAGGACGGTTTTCACCAGATCGGGCTGGTTCAACAGGTAGGACCGAAAGAACGGCGTACGAAACTCGGCCATCCATGCCCGATAGAGCCGCGCGGGTTGGGCCGACAAAAGATCCTTTTTAAACAGCCGCATATACTGGATCAAAGACACGCGATCAGGCCGCGCCGGAGGTTTGGGAGGCAGTTCCATCACCCCATCTCCGTGAATTTATTGACCGGGTCTTCGATGCGAGACCGCGAGGCTTTGCGCCCCTCAAACCGCCCGCGCAGGCTCTTGGGGCCTGCCGTGATCTGAAAATAATCATAGTCTTTGGGCCGATCAAAAGCGCAGAGATACTGGAAATGCAGCCGAAAAAACCGCCACCGCAGCGCCTTCCAGCGCGCGGGGCTGAGCGTTTGGGTGAAAGCCGCCGAAATCACAATCGGCCAGCGTTTGCCTTCGGGGGCAACGCCAGTCACCGACACCGGATCGCAAAGCGCAAAGGCGCAGCCATCACCGGGGGCCGTGACATCCAGCCAAAAGACTTCCTCACGCGCCGCCAGATAGTTTAAATCCATACGCAGGCGTTTGGCATCTGGCAGAAAACTCACCATCGGCACGACCTGCCCCAGCGAGAGAAAAGACAATACGGGACCGTCTGGTTTGACCTGCCCTGCCCGCAAAAGATCCGAAATCACCGAGACCGCCAGATGTGCGCCGGAGCTGTGGCCGATGACCAGAACCTCATCCACATCGCCTGCCAAAGCCTCAGCGATATGATCCACAAACTCCGCCATGCGCGCCTCAAGCTCGGGCGGATTGCTGCCTTTCGTCGAGGCCGAATAGGCATAGTCATGCATGAGGTAATAGGCAAAAAACTTATTGTCCCGCGCTTTGAACCAGTTGAGCAAAAGCGGCACGATGGCAAACCCCGCGAGCCCCACCCACCACGGCGCGAACATCCCGATCAGACGAAACAGCCCATAGCCTGCCAGTAGCGCGAGCTGTAGTTGCACAAGCAAAAACACCACCGGATAAAGCGCAGCAATCACCGGCCCCTTGCGCAGTCGCATCAGGCGAAACAGGGCTCCGGTCGCGATATAGGTCCAGGCCGTGCGGATCAGCAGCCCATAGGTCGCCAGAATCCCCTGATCCATGCTGACCCGCACGATGTCGGACCAGACCAGCACTTCGAAATCCGTCTGTGTTTCAACGTCGTCAATCTGGCTGTCCACCCGCCACCCATAAGGCCCATCGGTGGTTTTCGGCGCAAGCGCGACCGTATACCCAGATATCTCGCCCTGCGCTTTACTCTCTTTTCGATAAAGCTCGCGGTAGCGACGCGGGTGAATAGGATCATAGCCCGGGATGTAAAACACCCGGCGCGTTTTGATCGGTTCAGAGGTCTGATCACCCATTTTCTGCTCTCTTGCGCCTATTTGGCTGCGCCTTGAGATCAGACTACATGCTTAGCCCACAAGCGCCAAGGCCGGGAATGCTTCGAGCAACCAATAGGAGAAGGCCGAGAAGCCACCCGTCAGCATCAAAAGGCCGATGGTCCAAAGCAAGAGCCCCATGACGCGCTCGATCTGCTCCATATGGCGTTTCATCCAGCTCATAAGACCCGTCAGGCGTGGCAAATACGCGGCGACCAGCAGAAACGGAATGCCCAGCCCCATCGCATAGACCGCAAGCAGCAGCGTGCCGCGCGTCACCGAGGCTTCGGACGCGGCAATTGAAAGGATCGCGCCCAGTTGCGGGCCGATACACGGCGTCCAGCCGAAGGCAAAAGCGAGGCCGAGGATATAGGCGCCGAATGAACTGCCTCCACGGTCGCCCACATCAATACGCGCTTCGCGGTCAAGGAAACCGATGCGATAGATGCCAATGAAATGCGCGCCAAAGATCATCACGAGGATGCCCGCCAGCGTGTTGAACCAGCCCTGATATTGCAAAAACAGCGAGCCAATGGCCGAGGCTGTGAACCCAAGGAACAAAAACACCGTCGACAGCCCCATCACAAAGAAAAGCGCTGGCATGAGTGCCGTGTTCTTGGCCTTTCCCTCTGACAGATCCGTCACCGAAACCCCGCTCATATAGGCCAGATAGGGCGGCACAATGGGCAGCACGCAGGGGCTTAGGAAAGACATGACGCCGGCCAAAAGCGCGACGATCATGGCGGGCAGCAGGGCTGCGTCTATGATTTCGATTCCGAACATAGTCCCGACATAGGCGATCTATGCGCCAAGGTCACCTGACAAGCTGTCACAAGCCTGTGGACGCTTTGAAACATCTGAGCTAAGGCGGTGTCATGTCTGACGATATTTTTGAAATCGATGCCATTGGGCTGTTGTGTCCCCTGCCCGTTCTACGCCTGCGCAAACGGATGCAGCCGCTAGCGGTTGGCACGCGCATTCGCCTATTGGCGGATGATCCGGCCGCAATCGTCGATGTGCCGCACTTCTGTAGTGAAAACGGACATGAGCTGGCGGCGCAATCAGAAGCCGACGGCGTTCTAAGTTTTGACGTCATCAAACGCTAGCACAGCTTGCAAGACATACGCCTACTGAGGCACAGTTCGCTCTGATCCGCCACGCGGAAGGGAGCCCTAAGATGCTTGATCTCATCGCATTTCGACATGACTTGCACCGTCACCCGGAAACGGGGTTCGATCTGACGCGCACGCCGGAAAAGATCGCAGAACAACTGGAAAAGGCCGGGTTAGAGGTCGCTCGAGGCGTCGGCAAATCCGGTCTTGTTGCAACCTTGCGACGCGGCCCTGACGAGACCGCCATCGGCTTTCGCGCTGACATGGACGCTCTGCCCATTCATGAAGCGACGAACCTTTCCTATCGCTCTGAAACGCAAGGGAAGTTCCACGGTTGTGGTCATGACGGCCATAGCACGATGCTTTTGGGCGCAGCGCTGGAACTGGCGCAGGATCCAGCCCTCAACCGCACGGTCCATTTCATCTTTCAACCGGATGAAGAGAACGGCAATGGCGCCGCCGCGATGATCGCAGATGGCCTGTTTGACCGATTTCCCATGGCCGAGATCTATGGGCTCCACAATATGCCCGGCATGGCGCTTGGGCATTTCGCCACGCAACCTGGTCCTTTCTGCGCCTTTGAAGACAACTTCGAGATCCGCATTCAAGGCCAAGGCGGCCATGCATCTATGCCGGAAAAAGGTGTGGATCCCATCGTGGTTGGCGCAGCGATCGTGCAGCAACTTCAAACCATAGTGTCGCGCGCGATTTCGGCCAAAGACCATGGCGTTGTTTCAGTCACCGAGTTCATCACCGACGGCGCGCGCAATATCCTAGCGAGCAACGTTTCGCTGCGAGGAGATTGCCGCGGGTTCCACCAAGAGGTGTCAGACCTTATTGAGTCCCGCATGCGCGCCATCGCGACCGGTGTGAGCGTCGCCTATGGGGCCTCTGCAGAGGTCGACTATTCCACGTCATTCCGTCCTTTGGTGAATGACGCTCAGGCTACTGAAACCCTGTCAGCCGCCGCCCGCAAGACCGGCGCGCTAAATGACGCCTATGGGCGGGTCGGATTTTCAGAGGATTTCGCGGAATTCCTCACCCATCGCCCCGGCGCTTTTGTGTTGATGGGCAATGGCACAGAGGGCGCGAATGCGATGCCGCTCCACAATCCATCCTACGATTTCAACGATGCGGCGATCCCGCATGGCATCGCATTCTGGTGTCGGCTGGCACGGCAATGCATGTAACAAAAACGCCGGGTGCGATACCCGGCGTTTCTGAATTTCCTTAGCGGCCCATCGACCACCAGCCGCGCCGTTTCGGCTTGGCGGGTTCATCTGGTGCGGGCTCTGCCGCTGGGGCCTCAGCCACCTCTGCGACTGGCTCTGGTTCAGCAACCGGCACAGGCTCTTCGGCAACAGGCTCTTCCGCAACCACGTCTTCCGCGGGCGCTTCGACTTCTGCTTGGACAACCGGTTCACTCGGTTCCTCGGCAGGAGCTTCCACCTCTGTTTCGGCAGATGCTTCCGCAGTATTTTCCGCAGCAGCAGGTTCTTCTTTCTTCTTACGGCTGCGCGAGCTGCGCCGTTTCGGCTTAGGCGCTTCTTCGTCCTTTGCCTCTTCCGCGGGTGCTGCATCGTCGCCTCCAGCCGGCGTCTCGTCGCTAGCCTCAGTCGCCTCATCTGCGCCATTTTCGTCAGATCCGTTTTCGTCTGACGCACCATCAGAGCCCTCGCCTTTAGGCTTCCGGCGACGACGACGACGGCGGCGCTTCTTAGGCTTGGCCTCTTCGTCCTCTTGGGTCTCTTCGACGATTTCCGCGTCTTCGATATCCTCGTCGATCGCATCCATCAAAGACGCATCGGCAGAGACCACGGACTCCGTCGGCTCTGGCACCACCCGGGTGGCGGTTTTCAGCTTCTCCAGCGTGAAATCAGGTGAAATCAGTGCAGGATCCGCTTCAATCCGCACCGACAGCCCATAGCGCGCTTCGATCTGCGCCACATGCTCGCGCTTCTGGTTCATGATGTAGTTCACGATACCAACCGGCGCTTTGACCAGAACCTCACGAGAGCGACGACGGGTACCTTCCTCTTCGATCTGACGCAGGATGGTCAGCGCAAGGTTGTCATCCGAGCGAATAAGACCCGTGCCATGACAATGCGGACAAGGCTGAGTGGTCGCTTCGATCATGCCCGGACGCAGGCGCTGACGCGACATTTCCAAGAGGCCAAAGCCCGAAATCCGGCCCACCTGAATGCGCGCGCGATCCGTTTTCAGCTTATCTTTCAGACGCTTCTCAACCGCGTTGTTGTTCTTGCGTTCGTCCATATCGATGAAATCGATGACGATCAGACCAGCCAAGTCGCGCAGTCGCAGCTGGCGGGCGACCTCTTCGGCGGCCTCAAGGTTGGTCTTAAGCGCGGTTTCTTCAATCGAGCCTTCTTTGGTGGCGCGACCCGAGTTCACGTCGACCGCAACAAGCGCCTCAGTCACACCGATCACGATATAGCCGCCAGATTTCAGCTGAACCGTCGGGTTGAACATGCCCGACAGGTAGCTTTCCACCTGATAGCGCGCGAAAAGCGGCAGGCTGTCCTGGTATTGCTTCACGTTTTTCGCATGCGACGGCATGATCATTTTCATGAAGTCCTTGGCGATGCGATAGCCGCGTTCGCCCTCGACCATGACTTCATCGATCTCTCGGCTATACAGATCGCGGATCGAGCGTTTGATCAGATCGCCCTCTTCATAGATCTTGGCTGGCGCGATGGATTTCAGCGTCAGCTCGCGGATCTGCTCCCACATGCGCTGCAGGTATTCATAGTCACGCTTGACCTCGGACTTGGTGCGCTGCGCGCCAGCGGTCCGAATGATCAGCCCCGCACCCTGAGGCACGTCGATCTCTTGCGCGATTTCCTTGAGTTTCTTGCGATCCGCCACATTTGTGATCTTGCGGCTGATCCCGCCGCCACGCGCGGTGTTTGGCATCAAAACGCAATAGCGACCCGCAAGGCTTAGGTATGTGGTCAGAGCCGCGCCTTTGTTGCCGCGCTCTTCTTTGACCACCTGCACTAGCAGGATCTGACGGACCTTGATGACTTCTTGGATTTTATAGCGACGCGGGCGCGGTTTGCGCGGGGGACGAATGTCGTCCTGATCGTCGTCATCTGCCACATCCTCGATTGAGGAGTCCTTTTCCGAGGCTTTCGCCCGCTTGCGACGGCTGCGCGACCGAGAGCTGCGTTTCTTGCCGCCTTCTTCTTCCTCTTCATCAGAAGAGTCATCCTGAGCGTCAGTTTCTTCGGCTTCTTTGTCCTCAGAAACATCGTCAGAGGCGTCCGAAGTGTCCGGTTCCGCAGTGTCTTCTTCGGTCTCTTCGCCGGTTTCGACGTCTTTGGTCGCAACCGCATCGCCATCATTGTCTGCCGACATCGCCATGGTCTTGTCTTCACCATCGCTGTCGTCGGATTTCACGTCCTCGGCAGGTGCTTCGGCCACGTCTTGAACAGGCGCCTCTGTAGCGTCTGCGCTCGCCTCTTCAGAAGCGGGCGCATCACCTTCAGCCGGTGCCTCGGCAGCTTCTTCAGCCTTCACATCCTCTTTTTTCTTACGAGGACGACGGGCGCGCGTTTTCTTTGGCTTTGGAGCCTCTTCTTCAACAACCTCGGGGGACTCTTCGGCTTCAACCGTGTCGTCACCCAGATCGATAGTCTCCATACCAGAGATCTCGTCAGTCGCGACCGCGTCACTCTCGGCCGCCTCTTCCGCAGGCTTATCCGCAGCTTTCGCCTTGGACCGGCGGCTTCGTTTTGGCTTGGGCTTTTCGTCTTCTTCGTCACGCGCGCGCATCGCTTCGGCATAGGCGCGCTCTTCTTCCATCAGAGCCTCGCGATCGGCCACCGGGATCTGATAATAATCCGGGTGGATTTCCGAGAAGGCCAAAAACCCGTGGCGATTGCCACCGTAATCCACAAAGGCCGCCTGCAAAGACGGCTCAACCCGTGTTACTTTTGCGAGATAGATGTTGCCAGCAAGCTGGCGTTTATTTTCGGATTCAAAGTC
This sequence comes from Cognatishimia coralii, assembly GCF_037478305.1. NCBI lineage: Bacteria > Pseudomonadati > Pseudomonadota > Alphaproteobacteria > Rhodobacterales > Paracoccaceae > Cognatishimia > Cognatishimia coralii. The sequence goes on from NZ_JBBGAZ010000001.1 coordinate 609,705, forward strand.
GAACTCCTCGACCTTGTTTCCGTCGACCACCACGACGCGGGTTTCCTCCGCGTGGGTGGCATCGATGAGCATTTTCTTAGCCATGTTTTCCGTGTGCACCCGGGATCACGCAAACCTGCGCCCGGATTTATTCCAGGCGGCGCAGAGCGTGTTGCGGGGTGTCTTGTAATGGCGATGGGTCTCGCGTCGCGCAGCACATCACCAAGGGGGCCGCGTGCGGCCACTGCTCGGGATCTCATATCTGTCGCGCGCTTCATCGCGGTTCTTCTCCGACACCAACATTGCGTCGGTGCCAATTACAGGCCCAGAGCTTTTGATCATCCGGGCAGTTCTTTTGCCCCAAAGGGCATATTCAAACTGAAGGAAAACGCGGCGTATCTGTCGCCCCTGCGTTTTCGGTCAGAGAAACTCTCAGTCGACCTCGCCAAAAAACGGAGGCCACCACGTCTACTTAAGACGAGGGTTCGCGGAATTACAATGCCAAATGCGACAAATGGCCCGTTAAACCGTGGTTTCGGCAATCAACCCTAGGTCTTTCAGCGCCGCGCGCAGGTTTGGCCGCACCTTTTGGCCCAAGTCAGGCAGCGCTTTGCCAGCGGGTCGCAGATCAGGAATTTGAAAGGTAAGGCACCCCGCAGCCACCGCCGCCTGCGTCCCAAGATCGCTATCCTCAAAGGCCACACAGTCTTTGGGATCCACACCCAGAGCCTCAGCCGCCTCACGATAGGGCGCAGGGTCCGGCTTGTTGGCAGAGACCTCATCCCCGGCTTTCACCTGCTCAAAATACTCAAAAATCCCCGCGTGCTGCAGGTGATGCCGTGCCGGTTCTCCGTAGGTCGACGTCACAACGGCCATACGCGCCTTTTGATCAGCAAGACTGTCCAGTACATTTTTGACATAGGGTTTTAAAGGCGCACCTTTAGAAACATTTTGGGCATGCATGTCGCGCCACTTGGTCTCAAAGGCACGCGGTTCAACGCTCTGGGGCAACAGTTCAGCCAACCGAATTGACGTCGTTTTAGAACTGGTGCCAACCAGCGTCATAAAGAACGGCTCAGCAACTGTGTTCGGGATGCCAATTTGCGCCGTCAATTTCAGAAACGACTGCAGGAACAACCGCTCGGTATCCAAGAGCAACCCATCCATATCAAACAAAAAAGCGGCGGGTTTAGTCATCGGATCGTCCTGTCTGCCTTTGAGAGATGCGCCTTGCCAGACTTATGTAACAGCGCAAAGACAGTCTTCACGGTTCTTGTGGATTTTTACAGGTAATCCGCCCGCGCCAAGCCGTATTTCGCCATCTTTTCGTTCAACGTCCGGCGCGGCAGGCAAAGCTCTTCCATGACAGAGGCGATCGAGCCGCGATGACGCCGCATGGTGTTGTCGATCAACATGCGTTCAAAGGCCTCGACATATTCCTTCAACGGTTTGCCCTCGGTGGTCATCACCGGCTGCATTTCCTCGTGGTCGTTCATCAACAGAGAGGCAATAGTGCCCCCTCCCCGACGCGATTGCAGCACCGCGCGTTCCGCCAGATTGATCAGTTGGCGCACATTGCCGGGCCAAGGCGCTTGCAACAGTTGCGCGGCCTCTTGTGCGGATACTTTCGGCGTCTCACAGCCGTATTCTTCGGCAAATTGCTCGGACTGGCGTGTGAAGAGCGTCAGGATATCTTCGCCCCGCTGCCTAAGTGGAGGCACCGTGATCCGCAGAGCCGCCAACCGATAGAAAAGATCCCGACGAAGCGCGTCCTCACAGGTGCGGTTTTGCTCCTGTAGGTTGCAGATCGCAATGATCCGCGTCTCCGCCGGGGTCCCCTGCTCGTTGATCGCGCTCAGTAAGCGCGCCTGCAGCGTGTCCGACAGCGCTTCGATATCTTCCAAAACCAGCGTCCCGCCCCGCGCTTCCTCGATCGCGGGCAGTTGGCTATCCTCAGGCAACATAGGTCCAAAAAGGCGTTTGGTCAGCGCGTCTTCTTCCAGCGCGGAACAGCTCACCAAAACGAATTTCTTACCGGCGCGCGACCCAACCGCATGCAACGCATGCGCCACCAGCGTTTTACCCGTGCCGGTCTCGCCATCAATCAGCACATGCCCATCAGCCTGACCCAGATCGAGGATATCTTCCTTAAGCCGTGTCATCACTGGCGAGGAGCCAACGAGCTTTTTGATCAGTTGCGCGCCGTCAGAGAGTTCCTTGCGCAAGGCACGGTTGTCCAGCACCAGCCGCCGGGCATTCGACGCCTTTTTCGCAAGCTGGCTCATACGATCCGGATTGAAGGGCTTTTCCAGAAAATCAAACGCGCCCACGCGCATCGCTTCAACCGCCATAGGCACATCGCCATGCCCCGTGATCATAATCACTGGCAAAGCACTGTCCGACCCCATCAGCTTTTTCAGGAACTGCATGCCGTCCATACCCGGCATCTTGATGTCAGAAATCACAATCCCTGGATATTCCGGCCCCAGCGTTTTCAGCGCGTCCTCGGCACTCGCAAAGGTCTCGGTGTCATAGCCCGACAGCGCCAACCATTGGCTGATGGACTGACGCATATCCCGTTCGTCATCCACAATCGCGATCTTCATTGCCTGAGCCATATTTCGTCTAAGCCTATTCTGCTGCTTCGATGTCTTGGTTTAAGATAGGGATCTGCATTTCAAATACAGCCCCCCCGTCTTGGCCGTTTCTTGCCATCAACCGTCCCCCAAGGTCGTTCACGATGCCCGAGGAAATGGCAAGACCCAGCCCAACACCGTCACCGGGCTTCTTGGTGGTGTAGAAGGGTTCAAACAGATCGTTGAGGTTCTCAATTCCCGGCCCGTTGTCGCGCACCATGAGGCTCGCGGTTTCACCCTTGGCCAGGATCACCTCGATCTCGGGATCATCGCTGGATTGGGTCGCGTCCAGAGCATTCCTCAAAAGGTTGATCATCACCTGCTCAATCCGCATCCGATCCCCCAGCACATTGACCGGCTCATCAGGCAGCACACGGCGAATTTTTATTTGTCTTTGGCGCAGTTGCGGCTCCATCAGGGCCAGCGCAGAAGCCAGTGCTTCGCCCAATTCCACTGGGGTAAACTCGTCGCCAGCCTTGCGCGCATAGCTCTTGAGCTGCTTAGTGATTGCCCCCATGCGTTCGATCAAATCATCGATGCGTTTGAAACTGGACAGCGCCTCTTCGGGGCGGTTCCGATTAACCAACAATCGCGCCCCCGCCAGATAGGTTTTCATCGCCGCCAATGGCTGGTTCAACTCGTGCGATACGGCCGCTGACATCTCGCCCAAGGCGGCCAGTTTCGAGCTCTGCGCCAGCGATTGTTCGGCCACTTCAAGGCTCTGTTGCATGCGTTCACGCTCGGCGATTTCCCGCTGCAGGCGGTGGTTCAATGCGCGAAGGCTCGCCGATTCACGCTGGAACAGGGCGACTTTCTGAAACGAGCGCCGGCTCAGCAAATAGAAGGCCGCCGCCATCAGGATCGCGAATCCCATGATCTCAAGCGCCAGAACGCCGTTAACCCGCTCGCGCACGCCGGCATAGGTGGTGAAGCTGGCAATCTGCCAGCCGCGGAATGGAATGCGCGCGTCCTTGCGCAACACGGCCTCACCCTGAACGTAAGCGTCCGCAGGCAAAGCCGTCCAATCCGAGGTTGCCTGAATGGCGCGCTGAATCGCGCCTTGTGGCGGCTGACGCTGCAACGCCGCCTCTTCCGTCAAACCGCGCCAGCGCGGCTCGGTTGCCAGCAAGATCGTGCCTTCGGAATCTGTGACCAAAACCGCATCCGAAATCCCCGCCCAAGCGCGCTCGAATTTCTGCAGATCGACCTCAACGACGATGACGCCAAGCACCGCATTCTGCATCTCGACGCGCCGTGAATAGGCAAAATAATAGCCAGCCGCCTCGCGAGGCTCGACTGTAAACACCGTCACATTGCTGCGCATCGCGTCCACATAGGTCTGCGTCGGCTTGAGGTTCTCGCCCAGCCGATTGCGATCCGTGGCTGCCACGATCCGCCCATCCGCATCCAGCATCAGCAAAGACGCGGCCCCAATCTCCTCGACAAAGGAAATCAGCCGCGCGGTGGTCTGGGAATAGTCATCACCCTGTAGTGCCGAAATCAACGCCGGATCGCGCGCCAGCAACTGAGGCACAATGGCGCTGCGGCGCAACTCGGCCAAAAGGTTGCCCGAATAAAGCGCCAGCCGCACCTCAGCGCGGTTGCGTGTGGTTTCCGTAAAACGGTCCGTAAGATAGGCGTTTGTCACCCAAATGGTCGTAATCGCCACAGTCGCTAGGGCCAAAAGCAAAACACGCACACGCCAACTCAGCGTGCGCATGCCGCGCATTTTACCCAAGGCTGTCTCACTCCCGCTCATGGCTGCCAAGCTACGCCGCAGCCACGCCAAGCTCAAGTCAAGCAGAGACCACTTGCTCCATCAATGCGCTGAACATTGCCGATCCGTCGGTGCCGCCATGGCCCGCATCTGCGGCACGTTCCGGGTGCGGCATCATGCCAAGCACGCGTTTATTGGCCGAAAGCACGCCTGCGATATCGGCAACAGAGCCGTTCGGATTGTCGGTATAGGTAAAGGCCACACGACCCTCGCCCTGCAGACGCGCCAGCGTTTCATCGTCGGCAAAGTAATTGCCGTCATGGTGCGCGATTGGGATCTGGATCTCGTCGCCCTCGGTATAACCCGCGGTGAACGCCGTATCAGACGTCTCGACCTTCAGGCCCACCGTGCGGCAGATGTACTTAAGCCCCGCATTGCGACGCAGAGCGCCCGGCAAAAGGCCCGTCTCGGTCAGGATCTGAAACCCATTACAGACACCGAACACAAAGCCACCGGCCTCAGCATGTTTCACAACCGCCTGACAGATCGGCGAATTCGCGGCAATCGCACCGCAGCGCAGATAGTCGCCATAGGAAAACCCGCCCGGCACACCGACAAAATCGAGCCCCTCAGGCAAGGCCGTTTCCTTGTGCCAAACCATCGAGACATCCGCTCCCGCGCGCTCCAAAGCCACCGCCAGATCGCGGTCACAGTTAGAGCCAGGGAAAACCAGAACCGCCGCTTTCATCAGAGGATCTCCACGCGGTAGCTTTCGATAACCGTGTTCGCCAAGAGCTTTTCACACATCTCGTTGATCGTGTCCTCGGTGCTGCCGTCAGCCAGATCCAGCTCGATGACTTTGCCCTGACGCACGCCTTCAACGCCATCAAAGCCCAAAGACCCCAGCGCGTGTTTCACGGCCTCACCCTGCGGGTCCAAAACGCCGTTCTTCAGCATCACATAGACACGTGCTTTCATCTTTTTGGTCTCCAGCTCTTTCATCTTGCCAAAAATACTCAAAAGCCCCGGTCTCGCCGGGGCCTTCGCTTAGTTGATCAGGGTCGGCTTGCTCACAGGTGCCGATTTCGGCAGCACACCCAAACGGCGCGCGACCTCGGTATAGGCATCGGTCAGATTGCCCAGATCCTGACGGAACACATCCTTGTCCAGCTTCTGCCCGCTCTCGATATCCCAGAGGCGGCAGCTGTCAGGGCTGATCTCATCGGCCACAACCAGACGCTGGAAGTCGCCCTCATAGACCCGGCCGATCTCGATTTTAAAATCGATCAGCTTGATGCCAACGCCATACATAACACCCGAGAGGAAATCATTCACCCGCAGAGCGATGCTGACGATGTCGTCCATATCTTGCTGGCTCGCCCAGCCAAAGGCCGCGATATATTCTTCGGGCACAAGCGGATCGCCAAGGCTGTCGTCTTTGTAGCTATACTCGACAATAGGTCGCGGCAGTTGGGTGCCCTCTTCGATCCCCATGCGTTTGGACATGGAGCCAGCCGCAAAATTGCGCACGATCACCTCAAGCGGCACGATCTCGCAAGAGCGCACCAGTTGCTCGCGCATGTTCAGACGCTTCAGGAAATGGGTCGGCACGCCGATCTGACCCAGACCCACCATGAAATACTCGCTCAGGCGGTTGTTCAGCACGCCTTTGCCGTCAATCACGTCTTTCTTTTCGGCATTAAACGCGGTCGCATCGTCCTTGAAATATTGCACGATGGTGCCTGGCTCTGGGCCTTCATAAAGAACCTTCGCCTTGCCTTCATAGATCTTCTTGCCACGTGCCATTGAACGACTTTCCCGGGAATAGAAATGAATATGGGGCGCGCGAGTCCCCAAACTTGCGGCCCTCTTAAGCCATGGGCGAAAATCTCGCAAGCAGATGCGCCCATCTGTTGCGTGATTGCGTTTTTCGCCTATCTAATAGGCACAGGACAATTTTAACGAGGAGACCCTGAATGAGCACTTTTGACGATCGCGAAACCGCCTTTGAAGCCAAATTCGCCCATGACGAAGAAATGCAGTTCAAAGCCGAAGCGCGCGCCAACAAGCTGCTTGGTCTCTGGGCTGCGGACCTGCTTGGCAAGTCCGGCGATGAGGCTGAGGCCTATGCCAAAACCGTCGTGGTTGCTGATTTCGAAGAGGCTGGCAATGAGGACGTGATCCGAAAAGTCGCCGGAGATCTGGGCGATAAATCCAGCGCTGACGAAGTGCGCGCCAAGCTCGCCGAGACGCTCAAAGTCGCGAAAGACCAACTGCTTTCTGAAAGTTAATGGGTTAACCCACTCGCCCAAAAGGTTAACAACCCCGCCTGTTTTCCAGGCGGGGTTTTTCACATCAATGATCCCAGATGCGTTTATAGCCGCCGTTTGCGCCATATAAACAAGGCCCTTCGGTACTGAAAAACACCGAAATCGTCACACCTCAACCGCGGGGTGAACACATTCTGACCACTTTCTCCGCGTTAATTCTGGTTAAGGCGCAGAAGCGCTAGGCAACCAAAAATAAAATTCGGTCCGGTCAACGGACACGAGCTAAGGCGAAGGGTCAGAAGATGAAACAGGCGATGAAAAACGCCCCTAAGTTTGCGCGGCACATTGTGCCACTGGGCATCGGCGCAGCGTGCCTCTGGGCACTGAACAATCAACTCAGCGATATTGACTTCGGCACGCTTTGGGCGGCCTTGAAATCTGTGAGCCTCTGGCAATGGGCGCTTGCGATGGTCTTTACCGCGATCAGCTTTTTCGCCATTGCGCGCTATGACGTTGTCGCGCATCGGCATTTCCAAACAGGTATCTCCGGCCGTCGCGCCACCATCACAGGCGGTTCCGCCGTGGCCTTGGGTCAGACGCTGGGCATGGGCGCAGTTGTTGGCGGCTTCGTGCGCTGGCGCATGCTGTCAGGCCTTGGCGTTGTCAAAGCCGCCAAGATCACAGCCTTTGTCACCCTCTGCTTTATGTCTGCATGGGCGATCGTAACCTCTGCAGCCATCGTGGTTGCGCCAATGGCAGACATTCCCCTGTCCGTTCCAATGTGCGCGCTGATGCTGGCTGCAGGCCTCATGGCGCTGTCCTTCTTCAAGCCAAGCATCCGCGTCAAAGGCAAACGCGTAGAGCTGCCGACCGTGAAAGCCATGGTCGCAATGCTGGTGCTGTGCCTGATCGACACGCTTTTCGCGGCCGCAACCCTGTGGGTTCTGCTGCCTGCGGGCGTCATTGATCTGACCGTGGCGCAGCTTTTCCCGATCTATATGCTGGCTCTGGGCGCGGCCCTCTTGTCCGGCACTCCGGGCGGTGTTGGCCCGTTTGAACTCACTCTGCTGGCTCTTCTGCCATTCGCACCAGAAGCCGAGCTGATGGCAGCGGTTCTGGCCTTCCGTGTGGTCTACTACGCAATCCCAGCGGTTGTTGCAGGTGTCACCCTGCTGCGTCCAATGGCAATGGGCACCGAGGCCTTTGACCGTGAAGTCTCTTGCCTCGACACAACCCTGACCAAAGACACAGCACGTGCAGAACTGGGTGTTGTCCGTCAAAACGGCGGCGCGATTGTCAGCCTGAAAAGCGGCACCTGCGGTGTTGTGCGCACAGGTCAAACCCTGACCTCGATCTTTGATCCGGTCCACAACGGCGAAGATTTCGCGAAACATCTGCGTGCCTTTGCTCGCGAACAGAACCGCATCGTGTGCAAATACAAAATCACCGCACCGCACGCGATCAAAGCCCGCAAATCTGGCTGGGCCGTGCTGCGTGTCTCTGACGAAGCGATGGTGGATCCAGCCGGTCACACGATGGAAGGCTCTGCCTATCGTCAATTGCGTCGCAAGCTGAAGAAGGCTGAAAAAGAGGGTGTTCAGGTTGTTGAACAATCCACAGGCCTGCCTTTCGCCGAGATGAAGCGCGTCTCTGAAGCATGGGAATCCCGCAACGGCGGCGCCAAGGGCCTGTCCATGGGTCAATTCGAAGAAGACTATATACAGCGTCAGCGCACCTTCCTGGCTTGGAAAGAAGACGAGCTGGTTGGCTTTGTCACCTTCCACACCACGGGCCACGAATGGGCTCTGGACCTGATGCGCATCGCACCGGGTGCACCAGATGGCACAATGCATTTGATGGTGAATGAGGCGATACTAATGGCCCGCGAAGAAGAGGTTCCCAACGTCTCCCTCGCCGCGGCCCCTGTCCTGCCAAAGGACAACACCTCTATCGAAGGTCGTCTGCGCACGAAATACTTCGAGAAAGCCGGTGGCAAAGGTCTGCGTCAGTTCAAAGACTGCTTCAACCCAACATGGCAGCCGCTTTATATGGCAGCCCCGGGTCCAGCCCAGCTGGTGATCGCAGCGTTCGACCTGATCCGCTCGATCAAAAACGCAAAACCTGTGGCCAAACCTCGTGTTCAGGCCTTGCGTGTAGCTGCTTGATTTGACAGCGTTTCGATCCCCTTCCTTCGCCTAAAATCGAAACGCTTTCATAATCATATTGAAGAAAATGAAATTGCCGCTTCTGACGCCCTATGGCATCAGGAGCGGTACATCTTTTTCAAGGACTCATCTGATGACTAATGCCCTCTCTAAACTCCTAGAGACCCGCGACTGGCTTTTGACCGACGGCGCGACTGGCACGAACCTGTTTAACATGGGTTTGACCTCTGGCGACGCGCCAGAGATTTGGAACGATGAAAAGCCTGAAAACATTAAGAAACTCTATAAGCTGGCAGTGGACGCGGGGTCAGATATCTTTCTGACCAATTCCTTTGGCGGCAATGCGTCCCGCCTCAAGCTGCATGATTCAGCCCACCGCGTACGCGAGTTGAACCGCAAGGCAGCCGAAATCGGCCGCGAGGTAGCAGATAGCGCGGGCCGCCCAGTGATCGTTGCGGGATCTGTCGGGCCAACTGGCGACATCATGGAACCGGTCGGAGAGTTGACCCATGCCAATGCGGTCGAAATGTTCCACGAGCAAGCCGAGGGCCTAAAAGAAGGCGGCGCGGATATTTTGTGGGTCGAAACCATTTCTGCCCCCGAGGAATTCAAAGCCGCCGCCGAAGCTTTCGCACTGGCTGACATGCCATGGTGTGGCACCATGAGTTTTGACACCGCAGGTCGCACCATGATGGGCGTGACCTCTACCGACTTGGTAAACCTTGTCGAAGGCCTGCCAAATGCGCCGGTGGCCTTTGGGGCCAACTGCGGCACAGGCTCGCCTGACATGCTCCGCACGGTTCTCGGCTGTACAGCGCAGGGGTCCGATCGTCCAGTGATTGCCAAGGGCAACGCAGGAATTCCACGCTATAGCGACGGTGAGATCATCTATGACGGCACGCCCGAATTGATGGCGCGCTATGCCGAAATGGCGCTGGACGCAGGCGCGCGGATCATTGGCGGCTGCTGTGGCACAATGCCAGAACACCTGACGGCGATGCGCAACGCCTTGGAAAACTATGAAAAATCAGCGCGCCCGACGCTTGAGCTGATCGTCGACAAAATCGGTCCGTTCTCCTCCGAAAGCGATGGTACTGAGCAGAAAAGCTGCTGTGCAGACGGCACCTGCGGGGCTTCTGATAGCAGTGGCCGCCGGTCCCGCCGCCGTCGCCGCGCTTAAAACAAACTCAGCTGATCCCCCGCAACGATAGGCCGTTCAAACAGGTCGCATCGCAGCGGGGGCAAATCCTTGGGCAATCCCGTGCGCCGCATGGCAATCGCAACACGATGCGCGATCATTTGGGCGTAAGTGCCCTCGCCACGCATCCGCTTGCCCCACTCTGCGGAATAGTCTTGCCCGCCGTGCATCTCGCGGATCAAGGACATGACCTTGGCTTTGCGGTCCGGAAAATGCGTCGCAAGCCATTCCTGAAACAGCTCTGACACCTCAAGCGGCAGGCGCAGCATGGTCCAGCTGACCGCCTTCGCCCCAGCCGCAGCCCCCGCGCCGATGATCCGCTCCACCTCGTGATCCGTCAGCCCCGGCACCACTGGCGAGACCATCAACCGCACCGGAATGCCCTCAGACGCCAGCTTTTCAATCATCCGCAAACGCCGGTCCGGCGTCGGTGCGCGGGGTTCCATTAAACGGCTGACCTTCACATCCAAAGACGTCACAGAGATCCCAACCTTCACCAGCCCCTCGCTGGCCATACCTCTCAGAATATCCAGATCCCGCTCAATCAACGTGCCCTTGGTGACAATCCCAACCGGATGCTTGAAGTCCCGCAGAACCTCAAGGCAGTCCCGCATAATGCGCTGGCTTTTCTCAACGGGTTGATAAGGATCCGTGTTGGTCCCAATCGCAATCGGGGCCACCGCATAGCGGCGATTGCGCAGCTCTTTCTCCAGCAACTCCGCCGCGTTCGGTTTGGCGATCAAACGCGTCTCAAAATCGAGCCCCGGCGAATAGCCCGCATACGCATGCGTAGGGCGCGCGAAGCAATAGACACAGCCATGCTCACAGCCCCTATAAGGATTGATAGACCGATCAAATCCAAGATCCGGCGAGGCGTTGCGGGTGATGATCGTCTTGGCCGTCTCAAAGGACAAGTGCGTGCGGAAATCACCACGTTCTTCGTCAATGTCCCAACCGTCATGTATCTCTGATCGTTCAAGTTTTTCAAACCGCCCGGAGCTGTTGCTAACAGCACCGCGAGCGCGGCGTCGGGATGGGTCTATCAAGAGATCTGGATCATGGGGCATGCCTCAAATTAGAACACAACAAGAACACTTGCAATTCATAATCATGCTGCAAGAATTTCGATTGAAAACAGGCGTTTTCGGCGGCACAAGTCGCACTCAGCGCGGTCAGTGTCGCATATTTGACAGCCGATTCATGCGAAACACACGAAAGCTGACGGAAAGAAAACGGGCGCCAACGCCAAATCTTAAGGAAGAGCCAATGTCCGACGAAGAAGATATCATCCTCTCTGAACTCGACGACGAAGAACTTGTCGAACAGATGTTTGATGACCTCTACGATGGCCTGAAAGAGGAAATCGAAGAGGGAACCAACATTCTGCTGGAGCGCGGATGGGAACCCTATGACATCCTGACCAAAGCCTTGGTCGGTGGCATGACCATCGTTGGCGCGGACTTCCGCGATGGCATCCTGTTTGTGCCTGAGGTTCTTCTGGCCGCAAACGCGATGAAGGGCGGCATGGCGATCCTGAAGCCTTTGTTGGCTGAAACCGGCGCGCCGCGTGTTGGTAAAATGGTCATCGGCACCGTAAAAGGTGACATCCACGACATCGGCAAAAACCTTGTCGGCATGATGATGGAAGGCGCAGGCTTTGAGGTTGTTGATCTGGGCATCAACAACGCGGTTGAAAGCTATCTCGAAGCGCTTGAAGCTGAAAAACCAGACATCCTGGGCATGTCCGCCCTGCTGACAACTACCATGCCTTACATGAAAGTCGTGATCGACACGATGGTCGAGCAAGGCATCCGCGAGGACTATGTGGTTCTGGTCGGTGGCGCGCCGCTGAACGAAGAGTTCGGCAAAGCGATCGGTGCAGACGCCTATTGCCGTGACGCGGCGGTTGCGGTTGAGACCGCCAAAGAGATGATGGGTCGCAAGCACAACGCGCTGAACGCGTAAGCGAGCGATACATTCCAAATTGATCGGGCTCGCTTTTTCGTGAAAAAAGCGGGCCTGTTTTTTTGTAAAAACCAGGTGCGCCGGATGGACCTAAGTGACGAAGACCTGACCCGTGATGGCCTGAAAGCTGAGGCCGCCAAGGGCCGCATTCTGCTCATTGCTTGCGGGGCTTTGGCGCGCGAGATTCTTGATCTGCAAAAGGCCAATGGCTGGGACCACATGGTGCTGACCTGCCTGCCCGCGATCTATCACCTGCATCCCGAAAAAATCCCCACCGAGGTGCGCAAGATCGTCGAAGAAAAACGCGACGATTTCGCCCAGATCTTTGTCGTCTATGCGGATTGTGGCACCGGCGGGATCCTCAAAAACACCTGCGACGAATTGGGGGTCGAAATGGTGCAAGGCCCTCATTGTTATAGCTTTTATGAGGGCAACGACCGTTTTGCAGAACTTTCAGAAAACGAGTTCACCTCCTTTTACCTCACCGATTTCCTTGTCCGTCAGTTTGACGCTTTTATCATGAAACCCATGGGGCTGGATAAACACCCAGAGCTGCGGGACATGATCTTTGGCAACTACGAAAAGCTGGTCTATCAGGCGCAGATCGAAGACCCTGCGCTAAAGGCCAAGGCCGCCGAATGTGCGGAGCGTCTGGGGCTAGAATTTGAATACCGGTTTACCGGCTATGGCGATCTGAAATCGGCGCTGAAAGCACTAAACTAGCGATGTCACCCAAAGGATTTCCGCATCCTCTTGGCTGACCGACACCACATTATGCCCCATGGTCGCGTCATAATAGGCGCTGTCCCCGCGACGCATTTCAATCGGTTCGTAGAACTCTGTGTAAAGCTTCACGACTCCGGTCAGCACATAGAGAAATTCTTCGCCATCATGGCGCACCCAGCCGTCAAATTCCTCGACCGACCGCGCCCGAACCCGCGCCTTATAGGGCAGCATCTGCTTCTTTGAGAGCTGCTCGGCCAGCAATTCATGCTCATAGGTGGTCGTGGCACGTTTCGCACCCTGCCCGTTCTTATTCACAGACATGCGCCCATTGATCTGATCACGCTCTGGAGGTGTGAACAACTGCGGCACCGAGATCTGCAGACCTTCAGCCAGCTTGCGCAACGCGTCATAGGTCGGCGACATCTGACCGTTTTCGATCTTGGACAAGGTAGATCGCGCCAAACCGGCCTGATTTGCCGCCCGCTCGAGCGTCCAATCCCGCGCCTTGCGCAGCTCGCGCACGCGCGCGCCCAGATCTAATGGCTCTGGTTCGTCTTGAACGCCATTTTCGCGGGCCACTTGGATCAGGCTTTTGGGGTCTTTGTCACTCATGACGGTGCTTCTAGGCCTCACTTCGCGAAACTGCAAGGCTGAGAACCTTGTGTCGCTGGGGTGCCATGGCCTAGCAGAGCATATGACCTCTGTTTTCCATCAAGGCGATCCCGCGCCCTGCCCTGTGCCGTTCAACTACGCAGCACATGTCCTACAGCACGTAAACGAACTAAATTCAAAAACCGCGCTTATTATCGCGAATAGGACTAGGTATGAAAATTGGACCTATGGAGAATTATCCAACCTAATTCAGTCTATCCTAGTAGAGTTTAAAACAGCGTTCATCGCACCCGGAGACATCCTGCTCATGCGAATGGGCAATACTTTGGAGTTTCCAGCCACTTATTTGGCCGCCTTGGCCATGGGCGCGGTGCCTGTGCCGACATCTCCGATGCTGACAGAAGCCGAAATCGCGAAAATCATCGCAGAATTGCGTCCCAAGGCGATCGTCAGAGACCCAAAGCTCGATTTGCCTAACGTGGAAACGCCCGTCATCACTTTGCCGGAAACATTGACAGCACAAGATCCGATCCAGTTTCACATGGGCGATCCAAACCGGCTTGGCTATATCGTCTACACCTCTGGAACCTCTGGAAAACCCATGGCTGTCGCACATGCCCATCGCGCAATTTGGGCGCGGCAGATGATGATTTCCGACTGGTATGATCTGCGCCCAAGCGACCGGGTGTTTCACGCAGGCGCCTTCAATTGGACCTTCACCATGGGCACCGGATTGATGGATCCCTGGTCTGTCGGCGCGACAAGCCTGATCCCCGCGCCAGAGACCAAAATCGACGATATTCCAGATTTATTGCGAAACCACAAGGCGACTATATTCGCAGCAGCTCCAGGCGTTTACAGAAAGCTTTTAAAGCAAAAGACGAACCTATCTGACCTTGCCCTGCGCCATGGCCTCTGCGCCGGAGAAAAGCTGTCTGAAGACCTTCGCAAAGCATGGCAGGACGCCACGGGGTGCGATGTGCATGAGGCTTTTGGCATGTCGGAATGCTCGACCTTTATTTCCGGATCTCCCGCAAACCCTTGTAAACCCGGCACGCTCGGACGTCCCCAAAAAGGCCGCCACATCGCAATTCTAAACGGCAACACACCAGCCCAAATCAACTCCCCCGGCGAAATCGCCGTGCATCGCGGCGATCCGGGCCTCATGCTGGGCTATCACAATGCCTCTGACGCCACCGCCGCCAAATTCCGCGGCGATTGGTTTGTGACCGGCGACCTTGGATCAATGGACCAGGACGGCAATGTTACTTACTTAGGCCGCGCGGATGACATGATGAACGCAGGCGGCTATCGCGTCTCACCGCTCGAGGTAGAGGACGCTCTGCGCCAGCATCCGGACATCGAACAAATCGCAGTCACAGACGTCGAAGTCGCCGAAGACGCCCGCGTCATCGCCGCCTTTTACACATCTGCGTCAGAGATCGCAGAAGAAGATTTAAAGCGTTTTGCCAATTCCTTTTTAGCCAGCTACAAACAGCCCCGCATCTATCAACGCGTTGACGTACTGCCGACCAATCCAAACGGCAAATTGTCTCGCAAACTGATGCGCCAAACCTTTGAGGCCCAAAATGACCGCACCGATAAAACTTGATGTCCTGTCTGATCCGATCTGCCCCTGGTGCTATATCGGGAAAACCCATTTGGATCGGGCACTTGCGGCCGAAGAAGACCATCCTTTCGTGATCGAATGGCACCCGTTTCAGCTGAATCCTGACATGCCAGAGGATGGCATGGATCGTCGCGAGTATCTCGAACGTAAATTTGGTGGTAAGGATGGCGCGATCCGTGTTTACGGCCAGATCGCGCAACATGCCGAGGACGCGGGGATCGAGATCGACTTTGCTGCAATCCAGAAAACGCCAAACACAGTCAATGCGCATCGTTTGATCCATTGGGCGGGCATTGAAGGCAAACAAAACGAGATCGTGGACGCTCTGTTTTCTGCATATTTCAAAGAAGGCCGCGATATCGGGGATATCGAAACTCTCGCAGACATCGCAGACAATGCCGGAATGGACGCAGCTGTCGTAACACGGCTTCTGAAAAGCGACGAAGACAAGCAAAGCATCCGCGATCGAGACGTTCACAGTCGCGAAATGGGTGTGAATTCCGTGCCTACCTTCATTGTTGGCAGCCGCCATGCGGTCCCGGGTGCTCAGCCACCGGAACTGTGGCAGAAGGTGATCAAAGAACTGCGCGAGCAGGCCGAGGGTGCTGAATAAACAGATCGCACGAGTGGGTTGCATCGACGCATCTTTAGGGTAGTCTAGCCCTATCGACGCGTCGAGTTGCACGATTTTGCAAGGGCGCGGTCGTCAACCAAAGGATCGCCCCGTGACTGACCAACGCCGCTTGTCGGAATTGGAATTCATTGCGTTGACCGCAATGCTTTTCGCCACCATCGCCTTTTCCATCGACGCCATGCTGCCCGCATTGACCGTCATGGGAGAGGAACTCAGCCCTGCTGACCCAGAGCGCGCCACTTTGGTGGTCGGCATCTTTGTTTTGGGCATGGGCATCGGCACGTTCTTTGCAGGTCCATTGTCGGATGCCTTTGGCAGAAAGCCTGTGATCTTAGGGGGTTACGTCCTTTATACCATTGGCGCAGTGATGGCGGCGACGGCGAGCAGCCTTGAGTCCGTTCTTGCGGGACGTCTGATCCAGGGTCTCGCGGTCGCAGGCCCGCGCATTGCCGCCTTGGCCATGGTCCGAGACCTCTATAGCGGGGAACGCATGGCCTCGATTAGCTCTTACTCGATGATGATCTTTGTACTCGTCCCCGCCGTCGCGCCTTTGATCGGCCAACAGATCATGATTGCTTTCGGCTGGCGCGCGATTTTCGTTTCTTTCGTTCTGTTTGCCATTGTCATCGGCACATGGCTGGCCACGCGGCAACCCGAAACCTTGCAGCGCGAAAATCGAGTCCCCATTTCCGCGCGCGCCATGGGCAACGCGGTTGTCGAATGCCTCTCAAACCGCGTCTTTCGATTTTCGGTCACCGTTCTAACGCTGACCTTCGCGGGACTTTTTGCGCTGATTTCATCCGTGCAACCGATCTACGCCGAGAGCTTTGGCGCCGCAGAGACCTTCCCCTATTGGTTCGCAGGTTCCGCCCTTTTGGCCATTCCCGGCAATTTCCTGAACGGAAGGCTAGTGCTGCGCTACGGAATGCGATTGCTGGTGAAATCCGCAGTTTTAGGCCATCTGGTCATGACAATCCTGATGCTCGGCTTACTGCTGAGCGGGAACATGACAATCTTGACGTTCTTTATCTACTCCACATCTTTCATGTTCTCGATGAGCTTCGTTTTCCCAAATCTCACGGCCCTGTCGATGGAACCCATGGGCCATATCGCAGGCCTCGCGGCCTCGGTGAACGGGGCCATTTCCACGATCCTCGCAGCGGCCCTCGCGATCCCAATTGGGCTGGCCTTTGACGGCACACCGCGCGCGGTTCTGATCGGGACTTTCATTGGCTTGGCAATCAGTTACGCCTTGATGCTTAAGTTAGGTCCTAGGCCTGCGAATGAGGCCTAGGCCTTTTTCTTAGGCTTCGCCTTCACTGCCAAATCCCGCGCAATTTCAAAGGCACCACGGATCTTGTCGCGGTTGTTTTTCCAGTCACGCCGCACGACGATCTTATTGTCCTTGATCTTTGCCAAGCCGCGCTGATCCTGAATAAAGGCCACCAGACCTTCAGGCGAGGCGAACTTGTCATTGTGGAACTGAATGGTCGCGCCCTTCGGCCCGCCGTCCAGTTTCGCGATCCCTGCCCGTTTACACATCGCTTTGATGCGCACGACCAGCAAGAGCGTGTTCACCTCATTCGGCAGCTTGCCAAAGCGGTCGATGAGTTCGGCCGCAAAGCCTTCTAGCTCGACTTTGTTGGTGAGGCTCGACAGACGACGATAGAGCCCCAGACGCACGTCCAGATCCGGCACGTAATCTTCAGGAATCAGAACCGGCACGCCCAGATTGATCTGCGGGGCCCATTGATCGTCGACCTCAGACAGGCCTTCCATCTCGCCCGCACGGATCTTGGCGATCGCCTCTTCGAGCATGCTTTGGTAAAGCTCATAGCCCACATCACGCATCTGACCAGATTGCTCTTCGCCCAAAAGGTTCCCTGCCCCACGGATATCAAGGTCTTGAGAAGCCAGCGTAAATCCGGCCCCAAGTGTATCGAGCGAGCCAAGAACGCGCAGACGCTTTTCGGCCGCTGGCGTCAAAGGTTTGCGCGGTTTCGTCGTCAGATAGGCATAGGCGCGGGTCTTGGAGCGCCCCACGCGGCCACGGATCTGATACAACTGGCTCAGGCCAAACATATCGGCGCGATGGACGACCATTGTATTGGCCGTCGGGATATCGAGGCCCGATTCCACAATCGTTGTCGCCAAAAGCACATCGTATTTGCCATCATAGAAAGCGTTCATCCGGTCATCCAGCTCTCCTGCGGCCATTTGGCCATGGGCGACCACATAGGTCAGCTCAGGGAGCTGTTCCTTCAGGAACTCTTCGATTTCAGGCAGATCAGAGATGCGTGGGACCACGTAGAAGGACTGGCCGCCGCGATAATGTTCGCGCAAGAGCGCCTCACGGATGGTCACTCCGTCAAACTCGCTGACGTAAGTGCGGATCGCCAGGCGATCCACAGGCGGCGTGCCGATGATCGACAGATCTCGCACGCCAGAGAGGCTGAGTTGCAGCGTCCGAGGGATCGGCGTCGCGGTCAGGGTCAAAACATGGACGTCGGACCGCAGTTGTTTCAGGCGTTCTTTATGGGCCACCCCAAAGTGCTGTTCTTCATCAACAATCAGCAGGCCAAGATTCTGGAATTTAATGTTTTTAGCCAGCAACGCATGGGTGCCAACCACGATATCAACCGTTCCACGCGACATGCCATCGCGGGTTTTCTCTGCCTCTTTCGCGGACACAAAACGAGACAGCCCGCGCACTTCCAATGGGAAACCCCGGAAGCGTTCTGAGAAGCTCTTGAGGTGCTGTCGGGCCAGCAATGTCGTCGGCGCAATCACCGCGACCTGCACGCCTGACATCGCCGCCGCAAAGGCCGCGCGCATGGCGACTTCGGTTTTGCCAAAGCCCACATCGCCACAGACCAAACGATCCATCGGCAGACCCGACGCCAGATCCTCCATCACATCACCAATGGCGCTGAGCTGATCTTCGGTTTCGCTATAGGGGAAACGCGCGGAAAAAGCCTCCCAGGCGTGATGCGGTGCCTCGAGCATAGGCGCTTTGCGCAAGGCACGCTCGGCGGCCACGCGAATGAGCTTATCCGCCATTTCGCGGATGCGCTCTTTCAGTTTGGCCTTCTTCGCTTGCCAGGCCCCGCCACCAAGACGGTCCAGCAGCCCTTCGTCATGGCCGTATTTCGACAAGAGCTCGATGTTTTCGACCGGTAGATACAGCTTGGCCTTCTCGGCATATTCAAGGCTGATGCATTCATGCGCCGCGCCCGCCGCCGTGATGACCTCTAGCCCGTGATAGCGGCCGATCCCGTGATCCACATGCACGACCAAATCACCGGGACTAAGCGATTGCGTTTCGGTCAGGAAATTCTCGGCCTTGCGCCGTTTTTTCGGCGCGCGGATCAGGCGGTCGCCCAGCACGTCCTGCTCGGAAATCACCGTCAGACCGGGAGCCTCAAAGCCGCTTTCCAGCGCCCAAACGGCCAGATAGAGCCCGGATTTACCGATGGCTTTGGCGTCTTTGATGGCGATGGTCTCGGCAAGGCCTTCATCTTCGATAAGGCCACTCAGACGTTCCCGCGCACCTTCGGAATAGGACGCAACGACCACCGGCCCATTGTAAAGTTTCGCATTAATATGATCTGCAAGAGCACTGAAAAGGCTCACGTTTTCCAACTGTCGCTCTGGCGAGAAATTCCGGCCAATCCGCGCCATCTTGTCAATCGCGCCAGGCCCTGACGCCTGTGGGAGCGGCTTGAAATTCAGCACTCGACGCGAGCCAACGGCCTCACTCCATGCCGCATCGTCCATATACAGCAACTCTGCAGGCACAGGTTTATAGACCGTGTCCAACCGGTTCTTTTGAGTCAACGCATGGGCGCGGGTTTCGTATTGATCCTTGACCGAGTCCCAGCGGGCCAAACGCGACGGCTCGCACTGATCATCCACGCTGATCGACGCCTCTGGCAGATAGTCGAACAGTGTCTCCAGCCGCTCATGAAAGAACGGCAACCAATGCTCAATCCCCTGATGTTTGCGCCCTGCTGACACCGCCTCATACAAAGGGTCATCCGTGCCAGCCGCCCCAAACTCGATGCGATAATTCTGCCGGAACCGCGTGATCGCCGCCTCATCCAGAATGACCTCCGACACAGGGGCAAGTTCCACCAAGTCCAGCGTTTCCGTCGTGCGCTGCGACACAGGATCAAAGCGGCGCGCGCCGTCCAGAACGTCTCCGAACAAATCAAGCCGAACAGGCCCGCCCTCTCCGGGCGGGTAGATGTCGATGATACCGCCGCGGATCGCGTAGTCTCCGGGCTCCATCACCGTGGGCGCTTGGGTAAAGCCCATCCGTACCAGAAATTCGCGAAGTTCCTTTTCGTTGACCTGATAGTTCACCTGCGCGCGAAACGCCGCGTCTTTCAGAACCTCGCGCGCGGGAACCCGTTGCGTTGCCGCATTCAGCGTCGTCAACAGGACGAACTGCTTTGGCATCCCATGCACCAGCCCCGCCAAGGTCGCCATCCGTGCCGCTGCAATATCCGCATTCGGCGAGACGCGGTCATATGGCAAGCAATCCCAGCCAGGGAATACCACCACAGGCACATCCGGCCCAAAGAAGGCCAGCGCCGCCTGCATTGCCGCCAGTCGCTTGTCGTCCCGTGCTATATGCAGAACCGGACCGCCCGAACGCTCCATTTCCTCGAGGATCAGCTTGGCGTCGAACCCTTCGGGCGCGCCACCTACGGTGACGTGATGTTGTGTCGTCATGTCAGCCCCGTCAGTTCAGCGGCGAGAGTTGGAAGTTCTGATACATCCCCCAGAGGGATGTTACGAAAATCGACAGCATTCCAATGAGTTGGACGTAGATACGATGCCGTGCCAAACGTTTGTACAGCGTCTCGCGGGTCAGATCCTCGACCTCAAGCGCACGTGCCGTCGATAGGGACAAAAGCCCGATAATCGACATCGGGAAAAGGATTAGAAACACCGCCTGCGCGAATTCGTAGCGATAGTAGAATCCGACGACTGCCAGAGAGCTCAGGATGAAACATCCAAAAGACAGCATCGCGAGGCCCGAGACACGGCTGATATACAAAAGCCGCCCGACGTTGATGCGTACCATATCCGCCAGATCGACCTCATGTTGCCCTCCGCGACGCCGCGCGCGCAACACAAGATCATAGGGAATGCCCAGAACCCAATGGCTGGCCGACGACCACAAAAGCGCAAGCATAATCCAGAACCAGAGGTTGGAAAAACTGCGCAGGTCGATAAGCTCGATGATAGAAGTATGCAGGTCCACGCAGCGCGTCCTTAAGTGGTTTTGTTGATCCATATCCTCGGTGCGCGGCAATTCCTACCCTTGTCGCGCAGCAAATTCCATGGCACCCCGTTTTCTACAAAGAATGAGGCTTATATGAAACCGACAATCGCCCCTTTTCCCGCTGCGCGTCCGCGTCGTCTTAGGAATACGCCCGCGCTGCGGTCCTTGGTGCAGGAAACCACGTTGAGTGTTGGCGATCTGATCTGGCCGGTCTTTGTGCGAGAAGGCGAGAATATCGAAGAACCCGTGCCCTCAATGCCCGGCGTGGTGCGTCGCTCAGTTGACCGGATTGTCGAGGCTGCCAAAGAGGCTGCAGATCTGGGTATCCCTGTGATCTGCCTCTTTCCCTACACCGAGGGCGACAAGCGCACGTCGGATTGTGCTGAGGCCTGGAACCCCGACAACCTCTCTAACCGCGCGACACGAGCCATCAAAGAGGCCGTGCCAGAGATCGCGATCATGACCGACGTGGCGCTCGACCCATACAGTGACACCGGTCAGGATGGGTTTGTGATCGACGGCTATGTGGCCAATGATGAAACCATCGAAGCCCTCGTGAAACAGGCGCTTAGCCAAGCTGAGGCGGGTGTCGATATCATCGGGCCTTCGGACATGATGGACGGTCGCATCGGCGCATTGCGCAGCGCTTTGGAAGGCGCGGGCCATAAAGATGTGGCGCTCATGTCTTATTCTGCGAAGTATGCGAGCGCTTTTTACGGCCCCTTCCGCGATGCGGTTGGCGCGGCCGGCGCTTTGAAAGGTGACAAGAAAACCTATCAAATGGATCCCGCCAACTCTGATGAGGCGTTGCGGATGGTCGAACGTGATCTCATGGAAGGTGCGGATATGGTGATGGTCAAACCCGGCATGCCTTATTTGGACATTTGCCGCCGTGTGAAAGACAGCTTTGGCGTGCCGACCTTCGCCTATCAGGTCTCTGGCGAATACGCGATGATCCAGGCCGCGGCGCAAAACGGTTGGATCGATGGGGACAAGGCCATGGTCGAAAGCCTGATGGCCTTTAAACGCGCTGGGTGCGACGGAATTCTCACCTATTTCGCGCCGCTGATCGCCAAAGGACTCCTTGGGCGCTAAAGCGCCGAAATCGCTCTATCTTGGGTGACAATGCGGGCCGATGGGTCTATATTGTGGCGCAAATCGACAGTGATAAGAACAGGCAAACAGATGAAAACGATCAAAAGACGTGCCCTCATCCTTGCGGCCATGGCCAGCGTGACCATGGCGACGGCGTGCGGAAATGGCGTCAACAGCCGCGGGTCTGACACGATCAATGCGCGCGTTGAGGCGACGCTGAACTATATGTACGACGAGTACCCAAACACGATCGACCTCGCTGATAAGGCGGCCGGTATGCTGGTCATGCCGCTGATCACCGAAGCAGGTCTTGGCTTTGGTGGCGGCTACGGACGCGGCGCTCTGAAGGTAAATGACGAGGTCGTGGATTACTATTCCACAACACGCGCGAACTTTGGCTTTCAGATCGGTGCCCAGCAATTCGCGCATGTTCTTTTCTTCATGACCGAAGGCGCGCTGCAGGAATTCCAGAGCTCTCGCGGATGGGCGGCCGGTGCTGACCTGGAGTATGTTGTCTCTGATCAAGGCGACTCTTTGGCGACCGACACAACGACCCTGCGCAGCCCGGTTCTGGCGGTCGTCTTTGGTCGTGCCGGTGCACGGATTGGCGCGACGCTTGAGGGGTCGAAATACACGCGGATCATCCCGTAAACTCCGCCGATGCGGATCATCGAAAATATCACCTACGTCGAGCGCCCTTCTGAAAATCTGGCGCTCGATTTGTATTTGCCCTATCGCACCCCGCAAGCGACCGTGGTCTTCGCCCATGGCGGAGGCTTTCAAAAAGGCACGCGTTCCTCGGCAGAGGTTTTGCCCCTCGCGCGGCGGTTTGCGCGTGACGGATATGCTTTTGCGTCGATCAGCTATCGCTTGAATACGCCGCTGTACGCCTTTGATATCACACACAGAAAAACCATTCGCGCCAACAGAAAACGCTCTATCGAAAGCGGGCTAACAACGTCCAAGCGGTTGATGGGGCCTGCTTTCGAAGCCGCGCGTTTAGACTTAGGTGCAGCGGTCGCCTTCATGAAATCGCAAAGCTCAGACTGGGATATCGCGACAAACAGCGTGTTTGTGGTTGGCATTTCGGCGGGCGGGATAGCAGCGCTGTCTTTGTCCTACCCGCCCGAGAACCTGCCAACGACATGCCGGCCCGACGCAGTTCTTGGATTGGGCGCTGCCATGGTGCAACCTTGGTGCCTCTCGCCCAACGGCGTCCCGAGCCTCATGCTGCACAGTACCATGGATCGCATCATCCGGCCTCAGAATACTGCACTAGTAGAGAAAGCCGCGCGTCAGGCCGAAGCTCCGTTGCGCACGATCATCTGCGCGCGGCGCGGACATGGCGCGCCTGTTGAGGCCTTGCTAAATGACAAAGACAAGACAGGCACGCCCTATTGGACGCATATGCGGATGTTATTTGATGCGTTTTCAGATCAGTCGAGTGCCCGTAAACGCTTGATAAGGCTGGATGTATCCCAACGCCCGCCGCCCAGTTTCTGAACGTCCTTGTAGAACTGATCGACCAAAGCCGTCACAGGCAGGCTTGCGCCAGTTTCATCCGCAGTGTCCAAACAAATCCCAAGATCCTTTCGCATCCAGTCTACCGCAAAACCGTGCTCAAAGTGATCTGCAATCATCGTCTCATAGCGGTTGGACATCTGCCAAGAGCCCGCCGCACCCTGCGAAATCACCTCAACAACCGCCGCGCCATCCAGACCGGCTTTCTCGGCAAAATGCAGAGCTTCAGAGAGGCCCTGAACCACGCCAGCAATGGCGATCTGGTTGCACATTTTGGTCATCTGGCCCGCGCCGCTCTCGCCAATACGACGACAGATGCGTGCGTAGGACTCCATGACCGGCTCGGCCTTGGTGTAAGTGTCTGCATCACCACCGCACATGATGGACAAAACCCCATTCTCGGCCCCCGCCTGACCACCAGAGATCGGTGCGTCGACAAAGCCAAGACCAGCGGCACCCGCCGCCTCATAAAGCTCGCGCGTGACTTTGGCAGACACCGTCGTGTGATCCACAAAGATCGCACCGTCTTTCATCGCTGCAAAGGCCCCGCCCTCGCAGACACAGACCTGACGCAAATCATCATCGTTACCAACGCAGGCCATGACAAAATCCGCACCCTCTGCTGCACCTGCGGGCGTAAGCGCCATTTCGCCACCGTGCTCCTTCACCCAGCCCTCGGCTTTTGCAGCAGTTCGGTTATAAACCACCACCTCAAACCCCTTAGATTTAAGGTGCCCCGCCATTGGATATCCCATGACGCCAAGTCCCAGAAATGCCACGCGTGTCATCGCTTTTCCCCCTCGCAAATTCGTCGTAATGTCTGTCTGCATGTGTGCCCGCGACAAAGGCCCAAGCGCAAGAGCAAATACCAAAGCAAGACCCAATAGAGACGCGCAATGACAAGAATATTTAAGTGGCTGTTCCGCCTGACAACCGCGACCTTCATTCTGATCTTCGCCTTTGGCGCTTTGGTCTATTATTTCGCGTCCCGCTCGCTGCCAGACTATGACAAGGAATTGCAGACGGGCTACGTCTCGGCCCCCGTGGAAATTGTGCGCAACAATGCCAATGTCCCGCATATCTTTGGCGAGACGGATCCGGATGTGTTCTTTGCACTGGGATACGCCCATGCGCAGGATCGTCTGTGGCAGATGACCACCATGCGGCGCACGGCGCAGGGGCGCTTGTCCGAAGTCTTTGGCGCTCAGACGCTGGATATCGACAAGCTGTTGCGACGGCTTGGGATCTATACGCTGGCGGTAAGCTCTGTGGAGTCTCTGTCAGAGCGCTCACGGGTCTTGATGACGGCTTACGCCAATGGCGTGAACGCCCGGATCTCCGAAGTGAATGAAGAGTCACTTGGTCGCGGCGCACCAGAGATGTTCATTTTCAACGCACCGATTGCGCCATGGCGCGTCGCAGATTCCATTTCAATTCAAAAGCTTATGTCTTTGCAACTGGCCGGGCATCTGGACGAAGAAGTCCTGCGCGCCCGCGTCTCTTTGGCGCTGAGCGATGAAACCCGCCTGAAAGACATCCTGCCCGATCATCCGGGAAAAGGCGTGGCGGACCTTCCTGAATTCGCGCAGCTCGTGCCGGGTGTTCCAAAATACGTGCAGACCGCAGACCTAAAATCGCACCCGCTGTCCCCGTTTCCAGAACGCGGCCTTGCTGGTGCCTCGAACGCTTGGGCCGCAGCGCCGGCACGATCTGCCTCGGGCGGCACGCTGATGGCCAATGATCCTCACCTTGGGCTGACGGCTCCGGCGATCTGGTATCTGGCGCGGCTCGAGCTGTCCTCTGGCGGCGTGATCGGGGGGACCATTCCGGGTATTCCAGCGATCCTGACCGGCCGCAGCGCGCAACTGGGCTGGGGGCTGACCTCGGCCTATGTGGATGATCAGGACGTCTTTATCGAAGAAATCAATCCAAACAATCCGGATCAATATCTGGGGCCGAATGGCTATCAGGACTTTGTGACACGCAAGACGATCATCAAAGTCTCCGAGCAGGAGCCCATCACCCTCACCCTACGCTGGACCGACAATGGGCCCGTCTTGCCCGCAAGCAATTTCGATCTGGGCACTGTGACTCCGAAAGGCCATGTCGCGGCCGTCAGTTGGACGGTGCTCAGCCCCGCAGACACCTCGATGAATGCGGCCATCGATCTGATGTTTGCCCAGGACGTGCGCGAAGCGATCCGCAATAGCGAAGCGTTTCTGGCACCCGCGCAGAACTTAACGCTCGTGGACAGCGACACCATCGCAATGAAAGTGATCGGAGCCCTGCCACGTCGGTCTGCTCGCCATCAAAGTCAGGGGCGCTTGCCGAGCCTTGGGTCCAAGGTCGAGAACCGCTGGCAAGGCCGGTTGCCCTATTCCAGCAATCCGGAATTCGTGGCGCCCGTCGGCGGCATCCTCGGCAATACCAACAACAAAACCGTGGATCGCGCCTTTCCATTGCACGTGTCATTCGTGTGGGGCGACAGTCAACGCGTGCAACGCTGGCAGCGTTTGATGCAGGGCCGCGCGGTTCATACGCGCGACAGTTTCATCGAGGCGCAATTGGATACGGTCAGCGTGACCGCGCGGTCTTTGCTGCCTTTGGTGGCGGCGGATCTGTGGTTTACCGCGGGCACCACGGCGCAAGGCACGCAAGAGCGCCAGCGCAAAGAGGCCTTGGATCTTTTGGCCAATTGGAACGGCGAGATGAATGAACATCTGCCGGAACCCTTGATCTATGCCGCCTGGATGCGCGCGCTTCAGGACCGTTTGGCCAAGGACGAGCTTGGACCTTTGATCAGCGAATTCAAACACGTAGAGCCTTTGTTCATCGAACGTGTCTTCCGCGATGTGGATGGCGCGAGCGCCTGGTGCGACGTGATCCAGAGCGCTCCGGTGGAGACTTGCACGGATGTCGCCCGCATGGCGCTGGATGACGCGATCATCTGGATCAACGAGCGCTATGGCGACAACTTTGAAAGCCTGCGCTGGGGCGATGCGCATCAGGCGACCCACGATCACCCGGTTCTGGGAGAGGTTCCTCTGCTGCGAACCTTCGTGAACATCCGCCAGTCCACCAGCGGCGGAGACAATACCTTGCAGCGCGGGCGCACCTCAGGCGAAGGGGATGATCCGTTCCACAATGTCCACGCAGCGGGCTATCGCGGTGTCTATGATTTCGCGGATCCGGATTCCTCTGTGTTCATCATTTCGACGGGCCAGTCAGGGCACCCGCTAAGCAGGTACTACGACGATCTGGCCCAGCTTTGGCGGCGTGGAGAGTATATCCCGATGTCGCTGGACGAAGGTCTCGCGCGCGCCGCGGCGGTTGGGGTCACGACACTTTTGCCGTGATGCTATCGGGGGGCTCTGCCCCCGTCGGAATTTTCACGAAATTCCGCCTCCCCCCGGGATATTTGGGGCAAGAGAAAAGCTTAGAGTTTCTTAAACTGCGCGGCCTGTTTGGTGGTCCATTTGACGGTGATGTCAAATCCTTCATCGGTTTGAGCCTCGCTCTCGATCACGCCTTCAGCAAAGAGCCAGGCGCGTTCTTTGCCTGCTGAAAACGGGAGGGACAGCTCTTCGATGCTATGCTCGCCCTGCAGGCGCACGGCGATCTCTGCGAGGAGTTGGTCGATGCCTTCGCCCGTGATGGCCGAGATCGCAAAGATGTCGTCACTGCGTTCCGAGCGTGCTTGCGAGGCGGCGATCTCGTCTGCTTCCATCTGGTCGATTTTGTTCCAGACTTCGAGCTGCGGGATGTTTTCATCCACACCAAGCGACGTGAGGATCTTGGCCACGTCATCGGCCTGATTGTCGGTTTCCGCGTGGCTGATATCGCGTACATGCAGGATCAGATCGGCGGCGAGGACTTCTTCGAGCGTGGCTCGGAATGCGGCAACAAGTTCGGTCGGCAGATCAGAGATGAAGCCCACCGTGTCAGACAGGATCACTTCGGGGCCGTCGGTCAGTTCAAGACGCCGCATTGTGGGGTCAAGCGTGGCGAAAAGCATGTCTTTCGCCATGACTTCAGCGCCGGTTACACGATTGAAAAGCGTAGATTTTCCAGCGTTTGTATAGCCGACAAGCGCGACAATCGGATATGGCACTTTGGCGCGCGCTCCGCGATGGAGTTCGCGGGTTTTGACGACCTTGGCGAGCTGCCGACGCAGGCGCACGAGTTGTTCGTCAATCGCACGTCGGTCGGCCTCGATCTGGGTTTCACCCGGACCACCCACAAAGCCAAGCCCACCCCTTTGACGTTCCAAGTGGGTCCAGGCACGGACCAGTCGTGTCCGCTGATAAGACAGCGCCGCCATCTCGACCTGCAGCACACCTTCGCGGGTGCGGGCGCGATCCGAGAAGATCTCAAGGATCAAACCCGTTCGA
The DNA here is from genome assembly GCF_037478305.1 of Cognatishimia coralii. NCBI lineage: Bacteria > Pseudomonadati > Pseudomonadota > Alphaproteobacteria > Rhodobacterales > Paracoccaceae > Cognatishimia > Cognatishimia coralii. The sequence continues at coordinate 637,537 of NZ_JBBGAZ010000001.1, forward strand.
TCAAGGATCTTAACCTCAAGCGCTTTTTCCAAGTTACGCTGCTGAACCGGCGTGACCGGCCCATCAATCAACAAGAGGTCGATCTTTTCGGCATGGAACCGATCATGCAGCTCTTCGATCTTGCCGGTGCCAAACAGAGTCCCTGGCTGGATCTTGGCCAGCCGCACGACGTCAGACCCCACCACCTCGATATTGGGAAGAGCCGCCGCAAGTGAAACCGCCTCTTCCAAAGCAGAAGAGGCGTCACGTTTTGCATCCGGGGATTTGACTTCGGGTCGCACCACCCAGGCTCGGGTGATGCGGGTGTCATGCTCCATCACTGGGCGTCTTCACCCTCATAAAGGCTGATTGGCTGTGCCGGCATGATCGTGGAAATCGCGTGTTTATACACCAGCTGGCTTTGACCATCGCGGCGCAGAAGCACGCAGAAATTGTCGAACCAGGTAATCACACCCTGCAGCTTCACACCATTAATCAGAAAAATTGTTACCGGAACCTTTGTTTTACGGACGTGGTTAAGAAATGCGTCCTGCAGGTTTTGCCGATCCGAAGCCATCGTAAGTCGCCTTTTTTGTTTTTGCTTGCTGCGCGTGCAACGCTTCCAAAAAAGAGTATGAAACGCTACGGCGCAAGTTTCCACCCCCTAAAACGGCCAGAAACACGATTGTTAGGGCTAAAATACTAGTTCCGCCACAGATCAGGCGTCAAAAGCGCGATGATCACGAGGGTCTCAAGGCGGCCCGTGACCATAGATGCACATAAAATAAGCTTTCCGGCCAGACTGAGCGACAGAAGCTCGACGGGGTTTTCAGCGGCGGCTTGCACCAATGGGCCTGTTGTCGAGAGGGTTGAGACCGCTAAAAGCACCGCCTCTTCAAAACTAGAACCCGCAAAAGTCAGCAGGAAAGTGACAACCGTCAGCGACAGCGCAAAGAGCATGAAAAACACCCAGGCAATGACCGCGCCTTTGCGGCGAATGCGTCTGTCGCGGCGGCCCGAGCCGCTGACAGAATTGGGATGCACCAGGCGCTCCATCTCGCGCAATCCTTGCAGGTAGAGCGCAAAGACGCGCAAGAGCTTGACGCCGCCTGCGGTGGTGGCGACGCCCCCGCCGATCACCGCGAGCCCCATCAACAGAACACCGGGTGTGCCAAGACCTGACCAGCTTTGTGAGGTCTGCCAGTCTACGCTTTGAAAACCGGTGGTGGTCATAAAGGAAAGAACCGTAAATATCGCGCCCCAGAGCGCACGAAGCGCCGCGAAGATGTTCTCTTCTTCGTTGACCTCAAAGGCCCCCAACCAGTGGCGCAGGAACAGCAAAAGCGGAATGGCAAAGACGAACATGACGCCGAAACGGAACTCTGGATCCTGCCAGATCTGATCGCGACTGGTGGCACCAATATCGGCGCTAAATGTCTGACGAGACAAGGCAAAAAGCAGGAAGAAAAAGATCACGATCTCTCCGCCAAGGCCCGATTGCGCGTTCTCGATGCCGCCGATCTGGGAAATGCCGCTGGTGGACATGACGGACATGGCGTGGATCAAGGCTGCAAGGGGCGCGTCACCCATCACGGCCAGCATGATCCACAGGGCAAAGGTCAGTCCGGCATAAATCGGCGTCAGCATGCGCGCTGCGCGCTTCCAGCGGCGTACCGGATCGATCTGGGCCGCTGCGGGCGTGCCGCGGGTGTGATCGGCAAAACCGCTGCGCGCGGTAACCTCAAAGCCACCGAGGCTGAGCGGCGCAAAAACCGCAACCGCCGCGATCCACATCATAAGGCCTCCGAACCAGGCGACCATGCCGCGCCATAAATGAAGCGCATCCGGCAGGCGTTTAGGATCCTCCCACAAATCAAGGCCCGTGGTAGTGAGAGCTGAGACCATCTCGAGGTAGGCGTTCACAAAGCTTGTTGTTTGCAGGGACTCCGCAAAAGGGATCGCGAGGATTGCAGGCAAGATCGTGAGGGCTGCAAACAGAGCGTAAAGCGATTGCTGCAGCGAGCCCATCCGCGCGCTGGGGGTGTCTTGTGTGGCAATTGTCACAAGCGTCGCGAAGAATAGCGTGAGGATGCCGCTATAAAGAAACGTCCGAGCGGTCAGAAAATCGTCCGTCACACCTGCATAGATCGCAGGTGCAAACATACACACGCCCGCAAGCCACAGAAACTGGAGCAACAGCGTTTGAGATGTCAGGCGCGACCACATGGTGTTCTAGAAATAGTCGATCGAGACCTGCAACAGGCTTTCAACCTGTCCGACGTCCTGACTAAGCGCGAAGAGCGCAATGATATCACCCTCGTTCACCCGCGTACCGCCGTTGGGCTTGATGATCTGGTCACCCTGCTTGATCCCGCCGATCAGCACGCCCTCGGGGAAATCAATGTCTCGGATCTGCTTGCCAGCGATGGGTGAGGTCGACAGAACCTCGGCCTCGATGATTTCCGCCTCAGCATCCCCCAGCGAATATACGTCGCGCACGCGACCATGACGGATGTGACGCAGGATCGACGAGACTGTCGTGGCGCGCGGGTTAATATAGGCGTCAATCCCCAGAGGGGCCATCAAAGGCACCAAGGTCGGGTCGTTGATCAAGGCCACCGCCAGTTTACAACCCATGGATTTCGCGCGCACGGCGCCAAGGATGTTGGTTTTGTCGTCATCCGTCACCGCCAAGACCGCGTCGGCGCGCGTTGCGCCGGCCTCTTGCAGAAGGCTCGCGTCCAGACCGTCTCCGTTCAGAACAATCGTGCGTTCCAGCGCTTCGGCCGAGCGTTCGGCGATCTTGCGATCCCGCTCGATCATCTTGGCACGGATTGCGCGGCCCGGTAGGTCTTCGAGCTTTTGCGCCACCATCCGGCCGACGTTTCCGCCCCCGATCAGGACAACACGTTCTTGCTTTTGTTGTTGTTTGCCAAAGATTTCCAAGGCGCGGCTAAAGTCCTCGGTGTTGACCATCACATAGCAATCATCACCTACGAAAAGCTGATCGCCCGGCTCTGGCGCAAAGAGCGTGCCTTCGCGGCGCACACCGACGACCACCGCACGCAGGGTGGAAAACAGGTCCGACAATTGGCGCAAGGGCGTGTTCACGACCGGGCAGTCTTCGTCCAGCGTGATACCAATCAACTGCAGCTTGCCGTCCAGAAAGAATTCCGTGTCAAAGGTTGCCGCCGCCGACAGACGCTTGAGCGCCGCATCCGCAACCTCGCGTTCCGGGCTGATCACCACCTCAATCGGCATGTGATCGCGGCGGTAAAGATCCGAATAAATCGCATCCAGATAGCTTTGCGAGCGCAGCCGCGCGATTTTACGAGGCACCTCAAAGACCGAATGAGCCACCTGACAGGTCACCATATTGACCTCGTCCGAGTGAGTGGCCGCGATGATCATATCCGCATCACGCGCCCCTGCCCGTTCCAGAATGTCCGGATAGCTCGCGAACCCAGCAACGCCCTGGACATCCAAAGCATCTGTGGCCCGGCGCACGAGGTCTGCGTTATTGTCGACCACCGTGACGTCATTGCGTTCATTGGCCAGATGGCGCGCAATCTGCCAGCCCACCTGCCCGGCACCGCAAATGATGACTTTCATCCAAGTCTCCGCTCTTGCTTGAACTTTGGTGTGTCAGAAGTCGCAGCAATCGTCAAACCCCAAGAGAGTTTGACGTCTAAACCGATTGAAAGCCGCCTAGCCTTCGAGCTCTTCGACCGAGGCCACGCGGGATCCGGATTTATTGCTGGTCACAACACCCAGAGACTTGAGCTTGCGGTGCAACGCAGAGCGTTCCATGCCCACAAATGACGCCGTCCGGCTGATATTGCCGCCAAAACGATTGATCTGGGTCAGCAGGTATTCGCGCTCAAAGGCCTCGCGTGCTTCTCGCAACGGCATGGTTGCCAAAGCACCAGAGAGCACCACACGGCCCTCTTCCTGCGCAGGTCCCTCATCGCCCGGGAGTTCCCGGGCCTCAATCGGTCCGGTTTCGTCGCCAAGGATCAGGACGCGTTCGATCAGGTTCTTAAGCTGTCGGATATTCCCCGGCCAGCTCATGGTCTGCATGAGCGCCACTGCATCGTCAGACAGTTCGCGCTGCGGCAGGCCTTGGGATTCATTGAACCCTTCGATGAAATACTCGGCCAAGACCGGAATATCTTCGCGGCGTTCCGACAAGGACGGCACGGCAATTGGCACCACATTCAGACGGTGATAGAGCTCCTCGCGGAAGCGCTCGGCCTCGATTTCTTCGGCCAGATCCTTGCTGGTCGAGGAAATCACACGCAGATCCACCTTGATCTTGTCGCTGCCGCCGACGCGGGTGAAACTTTGATCGACCAGAACCCGCAGGATCTTGGTCTGGGTGCCCAAGGGCATATCCGCGACCTCGTCGAAATAGACGGACCCGCCGTTGGCCTGCTCCAAGAGACCCGCTTCCACGCCACGCTCCAGGCTTTCACGGCCAAAGAGCACCTCTTCGACGCGGTCAGGCTCCACGCCCGCACAATTCACAGTCACAAAAGGTGCAGACGCACGCAGCGAGTTCTGATGAATGAACCGCGCCGCCAATTCTTTGCCCGACCCCGACGGACCCGACAGCATCACACGGCCGTTGGACTTGGTCACCTTATCCAAATTGCCAACCATCGTACGGAAGGCCGCAGAATCCCCGATCATCTCGGTCGGCTTACCGTCTTGTTGCTTGAGCTCGGAATTCTCACGACGCAACCGGCTGGTTTCCATCGCACGGCGCACAACCACCATGAGCTGGTCGATGTTGAAGGGCTTTTCGATGAAATCGTAGGCCCCCTGTTTGATCGCAGCCACCGCGATCTCGATATTGCCATGGCCGGAGATGATCACGATTGGCACATCGGGGTAGTCACGTTTGACAGTCTTGAGGATATCAATCCCGTCCATATTGCTGTCCTTGAGCCAGATATCCAGGATCATCAAGGCAGGCTGATCAGAGGTGACCTCTTCCATCGCCTCGTCGGAATTTGACGCAAGCCGTGTGCTGTATCCCTCGTCCTTCAGAATATCCGAGATCAATTCCCGGATGTCCCGTTCATCATCGACGATCAGAATGTCTCCCATAGGGTTCACCCTTTTAGTTCCGTTGGTTCTGTGTGCTCTGCCTGCAAAACAGGCAATGTGATTTCCGCCATCGCACCGAAATGTTCGTTCCCCGCGAACACAGGCGCATCGAGCAAAGCCAGCGTACCCCCATGTTCTTCGATGATTTTCTTCACGATGGGAAGGCCCAGGCCAGTGCCTTTGTCGCGCGTGGTGACATATGGCTCAAAGAGACGCGCGCGATCTGCAGGTAGGCCGATGCCATTGTCCATAATGCGGATGATGCAGGTTTCGTCCTGGGCCTCTAGCTGAATACGCACTTCGGGCACGAGCCCCTCTGGCGCACACTTTTGTTGAAAGGTTTCAATGGCTTCTCCCGCATTTTTGATCAAATTTGTCAGAGCCTGCGAGATCATTGTCGCGTCAATATTCGCCGGTAAAACGCCCTCTGGAATGTCCAGATCAAATCGTACATCGGGCTGCCCCGCGTCCTGCAACAACGCCGCATCGCGCAAGATTTGCGCGACGTCATGCACGCGAAGCTCCGGTTCCGGCATCCGCGCAAACTTGCTAAATTCATCGACAATCCGCCGAAGATCCTCAGTTTGTCGCACGATCACATCGGTCATCGACATGAGGCTATCTGAGTCTTCGCCGACTTTTGGCGCGAATTTGCGCTTGATCCGTTCCGCCGAGAGCTGGATCGGCGTGAGTGGATTTTTGATCTCATGGGCGATCCGACGGGCCACATCACCCCAAGCCGCCATACGCTGAGCCGTGACCAGATCGGTGACGTCATCAAAGGCCACAACATAGCCCTCAAGCCCACCTTGATCCGACCTCCGCGTGGCAAAACGCACCAAAAGGTTTTCCTGCTGCCCGCCTCGGATCACCTTGATTTCCTGCTGGGCGACCTCCTGGCCACCGTCTCGCATTTCCTCAAAGAGACCGGTGAATTCTGGGATCGAAACGGCCAAAGGCGTCGCGCGATGGGAGCCGTCCCAATGCAACAACCGCTGTGCCGAACGGTTGGCGAAGGTGATCTGACCATCGTTGTCCAAACCCACAACGCCCGAGGTCACCGAGCTCAGCACAGAATCAAACAACCGCTGACGTCGCTCGATCTGAGTTGTGTTGTCCAGCAGCGTCTGACGCTGGCCTTTCAATTGCCGCGTCATCTGGTTGAAGTAGCGCCCGAGCATGGCGATCTCGTCGTCGCCATCCTCTTCAACGACCTGAACGTCCAGATCACCTGCCCCAACCCTTTGCGCGGCACTGGCCAGACGGCCCACGGGACGCGAGAGACGCTCGGCAAACCACAGCCCCATCCAGATCGCGGCGAGGATCAGAATGACCGCAAAACCGATGTAGATCAGGCCATATTCAAACAGCACGCGGCCACGGTCCTCTTCCAATTGGGTATAAAGGTTCGCGGTTTCTCGGGTTTCATCCAGCAGCGCAAAAATTTCGCCATCGACTTCGCGACTGACATAGAGATATCGATCCACGAACGCATCCAGATGCACCAAGGCGCGCAGCTCGTTTTGTTCCAGATCGCGAATGATCACGATGCCATCGTCACGCGCAGCCGAGATTTGTACCTCAGAAGGCTGCTCAAAATCAAAGAGGTAGGATCGGTCGCCCCGCGCCAAAAGCTCTCCGGTTCCATCAACCACAAAGGCTTCGCGCAAGCCGCGCTGGATGCTCGTCTGCGCTTCAGACAGCATTTGGCGCAGATCGCCGCGCGTGAACAGAGTTCCAGACGAGCGTTTCACCGTGTTCAGAAAATCCGCCACGATAAACACGTCTGTTTCCAGATCGCGGATATGCTCTGCTTCATAAGCATGGGCAGCGGACACCGAATTGCCGACCACGCGACTTACACGGTCCGAAAACCACCCCTCAAGGCCGATATTGATCGTCAGCCCCGCAAAAATCGCGACTGTGACCGCTGGCACTAAGGCCATAGAGGCAAAAGCCCCAGTCAGCCGCATGTGCAATCTTGACCCCGCCGACCGAGACCGGCGCGAGGCGACGATCCGCACCAAGCGCTGCAGAACAAGTGCCGCCACCGCCAGCACATATACGAGATCCGTCAACAGAATGACGCGCAGCGAGGTGGTGGAGGATCCTTGATCAAAGGGGCCGAAAATCAGAAAGGTCGCGACGGCCAGAATTGGCCCCATAAAAACCACACCAAAGGTGGCGAGATTTTGCGCACGCCGCTGTCTGCGCAGGCGTAGGAAGCGCAACCAATGTGTTGCGTTTACACCAGTCGCCACGCGGCGCACTCACTAAATCCTGTGATCGACAAGCGCATCACTCCCACATTCAGTGGCAAACCGAGCCATTGCGCCCGATTTGCCACGCGTTGTGGCAGTTTTACATCAACTTTCTGCGCCGTGTCACGTGAATATCGAGATCGGTGATTTTCTTACGCAGGGTATTCCGGTTGATTCCCAACAGATCCGCGCATTTCGCCTGATTTCCACCGGTCGCATCCAGTGCGATTTCAATCAGCGGCAGCTCGATTTCCTTAAGGATCCGACCATAGAGCCCTGGCGGCGGCAGCATATTGCCGTGCAGGTCAAAATACCGTTTCAAATGGCGCGCCACAGAGCCTGACAGCTTTTCGCTCTCACCACCGCTGAGCAAAGGCACGGCCTCGGGCTGGGTGCCGAGCACGGTTTCCGCCTCGGATTGCGAAATCTCTTCGCCCCGTGCGGTCAGAACCAGCCGCTTCACCGCATTCTCTAGCTGGCGCACGTTGCCGGGCCAGCTATAGGCCCGGAACAACTCGCGCGCGTCCTCAGAGAACACCCGCATCGACGCGCCATCACGTTCTAGACGAGCGAGGAAGTAGTCGACCAAGAGCGGGATATCATCCACCCGCTCGCGCAGCGAAGGCACAACCAGATTGGCCCCATTCAGGCGATAGAAGAGATCCTTACGCATGGTGCCCTTTTCGACCGCATTCATCAGATCAACCTGGCTGGTCGCCATGAACCGAGGATTGTGATCACCGGGATTGTCCATCATGCGCACAACGCGGGCCTGGGTTTCACTGTCGAGGTTCGAGACCTCGTCGAATACGACAGTACCGCCTTTTGCACGCGCGAGAACCCGTGCCGGGCCTTCCAGATCTGTAAGATCGGAGGCTGTGACTGTGATAAACGGCAATGTGCGGCGATCCGAGAAGTCGTGTATTTCCTTAGCAATCAGAGACTTACCCGTGCCTGACTCACCTGAAATCAAGACTGGTAGATCCGTGTTCATCACCCGCGCCACCAAGCGATAGAGTGACTGCATGACTGGCGTGCGCCCGACCAAAGGCAGTTCATCCGGACGATCATTCTCATCTGCCGCGGGCGCTGCCGCCACGCGGCGCTTTTCGCTCAGGGCCTTCGCTGTACGCTTCATCAGGTCGGGCAAATCAAACGGTTTGGGCAGATAGTCGTAGGCCTCGGCCTCGGCTGCTTGAATAGCCGTCATGATCGTGTTTTGCGCTGAAATCACGATGACCGGCAATTGCGGGCGGTCCTCGGAAATCTTGGGCAGCATCTCGAGCCCATTGCCATCGGGCATCATCACATCGGTGATCACTACATCACCTTTGCCCTCACCTACCCAACGCATCAGCGTGGTCAGTGAGCTTGTGGCATGCACCTTACACCCCGCGCGCGTCAGCGCCTGGGTTAACACGGTGCGAATCGTACGGTCGTCATCAGCAACAAGGACGGTTCCATCCATGGCTTAAGTCTCCTTCGCAGGAATGAGGTTTTTAGGGGCGCGGGGTAGAGAGATGCGGAACACCGTCTTGCCTGGCACAGAATCCACCGAGATCCAGCCCCCGTGATCAGAGATAATTTTACTCACCAACGCGAGGCCAAGCCCCGTACCGTTTTCACGCCCCGAGACAAAGGGATCAAAGATGTCGCCTTTGATGTCCTGAGGCAATCCAGGGCCATCATCGATGACCTCGATTTGGAGCGGCAGCGACTGGCCCGAGCCGTCATTGCGCCGCAATCTAAAGCTATGTTCAAAGTAAGACCGCAAGCGAATTGTGCCTGACTTTCCAGCGGCTTCTGAGGCGTTTTTCAACAGGTTCAAAATGACCTGAAGCAATTGATCGCTGTCGCCCAAAGCAAAAGGAAGCGAGGGGTCGTACTCTTCCTTGATGGTCATATGCGCGCCAAACCCCAAGAGCGCAGACCGGCGCGCGCGGTCCAGAACGTCGTGGATATTCACCGCCGTATGGGCGGGTGGTTGTAGGTTGCCGAACTGCTCGACCTGCTCCAGCAGCTTCACAATCCGGCGGCTTTCCTCGACGATCAGATCGGTCAGTTCCAGATCCTCTGGCTTGAGGTTCATCGACAAAAGTTGAGCCGCTCCGGTGATCCCCGCCAGCGGGTTTTTGATCTCATGCGCCAGCATTTCCGCCATGCCGATGGCGGATTTGGCAGCGTTCTTCACGCTTTCGGAGATCGAGACACGGCTTGCCAGTTCCTGAGGCTCAAACAGGAACAACATGTCTCCGTCAGAGCCCTGAACTGGGGCGATTTGCAGGTTGCATTGCATGGGAGGCGCGTTGCCGGTGCCTACGTCCGCGTCATTCACAAACAGCGAGGAATTCTGCTTGCGGGCCCGTGCAAAGGCCTGCTCTAGCGGCGCGTCAATTGCGATGCGATCCCAGACCGGGGTGCCTTTAATCGACTTCGCAGAGGCATTCAGGAACACTTCGGCCACCCCATTGATATCCTGAATACAATCCTCCTTGTCGACCATAATCGCGGGGATCGGAAGCGAGGCCCAGAGCGCTGAATCTGACATCATGCCGCGCTCCTTTCAGGACCCGCGCCCAAGGCGTCGGGCAAAAGCCGCAGCACCTCGGCCGGTGTTTTCGCCGTCAAAACGGCTGTGCGCAACGGCTTGTCGCAGCCTGCTTCGTCCATGTACCATCCCAAATGTTTGCGCGCGACTTTGACGCCCAAAGGCGTGCCGTAGAAACTGAGAATCGCGTCGTAATGCTCTGATACCATTTGAATAAATTCATCAGCGCTGGGGATTTCCGGCATCGCCGTGCCATAGATTTCTGACGCAACCACCGCAGGCAGCCAAGGTCTCCCCTGCACGCCGCGCCCCAACATCACACCATCCGCGCCGGACTGACGCAAGGCTTCTTTGGCCGTCACTGTGTCCACAATATCGCCATTCGCAATGACTGGAATGTCGACGGCCTCTTTGACCTTAGAAATCGCGCCCCAATCCGCCGCGCCCTTATAGAACTGGCAGCGCGTGCGCCCGTGGATCGTCACCATCTGGATGCCAACCGCCTCGGCCCGCGCCACCAGCTCGGGCGCATTCAGCATGTCATCATCCCAGCCCAAACGGGTTTTGAGCGTCACCGGCACATCCACGGCCTCAACCACCGCCTCGATCAAGGAAATCGCCAGGTCCGGTTCGCGCATCAGCGCCGAGCCCGAGGCGCCTGCCCCACTGGTGCTTGTCACCTTCTTGGCGGGACAGCCCATATTGATGTCAATGATCCGCGCGCCATTGGCTTCGGCCATTTTAGCAGCCTCAGCCATCCAATAGGCCTCACAGCCCGCGATCTGCACAGAGGTGCCCGCAACGCCAAACCCAAGCTCGGCCTTTTCCCGCACGCCTGGTTTCGCGTTAATCAAATCCTGAGACGCGATCATTTCAGACACAACCAACCCCGCGCCAAAGCGCGCAACCAACTCCCGAAACGGCAGATCGGTGATTCCAGCCAACGGCGCCAAAAAGACCGGCGGATCCAGAATTATGTCGTTGAGTCGAATGCTCACATGCGTATTCCTTGTGCAGCGCCTTGAAATTATTCGGAAACACCGCGCTCGACAATGAATCGCACCGGAATTTCGGCTCCAATTTAAGCATGTGCCTATTTTTCAAGCAACACACCTAGGTCGATTGCGCAAAGCCTGTTCTGGACATAGACAGGCCCTATGAGTGAGCAGCACCAGAAAACAATTGCCCTTATCGTCGCCGCAGGCCGCGGCACACGCGCCGGAGGGGCTTTACCCAAACAATGGCAGCCTCTGGCGGGTCGCCGCGTGGCGGACTGGGCACTCAAGGCTTTCCGAAACCACCCAAAGGTGGACGAGAGTCTGCTGGTCGTACACCCTGATGATGCACAGTTTTATGACAGTCTGGACGTGAAAACCGTGCATGGCGGCGCGACACGGGATGCATCGGTGCGCGCGGGGCTTGAGGCCTTGGTCGGGACGGGCGCAACCCATGTCCTGATTCACGATGTGGCGCGCGCAACGGTGCCGGAGCATGTGATTGCAGGCGTGATCGACGCCCTGAAAACTAGCAAAGCCGCGGCCCCTGCTTTAGCGGTCTCGGATGCGCTTTGGCGGGGCGAAGACGCTCAGGTCACAGGGACGCAGGATCGCGCGGATCTTTACCGCGCGCAAACCCCGCAAGGGTTTGATTTTGAAACCATTCTGGCCGCGCATCGTTCTTTTGACGGCCAAGCGGCTGATGATGTTGAAGTCGCACGCGCGGCAGGCGTAAACGTCACGATCACCGAAGGCGACGAGGCCAATCTGAAAATCACAACGCCCGGGGATTTCGCCCGCGCGGAACGCATTTTGCGAGGGACTATGGATATTCGACTGGGCAACGGCTTTGACGTGCATGCCTTTGAAGAAGGCGATCATGTCGTGCTCTGCGGGGTCACGATCCCGCATGACAAAGCGCTCAAGGGGCATTCGGATGCGGACGTGGGCATGCATGCAGTCACCGACGCGATTTATGGCGCGCTGGCGGAAGGTGACATCGGGCGGCATTTCCCCCCAAGCGAGATGGAATGGAAGGACGCCGACAGCGCGATTTTCCTGAAACATGCGGTGGATCTGGCAGCGTCCAAAGGGTTCACTATCAGCAATATTGATTGCACCCTGATCTGCGAGCGCCCCAAGATCGGGCCGAATGCCGCTAAGATGATCTCGCGTATGGCAGAGCTGATGGGTATGGACGAAGACCGGGTCAGCATCAAAGCCACCACAAGCGAGCGCTTGGGCTTTACAGGCCGCGAAGAAGGTATCGCAGCCCTCGCCACCGCAACTTTGGTGAAATCATGAGCAAATTCATCGCGACTGTCTTTTACGTCGGCTACCTGCGCCCTGCCCCCGGCACTTGGGGCTCTTTAGCGGGGGTCTTATTCGCTCTTTTCATCCAGATCTTTGGCGGCTTTCCGACTTTGGTCGCTGCCACTGTCATTGTATTCCTCATCGGCTGGTGGGCCACCGCGGCCATGACGCGCGGCAGTGACAACCATGACCCCAGCGAAGTCGTTGTCGACGAAGTCGTCGGCCAATGGATCGCGCTATTTGTCGTAAGCTACGGTACTTGGAAAATGGGCCTACCTGCCCTCGCGATGTATCCCGGCTGGATCGCGGGCTTTTTCTTCTTCCGCCTCTTTGACATCTGGAAGCCCTCTATTGTCGGCTGGGCCGACCGTCGCGGCGACGCCTTGGGCGTGATGTTGGATGACGTCTTTGCGGGTGTTTTCGCGGCCATCGCGGTCACCATATTGGGTGGGTTCTATCACATGGTGATCCTGTGACACTCGCCGAAGACCTCTTAGAGATCGCCAAAGCCAAAGGCGTGGTCATCGCGACAGCCGAAAGCTGCACTGGCGGGATGGTCTCGGCAGCGATCACTGACGTCGCGGGATCTTCGGCGATCCTTGATCGGGGATTTGTCACCTACACCAATGACGCGAAAATCCAGATGCTGGGCGTATCCCCCGCAACCCTTGACGCCCACGGCGCAGTATCTGAGCCGGTCGCGCGCGAAATGGCCGAGGGCGCGGTTGCGCGTAGCAATGCCACCATCGCCGTCTCGATCACCGGGATCGCAGGCCCCGGTGGATCCGAGTTTAAACCCGAAGGTCGCGTCTGTTTTGGCATCACTTCGAAAACCGAAACCATCACAGAAACGGTGGAATTTGGGGCAATCGGGCGAAAAAATGTGCGAGATTCGGCCAGAAATCACGCCTTGCGCCTGCTAATCACCGCCTCATCTCAATTTTGATTATTTTTTAGCCGTTAGCGGTATTTTTTAGCATATTTTTTAATCATGCCGCAAAACGCATATAAAATAGACACCGCAAACAAAACTGCCGCTTTGTTTTGCACCCCTCATCCGCTTTGACCCCCTGCAACGGTTCTTAAGAAGATAAGGGGAAGATCATGAACGGAGCGGATACCGCCTGGATCATCGTCGCCACGGCGCTCGTGCTGATGATGACACTGCCGGGGCTGGCACTTTTTTACGGAGGCCTCGTGCGCGCGCGCAACGTCCTCAGCGTCTTTATGCATTGCTATGCGATTGCCTGCTTGATGAGCGTTCTGTGGCTCGTCTTTGGCTATTCCATCGCCTTTGGCGGCGGCACGTCGGGATACTGGGGCGGTCTGGACAAGATGTTCCTGTCGGGTGTCACCACAGATAGCCTGTCAGGCACGCTACCCGAGGTTCTTTTCTTTGCCTTCCAGATGACCTTTGCAATCATCACACCGGCCTTGATCGTCGGTGCTTATGTGGAACGCATCGGCTTTGGCTTTGTGCTGCTGTTTTCTGCGCTGTGGATGCTGATTTGCTACGCGCCTGTAGTGCACTGGGTCTGGGGCGGCGGCTTCCTCGCGGATGGCGGCATCTTTGGCGACAGCGGCGTGCGTGATTTCGCAGGCGGCATCGTAGTGCACGAGACCGCGGGTATCGCGGCGCTGGTCATTGCAGTCCTGCTGGGCGCACGCAAGAACAGCACCACGCCTCCGCATGCCCCTTGGATGGTCATGGTCGGCGCAGCACTTCTGTGGGTCGGCTGGTTCGGTTTCAACGGCGGCTCTCAGCTGGCGGCAGATGGCGGCGCGGCGATGGCTCTGACCGTCACCCATATCTCTGCAGCCACCGCGTCCCTGACCTGGGCCCTGTGGGAAAAGTTCAAATACGGCAAGGCCTCTTTGGTGGGTCTGGTCACCGGTACCATCGCAGGTCTGGCGTCGATCACACCTGCCTCAGGCTTCGTCGGCCCGGTTGAAGCGCTGATCATCGGTGCGGTTGCAGGCGTTCTCTGCCAAGAGGCCGTGAACGTGATCCGCAACATGCTGAAGATCGACGACACGCTCGATGTCTTCGCGGTTCACGGCGTGGGCGGCATCTTTGGCACCATCATGATCGCGGTCTTCGGCCAAGCGTCTTTCGCAGCACAGCTCGGCTCCCTGGCAATCGTCGGTGTGTTCACTCTGGTCGTGACCTTCGTGCTGGTGAAAGTCGTCGGCATGATCACACCGCTGCGCGTGGATGAGGACACCGAGACCACCGGTCTGGACCTGACTGTGCACGGCGAACGCGCTTACGACGTCAGCTCGTAAGGTTACCAGAAAACTAAAATCGGGCGCTCTCCCGAGCGCCCTTTTTTATGCGTAAAGCTCGGCCGCGCGATTTTCAAAGGCGCGCACGATACGGTTCATGGCCTCATTGAACACGACGCCGATAACGCCCTGCAGGATCGCGTTTTTGAACTCGAAATCGACAAAGAAATCGACTTCACATCCACCCTCTACGTCTTTGAATTTCCACGTAGACTTGAGGTATTTGAACGGCCCATCCAGATATTCCGTATCGATGGATTTCTCGCCCTCAAAGAGCTTCACCCGAGACCCGAATTTCTCTCGAAACACTTTGAACGAGATCACCAGATCCGCGAGCATCACCTCTGCAGCACCCTCAGGTACACGCGAGCGAATGCGCGCAGCCGCGCACCAGGGCAGAAACTGCGGATAGGACGCCACATCTGCCACCAGTGCATACATCTGCGTCGCCGTATAGGGCAGCACTCGAGTTTCGGAATGGCGTGGCATTTTCGTTCTTTGACCGCTCGGTTGTCCTTGATCCTTCGCGCCCATTTCGTATGGTTGGCGCGGAAATTCAAGGGGGCAGCATGACACAGCCAGCTTATGTGATCGACAAAATGATCTCGGCCAAAAGCATCGACGCGCGGATTGAAGAGCTTTGCAGCGAAATCCGGCGGGAGTTTGCGGACACAGACAAGCTGGTTGTTGTGGGGCTGTTACGCGGCTCATTCGTCTTTATCGCCGATCTTGTGCGCGAACTGGACTTGCCGGTCGAAGTCGACTTCCTTGAGGCGTCTTCCTACGGCGACGCGATGGAGAGCAGCCGCGAGGTGCGGATCCTCAAAGATCTGCGTGGCGAAATCGAAGGCCGGGATGTGTTGGTGGTCGAGGATATCGTCGACACGGGGCACACATTGCACCATGTGTCTCGCTTCCTGCAAAACAGATCCCCGCGCAAAATGAAGACCATTGCGCTGTTGGACAAACCCAGCCGTCGCGAAGCCGATGTGCGCGCCGATTGGGTGGGCTTTGAGATCCCTGACGAGTTCGTCGTCGGCTATGGCATTGATTACGCTCAAAGAAACCGAAACCTGCCTTTTATCGGCAAAGTGCGTTTCGTCGAGGAATAGGCGGAGTTCACGACATCGTGAAGCCAATTTCGGGTCGTCCTTCCCAAAACGCGCTCAGCGTTGCTACACTCATGGAAAGTAGATTTACCAGCAGGAGTGTTACACCATGGCCAAGAAACTACTCACCACCCTTACATTGATGGCCTCAATGACAGCCGGCGCAGCCTTTGCCGGCGGGCATATCGAGGGCGCAATAAAGGCCCGGCAAGGTCAGATGCAGCTATATGCGCATTACCTTGGCATCCTTGGCGGCATGGCACGCGGCAATGCGGATTATGACGCGGCTGCAGCGCAGGCCGCAGCGGACAACTTGCTGGCGGTGGCCTCTCTGAACGCGGGTTCTCTCTGGCCACAGGGCTCCGATATGGACAGTGCGGAAGGTACCCGCGCGAAGGCGGCGATCTGGGAGAACTTCCCTGATGTGGGCGCGAAATCCATGGCGTTGACCAGTGCCGCAGCCAATATGGCGACGGCAGCAGGCACCGACCTTGACGCCCTGCGCGCCGCGATGGGCGATCTGGGCGGCACTTGTGGTGCATGTCACAAGGCCTATCGGGGTCGCTAATCCCCTATGGGACGTTTTATCCGTTTGATCTTTGTGCTGGCCCTTCTTGGGCTGGCCGTTTTCTTTTTCGTGACGCGACCCGGACAGGTCGATAGCGCGAGCTTTGACGGTCTAACGCCGGATCCGGTACATGGCAAAGACGTGTTTCACGCCGCAGGCTGTGCATCCTGTCACGTCGCTCCAAAGGCCGAGATCGGCGACGCTCCGGTCTTGGCAGGCGGTCAGGCCTTTCTTTCGGATTTCGGGACCTTCTATGCGCCCAATATCTCTCCCGATCCAGTGGCGGGGATTGGCGGCTGGAGCACGGTTGAATTTCCAATGCGGTTCAGAAAGGCGTAAGCCCTGCGGGGAAACACTATTATCCCGCGTTTCCCTATGTGTCCTACGCCAAGATCACGCCGCAGGATTTGGTGGATCTGAAGGCCTTTATGGACACCCTACCCGCCTCTAGCGAAGCGAACCTGCCGCATGATGTGGGGTTCCCTTTCAGCTATCGGCGCGCGTTGGGCGGATGGAAACTGCTCTTTGGCGGCAGCGACTGGGTTGTGACGGATGTTTCGACATCAGAGCTTGATCGCGGACGCTATCTGGTCGAAGTCCTGGGACATTGCGGCGAATGCCATACACCGCGCAACGCATTGGGTGGCCTGGATCGCGCGGCATGGCTGACCGGGTCAGTGTTGCCGGGCGAAGGTAAAGTACCGGGTATTACACCGTCTGAGCTTGATTGGAGCCCGGAGGACATCGCCTATTATCTGGAAAGCGGCTTTACGCCCAGTTTTGACAGCGCCGGCGGCGCAATGGCGCATGTGGTTGAAAACATGTCGAAACTACCGGCAGAGGACCGCAATGCGATTGCGGCTTATGTGGCGTCTTTGCCTTAAATGAACTCGCCGGAGGCTCGGGGTGGAGCCTCCGGCGGGGAAATTTCAGCAAGAGAAAAACTTAGGCGCGCGCGAGTTTCGCGAGGCGGTTGTCGCGCAGGCGGACAAAGTCATCGCCTGCGTGATAAGAGCTTCGGGTCAGAGGTGTGGCAGAGACCATGAGGAAGCCTTTGCCATAGGCGGCTTTCTCGTATTGCTCAAATTCTTCCGGCGTTACGAAACGATCCACCGCGTGGTGTTTCGGCGTTGGTTGCAGATACTGGCCAATGGTCAAGAAATCGATGTCGGCAGCGCGCATGTCTTCCATGACTTGCATCACGGCCTGACGGTCTTCGCCAAGGCCAACCATGATGCCCGATTTGGTGAAAATCTCTGGATCCAGTTCTTTGACGCGCTGCAACAGACGTAGGGAATGGAAATAGCGCGCGCCTGGGCGAACCTCTGGGTAGAGACCCGGAACGGTTTCAAGATTGTGGTTGAATACGTCAGGTTTCGCGTCGGTCACGATTTTCAGCACCGAGGGATCACAGCGGATGAAGTCCGGTGTCAGGATTTCAATCGTGGTGCCCGGGCTGCGGTGACGGATCGCACGGATGGTTTGGGCGAAATGCTCGGCCCCGCCGTCTTCGATGTCGTCGCGATCCACCGAGGTGATGACCACGTGGTTGAGGCCCAGTTTCTGGACCGCATCGGCCACTCGGCCCGGTTCAAAAGGGTCCAGATCCTCTGGTGGCTTGCCGGTCGCGATATTGCAGAAGGTGCAGGCGCGGGTGCAGACCTCGCCCATGATCATCATGGTCGCGTGACCCTGAGACCAGCATTCGCCCGCGTTTGGACAGGCGGCCTCTTCGCAGACCGTCGCGAGGTTGTGCTCGCGCATGATCTTTTTGGTCGCGTTATAGCCCTCGCCTGTTGGCGCTTTGACGCGGATCCATTTGGGTTTCTTCGGCTGGGCATTGTCCGGCCGATGGGCTTTTTCAGGATGGCGCTGCTCTGGGATCTTCAGGTCTCTCACGCGGCTCTCCTCTGCACTCGTTCAAGCTTTGGAACTGCTAACATAGCTCTAGATTTACGCAAGGGCCAGTCATGCAGGGCAGCTATGCGTTTTGCGCCCACCTGCCTAAGCAGAAGGCAAAGGCGTTTTGCGGCCCCGTCGCCGACACGCAAGCTGTTGAAGCCCTTCGGGAATCGCCTTATGCCGCAGCGCAGAACTATCCTATCCCACAGAGGCTCCTTATGTTTGCAGGACAAAAACTCCCCAATGTCACCTTCCGCACGCGCGTTCGCGACGACAGCATCGAAGGTCCAAACCCCTTCCGCTGGCAGGACATGACCACCGCAGATTACTTTGAAGGCAAGCGCGTTGTGCTGTTTTCCCTGCCGGGTGCGTTCACCCCGACATGCTCGACCTATCAGTTGCCAGGCTTTGAGAACGGCTTTGGTGATTTCGCGGCCGAAGGCATCGATGCAATCTATTGCATGTCTGTGAACGACTCTTTCGTGATGAACAAATGGGCCGAAGCGCAGGGCATCAAGAACGTTGGCGTGATCCCTGATGGCTCTGGTGAATTCACCCGCAAGGTCGGCATGCTGGTGGACAAAGACAACCTCGGGTTCGGCATGCGCTCCTGGCGCTATGCGGCTGTCATCGACAATGGCGTTGTTGAGGCCTTCTTTGAAGAGCCAGGTCGCGACGACAACCACCCAGAGGATCCTTATGGCGAAAGCGCGCCAGAGAATGTTCTGAGCTATCTTAAGAACAAGGTCGACACTGTCGCCGCTTAAGCCTCTGTGAAAATGACGAAAAACGGCCCGCGACTATCGCGGGCCGTTTTTCGTTACCAGATCAGGTCGCCGACTTCTGGATCGCAATTGCGGTAATGTTCGGCAAGCCTTGTCAAGGCGATCCGCAGAACCACTTTGCCCGACCGCGCAGGCCATCCGAGGTGTTTCTCTGTCGCCTCCATACCGTCCATATGACAGCAGCACCTGAGGACCACATCCGACAACCCATCGCCCAAAGTCTCAAGCGCGGCGGTCACCCGGGCTCGCGCTGTCGCTGGCCCGCTTGCCGGAGACCTTGAGGACTTGACGGTTTGCGTTGGTGCTAGGAAATGGGACCAATCCTGCGCTAGCCCCGGCTCCAGATGCGCCAGTTCGAAGTCCTCGCGCAACCGCTCCCCTGCCCGCACCAGCTCACGCGACAGGTACGGTGTGCCATCCTTGTCACGGCGACGGGCCAGCACAGCCATCGGGCCCTCAGAGCTGTGAAAGCGGACACGGCCGACTTGGCGAGCCTGAGGTTGAGTTTCAAACTTGGCCTGTGCCTCTTGAAACCCCGTTGCAGAATTTTCGCGCCGCGCCACGAGCCTCTGCAAGGCTGCCCTTCCTTGCGGCGTGATCACATAGCGCGCCACCCGCCCGCCGGACTTGCAGGAAATCCAATCCTTGAGCGCCATGGCCTCGGCTACCGCGCGGTCCGTGACTGCTGTGCGCTCACTTTGCCCGTTCAATCCCTCGCGCATGACCACGGCCTTATCAAGATCCTGTGCAACCGCAAGAATAGCGCCTGAGTGACTGAGCCCCGTCAGGACCTCAAGGGCCGCTGCATCCAAGGTTTCGTCGCTGGCTGGGGGATCGACTGCATGACCATCCATCCCAATTGTCTCCGTCGCTGAGAGGGGCGGTTTGGTCGGAGACACGCGGGCGCTGAGTGCAGCCAAAGCGGCATCGATCAAGGGATCGTCACGACGGGATTCAACCCGCCTGATCTGACGCATGATGGTCGACGCATGGCATTTGGAATGTCGCGCAAGCTCTCGAATAGAAACACCTTTTTCCGTATGGGCCAAGTAGCGCACCGCATAGGGTGGCACCCAGGTGGGAATGCTGTTCAGGTTGTGGTCTCTGGTCCTCTCCGACATGTGAAATACCCCACGGAAGGTACACAATACTGCCCTTTTTATCCGCGTTATTGTCCCCGGATTTATCCACACGCTAGGCAGCATTGGTTACCGACGCGTTAAAATATGCGTGCGGATCCGATGATTGTTTCCATTTGGTAAACAGTGCCTGAGGTGCCCGCACGGTGCTTTACGTCCACGCAACACCCCATTGGGCTGTGGCACGCTTGGCTGCGATTCCAGAAAAAGGGGACAGAGTCATGGATATCTTGCAGCGCATGAACCGCCTTAAGCGCCCACCAATCCTGGTGCGCGCGGCCAAAGAAGGCGCTCTCAGCTATCGGCGCGACACACATCTAAAACGCTATTTCGGAGAGGTTCCTCCGATGCACAGCAAGGACCTTTTGGGACGTCTTTTGCATCTTGAGGATCAAAGCAACGATCAAAGACTGGCAGAAACGGCTGACTATTCCGTCTCGCGCCACGTGGACATTTTGATCGCAGTCATAGGCGAAGCGCAGATTTTCCGCGCCTCGCAGTCGTAAATTGCGCCCTTAGATAAAGGCGTCTGGCATGGACGCCTTTTTCTCGGCAACATAGGCGTTGAGCGCCTCTTCGATGGCCGGATCAATCGCCGGTTTCTGGTAGTTGTCCAGCAGGGTCTTAACGCGATTGGCCGCAAGGGTTTGCGTATCGCGCGCGCCCTCTTCTTCCCAGGTTTCAAACGGCTTGTAGTCCAGGAGTTCAGAGCGCCAGAAAGCCGATTTAAAGTTCGCTTGCGTATGGGCACAGCCCAGATAATGCCCGCCTGGTCCGACTTCGCGGATCGCGTCCATCCCCTGGCCGTTCGTGTCAATCGCAACGCCTTCGGCCATTTTCTGCAGGATGCCGAGCTGGTCTGCGTCCATCACAAACTTCTCGAAAGACGACACCAGTCCGCCCTCAAGCCAGCCACAGCTGTGCAGCATAAAGTTCACGCCACCAAGAAGCGCCGCATTGTGCGTGTGTGCGGTTTCATAGGCCGCCTGCGCATCTGGCAGTTTGGAGCCACAGAGACCGCCACCCGAGCGGAACGGCAGCCCCATGCGACGGGCCAGTTGACCTGCGCCATAGAGGATCTGGCTCGCTTCGGGCGTGCCGAAGGTCGGTGCACCAGAGCCCATGTCGATCGAAGTCACGAAGGCGCCAAAGATGACCGGCGCACCTTTGCGGATGAGCTGGCTATAGGCGATGCCCGCGAGGACTTCGGCCATGACCTGCGTCAGGGTTCCTGCGACGGACACAGGCGCCATTGCACCGCCCACGATGAAGGGCGACACGATGCAGGCTTGGTTGTTCTTGGCATAAACCTCAAGCGCGCCCATCATCACATCGTCAAATGTCATCGGCGAGTTGATGTTGATGAGCGAGGTCATCACGGTGTTGTCTTGGACGAAATCCTTGCCAAAGAGGATGCCCGCCATGTCGACAGAATCTTGTGCGCGGCTTGGTTCGGTCACAGAGCCCATGAACGGCTTGTCGCTCAGCGTCATATGCGCAAGCAGCATGTCCAGGTGACGTTTATTCACCGGAATATCGGTTGGTTCGCAGACCGTACCGCCCGAGTGGTGCAGGTATTTGGACATATAGCCCAGCTTCACGAATTTCTGGAAATCATCCATGGTCGCATAGCGGCGCCCACCATCCACATCACGCACGAACGGAGGGCCATAGACCGGCGCACAGACCAGAGAGTTGCCGCCAATAACAACGGATTTTTCCGGGTTGCGGGCGTGTTGGGTGATTGTGGACGGTGCGGTCTTGCAAAGCTCACGTGCCAGACCGCGCGGAATGCGAACGCGCTCGCCTTCTACGGTGGCGCCCGCCTCTTTCCAGCGCTCAAGGGCGGCTGGGTTGTCTACAAAGTTAACACCGACCTCTTCGAGGATGGTTTCGGCATTGGTCTCGATGATCTCGAGCGCCTCTTCGGTGAGGATCTCAAACAGCGGGATATTGCGTTCGATATACTTCGCGGTTTCGATCTTGATCGACCCACGTTCTGCACGGCGGGCTGCGCCCCCGCCTCCACGGCTACGACGACGAGATGTTGCTTCGGCCATATTGTTCCTCACCCTCAGGCGTTAAAAGTTGATCTTATCTAGCCCGCCCCCATTTGTCGCCACCGAGGGATTGCGGCTATTTGCCGAAAAAAGCGACATTTGACGCGCGGATTTGTCGCCTTTAGGGGCTTTGCCCCTCGCGCCCTAGAGCGCTCACCCCAGAGTATTTGCGGCAAGATGAAAGCGGCTTGCGATTTTTGGGGTTTTGGCATATCCGCCCCCCCATGACAGAGACATCCCACGACCGCCTGCTTATTATCGACTTTGGTAGCCAAGTGACGCAGCTCATTGCCCGTCGCTTGCGCGAGCTGAATGTTTATTGTGAAATCCACCCTTACCAGAATGTGACCATGGAAATGGTGCGCGAGATGGCACCCAAAGCTGTGATCTTTTCCGGTGGGCCTGATAGTGTGACGCGAGAGGGATCTCCACGGGCGCCGCAGGAGATTTTCGATCTGGGCGTTCCGATTTTGGGCATCTGTTATGGCCAGCAGGTGATGATGCATCAACTCGGTGGCAAGGTTGAATCGGGCCATGGCACGGCAGAGTTCGGTCGCGCCTTTGTGACGCCTCAAAACGAGCTGTCGATTTTGGAAGGTTGGTTCACCGAAGGTGACGAGCAAGCCTGGATGAGCCACGGCGACCATGTCTCTGAGATCGCTGAGGGTTTTGAGGTTTACGGCACATCCCCGAATGCGCCTTATGCGATCACGGCGGATGTCTCTCGAAACTTCTACGCGGTGCAGTTTCACCCCGAGGTGCATCACACGCCGCGTGGTGCGAAGCTGTATGAGAACTTCGTCAAACTGGCGGGTTTCTCCGGCGATTGGACCATGGGTGCCTATCGCGAAATCATGGTCGAGAAGATCCGTGAGCAAGTTGGTGATAAAAAGGTCATCTGTGCGTTGTCCGGTGGTGTCGACAGTTCGGTTGCTGCGGCCTTGATCCATGAGGCGATCGGAGATCAGTTGACCTGTGTCTTTGTGGACCACGGGTTGCTGCGCAAGAACGAAGCAGATGAAGTCGTCGGCATGTTCCGCGACAATATGAACCTGCAGGTGATCCACGCGGATGAAACGGAACTGTTCCTTGGCGAATTGGAAGGCCAGTCGGATCCGGAAACCAAACGCAAGATCATCGGGAAACTCTTTATCGACGTGTTCCAGAAATACGCGGATCAGATCGAAGGCGCTGAATTCCTTGCGCAAGGCACGCTCTACCCCGATGTGATTGAATCCGTGAGCTTTTCCGGCGGACCTTCGGTGACCATTAAATCTCACCACAACGTTGGCGGCTTGCCTGAGAAGATGGGCCTGAAGCTGGTTGAGCCTCTGCGTGAGCTCTTCAAAGACGAGGTCCGCGCCTTGGGTCGAGAGCTGGGTCTGCCTGCGTCTTTCATTGGCCGTCACCCCTTCCCCGGGCCGGGTTTGGCGATCCGTTGTCCCGGCGAAATCACCCGCGAGAAACTCGAGATCCTGCGCGAGGCGGATGCGATCTATATCGATCAGATCCGCAAACATGGTCTGTATGATGAGATCTGGCAGGCCTTCGTGGCGATCCTGCCCGTGCGCACAGTGGGTGTTATGGGTGATGGCCGCACATATGACTACGCCTGCGCGCTGCGTGCCGTGACCTCGGTGGATGGTATGACTGCGGATTACTACCCGTTCAGCCATGAATTCCTTGGCGAAACCGCGACGCGGATCATCAACGAAGTCAAAGGCATCAACCGCTGCACCTATGACATCACCTCCAAGCCTCCGGGCACGATTGAATGGGAATAAAGCGCGCGTTTTTCAAGCTGTTGCGCCTTGGGGTGGTTGTCTATGCAGCCACCCTTTTTGCAGTCATTGGGTGGAGTTTTTTGTGGCCACGCAGTGAATTAGCGCAGGTGTCTCATGTTGAAGCCATCGTCTGCTTGGGTGCGGGCCATTATGATGACGGGCGGATCGGGCGAAAATCTGAACAACGTGCCAAGACCTGCGCGGATCTTCATCTTTTGCAGCCGGAAACACCGATTGTCTTCACCGGCATCAGTGCGGTGAACAAAACAGTTGCCGAGATGATGGCAGAAGTCGCGCGAGAAAGTGGCGTGCCCAATCAATACATCGTCGAAGAAAATAAAGCGCGCTCGACGCTACAAAACGCTCTCTTTTCGCTCCCTTACCTTGACGCAACAGCTCCAGTCGCCCTTGTCACCGACAGCTTCCATCTGCCACGCAGCTATGTGAGTTTTCGCTGGGCCGGATATGAAGATCTTAGGTTGATCGCGGCCCAATCGCGCCAAGGCGAACGCTGGATATGGCCAGGGCCGAAATCTTTGTTGTCTGAACCACTAAAGATCTATTTCAACCTGCTCCGCGGCGGCCTCTGGACCCTCGCCAATCGTTTTGGCGTAGAAAACACCGCCTGGCTTATGTAGCCTGAAGCCAAAAGCGCAGGACATCTCATGAGCAGCCCAACCCAGCCCCATATCGTGGTTACCGGTGCCAATGGATTTATCGGCACGCATGTCATGCACGCTTTGGCCCATGCCGGAGAATATCCGGTGGGCCTGTGCCGTAGGCCAACAAAGGGCCTCGTTCATGGGTTCGATCTGGAAAACCCGGGCGATTATGCGCAAGTTTTGAAAGGCGCCAAAGCCGTCGTGCATTGCGCCGCGCGTGTGCATGGGCGCGAGGACAAAGCCACCGAGCTTGCCGACCACATGAAAGCCAATCGCGATGGCACAGCCGATCTTGTTGCGCAAGCTGAGGCCGCTGGGGTTGAGACGTTTATCTTTCTTTCGACCGTCGCGGTCTATGGGGTGAACGCAAGCAGCACAGTGCTGGATCTGGACCACCCAACAGCGCCAAACACAGCCTATGGCAAAGCCAAGCTAGAGGCCGAAGATTCTGTTCTCAAAAGCAAAATGCGCGTGGTGATCCTGCGTGTGCCGCAGGTCTATGGCCCACATGGACCCGGCCTTTGGGGGCGCATGTTGCGCATGGCCAATTCTCCATATCCACTGCCCATGGGATTTGTCCGCAACCAGCGCAGCATGATTGCCGTCCAAAATCTGGCCGATTTGATCCGTCATTGTGTTCAGTCCGCCGATGTGCCGTCTTTGATCCTTGCGACAGATCACGCCGATATCAGCACCACCGACATGATGCGTCACCTGCGAAAAGCCTTTGGACGCGCGCCGCGTCTCTTCCCTGCTCCGCTGCCTATTCTGTGGCTGGGGGCCAAGGCCATGCGGCGCTCTTATCTTTATGACACCTACTACCGATCCCTAAGGTTCACCCCGACAGACTGCGGCTGGACCCCGCCCCTAAGCCCGGCTGACGCTTTGGCAGCCTGCGCACCAAAACGGTAATTTTACTTTCCAATTGCCACGGAACCAGACACAGTCTGCCCCAGACCGGAGGACATTATGGTTCGCACCACTCTCGCAGCGCTTTTAATGGCCAGCCCCTTGGCGGCAGAGGATTTCATTTGTTCAGGCACAGCGCCAGATTGGTCTTTGACGATCACTGGGTCAGAGGCGATCTTTGACTATCAGCGCAAGAACAGCTTTCAGATCCCCGATACGGCCCGTGCCGAAGGCCAAGACTGGCCCCGCGCCAAACCCTTGATCGGGGATTTTGACACGGCGGTTGTGATCCTGGATCGGGACACCTGTGAAACCGGGCCGATTTCGGTGGACATCCTCACGCAACGAGGTCAAACACCCATCCTCTTAACCGGTTGCTGCGAGATCAAAGAATGAGTGATAGCCTTAAAGGCGTTTTGTGGATGCTGGGTTCTGTGCTGTCCTTCACAGCCATGGCCATCGCAGGCCGCGCCGTGAGCACCGAACTTGATACATTCGAGATCATGCTGTTCAGAAGCCTCTTAGGCGTGACAATCATCAGCCTGATCCTGACCAAAACCAAATCCTGGGACCAGATCACGGGCCGTGACTTTCACCTGCACTTGGGTCGCAACATCGCGCATTTCACGGGTCAGAACCTGTGGTTCTTTGCCCTTGCCTCAATCCCCCTCGCACAAGTCTTTGCACTTGAATTCACAACACCGATTTGGGTGATCCTTTTGGCACCGATTTTCTTGAAAGAACGGTGGAGCCTTTCGACCCTACTTTGTGCGGCACTTGGATTTCTGGGCATCCTCGCCATTGCCCGCCCCGGCGTGATCCCCATGGGGGTCGGCTTTATCACTGCAGCCTGCTCGGCCATTGGCTTTGCGATCACAATGCTCTTCACCAAGCATCTGACGAAGCGCAATTCAACCATCACAATCCTGTTTTATCTGACCTCTATGCAGGCTGTCTTTGGCCTGATCTGCGCAGGATATGACGGAGACATCACCCTCCCGTCGCTGTCATCTCTGCCCTATGTCATCCTGATCGGCCTCACTGGATTGACCGCGCATTGGAGCATAACCAGCGCGTTGCAACTCGCTCCGCCCTCTTTGGTTGCGCCTGTCGATTTCATTCGGCTGCCTTTGATAGCTGTCGTAGGGGCAGTTTTTTATGGGGAATCCGTCGACAATTGGTTAATTTTGGGGGCTTCGTTGATTTTGGCAGGCAATTACGCGAACATACTGTTGCAATTGCGCGCCACTCGGACTTCGGCGTCATAAATTCGACACAACTTGACGTAGTGTCAGCCGTTGACCGAAAAATAATGTTTTCCGTACCTTAGGCGCAGGGAAATTAAAATGCGCTTAGGGAGGCGTACAATGATCAAAAAACTTACAGGCGCATTGTCGCTGACGTTGATGGCGACGACAGCCATGGCGGGTGGTGTTGAACGGTCCAATCAATCTGTTTCCGCCATTTTTGCCGATGGCAACAATATCACATTTTCATTTGGTGTGGTTCAACCGACTGTGACTGGCTCTGTTGGTGGCGGTGCAGTAAGCAGTGGCGATATGGCCCCGGACTATTCGCAGTTTAGCATGTCCGCGAAAATGGACCTTAGCGAAAACGTTAGTTTCACCCTTAATCAATGATCAGCCTTACGGTGCAAATGTGGACTACAGCGGGTCAGGTGCTGCCTATCCACTGCGTAACGCAGGCGCGAGCACTGTAACAAATGCTACCGTGGACTCCAATTCGATCACTGGTATTCTCCGCTACTCTCTTGATAGTGGCGTAAGTGTATACGGTGGTTTGCGCTATACATCGATCGATACGCAAGCGACGGTTGCGAATGGCCTGTTCTCTTACGTGCTAAACAGTGCGGAAGGCAATGGGACTGGGTATCTAGCTGGTGTTGCTTACGAGATACCAGAAATCGCCCTGCGAGTTGCTCTTACTTACAACTCATCTATCGACATGACTATGACGACTCTGGAAGCAGGTGTTGTCAACGGCTCAACCAATATCTCGACACCTCAGTCGCTTCACCTTGAAGCGCAAAGCGGTATCGCGGAAGATACACTGTTGTTTGGTAGTGTGCGCTGGGTGGATTGGTCCTCGTTTTCGTTCTCGCCACCAAACTATCCTGTTAATCCACTTCTTTCCTATTCGAGAGATTCTTACACATACACACTCGGCGTAGGGCGTCGGATTAACGACGAATGGTCGGCATCAGCGACAGTGAGCCATGAATCTGCAAGCGGCCAGCCAGCGACGGACCTTGCACCTACAGATGGCCGCACTGGTTTGACGCTTGGCGTTCGCTATGAACAAGACGGTTACACAATTTCCGGCGGTGTAAACTACACTTGGTTGGGCGACACGACGACTGCAGCACCAATTGGAGCAAGCTTCGCTGACAACCATGTCTTGGGTGCGGGAATTAGCGTTGGTGTGAACTTCTAAACTCGCTTCAAAAAACAAAACACAAACCCCGCCCATCTCGGCGGGGTTTTTTCATTTCACCATTTGACGCCCTGCCCGCACACAGCTACCTAATTCCAAACAGCAATTCGAGCCGGGCCATGATCTATCAATCCGCTTCCGACTGGCGCAATGCGCCGCATAAACGCGTCACGCTTTTCGCGATGTCAGGCCTGGGCAAGACCTATGTCTCAAACCTCATGCGCGCGACAGGTGACTGGTTTCACTATTCCGTCGATTACCGCATCGGCACGCGCTACATGGGCGAAGCCATTGTGGATCACGCGAAATCCGAAGCCATGAAGGTCCCGTATCTGCGCGAGCTTTTGCTGAGCGACAGCATCTATATCGGCAACAACATCACCTTTGAGAACCTCGCGCCGCTTTCGGCCTATCTGGGCAAACCCGGAGACCCCGCGAAAGGCGGCGTGCCCTTTGATGAATATATGCGCCGCCAAGAGCTGCACCGCGGCTCCGAGGTGGCCGCGACGCTCGATACCGCGCATTTCATCAAGCGCGCGCAGGAGCTATATGGCTATGGCAATTTCATCTGCGACACGTCCGGCTCGATCTGTGAGGTCGTAGAGCCAGAGAACCCTGACGACCCGGTTCTTAAGGCTCTGTCAGAGCAGACGCTGCTGGTTTGGATCAAGGGCTCTGATGCCCATACCCAAGAGCTGGTCAAACGCTTTGATCGCGCGCCTAAGCCTATGTATTACCAGCCGAAGTTCCTGCAATCGGCATGGTCGGAATACCTTGCTGAACAGGGTTGCGATGAGGATGCTGTGGACCCGAACGCCTTCGTGCGCTGGACCTACGCTCGCGCCCTCGCCGCACGCCAGCCGCGCTATGAGGCCATGTCGAAATGGGGCATCACGCTGGCTGGCGAAGATGTCGCAAAGGTCAAATCTGCTGCCGACTTCGAAGCGCTCATCGAAGAGACCCTTGAGCAAGCCTAATCTCTGCCTTACATAGGGTCATCCAAGATATAGGAATTTTGTCCAATGCCCATCAAACTGCCCTCTCACCTGCCTGCCTTTGACGTGCTCTCGCGCGAAGGCGTGATGGTGATGTCCGAGCGGCAGGCGGCACGACAAGACATCCGCCCTCTGCGCATCGGCCTCTTGAACCTGATGCCGAAAAAGATCCAGACCGAGAACCAATTCGCCCGTCTGATCGGCGCGACTCCGTTGCAGATTGAGTTTTCCTTGATCCGCATGAGCGAGCATCAGACCAAAAACACCGCCGCCGCCCATATGGAAGAATTCTATCGCCCGTTTTCCGAGGTGAAGGCGACTGGTGAGAAATTTGACGGTTTGATCATCACAGGCGCGCCGATTGAACATCTGCCGTTTGAGGAGGTCACCTATTGGGACGAGCTCTGCGAGGTCTTTGACTGGACACAGACCCATGTGCATTCGACCTTGGGCGTCTGCTGGGGCGGCATGGCAATGATTTACTATTTCCACGGTGTGCAAAAACACATCCTGGACGCCAAGGCCTTTGGCTGTTTCCGGCAAAAGAACCTGGCCCCTACCAGCCATTATTTACGCGGTTTTTCAGATGATTGCGTCATTCCGGTCAGCCGCTGGACCGAGATGAAGCAGGATGAGATCGACACGGTCGACGGGCTACAGACGCTCTTGGGCAACGAGGACACGGGGCCATGTCTGGTTGAGGACAAGGCCAAGCGTGGCCTCTATATCTTCAACCATTTCGAGTATGACTCAGGCACGCTGAAGCAGGAATACGACCGAGACATCGAGTCCGGTACGCCGATCAACGTACCAATCAATTACTACCCTGACGATGACCCCAGTCAGGATCCAATGAATCGTTGGCGCAGCCATGCACATTTGCTCTATGGAAATTGGGTTTCTGAACTATATGAAACCACACCATTTGACATTTCCAAGATCGGAGAGAAGAGCACCGATCTAAGGGGGTAATATGCGCATCCTTTTGATCCTCGCGATCCTGATTTTGGGGCTGGCCGCCCTGACCGTCTGGCGCGCCGCGCGCAATGAGGCACAGGCCCGTATTGATACCCCGCCATTGGGTGAGATCATCGAGGTCGAAGGTCACGACGTGCACGCTCTGGTCAAAGGCAGCGGGCCTGATCTGGTGCTGATCCACGGCTCCTCAGGCAATATCCGCGACTTCACCCATTCGCTGGTCGATCAGTTGACGGATCGCTACCGTGTGATCGTGCTGGATCGTCCCGGTCTTGGGTATAGCGAGGCTGTGAACCCAAAGGGCGACACGATCTTTGAACAGGCCGCGATCCTGCAGAAAGCCGCCGCACAGTTGGGGGCCGACAAACCCATCGTCGTGGGTCAAAGTTATGGTGGTACAGTGGCTTTGGCCTGGTCTGCGGACCATCCGGACGCGCTCTCTGCCCTTGTGACCCTTGCCGCCCCTGCCGAGCCTTGGGACACGCCGCTTGCAGGGCTTTATGAAATCAATTCAAACCCTTGGCTCAGCTGGGCGGTCTTGCCCGTGATCTCGGCTTGGGTGCCCAACAGCCATGTCCAGAACGTGCTAACCGAGGTTTTCGCCCCTCAGCCAGTGCCTGAGGGATACCTTAGCCATTTTGGCAGAATGACCCTGAGCCGCGGTTCGCAAAAGGCCACCGCCCTGCAGCGCAAACGGTTCCTGGACGAGGTGCGCGCCTTGAAACCCCGCTATGGTCAAATCACTGTGCCGACAGAAGTCCTTCACGGCGATGCGGATGATACGGTCAATATCGACCTGCACACGCCGTCTTTGCTGAACGCAATCGACGGGGCGCAACTCACCACTCTGCCCGGCATCGGCCATATGCCCCAGCACGTCGCGCAAGAGGCTGTTTTGGACGCAATCGACCGCGCCGCGACACGCGCCGCATTGCGCTAAGCGCTTGGGATCGCCATATTAATCAAAATGGAGAGATCTCATGCAGCTGCCCTTTGACGGTGCCATCAGCGCCTATCACACCGACCTCGCACCTCAAGAGCTGCGCGATGCCATTGCGCAGGCGGGCAAGAAAGACATCGTGGACACAGGCTATCCCCACGCCGAACGTATGGGCCGCAAGGCCTATGAGGCCCAGTATGACGCGCTTCAGATCGAGCTGGTGAAATTGCAAGCCTGGGCCAAGGAAAGCGGCGCACGGATTGCGATTGTCTTTGAGGGCCGTGATGCAGCGGGCAAAGGCGGCACCATCAAACGGTTTCGCGAAAACCTCAACGCACGGGGCGCGCGCGTGGTGGCGCTCTCCAAACCGACCGAACGCGAACAGGGTCAATGGTATTTCCAGCGTTATATCAAACACTTGCCCACCTCTGGCGAAATCGTATTTTTTGATCGCAGCTGGTACAATCGCGGCGTTGTGGAAAAGGTATTTGGCTTTTGCACGGATGAGCAACGCGAACATTTCTTCACGCAAGTGAACGACTTTGAAAAGATGCTCGAAGACGAAGGCATTATCCTTGTTAAGTTCTGGCTCAACGTGGGCCGTGCCGAACAACTGCGCCGGTTCCTGTCACGCGAGAGCGATCCGCTGAAACAATGGAAACTCAGCTGGATCGACGTCGAAGGCCTTAAGAAATGGGACGACTATACGGCCGCGATTGGAGAGACCCTGACCCGCTCTGACAGCGCCCCTGCCCCCTGGACCGTCATCCGGTCAGACGACAAGCGTCGCGCGCGGCTGGCCGCGATCAGGCATGTGCTAAGCCAGATCGATTATGATCGCAAAGACACCGCCGCAATTGGCGCGCAGGACGATAAAATCTGCGGAGGCATCGACATCTGGAATGCCTAAACGCGGCTATCATCACGGCAACCTGCGCCAAGCGCTGGTTGAGGCGGCCTTGCAGCTGATCGAGGCCAAGGGTCCGACCGGTTTCACCCTGTCTGAGGCTGCGAAAACCGCAGGCGTGACCCCGGCCGCGGTCTATCGGCACTTCGAAGGCCGCGACGATCTGATCGCGGAAGCCGCCCGCCAAGGCTATGAAATCTTTGCAGATTTGATGCAATACGCCTACGACAAGGGCCAGCCCTCGGCGCTTTCGTCTTTTGAGGCAACAGGCCGCGCTTATCTTGCCTTTGCCCGTCGCTATCCCGGCCACTACATCGCGATGTTTGAAAGCGGAATTTCGGTCAACCGGACGCCGGAACTCGCGGCAGTGGCACAGCGCGCACGCGGAGTGATGGAAAAAGCCGCCGCCGATCTCTCCGAGCACATCCCTCCGGAAAAACGCCCGCCGCCCAGCATGTTTTCCGCCCATATCTGGGCCATGAGCCACGGGGTTGTGGAACTCTTCGCCCGAAACTCCCCCGGCACCCAAAGCCCCTTTGCGCCTGAGGACCTGCTGGAAAGCGGCATTGGCGTCTATTTGCGTGGACTTGGATTGATTAAGCCCGACACCTAGATTTTCTCTTGCTGAAAATATCCTGGGGGTCTGGGGGCAAGCCCCCAGCCAAAACATCCATCACCCAAAACAAAAAGGGCCGCCCGAAGGCAGCCCTTTCCGCAAATATCGACCCAGGCGATTAACGCTTGGAGAACTGGAAGGAACGACGCGCTTTGCGCTTACCGAACTTCTTACGTTCAACAACACGAGAGTCACGTGTCAGGAAGCCAGCGGCTTTCAGAGCACCACGCAGGGACGGTTCATAAAGCTGCAGAGCTTTGGAAATACCGTGCTTCACCGCACCCGCTTGGCCGGACAGACCGCCGCCCTTAACAGTTGCGTAAACGTCAAACTCGCCTTCAACGCCAGCAACAGTGAACGGCTGAGCCAGGATCATCTGCAGCACAGGGCGTGCGAAGTATTCGTTCATTGGCTTGCCGTTGACTTCGACCTTGCCGGAACCTGGCTTGATCCAAACGCGGGCAACCGCATCTTTGCGTTTGCCGGTCGCATAAGAACGGCCCAGCTCGTCACGAACAGGCTCACGTGGGGCCAGCTCGACCACAGCAGCCTCTTCGCCGGCTACGGCGTTCAGCTCTTCGAGGGAATTCACTTGATCAGTCATGATTAGCTCCGGGTGTTCTTGGAGTTCATGGATTTCACATCCAGCACTTCTGGCGCTTGCGCCTCATGTGGGTGCTCGGAGCCAGCATAGACACGCAGGTTGGTCATGATCTGGCGGGACAGACGGTTGCCCGGCAGCATGCGCTTGACCGCTGCGGTCACAACGCGCTCTGGGTACTTGCCTTCCAGCAGCTCGCCCGCAGTACGGGACTTGATGCCGCCTGGGTGGCCAGTGTGCCAGTAATAGTTCTTGTCCGTGCGTTTCTTGCCGGTCATCTGAACTTTTTCAGCGTTGATGATGATGACGTTGTCGCCGCAATCCATATGCGGAGTGAAAGACGCCTTGTGCTTGCCGCGCAGGCGCATAGCAACGATCGACGCCAAACGGCCCAGCACCACGCCCTCGGCGTCGATGATGATCCACTTCTTGTCGATGTCTGCTGGAGTAGCAGAGAAGGTTTTCATGTGGTTCTACCTGATATTTGGTAGCAGCGCCGAACGGGTCCGACGCGCTTGTTAAGCGATGGGCGGGTTATAAAGGGTGGAAATACACAGTCAAGCGCACAAGTCGCGAAATAAATAAGCGATTTCAATGTCTTATAAAATAGGTATTATTTTACCCCATCAGACATCGACCGAATTGGGCGGATTTTCCAGCATTTCGGACATACGACGCAGCGCGCGTTCAAATTCCGCCTGTGGAATCTGTGGGTTTATCCCAATGCGCACGGCATTTGGCGCCTGCCCGTCTTGTAAGGCAAACTCATCCGCAGACTTGATCCCGATCTTTTCAGCGGCGCAGGCAGCCGTAAATGTCGACCCCCTCCAGCCCTGCGGCAAACGCAACCAGATAAACGGCACCTCCTTGCGCCAACGAATGTCCCATTTGCCCAGAATATTAACGGCGATCTTCACCAGTTCTTCCGTTTTGGCCGAGGTCAGGCGTCGCAACCGCTCGGCCTCGCCTGACGTGAGCAGTTCGGTGCACAGATCCAAAATCGGCGTCGGAAGACCATAAAAAGTGCTCTGCGCCACTTGCCGCGCGACCGAGGCCTTGCCCGTCGCGCAGGCCACATAGCCAAAGCGCACTGCTGCCGAGACCGATTTGGTCAGCGACGACACATACCAGGCCCGCTCTGGGACAATCGCGCGATAGGTCGGGCGGTCTGTGCGACAGACACAATAGCAATCGTCTTCGATGATTTGCAACTGATACCGCCGCGCGATCTCTGCGATCTCTTGGCGGCGGGTTTCGGACGCGCGGATGGTGGTGGGGCTATGAGTTTCTGCGACGGTCACGAGCGCCTGACCACCGTGCTGACGCAACGCCTCTTCCAGCAGATCAGGGCGCATCCCGTCTTGATCCATCTTTACGCCCACAGCCTGCGCCCGCAATAGTCGCGCCGCATGGCGGATACCTGGGTAGCCCAGATCTTCGGTCAGGATCACAGGGTTCGGGCCATAAAGACAGGCCTGCAACGTCATAATGACAGAATGCTGCGCACCAAGCCCCAAGACGATGTCGTCCGCTGACAAACGCCCGACCCGATCCGGGCCAATCCAATCAACCACCGCCTGTCGCGCAGCCAAATCGCTATCCGGTGTCGGGCAATCCACATAGTTCTGCCCGATCTCTCCGCCCAACTGCCGCATGATCTGTCGGATTGACGCATCTTGTCCGACCTCAGGCACTTTGACGCCGCGCATATTGAGGTCGGTGTCTTGGTAGACCGACACCAAGGACTCCTCGACCACAGGCTCCGCGCGTTCGCCTTCGGACACAAACGTACCCCGCCCGACGGTGGTTTCCACGAGCCCCTCTTCGACAGCCATCTTATAGGCACGCGCCACGGTGCCCGGCGTAATCCCAAGTTGCCAGGCCAATTCGCGCACCGGTGGCAGCTTGAACCCAACCGACAATTCCCCGGATCGTACCGCTGCGCGCAGGGATTGTATTAGTACAATGTACTTAGATTCCGAAATATTCGCGAAATCTGGCGGCCAAATTGTATCAGTCACAATAATCTCCTCGGGTTATTGTCACCGTAATTGTACAAATACAGCAATACAATCACCCAATTGTACCAACACAATTTCTGGACCACCGACACAATAAAGGAGATCCCCATGTCACGGACGTCCACACTGCAACTGACGCAACTTACTCAAACCGCAGCGACCCAGCCTCTTCCGGTCTTTGCGCAATGGGCGATTGCCTTTGCAGCGACCGTGACGGTTTGGGATCGGCGTGTGCGTACCCGAAAGGCTCTGGCGCGGCTTGAGAATGCCGAGTTGCATGACATCGGCATCACCCCCGAGCAAGCCCGCGAAGAAGTCAGAAAACGCTATTGGGAGGCGTAAAGCGCAAAGGGCCGGCACAGACCGGCCCTTTTCTTTAGGATTTCACCGGTGGCACGGAATAGGTCAACGAGGCCCGAGCCACCAACTCCTCAGACCCTTCGGATCGCAGACGCACATCGGTCACCGTCAACGCCTTGCCGTGTTTCAACAGTTCGGCATGCGCAATCAGATCCTTGCCCGCCTCTGGCTTACGCATGAAGTCGATGGAACAATTGGTTGTCACCGCCAAAGCCTTACGTCCGACAACCGCCAAAGTCGCCACGTAGGCCGATACATCCGCCAACCCGAACATCGCAGGCCCAGACACGGTCCCACCGGGGCGAATGTGGCGATCATTCA
Organism: Cognatishimia coralii; assembly: GCF_037478305.1. Classification (NCBI taxonomy): domain Bacteria; kingdom Pseudomonadati; phylum Pseudomonadota; class Alphaproteobacteria; order Rhodobacterales; family Paracoccaceae; genus Cognatishimia; species Cognatishimia coralii. The sequence goes on from NZ_JBBGAZ010000001.1 coordinate 673,143, forward strand.
CCTTCAGCTTCATAACCGTATGACGCCCATCCATTTCCATAATCTCAAACTGAGACCAAACCTGAGGAAACACCTCAGCCAAATACTCTGACAGCTCTTCTTTGGAAATCACCGGGGTCATGTTGTGCCTCATAAGTGTTTCGCAATTCTTTTCGCCCCAAGTCCCGAGACTCAAGCGTCCAAATCCGTGACGTCACGGCAGAATTAAGGCGTGATCGGCGTCATCGTGCCTTTTAGATAGGCGGAATTTCAAAGAATTGTTCGTTCTGGGACAATAAATTAGGTGCATCGCCGAGATTGGTCACAATTCGGCACAAGTCGGCATATTCCTGCCCTATTTTCTGCAATTTCTCTGGAATCGACCCGCGATTTCTGGCATAAGATTTTCAGACGCTTCATTGGGTCGCTGAACGGTGGAAGGTCCCTCCAAGGTCAACTCTCTCTGACCTCGACATTCCTGCCTCAGCGACCCAAATGTGTTTTTAGCCCCCTGAAATCGCTTCCAAAACCGCATTGCGCTAGCGCATGCCCTTCCCTTTGCACCGCTTCTGGCCTATCTGCGCCTCATGACTGAGACATTGCATATCATCGGCGGCGGTATGGCCGGATCGGAAGCGGCCTGGCAGGCGGCGAATATGGGCGTCAACGTGGTGATCCACGAGATGCGCCCCAAGGTCGAGACCTTTGCCCATCGCACTGGACATCTGGCCGAGATGGTGTGCTCAAACTCTTTCCGCTCCGATGACGACGAACAGAACGCGGTCGGCCTTTTGCATTGGGAAATGCGCGCGGCGAACGGGCTGATCATGGCTATGGCCGACAAACATCGCCTGCCTGCGGGGGGCGCTTTGGCGGTGGATCGGGATCCATTTGCGGAAAGTGTCACCGAAGCCTTGACCGCGCATCCAAATATTTCCGTGGAATACGATGAAATCACTGAGCTGCCCGAGGATGGCCAGTGGATCATCGCAACCGGCCCATTAACCTCAGCCGGTCTTGGCGCGGCCATTCAGGCTGAAACCGGCGCAGATGCCTTGGCCTTCTTTGATGCCATCGCCCCAATTGTCTATGCTGAGAGCATCAATATGGACGTCGCCTGGCTACAGTCTCGCTATGACAAAGGCGACACCGAAGAAGAACGCAAGGCCTACCTCAACTGCCCGATGACATATGAGCAGTACGAAGCCTTCATCGACGCGCTGGAGACGGCGGACAAAACCGAATTCCACGAAGGCGAAACGGCTGGATACTTCGACGGCTGCCTACCGATCGAAGTCATGGCGGAGCGTGGCCGCGACACCCTGCGCTTTGGCCCGATGAAACCTGTGGGCCTCACGAATGCGCATGATCCCGACAACAAACCCTACGCCGTGGTTCAACTTCGCCGTGATAACGCTTTGGGAACGCTCTATAATATCGTGGGTTTCCAAACCAAAATGAAATACGGAGCGCAGACCGAAGTACTGCGCATGATCCCCGGTCTTGAAGACGCGAGCTTTGCGCGGCTGGGCGGCATTCACCGCAATACCTTCATCAATTCGCCGACGCTTTTGGACAATCAGATGCGGCTGAAAAGCAAACCGCATATCCGCTTTGCAGGCCAAATCACCGGCGTCGAAGGCTATGTGGAAAGCGCCGCAATGGGGCTTTTGGCGGGCCGTTTGGCGGCTGCAGAGATCCTTGGCACGCCGATGGAAACTGCGCCTGCGAACTCCGCCATGGGTGCTCTGGTCCATCACATCACCGGCGGGGCCGAGGCGAAGACCTTCCAGCCGATGAATGTGAACTTTGGTCTGTTCCATCCGGTCGAAGGCTTCAAAGGCGGGCGTCGCGGGCGCAAAGACCGCTATAAGGCCTATACAGATCGCGCTAAAATCGATTGGCAAGACTGGCTGAACGCGCAGTCCTGATGCGCTCTTTCGCGTAGCTGGCCAAGAAATCATAGACGTAAGCGCTTTCACGCGCTTTACTCGCGCTATGACAAAGAAGTTTTTGGACTCCGTTTACAATCTGGACACCGCCAGCGACGTCGAAGAATTCTATGACGACTGGGCCTCCACCTATGACGCCGAAGTCACCGACAACGGCTATCTCACCCCGTCACGATGCGCTGATGCGCTTTGGCAGTTCTTGCCCAACCCAGAGACCAAGATTCTGGACGTAGGCTGTGGTACCGGTCTCTCTGGCGAGGCTTTGGCCAAGGTAGGCTACACCAACATTGACGGCATTGACCCGTCAGCCGAAATGCTAGCCATCGCCAAACGCAAGGGGGTCTACAAGACCGCCATCCAATTGCAAGGCGAAGAGATGGACATCGAGCCCGGCAGCTATGAGGTCATCGCCTGCATCGGCGTGATCGGCGTCGGCGCGGCGCCCGTGTCCTTGCTGGATACGGTGATGGATCTATTGCCCTCAGGCGGCAAACTCGTGCTGTCCTATAATGACAAAGCCATCAAAGAACGTATTTACGAAGCCCGTCTGAACGATTATCTCGACGGCGGTAGTGCGCGGCTTTTGTTCCGAGAGTTGGGCGATCACCTGCCCGGCAAGGGCATGACCTCTTATGTCTATGTCGTTGAGAAAGCTTGACTTTTAGAACGCGATTTGCGCCTTCCCCAACTGGTCCTCTGCATCTAGGACACGCCTATTCCGCCTTGATAGCGGCCCAAGAGGCGCGCGCACATGGTGGAGAGTTTCTGTTGCGGATCGAGGATATAGATCAATCCCGCAGCCGGACGCATTGGGAAGATCAGATCTATGATGACCTTGCGTGGTTGGGCCTGTCGTGGCCCCGCCCCGTAATGCGTCAATCGGAACGCACGAAGGCCTATGCACGCGCGGTTGCCCAGCTGACCGATGCGGGTTTGACCTACCCATGCATTTGTCGTCGCGCAGATATCGAGGCCGCAGCCGGTGCGCCTCAGGAAGGTGTGCCGCAGTTTGGCCCCGACGGGCGGATCTATCCTGGCACCTGTCGTGCGCGCGTGTTTCCTGAGTCTCAGGATCATGCAATCCGCCTGAATATGGCGAAGGCTGTTGAAGGTTTGACAGAGCTGAGTTTCGTCGAAAAGGGCGCGCTCTTTGCTGGCGCGCATCGCTTGGATGCGGCACGGCTTGTCGAGACCATTGGGGACATCATCCTCGTGCGCAAAGGTATGGCCGCCAGCTACCACCTTGCGGTGGTCGTAGATGACGCAGAACAAGGCATCACCCAAGTCACGCGTGGCGCTGACCTTTGGGAGGCCACTCAAATTCACGTTCTTTTACAAAGACTTCTGGGCCTTTCCACACCCGACTACCATCACCACGACCTGATCCGCGACGATGCCGGAAAGCGGCTCGCCAAACGAGACGACGCCCGCGCCATAGCCACCTATCGCGCCGACGGCGCAACGCCAGAAGATGTCATCGAAATGGTCGGCCTAACGCCCTAGTGGTCGTCGCAGTCGTGCATAGGCTTCATGAGCTCGATCTCTTCGCCGTCCCGCACCGCTGTGTAAAAACAACTGCGCCGCATGGTGTGACAGGCCGCGCCGGTTTGGTTGATCAGCACCAAGATACAATCCTGATCGCAGTCATAGCGGAAATCGACCAATTCTTGCGTATGTCCGCTGGTCTCGCCCTTGATCCAAAACGATTGCCGTGACCTAGACCAATAGGTCACCCGCCCCGTTTCCAGCGTCCGCTTGACGGATTCCTCATTCATCCACGCCATCATCAAGACCTCATGGCTGGTGGCATCCTGCGCAATCGCAGGGATCAGGCCATTTGCGTCGTACTTCAGCGTTTTCGGGTCGAAAGCCATGAGGCGCCTCTTTGCATTTGGGTGTAGGAACTCTATCTAAGACTGGCGGCGAAAAGGAAAGACCTGATGTCTGGCGATACCGATCTGATCAAACTCTATTCTGGGCGCATTCTAGCGCTGGCCGCCGACATGCCGCGCACGGAGCGTTTGGCGGATCCCCATGCGACCGTCAAGAAACGCTCGCCGCTCTGTGGGTCGACAATCGCAGTCGATGTGATCCTGCAGGACGGTAAGGTTTCTGAATATGGTCAGGACGTTAAGGCCTGCGCTTTGGGTCAAGCAGCGGCCTCTGTGGTGGGCGCGAATGTGGTAGGCCTGTCGCGCACCGAGATCGAAACCGCGCGGGACGCCCTAAAAGACATGCTGAAAAACGACGGCCCCGCCCCTGCAGCCCCTTTTGAGGACCTAGAAGTACTGCGCCCTGCCCGCGACTATAAAAACCGTCATGCGTCGATCATGCTCGCGCTTGAGGCCACGCTCGAGGCGATAGATCAGGCCGAGCAATCTGCCTGCGCCTAGCAGCTTTCTTCACAAAATGGCAAAAAAATCGCCGCACGTCTCGGGGAAGACGGCGGCGAAAGTCGCGTGTTCTCTGCAATGGAAACGACGTTTCAGGCGGGCTGATGTGAGGCAGACCCAAAGACTTTCAGGCAGTGACAGTCAATGCGCAGCAAGCGGGGACAGGCTACGCGGAAACATCAAAATGAGAACCGCAGGCAGATAAGATTAAACAAAACCGGGAACGTGCAGAGCCACGAGCATCATCACGACAAGAGACGCGGCGCCGACTGCGTCTTGCAGCAGCGTAGATTGGGAATTTTGGATCGCGGACTTGATTTGACGAAGCATCGGGCTCTCCTGCACTCAGAATTATTTGTTGCTCATTTGTTCTCATTTTTAGCGAGTCGTGTAAAGAACTAAATGAGAACATTTGAGAACATTTTGTGAATATGGGAACGTTTAACGGCTAACCCACTGAAATCAAACGGATCGCTTGATCTTGTTCCATCAGCCACAAAAGAACACGCGCGGCCTTTCCGCGTTCCGTGGTTAAATCGGGATCGTCATTTAACAGTTTTCGCGCGTCCGTTTGCGCAATTTGCATCAAAGGCGCCTGTGATTCCATGTCAGCGATTCTGAACCGAGGCACGCCGGACTGCGCTGTCCCAATCAAATCCCCTGCCCCGCGCATCTCTAGATCGGTCTCGGCAATCCGAAACCCGTCATTAGTCTCGCGCATCACGGTCAGCCGCTTGGTGCCGCTTTCACTGAGCGGCGATTGATACAGCAACAGACAGGTCGAGGCCTCAGACCCGCGGCCAACCCGCCCCCGCAACTGGTGCAGCTGCGCCAGACCAAAGATCTCGGCCCGCTCGATCACCATAATCGTGGCTTTGGGCACGTCGACACCGACCTCGATCACGGTCGTCGCCACAAGAATTTGGGTTTCGCCGTTTTGAAAAGCCTTCATGGCGGCGTCTTTTTCAGCCGGTGGCATCTGACCATGCACAAGGCCCACAACGCCCTCACCCAGCGCCGCGCGCAGGTGTTTGAACCGCTCTTCCGCGGCCGTCAGATCCAGAACCTCGCTTTCGTCCACCAGCGGGCAAACCCAATAAGCCTGTTTACCTTCGTGAACGGCTTTGCGCAGACGCTCGACCACCTCAGAGATCCGTTCGTCCGACACCATCACTGTTTGGATCGGCTGTCGACCCGGCGGTTTTTCGTCCAGCACCGACACATCCATATCGCCATATTGCGCTAGCGCCAGCGAGCGCGGGATCGGCGTCGCCGTCATCACCAAAACATCGGCCGCCGCGCCCTTTTTGCCCAGCTCCAGCCGTTGCCGCACGCCAAAGCGATGTTGTTCGTCAACGATTGCAAGCCGCAGGTCTTTGAAATTCACATCCGCCTGAAACACCGCATGGGTGCCGACTAGAATATGAATATCGCCCTTCTCCAGAGCCGCTAATTTCGCCGCGCGGTCTTTACCTTTGTCCCGACCCGTTAAGATTTCAACAACCACGCCGGCTTGCTCGGCCAGGGGCTGCAACCCTTCCATATGCTGACGTGCCAAGATTTCCGTCGGGGCCATCATGACGCCTTGACCACCCGCCTCAATCGCCACCAAGAGCGACACAAAAGCGACCAGAGTTTTCCCCGCCCCGACATCGCCTTGCAGCAAGCGGTTCATGCGCACCGGCCGCGCCATATCCTCGGAAATCTCAGCAATCGCGCGGGTTTGCGCGCCCGTCGGCCGATATGGCAGAGCCTGCAGCACTTTGGATTGCAGACGCCCGTTGGCGTGGCTCTCGATACCCCGCGCGCGGCGTGTTTGCTGCCGCGCAAGGGCCAGCGTTAACTGATGGGCCAGAAATTCATCATAAGCCAAACGTTCTCGCGCAGGCGCGGTCGCCGAGATCTCCCCCAAGGCTTGCGGACTATGCGCGGCCTCGATGGCATCCCGCCAGTCTGGCCATCCGGCCTTGTCCTTTTGCGCCGGATCGATCCATTCCGCGAGCAAGGGCGCGGTCGCGACCGCCGAGCGGGCCGCTTTGGTCATCACCTTTTGCGTAACCCCCGCAGTTAGCGGATAAACCGGTTCAAACTCTGGAATTTGACCGGCCTCTTCCACGGGCACCATATGGTCCGGATGCACCATTTGCCCGACCCCATCAAACAGCTCGACCCGTCCAGACACCAGTCGCACAGAGCCTTCTGGCAGCTGTTTCTTAAGATAATCTCCACGCGCGTGAAAAAATACGAGCTGAAAAGACGTCTTGGCGTCTTGCACCGTCACCCGGTAAGCGCCACTGCGATTCCGGGGGGCCCGATGCGTGCCGATTTCCACCTCGACCGTCACAATCCCGGGCAATTCAGCGCCTTGGATCGTCTCGCGACGACGGCGATCCACCAGAGAATAGGGTAATGAAAACAACAGGTCGCGCGGCTTTTCCACCCCAAGCCCCGCCATGTTTTGCGCGATCTTTGGTCCCACGCCTTCCAGCTTGGTCAAAGCTCCAAAGAGCGGAAACAGGATTTCCGGACGACTGCTCACAGACCTTCGACCAGCGCAAGCCAGGCATCTTCGTCGATGGTTTCAACACCCAAATCAGCGGCTTTCTTCGCTTTGGAACCAGCGCCTGGACCGGCCACCAATAGATCGGTCTTCTTCGACACAGAACCCGCGACCTTCGCGCCCAACCGCTCTGCCCGCGCCTTGGCTTCGTCGCGCGTCATCTTTTCCAACTTGCCGGTAAAGACGACGGTTTTGCCCGCGACAGGGCTGCCCTCTGCCTTTGGTTTCTCGGCGGGCTGGATCGACAATTGCGCAACGAGCTCATCAATCACCGCGCGCTCTTTGTCTTGCGCAAAGGCGGTGACCAAAGACCGCGCCATGACCTCTCCGATGCTGTCCATCGCCAAGAGGTCTTCCCATTCGGGGCCCTCAAATTGTGCGGCAGCCGTCACAGCAGCCTCAAAGCTCTGCCAGTCGCCGTAGTGATTGGCGATCAGGTTGGACGCCGCTTCTCCGACGTGGCGGATACCCAGCGCAAACAGCGCACGGCCAAAGCCGATATTGCGTTTTTCATTGATGGCCGCAAAGAGGTTTGCCGCGCTTTGATCGCCCCAGCCTTTGCGGTTCTTAAGCTTGGTCAGATTGGAGGCGTCTCGCTCTTCCAGCCTAAAAATATCCGCTGGTGTCCGCACCGGCAAATCTGGATCGTCAAAGAACATCTCGATCTGTTTCGCGCCAAGTCCTTCGATATCGAACGCCTTACGAGACACAAAATGCTTCAGCTTTTCAATTGCTTGCGCGGGGCAAATCATGCCACCTGTGCATCGTCTTACGGCATCACCTTCTTCGCGCACAGCCTCTGAACCGCATTCTGGGCAAAGGGAGGGAAAGACATAAGGCGTCGCATCAGCAGGCCGTTTGGACAGATCCACATCTGCCACTTTCGGAATAACATCCCCCGCGCGATAGACCTGAACCCAATCGCCTTCGCGAATGTCTTTGCCGCCCCGTATCTCAGCGCCCTTGCTATCGAGGCCTCGGATATAATCCTCATTGTGCAGCGTCGCATTCGAGACAACGACGCCCCCCACAGTCACCGGCTTCAGCCGCGCCACCGGAGACAGCGCGCCCGTGCGTCCGACCTGAATGTCGATTGCCTCAAGCGTGGTCCAGGCAAGTTCTGCAGGGAATTTATGCGCAATCGCCCAACGCGGCGTGGTCGAACGGAACCCGAGCCGGTCCTGCAAGGCAAGCTCATCCACCTTGTAGACAACCCCATCGATGTCATAGCCCAGTGACGCACGTTGCGCTTCGATGTCTTTGTAGCGGGCAATCATCTCGGCGGGACCGTCACATAACTTGGTTAGATCATTGGTCACGAAACCCAATTCAGCCAGCCGCTTAATCGCACCCATCTGCGTGTCTGCCAAAGGTGCTGAGAGATCCCCCCAAGCATAGGCAAAGAACCGTAGCGGACGGGATTTGGTGACCTCGGAATCCAATTGCCGCAAAGATCCAGCCGCCGCATTGCGCGGATTGGCGAAAGGCTTGTCCCCTTTGGCCTCTTGCGCGGCATTGAGCGCTTCGAAATCGCTATGCGCCATATAGACTTCGCCGCGCACTTCCAACACATCCGGAGCATCCGTCAGGTTCTGCGGCACATCCGACATCGTCCGCGCATTCGCAGTCACGTTTTCGCCCGTTGCCCCGTCACCACGGGTGGCGGCCTGAACAAGCCTACCGCCTTCATATCGCAAAGACAGGCTTAATCCGTCGATCTTGGGTTCGGCCGTAAACTTCAGAGGAGCATCCGCCGCCAGTCCCAGAAAGTTTCGGATCCGCCCGTCAAAATCCTGCACGTCTTCGTCTGTGAAAGCATTGCCCAACGACAACATGCGCACAACATGCTCGACCTTGGAAAACCCGGAAGCCACCGCAGCCCCAACCTGCTCGCTGGGGCTATCACTGCGTTTCAGATCCGGGAACGCGCGCTCGATTGCCGCGTTTCGCCGCTTGAGCCGGTCGTATTCGGCATCCGACAGCTCTGGCGCATCAAGCGTGTGATAGTCCGTGTTTGCCTGCGCCAAAACTTTGGCCAAGCGGGCAAGCTCGTCCCGAGCCTCGGAAGCGGAAAGTGTCGAGATGTCTTTTTCTGGCTGCACCGGACCTGCTCCTGAATTTATCTTTTTGATAAATCGGGTGCCTGCCTGCGTCCAGCCAGAATAAATCGTTTCGCAATGCCCCTGATTCACCGGCTACTTTGGAAACGGTCCGTCGATCAGTGGGTTCCGGGTATTTCGCGTCAATCCTTCGTACCACGACTAACGCGAAATGCACCGGCAAACGCCTAGGCGCGCAAGGCCACGCGATCGTCTTTGAGAGCTTCCACAATCTCTGGGTCGCGCAGCACATAACCCCGCCCCCAAACCGTTTCGATATAGTTCTCACCGCCCGTGGCCTCAGAGAGCTTTTTGCGAAGCTTGCAGATAAAGACGTCGATGATCTTTAGTTCTGGCTCGTCCATGCCGCCATAGAGGTGGTTCAGAAACATTTCCTTGGTCAAGGTCGTGCCCTTGCGCAGCGATAGCAGCTCGAGCATCTGATATTCCTTGCCGGTCAGATGGACGATCGCCCCATCCACATCCGCGGTCTTTGCATCCAGATTGACTGACACGCGCCCGGTTTTGATGATCGACTGTGAATGACCTTTCGAACGGCGAATGATTGCATGAATACGCGCCACCAGTTCCTCGCGATGGAAGGGTTTCGTCAGATAGTCATCCGCGCCAAATCCAAAGCCCTTGAGTTTGCTTTCCGTATCGTCTGCGCCCGACAAAATAAGAATCGGCGTCTCAACCCGCGCACGGCGGATTTGACGCAATACTTCGTGACCGGCCATATCCGGCAAGCCAAGGTCCAGAAGGATCAGGTCATAGTCATAGAGCTTGGCCAGATCGATGCCTTCTTCGCCAAGATGTGTGCAATAGACGTTCAGGTTGGCGTGGCTCAGCATCATTTCGATGCTTTTGGTCGTGGTCGGATCGTCTTCAACTAAAAGAATGCGCATTAACTTTAACTCCAAAGAACTGGGAATAGAGAACGGTCAGCTACGCAACTGTGTGTAAAAACAAGTTAATTTCAAATTAACAGGCAGCAAAAACTGAAGAATTCGCTTTACGGTTGTCTAAATTTTTGTAGCGCTGTGGTCTTGAGCGCCTCTTCTCCGTGCTTGTGGATCGCGACCGACCATTGCACGAACTCTTCATTGCTGAGGTTATAGCGGCGCAGTGCCTCATCCTTGCTGATCAGCCCATAAGCCACCCCACGCACCACGGCAGCCTTGCGCGAGGCCACCCAGCGCGATGTGCCTTTCGGCGGCAGATCTGCCTGCGAAAACACCTTGCCATTGGGCAATTTCACCGTCCGAAAGCCGTTCACTTTTTTCAAAAACATGGTCCCACCTCTTTTGTCCGAGGACAGAATGTGGAAAACGCACTTAACGCCGCATGAAGCGGCCCCTTGAGAGTAATTAGGATTTTCCTATATTCCTTTCTTTCTCGCCCTGAACGGAGCCCCAAATGAACGCCCTCACGGATCATCCGGTCAATTCCCTTGGCTTTGCAAAGCCGCCCTCCGAGACGCGCGTTGTCGTCGCTATGTCGGGCGGCGTAGACAGCTCGGTTGTGGCTGCGAAACTGGCCGATGAGGGCTATGACGTGGTCGGCGTGACTCTGCAGCTTTATGACCACGGCGCGGCTTTGGCGAAAAAGGGCGCTTGTTGTGCAGGCATCGACATTCACGACGCGCGCCGTGTGGCTGAGGAAAAAGGCTTTCCACACTATGTGCTGGACTATGAAAACATCTTTCAGGACGCAGTGATTGATGAATTTGCCGACAGCTATCTGGCGGGCGCGACCCCTGTGCCCTGCATCCGCTGCAATGAGCGCGTGAAGTTCAAAGATCTCTTGGAAACGGCCAAGGATTTGGACGCCGATTGCATGGCCACAGGCCACTACATCCAGCGCAAAATGGGCGCACATGGGGCCGAGCTGCATTCCGCCGAAGATGCGCGGCGTGATCAGAGCTATTTCCTCTTTTCTACCACGCCAGAGCAGCTCGACTACCTGCGCTTCCCGCTGGGGCATTTGCCTGACAAAGACGCAACCCGCGCCTTGGCGGCCGAATACGGGCTGGCCGTGGCAGACAAGCCTGACAGCCAGGACATCTGCTTTGTGCCCAATGGTGACTATGCCTCTGTGATTGAAAAACTGCGCCCTGGCGCGGCAGAACCCGGCGAGATCGTCGATCCTGAGGGCCGCGTTTTGGGTAAGCACAATGGCGTCATTCACTACACGATCGGACAGCGTCGTGGCCTCGGCATCGGGGGCCTCGCGGATCCTCTTTATGTGGTGAAACTGGATGTGGACGCTAAGCAGGTCATCGTGGGCCCCAAGTCCATGCTGGCCACGCGGATCGTGCCTGTACGCGAGATCAACTGGCTGGGTGATGAACCCTTTACGTCGAAATCCGAATGGCATGTATCGGTCAAGGTGCGTTCAACCCGTCCGCCGCGTGAGGCAATCTTGCGGCCTCTGTCTGACACCACCGCCGAAGTCGAGCTTTTGACACCCGAGGAAGGCGTCTCTCCGGGGCAGGCTTGCGTGTTCTATGAAAGCGAAGGCAGCCGGATTTTTGGCGGCGGCTGGATCTGGAAGAGCTGATCGAATTTTAAGTAGATTTCGACGTAGAGAGGCCGTCGAGCACGGCTCTGGCGGCGCGAAGGCCGGGATCTTGGTCTCCGCGTCCGAGTCGCTTCATCGTAAGCTCCAGGGCCTCGGCTTGCTCTTGCGGAGCCTGCAACAGCTTTAACACACCCTTGGTGATTGCCTCAGGTTGGCAATTCTCAGCGATAAATTCGGGCACAACGCGCGTCTCGCTGACCAGATTAACGAGGGTCACCGTGTCGATCTTAAGCATGCGTTTGAAGATCTGGCGCGACAGCCAGCTGACGTCATAGGCGATCACCATCGGCGTGCCCGCAGCCGCCAGTTCAAGAGACACAGTGCCTGACGCTGCCAGCGCAATATCTGCGGCTTGAAACCCTGCCCGCTTGCGCATCAGAGCCTCTTGCGAAGAGAGACCAGAGGGATCGATAAGCACCGGCGGCGACGCCATGTCATTGATCATCTCGCGCACCAGATCCGCGACAGGCCCTGCCACAGGCAACACAAACCGCAGATCGGGGCGTTCCTGATTGAGCCGTTCCATTACGTCGATAAACACCGGCAACAGGCGTGTGACTTCAGACCGCCGGCTTCCTGGCAAAACCAGAACGACCGGATCCTCTGCCGCACCGTTTAGAGATGCCAGAAATGCATCCACATCGGCCACATCGGCCAAAGGCTCGTTCACCACGGGATGCCCAACAAAATCGCAACGCATCCCCTCGGCTTCCATATAGGGTGGTTCAAACGGCAAGAGCGCCAGCACCTGATCAATATGCTTGGCCATCTTTGCCGCCCGCTTCGGACGCCACGCCCAGACCGAGGGCGCGACATAGTGCACCGTGCGAATGTCGCTGGCCTCGCGTACCAATCTTGCAACGCGCAGGCAGAAATCCGGACTGTCGATGGTGATCATAGCATCGGGCTGCCAACCCAACACGGCGTCAGCACATTCGCGAATACGGCGCTTCAGGTGGAAGTATTTCGGCAGAACCTCTGCAATGCCCATGACCGACAGTTCGTTCATCGGGAACTGACTGTTCAGCCCTTCATCCGCCATCAAAGGCCCGCCGACCCCGCGAAACTCAATGTCGCCTTCATAGAGCGTCTTAAGCCCCTCCATCAAAGCCGCGCCAAGGCGGTCGCCCGATAGTTCTCCGGCAATGAGGTAGACCTTCACCTAGATCTCCTCCAGCCCATAGATGAACACACCCAGAGAAGCCGCCAGCCCAAGGGTCCGCACACGGTCCAGGATCAGCACGCGCTCAGCCGCCAGAGCAATCCCCGCAAGGCCCGCCTCTGCGACATGTTTAACGGTCTCTGGACCAATAGCGGGCATGTCCACGCGCAGGTCCTGCCCGACCTTGGGCGCTTTGATAAAGACACCCGCCGTGCGATGCAGATGCACGGGGGTCCGAGCCACAAAATCCAGCAAAGCATCGGTGCCTTGAAGCGTCTCAATACCCAGACAGAGACCAGAAGCCACCACACAGCCCTGCCCCAAATCGAGCGGCGCAAGAGTGGCAAGGATCTGAGCGCCGCGTGCAGCATCTGCCAGATTTTGATCGCTTGGCGTTGGGCCTGTGATCAAGCCTTTCGGAGCCTTCGCCTCGGGCAGCAGCTCATGCGCACCACGGATTGTCAGCCCCTGTTCTTCAAACAACCTCATAACTAGGCGCAGCAGATGATCATCCCCCTGCTGAAAAGCAGCCATTAGTCGAGGCGCTGTTTCAATCATAAAGGAATCAAACTCCGCCGGATCAAGATCAGGTCTTGACATACCCCCTGCAAAAACCACTTCGTGCACGCCCTGCGCCTTAAGATCCGCGAACAAGCCACCGAGTTTCTCAAAATGGTGCTCGCGCGTCTGAGGCAGATCGTGCGACATACCTGAAAGGCTCACCAGAACGGCCTTAGTGTGGTCCTCGGCCAGCTCCACTGGCAGTGCGCCTGACCCTGCAATGATCGCCAAACGCTCCATGTTTTAGCGCGGCGTCAAGAATGATCGGTCGCTTTTGGCCAACACAAACTCAACAATGTCCTTCACATAAGGACTGTCGGTCTCTTCGCCCAAACGCTCACTGCGCTCCATGAAAGAGCCCTCTCCCTGTGCCAGCATCTGAAAGGCCGCCCTGAGCGCAGTTATGTCCTCACGCGCAACGCCACGGCGTTTGAGGCCCACAAGGTTCAACCCATCAAGCTGCCCGCGCGGTCCCTGAACAAGGCCATAGGGGATCACATCATTGGTTACCATGGTCAGAGCACCAATGATCGCACCTTTGCCGATGCGGACGAACTGATGCACGCCCGAAAGGCCTCCGACGATCACATTATCTTCGATGATACAGTGCCCCGCGACAGCAACCGAGTTCACAAGGACCACATTGTTCCCGATCTGCGCATCATGCGCCACGTGGCAACCGTTCATAAAGAACCCGTCGTCGCCAACCTTGGTCACGCCGACACCGCCTTTGGAGCCACCGTTCATGGTGACAGCCTCGCGAATGCGGTTGCGTTTGCCGATGACCAGCTTGCTGGTCGCGCTCTTGTACTTCAAATCCTGCGGAATTTCCCCGATGACCGAGAAAGGAAAGATCACCGTCTCTTCGCCAACCTTAGTGTCCCCAGTCACAACGACATGGGATTTCAGCACCACACCGGGTTTCAGGACGACCTGAGGGCCAACCAAACAGAACGGACCGACCTCGCAACCATCTGAGATGACGGCGCCTTCCTCAACTACGGCAGAAGGATGAATATTCGCTCGTGGGGAAATCGTCATGGATCAGGCTTTCGGCATTTCCATCATCGCGGTGAATTCGGCTTCTGCCGCCATTTCACCCTCGACTTCGGCCACGCCAGAGAATTTCCAGACTTTACCACCAGGCTTGCCGCGGGTGGTCTGCAGTTTCATTTCCAGCACATCGCCCGGCACCACCATGCGGCGGAATTTGCATTTGTCGATGGCCATGAAATAGACCTGCATGTTCTTGTCTTCGAGCCCAAGCTCGGTGCCCACCATGATCGCCGCGGTCTGAGCCATCGCCTCGATGATGGTCACGCCCGGCATAATCGGGTTGCCCGGGAAATGACCCTGAAAATGCGGCTCGTTCATGGTGACATTCTTGATGCCCTTCGCGGATTGATAGCCATCGATATCGACCACTTTGTCCACCAGCAGAAACGGGTAGCGATGTGGGATAAGACGTTGGATCAGATGGATATCGGCGCTTTTGAGCTCGGTCATATTTTGTCCTGCAATAAGTCAGTGCGGTTCCTGAAACCCCTAGCAATCTGGCACTGTTAGGGCAAGTCACAGGTTGTTTCGCACTATTGCTCTGGGGCTTCGGTGCCGTCGCCCAGAATGCGGTTGGCTTGAAACAACGCACGATCCGTCACGTCCAGAACATCGCGCACAGCAAAGGCTGTGCGACGTTCGAGAATGATCAACGCGTTGGACTCAGCCAAGATTTGCTCCAACACCGGATTAAGCGACCTTATGAAGCGTTGGCGCTCGTCTTCAGCATTTTGCGCAATCTCACGCTGTTTGTTGATCTGAGCCTCTCGGGCCGCCTGAGCCTTGGCATCAAAGGCATCCGCCGCGGCCCTGAAATCAGCGGACGGCATGGTTTTGCGCTGTTCTGTCAGCACACGCTCTTCTTCTTCCAACTCAGTGGCAACACGCTCATTTTCCGCCTCAAGCGCCGCGATCGCATCATCCCGTTCCCGCGCCACCCGTTTGCCGAAATCGGATTCTGCGTACAGCCGTTCTGACTGGATCACTAGGATCGGACTGGTAACTATACGCGGCAGATCGCTCGCGCTTTGGGCCGAAACACTTGTGGCGGCCCCGATCAAGACCGCCACGAAGCACGCAAACTTGCGCAAGAAAGACACGTTTAGAACTCTGTCCGTAGGGTCAGATTAAAGGTCTGTTCCTTGTCAAAGGCCTCTTTTTGTAGCGCTTTAGAGAAGTTGAACCGCAACGGACCAATCGGGGTATCCCAGAAGAGCGACACACCCACCGTCTGGCGCAACGAGAAGTCATTGCCGACCACATTGGTCAGGCTGCCATCGGTATCCCACAGAGAGCCGATGTCATAGAACAAGCCGCCCGAGATACCATATTCCTCTGGCAAACCAATTGGGAACTCAGCGTCAAACCGCGCGACGGCATAGTATTTGCCGCCAAGACCGTCATCTGCCGCACCGACCTGATCCCGAGGCCCGATGCCCAAAGGTTCAAAGCCACGGATCTGCGAAGAGCTCAGCGCAAAACGGTTGTGAACCCGAGTGTCATTGTTTGGTGCAATAATTGCACCACCTTCGAGAGTCGCTCTCAGAGTAACTTCACCCTGCAGGATCTTACGCTGCGCAATGGTTTTGGCGGTGGTCTTTAGATATTCGATATCCCCGCCCAGACCATAGAAATCTTGAGACAATTCAAACAACACACCCGCATCTGGATTCAAGCCGCCAACGCGCGAGTCATATTGGTACGTATAACCAATACCGCTGCCTAGTTGCGTGCCTACAGCTGCTTCTGAATCAATCACAGAGCCCGCGATCAAAGAGGCTGTTGGCACCGTCATTTCCACGTTTTCATAGCTATATCGCAACTGCATCGTGCTGCGTTCGCCCAACTGGAAGCCGACGAAAGGCTTAAACGAGCCGACCGTGTTGGTGTAACGCGCATCCGCAATCGATACATCCTGATAGGCCAAAGCAAAACCAACTGCCACATTGCGCCCCAGGAACCGAGGCTCGGTGAACGACAGCTGATAGTTGTTCACATCCGGTGAGGTTGAGATATCAACCGCAAGTTCCTGACCACGCCCAAGGAAGTTGCGTTCCTTGAAGCCAGCCACCAGACCAAAACCGCTGTCGGTGGAATAGGTACCACCGAAGCTCAGAGAGCCCGTGTTCTGTTCCTCGACATCCACATCCACGATCACCTGATCCGGACGCGAGCCTTCACGCGCATTCACTTCGGAATTGGCAAAGAAGCCCAATGCCCGAATACGTTCCGCAGATTCACGGATCTCACGCGGGTTAAACGGATCGCCTTCGACCACATTGAACTGTTGACGGACAACCCGGTCCAAGGTCGTGGTATTGCCCTCAATATCGATGCGCTCGATAAAGATGCGAGGACCACGGTCGACGACGAACTCAACATCAAGGCTGAGGTCACGATCATTACGAGAAATACGCGGCTCGATCCGCACGAAATCCAGACCTTGACGGTTGGCCAGACGTTCCAGTCGCGCAATCGAGCTTTCCACCAAGGACGGAGAGTACACAACGCCCGGACGGATCCGTAGCGTGTCTTGGTATTCTTCGGCATCTGCATCGTCGATGTTGGATACTGTGGTGATCTCGCCAAAGGTGAACTGCTGCCCCTCTTCGACGTTGAATGTGATGAAATAGCCGTCACGCTCTCTGGCCAGCTCGGCGTTTACGCCGGTGACGCGGAAATCCACATAGCCGCGGGACTGATAGAAATCACGCAGAACCTGCTTGTCGAACTCGATCCTGTCCTCAACCAGCGTATCGCTGCGGAAGAACTGGCGCAGGATACCGGCCTGTTTCGTCGCAAGAACACGGCGCAGACGGCGGTCGCTGAATTGACGGTTGCCGACAAAGCCCAGACGTTCGATTTCAGCCAATGAGCCTTCGAAGATCTCAAACACCAGATCAACGCGGTTGTCAGACCGGCGAATGATGCGTGGTGTCACACGTGCCGCAATCCGGCCCTGCGCAGCATAGGCCTCGGCAATTGCAATCGCGTCGTTTTCCGCGGTGGATGGGTTGAACACGCGGCGGGACTGGGACGAAATCGCCTGAGAGAGCGCATCGTCCTTGAGGCGCCGGTTGCCCTCAAAACTGATGATATTAATGGTTGGGTATTCGACAACGGAAATCACCAGCGTATTGCCGCGCGGCGTGAACTCGACGCTCTCAAACAGGCCGGACGCAAGGATGTTCTGATAAGCTTCGTTCAGATCGCCACCCGACAGCACCTGACCCGGAGCGATTCCCGCGTAACCGATGACGGCGCTGTCATCGATACGGTTGTTTCCTTCGACGGAAATGGCATTCAAATTAAAGCTTTGTGCGTTTGACACAGCTGGCAGCAGCACAAACAGCATTGAAATTAAAAGAGAAATCGCGAACAACAGGTGACGCGGCTTGGACAACTCTACCGCTTTAGAGGGCGCTTTCCCTCTGAAATTACTGCTCATAAATCCTCATCCCGACAGACATTCCCAGACCGTAACTGAGTACTTGTTCGCGGGGACAATGTCAAAAGCGCATTGGGGATTGTTGCGGACCTAAAGACATATACGCAAAAGGGCGCGGATTGCTGTGGCAACCGCGCTCCGGGCTCAACAAATGGGTTAATTTAGTGCCAGAAGAACCCTTGGGATCCGACATAGTGCCATACGCTCAGGCAAACGAGCATCACGGCAGGAAACAAGAAGCGTTCCCAGTTCACCGCCCAAAGGACGCCAAGAGCCTGATATCCGTTACTGATCGTCTGCATGGTTTCTCTCGCATTTGCTTTCAGAAACCTTCTTGCCCGCTAAATGGGGCAAGAATTGGGCAGGACCTGTAAATTTTGAATTAAGGGCAGAATAAATCGTTCGTCAGGCCAAAGACCATGAGGCTGAGGACGATCGCCAGACCGATCGACATCAGAACACGCGCCACGCGATCACTGGGCGGACGGCCACTGACGGCCTCATAGGCGTGAAACATCAGGTGCCCCCCATCCAGCACCGGGATCGGGAACAGGTTCAACAGGCCAATGGCGGTGGACAGAACGGCAATGAACCAGATGAAGTTATCTGCACCTTGGCTTGCCATCGCGCCAGAAGTCTGCGCAATGCCCACCGGCCCCGAGAGGTTACAGCTCGAAATCGCGCCAGTGATCATGTGATAGAGGCCAGAGATCGACCCTTCGATGATGCGTCCGGTCTGATTGACCGCCGCAGAAAACGCCTCACCGACACCGGGCGTTTCGCGTGCCGGGTCAAAAGCCACTCCACCGGCGATGCCGATGCGCCATTGAGTCTGAAACCCGCCCTCTGCCAAAGGTTCGTCGACGCGGCGTGGGACAAGCACGAAATCGAGCATCTGACCATCGCGCCAGACGTCCAGTTTCAGTGGTTCGCCATTGCCGCCTTCAACCGCTTCTTTCAGATCCCGAAACGCATAGATGTTTTGCCCGTCAATCGCTGTGATCACGTCACCAGAGGCCATCCCGATGTCCATCGCGGCGCCACGGGCAGCCAGTTCTACGATCAAAGGCGGATAGAAGTATGGTCCGGTGACCGTCATCTGGTCACCGTCCCGCAATACAGTGTAATCCAGATAGGGTGTGCGTGGCAGCAACTCTAGAAAAGACTCAGAGGCCTCTGCATCCGTGCCATCAGGAAAGGGCACACCCTCAATCGCGAGCACCTCATCGCCTGCTTCAAGCGTATACTCGGCATTTGGCAGCGCGCGCAGATCGCCCACGATCAGCTTATCGCCCACAACGCCTTGGCTGAAGATCACGCCCGCGAAGATCAGGATCGAGAGAATAAAGTTAAAGATCGGCCCTGCCGCGACGGTCGCCGAACGCGCCCAAAGCGGCGCGCCGTGCATAGTCGTGCGCAGCTCTTCAGGCGAGAGCGAGGAAATCAGCTCTCCGTTCGGACCAGAGGCCGCATTGGCATCACCTTTAAAACGCACATAGCCCCCCAAAGGGATCGCCGCGATCTGCCATTTGGTTCCGCGTTTGTCATGAGTGGAATAAAGGACAGGCCCAAAGCCCAAGGAAAACACCTCAGCATGGATGCCGGACCAGCGTCCGACGATGTAGTGCCCATATTCATGGATTGCCACGATGATCGACAAAGCAATGATGAAAAACACAATCGCCCAGAGGCTCGACCCAAAGGACGGCAGAAGTGTTGTCAGATCCAAGGTCTATCCCCTCGTCGCAATGATCTCGGTCGCAGTCTTACGTGCGAGATGGTCTGTTTGCTTGACCGTATCAAGGGTCATTTCGGCATTAATAAGGCAGCTGTCGGCGGCCAATTTATTCAGCGTCGCCTCTACCACATCCGCCATATCCAGAAAACCGATCTGATGGTCGATGAACGCATCTAGCGCCTTTTCCTTGGCAGCATTGAAAATGCACCCCGCCATGCCGCCGATCTCCATCACATCCCAGGCGAGCCTGAGCGCCGGATAGCGGTCGGGATTGGGGGCTTTGAACGTGAGCTGACCAATACGCGCCAGATCGAGACGTTCGACCGGCAGGTCCTTGCGATCCGGGTAGTGCAGAGCAAAGCCGATGGCGTGACGCATGTCGGGCGGGCCGACGTGGGCCATTAGGGCTCCGTCGTTGAAGCCAACCAGTGCGTGAACCAGAGATTCCGGATGCACAAGCACTTCGATTTGACGTGGCGCGACGCCGAAGAACTCTTTTGTTTCAATGACCTCTAGGGCTTTATTGAACATAGAGGCTGAGTCTATCGTGATGCGCTGACCCATGTCCCAGTTGGGATGTGTTGCGGCCTGTTCTGGCGTGGCTTTGGCCATCTCTTCCAGCGGCCAATCGCGGAAAGCACCGCCTGAGGCGGTGATCGTGATACGCTCAACAGAGGCGATGTCTTCGCCAATGAGCCCCTGAAAAACCGCGGAGTGTTCGCTATCCACAGGCAAGATTTCAGTGCCGTGCTTGGCGGCAGTGCGGTGGACAAGATCGCCCGCGGTCACAAGGCTTTCCTTATTTGCCAAAGCCAGCGTCGCGCCGGTGGACATGGCGATCAATCCGGGCTCAAGACCAGCGGCGCCAACGATGGCCGACATCACCCAATCCGCAGGTCGTGCGGCAGCGTCAGCAATCGCCTCAGCACCAGCGGCCGCCTCAATACCTGTGCCTGACAAAGCTGCGCGCAGATCTTCAAGACGGTTGGGATAGGCTGTGACCGCAATCTCGGCACCCAAATCTATCGCGTCATGTGCCAGTTGCGGAATATTCGCACCGCCCGTCAGGGCAACAACATCATAGCTCGTTCGGTCGCGGCGGATCAGATCCAGCGTGTTTTGCCCAATCGAGCCGGTCGCCCCAAAGATAGAAACGCGTCGCATGGATCCCCTTACCCTGTTGCGCTTGCTTTAGCCGCTATAGCCTTACAAGCCAAGTGTAAGAAGCGCGATCAACACCACGAGATTGGCGGCAATCAAGCCGTCGAACCGGTCCAAAAGCCCGCCATGTCCGGGGATCAGGTTCGAGCTGTCTTTGACACCAGAGCGACGTTTGATGGCGCTTTCGGCGATGTCGCCGAGCTGGCTGGCAAAGGACATAAAGACGCTGATCGCCGCGAGCTCTTCTCCGCCCATGAAACCACCGACCACTGCAGCCGCCGCCCAGCCCGCGAGAATACCAGCCCATGTCTTTTTGGGACTGATGCTAGGCCAGAATTTCTTGCCGCCAATCGCTTTGCCCGCGAAATACCCCGCCACATCGGTGGCCACGACCACGCAAATCAGCCAGACCACAAGGAAAATACCCTGCGCATCATAAAGCATGAGCAACCCGAGGCCTGAGATTACCACAAGGCTCGCGTAGACGCCAAAGATCACCCGATTTTTGGCCGCAAAAAGCGCACCGATGAGACCCGGCAGTATAGCAGCTTCAATCAACGGCCGAGGCGCCGCGAAAACGCTCGCAATCAACACAGCCGCCGAGGCAACGCCCACGATAATCGCTAACCAAGTCTTGCCCGGCACAATCATCCGAGAAAGTTCCCAGTTCATCCCGGCAACAGCCAGTGTGATCAAGGCAATATAGGCAAGGCCCCCGGTCGCGATCGCCCCTGCCCCAATTCCAAGCATCACGATCGCGGACAGCACGCGCGTACGCAGGTCTCCCCAGTTTCCAGAACTCATGCGGAAACCGCGCCGAACCGACGGTTGCGCTCGCCGAATTTCGAAATCACCTTGGTGAATTCCTCTTTCGATAAATCCGGCCACAGCGTGTCGACGAATTCATATTCCGAATAGGCAGACTGCCACAAAAGGAAGTTCGAGATCCGCGCTTCGCCGCTGGTGCGGATGACCAGATCTGGGTCTGGCAACACATGGGTATCCAGATAGGACGACAATGTGTCCTCATTCACGGTCTTTGGATCGAGCTTACCGTCCGCCACATCCTGCGCCAATTGTTGCGTCGCGCGCGCCACCTCATCGCGGCCACCGTAGTTGATGGCGATGGTCAGATTGACGACCGTATTGCCCTTAGTGACCTCTTCGAGTTCGTTCATCAGCCCCTGCAGCTTCTTATCTAGCCGCATGCGGTCGCCAATAAAACGGACACAAACGCCCTCTTCCTTCAAGGCCTTTGCTTCGCGTTTGATGTACTGACGAAACAGCGTCATCAGCCCGGCAACTTCGGACTGCGTGCGTTTCCAGTTCTCGGTCGAAAACGCATAGATGGTCAGATAGCCGATATCGAGGTCCTTGCAGGTGCGCACGATCTCTTTGACGCGGCGCGCACCAGCGTGATGCCCAAATAGCCGAGGACGCCCCCGGCTTTGGGCCCAGCGACCATTGCCATCCATAATGATGGCCACGTGATCGGGCGTGTTTTGAACCGGAGTGTCTTTGGCCATAACCGCCCTACTCGTCACTTAGACCTGCATGATCTCTTCTTGTTTGGTGGCCAGCGCTTCGTCGACCTTTTTGATGTAGTCATCGGTCATTTCCTGCACTTCGCCTTCCCAAAGCTTCTGGTCGTCCTCAGACATCCCGTCCCCTTTGGCCTTCTTAATCTGGTCCATCCCGTCGCGGCGCACGTTACGGATCGAGACCCGCGCGTTCTCGGCATATTGACCGGCCACTTTGCCCAGCTCGCGACGACGTTCTTCGTTGAGCTCAGGGATCGGCAGCATGATGATTGTACCATTAAGCTGGGGGTTGATCCCAAGTCCGGATTCCCGGATCGCCTTTTCGACTTTGCCGACAAGCGCCTTGTCCCAGACGTTGATCGTCACCATCCGAGGCTCTGGCACGTTAACTGTCCCTACCTGGTTGATCGGTGTCATGGATCCATAGGCATCCACCTGCACCGGCTCCAGCATCGAGGCCGAGGCACGGCCCGTGCGCAAAGACGCGAATTCAGTTTTCAGATTGGTCATCGCGCCATCCATGCGGCGCGTCAGGTCGTCGGTGTCGAGTTCAAAATCGTCGGACATGCGAATACTCTTGCTTTTGGGGAGGCCCGTGCCGTCCCGATGGTTTTGATCAGCTTACGAGGTTTAGCTGACCTTTGTATAGGTGCCTTGACCCGCCATGATCCCCTTGAACCCGCCGGGCTCATCCAGACCAAAGACGATAAGAGGCAAATTGTTGTCGCGCGCCAAGGCGATCGCTGAGGCATCCATGACCTTCAGGCGCTTGGACAAAACTTCATCGTAGGAGATTGCATCATAGCGCACAGCGTCGTCATGCTCGGCTGGGTCTTTGTCGTAAACCCCATCAACGCCGTTCTTACCCATGAGGATCGCTTCGCAGGCCATTTCATTAGCACGCAGGGTCGCCGCTGTATCCGTGGTGAAATAAGGGTTGCCGGTGCCCGCTGCGAAAATACAGACGCGTTTCTTCTCCAGGTGGCGCACAGCCCGGCGGCGAATGTAGGGTTCCGCGACCTCGTCCATGCGGATCGCCGAGATCACGCGGGTAAAGACGCCGATTTCTTCCAAAGCGGACTGCATACCAAGCGCATTCATCACTGTCGCCAACATACCCATGTAGTCAGCCGTGGTGCGTTCCATCCCCTGCGCGGATCCCGAAAGACCGCGGAAGATATTGCCACCACCGATGACCAGACAGATTTCGACGCCCAGATCGTGAACCGCCTTCACCTCTTGGGCAATCCTTTGAACGGTCGGAGGATGCAGGCCAAACCCTTGATCCCCCATCAGGGCTTCCCCAGATATTTTGAGCATCACGCGTTTATAGGTGGTCTCAGATTCAGGGGCTGCCTCACTCATGTTGCACTCCGTTCACGCAAACATTTAAATTGTGCGCAAGATGTCGGAAAAGCGGCGCAGGTTCAATGCGCGATGTCAGAGAATCTGACGCTTTGGACGCAAAAACGCAGCAAAGGCCTTTGGCAGTGATCGATCTCAGTAAAATCCCCTCGGACAAACACGTCTTGATTGCAGGGCCTACCGCCAGCGGCAAATCAGCTTTGGCGCTTGAGATTGCTGCCAAACAAGGTGGGGTCATCGTTAATGCGGACGCCTTACAGATTTATGACAATTGGCCGATCCTCTCTGCGCGACCCAGTGCCGAGGACGAAGCCGCAGCCCCGCACCGCCTCTACGGGCATATTTCGGGCGATCAAGCCTATTCTGTCGGCCATTGGCTACGAGAGATAAAGCCAATCCTAGCCTCCGAACGCGCCATCATTGTTGGCGGCACTGGCCTTTATTTTACAGCCCTCACAGAAGGCCTTGCCGAGATCCCAGCAACGCCTGACGCCACCCGAGAAGAGGCAAACTTGCGGGTTAAGGCCGAAGGGTTTGAGTCCCTGCGAGATGAATTGGATGCGGAAACCCTTAGCCGCATTGATGTTCAAAACCCGATGCGCGTGCAGCGTGCCTGGGAAGTTCTGCGCACGACAGGCAAGCCGATCTGGCGGTGGCAAGACGAAACCCCTCCATCATTACTTCATAAAAACCAATACGTTACCTGCCTGATGGAAGCCGATAAGACCTGGCTAAACGCACGTATCGAACAAAGGTTCGACCTGATGCTCAAAGCAGGCGCGCTGGATGAGGCGCGCGCGAATCTGGAAACCTGGGATCCCAAGGCCCCAAGCGCTAAGACTATTGGCGCATTGGAACTAATCCGCCATGTTCAGGGGGAATTGTCTCTGGATCGTGCACGCGAACTGGCAACAATCTTGACGCGCCAATATGCCAAACGACAGCGCACCTGGTTTAAAAGCCGTATGTCTCATTGGAAAAAACTCCCCCTACCTATCCGTCAGGATAGTTAATCCGGAAAATTAAAACTTTTTTTTAAAGATAGCTCGCGTAAGCTGACCCGAGTGGGGCGCACTGATTGTAACAAATCGAACAATTTGTTTGACCAGTACGTAAGATAAGGGGACGCGCAGACATGTCACAACCGGTTCAAGTGATGACACTGGCTCAATTGGGTCAATCTGCGTCGTGGACGTTGGAGCTGATGCATCCGCAACAAGGCGGGTTGCTGATCTGGACCACGCGCGGTCAGGGGGTTGTGAACCTGCATGGGCATCGCCGTGGCTTTAGCACCTATCACGCGATTTACGTGCCCAACGGCCAGCTTTGGTCGATTGAACTGGGCCGCGGAGCTTTGGGCCTTGCTGTGGCCATCAAAGACGCCGAGGCCGCGAATTTCCCGGATCGTTGTCAGCAACTGCGCATCATGGAGCCTCAGGCTCAGAGTGAGTTGACTGCCCTGATTGACGACATGCGACGCGAGATTGAAAAGGATCGCCCACTGCAAGGCGAAGTCCTGCAAGCGCATGCCCAGCTCTTGTCCATTTGGCTGCGCCGAGAGATGCGCGAGCAATATGAACCCAAACGCCCCAAGGCTGCTGAAAGGCTGGTGGAAAAGTTCCATGATCTGGCCGCTGAGCGCTTTAGTGAAGGCCATTCCATGGCTGATTTCGCGCAGATGCTCGACGTGACGCCAACCCATCTGGCGCGCGTTTGTCGCCAGACCAGCGGAATCACCGCGGCTGATGTCCTATCCCAATGCGTGCTCTACAAAGCGCGCATGGAATTAGAGAACAGCGACCTTTCCATCAAGGCGATCGCCGAATCGTTAGGATTTGGCAGCGCTGCCTACTTTACGCGCTTCATTCAGCAGCACTGCGGCACAACGCCGAGCAATTTGCGAAACAATTTCAGACACTTACAGGCAGCCTGACCCAGGGTTAGCTTTCTGCACGGTTTCTTTCTAAAAACGCCAGTTTTCGACATGCATGTCGTTTTTGGGTCGATTATGACGATCCCGTCCATTGACGGATGGTCATTTATCGGGCCGAATAGTCTCACCTAAACGAAAGACTGTGGCGGATGGTGCGCCTGACACGCACCCGGAGTCGCGGCAAAACGAAAGCTAGAGCCATATATGGCCGGGGAGAAATTCATGTTCAATCCAGTCACTCTGGGAGTCCGCCTTTTCGCGGCCCCGGCGGCAGCCGCTTTGTGTTTTTGTCAATTGGTTAACGAGTGACCAAGCCTTGTTTTTCGGTAACGGCAAAGCGGAGAAGATATGGGACTTTTCATTCTAAGACGGTTTGGCGTGATGCTGCTTACAGCACTCTGCCTCACCTATATCGTGTTCTTCATGACGAACCTCTATCCCAACCTGGAGAAGCTTGCGAAAACGCAGGGTAACTTCAGGATGTCGGATGAGGCCGTTGCGAGTTTCCTCGAAGATCGCGGCTATTTGCAATCCACACCCCGGAAGTATCTGGAATGGGTCGGCCTTGCGCCGGGCTATCTGACAGAAAAAGACGGCGTGCCTCTTGGTAAATGTGTCCGCCCGGGCATGACCACCGAAGAAGTCCCAAATTATTGCGGTATTCTTCAAGGGGACTGGGGTTGGTCCACGGTTGCCAAGGCGCCTGTGGCTGACGTTTTAGGCACACGGCTTGCAAATACCGGCTATCTGATGTGGTGGGTCATGGTGCTTATGGTGCCCTCGGCCCTAATAATCGGGGTCTTGGCGGGCATGCGCGAAGGCAGCAAGCTTGACCGAAGCCTCTCTACCGTCTCGATCCTTTCTACCGCGACGCCGGAATATGTATCTGGTGTTATCTTTATCGTCTTCCTCGCCTCTTCCCGTTATGGTCTGAGCCCATGGCTCGCCGAGATGGGTCTGATCGAAGGCAAGACGCTCTTTAAAGGCACGGCCGCCAAAGCGATGGAAACGCCGACCTTTGAAAACTTCTTCCTGCCGGTTCTGACCATTGCGCTCTACGGCATGGGCTATATCGCGCGGATGACGCGGGCTTCGATGGCCGAAGTCATGACGGCGCAATATATCAGGACCGCGCGCCTCAAGGGTGTGAACTTCCGCAATGTGGTCATCAAACACGCGCTTCGGAACGCTCTGATCGCGCCGTTTACCGTGATCATGCTGCAGGTACCGTGGCTGTTGAACGGCGTGGTGATCGTTGAGAACCTCTTTAACTACAAAGGGTTCGGCTGGCAGCTGGTGAATGCGGCGGGCAACAACGACATCGACGTACTCTTGGCGGTTTCGGTCGTCTCGGTGGTCGTCGTTCTGTTGACGCAGCTGATATCGGACATCGGCTATGTCTATCTCAACCCACGTATCCGTATTTCGTAAGGAGGCCTGATTATGGAACCATTAACCTGGACAGGCCCTTTCGGAGCCTTTGTTGATCCGATCTTCTCTGTGGTGCTGGTGATCTTTCTGATCCTCGTCGCCATTCAGGTAGTCGGCGCCTATGCGCTGCCTGCGGTCAACGACCGTATTCTCGCAGATGGCACCATCATTCGAGACCGCGGACCTAACGCAATGATCGGCATGGCCGTACGCTATGCTTTGCTGGCGCTCTTGGCTTTAATCGTCGTCTATATCGTGGCTGGCATGTTCACCCCATTGGGCACTGTCGGTATCGTCGGCGCGCTTGCGGCGCAGCTTTCGCCGGTCTGGATCTCGCTTTTGGCGACCTTCCTGATCTCGATTGTCTACAAGCGCAAGCTGGGCCTTTACGGCAAGCTCTTTGACAGCACCGTCGGCATGATCGGTTTTGGCATCGTGATGTTCTGGGTCTATACGGCGGTCTTTGCCGGCGTATTTGACATGATCACCACGCATGACGAGCTCGCTCAGGTCTCTGGCATGAAGAACAAGGGGCCTGGCACCCCGCTACGCGGCATCGAGGAGGGCGACTATCCTTACTACCTCTTGGGCGGTGACAACCTCGCGCGTGACGTCTTTAGCCGCGTGGTCGAAGGCAGCTGGATCGTGATCACCATCGCACCGCCAGCGACGCTCTTTGCCTTTATGGTCGGCATCACGCTAGGTCTGCCAGCAGGTTACTTTGGCGGGCGTCTGGACACCTTCCTGTCGTTCCTGGCAAACCTCGTTCTGGCCTTCCCTGTGATCCTGCTGTTCTACCTCTTGGTGACACCAGAGATCGTGGCGATCGGCGTACCGAACTATCTGGCGGTGGTCTTGTTCATCTTCCCGATCATCTTTGTGGCGGTTTTGCTGAACTCGCGGTTCTATACCCGTCCACGCCTGCGTACACCGCTTTTGATCTCGGTCGTCGGCCTGATGTTCTGGTTCTACCTTTGCCTCGTTTCGGCCAAAGGGTCTGCCATTGATGTTCTGCCGTCTACACTGGACCTCTTTGACATCTCGTCAGGCTTCCTTGTGGTGTTTGTTTCGGTGGCCTTCGTGAACTCGATCACCGTGTTCCGGATCGTCCGAGGCCTCGCGCTGGACATCCAGACACGCGACTATGTGGCGGCGGCACAAACCCGGGGCGAAGGTCCGTGGTATATCATGCTCTGGGAGATCCTGCCCAACGCGCGTGGCCCGCTGATCGTCGATTTCTGTCTGCGGATTGGGTACACGACCATCCTGCTTGGCACCTTGGGCTTCTTTGGCCTTGGCCTGCCACCAGAGAGCCCGGACTGGGGCACAACCATCAACGATGGCCGTAAACTGATGCAGCTTTATGTGCATCCGGTTCTGCCACCTGCGTTTGCCCTGCTGACGCTGGTTCTGGGCCTGAACCTTCTGGCCGATGGTCTGCGCGAAGAGAGCCTCCGCGACTAAGCAATCATGGTTCGGGGGCCAGCCCCCGGACCCCCGAGATATTTAGAGCAAGAGAAAGCCCAAGCGGCCTGATGCTCTAACCAGGGAGATAAAAATGAGTAAGATGGAAGACTATGACGGTCCAATTCTAGAAATCGACAAGCTCTCGATTTCTTTCTTCACCCGTCTGCGTGAAATTCCTGCGGTGATGGACTTCTCAGTAACCGTGCAACCGGGCGAAGCTGTTGGCCTTGTTGGAGAATCCGGTTGCGGTAAATCCACTGTGGCCTTGGGTGTCATGCAGGATTTGGGCAAGAACGGCCGCATCGTTGGCGGCTCGATCAAGTTCAAGGGCCGCGATCTGAGCGAGATGAGCGACGAAGAGCTGCGCGATGTGCGCGGCAATGAGATCGCGATGATCTATCAGGAACCGATGGCCTCGCTGAACCCTGCGATGAAGATCGGCAAGCAGCTGATGGAAGTGCCGATGATCCACGAAGGTGTGTCGGAAAAAGAAGCCTATGCGCGGGCGCTGGAAGTGGTCACAGATGTGCGCCTGCCAGACCCTGAGCGGATGCTGAACTCCTTCCCACACCAGCTTTCCGGTGGTCAGCAGCAGCGGATCGTTATTGCGATGGCGCTGATGTCCAAACCGGCACTGTTGATTTTGGACGAGCCGACCACAGCGCTTGATGTGACCGTTGAGGCGGCTGTTGTGGAACTCGTGAAGGATCTGGGCAAGAAATACGGCACCTCGATGCTGTTTATCTCGCACAACCTTGGTCTGGTTCTGGAAACCTGCGACAGGCTTTGCGTGATGTATTCCGGTGAAGCGGTCGAGCGTGGCTCGATTGAAGACGTCTTTGACAAGATGCAGCACCCTTATACGCAGGCGCTGTTCCGCTCTATTCCTTTGCCAGGTGCCGACAAGGAAAGCCGTCCACTGGTGGCGATCCCGGGGAACTTCCCCCTGCCCCACGAGCGGCCTCCGGGCTGTAACTTTGGCCCGCGCTGTAACTACTTTGAGGAAGGCCGCTGTGACGCGCAGGATATCCTCATGGAAGATGTGGAGGGCCATGATCGCCATTCCACGCGCTGTCTGAAGTTCAAAGAGATCGACTGGGCCGCGCCGCCGGAAGTGGGTGAGCAGAAGGCCAAGGCAGAACCTGGCAATGTGGTTCTTAAGATGGACAACCTCAAGAAATACTATGAGGTCGCGGCATCGGCGCTCTTTGGTGGTGGCAACAAGAAGGTTGTGAAGGCCAACGAGACCCTCAGCTTTGAGGCGCGGGAATCTGAAACGCTCGCGATTGTGGGCGAATCCGGCTGCGGTAAGTCGACATTCGCGAAGGTTCTGATGGGGCTTGAGACAGCCACGGACGGCCAGATCCTGCTTGATAACCGCAACATCGAAAGCACGGCGATTGAGGACCGGGACACCGGCACCGTTGCGGATGTTCAGATGGTCTTCCAAAACCCGTTTGATACGCTGAACCCGTCGATGTCGGTCGGACGTCAGATCATCAGGGCGCTCGAGATCTTCAAGATCGGAAACTCCGAGGCCGAACGTCGCGAGCGCATGCTGGAACTGCTTGATCTAGTGAAGCTGCCCCGCGCCTTTGCAGATCGGATGCCGCGCCAACTCTCGGGTGGTCAGAAGCAACGTGTCGGTATCGCGCGTGCCTTCGCCGGTGGCGCACGGATCGTTGTGGCGGACGAACCTGTCTCGGCGCTTGATGTGTCGGTTCAGGCGGCTGTGACAGACCTCTTGATGGACATCCAGCGGGAAAACAAAACCACGCTGCTCTTCATCAGCCACGACCTCTCGATCGTGCGGTACCTGTCTGATCGTGTGATGGTGATGTATCTCGGCCATGTGGTGGAACTGGGCACGACCGATCAGGTCTTTAACCCGCCCTATCACCCCTATACCGAAGCGCTGCTCTCTGCGGTTCCAATCGCGGATACCAGCGTCGAGAAAGAGCACATCGTGCTTGAGGGCGAGATCCCATCGGCCATGAGCCCACCTCCGGGCTGCCCGTTCCAGACGCGCTGTCGCTGGAAATCCGAGGTCCCCGGTGGTCTCTGCGAGAAGGAAGTGCCGCCGGTGCAGACAATGGCAAATGGCCATCAGGTCAAATGTCACCTTGCCGAGGATGTACTCGAACGCATGAAGCCGGTGATCAAGATCGCAGCCGAGTAATCTTCACGTTGCCAGAAATACTCAAAACCGCCGCCTCACCTGAGCGCGGCGGTTTTTGTTTGGGCGCCTCAGCTGCCCCAGATTGCTTTCACGTAGTCCTGCGTCTCTTTATAGGGCGGCACACCACGGTGCTTTTCCACCGCTTCAGGCCCTGCGTTATAGGCGGCCAAGGCCAGACGCCATGAATTAAACCGACGGTATTGCTGATAAAGATACCGCGCCCCACCCTCTAAATTCTCTTTTGGATCCAAAGCATCCACGCGCAGGAGATTCGCCGTATCAGGCATCAACTGAGCCAATCCCAAGGCCCCCTTAGGCGACACCGCGCCCGCGTTCCAATTGCTCTCTTGCTGCACAAGGCGCAGGAACAGATCAACGGGCACATTGTGCGTCAATGCGGCCTCTCGCGCCATGTCCAGATAGGGTCCGGTATAGTTGCCACGATAGGGCTGCGCGCCCCATTTGCTGGGCGTGTAAATGGGCTGTGGCTGAAGACGCACCGAGTCGCGATATTGCTCTGATGCACGGTTGTCCAACACCTTGAGCTGGGCCGCCGACAGACCATTCTTGGTTTTATGGCTACCTGCCAAGACAGGCCCAGCCATCACAGCCAAGCACACAGAGCCCAAGAGTATCGCGCGTCTCATTATCATCGACCTAACATAGCGCCTCTTAACCAAATTTGAATAAGATGCTCTGAAAATCCGAAAGACTTATCCACAGCGGTGCGTTTTTGCTGGCGTTCCGCGCGTGTGGATGGTGTAACCTATGCCAAACGAAAAAAGGGCTCAAAGGGGCGAACATATGGCCGGATCTCTGAACAAAGTAATGCTGATCGGTAATCTGGGCCGCGACCCAGAGGTGCGCAATTTCCAGAACGGTGGCAAGGTGTGCAACCTGCGCATTGCGACGTCCGAAACTTGGAAAGACCGCAACACAGGCGAGCGTCGTGAACGCACAGAATGGCACTCCGTCGCGATTTTCAACGAAGGTCTTGTACGTGTGGCCGAGCAATACCTCCGCAAAGGCTCCAAGGTCTATATCGAAGGCCAGCTGCAGACCCGCAAATGGCAGGATCAAAGCGGTCAGGATCGTTATTCCACCGAGGTCGTACTGCAAGGCTTTGGCTCCACGCTGACCATGCTTGACGGTCGCGGCGAAGGCGGCGGTGGCGGCGGATTTGGCGGTGGTGGCCAGGGCGGCGGTTATGGCGGCGGCAACGGCTATGACAGCGGCGGTGGCTATGACCAAGGCGGCGGAAGCTTTGGTGGTGGCGGCGGTGGGCAAAGCGCGCCAAGCCGTGATCTGGACGATGAGATCCCATTCTAACCCCTTCAACTTTTGAGATTCTCAAAAATTATGATACCACCAAGAGGTGTTCTGGGCCTCCCTGAATACAGGGGGGCTTTTCTTTTCGGGGTATCACAATGTTAAAACGCACACTCACAACCGCCGCGCTTCTTGTCGCGGCAAGCCAAGCCTCTGCACAAGGCACTGGATCTGAAGGCTATTTCCAGATCTACAACGACACCGCCAATAATATTCTGATCGGGTTTTACACAAACGACGGCTCTGGCTGGTCTACCAACTGGATTGACGGTTACGAGGTCGATCCCGGTGCCTCCATGCAAGCCGAGTTCTTCGCACCAGAAGGGCTTTGTGATCAGGTCTTTGCTGCTGGATGGCTGGCCGACAATGGGGACGAGATCATCGACGATCCGATTGCGATCGACATCTGTGCCGCGTCCAATGTCTATCTTGGCGACAACGAAATTTTCTACGACTAAGCTCTCGTGCGTTGCTTGAGCGATTGGTAATCCGCCCTAGCCTGCCAGGCCGTCCTTAATAACTGACACGACCGCATCGCGTGGCACATCTGCTGTGACAAAGGCTTGCCCGATGCCGCGCGCCAGAATAAAGCGCAATTGTCCGTCGATGACCTTTTTGTCTTGTCCCATAAGGTCCACAAGATGCTCAGCAGAGGGCAGATCGCCGGGAATATCCATCAGGTCGGTCTTCATGCCCATCGCCTTAAGATGCGCCCTTACCCGGCTTGGATCTTCTTGCGAACACAGGCCAAGACGCGAAGAGAGTTCAAACGCCAGGGCGCAGCCGATAGCGACGCCTTCGCCATGCAGCAGACGATCCGAATAACCGGTCGCAGCCTCAAGCGCGTGACAGAATGTATGCCCAAGGTTCAATAGCGCACGATCCCCCTGTTCGGTTTCATCGCGCATGACGATCTCGGCTTTCATCTCGCAAGAGCGTTTGACCGCATAAATCCGCGCCTCTTCGTCCCCTGCCGCCAGCTTCGGACCATTCTCTTCGAGCCACTCAAAGAACGCGGCATCGCCCAGCAGTCCATATTTCACGACTTCGCCGTAGCCCGCCAGAAAATCACGTGGTGTCAGCGCCTTAAGCACATCCACATCCGCCAGTACCAGCGACGGTTGATGGAACGCACCAATCAGGTTCTTACCCTGTGGAGCGTTAATACCGGTCTTGCCACCCACCGAACTGTCAACCTGCGCCAACAGAGATGTCGGGATCTGAACAAACCCAACCCCGCGTCGTAAGGATGCGGCTGCAAAGCCAGTAAGGTCTCCGATCACGCCGCCGCCGAAGGCGATCACAAGATCTTTGCGCTCGACCTTTTGCGCCAAGAGCCATTCGACCGTGCGCTCGAAGTGCGGCCAGCTTTTGGTGGCCTCGCCTGCTGGCAGAACCAAAGCCTCTGAGGCGATCCCCGCCGCGGCCAGACCTTCTTGCAAGGCGGGCAAATGCAAAGCCGCGACATTTTCATCTGTCACGATCATCATGCGCTTGCGGTCGCTGATCTGGCGGATCAAATCGCCGGCCTGCGCCAGCAAACCGGGGCCGATCAGAATGTCGTACTCACGGCCTTCAAGGCCCACATGAACGGTTTGCATTGCTTAAACCTCTAATACGTCGGGCCGCGTGCCAAGAGCGTCGATCACGCGGTCTGCCATCTCTTCGATGGTGAAATCCGGATCCGCTTTGACCGATAAATCCGCCAAAGCGTAGATCGGCACGCGTGTGTTGAATATCTCGGTCAGGGTCGCCAATGGATCGGCGGTGCGCAGCAATGGGCGCGTGTCCTTATGGCGGACGCGCTCCCACAAGAGGCTCAGGTCCGCATCTAGCCAGATCGCAACACCCTTGTCGGAAATTATATCCCGGTTGCCATCCGCAAGATAAGCGCCGCCGCCGGTCGACAAAATACCGATCTCATTTTCCAAAAGGCGTTCAATGACTTGCGTCTCTTTCTTACGGAAAAATGGCTCGCCATCGCGGGCAAAAATCTCGGCAATCGACATATTGGCGGCCGCTTCGATCTCGGCGTCGGAATCAAGAAACGGCACCCCAAGCTTGGCCGCGACCGCACGCCCCACGGCCGTCTTGCCAGCGCCCATCATGCCGACCATCACAACCGTTTTCCTGAGTTTCATGCCGCCCCTATTGCCCCGCTGGCGATTTTCACGCTGAAAACCGGCCAATTTTCGCCATTTCGCACTGAATGACGTGATATTCGCAAAAAGGCCAGATATATATTAGAAAAAAGCAGGCACTAAGAATGTGAGGGCGGTCATGGGTCGACTCATCAGAGCAATATTTTTCCTTGTGGTGTTCTTGGCAGTGGGCCTTGTGAGCTATGCCTATATCGGCCCAATCTTTGGCGCTGATTTCAGCGCACCGCAGGCGGAAATCAGACAGTCGGTCACGCTGGATGGGAATTAGACGCCCTCTTCTGGCATTGACCACAGCGCTTGCCGCAGGATCCGCGACGGCGCAGGCGCCGCTGTCGGCGATTGATTGGCTGAGCCAGACCCCAACAGTTGCTTTGGATGTTGCGCCTTTCGTGGAAGAACCGCCTGTAGATCAAGGCGTTACGACGCCAGAGGTCACGGTCTCACCGCTTGGAAACGTGGGGCGTGACGCCGTTGGCCTGTTGCCCAGTTCCGTAACGGGTTTGCCGAGCGCCCTGTGGCAAGAAAGCCCGGCTCAGACCTTGGCAGACAGGATTACTGACCTGCGAGTCGAAGGCTCTCCGGCCATGCAGGCGTTGCTCTATACGTTGCTTTTGGCCGAGGCGAACCCGCCACAAGACGCAGGCCAAGCCGATGCTTTGTTGCTGGCGCGGGTCGACAAGCTGGTGGCCTTGGGCGCGATTGAACAAGCGAACGCGTTGTTGGAACGCGCGGGCCCCAACACCGAGACCCTCTTTCAGCGCTGGTTTGACGTAACACTCTTGCTGGGCGAGGAACAACGCGCCTGCGAGGCCTTGAACCCTGCCCCGCATCTATCGCCATCCTACGCCGCTCGGGTTTTCTGCTTGGCACGCGCGGGCGATTGGACGGCAGCTGCGCTGACTTTGGAAACGGCCAATCTGTTGGGGCTTTTGACGCTTGAGGAAGATGCGCTTTTGCTGCGGTTCCTTGACCCAGAGATCTCCGAAGGCGAACCGCTTTTGGTGACGCCGAATGATCCGACCCCGCTGACCTTCCGCCTTTATGAGGCCATCGGAGAGCCTCTGCCCACGACAAGCCTGCCCCGCCCCTTCGCCCATGCAAATCTGCGCAGCACATCGGGATGGAAAGCACAGCTTGAGGCGGCGGAACGTCTGGCTAGCGTGGGGGCTTTGCCCGAAAACCGACTGCTCGGGATCTACACTGAGCGACAACCTGCGGCTTCGGGTATGATCTGGGATCGTGTGGATGCCTTGCAAGACTTCGACAGAGCCGTCGAAGCGGGGGATACAACAGCCGTCGAAGAAACGCTCGCAGCCGCCTGGAGCGCGGCTCAGCAGGCGCGCGTTGAGGTGCCATTTTCCCGCATTTACGGCCCGGTTCTGGCCGATCTGTCCCTGAACGGTGTTGCTCAGGTGCTGGCGCGCGAAATTCAACTCTTGTCCCCTGCCTATGAGGTTGCCGCGCAATCAGGACCACGGGATTTCCTCGCGGGTCTTGCACGCGGGGTACCGCCCAGACGCGGACAAACGCCTGAGGAACAGGCCGTCGCAGAGGCTTTCAACGGCGCGGGTGTCCCCCAGTCTTTCAGCCACAAGCTGGCACGCGGGCAGCTTGGCGAAGTGATTTTGGCTGCAATGGCGCTGTATGAACAGGGGCTGTCAGGCGATCTGCGGGCCTTGACTGAGTCTCTGGCAACCTTCCGCGCCTTGGGGCTTGAGGACACAGCGCGACAAGCGGCCTTGCAGGTTCTCCTTTTGGATCGCCGCACATGAGCTTGCAATGGATTTCGACTTTCCTTGAGGCGCAGGCGGCCGAACTGGGGGCCGCCACCAACACGCAATTGGCCTATGCCCGCGACCTGCGGAATTTCGCAGATTGGCTGAGCGGCCATGGCACGGCCTTTGACGCCGTGAGCCGAGACGTGATTGAGGATTATCTGGTCTTTTGCGACGCGCAAGGATTGGCGAAATCCACGCGCGCGCGGCGACTGTCCGCGATCAAACAACTCTATCGGTTTGCCTTTGAAGAAGGCTGGATGGAGACAAACCCTGCGATTCAAATCCGCGGCCCCGGACGGGACAAACGCCTGCCGAAAACCCTTGAGGTCATCGAGGTGGATCGCCTGATCGGAGCCGCAGAAGCTTCGGGCCGTAACCCGCTGGAAAACGCAAGAAATATCTGCCTGATGCAGTTGCTTTACGCGACCGGAATGCGGGTCAGCGAACTGGTGTCCCTGCCTGTCAGTGCTGCACGCGGAGACCCTCGGATGTTGCTTATTCTGGGCAAAGGCGGCAAGGAACGCATGGTGCCTCTTTCCGGCGATGCGCGCGCGGCATTGGCGCAGTGGCTGACGGAACGCGACGCGGATGAAGCGAAGAAACGCGAAAAGGGGTTTCCCGCGTCGAAGTTCCTTTTCCCAAGTCGAGGCAAGCTGGGTCATATCACCCGCCATCGTTTCTATGCCTTGATCAAAGAACTCGCCGTCGCTGGCGGCGTAAGCCCTGACAAGGTCACCCCCCATACGCTGCGCCACGCTTTTGCGACGCATCTTTTGGC
Organism: Cognatishimia coralii; assembly: GCF_037478305.1. Classification (NCBI taxonomy): domain Bacteria; kingdom Pseudomonadati; phylum Pseudomonadota; class Alphaproteobacteria; order Rhodobacterales; family Paracoccaceae; genus Cognatishimia; species Cognatishimia coralii. The sequence goes on from NZ_JBBGAZ010000001.1 coordinate 709,798, forward strand.
CAATGGCGCGGATCTGAGGTCTATTCAGGTTTTGCTTGGTCATGCCGATGTGGCGACCACAGAAATCTACACACATGTGTTGGATGAGCGGCTAAAGGAGCTGGTGTTGGACCACCACCCACTGGCGAAAGACTAGCGCCTCAGGGCTTGGGGCAAAACATCCTCGGATGGCCAGATGCCTGTTTGCAATGTGATGTCATAGCCCTGCACCAAACCGACCTCAACCATGCGCGCCTTTGCTCCCTCCGCGTCATAGCTCAGCTCGCAAATCTCGGCCTGCCCCTCTGACAGAACGGCATATCGCACCTGTGCCGCGCCATCATGCGGAGGCATCCCGATGACGCCTGCATTGACCCAGGTGACGCCCGCGACCTCTTTGACAAAGGGAATGCCGGAATGGCCTGCGATCACGACATCAACCTCTCCGACATGCGCGCGGAGGGCGTCGACTTCTTCGGCGAAAACCTCTTCAGTCGACGCGGACCAGATGAAACGGGCGATGTCGGTCACGCCGCCATGGATAGCAGCGAACTTTTTTCCTGATTGAGAAAACAAAATAATATCATGGCATTGTGCCATGAATTTGCGGTGCTTGACTGACACCTCTGCATTGGCATGCGCATACCAACCCGCGGACAAACGATCACAGGTGGTCCCGCTCTCAAAGCCGCAACCGCAATCCAAAGCCCCGGCAGCCAGTTGTTTTTCGCAATTCCCGGCCACAACCGCGATCCTCGCGTCCATGATCAGATCCACCGTCGCAGCCGGATCTCCGCAATAGGCCACAAGGTCTCCGGTACAGACCATATGCGCCGCATCAATGCCCCGGTGTGCCGCTTCGATCAACAGGGCCTCGGTTGCCTGCAGGTTCGAATAGGGACCGCCAAACAGCAGCATATCCCCATCAATTTCGCCCATATCTTTGACGTTCATTCCCGAAGCTTTCCCTTGAACCAAGGCTCGCGCGTGCCCATAACACAGTGCAGATAAAGGGATAGCTTACACAATGGAAATCACAACTCCGGTACTGGATTCAGCCTTTTGGATCATGGCAGGCGGCATTGCGCTTTTGCTTATGATGTCGGCGTTTTTTTCCGGTAGCGAAACGGCGCTAACGGCGGCCTCACGCGGCAAACTGCGGACGCAGGCCGACAAGGGCAATCGCGGCGCGAAACGTGCACTCAAGATCACCGAGGACAGCGAGCGTCTGATCGGCTCGGTACTGCTCGGCAATAACCTTGTGAACATCCTGGCGACGTCTCTCGCGACCAGCCTGCTGACGCAGGCCTTCGGCGACAGCGGCGTGGCCTTGGCGACCCTTGTGATGACCCTCTTGGTGTTGATCTTTGCCGAGGTGCTGCCCAAGACTTATGCGATCACAGCGCCTGAAACGGCGGCGTCGCGCGTCTCGGGCATCATTCAGATCGTTGTCGTGCTCTTTGCGCCTGTTGTGTCCGCCGTCCGCCTCTTGGTGCGCGGCGTGCTGCGCATATTTGGCGTGCGCACCGACCCCGACAGCCAGATCCTTGCCGTCCGCGAAGAAATCGCGGGCGCGCTGCAGTTGGGTCACTCCGAAGGGATCGTGGAAAAAGAAGACCGCGACCGGATCCTCGGCGCGCTCGATCTGGGCGAACGCACGGTTGAGGAAATCATGCTGCACCGTTCGGGCATTGAGATGATCAATGCTGACGACGCCCCTGCCGAAATCCTAAGCCAATGTCTGGAAAGCAACCACACCCGCTTGCCCGTCTTTAAAGATGATCCGGAAAACATCGTCGGCGTTGTGCACGCCAAAGACCTGTTGCGCGCGATGCACGCCCATGTCGCAGACAGCGACGGCGCACCGGATCTCTCGAAGTTCAGCCTCTCTGACGTGGCCAAGACGCCCTATTTCGTCCCCGATACCACGTCTTTGGACGATCAGATGCGTCAGTTCCTGAAACGCCGCAGCCACTTTGCGCTGGTGGTCGACGAATACGGAGCCCTGCGCGGGTTGATAACGCTGGAAGACATCCTTGAAGAGATCGTGGGCGAAATCACCGACGAATTTGACCCCGCCGCAGAACACCCGATCCGCCAGTCCGAGGACGGCCAGTTTCTGATCGACGGCGCCATGACGATCCGGGACCTGAACCGCGCCAGCGACTGGAACCTGCCCGATGAAGAGGCCAACACCGTCGCGGGCCTCGTGATCCACGAAGCCCAGACGATCCCCGTCGTGGGTCAGGTCTTTGCCTTCCACGGGTTCCGGTTCGAGGTCATGGCGCGCAAGGACAACCGGATCACGCGGCTCAAGGTGCGGCCTTTGCAGAAGTAGCTCACCGCGCAAAATTGATTAGCGACACAATGTGTCGCTTTCGGCGCAGCACACTTCGGGCGAAATGGCGAGACCTCTATTGTCTACACAAAACTCGGAGGCCCATATGAAAACCACCACGCGTGTTTGTGTCATCGGCGGCGGCGTCGTTGGCTGTTCTGTGCTCTATCACCTGACCAAGCTCGGCTGGTCTGATGTGATGCTGCTCGAGCGTTCGGAACTGACCTCAGGGTCTACATGGCATGCGGCGGGCGGCTTTCATACGCTCAATGGCGACACCAATATGGCCGCGCTGCAGGGCTACACGATCAAGCTCTACAAAGAACTCGAAGAGATCACTGGCATGTCCTGTGGCCTTCACCACGTAGGCGGTGTGACGCTGGCCGACAACCAAGACCGCTTTGACATGCTGGTCGCGGAACGCGCGAAACACCGGTTTATGGGGCTTGAGACCGAAATCGTCGGCCCCGAAGAGATCAAGAAGATCGCCCCAGTCACCAACACGGACGGCATCATCGGCGCGCTTTATGATCCGCTGGACGGCCACCTTGATCCGTCAGGTACCACCCACGCCTATGCCAAAGCGGCCCGCATGGGCGGCGCGACGATTGAAATCCACACCAAGGTTCTGGAAACCAACCAGCGCGCTGATGGCACTTGGGATGTTGTGACCAACAAAGGCACGATCCACGCCGAGCACATCGTTAACGCCGGCGGCCTCTGGGCGCGCGAAGTCGGCGCGATGGCGGGGATCTACTTCCCTCTGCACCCGATGGAGCACCAATATATCGTCACCGACGATGTGCCGATGATCCAAGAAATGATGGCCAATGGTATCGAGCACCCGCATGTGATGGACCCTGCGGGCGAAAGCTATTTGCGTCAGGAAGGCCAAGGGCTCTGCATCGGTTTCTATGAACAACCCTGCCGTCCCTGGGCGGTTGACGGCACCCCTTGGGACTTTGGTCATGAACTGCTGCCCGATGATTTTGACAAGATCGAAGACAGCATCGAATTCGCCTATAAACGCTTCCCCGCACTTGCTGAAAGCGGCGTGAAATCCGTGATCCACGGGCCGTTCACCTTTGCGCCAGACGGCAACCCTCTGGTCGGGCCTGTGCCGGGCGTCAGAAACTATTGGTCCGCCTGTGCGGTCATGGCAGGCTTTAGCCAAGGTGGCGGCGTCGGGCTGATGCTCGCGCAATGGATGGTCGAGGGAGAATGTGAACGCGACACCTCGGCGATGGACTGCGCGCGTTATGGCAATTGGATCACCCCGGGCTACACCCGCCCCAAAGTCATCGAGAACTATCAGAAACGTTTCTCGGTCGCCTACCCTAACGAAGAACTCCCCGCCGCGCGCCCGTTCCGTACGACGCCCATGTATGACATCTTCACCGAGATGGGCGCGGTCTGGGGCCACCAATACGGGCTAGAGGTCGTGAACTATTTCGCCGAGGGCGATGAGCCACGTTTTGAAACGCCATCATTCCGCCGCTCGAACGCTTTTGACGCCACCGCGCGCGAGGTGAAGGCCGTCCGCGAAGCCGTTGGAATCAATGAGGTTCACAACTTTGGCAAATACATCGTCAAAGGCGCGGGCGCCCGCGCATGGCTTGATCGGATCATGGCAGGCCGTGTACCGCAACCAGGCCGTTTGAGCCTGACGCCGATGCTCTCGCCCAAGGGACGGCTCATCGGGGATTTCACAATCTCTTGCCTCAACGAGACAGAATATCAGCTGACCGCGAGCTACGGCAGCCAAGCCTATCACATGCGCTGGTTCCTGCAGAACTTGGACGACGGTGTGACCATCGACAACGTCTCAGACACCCGCAACGGTTTTCAAATCGCGGGCCCCAAAGCGCGCGACGTCCTGCAGGCCTGCACCCGCCAAGACATCAGTGACATGCGCTTTATGGACATCCGGAAAGTCACGGTCGGCATGGTCGACTGCCTGATCCAACGGGTCAGCTATACCGGAGACCTCGGCTACGAGATCTACTGCGACCTCCCCTCCCAACGCGCCCTTTGGGATGTGCTCTGGACCGCAGGCCAACCCCACGGCATGCGTCCCTTCGGCATGCGCGCCATGATGTCCTTGCGCCTGGACAAATCCTTCGGCTCTTGGCTCAGCGAATTCTCCCCCGACTACACCGCCGCCGAAACCGGCCTCGACCGTTTCATCTCTTTCAAGAAAAACGTGGATTTCATCGGTCGCGCCGCTGCAGAAGAGCACAAAGCCCAAGGCCCATCTCGCAAGCTCTGTACCTTCGAGGTCGATGCAGAAGACGCCGACGTCAACGCCTATGAACCCATCTGGGTCGGTGACGAGGTCGTTGGCTTCTGCACCTCCGGTGGCTATTCGCATTATGCGGGCAAATCCATCGCCATCGGTTTCCTGCCAGTCGACTTGATCGACCCAAGCATCAATGCGGAAATCGAGATCCTAGGATCCCGCCGCAAAGCCACGCTTTTGACCGACGTACTCTTTGACGCAGACGGCGCGCGTATGCGGGGCTAGCCAAACGGGCTTTCTCTTGCCAAAAATATCCCCGCCGGAGGCTCCCACCCGCGCCTCCGGCGGTTTCACATCTAAAGGCACCCCATGCTCGCAATACTCGTCCTTGCTGCCGGTCAATCCTCGCGCATGCGTGGCGGTGACAAGCTGTTGGAAGAGGTTGAGGGCCAGCCCCTCTTGCAGAAAATCACATCGCACGCGCTAGATACTGGCGCGCAAGTATATGTGGCATTGCAAAACGCGGACGGTCGCCGCGCTGCTGTGCTCCCTCACAAGGCGCATGTCATAACTGTGCCACAGGCACGCGAAGGCATGGGCGTCACCATCGCGACGTCTATTGCGAAATTACCCGATACAGTTTCAGCCGCGATGATCCTGCCCGCGGACATGCCAGAGCTCAGCGCAGTGGATTTCGTCGCGATGAAATCCGCCCATGAGGCCGCTCCAGATCAAATTCTGCGCGCCATGTCGGGGCATACTCCGGGCCATCCGGTTGTCTTTCCACGCCGATGTTTTGACGCGCTGAAAACCCTGTCAACAGACCAAGGCGCGCGCGAGGTTGTCAAATCTGAAAGCAACGATTTGGGTCGTGTCGCACTTCCGATAGGCCATGCAATCACGGATCTGGACACACCAGAAGACTGGGCCGCGTGGCGAGCCCAGCAAAACCAAATTTAAGGGATTAGACAGTCTTTATACGGCGCACCTGTGCAAAGACTGAAGGGCGCACGACATGGGCGGCCGCCTGCGACGGGCGGTCGATCATAGGTGACTGAATCTGAATATCTTCGCAGATATCCGTAAAAATATTGTCTGCCAGAGACTCATAAGCCACGGCGGGCTTTGGCCTCTGATTAATCACTCGGATTCTCATAATAGAGCCTTGTTCTGCAGTGCTCGGCATCCGCTTCTGCAGCATGCACGAGTTCGGTTCTACTGGCTGAACTGGGCGCAAATTGGGCCAAATCGCGAAGAATTAAGGCAAAATCCCACGCAACCAGCCCAAGAAATCTCTGCACAATCATCGAATTTCTTTCACAGTCCTGCCCCATTTCCACATCAAAAAGGCCTGTGAATAAGTGCGCCCAAAGCGCCGAAGAGATTTGAGGACGAGACAATATGCCTGTCGTAAATACATTGGATTGGTCCACCGCCAGCGCCAATGGCTCCTATCAAATAGGCGCTGCTGGCGAAGAGATTGGCGTGACGATAGCGACGACCACGAACATCAATGGCCGCACCGCAGCCGTAGATACGCGCGGCACACCCTCTGAAGAAGGCCTCTGGGTCTCTGGCCTCAGTGAACCTGTTACCACAGAACTGACATTCGACAGCCCGACAGCGAATGTGTCCTTTGAACTCTTCGATGTGGATCAGGGCGCAAGCTGGGACGATATGGTCACGGTCATCGCATATGACATCGACGGCAATCCAGTCGAAGTTCAATTTTCTGATCTCGATGGGCTTCATACAGTCACGGGCTCTGTGGTGGACGCAGACGGCGCCGCGAGCGCTGGCGTAGAAACCACTGGAGCCGATGATTCAGTCACAGTTACAATTCCAGGACCTGTGTCTCGCATCGAAGTAATTTTCGACAATGGCGAGTCCAGCACCACCACCGGCTCAATCGGCCTCAGCGACATCACATTCTCTCCTGCCCCTGATGGTATCGTTGAGGGTGACGACACCGCCAATGTGATCGACACGGCCTATCTTCTCGATCCCGAAGGAGACATGGTCACGGATTCCGACACGGTGATTCACGCAGGCGGCGGTGATGATTCCGTGGAGTCCGGCGAAGGCAATGACACGATCCTCGGTGGCGCAGGCAATGACACGATCAAAGGCGATGCGGGCAACGACAGCATCGACGGCGGCACGGGCAGTGACAGCATCGAAGCTGGTTTTGGCGACGACACAATCATCGGTGGCGAAGGCAACGACACCGCCAATGGCCATTATGGCGACGATATTCTGGACGGCGGCTTGGGCAATGACTCGATCCGCGGGTCCTGGGGCAATGACACGCTCTATTCCGGCGGCACAGGCGAAGGCGATGATTTCATCTGGGGCGGCTGGGGTGATGACCGCATCATCATGGAAGAAGGGTTTGGCAACGACACCATCCTTGGCGACACCGAGGACGAAGTCTATGGCGACACGCTGGACTTGACCGGAGTCACCAGCGACCTGACCGTCGATATGACCAGCAGCGCCGCAGGCACGGGCACTGTCAGCGACGGCACCAGCACTGCGAACTACACCGACATCGAACATATCGAGCTGGGCGCAGGCACGGACACGATCGTTTTGGCCGATGGCTCTGGCAGCGACCGCGTCACCGGCTTTACCACCCCGACCGACAATGGCGATGGCACCTATGCGTCCGGCGACATGCTGGACGTCAGCGCCCTGACAAACGACGGCGGCAGCACTCCTGTGACCTATGAGGATGTCACCGTTTCGACCGACGCTGACGGCAACGCAGTCCTGACCTTCCCCGGCGGCGAGAACCTGACTTTGGTTGGCGTTTCAGCCGCAGATGTCTCGTCCAACGAAGCGCTCATGGCCATGGGCTTCCCTGCCCCTCCAGATGGGATCGTCAGCGGCACTGGCGGAGACGACCTGATCAACTATGCCTTCGTGGACGCCGATGGTGACGCGATTGACGGCAATGACGCCCGCTTGTCCGGGTTCACAGGCGATGACGACTATATTCAAGCGGGCGCTGGCAATGACACAGTGGACGCTGGCGCAGGCAATGACTCGGTTGAAGGCGGCATTGGGGCGGATGGGCTTTATGGCGATGCTGGGAATGATCACCTCTTGGGCGAAGACGGCGACGACACTCTGGTCGGTGGCACGGGCAATGACACGCTCGATGGCGGCATCGGCGCGGATTTCATCGATGGCGGCGCGGATCGCGATCTCTTTGTGAATGTGAATTCAGGCGATGAAATCGTAGGCGGCGAAACCGGCGACGATTATGATACGCTCGACCTGACCGGCGCTGGCCCTCTGTCGATTACCTACAACCACGGCACAACCGAAGACGGTGTCGTGACATTCCTTGACGCCCACGGCAACCCAACGGGCACGCTGGAGTTCAGCGGTATTGAAAACATCGTGCCATGCTTCACCCCGGGCACAATGATCGCAACAGTCAACGGACTGCGCCCTGTCGAAGACCTCGACGTCGGCGACCAGGTCTTTACCCGCGATCACGGCGTGCAAGAGATCCGCTGGATTGGCCACAAAAACGTCAGCGCCAAAACCCTGACTGAGGCAAGCTTCCTCGCCCCAATCCGCATCAAAAAGGGTGCTCTCGGCAATGATTTGCCAGAGCGCGATATGATGCTCAGCCCGAACCACCGCGTCATGGTCAGCGCGCCTGACCTTGAGATGATGTTTGGGCAATCCGAAGTCCTTGTGGCCGCGAAACACCTCACCCGGATGAAAGGCATCCGCCGCGTCAGAGCCAATGAGGTAACCTATATCCACCTGATGTTTGATCGCCACGAGATCATCTGGTCTGACGGCATATGGTCCGAAAGCTTCCAGCCGGGCTCCATGGCCCTCGCAGGACTAGAGACCGCGCAACGTGATGAGATATTTGCGCTTTTCCCAGAGCTCGCGACCCAGAAATCCCCAGCCTACCGCGCCGCCCGGCGTATTCTGCGCAAACATGAGGCGGCTTTGCTGCCACGGGGTCAAGGATAAAAACAGATCATCAGGACACCTGATCTGGCGTTCTGAAAATCTAATTTTGCGGAAAATTGGTACCCAAGGCCGGACTCGAACCGGCACGCCCGCAAAGGCGGGGGATTTTGAATCCCCTGCGTCTACCATTCCGCCACTTGGGCACGCTTGACGGGTCTAGCGAAGCCCCGCGCCAAGGTCCAGAGCGAAAACGCACGAAGCCCGCGCAAATTTTACTTGAACTTAGCCGTCAAAGGTCGCAGGCAAGGTCAGGGTAATCAGGAGCAGTCATGCTGAAGCCTTTGTACGATTGGACCATGCGGTTGGCCGAACATCCGCGAGCGCTTTGGGTTCTGGCGATCATCAGTTTCGTCGAAAGTTCGGTATTTCCGATTCCACCGGATGTCTTGATGATTCCGCTGATCTTGGCCGCGCCGCATCGCGCGTGGTTGATCGCGCTGGTGGCGACGGTCTCTTCGGTTCTGGGCGGGCTTTTGGGCTACGGCATCGGCTTCTTTGCCTTTGAGCAGATCGGGCAGCCGATCCTTGAGGCGCTTGGCAAGCTGGACCGCATCGAAGAGTTCAACGCAACCTTTAATGACGCAGGCTTCTGGGCCGTCCTGGGCGCGGGCATCACGCCGTTTCCGTACAAAGTCATCACGATTATGTCGGGCTGGACCGGCATGCCGATTATGACCTTTGTGGTGACATCCATCGTCGCACGCGGGCTGCGGTTCTTTATTGTCGCTGCTTTGCTGTGGAAATTCGGCGCACCAGTACGCGACTTTATCGAGCGTCGCTTGGGCCTTGTATTCACAGCGTTTTTCGTGCTCTTGATCGGCGGATTCTTGGCCCTGAGGTTCCTGTAATGCCAAACTCGAAAACGATGACCATGCTGTTGACGCTGGCCTCTGCAGCCATGCTTATCAGCGCCTGGACCTTTCAGTATTTCGGTTATCCGCCCTGTAAGATGTGCTATTGGCAACGTTACCCGCATATGGCCGCCGTGGCGATTGGGGCGCTCGCCTACGCGTTGGGCCAACGCTGGCTCGCTTGGCTGGGTGCTGCCGCGATGCTGGCCACCTCGGGAATTGGCGTCTACCACTCAGGCGTTGAACGCAAGCTTTGGGAAGGCCCGAGCAGCTGTACGTCTTCCGGCATCGGCGGTCTGTCCTCTGAGGAACTGTTTGACCAGATCATGAACGCGCCTCTGGTGCGCTGTGACGACATTCCTTGGCAGATGTTTGGGTTCACCATGGCGAATTTGAACGCGATCTTTTCGCTGATCTTCGCGGTCTTGTGGATCCGAGTGGCACTCAGCCGTGACTAAGTCTGTTTGCGCGTGTTGAGCAAAAGATTGGTTTCGCTGGTCGCGACGCCTTCAAACCGTCGAATGTGAATGAGGATGCGGTCGAGCTCCTCCAGCGTGTCCGTGCCAAGTTCCACGATCAGATCCCAACGTCCGTTGGTGGTGTGAATAATGCGCACGGCAGGAATGCCCCCCAATTGGCGCACGATGCGGTCGATCCCCCTGCCCTCAATCCCAATCATCATCAACGCGCGGACTGGATCGCGTTGAGCCTCTTTGAGCACCACCGTAAAGCCGACAATATCGCCCCGCTGTTGCAGCCGATCGATCCGTTGCCGCACGGTCGTGCGCGTCACACCAAGCGTGATCGCAAGATCTGACAAAGAAGCGCGCGCATTGTGGCGCAACTCTGAGACAAGGTTTTGATCGAGATCGTCCATTTCGGTATTCTCTAGTTTCGTTATGAACATTTTACTTTCTTTTTGATCAATTTACCACCTCAACCTCTGCGCACTTCGGGTCGATACTCTGGGAAACCAAGACTCACGAGACACCAATGAACCCGAAAAAATGCATCCTCATCGGCGCACCGATTGATAGCGGCAAACGCCGTCGTGGCTGTTTGATGGGCCCCGATGCGCTGCGCACCGCTGGGCTTGTCGAAAGCCTCTCTGATCTGGGCCATGAGGTCACGGATCTGGGCAATGTATCCCCCGATATTCCCGCCCTCACCGCGCCTGATCAAAAGCTGCACCAATGGGCCGAGAATATCGGTTGGACCCGCGCGCTGTCTGACGCCTCTGAGAGCGCCCTCAAGAATGGCCTCCCGATTTTCATGGGCGGAGATCACTCGATGGCGTCAGGCACCGTGCGCGGCGCGGCGCTTCATGCGCAATCCGCTGGGCGGCCCTTATTTGTGCTGTGGCTGGACGCCCATAGCGACTATCACACGCCTCAGACCACGGATTCCGGCAACCTGCATGGCACACCTGTGGCCTATTTCACCGGACGCGACGGATTTGACGGCTATCCCGAGGTGACGGCCCCTGTGCCGCAGGACAATATCTGCATGATAGGCCTCAGGTCCGTGGACGCAATGGAACGTGAGGCGCTGCAAGCAGGCCAGATCCATTGCCATGACATGCGCCAGATCGATGAGACCGGCATAGCAAAACCCCTCGCGGCCTTCCTAGACCGCGTCGCCAAGGCAAACGGCATGCTGCATGTGTCATTGGACGTGGATTTCCTTGACCCTGACGTGGCCCCTGCGGTCGGAACAACTGTGCCCGGCGGCGCGACTGTCCGCGAGGCGCATCTGGTGATGGAGATGCTGCATGACAGTGGTTTGTTGACTTCTCTCGACCTCGTCGAACTGAACCCTTTCCTAGATGACCGCGGCAAAACCGCGAAATTGCTGGTCGACCTCGCGGCCTCGGCCCTTGGTCGCCGCGTCTTTGACCGCCCAACCCGGAGTTTCTGATGAGCATCCCCTCTGACAAAGCCCTCGTCCCCTTTGTATCCGTCGACAATATGATGCGGCTGGTGAACCACGTCGGCATCCCCGAGATGCTGCGCGGATTGACCGCCTATATCGAAGAGGATTTCCGCCGCTGGGAGCTGTTTGACAAAACACCCCGCGTGGCCAGCCATTCCGAGGTCGGCGTGATCGAGTTGATGCCCACCAGCGATGGCGAGGCCTATGGGTTTAAATACGTGAACGGCCATCCGAAAAACACATCCGAAGGCCTGCAGACAGTGACCGCATTTGGCCTCTTGGCGGACGTTTACACGGGCTATCCGGTGCTTTTGACCGAGATGACCATCCTGACCGCGCTGCGCACAGCCGCCACATCAGCTATGGCCGCTAAGCTATTGGCCCCAAAGGGCGCAACCACGATGGCCATGATCGGCAATGGCGCGCAATCCGAGTTTCAGTGCATGGCGATGCAGGCGATTTTGGGGATCGAGACCGTCAAGCTCTATGACATAGATCCTAAGGCCACCTCAAAATGTGCGGCGAACCTTGCAGGCTCCGGTTTGAACGTCGTGACCTGCACGAGCCCCGAGGCTGCCATCGAAGGCGCTCAGATCCTCACGACCTGCACCGCCGATAAGCAATATGCCACGGTTCTGAGCGACAATATGGTCGGCGAAGGCGTGCATATTAACGCGATTGGTGGGGATTGCCCTGGCAAAACGGAACTCGCAGCAGGAATCCTCGCGCGCTCGGATGTCTTCGTGGAATTCCCTCCGCAAACCCGCATAGAAGGCGAGATTCAGCAGATGGAAGAGGACTTCGCGGTCACTGAACTCTGGCAGGTATTGACCGGTGACAAACAAGGGCGCAGCAGTGAAAAACAGATCACGCTGTTTGACTCAGTTGGCTTCGCGATTGAGGATTTTTCGGCCCTGCGTTTCATTCGCGACACAATCAAAGGCACAGATTTTTACTTTGATCTTGACATGTTAGCCGACCCGGATGATCCCCGCGATCTTTTTGGTATGGTCGGACGCGCAAAGGAAACTACTTCCATCTAGCATCCCAATTCTGCGGCTCGCGAGGGGTGTGTCGCAGAACGCAGTGGGCGGGCTCTAACTTGCTGAGCCCGCCTGCACCTTAGGCATCAAGTTCGGCATCCCAATAGAGGAAATCCATCCAGCTTTCATGAAGGTAGTTGGGCGGGAACTTGCGCCCCATATTGCGCAATTCCTCGGCCGCCGGCTGACGTGGCGGTTTGTTCAGATGCATATTGGCCTGACGCAGACTTTTAGAGCCTTTTTTCAGGTTACAGCGCGAACAGGCCGCGACGACATTCTGCCAGCTCGTGATCCCGCCAGCCGCACGGGGCACAACATGGTCAAAGGTCAGATCCCCTTTGGCGCCGCAGTACTGGCAGCAAAATTCGTCCCTCAAGAAAAGATTAAAGCGCGTGAAGGCCACGCGCTTTACCGGTTTGACGTAATCTCTGAGGACGACAACAGAGGGTATTTTGATCTCGGTACTCGGAGAATGAACCCAGGCGTCATATTCCGCGACGATGTCTACCCTGTCCATATAGACCGCTTTGATCGCATCCTGCCAGGGCCAGAGGCTGAGGGGGTAATAGGACAGCGGACGATAATCCGCGTTCAAAACCAAGGCCGGGTGTTGTTTCAGCCCGCCGGGTCTATGTACAAATTCTGTCCTAAAGTCTCCGTCCATGGGGATCGCGCCCTCCACCATTTGCCTGTTTACAGCATCCGGACGGGGGACCCCCGTCCCTGCTCTTACATCTACTATATGTCGGGGGAAACGATAAGCAACCCCCACGATACAGTGGATATCTCCTGAGTAGTGCGATTCCGTAACTGTTGTGTGAAAGTTGGGCAGAGCAAACCAGCCTTAGTAAAAAAGCTGGTGCAAGCCTAATGCAGAGCGTAGATCACCGCAATCGGCGTTCCTTAATAACAAATGCAAGTGAAAAGTGCATTCAGGAAGGCTCAGATCTCGCAATGATCTCAATACTCCCACCTAATTTCCGTAGCCCAAATAAAACAAGCAAGGGGCACACCAACGTTTTAAAGAGAAATGCAGCAAAAATGGCCATCAGGGCCATGACCAGTTCATCAGACTCAGTTGTAAGAATTTTCAAAATTTCCTTGGCGTGATTGTATGAGGAGCTCGCCGCTGTAGTTGCATCCACCACTCCGTCAACTGCGCTTGTCGTCATGTCCACAACGCCAGTCGCAGTGGACCGCGCAAAGTTCGCAGCCCCTTCTCCCGTATTTTTGAAACCTTCCGCAACCCTGCTAAGGAACCCGGTCTCCTCCTCAGTTTCATGAACGTCTGCCTCGCGTTCAATCACATCCGCTTGATCATCGGAACCAACTGCCTGCTCTGTTTCGGAAACGACAATGTCCTCGGGCGACAACCGCGATATCTGGTCCGCTATGCTTGTTAGGGTATGCTGATATTCACCCCAAGCTCGATCCGAAATTCTCTCAGCAAACATCGAACTGATTGAGAAGGCCATAACAACAAGAAAGGCCGTCCAGCCCAGTCGACCGATTCTTTTCATTAGGTTCGACACTAGGGTCTGGCCAGGAAATCTTCGATCACTCAAATCCAATCCTGCTAAAGCGGTAAGCGATGCTCCAATCAGAAAAAGTGCGATTCCTCCCATAACAGGCAAAACAACCGACAATACGCCTGAAATCGCACCAACAAGAAAAACCGCCGCTGAAAGTCGTTCGACGGCATCGTCAAGCGGCTCGAGGACTTTAAAAGGATGGGCTGATCCACTCACAGCAACCACAGAACCGCCGACTTCGACCTCTTCTGCAAATGAAAGTGCCGCATTGATGACACGAAGCGACAAGTAAGCGGTTGCCGAATTTAGTGCGATCTTCTGCGAGTAATCTTTCGCACCTTTGATAAACGGCCCATTGTTCGTAAGCCCCAAGAGGCCGATAATAAGTCCTGTGGCCAGTACTAGTCTCGCAATGCGCTTACCCGTGAATAATGGGTTTGGCATCAACTTCATCCCCCTTGAACACTCTGAAAAGAAAAGGTTTGCAACAGAGTGTATGGACAATAAAGGGAATTGAACATTAATACTTTGAAGAAGTGGGCATCAGTTCGAATTTAAGTAGATGCCCAAAAATCGGCCGAGGTAGCGAATTGCTTTACCAGCAATTAAAGCCCCAGCTTATCGCGCATAAAGGCCAAGGCCACGCTTAGACCATCGGGCGCGATGCCATGGGCGGTGCCCTTCATTATATGGGCGAAAACGTCCCTGAAGCCTGCCGCCTGCAAGGCCTCAGCTGCTTCAGGCAAGGATTGCACCGGCACCACATCATCTTGATCGCCATGCACCAACAGAACCGGAGGACGGCTGACCACTTCATCCGCCAGCAAATCAGGCTCGAGCAGCCGACCAGAAAAGGCCACAACGCCCGCGACCTCATCTTCGCGACGCGGCGCGACATGTAGGCTCATCATGGTGCCTTGGGAAAAGCCAAAGAGCACGACTTGTTCCGGCAACACGTCCTCATCCACCATCAGCGCATCAAGGAAGGCATTGAAGTCATCAACCGCTGCCATCATGCCACGACGGCTTTCTTCCTCAGAGGATCCATCAATCCAAGGGATCGGGAACCACTGACGGCCCATCGGCATGCCGGGGATTTCCTCGGGCGCGTCAGGCGACAGAAACAGCGTATCAGGCAGATGTTCCGCCAGCGGGTCCGCCAGACCGATCAGATCCTGCCCATTGGCGCCATAGCCATGCACAAAGACCACAACAGAGCGGGTTGTCCCCGACAGCGGCTCTTTGCGCAGCGTATTCAAAACCCGAGTCATCTGATGCCTTCCCTTTGTTTCACCACCCGGTAGTAGGCCCAGAGCGCGCGCGCTGCAACCGATCTCCAGGGGGACCATGGCTCGGCCAAGGTGCGCATTTCCCGTTCGGTGGGACGTTTGTCGAGGTTCAGCATGTGTTTTGCGGCCTCTTGCAGGGCCAGATCACCATGGGCAAAGACATCGGCACGGCCGAGGCTGAACATGGCATAAATCTCGGCGGTCCAGACGCCAATGCCGGTGACTTCGGTCAAGGTGGCGATGACCTCGTCATTCGGCGCGTCGCGCAAGCCTTTGAAATCAATACGCGCTTCGGCCAAGGCACGCGCGTAACGCACTTTCTGCGAACTCAGCCCTGCGGCGCGCAGCTCTTCATCTGTGGCCCACATAATCTTGCGCGGCCCGGTCAATTTGGCGGCCACCAACCGCCGCCAGATCGCATCGGCTGCGGCAACGGACACCTGCTGGCCGACAATGGCATTCAGCAACGTTTCAAACCCGTCCTTTTTGCGACGGAGCGGCAGATCCGGGCAGGCCTCAAGCACGGGGCCGAACTCTGGGCGATTGGCGCGCAGCCACTCTACCCCATCGCCCACGCAATCCAGCGTTTCAATGATACGTCCGACCATGCCTGCCCCCTATCCTCAGCGCACTGTCACGCGCGGACCCCTCGCAAGTCAAACCGCTTTTTGCGCTTTATTGTACCCCTCTCAAGAATCCGCTTTTCATTCCTCTGAGAGCGCTTTAGCCATTTCACCATGACACAACTCATCGACGATACCCGCGCGAAGAAGACGGTTTTCATTCTGGTGCTGGCGCAAGCCATTATCGGCGCGCAAATGCCGATGATTTTCACCATCGGAGGCCTTGCGGGTCAGTCCTTGGCAAGCAATGCCTGCTATGCGACCTTGCCGATTTCCCTGATCGTTCTGGGGTCTATGCTGGCCGCAAACCCAATGTCGTCGGTGATGCAGCGGTTTGGACGTAGGGTCGGCTTCCTCATCGGGGCCCTCTTCGGGGCGCTTGGTGGCATTGTCGGGGCAATCGGGCTTTACTACGCCAGCTTCCCTGTGTTCCTGCTCGCGAGCCTTTTGACCGGCGTCTACATGAGCGCCCATGGGTTTTACCGCTTTGCTGCCGCCGACACAGCCTCAGAAGCCTTCCGCCCGAAAGCGATTTCCTACGTGATGGCAGGCGGATTGGCGGCTGCGATCATCGGGCCTCAGCTGGTGAAAGTGACATCCGACGTCATGGTCGTGCCCTTCATGGGCACCTATGGCGCGATCCTTGCGATGAACGTGATCGGCGCGATCTTGTTCCTGTTTCTGGATATCCCAAAACCCGAAGCCCCCAAGGCCGACATGCCCCAAGGGCGCAGCCGTCTGGAACTGATCAAAACACCGCGCATTGCCGTCGCGGTGATCGTGGGGACGGTCTCTTATGCGTTGATGAACCTGATGATGACCTCGACGCCTCTGGCCGTCGTGGGCTGTGGCTTCACCCAAGGCAATGCAGCCGATGTGGTCACCGGCCACGTGCTCGCCATGTTCGCACCCAGTTTCTTCACCGGCCACCTCATCGCGCGTTTTGGGGTCGAGCGGATCATGGGCCTCGGCGTTCTAATCCTTGCGGCGGCGGGTGCTGTTGCTTTGCAGGGCGTTGATCTCGCGAATTTCTTTGTTGCGCTGGTGCTGCTTGGGATCGGCTGGAACTTTGGCTTTATCGGAGCCACTGCCATGCTCGCCGGCGCACACGAGCCGCATGAACGGGGGCGGATGCAGGGTATGAACGACTTCATCGTCTTTGGCGGTGTGACCGTTGCGTCTTTGGCCTCGGGCGGTTTGATGAATTGTTCCGGAGGCACGGCGGTTGAAGGGTGGAATGCGGTCAATATCGCGATGGCGCCGTTCTTGGTTTTGGCAGGTGGTGCTCTGATCTGGTTGACCCTGCGCCCGAAAGCGAACGCGGCTTAAGTTACGGCTCTAGTGCCCTGATACCGCATCACTTTGCGGGAAACACAAAGCAGCGATTGCGGCGCAGCGTGAGCCATTGGCGCGTGCCTTCTGGCGGTAGGAATACGTTCGGCACGGTCGCTTTCAGGATGCTGCCATCGTGTTCCATGCGGAACTCGACAAGGCTCTCCTTGCCCATAAACCGTGCCCGCACCACGACGCCTGCGGCCGCCTGACCGTGGCTGGCCGTGGGCTCTGGGCCTTTGCCTGCACGGTCAAAATCCAGATGCAAATGCTGTGGGCGAATGACGATGTCGACCCTGGCCCCATCCTCATAGCCCGGGGTCAGAAACTGCCCAAACGGCGTATCCGTCAGCGCACCCTGACTGGTGCCCGAAATCACATTGATGTCGCTGAAAAACGCCATGGCCTCGCGATCCACTGGCGCGTTGTAAATGTTATACGGCGTGCCAAATTGCACGATCGAGCCATCCCGCATTAGGGCAATCTCTTGCCCCATCCGCAGCGCCTCTTCGGGTTCATGGGTGACCAGAACAACCGCGGTGCCCTCGTCTTTCAGCAACGCAAGCGTCTCGTCCCGAATGTCATCCCGCAGACGGTTATCAAGGCCAGAGAATGGCTCATCCATCAGCATGATCCGCGGCCGCGGCGCAAGCGCACGGGCCAAGGCGACGCGTTGTTGTTCACCACCCGAGAGCATATGCGGGAAGTCATCCATCGCCCACGAAAGACCAACCTTCTCGAGCAACTCCGCGACACGGGCGCGTTTCTCGGCCTTGGAGCCTTCCAGACCAAAACTCACATTGTCCGCCACCGACAAATGCGGAAACAGCGCGAAATCCTGAAACATTAGACCGATACGGCGCTTTTCGGGCGGCAGGCTAAAGTTCGGCCCGCAGATCATCTCACCATCGACATAGACCTCGCCCGAGGACTGTCGATCCACTCCTGCAATCATCCGCAGCGTCGTGGATTTCCCACAGCCAGACGGCCCCAAGAGGCAAGTCACCTGCCCTGGCGCGACGGAAAAGCTCACGTCACGAACAACCTCACGGTCGCCAAAGCGACGGGTCAGATTGCGCACCTCAAGGCGGGGTTGCGGGGATTGCGTGTGGTCCTGGCTCACATCGGCCTCTTGTTATGCCCGACGAAACCCGTCGGATTAGAGGCCGATGTAGCAGCGAAAGATTTACGCTTCAACCCTCACCGCGCGTTTGGAGCCTGCGAGGACGGCGGCAAAGCCGATGACCAGAACGACGATACAGATCTGCAGAAGCTGTTCGTATTTGTGGCCTTCGACCAGCAAGCTGGACATGAATTCAGAGCCGCGCGCGAAATAGGCCGCTGCGCCCAGAATGGCTGCGAAGAAGCTGACCAGATAAGCCCAGATCGCCACGCTGCGGCCCATCAGAAGGGTCACGACGATCACCGGCGTCAAGAACATCGACGCGGTGCCGGACACGGCCACAGCATCAAACAGCGACTGGGTTTCGGCCAAGGTCAAAGCGGTGCCGAGCACAGCAAAGACTACCATCGCGCCACGGCCACCATTCAAGGTGCGTGGCGCGAGTTTCAGCTCTTCGACCACGAGGCGCGAGGCGGAGGCCAAGGCGCTGTCCAGCGTCGAGATCGCCGACACCAGAAGGCTCACGAGCAAGAGCGTAAAGACCCAGCCCGGGAACATGGTCGCCCATGTGCCTATCAACTGGCCTTCGTACTGCGCGCCCTGCAAGGACGCTTGGATGCCAAAGAAGCCAAAGAAAATGATACAGACGGTGGAAATCCAGAACGCGTGGATAAAGCTTTTGCGGGTGGTTGCTTCGTCGGCCACAAACCCACGGTCCATCATGACCGGATCATGCACCGGATAAGAAAAGACCTGCAGCGCCGCTACGATCATCAGAACCCAACCCAGATAGCCGCCGCTTGCGCCCGGGGCCGTGATGACTGCGCCGAGGCTAAAGCCTGGGCTGACCAGCAAGGCTACGAAGGCGATCGCGAAAACCACAAGGAAAAGAACCATTTGCACGACATCGGTGCGCAGGGACGCACTGAGGCCGCCCCATGCGGAATATGCCAGAGCAAAGACCGCAACGATGATGATCGAAGCGTCCTTGGCGATGCCCATCTCGGGCAGGATGGCTGCAAAGATCAGGCCAACGACGATCAGGTTCGCAAAGACTTCGGACAGAAGCCGCAGGGCAATCACGAGGTTATAGCACGCGGTGCCGATGGCTCCGTATTCCTCAGACAGCCAGTCCTGAACCGACCGTGCGCCCTTCGCGCGCAAGCGTCCCACGATGAAACCGCCGGTTAGGAAGGATCCGTAATAGGCCGCATAGGCCAAAGTGCCTGCGATCCCGTAAAAGAACCCAAGGATCGCCGCGTTCATCAAAGAGCGCGCGAAAATCCAAGTGGTCACTTGGCTAAACACCAAAGTCCACAACCCCGGCGCCGCGCCGTCTTCGCCAGCGCCTCCGAAAAAACCGTCCAAAGAGGCTTTTCTGGGCGCCACGTAAAGAGAGGCCGCGATAAGAAGCGCCAGAATGGCGATGATGACAAATGCTTGCATGGATAACCCCGTGAGATCGCTATTTAGCCCGCTCTAGCAGCGGCAAATTGACCGCGATAGAGAAAAGCCTGTGATCCCACGGAATTGTGAGCATAAGCGAGTTACATGGTGGAGTTTGTTGCACCGCCATCCAGCAGAATGTTCTGACCGACCATGAATCCCGCGTGCTGAGAGCACATAAAGGCGCAGGTGCGACCGAATTCCATCGACGTGCCATAGCGACGCGCGGGGATAGTTGCTTCGCGGCGCGCTTTGGCGTCATCCATCGAGATCCCCTCGGCTTGCGAGACGCTCGTGTCCAAAGACTCTGCGCGATCAGTAGCATGAATGCCCGGCTGCAGGTTGTTGATCGTCACCCCATGCGGAGCCACCTGACGCGATGTACCCGCCACATATCCGGTCAGACCCGCGCGCGCGGAATTGGACAGCCCCAACACTGGGATCGGCGCTTTGACCGATTGGCTGGTGATATTGACCACGCGGCCCCAGCCCTTTTCCATCATACCCGGCAACAGTGCTTTCATCAAAGCAATCGGCGTCAGCATATTGGCGTCCAGCGCTTTTATGAAATCCTCACGCTCCCAATCAGACCACATGCCCGGCGGAGGACCACCCGCGTTGGTCACCAAGATGTCTACATTGCCCGCAGCGGCCAGCACCTCGGCTTGCCCTTCTTCAGTCGTCACATCTGTCGCAACCGTCACCACATCCACACCATAGGTGTCACGGATATGCTGCGCCGTCGCTTCCAGCGCTTCCGAGCCCCGCGCGTTCATCACCAAATCAACACCTGCCTCTGCCAGAGCCTCCGCGCAGCCCCGCCCCAAGCCCTTCGAGCTTGCGCAGACCAGCGCCCGTTTGCCTTTGATCCCAAGATCCATCCTAAGTCCTCGCTTATTTTGGCCTCTAAACCTCGCAAGACATGTCCGCGAATTGCCTAGGGCGCTTCTAGTTTGTGACATATTTGCGGGTCAATCTGCGCGAAACGCAAGCCGAAAGGACCGGACTGCATGCCTAAGGCGTCCAAAACTTTGCAGACCCACGTTTCGGCCTATCCGGGCGAAGCCCTTAGGGTGACCGAAGGCGCGAACCTCGGCGACGGTTTTGCTGTGTCTGGGGACCTCTGTTTGGGTGACGCCTACGAGCTTTGCGACAACGGTCTGCCCGTGCCCCTGCAAAGGGGCCACGTGCGGTCTGCCAAAGCCAAACCCGGGGACATGGTGCTGGACTGCGCCCTTACCTTGATGTCAGACAAAGGCCAGCACGTGTCTGCGCAGCTTTTCGCAACGCTGGACACACAAGGATGCGTTCAGAAAACGCATCTGCGCACCGATATGCTTCTGCTGCCGAAAACACCCTACGTTCTGGTCGATATCAGGCGCTAATTGGCGTTGCTGATATTGCGCGCGCGCCTTTGGCCGCCTATAGCTGCGCTCATGTTAGACAGTGCACCAAATCGCCCCGAATTGCCGCCCGAAATCGCGCGTCGTCGCACATTCGCGATTATCAGCCACCCGGATGCCGGCAAGACAACCCTGACGGAAAAGTTCCTGCTCTATGGCGGTGCGATCCAGATGGCGGGTCAGGTGCGCGCCAAAGGCGAAGCACGCCGGACGCGGTCTGACTTTATGAAGATGGAGCAGGACCGCGGGATTTCCGTGTCGGCCTCGGCGATGTCCTTTGACTTTGACGGGTTTCGCTTCAATCTGGTGGACACGCCGGGTCACTCTGACTTTTCCGAGGACACCTACCGCACGCTGACCGCCGTGGACGCCGCCGTCATGGTGATTGACGGCGCAAAGGGCGTGGAAAGCCAGACGCAAAAGCTGTTTGAGGTCTGCCGTCTACGCGATCTGCCGATCCTGACTTTCTGTAACAAAATGGACCGCGAAAGCCGCGATACGTTTGAGATCATCGACGAGATCCAGGAAAACCTCGCGATTGATGTGACCCCAGCAAGCTGGCCCATCGGCGTCGGTCGTGATTTCATCGGCTGTTATGACCTGCTGCGCGACCGTCTGGAGCTGATGGACCGCGCGGATCGTAACAAGGTCGCAGAATCCATTGAAATCAACGGGCTAGACGACCCAGCGCTGGCGGATCATGTGCCAGCGGATCTGCTCGAAAAATTCCTCGAAGAAGTCGAGATGGCGAAAGAGCTCCTGCCCCAGCTTGATCCGCAAGCGGTGCTTGAAGGGCATATGACCCCGATTTGGTTTGGCTCTGCGATCAACTCCTTCGGCGTGCAGGAATTGATGCATGGCATCAGCCAATACGGCCCTGAGCCTCAGCCACAATCGGCCGAGCCGCGCCAGATGGCGCCAGAGGAAAAGAAAGTCGCGGGCTTTGTGTTCAAGGTTCAGGCCAATATGGACCCAAAACACCGCGACCGCGTGGCCTTTGTGCGCATGGCGTCGGGTCATTTCAAACGCGGCATGAAGCTGACCCATGTTCGCACCAAAAAGCCGATGGCCGTGTCCAATCCTGTGCTCTTCCTCGCCTCTGACCGCGAGCTGGCCGAAGAGGCCTGGGCGGGCGACATCATCGGCATACCCAACCACGGCCAGCTGCGCATTGGCGATACGCTGACCGAAGGCGAAGCGCTGCGCGTCACCGGCATCCCCTCTTTCGCGCCGGAACTCCTGCAAGGCGTGCGCGCGGGCGATCCGATGAAATCCAAACACTTGGAAAAAGCCCTGATGCAATTTGCCGAAGAAGGCGCGGCCAAAGTGTTCAAACCCTCGATTGGCTCTGGCTTTATCGTCGGCGTCGTCGGGGCGCTGCAATTTGAGGTCCTCGCCAGCCGGATCGAGATGGAATACGGCCTGCCCGTGCGTTTCGAAGCCAGCCAGTTCACCTCGGCGCGTTGGGTGCATGGACCAAAGGATGCGGTCGAGAAGTTCGCCAATGCCAACAAGCAGCACATCAGCCATGACCACGACGGCGACATCGTCTATCTGACGCGCCTGCAGTGGGACATCGACCGTGTTGGGCGCGATTATCCGGACGTGACACTCAGCGCCACCAAAGAGATGATGGTGTAAACCTTGGCACGCTGGGGCATCGTTTCCACGATCAAAGCCCCGGCGGCTGATATCCTAAAATTCGCGGCCTATCACCTCGATTTAGGCGCGTCGCAGATCACGATTTGTCTGGACGATGACAACCCAGAAGCCGAAGCCGCGCTGAACGCACACCCCAAATGTCGCGCTTTTCGCACCGACCGCGCCTATTGGCGTGAAACCTGCGGGTATGTTCCCAAGAAACACCAAGTGCGCCAGGTTGAAAGCGCGTCGCGGGTTTATCGCGAAAGCAAGGATCTGGACTGGCTCGCCCATATCGATGTGGATGAATTTCTCTGTCCCGAGACATCGATTGACCAGGCCCTATCGGGTATGTCCACCAGTGCGATTTGCGCCCGAGTCTTTCCCTGTGAAAGCCTCTGCGTTGAGGATCACTTGGGGCTGGATCCCGAGATCACCTATTGCAAGGCACGCCCCAAAGAAGGTCAAGGCAGCAAGGAACTCGAAGCCGCGCTTTATCCGACATTTGGCGGTATGTTCAAAGACGGCTTCATCAGCCACACCGCAGGGAAACAATTCCTGCGCACGGGCCAGGGCAAGATCCACTTTGGCATCCACCGCGCCTTTCATCTGGCCGAGGACAAATCAAAGACCGATATCGCCGATCCGCCCCTGCCCGGTGTTGAGCTTTGCCACCGTCATATCGAAAGCTGGGAGAAATGGCTCCAGATCATGGAGTTTCGCCTGACCAAAGGCTCCTATCGCGAAGACTTGGGGAAAAATATCAACCCGGCCTCTGGGCGCGTTTCGAAACATGTCGTGTTCTCTTCGCTGCAAACCAGTGGCAAAGACGACCTTCGCGCCTTTTTCGAAGAGGTCTGTCTGGCCACCCCAGAGCTGCGCGCGCGGCTGAATGCGCACGGATTGCTGCGCAGCTATGCTCTCGGGCTTTCACAGAAGGTTCAGAAACACTTTCCCAATTTTGTGCTATAGTGTTTCCAGATGGGCAACAATGTGCGTGGTAATTGTCGCACGGGCTGCAATCTTAGAGGTCGCTCAAACTAGGGGCTGGACCGTCTAAGGCTAGTCATATAACCCCTGCCCCGAAAGCGCGCGTATGGCGTGCAAACGAAGCTGCAATGGGACGGCAGCATCCGCAAAAAATGGATACAGATGACAAAATTTTCCGACCTTGATTTGAACCCCAAGGTTCTCAAAGCCGTCGAAGACGCGGGCTACGAAAGCCCGACCCCTATCCAAGCTGGTGCCATCCCGCCTGCCCTAGAGGGCAAGGACGTCTTGGGCATCGCTCAGACCGGTACTGGCAAGACTGCCAGCTTCACCCTGCCAATGATCTCACTTTTGGCCCGTGGCCGTGCCCGCGCACGCATGCCGCGGTCTTTGGTTCTGTGCCCGACGCGAGAACTGGCGGCGCAGGTTGCAGAAAACTTTGATGCCTATTCCAAGAACCTCAAGCTGACAAAAGCGCTGCTCATTGGTGGCGTCAGCTTTAAGGAACAGGAAGCGATCATCGACAAAGGCGTCGATGTTCTGATCGCAACGCCAGGTCGCCTATTGGACCATTTCGAGCGCGGCAAGCTGATCCTGTCGGACGTAAAAGTCATGGTTGTGGATGAAGCGGACCGGATGCTCGACATGGGCTTTATCCCAGATATCGAACGTATCTTTGGCCTCACGCCGTTCACACGTCAGACCCTGTTTTTCTCGGCCACAATGGCGCCAGAGATCGAGCGGATCACAGACACCTTCCTGTCGGCCCCTGTACGCGTGGAAGTTGCCCGCCAGGCCACGGCTTCGGAAAATATCGAACAAGGCGTGGTCATGTTCAAAGCCAGCCGTCGCGACCGCGAAGGCAGCGAGAAACGCAAGGTTCTGCGCGAGCTGATCAAGCTTGAGGGCGAGACCTGCACCAACGCAATCATCTTCTGCAACCGTAAGACCGACGTGGATATCTGCGCGAAATCCATGAAGAAATACGGGCTGAACGCAGCGCCTATTCACGGCGACTTGGATCAGAGCCAGCGGATGAAAACGCTGGATGAATTCCGCAATGGCGATCTTCAGTTCCTCGTGGCCTCTGACGTGGCCGCGCGTGGTCTGGACATCCCAGACGTGACCCATGTGTTCAATTTCGACGTGCCAGGCCATGCCGAGGACTATGTGCACCGCATCGGCCGCACAGGCCGCGCGGGGCGTTCCGGCAAGGCGGTCATGATCTGCTCTCCTCGCGATGAAAAGCAATTTGATGCGGTCGAAGCGCTGATCCAAAAAGAGATCCCTCGCATCGAAAACCCCGTCAAACCTGCGGAGCGCAAGCCGCGCAAAGCGAAGACCGAAGAGCAAACGCCCGAGCCAAGCGAGGCGCGCAGCGATGAGGCTCCGGTCAAGGACACCAACGGCAAGACGCAAAACCAAAGCCGCTCTCGCGGCGGACGTGGCGGCCGTGGGGGTCGCGGGCGCGACGACAATGTCGTGGGCATGGGCGATCATATGCCAAGCTTTATCGCCCTCAGCTTTGACGAGCGCCGCGCGAGCTAAACGCACAAAGACAAACAAAAAGCCCTCTCAAATCGAGAGGGCTTTTTTCGTTTATAGACAGCACCTTAGCTCATCCGGCTGATAATCACCGTCACCTCAGGCTTTTTGCCGATCTCGCCCATGGCAGAGTTCCGCAACACGCGCCGCATCCCCTCGGTGAGCTTGTCGTCATCCGCCAGGGTCTTTTCCCCCGCGCGCCCTAGAAACTGGCTGAGGTCTTCTTCGAGCACATCCACCAAAGGCGCAAAGCTGCTGCCCTGCTCTGGCAAGCCCATCAGCTCAACCCATGGCTCGCCCAAAGGCTCGTCGTCCTCATCCAGAATGACATTCACAATCGCATGCCCATTCAGAGCCATGCGGATCCGGTCGCGCACAATTCCATCCAGCGCGCCGATCTTGACCTTGCCATCCAGATAGGTGCGCCCGGTTTCGACAAACTCCGTGACCTTGGGTGCATCCCCCGACAGATCCAGCATCGTGCCATTCACAGCAACCACGCTCGCGCGCCCCTTGGCCTCGGCCAGTTTCGCGTGCTGGCGCAGGTGGCGGTGCTCGCCATGCATCGGCACGACCATCTTGGGGTTAACGATGTCCTGCAACCGCTCCAGATCCGGCCCATTGGCGTGACCAGACACGTGATAGAGCCCCGAGCTGTCATCCACCACATCCACGCCCATTTCCGAGAGCTGGTTCACGATGCGAATGACGCCTTTTTCATTGCCCGGAATGGTTTTCGAACTGAACAGGAACAGATCGCCCTCTTTCAAGGTCATCCCATTGTGCTTGCCCCGCGCCAGTTGCGCCGTCGCTGCGCGCCGTTCGCCTTGGGATCCGGTCACCAAAAGCATCAAGTTTTCGCGCGGGATATTCTGAGCATCCTCTGGGCTCACGACCTTTGGAAAGTCGCTCAGAACGCCAGTCTCAATCGCCGCTTCAATCATACGCCGCATGGCACGACCCATGAGACAGATCGAGCGCCCTGCCCGATGTCCAGCCTCTGCCAGCGTCTTGACCCGCGCCACGTTGGAGGCGAATGTCGTCGCCGCCACCATATTGGGTGCAGCGGAAACCAGCTTCTCGATCTCGGGCCCTACAGTGGCCTCAGAACGCCCCTCATGGCGCGAAAACACATTGGTTGAGTCACAAACCAGCGCCTGCACTCCACCCTTGCTCACCGACGCCCAGAGGTCCGGATCAAAGGGCTCGCCCACCACAGGTGTTTCATCCAGCTTGAAGTCACCCGTGTGAATGACCCGTCCCGCCGGGCTATCAATCACCAAAGCACCGCTTTCAGGGATTGAGTGGCTGACCGGCAAGAAGCCCACCGTAAACGGCCCTGCAGAAATGGTCTCAGGCCAGGTCGAGGCGGTCTTCACGGCCTCTTCGGGCTGCCCATGGTCCACCATCTTGCGCCGTGCCAGATTGGCCGTAAACGTCCGTGCATAGACCGGCGCACCCAGCCGATCCCAGAAATGGCCCACGGCCCCGATATGGTCCTCGTGTCCATGAGTGATAAAGATCGCCTCAAGACGGTCTTTGTTCTCGATCAGCCAGGTCATGTCTGGGAAAATCAGATCAACGCCAGGCGAGGTCTCCATATCGGAAAACGTCACGCCCAGATCCACCAGGATCAGCCGTTCCGACCCCTGCTTGCCATAGCCATACACATAGGCATTCATGCCAATTTCACCCGCCCCACCGAGGGGCAGGTAGATCAATCTTTCACTGCTCATATGTCGTCAGTTGTCCTTGTTATAATCATAGATCACGGTCAAACCGTGCATCGTTAAGTCGTCTTCGAATGCGTCAAACAACGCATGGCTCTGTTGGAACAACGGGGCGAGCCCCCCCGTAGAAATCACTTTCATCGGCCGATCGCGTTCGGCCTTGATGCGGTCGCAGACCTCACGCACCAGCCCCACATAGCCCCAGAACACGCCCGACTGCATGCAGGCCACCGTATTGGTGCCAATCACCTTCTGAGGCTTGGCGATGTCGATATGAGGTAGGGCTGCCGCCGCCTGATGCAAGGCCTCAAGGCTGAGGTTCACACCGGGCGCGATCACCCCGCCTATATAGGCCCCATCCGCGGCCACAACATCAAAAGTGGTCGCGGTGCCGAAATCCACAACAATCAGATCGCCACCATGGCGATCATAGGCTCCGGCTGCATTCACCAGCCGGTCAGGGCCAACCAGAGTGCCTTCATCGACACGCGGCTCTATCGGCAACAGGCATTCCGGCTTGCCAACCACCAGCGGACGACAATCAAAGAACCGATCCGCAAAGACGCGTAGGTTAAACACAACCCGCGGCACCGTGGACGAGATGATCACATCCGTGATGTCCAGCTCCAGCTCATAGTGTTTGATCAGCGTCGAGAACCAGGTGAAATAGGCATCCGCCGTACGCGCGTGGTGGGTGGATGTTCTCAGCGTGCAGAGGAATTTTTCCCCGTCCCAAATCGAGAAAACCGTGTTGGTGTTGCCGCAATCGATGGCCAGAAGCATGATCTCGCCCCCTTAGAAAAACACATCCGCCGCCGGGATCGCCACGACGCCTTGAGCGGTCTTCAACACGAGATTACCCTCGTTGTCCACTGTCTCAAAGGTCCCGGTCCATTCCTCGCGCATGGTGCGTGCTGTAATGACCTCACCGATTTTCGCCGCCCGCGCGAGCCAAGCTGTCCGGATCGGCTCAAACCCATAGGTCGCAATCTGCGCTTCCCAACGGGCAAATGCGGGGGCTAAAACATCCAGAAACTCTTCAGGCGTCACAAGCACACCGGTCTCAGACAACAGTGAAACCGGCCGTGTGGCCCAGGGCTCAACCTCGCCCACGTCAGGAGCCGCCGCAAGGTTCACCCCCATGCCAATCGCGATATGGCTGATGACCCCGCCCGGCCCACCTGCGCTCTCAAGCAGGATGCCCGCAACCTTGCCTCCATTCAGCAAAATGTCGTTGGGCCACTTCAGAGAAAACCGCGCGCCATGCCCTGTCACATCGCTCAGCGCGTCATGCAACGCCAGCGCCGCCACGAAACTGCGCTTTGCCATTTCACTGGCCTGCGCTGCAGGACGCATCACAAGAGAGCCGGCAAAATTCCCCTCAGGATGGCTCCAGACACGCCCTCGCCGCCCATGGCCCGCCGTCTGCTTTAGACCCAAGATCCAAGTCGGCCCTGCCAGATCCGCCGCCATACGCGCGGCCTCGGCATTGGTGCTATCGACCTCGGCCAAGACACGCCGCCCATATCCTTCAGGCCACTCCGTCATATTCATCTTGCTCCAAACACTCAAAAGGCGCGCCATTTGCGGGCGCGCCTTTCGTCAATTCGTTCAGCTGCTTCAGTTGACCAAAGCCGCCGCCGCAACCTGTGCCAGAGTCTCAACGCCAAAGAGGTTGATCACACCAAAGAGCATCGCAGCTGCTGAGCCCATCAAGAAGACGCTCAGTACAGGGCTGCGGTTCTTGTCGAGCCCGTCTTGGTCCTCACCGAAGTACATAAAGTAGACGATCCGCAGGTAGTAAAACGCGCCAATGACCGAGGCGATCACACCGGCCACTGCCAGCCACGCCAGACCCGCATCATAGGCCGCGCGCAGCACATAGAACTTGCCAAAGAAGCCCACCAGCGGTGGCACACCTGCCAGCGAGAACAAGAGGATCAGCATCGCCAGCGCTTTGCCCGGTTCGCGTTTTGCGTACATGTTGAGCGCATCAATCTTGCTGACGGGCATGCCGTCTTTTTCCATCGACAGGATAAAGGCAAAAGTGCCGACATTCATGGTCACATAGATCGCCATATAGATCAGCATCGCCTGCACGCCGAAGGCCGTACCAGCCGCAAGACCCATCAGCGCAAAGCCCATATGGGCAATCGAGGAATAGGCCATCAGACGTTTGATATCGCGCTGACCGATTGCAGCGACCGCACCCAGATACATGGACAAGAGCGACAGCAGCGCCACTATCTGCTGCCAGTCGCCAACAACGCCACCAAAGGCATCATGCACAACGCGGGCAAACAGCCCCATCGCCGCCATTTTTGGCGCAGTTGCAAAGAAAGCCGTGATCGGGGTCGGCGCGCCCTCATAGACGTCAGGCGTCCACATGTGGAACGGAACCGCAGAGACTTTGAACGCGAGGCCAGACACGATGAACACCAGGCCAAAGAGCAGACCCAGAGGGGTGTGCCCCTCACCTACTGCCTGAATGATGCCCGCGAAATTCGTGGTGCCAGCAAAGCCGTAAACCAGCGAAGAGCCGTAAAGCAGCAGACCAGAAGACAGCGCGCCCAGCACGAAGTACTTCATGCCTGCCTCAGTGGACCGCACAGAATCCCGTCGCAAAGACGCAACCACATAGAGCGCCAGCGATTGCAGCTCGAGGCCCATGTAAAGCGCCATGAGGTCTCCGGCAGAGACCATCACCATCATGCCGACAACGGCCAGCGCCACCAGCAGCGGGTATTCAAACCGCAGAATGTTCCGGCGCGCCATATAGTCCTGGCCCATGACCAAAACAGCCGCCGCAGACAAGAGGATCGTAACCTTGGCAAAACGCGAGAAGGCATCGTCATTGTACATGCCGTTAAACGCGGTTTGCGTGCCGCCCTCGGCCAGACCAATCCAGGCCGCCAGCAGCACAAAGATCAGCGAGGTCACCCAGGTCAACAAGCCCGCAAGCCCGTCTTTGCCCGTATACACCGCGCCCACCAGCGCGACCATTGCGTAGATCGCCAGCAGAATTTCCGGCAGAACGATTGTCAGATCAGCAGAGATCATTCCCGTCTCTCCTTAATGGTCGCCAGCGTGCGCGGCGGCATCAGCCATATGCGCAACGGCGGAGTCATAGTTAGCAATCAGCGCTTCAACCGAAGGGCCGATGATGTCGGTGACCAGCGATGGATAGACCCCCAGGATCAGGGTCATTGCCACCAGCGGCGCGAAAATCCATTTCTCGCGCGGGGTCATGTCTTTGAGGGTCTTGAGGCTCTCTTTGATCAGATCGCCCATGACAACCCGGCGATAGAGCCACAGCGCATAGGCCGCCGAGAAGATCACGCCCGAGGTCGCAATCGCAGCAATCCAGGTGTTTTTCTGGAAGGCGCCCATCAGTGTCAGGAATTCCCCGACAAAGCCCGAGGTGCCCGGCAGGCCGACGTTGGCCATGGTAAAGAACATGAAGATCAGCGCGTAGGCGGGCATGCGGTTCACAAGGCCGCCATAGGCGTCGATCTCGCGGGTGTGCATGCGGTCATAGATAACGCCCACACAAAGGAAGAGCGCGCCCGAGATAAAGCCGTGGCTCAGCATCTGGAAGATCGCGCCATCGATACCCTGCTGATTCACAACAAAGATCCCCATGGTCACGTAGCCCATGTGAGCAACGGATGAATAAGCAATCAGCTTCTTCATATCTTCCTGCACCAGCGCCACCAGCGAGGTGTAGACGATAGCAATCGCGGACATCCAAAGGACGAGGTCGGTGAGAACTTCGGAGCCCACTGGGAACATCGGCAGAGAGAAGCGCAGGAAGCCGTAGCCGCCCATCTTCAACAGGATCGCTGCCAGAACCACAGAGCCCGCTGTCGGCGCTTGAACGTGCGCATCCGGCAACCAGGTGTGGACCGGCCACATCGGCATTTTCACCGCAAAGGACGCGAAGAACGCCAGGAACAGAAGCGTCTGCAAACCGCCGACGATATGCACCCCAAGGATCGAGAAGCTCTCAGACGCGAAGGTGTGGTTCATGAGCGTCGGAATGTCAGTGGTGCCCGCATCCGCAAACATCGCCACCATCGCCACCAGCATCAGCACAGAGCCGAGGAAGGTGTAGAGGAAGAACTTAAAGCTCGCATAGATGCGGTTCTTTCCGCCCCAGATACCGATGATCAGGAACATCGGAATGAGGCCTGCTTCAAAGAACAGATAGAAGAGCACCAGATCCAGCGCCATGAACACGCCAAGCATCAGCGTTTCCAGCAGCAGGAAGGCGATCATATATTCTTTGACGCGGTGCTTCACGTCCCAAGACGCGGCAATCGTCAGCGGCATCATGAAGGTCGTCAGCATCACAAACAGAACCGAAATCCCGTCCACGCCCATCTTGTACTGCAGGCCCAAGAGCCACTCGCGTTCTTCGACGAACTGCATGCCGGTGTTGTTCGGATCAAACTCGGCCAGAATGAACAGCGACACAAGGAAGGTGATCGTGGTCGCGATCAAGGCCACCCATTTGGCGTTGCGTTGCGCTGCCGCGTCGTCTCCGCGCAGGAAGACGAGCAGGATCGCTGCCGCTGCCAGCGGAATGAAGGTCACAATGGAAAGAAGGTTATCCATTAGTGGGATCCTCCAGAGAAGGTCATCCAGGTCACGAGAACGGCGATGCCGATCACCATGGCGAATGCGTAAGTAAAGATGTAGCCCGACTGCGCGCGGCCAGCGAGTTTGGTGAAGAAGGGCACGATGCCCATGGCCACACCATTGAGGAAGCCATCAATGACCGATCCATCTCCGCGTTTCCACAAGAAGCGGCCAAGGGCCTGCGCGGGACGCACGATGAGGAAGTCATAGATCTCGTCAAAGTACCATTTGTTCAAGAGGAACAGGTAGAGAGGACGTTGGCTCTCGGCCACTTTGCGCGGCATGCTTGGGTCCCAGATGTAGAACCACAGCGCGACGATCAGGCCAGCCAGCATCGCGAAGAACGGAGCGACTTTTACCCAAGGCGGCACATAATGAGCTTCGTGCAGGATGGTGTTTTCTGGCTTGATGTAAATGGCGGCTTCGCCTGGTTCATCGGCCATAACATACTTCAGCTTGGAGGCCTTAGGATTGTTCTCTGCCACGGCGGCTGCCAGTTCCTTCGCCGGTTCTTCGTAATGACCGCCAAAGAACTTCACGACCTCATTGGTTTTACCAAAGAAGCTTGAGTACCAAAGCATCCCCGCAAAAACCGCACCAAGCGCAAGCACGCCTAGTGGGATCAGCATAACGCGCGGGCTCTCGTGCGCATGATCATGCGTGTGCTTGTCACCGCGTGGTTCGCCGTAGAACGTCAGGAACATAAGGCGCCAGCTGTAGAAAGACGTGAAAAGTGCGGCGACGACCAGCATCCAGAAAGCGTAGCCGCCGGCCGTGCCTGCGTAGGCGCTTTCGATGACGGCGTCTTTTGACAGGAACCCAGCGAAACCGATTGGAACATGGTTCAGTGTGAAGATAACAGATGGGATACCCACACCAGTGATCGCCAGCGTACCCAGCATCATCGCCCAGAAGGTATAAGGCAGCTTCTTACGCAGCCCGCCATAGTTCCGCATGTCCTGCTCGTGATGCATACCGTGGATCACGGAGCCCGCGCCAAGGAAGAGCATCGCTTTGAAGAAGGCGTGTGTGAACAGGTGGAACATCGCGACTGAATAAACGCCGACGCCCGCGGCCACGAACATATAGCCCAGCTGCGAACAGGTCGAATAGGCAATCACGCGTTTGATGTCGTTTTGAACCAGCCCCACGGTCGCCGCGAAAAACGCGGTGGTCGCGCCGAGGAAGGTTACGAACATCATGGCTTCTGGTGCGAACTCCATGATCGGTGACATGCGGCACACAAGGAAGACACCTGCGGTCACCATGGTCGCTGCGTGGATGAGGGCTGACACAGGGGTCGGACCTTCCATCGCGTCGGGCAACCAGGTGTGCAGGATCAACTGCGCCGATTTGCCCATCGCGCCGACAAACAGCAGGAAGGCAATCAGGTTGGCTGCGTTCCAGTCAGTCCAAAGGAACCGCACGGAGGTTTCAGCCAACATTGGTCCAGACGCAAAGATCACGTCGAAATTGATGCTGTCGGTCAGCATGAACAGCGCGAAGATGCCGAGCGCAAAGCCAAAGTCGCCCACACGGTTCACCACAAAGGCTTTGATCGCCGCCGCCCCTGCGCTCTGTTTCTTCCAGTAGAAACCGATCAGCAGATAGGACGCGACACCCACGCCTTCCCAGCCAAAGAACATCTGAACAAGGTTGTCAGAGGTCACCAGCATCAACATCGCGAAGGTGAAGAAGCTGAGATAGGCAAAGAAGCGCGCTTTGTAGTTTTGATCGTGATCAAAATTCTCGTCATGCGCCATGTAGCCAAAGG
Source organism: Cognatishimia coralii (assembly GCF_037478305.1). Lineage (NCBI taxonomy): Bacteria > Pseudomonadati > Pseudomonadota > Alphaproteobacteria > Rhodobacterales > Paracoccaceae > Cognatishimia > Cognatishimia coralii. The sequence continues at coordinate 743,251 of NZ_JBBGAZ010000001.1, forward strand.
AATACAGGTGCACGAGTGCCGAAACCGTGGTCACAACGATTAGCATGGTCGAGGTCAGACGGTCCAGACGGATCGACCAGCTCGTATCCAGAGATCCCGACTGAATGAAGTTCAGAATATGGATCTGTTCGGTTTCAGACCCGTGGGTCAGGAACACAATCCAGCTCAGCAGAGCCGCGAGGAACAAAAGGCCGGTGGTCACATATTGCGCCGCCGTTTCTCCGATGTACCGCCAGCCAAAGCCTGCGATGATGGCGCCCACCAGTGGGGCAAAAAGGATGATCGTTTCCATGCCCGACTAGCCTTTCATCACGTTGACGTCTTCGACCGCGATGGTGCCGCGGTTTCTGAAGAAGCTGACGAGGATCGCGAGACCAATCGCCGCCTCTGCCGCCGCAACCGTCAGGACAAAGAGCGTGAAAACCTGCCCGACCAGATCCCCAAGGAAACTGGAGAAGGCCACAAGGTTGATGTTCACCGCCAAGAGCATCAGTTCGATTGACATCAGCAGGATGATCACATTCTTCCGGTTCAAAAAGAGCCCGAAGATGCCGATGACGAACAGCGTGGCTGCCACCGTAAGATAATGTTCTAGACCTATCATTTTTGTCCCTCGGTCTTTGCGTCGGTCCCGTTTTCTTTCAAAGAAAACGCGTCGATTTCTTTCAGAAATCGGGTCAGAGTCCCTGCCCCGGTTTCACATCTTTCAATTCCATAGCTTGCGCCGGATCACGCCACATCTGCTCCAGTACGTTCTGGCGCTTGATGTCGCGACGGTGGCGCAGGGTCAGCACGATGGCTCCGATCATCGCCACCAGCAGGATCAGCCCCGCCAATTGGAACAGCATGAAGTATTGATCATAGATCAAGAGGCCCAGAGCCGCCGTGTTGGTCACACCCTCGGGCGCAACCGCCTCACGCAGCGCCTGCGCGTTCTCGGCCTCGGTCCAGGCGCCAAAGGCCAGACCAAATTGCATCAGCAGAACCACCCCGATCAGCAAGGCAATCGGCAGATATTGCGCCATGCCGGCCTTAAGCTCGGCAAAGTCGACATCCAGCATCATCACCACGAAAAGGAACAGCACCGCGACCGCGCCCACGTAAACGATGATCAAGAGCATCGCGACGAATTCAGCCCCCAGCAGCACGAAAAGCCCCGCAGAGCTGAGGAACGACAGGATCAGCCAGAGCACCGAATGCACCGGGTTCTTGCTGATCACGGTAAACAGCCCACCTGCGACCACCGAGATCGCGAAAAGGTAAAAGGCAAATGCAGCGATACTCATGTGTCATCTTCCTCGGTTTCAGCCAGGACCTCTTGCGCGAGTTCCATCACTTTGGTCATGGCAGGGATGCCGGCGAACATGGACATCTGTCCGATACATTCGACGATTTCCTGTTTCGTCGCGCCCGCCTCAAGCAGGTGGCGCACGGTCAGGCGGACCTGAGATTCAGCCTGCCCGCCCAGAACGGTCAAAGCCGCGAGCGTCAGCAAAAGCCGCGTCTTGGCGTCCAGCCCGTCTTTGTTCAGCGTATTGCCAAAGAACATTTCCATCATGTCTTTGGGCATGGTCGGCCAGAGGTTTTCAAACCCCTTTGGCGTGAAGGATTCCAGCGCAGGGTTCATCGCCTTGGCCATGTCCTGATACTGCGCGATCATCGCTTCGAATGGGTTCTTTGGATCGCTCATCGGTAGGGTGCATCCAATTCCAGATTGCGCGCGATCTCGGCTTCCCAGCGGTCGCCATTCGCAAGCAGTTTTTCCTTGTCGTAAAACAGCTCTTCGCGGGTCTCGGTGGCGAATTCGAAATTCGGGCCTTCGACGATGGCATCCACCGGGCAGGCCTCTTGGCAGAAACCGCAATAGATGCATTTCGTCATGTCGATGTCATAGCGCGTGGTGCGGCGGCTTCCGTCTTCGCGGGGTTCCGCGTCAATCGTGATCGCCTGCGCCGGACAGATCGCTTCGCAGAGCTTACAGGCAATGCAGCGCTCTTCGCCATTTGGATAGCGACGCAGCACGTGTTCACCGCGGAAACGCGGGCTCAGCGGCCCCTTTTCATGCGGATAGTTCAGCGTCGCTTTGGGCGCGAAGAAGTACTTCAGACCCAACTGAAAGCCTTTGATGAAGTCCGCCAGCAGAAAATATTTCGCGGCGCGGGTGTAGTCGATATTTGCCATCCTTAGCCTCCGATCGCCCAGCGGGCATAGGCGCCGCCAAAGGCCTCAAATTTCGCGAGGAACGCCACGATCACGACCCAGATCAGAGACATCGGCAGGAAGACTTTCCAACCAATGCGCATCAGCTGGTCATAGCGGTAGCGCGGGGTGATTGCCTTTACCATCGCAAAGACAAAGAAGAAGAAGGCCATCTTGCCGACCATCCACAACGGGCCGTCGCCAATCAGGCTTGGGATTGGGGACAACCAACCGCCAAAGAACAAGAGCGACGTCAGCGCGCACATCAGGAAGATGGCGATATATTCACCTGCCATGAACAGAAGGAACGGCGTTGAGGAATATTCCACCTGATAGCCCGCAACCAGCTCGGATTCCGCTTCGGGCAGGTCGAACGGTGGGCGGTTTGTTTCCGCCAAGGCGCTGATAAAGAACAGGAAGACCATCGGGAAATGCGGCAGCCAGTACCAGCTGAAGAAGCCATAGTCTCCGTCCTGCGCGCGCACGATGTCGCCGAAGTTCATGGAGCCGGTCGAAATGATGATCCCGATGATGATCAGACCGATAGAGACCTCATAAGAGATCATCTGTGCCGCAGAGCGCAAGCTCCCGAGGAATGGGTATTTGGAGTTTGACGCCCACCCCCCCATGATCACGCCGTAAACCTCAAGCGAGGAGACCGCGAAGACATAGAGGATCGCCACGTTGATGTCCGAAAGCACCCATGTGTCATTAAACGGGATCACCGCCCAGGCAATCAGCGCCAGCACAAAGGACGTCAGCGGCGCGAGCATAAAGACCGTTTTATCCGCGCCCGCAGGCACAACGATCTCTTTCACCACATATTTCAACGCATCCGCGACGGTTTGCAAAAGGCCCCAGGCCCCCACCACATTCGGGCCACGCCGCATTTGCACAGCCGCCCAGATTTTGCGGTCCCCATAGACAAGGAACAGAAGCGAGATCATCACAAAGCCCACAACAGCAAGCACTTGCGCGACGATAATTGCGCCTATTCCAAGAGGGGTTGTCAGAAATTCAGCCATTGGTCCTCACACCGTGGGTATTCCGTTTTCTTCGCAGGCCGCGACCGTGACTTCTGCGTCAATGGTCTTTAGCCCACGGGGCAAAGCAGGCGACACGGTATAGACCGCATCTCCGAGCCATTTATCGCCCTCGATTTCAATTGTTGTGCGCACATGGCGCGCAAATCCAAAGCCGCGGATCAGCGCATATTGCGCGGCGGCACATTCGGCATATTCATCCAGCGCTTCGGGATCGCGGGCATTCTGCATTTCCACGTGGAAATTCACCAGATCACCATCCAGAAGCGTGGTTTGAATACCGTCATAGCTTGGGGACAGGTCAGACACCTCGCGGGTGACCGAGCCCTCTTGCATGGTGCACGCAGACAGGCCGGCGACCAGCGCCAGCGATGTCAGTGCCTTATGCAATGTTGCCCCCATTCTCAGTCTTACTCCGCAGCCAGCGGCGCGTCTTTGCGCGCTTTGGCGTTGGCCGATAGCTCTGCCATCAAGGTTGAGGCGCGGGCAATCGGGTTGGTCAGGTAGAAATCATTGATCGCATTGCGGAAGTCGGCGTTGCCGAGGCTGTCGGTCGCCAGCGCTTCGCCTTCGTTTTCAATAACTTCGTCGACTTTCTTAAGATGCGGCACGTCAGAGACCAGCGCATTGCGCAGCTGCGCGAGGCTGTCATAGGGCAGCGTGGCATCCAGTTCCGCAGAGAGCGCCCGCAGGATCGCCCAGTTCTCTTTCGCCTCACCCGGCGCGAAGTTCGCGCGCATGGCCAGCTGTGGGCGGCCTTCGGTATTCACGAAGAGGCCGTTTTCCTCGGTATAGGCCGCGCCCGGCAGGATCACATCCGCCCGCATCGCGCCACGGTCTCCGTGAGAGCCTTGGTAAATTACAAATGGACCTTGATCGATATCGACCTCATCGGCCCCCATGTTGTAGATGACCTCAGCCCCCTCGGTTGCGGCCAAAAGCCCGCCCTCGGTGACAGCACCTACATCCATCGCACCCACACGGCTTGCAGCGGTGTGCAGAACCAAGAGTTTCGACTTGGTTTCCGCAGCGAGCTGTTGAGTGGCCGCGAGGACCGCGAGCCCATCCGCTTCGTTCAAAGCGCCTTGGCCGACGATCACAACGGACGGAACCTCAAGAACCGGACCATGCTTCCCTCCCAACAGAGCGCTCAGCGCTTTGCGGTCGGTGCCGGCGTGGTGGTAGTCATAGGTCAGGTCAGCGGCTTCGCCCACCAGACCGACATTCGCGCCATTGATCCAGGCCTTGCGGATCCGCGCGTTCAGAACCGGCGCTTCAACCCGTGGGTTGGTGCCGATCAGCATGATGTATTTCGCGGCATCGATGTCTTCGACAGAGGCCGTGCCCACATAACCCGCACGGTTGCCAATCGGCAGACGCGCGTTGTCGGTGCGGCATTCGACGTTCCCGCCCTGCCCTTCGATCAAGGCCTTGAGCGCATACGTCGCCTCAACAGACACAAGATCACCAATCAGACCCGCGACCTTCTTGCCCTTCATGGCCTCTGCCACTTTGGTCAAAGCCTCAGGCCAGCTTGCCGGACGCAGTTTGCCGTTTTCACGCACATAGGGACGATCCAGACGCTGACGACGCAACCCGTCCCAGACAAAACGTGTCTTGTCAGAAATCCATTCCTCATTCACGCCATCGTGGTTGCGCGGCATGATCCGCATGACTTCGCGGCCCTTTGTGTCGACGCGAATGTTGCTGCCCAAAGCGTCCATGACGTCGATGGTCTCGGTCTTGGTCAGCTCCCACGGGCGCGCTGTGAAGGAATAAGGTTTGGATGTCAGCGCGCCAACTGGGCAGAGGTCAATGATATTGCCCTGCAGGTTGCTGTCCAAGGTCTGGTTCAGATAGCTGGTGATCTCGGCATCTTCGCCGCGACCGGTCTGGCCCATCTGGTTGATGCCGGCGACCTCAGTCGTGAAGCGCACGCAGCGGGTGCAGGAAATACAGCGGGTCATCACGGTGCCGACCAGCGGACCCAAATCCAGATCATCCACTGCGCGTTTGGCTTCTTTAAAGCGGGAGCCTGACACACCATAGGCCATCGCCTGATCCTGCAGGTCGCATTCGCCGCCCTGATCGCAGATCGGGCAATCCAACGGGTGGTTGATCAAGAGGAATTCCATCACGCCTTCGCGCGCCTTTTTCACCATGGGCGAATTGGTTTTCACCACAGGCGGCTGGCCCTCGGGACCAGGCCGCAAGTCACGCACCTGCATCGCGCAGGACGCCGCAGGCTTTGGCGGCCCGCCGACCACCTCAACAAGACACATCCGACAGTTGCCCGCGATGGACAGGCGTTCATGGTAACAGAAGCGCGGCACCTCGACCCCGGCCTGTTCACAGGCCTGGATCAGCGTCAGCGCGCCGTCTACTTCCACTTCTTGCTCGTCGATGATGATCTTGCGTAGGTCTGACATACTCAGTTGGCCCTTAACAGCCTGCCGATTTGGCTGGATTTTGCGATTTCAGCACGCCCAAGCGCGCAATAGGTTTCCGCGTCGCCTTTAACGACACCGTTGTTCTTCATGTAGGCTTCGCCCTCGGCCCGCATCGCGGCCTTATTGGCCTCGCTTGTGCGGAAGGCATCGATTTCAGCCTGGCTATAGCCCATGCCCTCTGCTTCGTTCTGAATAGAGTTCAGACGCAGAGCCGCCCGCACCATGCGAGCGGAAATCGACGGGCATGTCTCGCGGATCTCATTGGCAATCCCGATGTTCAACAGACCGTTCCACACGGATGGAACATCTTTCAGATCCTGTTTCGCCTGAGCAGCGCCTGCCGCAACGACCAATCCTGCAATCAATATCATGCGCATGTGTTTTCTCCTTCCATGGCAAATGCCCCGCGCGTCACTATGCGCGAAGGCCCATGTCCAAAGGAAAAATCGGGCGCTGTTATGCAATAACACGAGGAATTCCCGCCCATTTCGGCGCGGAATTGCCCAATGTCGGCAAGGATTGACCCAGGATATGAAACAATCAGTCTCACGGACGGCACTGCCCCTTTAAGATCAGGCTGTCGCGATTAACTTGGGAGGCGGCCTCTTCGCTCAGGGGATCAACGTCCCATTTGATGGTCGAGGTGCCGAAGTTCTCGATGCAGTATTCGGTGCCACCATAATGCGCAGCCCCCTTCGCGCCCTCAAGCGAGCGCGACACAGGACCGGCGGTCACGGTGAAAAACGTGCGGTCGTCTTTATCAATCCGCTTGGCGCTAATCCGCATGCGTTCACCATCAAAACGCAACCCGTCGTCTTTCTTAAGACGGCTACAGCCTGACATCGCGGTCAGGGCCAAAGCGGCGCAAAGGCCGAAGGTTACGTATGAGGACGTCCGCATGGGGTTTCTCCTTACTCGGCAGCGATCGCCGAACGGCGACCCTTTTGCTGTGCCTTGATGCGATCTTCGATCTCGTCGCGGAAGTTGCGAATAAGACCCTGGATCGGCCAAGCCGCCGCATCGCCAAGCGCACAGATGGTGTGACCTTCGACCTGTTTGGTCACATCCCACAGCATGTCGATTTCTTCTGGATCCGCATTGCCCTGCACCAGACGATCCATCACGCGCATCATCCAGCCAGTGCCTTCGCGGCAGGGCGTACACTGACCGCAGCTCTCGTGTTTGTAGAACTTGGACAGACGCCAAATCGCTTTGATGATGTCGGTGTCATTGTCCATGACAATAACCGCCGCTGTGCCAAGGCCCGATCCCAGATCATTGCGCAGGTAATCGAAATCCATGATCGCGTCGCGCATATTCTCTCCGCGCACGCAAGGCACGGACGAGCCACCCGGAATAACCGCTTTCAGATTATTCCAACCGCCACGGATGCCGCCGCAATGTTTTTCGATCAGCTCTTCAAAAGTGATCGACATCGCCTCTTCAACGACGCATGGGTTGTTCACATGGCCCGAGATCGCAAAGAGCTTGGTGCCCGCGTTGTTCGGACGACCAAAGCCTGCGAACCACTCGCCACCGCGGCGCAGGATCGTCGGCACAACGGCGATGGATTCCACGTTGTTCACAGTGGTCGGACAGCCATAGAGCCCCGCCCCCGCCGGGAATGGCGGCTTCATACGCGGCATGCCTTTTTTGCCCTCAAGGCTCTCGATCAGCGCGGTTTCCTCACCGCAGATATAGGCGCCCGCCCCGTGATGCAGGAAGATATCGAAGTCCCAGCCGGATCCAGCCGCATTGCGGCCCAGAAGACCCGCGTCATAGGCCTCGTCAATGGCGATCTGCAGAGCCTCGCGTTCGCGGATATATTCGCCGCGCAGATAGATGTAGCAGGTATGCGCCTGCATCGCGAAGGAAGCGATCAGACAGCCTTCGATCAGCGTATGCGGATCATGGCGCATGATCTCGCGGTCTTTGCAGGTGCCAGGCTCAGATTCATCGGCGTTCACGACCAGATAGGCCGGACGACCGTCGCTTTCCTTGGGCATGAAGGACCATTTGAGGCCCGTTGGGAAACCCGCACCGCCACGACCGCGCAGACCAGAGGCCTTCATCGTGTCGATGATCCAGTCCCGCCCCTTTTCAATGATCCCCGCCGTGCCGTCCCAATGGCCACGCTGCTTCGCGCCCGCAAGCGTGCGCTCGTGCATGCCGTAAAGGTTGGTAAAGATGCGGTCTTGATCCTTGAGCATCCGGTCTACCCTTTTTCTGCCTGACGCATGCGCCAGATCTGATAAATATTCACAAACGCCCAGATGAGCGCCGCTAAGGCCGCGAAATCGAACAAGAGCGCATAGCGCCCGGCCAGTCCGACCATTGGCCCGATGACTTGAAGAAGCATCCAGACAATCAGCGTTCCGGCGATCACAAGGCTGACTGTGCGTCCCTTGCGTGCCAAGCTCGTGTCCTTCTCGCGCTCCATCTCGTCCCTCGTGTTGCGTCAAGGCGCGGCGATCCGCGCCCTGACAAGTTCCGTTTTACTTCGCCATGTCCTTGGCCTGCGAGACCCAATCGTCCCGCGTGATCCGGCCTTTGAACTTGAGGCGCGCATCGACCCATTCGATGTCAGACGGGCCCCAGGCCGCAATCTGTGAGAAATGGTAAATGCCAAGTTCATTCAATGTCTTCTCAAGACCTGGCCCGACGCCTTTGATCTTTTTTAGATCATCCGCGACACCGCCTTTTGGTCCATCCAGTACCTCAGGGCTGTCGCTCGCCTCAGCGGGTGCTTCCGCCGCAGGTTCCGGCGCTGGCTCTGGTTCAGCTTCAGCCGCAGGTTCAGGCTCTGCGGCCGGCTCTGGTGCCGCCTCTGGCTCCGCAGCAGCTTCTGGCTCGGGCGCAGGTTCGGGAGCCGCTTCAGGCTCAGGCGCGGCTTCTGCAACAGGTTCCGCCGCTGGGGCTGGCGCAGGTGCGGGATCTGCCGCTGGGGCCGAAGTCGCGGCAGGCGCATCATCGCCACCCAGCAAAAAGCCGATCAGCCAATAAGCGATGAAACCAGCAATCAGACCCAAGATCACAGCCAAGAGCCACGCCATGGCGTCTTCGGCAACGAAGTAAACGATCAAAAACACCCCGATGGCGATGACCCATCGAAGAATGCTATGCGTTGAATTTCCGTTTCCGTTTGCCATGTCTAGCTCCTTTTACCCTGTCTTATTAGTCACTTAGTAGACGTCACCTTTAGATACTTTCTTAGAGAACTCGGTCTCTCCACCCTCTGCCAAAATCTTGGCTTGCTCGATCCAACCATCGCGGGTGATGCGACCCTTGAATTTCAAGCGAGAGTCTACCCACGCCACTTCGGCCTCGGTCCATTTTGCAATTTGGTCAAAGTGATAGAAGCCAAGCTCGTTGAGCGTCTGCTCTAGCTTTGGTCCCACACCTTTCAACTGTTTCAGATCATCTGCACCAGCTTTGCGCGCAGCTTTCATGCGGCGCGGCGCTTTTTCCTTAACCTCGGCAGCCCCTTCGGCGGCTTTCTCGGCCTTGGGCGCGGCTTTCTTGGCAGGTGCTTTCTTGGCAGGCTTTTTGGCCTGCTGCGCGGCTGACTTCGGACGTTCCGCAGCCGCCGGCGTCGGATCCGCCGCATCACGACCCGCGACTTTGCCGTCCTTGCCAATCCAAGGCGTGGTCAGAGGCACTTCGGTGCCATCAATCCGCTTGATGCTGTCGCCGAGATCCGTCGCCAGTTGCGCCGACGCATTGTATTTGGTTTTGCCCGAGTCAAACTCACCCAAAGAGGTCAGTCCGTTCAAAGGCTCTGCCGCGTAACGGCCGTTCTGAGGCCCCGGCACAGGCACCTCGCCACGTGCCATCTCGTCGATCATCTCGCCGAGACGCGCAGCTGTCAGGTCTTCGTAGTAGTCCTTGCCGATCTGCGCCATTGGGGCGTTTGCACAGGCACCGAGGCACTCAACCTCTTCCCATGAAAACTTGCCATCGGCAGACAGCTCATGCGGGCGCTCTGCGATCTTTTCTTTGCAGACTGAAATCAGATCCTCTGCCCCGCAGATCATGCAGGACGTCGTGCCGCAAATCTGCAAATGCGCAACGGAACCAACAGGTTGCAGTTGGAACATAAAGTAGAAGGACGCGACCTCAAGCACGCGGATATAGGCCATTCCCAACAGATCCGCGACCGCTTCGATCGCGGGCTTAGACAGCCAGCCCTCTTGCTCCTGTGCACGCCACAACAGCGGGATCACAGCAGAGGCCTGGCGACCCTCGGGATACTTAGTCATCTGCGCTTCGGCCCAGGCCTGATTGGCGGCTGTGAAGGCAAAGCTTTCAGGTTGTTCGTGATAAAGACGACGCAGCATTAACGGTCAATCTCCCCAAAAACGATATCCATGGTGCCGATGATCGCGGCCACATCAGCCAGCTGGTGGCCTTTGGACAGGTGGTCACAGGCCTGCAAATGCGCATATCCCGGCGCGCGGATCTTGGCGCGGTAGGGCTGGTTCGTGCCATCGGCGACCAGATAAACGCCAAACTCACCCTTCGGCGCTTCGACCGCCGCATAGACCTCGCCCGCAGGGACGTGGAAACCTTCGGTGTAAAGCTTGAAGTGATGGATGAGGCTCTCCATCGAGGTCTTCATGTCCGACCGCTTAGGAGGAGTCAGCTTGCCACGCGCCAGCACGTCGCCGGTGGCTTCGCGCAGTTTCACGATCGCCTGACGGATGATCGACACCGACTGGCGCATCTCTTCCATGCGCATGAGGTAACGGTCATAACAGTCGCCGTTCTTGCCCACTGGGATCTGGAACTCGAACTCGTCGTAGCACTCGTAAGGCTGCGCACGCCGCAGGTCCCACGCAAGGCCAGCAGAGCGCGCCATGACGCCAGAGAAGCCATATTGCAGCACGGTTTCCTGATCCACGACAGCGATATCAACGTTACGCTGCTTAAAGATCCGGTTTTCGGTCAAAAGCCCATCGATATTGTCCAAGCGATCTGGGAAGGTGATCGCCCATTCCTCGATATCATCCAAGAGCTTGTCGGTGATGTCCTGATGCACGCCGCCGGGGCGGAAGTAGTTTGCGTGCAGACGCGCGCCACAGGCCCGTTCGTAGAAAATCATCAGCTCTTCGCGGTCTTCAAAGCCCCAGAGCGGCGGGGTCAGCGCGCCGACGTCCATCGCCTGGGTGGTGACGTTCATCAAGTGGTTGAGAACACGACCGATTTCGCAGAACAAAACGCGGATCAGCTGGGCACGACGCGGCACCTCGGTGCCTGTCAGCTTTTCGATGGCCAGACACCAGGCGTGTTCCTGGTTCATCGGTGCCACATAGTCCAACCGGTCAAAATACGGCAGGTTCTGCAGGTACGTGCGGCTTTCCATCAGCTTTTCGGTACCACGGTGCAGCAGGCCGACGTGCGGGTCACAACGTTCTACGATCTCGCCATCGAGTTCCAGAACCAGACGCAACACGCCGTGGGCCGCAGGGTGCTGCGGGCCAAAGTTGATGTTAAAGTTGCGGATTTTCTGTTCGCCCTGCAGCGCGTCTACGCTGCCGTCGTCAAATTTGGAGCCGTCCATCATTTCGCCTCCTCCTGCTTTTCATCGCCCGGCAGGATGTAATTCGCGCCCTCCCATGGGGACATGAAATCAAACTGACGGTATTCCTGCACCAGATCGACCGGCTCATAGACAACACGCTTGAGCTCTTCGTCGTAACGCACTTCGGTGTAGCCTGTGGTCGGGAAGTCCTTGCGCAGCGGGTGCCCACGGAAACCGTAGTCAGTAAGCAGGCGGCGCAGGTCTGGGTGATCTGTGAAGATAATCCCAAACATATCAAAGACTTCGCGCTCAAACCAATTCGCACCCGCGTGGACGGGCGTGATCGACGGCACCATATCCTCTTCGCGGATCGAGACGCGCAGGCGCACCCGTTGGTTCTGATGCATCGACAGGAAGTGATAGACCACGTCAAAGCGTTTTGACCGCTCTGGATAATCCACAGCGGTGATGTCGATCAGGGTCGAGAATTTGCAGGTCGGCTCGGTTTTCAAAAACTCGACAAAGGCCAAGAGATTGCTTGGGGCCACGTCAATGTTCAGTTCACCGAAGGTCACGTCCCAGGCCAGGACGCAATCGGTACGCTTGGCCTCGATCAGAGCGCCCAGTTCGTTCAGTGCATCACTCATCGTACCAAAGTCCCCGTGCGGCGGATCTTACGTTGCAACTGCAGGATCCCATAAAGAAGCGCTTCCGCTGTTGGAGGGCAACCCGGCACATAGACATCCACAGGCACCACGCGGTCACAGCCACGTACAACCGAATAGGAATAGTGGTAGTAGCCGCCACCATTGGCACAGGAGCCCATGGAAATCACATAACGAGGCTCTGGCATCTGGTCATAGACCTTGCGCAGCGCAGGGGCCATTTTGTTGGTCAGGGTACCCGCCACGATCATCAGGTCAGACTGACGTGGAGACGCACGCGGCGCAGTCCCAAACCGCTCAAGGTCATAACGCGGCATCGAGAGTTGGATCATCTCGACCGCACAGCACGCCAGACCAAACGTCATCCAGTGCAGCGAGCCGGTGCGGGCCCAGTTGATAATGTCCTCGGTCGAGGTCAGCAGAAAGCCCTTGTCCTGCAGCTCGGCATTCAGAGCCTGCGTCGCGACTTCTTTGTCAGCGCCCGCAGAATTCGCCCCCGTCACTACTCCCATTCCAAGGCCCCCTTCTTCCACTCATAGGCAAAGCCAATGGTCAGAACGCCCAGGAACACCATCATCGACCAGAAGCCGACCATCGAGATGTCCTTAAAGGCCACAGCCCAAGGGAATAGCATCGCGATCTCGAGATCGAAGATGATGAAGAGGATCGAGACCAGATAAAACCGGACGTCGAACTTCATCCGCGCATCGTCAAACGCGTTGAAACCACACTCGTAAGCGCTGACTTTTTCAGGGTCGGGATTTCGAACGGCAACAACAACAGCGGCGAGAATAAGAACAAGGCCAAGTGCAATGGCGATGGCCAGAAACACGAGGATCGGGAGGTACTCCCTCAGCATCTCTTCCACAGGGTGGCTCCTTTCATGCACAGCAGCGTGCAGTCTAGATGGCTGTATCAATCATCGTGGGTTTACCTGCGCCCTCTTGCGTGGTCAACCAAAAGGGCGCTTTCTCACCTTAAATTGTGAACCATTTGTAAACCCACACTAGATGTGCGCAGAGCGTCCTGCGGGCTGCCGTTGGGTGATCGGTCTTCGGTGAAGGCTGATTTCCTCAAGACTTCAGCAAAATCGCCTTAAAAACATAGTATTTCTACGGGTGTAGAAAACGCGCGTTGAAAGGCCAGTCATGAGAGCGGGATTGTAAATTATTTTTCCACGGTCTTGTTGACTAATTTTCTAAGAAACCCAGCGCGGTATACGCTTTTCAAAAAACGCAGAAACGCCTTCCTTCGCGGTCTCGGTTTCCCAGCATGACACAAGCTCGGAAATGCTGTGATCGATGGTCTCTTCGGTGATGTTCCCCCCAAGCGCGAGAGCCAGACGTTTCGCCCGCGCAACGGCTTCAGGTGCAGCGCTCAGATATGGCAGGATCTCGGCCTCAACGGCCGCATCGATCTCGTCTTTGGCCACCACCTTGGCCAGCAGCCCAAGCTCTTTTGCCTCGTCTGAATCAAACAGTCGGGCCGACATAAACACACGTCGCGCATTGGCCTCTCCCATTCGGGCGAGGACATAGGGGCCGATGGTGGCCGGGATCAACCCAAGGCGCGTCTCGGTGAGACCCATTTTTATCCCCTCAGCCGCAATCGCCACATCACAGACCGAGGTCATCCCAACGCCGCCGCCAAAGGCATTGCCTTCAAGACAGCCAATCAAAGGCTTGGGCATCGTGTTTAAGGCATTGAGCATCATTGCAAGCGCTTTGGCTTCGCGCGCACGGGTCTCGGCATCCGCCGCCATCTGTTCTTGCATCCAGCCGAGATCACCGCCTGCGCAGAAACTCTTGCCAGCCCCCTTCAGCACAACGACCCGAACATCCGCGTCCTGCCCCAAAAGCGTTGCTGCTTGGGTCAGCTCTTGGATCATGAGGGCTGAAAGCGCATTATGCTTTTCCGCTCGGTTCAACAAAAGCGTTGCGACGCCGCGCGGGTCAGTCTCGATCCGGATCGTTTGAAACGCGCTCATTTTACTCTCCTGTGCGCATGGCCTGTGCCATGCCAGCTGCTTTTTCCAGAACTTGGGCGTTCAAACCGGTCGTAAAACCCAAGGCCTCAAGCCGTGCCTGAACCGCTTCGGTCGCGACATTGCCCGCAGCGCCCGGCGCATAAGGGCAGCCCCCTAGCCCACCGACCGCCGCATCAAAGACGCGAAGGCCTTGATCCAGCGACGCCTCGATATTGACCAACGCACGACCGGCTGTGTCGTGATAATGCCCTGCGAGTTTTTCGACCGGAACCTCTTGGCTCACCACCTTCAGCATCGCGGTAATCCGCTCGGGCGTGGCTTGGCCAATTGTGTCGCCCAGCGAAATCTCATAGCAGCCCATGTCAAACAGATCCCGCGCGACCTTCGCAACCCGCTCAGGCGCGACGGGCCCGTCATAAGGGCAATCCGAAACGCAGCTTACATAGCCGCGCACCGGGATGCCCTGCCCCTTGGCCGCCTCAGCAACTGGCGCAAAGCGCGCGAGGCTTTCTTCGATGCTGGCGTTGATATTGGCCTTTGAAAACCCCTCAGACGCCGAGCCAAAAATCGCGATTTCATCCGCTTTGGCCGCAACCGCGCCATCAAACCCGCGCATGTTCGGTGTGAGCGCGGCATAGGACACGCCATTTGCCCGTGTGATACCCGCCAAAACATCCGCCGAATCCGCCATCTGAGGCACCCATTTCGGAGACACAAAACTCGCCACTTCGATGCGGCGAAACCCCGCAGAGCTTAGGCAATCGACCAGCGCAATCTTGTCAGCCGTTGCGATCTGTTGCTTTTCGTTCTGCAACCCGTCGCGCGGCCCCACCTCGAATATCTCAACAAACTCAGTCATCTAGACCTCGGGGACAGGATAAAAATCCTGCGCATAGAAGTTTTGCGGCCCTTCTTTGGCCAATACGGCTTGATAGGCGGGGCGCGCCTGAATGCGGGCGATATAGGCCCGAACGTTTGGAAATGGCGTGAGGTCGACAAAGAATGGCACAGCAAAGAGGTTAAACCCCAGCATCGTATCCGCCGCCGAAAAGCCGCTTGGCAACAGCCAGTCCTGCCCATCCAAAGCTGCCTCAATAACCTTCACAGACGCCCTTAGCCGAGCGACTTCGAGCTTTAGAACGACGGGCGAAGCTTTGGCAGGCGGGCGCAAGAACACCATCTGTAAATTCAAGGACGCAATCGTGCTGGCCTGGGTTTCCGCATAAGACAGCCACTGCAGAAAGGCGATGCGCTCAGCCTCTCCGGCCAGACGTCCCAAACCATGCTCCGGCCGCGTTTCACAAAGGTATTCGGTGATGGCGGGGCTTTCAAAAATCACTTGCCCGTCGATCTCTAGCGCAGGCGCGCGACCACCCGGAGATTTCGCGAGATAGGCCGGATCGCGCAGGGATCCATCCGTGATCGCGTAAGTCTCTACCTCATAGTCGAGCCCCATTTCTTCCAGCAGCCACATAATCCGCATCGAGCGCGAATAAGGAATATGATGCAGTGTGATCATACAGCGCCCTCCTCCATCAGGATCAGAACATCGCCCGCATTGACCTGAGCCCCTTCCGAACAAGGCACTTCCGAGACCACCCCGTCCATACCCGCAAGCAAAGCGTGTTCCATCTTCATGGCCTCAAGGATAGCCAAACGATCGCCTTTTTGAACCGTGTCGCCTTGGGATACAAACAGAGCCTTCACCACGCCCGGCATCGGAGCGGCCACAGAATTCCCTGCAGCATCGGCATCGGTCTGACGATCCAAAGGATCCAAAATCTGAAACGCCACGCTTTGGGCCGCAAAGACTGTAATTTCTTGGCCTTGGAACGCATGGGCGTAGACAGCTTTTCCTCCGACGGACCAAACGCCTGACGCCTTAGAAAATTCAAAGCTCTCGCCCAGCGCGTGAACGGTAATCTGAGATGGGCTGTATACTTCAGTCGCGACCGCAAAGACTTCGTCGCCTTGCGGGAGTTCAAAACTCTGGCGCAGCGCCCCCCACAGGGAAAACCCACTTTCTTTGGTCAAGCTTGGCAAGATCGCAAACAAGGCAGCCTGTGCCACTAGCGACGCGGTCACACCCTGAGCCTCAATAAGCGCCTCATAGTCTCGCGCAATCAGGCCCGTATCAACGTCACCTTTTGAGAACCCCTCATGCGCTGCCAACTTCGCCAGAAACCCTAGGTTCGTCACTGTGCCCGCCAGTTCCGTCTCGCCCAGCGCGCGGCGCATCTTGGCAAGCGCAATCTCGCGCGTCGCTCCATGGGTGATCAGTTTTGCCACCATCGGATCATAGAAAGGCGAGATCTCATCCCCTGCCCGCACACCGCTGTCCGCGCGACAGCCCTCCGAGAACATTAGGTGCGAAATCCGGCCAATCGCTGGCAAGAAGTTATTGTTGGCATCCTCCGCATAAAGACGCGCTTCAAAGCTATGGCCTGTGATCGTCAAATCCTCTTGCGCCATAGGGATCGGCTCCCCGCTGACCACACGCAGCTGCCATTCCACCAGATCGACGCCAGTGATGGCCTCCGTTACCGGATGCTCCACCTGCAAGCGCGTGTTCATCTCCATGAACCAAAACCGATCCGCGCGCAGACCGTCCGAGCCGTCCACGATAAACTCTACCGTCCCCGCGCCCTTATACCCAATCGCCTCCGCAGCCCTCACGGCCGCCTGCCCCATCGCCTCACGCACTTCTTCGGTCATGCCCGGTGCAGGCGCTTCCTCAAGCACCTTCTGGTGACGACGCTGCAAGGAACAGTCGCGTTCAAAGAGATGCACGGCATTCGTTCCATCGCCAAACACCTGAATTTCGATATGACGTGGGTTCTGGATGAACTTCTCAATCAGAACATCAGCATTGCCAAAGCCCGTCATGGCCTCACCCTGCGCACTCGCTAAGGCCTCTGCAAAATCGGATGCGGCTTCAACGATCCGCATCCCCTTGCCGCCACCACCAGCAACGGCCTTGATCATAACGGGATAGCCAATGCGTGCAGCTTCTTCAGCCAAGAAAGCCGCATCCTGATTATCCCCATGATACCCCGGAACGACAGGTACACCTGCCTCAACCATCAAAGCCTTCGCTGCATCCTTAAGCCCCATAGCCCGGATCGCGCTGGAGCTTGGCCCAATAAACACCAGCCCCGCAGCCTCAACCGCATCCACGAACTCAGGGTTCTCCGACAGAAACCCATAGCCCGGATGAATAGCCTCTGCCCCCACGGCCAGCGCCGCATCAATGATGGCATCCCCGCGCAAGTAACTCTCTGCAGGAGCGGCTCCGCCAAGGCTCACCGCCTCATCCGCCATCGCCACATGCTTCGCGCGCGCATCCACATCCGAATGCACCGCAACACAGTCCACGCCCATCGGCTGAGCCGTCTCAATCACGCGGCAAGCGATCTCTCCGCGGTTGGCAATCAGGATCTTTTTAAACATCTTCTGCACCCATTTCGGTAACCCAAAGACCGGGCAATTCTTCTTTTGGAATGTTCAGTTCAGCCAATACGATCGCCCCATAGGGATCAGTTGGCTCCAAGGTTAAGCAACTTCGGTTGGATACAGGCTGACCATCGGTAGAATTCGTAGCTACAGCTTTAATTTGATGGCGTTTTCCGGCCACTAGAACATCCATACCTTCGCGGGGCAGACCCTCAACTTTCGTGAGCATCAAGACCAACCCCGTGCCGGGAACCGCAAACACGTGCTCGATCTCTCCTCGATACATCACCAGAACCTCATTTCTCTTGCATCAAATATCCCGGGGGAATTGGCCGTCAGGCCAAGGGGGCAGCGCCCCTCTACATCCGGAACACACCAAACTTCGTCTCTTCAATCGGCGCACAGAGTGCCGCCGACAGGCTCATCGCCAAAACATCGCGGCTCTTGCGTGGATCAATGATCCCATCATCCCACAGACGCGCCGATGCATAGAGCGGGTGGCCCTGTTCTTCAAACATATCAATCGTGGGCTGCTTAAAGGCCGCTTCCTCGGCCTCAGACCAGCTGCCACCTGACCGCTCGATAGCCTCTCGCTTCACGGTAGCCAGAACCCCCGCCGCCTGAGGCCCACCCATCACGGAAATCCGCGAATTCGGCCAGCTCCACAAAAACCGCGGAGAATACGCGCGCCCCGACATCCCATAGTTGCCAGCCCCAAAAGAGCCCCCAACCAGCATCGTCACCTTAGGCACATTGGTGGTCGCCACAGCCGTCACCATCTTGGCCCCATGGCGCGCAATACCTTCGTTCTCGTATTTCCGCCCAACCATAAAACCCGTGATATTCTGCAAGAATACCAGTGGGATATTGCGTTGGCTGCACAGCTCGACGAAATGCGCGCCCTTCTGGGCACTTTCGGAAAACAGCACGCCATTATTGGCGATGATCCCCACTGGGCAGCCTTTGACGTGCGCAAAGCCCGTCACCAAAGTCTCACCAAAGCGCGGCTTGAACTCATCAAAGCGCGATCCATCCACCAGCCGCGCGATCACTTCTCGAATGTCATAGGGCTGGCGCAGGTCGGTCGGCACCACACCCAAGATTTCAGCTGGATCATAGGCAGGCTCCTCTGAGTTTTGCCAAGCCACAGTCTTTGGCTTCTCAATATTCAGATTGCCCACAGCCCGCCGCGCTATTGCCAAAGCATGGGCGTCATCCTCAGCCAGATAATCCGCAACACCAGATAAGCGCGCATGCACGTCCCCGCCGCCCAGATCCTCAGCGCTCACCACCTCTCCAGTCGCAGCCCTCACCAAAGGCGGCCCAGCCAGGAAAATCGTCCCCTGTTCTTTCACAATGATCGAGACATCTGACATCGCAGGCACATAAGCGCCCCCTGCCGTACAAGACCCCATAACCACAGCAATCTGTGCAATCCCCTTGGCGCTCATCCGCGCCTGATTGTAAAAGATCCGCCCAAAGTGATCGCGGTCCGGAAAGACCTCATCCTGATTGGGCAGGTTCGCGCCCCCGCTGTCCACCAGATAGATGCAAGGCAGACGACACTCCTCTGCGATCTCCTGCGCCCGCAGGTGTTTCTTAACCGTCATCGGATAATAGGTGCCGCCCTTCACAGTGGCATCATTACAGACCACCATGACCTCATGGCCCATCACGCGACCCACCCCGGCAATCGCGCCCGCGCAGGGCGCTGCGCCATCATACATCCCATGCGCCGCCGTCGCCCCAACCTCCAAAAAGGGGCTGCCCGGGTCCAGCAAATTCGCAACCCGCTCACGTGGCAACATCTTGCCTCGGCTCAGATGACGCTGACGGGATTTCTCACCACCCCCCAAAGCCGCCGCTGCCGCTACATCATTAATCTCTTTGAGTGCCGCCAGATGCCCTTCGACATTGGCCTTAAAGCCTTCAGAGCTTGGAATTGCAGAAGACGAGAGCTTCATCACATCTTCCCCATCAACTCGCGGCCAATCAGCATCCGGCGGATTTCAGACGTGCCAGCCCCAATCTCCATCAGCTTCGCATCACGGAATATCCGGCTCACAGGCGTTTCATTCATAAAACCCATGCCTCCCATCGCCTGCACCGCCTGATGCGCGACCTTCATGGCTTCCTCAGAGGCATAGAGAACACAAGCCGCGGCATCCTGCCGCGTGACCTCGCCACGATCACAGGCCTTAGCAACCTCATAGACATAGGCGCGCGAGGAATTCATCGCCGTGTACATATCCGCGATCTTGCCCTGCATCAGTTGGAAATCTCCCAGAGACTGCCCGAACTGCTTGCGCTCTTTTAAATACGGCATGACCTCATCCAGACAGGCAGCCATAATCCCTGTGCCAATGCCCGACAGAACCACCCGCTCATAATCCAGCCCCGACATCAGCACCTGAACGCCCTTGCCCTCTTCACCAAGGACATTCTCAAAGGGAACCTCAACGTCCTCAAAGATCAGTTCCGCCGTATTGGACCCGCGCATCCCCAGCTTGTCGAAATGCTTAGAGGTCGAAAAGCCCTTCATCTCTTTCTCGATCAGAAAGGCGGTCATCCCGCGCGACCCAGCATCCGGGTCCGTCTTGGCGTAAACCACCAGAGTATCCGCATCCGGCCCATTGGTGATCCAGAACTTATTGCCGTTCAGCACATAGCGATCATTGCGCTTCTCGGCCCGCAGCTTCATCGACACCACGTCAGACCCAGCGCCGGTCTCAGACATCGCCAGAGCACCCACATGCTCGCCCGAAATAAGCCGCGGCAAATACTTCGCGCGCTGTTCATCCGTGCCATTCAGCTTAATCTGGTTCACACAGAGGTTGGAATGCGCGCCATAGGACAGTGACACCGAGGCCGAGGCCCGCGCGATCTCTTCCACCACAATCACATGCGCCAGATAGCTCATGCCCGCGCCGCCGTATTGCTCATCCACCGTGACGCCCAGCAACCCAAGCTCCCCCATCTCGCGCCAAAGCTCATTGGGAAAGGCGTTAGAGGCATCGATCTCAGCCGCCAAAGGCTTCACCCGCTCTTGCGCCCAGCGGTGGGTCACCTCGCGGATCGCCTCGATATCCTCGGGCATGTCAAACTTCATCGTGTGCAAAAACATGGGCTGATCCATTTATTGAACATTTGTTCATTTATAGCCACAAGTCAAACCAACTGGCAAGCGCGCCGCAAGCTTTGCGACGCGACGTCCCGTCTTTCTCTTGCCCAAAATATCCGCGCCGCAGGCTTACCCCGCCTGAAACACCGCGCTGACCTCTGCTTTGATGATCCGCGCGATCAAAGCGCAATCCTCTTCGCTAAAGGTCAAAGGGATACGCATGTCGATAATGCCATCCAAAACCCGATCCGTGCGCTTCATCGGCTCGGACGGCGCGTAACGCCAGGAATCATAGCGCGAGGTAAAGGCAACAGGCTCACGCCCACCGAACCATTTCAGTTCAACCCCACGCGCCTTACAGCGATCTAAGACGTCATTCACTTTGTCCGCCGTCCAATCGAGCAACAGAAACTGGATCGACGAGCCCACAAAATATTCCTCGTCCGGCCGCTCAACCACGGTAAGCCCCGGCGTCTCGCGCAGCCCTTTCTCAACCACCTTATAACGGGCATTCCAACGCTCGGCCTGCTCGGGCAAGGCCCGCAGCTGAGGTCGCAGGATTGCCGCCCTCAGATGGTCCATACGCCCCGACACATTCGGCGTCGTGTATTTGATCTTTTCAAAAACCTCAGCCGGAGGCACCGCCCCGTGGCGTTCATAGAGCATGTATGACCCGCTCAAGATCGTCGCCCGCGCCATCAATTCGGGATCATCAGACACCAGCAAACCACCCTCGCCGGAGTTGGCGTGCTTATAGGTCTGCGTGGAGTAGCACGCCATATCGCCCCAAAGCCCAGACGCTTTACCGCGCCAAGAGGCCCCCATCGTATGGGCGCAATCTTCAATGACGCGGATCTTGTTGGCCACGCAGATCTCCATCAAGGCATCCATATCACAGAGATGCCCGCGCATATGGCTCAGCATAAGCACATCGGCTTGATCCGCTTTCGCCGCTAAGTCCTCAAGATCAATGACCAACTCCTCGGTAACGCCCACAAAGACCGGCACTGCTCCGACAGAGGCAATCGCCCCTGGCACCGGCGCCAGCGTAAATGCATTGGTCAGAACCTTATCGCCCGGCCCAACCTCCATTGCGCGCAATGCCGCACCCATCGCATAACCACCAGAAGCCACCGCCAGACAATAGTTCACCCCAAGCTGCGCCGCGAATTCTTGCTCAAGCAGCGACACCTCGCCCAGCTCGCCCTCGGCCACATTATAACGATGCAGCCGCCCGCTTTGCAGCACAGCCATCGCGGCGTCGATCCCTTCCTGAGGGATCGGTTCTTGCTGGGTGAAATTACCGGTAAAGATCTCTGTCATAACGTCACTTTTTCAATGCAGGCGCGGATTGGCAAGAGGCGTTACGCCGTACCGATCAAACGCTCTACGATCTCGGGCAGCTCTGCGTAATCGGACATCAGGGCCTCAGGCATAAGCGCAGCCATATCCTCGCCGCTTGGACCAAAGGTCACGAGGATCGAGGGCACACCCGCCGCCTTGGCCGTATTGCGATCCGTATCGCTGTCGCCCACCAAAACCGTATGCGGCATCTCTCCGCCCAGCCGCGCGACCGTTTCCACCAAGGGGGCCGGATCAGGCTTGCGCACCGGCAGAGTATCTGCCCCCACAAGCGCCTCAAACGCATCCCGCACGCCCAGTTCTTTCAGCAACTGATCCGCCAGACCCTCGGGCTTATTGGTGCAAATCCCGACGCCGAACCCTCGCGACTTCAGCGCCTCGATTGTTTCCATCGCACCGGAATAAATCCAGCTATGCGCGCAGATTGTCTCGCCATAGGCTTTCAACAGAACGGGGTAGTACGCCTCTACCGTTTCAAGGCTGTAACGATCCGTGCGCTCAAGGCCGACCGTGAGCATCCGCTTACCGCCCCGCAGCGCAACGCCCGAATCGCGTTCCGGCGAAAGAACATCTCCTAACCCCATGTCGCGAAAGCAATAATTCGCCGCAGCCAAAAGATCGCCACTGGTGTCCGCCAGTGTCCCATCCAGATCGAAAACAACGGTTTTGCGCATACTTGCCCCCTCAATCGGCCCAAAGCGCGGCGGTTTTCTGCCAAGCCCTGTTACAAGTCGCAAACATCTTTGATGGTTTCCCCACTTGCACGGCCCCCGCACTCGGATAAAACGAGCGGGTTAGAAATACAAAGAGAAATCTTAATGTCTATTGCACTGGTCATCCTTGCCGCGGGGAAAGGCACTCGGATGAACTCGGATCTTCCGAAAGTCTTGCATCAGATTGCGGGCGCGCCCTTGCTGGTGCACGCTATGAAATCCGGGGCGTCGCTCTCGCCTGAAAAAACCGTTGTGGTGGCGGGGCATGGGTTTGAGGCGGTGAAGAAAGCCGCTCAGGACTGGGACGAAGACACAGAGGTCGTGCTTCAGGAAGAGCAGAACGGCACAGGCCACGCCGTTATGGTCACGCGCGAGGCGCTGGCAGGCTTTGACGGCGATGTCATGGTGCTCTATGGCGATACACCCTTTGTGCAGCCCGACACGCTTGAACGTATGGTCGCTGCGCGCGGAGACCACGCGATTGTCGTACTGGGGTTCAACGACGATACGTCTGAAAAATACGGTCGTCTGGTGATGGACGGCGATACGCTCACCGCGATCACCGAATACAAAGACGCAGATGACGCCACCCGCGCGATTGATTTCATGAACAGCGGTGTAATGCTGATCAAAGGCGATGTACTGTTTGATCTGCTGGATGAGACGAATTCTGAAAACGCATCAGGCGAATACTACCTCACCGATATCGTCGAGGTCGCCCGCAACAAGGGTCTGACCTCCACCGCGATCTCTTGTGATGTCGCGGAAACCATGGGCGTCAATTCCCGCGCGCATCTGGCCGAGGCAGAAGCCGCTTTTCAAGCGCGCGCCCGTGCCGAGGCCATGGAGGACGGGGTGACTCTGGTCGATCCTGCAACGGTCTTTCTGGCCCATGATACGGTTATTGGGCGCGATACGGTCATTGAACCAAACGTCTTCTTTGGCCCAGAAGTCACGATTGAGTCCGGCGCTCATATCCGCGCCTTTAGCCATCTTGAGGGTGCACATGTCTCGCGCGGCGGCGTCATTGGCCCCTATGCGCGCCTGCGCCCCGGCGCGGAACTCGCTGAGGACGTCAAGATCGGCAATTTTGTCGAGGTCAAGAACGCTCAGATCGATGAGGGTGCCAAGGTCAATCACCTCTCTTATGTGGGTGACGCGCATGTGGGCGAAAAGGCCAATATCGGAGCGGGCACGATCACCTGCAACTACGATGGCGTGATGAAACACAAAACCACCATCGGCAAGAACGCCTTTATTGGTTCAAACACGATGTTGGTGGCCCCCGTCACTGTCGGCGACGAAGCCATGACGGCCTCTGGATCAGTTATTACCAAGAACGTGGGCGAAGGCGCACTGGCGCTGGCCCGCGCCGAACAAGTTGAAAAACCCGGCATGGCCCGCAAGCTTTTTGAGATGCTGCGCGCCAAGAAAGCCAAACTTTCTAAGGACAAGAATTAATGTGTGGGATTGTAGGTGTTTTGGGGCATCACGAGGCCGCCCCAATATTGGTTGAGGCGCTCAAACGACTTGAATATCGCGGCTACGACAGCGCTGGTATTGCAACCGTCGAGAACGGTGCGCTGGATCGCCGCCGCGCGGTAGGCAAGCTGGTGAATCTGTCTGACCTTTTGGTGCATGAACCATTGGCGGGTAAATCCGGCATCGGCCATACCCGCTGGGCCACGCACGGCGCGCCATCGGTCTATAACTGCCACCCGCATCAGGCTGGCCCTGTCGCGGTCGTCCACAACGGTATCATCGAGAACTTTCGCGAGCTGCGCGAAGAGCTTTCCGCCGCAGGCTATGGCTTCACAACTGAAACCGACACTGAAACCATCGCCCTGCTGACGCAGATGTACATGGAAGCAGGCGACGCGCCCGTCGACGCAGCCCACAAGACGCTCGCAAAACTGGATGGTGCTTTTGCTCTGGCGTTCCTTTTCGAAGGCGAAGAAGACCTGATCGTCGCGGCCCGCAAAGGCTCGCCCCTAGCCATCGGTCATGGTGATGGTGAGATGTTTGTCGGCTCTGACGCGATTGCACTTGCGCCTCTGACCGACGAAATCACCTACCTTGAAGAAGGCGACAGCGCCGTCCTAACCCGCACCTCGCTAGAGATCCGCAACGCTGACGGCGCGCTCGCCAATCGCGCCAAAAAGAAAATCGCCATCGATTCAGCGCAGGTTGATAAGGGCGGCTATAAACACTTCATGGCCAAGGAAATCGCCGAACAGCCGACGGTCATCGGCGAGGCCATCTCCCACTACCTAACGCAAGACGGCACTGATATCGCTCTGCCCGCCGAGATCGATTTCACCAAAATCGACCGTTTGACCATGGTCGCCTGCGGCACGGCGTTTTATGCCTGTATGACTGCCAAATATTGGTTTGAACAACTGGCGCAGTTGCCGGTCGAGATCGACGTGGCCTCTGAATTCCGCTACCGCGATCCGGTGATCACCAAGGACACCGCTGCCCTTTTCGTCAGCCAATCTGGCGAGACCGCCGACACGCTCGCAGCCCTGCGTTATTGCGAGGGCAAGGCCGAGCAGATCTTGTCAGTTGTCAACGTGGCAACCAGCTCGATTGCGCGGGAATCCGACGTGGCCCTGCCGATCCTTGCAGGCACGGAAATCGGCGTGGCCTCGACCAAAGCCTTCACCTGCCAATTGACCGTTCTGTTGATCCTCGCGCTAAAGGCCGCCAAGGACCGCGGCACCATCGAGGACTCACGCTATCAAGAGCTCTTGACCGAACTGCGCGCCTTGCCCGGCATCATGAACCACGCGCTGACCATCGAAGCGGTCACGGAAAAGATCTCGCGCAAACTGGCCGAAGCCCGCGACATCCTGTTCTTGGGGCGCGGCGTGATGTATCCACTGGCACACGAGGGCGCGCTTAAACTCAAAGAAATCAGCTATATACACGCCGAAGCTTATGCTTCTGGAGAGCTGAAACACGGCCCCATCGCCCTGATCGACAAAAAGGTTCCCGTGGTGGTACTAGCCCCGCGCGACGGGCTCTTTGATAAGACGGTCTCCAACATGCAAGAGGTCATGGCGCGCAACGGGAAAGTACTTTTGATATCGGATTCCAAAGGCCTGATGGAAGGCGGCGAAGGCACATGGGAAGCCATCGCCATGCCCGACGCCGATCCTGTTCTGACCCCGATCCTTTATGCGATCCCGGCCCAACTTTTGGCCTATCACACCGCCGTGTCCAAAGGCACCGATGTGGACCAGCCGCGCAACCTCGCGAAATCGGTGACGGTGGAATAGGCTTTACGGCGCGCAGTCAATGCGTAGTCTGGCGAGGACGTGACCAAGGAGAGTTTCATGTCCTCTTACGAAACCTTGCCAGACAACCTTCCCACGCCTGTAGATGACGGCGCCTGTGCCCATCTTGTGGGCATGTCCTTGCCTGATCTGGATTTGCCAACCACCGGTGGCGGATCGGTCAACCTCTCTAAACTGCCGCGCAAAACAGTGGTCTATTGCTATCCTATGACCGGCGTGCCAGGCGTTGCACTTCCCGACGGTTGGGACGAGATACCCGGCGCACGCGGATGCACGCCACAATCCTGTTCCTTTCGCGATCACAACGCCGAGATCAATGCGCTTGGGGCCGATGTCTTTGGTCTCAGCACGCAGGACACGGCTTATCAGGAAGAAATGGCGGAGCGTCTCCACCTGCCCTTCCCAGTGATCAGCGACGACGGTTTCGCTTTGATCGAAGCGTTGAACCTTCCGACCTTCGAAGCCGACGGCAAACGCCTCACCAAACGCGTGACCTTTATTATTGATGCCGGCAAAATCACCGCCGTCCACTACCCGGTTTTCCCAAGCCATTCCGATCCAGAGTGGGTCATGGCACAGTTGAAAGAGGCCTAGCCGATGGGTACGCAATATCCAGAACTGAGCGATGCGCATATCAAGTTCATCGGCCAACAGCACATCTTCTTCGTGGGGTCTGCTGCCACGGATGGGCGGGTGAATATTTCGCCCAAAGGCATGGACAGCCTGCGCGTCCTAGGCCCAAACCGCATCATCTGGCGCAACATGACCGGCAGCGGCAATGAAACCGCAGGCCATCTGGCAGAGGTCAACCGGATCACGCTCATGTGGTGCGGATTTGAGAAAGTGCCGATGATCCTGCGGGCCTATGGCACAGCGCGGACCTTGCATCCGAGGGATGAAGAGTTTGAGGGGTTCAATACCGATTTCCCGCCCTCGCCCGGCGCGCGTCAAATCTATGATGTGACCATTGAAATGGTCCAAAAATCATGCGGTTACGCGGTACCTTTCATGGACTATGCGGGCGATCGGGATGTCTTGAAAAAATGGGCCGAGGACAAAGGCCCCGATGGCGTTCAAACCTATTGGGAAGAGCGCAATCAGCAGACCATCGACGGCAAACCCACAGGGATCATCACGTGACCTTAGACGAGGCAATCGCCGAACTGCGCGCCCATATCGAACCCGGACGTGCCGAGGGCATGGCCGCCTATCACAAACAGACCCGCGAGGTCTGGGGCATCCCGAACCCGGCCACCAATGACGTCACCAAAGGCTGGCGGCAGCGATTGACGGTAGAGGAACGGGTGCAGCTCGCCGCGGATCTGTGGCAGACCAATATCTTCGAAGCGCGACTTGCGGCCGCCAAAGTCCTGACCCAAGCGCGCATCAAACCTGATGACACGGGCGCGTGGGATCTGATCCAAAGCTGGGTACCCGATTTTGACAGCTGGGCCATCGCCGATCACGCGTGTATGGCTGGACAGAAACGCCTTGTCGCAGACCCCACTCGCGTAGATCAGGTCGAGGCCTGGACGCAGTCAGACCACATGTGGTCCCGCCGCGCGGCGCTGGTGATCACCCTGCCCTGGACCAAACAGAACTTTCCGAAACCTGCCGAACTCGAGACCCGCGATCGCGTCCTTGGCTGGGCCGCAGGCTATGTCGCCGACCATGATTGGTTCATCCAAAAGGCGGTGGCTTGGTGGGTGCGAGACCTCTCCAGACACGACGCCGCTCGAAGCCGCGCCTTCCTGAACGCCCATGGCGAGAAAATGAAACCCTGGGCGCGCAAAGAAGCCGCACGTCATATGTCCTAAATCACGCCTCACGCGTCGGTGAAGCCCCTTGCAGCGCCAAGGGCTTAGGCATAGTTTGCAGGCATGACAGCTCCGCTTATTGACCCATTCATGCGCCCGATCACCTATCTGCGTGTCTCTGTGACCGACAGATGTGATTTCCGCTGTGTCTATTGCATGGCCGAGGACATGACCTTTCTGCCCAAGCGCGACTTGCTGACGCTTGAGGAGTTGGACCGCATGTGTTCGGCTTTCGTGGATCTGGGGGTCGAGAAACTGCGGATCACCGGTGGCGAGCCTTTGGTGCGCCGCGATATCATGACCTTCTTCAAAGGCATGTCGCGCCATCTGGACAGCGGTGCTTTGAAAGAACTGACGCTGACCACAAACGGCAGCCAATTGCACCGCTTTGCGGATGAGCTGGCGTCTTATGGCGTCAAACGGATCAATATCTCTCTTGATACCATCGTGCCCGATAAATTCGCGGCGATCACCCGCTGGGGTAAGCTCGACAACGTGTTGCGCGGCATCGATGCGGCACAAAATGCTGGCATGCGGGTTAAGATCAACGCCGTCGCGCTGAAGGACTTCAACGACAGCGAACTTTTCACCATCACCGAATGGTGCAAGTCGCGCGATATGGATCTGACATGGATCGAAGTCATGCCAATGGGCGACCTCGGCAATGAGGACCGTCTGGGCCAATACTGGTCACTCGAAGACCTGCGTGGCCAGCTCGCCCAACAATATACGCTGACCGAACTGTCTGAACGCACCGGAGGCCCTGCCCGCTATGTGCGCCTTGAAGAAACTGGCCAAAAGATCGGCTTTATCACTCCGCTGACCCATAATTTCTGCGAAAGCTGCAATCGCGTGCGCCTGACCTGCACGGGTCAGCTCTATATGTGCCTTGGCCAAGAAGACATGGTGGACTTGCGCGCACCTCTGCGGGCCTCAGAAAGCAACGGACCAGTCACCGACGCCATCCGCGATGCGATCAGCAAAAAGCCAAAGGGCCATGATTTCGACTATTCCCGTCAACGCATCGACGGTCAGATGTCGCGCCACATGAGCCATACTGGCGGATGAAGACGGACCAAGAGGCCGCGCCGCTCCCGACGCTCTACCGGCTTTACACGGTAGGCGCGCAAATGGCGTCACCGATCCTGGATCGTATGCAGCGCAAGAAACTACAGAAGGCAGGTGTTGTGAAAGCCCGCCTGAACGAGCCCGCGGGCTTTGCCAGTGTTAAGCGTCCACTGGGTCGGCTTTTGTGGATCCACGCGGTGTCTGTTGGGGAAACCCTGTCGATTTTGGACGTTCTAAAAGAGCTGCGCGCACAGGCGCCTCGGATGACCGTGCTTTTGACGACCACCACGACGACATCAGCCGAACTCGCGGCGAAACGGCTGCCTGAAGGCTGCATCCACCAATTTGCGCCGCTCGACACTCCAGCGGCCACCAAACGTTTTCTGGAGCATTGGCAGCCTGACCTCGTGACATTTGTCGAAAGCGAAATCTGGCCGCATCAGATCGTGAGCGTGCATGACGCCGAAATTCCTCTGGCGCTGATCAATGCGCGGCTTTCGGCAAAATCCCTTGCGTCATGGGCCAAACGGAGCGACCTCGCGCGAGCGCTGTTTGGACGGTTTACCTTGATACTGAGCCAAACCGATCCGGTGCGCGACGGTTTGCGGGCGTTCGTGCAAGAGCCATGGAAAGTCGTCACCTCAGGAGACCTTAAGAAATCCTCAGATCCCCTTCCGGTCGATGATCTTGAAAAGGCCCGACTGGCCCGCGCAATTGGCGACCGCTCGTTCTGGCTCGCAAGCTCGACCCATGAGGGTGAAGAAGAATTGATGAGCGGGGCCCATCGGCAATTCGTGGCGCAGCATGAAAACGGTTTGATGATCCTTCTGCCTCGCCACCCTGAGCGCGGCGAAGAGCTGGCCGAGGCATTACGCGCAGAAGGTTGGACCCTCGCGCAACGCAGCAAGGGCGAGCCCATTACCGACGATACTCAGATCTATCTGGCCGATACGTTAGGCGAGACGGGCCTGTTTTACAGCCTCACGGATCTGGTTTTCGTGGGTGGCTCTTTCGTGCCTGTCGGCGGGCATAACCCTTACGAGCCCGCCCATATGGGCTGTGCCATCCTGCACGGCCCACTTTATGCGAATTTCGCGCAGGCCTACGCGGATATGGCCGAGCAAGAGGCCAGCCTTGAGGTCGCGGATGCGGATGCCCTAGGCCAAGCGCTTTGTGATCTGTGGGGTAATGACGAAGTCGAGCTTTTGCAGGCCAATGCCAAATTCTACATCGAAGCAAGCCGGAATATCCGTAAGGACGTGGCAGGCCATCTGCTGGCGCTGATTGATACCTAGTGCAGCCGTGATTTGATCCGGCGGATCAGATACCAGACCAAGCCGATCACCGGCAGGGTCAGCCCCGCGATCAACACGCTTTTGGATATCCCAAACACGCCAGCCAGCGGCATGAACAAATAGCCCGCGAGCGACACCGCGTAATAGCTGATCGCCACTACCGAGAGCCCTTCGACCGTCTCTTGCAACCGCAACGCCAGATGCGCGCGTTTGTCCATGCTGGCCAAGAGCTCTTGGTTCTGTTCCGAGCGCGCCACATCGACCTTCGTCCGCAACAACTCACTGGCACGGATGGAGCGATCTGCCAGTTGGTTCAGCCGGTCTTGCGAGGCTTCAATCGTGCGCATCGCCGGATCAAAGCGGCGCATCATGAACTCGCCAAAGCTTTGACGCGCCATGAAAGGCGTCTCGCGCAGGACGTCGATCCGCTGCTTCACAATCGCGGAATAGGCCTTGGTCGCACCAAACCGATAGGACGAGCGGGCAATCGCGGCCTCAAGCTCCTGAGAGATACTGAGCAACCCGTCCAGCGTCTTCTCCGCCTCGGCATTGCCTGTCATGTCATCCATGAGCCGCGTCAGCTCGACCTCAATCTGGCCTGTCCGCCCTGCCATATCCCGCGCACGAAAGAACCCGAGCATCGACATGGCTTTGTAGGTCTCGATCTCGCAGATCCGCTGGGTGACCCGCCCGATCCGTCCAGGACCGCAGTCCTTTTTGGGAAAGATCGCAAAGCGCAAGTGGCCGGCGGGATCGACACGGAAATCGCCTGCAACGACGGCGGATTCATCCAGAACATAGCTGCAGGCCATGCTTTCCGGCACGAACCATTCACGCATGTTATTCAGAACATCCTCATCCTTGCCCTTTTCCTCAACGCGAATAAGCGCAGAGGTCACGCGCACGCCGGGTGCCTCTTGCAGCCAGTCATGCGGGAACACCTCAAAGGCAGCAGGGTCAAAGGGGCGATCCGTCAGGCCTTCGGAAAAGATCGTATAAGTGACGAACTCGGTGTGTTGCTCCCACTTGATATTATGCTTGCCGATCGTGCCGGAATAATGCGTTGCCCCGGGCTGTGGATGCGGTGCGCCATATCGATCCAGCAGAGCGATCAAATGCGCCAGATCCCCATCGCGATCCCGCCCTGCGGCTTGATCTTCTTTCTTGATCGCCAGGAACGCAACGGTCGCCGGAGCGTTGAAAGACGGGAACGGGCGCGCATGCAGCTCGTTGGCGAGCTTAAATCGCAGGGGGTGATCAGTGATTGGGGTCATGCGCGGTCTCCGTTTGAGCGCAACATGGCGGAAATACCCCAAAAGGTCAATATTTTGTTTTAATTCAATAACTTACCAGAATGCAATGGTATACACATGCCCTTCAGACGGAATCTTTCAAAGTTTCCGAATTCGATTTCTTTTAAAGAAATCGGTCACTTGCAGCAAAAAAGGGCGCCCCGTCGGACGCCCTTTTCTAAGTCATCTGTGATCGCTTACTGGATCATCGTCAACAGCGTATCCAGGGACGCTTTCGCATCGCCATAGAACATGCGTGTATTTTCCTTGTAGAACAGCGGGTTTTCGATACCGGAGTACCCGGTGCCCTGACCACGCTTGGAGACAAACACCTGCTTGGCTTTCCAGCATTCCAGAACCGGCATGCCCGCGATTGGGGAGTTTGGATCCTCTTGCGCCGCTGGGTTCACGATGTCGTTGGAGCCAATGACAATCGCCACATCGGTCTCTGGGAAATCATCATTGATCTCGTCCATCTCCATCACGATGTCATAGGGCACTTTGGCTTCTGCCAAGAGCACGTTCATGTGGCCCGGCAGACGCCCCGCAACAGGGTGGATCGCAAAGCGCACCTCTTTGCCCTTCGCGCGCAGACGACGGGTCAGCTCCGCCACATTTTGCTGCGCCTGAGCCACCGCCATGCCATAGCCTGGGATGATGATCACAGAGTCTGCTTCATCCAGCGCGGTCGCCACACCTTCGGCGTCAATCGCGATCTGCTCGCCTTCGACTTCCATCGCAGGACCTGCCGCCCCACCAAAGCCGCCGAGGATCACACTCACGAAGGAGCGGTTCATCGCCTTACACATGATGTAGCTGAGGATCGCACCAGAAGACCCCACCAGCGCGCCCACAACGATCAGAAGGTCGTTGCCAAGGCTGAAGCCAATCGCCGCAGCCGCCCAGCCGGAATAGCTGTTCAACATAGACACAACGACCGGCATATCCGCGCCACCAATACCCATGATCAGGTGATAGCCGATAAACAGCGCCATCAGGGTCAGGATATAAAGCGGCAGAACGTTGCCGGAGTTCAGATACATGACCAGCGCGATCACAGAGATCGCTGCTGCCGCTGCGTTCAGCATGTGACCACCCGGCAGTTTGGTCGCCGCAGAGGTCACGCGACCAGAGAGCTTGCCATAGGCAATCACAGAGCCTGTGAAGGTCACAGCACCAATCCAGATCCCCAAGGCTGCCTCGACCCGCAGGATGTTGATCTCGACCGCGTCTTTCTTGGCGAGCAGCGCCGCGAAACCTTCGAGAGATTTCTTTTCAGCCGCATCCATGCCCATGACATTGATCAGCTCGAAATGCGCGTTAAAGCCCACAAAGACCGCCGCCAGACCGACCAGCGCGTGCATACCCGCCACCAGTTCCGGCATCTGGGTCATCTCGACCTTAGAGGCCAGCTGATAGCCGATCAGACCACCCGCCGCGATCAGAACGACCGAGAGCCACCAGAGGCCCGCACCCGGACCGATCAGCGTTGCGAAGACCGCCAGCGCCATGCCGACGATACCGTACCATACTGCGCGTTTCGCGCTTTCTTGTCCGCTCAGACCACCCAAAGACAGGATGAAGAGAACGGCTGCGACCACGTAAGCCGCTGTAGTGAAACCGAATTCCATTGATCTCTATTCCTTAGGATTTCTGGAACATGGCGAGCATGCGCCGTGTCACGAGGAAGCCGCCAAAGATGTTGATCCCGGCCATAAAGACCGAAGCGGCAGCAAGGATGATCACCAGACCCGAGCTTGAGCCGATTTGCATCAGCGCGCCCAGAATGATGATCGAAGAGATCGCGTTGGTCACAGCCATCAAAGGCGTGTGCAGGGAATGCGAGACGTTCCAGATGACCTGAAAGCCGACAAAGACCGCCAGAACAAAAACGATAAAGTGCTGCATAAAGCTTGCAGGCGCCACAAGGCCCACGCCCAGCATCAGCGCGCCACCGACCGCAAGCAAAGTCACCTGCTGACGGGTCTGTGCTTTAAACGCCGCAGCCTCTTCGGCTTTGATCTCTTCCGGGGTCTTTTCTTTGACCTCAGGTTTCTTCTGCGCCGCAATCGCAGCCACTTTTGGCGGTGGCGGCGGGAAGGTGATTTCGCCTTCAAAGGTCACGGTCGCGCCACGGATCACGTCGTCTTCCATGTCGTGAATGACTTGACCGTCCTTCTC
Organism: Cognatishimia coralii; assembly: GCF_037478305.1. Lineage (NCBI taxonomy): Bacteria > Pseudomonadati > Pseudomonadota > Alphaproteobacteria > Rhodobacterales > Paracoccaceae > Cognatishimia > Cognatishimia coralii. Next base: position 776,717 of record NZ_JBBGAZ010000001.1, read on the forward strand.
AGGGGTCAAGTCAGCCATCATGTGACGGATGTTGGTCGCATACAAAGTCGAGGACTGAGCCGCCATGCGCGATGGGAAGTCGGTATAGCCGATGATGGTCACGCCATTGTCGGTCACGATCTTCTCGTCAGCGACGGTCAGTTTACAGTTACCGCCCTTCTCTGCCGCAAGGTCGACGATCACAGAGCCGGGCTTCATCGCGGCGACCATGTCTTCGGTCCACAGCTCTGGTGCCTCGCGGTTCGGGATCAGCGCGGTGGTGATCACGATGTCAACTTCTGGCGCGAGTTCACGGAACTTCGCCAGCTGCGCTTCGCGGAACTCAGGGGAAGACACAGAGGCATAGCCGCCGGTTGCCGCTCCGTCCTGCTGTTCTTCTTCGAAATCCAGATAGACGAACTCTGCGCCCATGGATTCGACTTGCTCGGCCACTTCTGGACGCACGTCGAACGCATAAGTGATCGCACCCAGCGAGGTCGATGTGCCGATCGCCGCAAGGCCCGCAACGCCTGCACCGACAACCAGAACCTTCGCCGGAGGCACCTTACCCGCCGCTGTGATCTGGCCGGTGAAGAAGCGACCAAAATTGTTACCCGCTTCGATGACTGCGCGATAACCCGCGATATTCGCCATCGAGGACAGTGCGTCCATTTTCTGAGCACGCGAAATACGTGGCACCATTTCCATCGCGATCACATTCGCGCCTTTGGATTTCGCCAGCTCCATACCCGCTTCATTGGCGGCAGGGTTAAAGAAGGAAATCAGCGTCTTTCCTTTGGTCAGACGCTTAAGCTCTACTTCTTCAGGCTGGCGGACTTTAGCGACGATATCGCACGCTTTCCACAGTGCTGCTGCAGTGCCGATGACCTCGACACCTGCCTCTTTATAAGCGTCATCCGAAAAACCAGCCGCAGCGCCGGCCCCTTTTTCAATCGCGCACTCATAACCCAATTTGATCAGCTGCAAAGCTGACGCCGGCGTCATCGCAACACGCGATTCCCCCGCAAAGATCTCCTTCGGAGTTCCGATTTTCACGTCTAATGTCTCCTCACCTAACGGTGTTTATGCTTCTCAACCCAAGAACCGAGATCCGTTTACTTGCAAAACCCCTGTCTCACAAGGCTTTGACGGGCCCGTAGGGAGTAATACGCATGTGAGCGCTAAACTACGCATGCGACATTTCACCCGCAGGACACGACAAAAATCTAAATTTTCAGGGTCACGTTCCCACTTCGATTGCTAATATATGAAAACCTTTAGGCCACATAGCGTAATATTTGCACCCGCAGAACGACGTCACGGCAATTACGCTGCGATGCAGCGATTTTCTAGCATATTCACCCAATGTAAACTTGGGATTGCGTGAGGAAAAGTTGGGCTATGCCGTCAACGATGCTGCCAACATACGCGCAAGCACGTCTCGGCGATTGTCAAAACCTGCATAGTCAGATTGACCGGCCTTCAATCCATAAAGAGCAAGGCCCATGATGTCCGCCACAACCACCGCGTCGCCGCCGTAGGCTTCCAAATTTAGACGTTTTGCGCTTGCTTCGCGCTGCAACCAATCCGCATAAACTTTGGCGACTTTTTCCTGTCCGGTTTTTGCTTCAGCATGGCTGGCTGAATTATGGGTATCCAACAATTCGTCGCCATGCGGGGATTCCAGCAAGAGTTTGAACGTCTCACCAGCATGTTCAGCAAAAGCCGCGGTTAAAAGATCAGCAACCGCCCCTTCTTGCGAAAACGCCTCTTCGACCTTGCTGGCGACGCTGTCGTAATAAGCCACGGTCATGGACCTTTGGATGTCTTCTTTATTGCGAAAATGCAGATAAAGCGCGGCGCGCGACATGCCGGCGGCTTTGGCGATATCCTCCATAGAGGTTCGCCGGAACCCATAGGCGCGAAAGGTTTCGAAGGCCGCCATCATGATGGCCTCGGTCTTGCTGTCTTTTTGCGTCACTGTATCCGCCACTGGCTGTCCCTGACATTTCTGTCAAATAATGTTATTCATACATTCGACACAAATCTACAGCCTATTTGATTAAATTCAAGTAAGCGGAGATGCCAAACTAGGCAGATTTTAGCAATGTCGTTGCTTGCTTGCCGTTTGACCACGCAAGAACCGCTTGCCCAAAGGCTTCAAACAAAGGCCGACTGACTGGATCCTCTGCGGCGTTATACTCGGGGTGCCACTGAACCGCGAGCGTAAAGCCCGGCGCATCCGAGACATAGATCGCCTCGGGCGTCCCATCAGGGGCATGGCCGTCGATCACCAAACGCGGACCAGCGGTTTTGATCCCCTGCCCGTGCAGCGTATTCGTCAAGACCTTCTGCGCGCCCATCACCTGATGAAACACGCCGCCTTCCTGAAAGGTGACTTCATGGCGCAAAGCAAATTTCTCTTCGAGCGTGCCGTCAGGGGGCATGCGGTGATTGTCGCGCCCGGGCAGGTCTCGAATTTCGGGATAAAGCGATCCGCCCATGGCGACATTCACCTCTTGGAATCCTCGGCAGATGCCAAGGATTGGCTGCCCTGCTTCGACGCAAGAGCGGATCAACTCCAAGGCCACTTCATCGCGCGCACGGTCAAATTCGCCATGTGCTTCGGTAGCGGCTTCGCCATATTCTTCGGGATGCACGTTAGGGCGTCCACCCGTGAACAGAAACCCGTCACAGGCGTCCATCAACTCGGGCACGCTGACAAATCGAGGGTCTGACGGGATTATCAGTGGCATGCAGCCCGCCACATCCGTGACGGCCGTCGAGTTCATCGTTCCCGCCGCATGGACGGGATATTGATCATTCATCAGATAGGCATTGCCGATAATACCAACGATGGGGCGCGCCATGTTCAGCCTCTTATTGCTTCTGACAAGATACGCTACACGAAATTTTCCAAAACCCAACGTCTCGATTCACATAACGTGGCTGTGCATCAGCACACAGAAGCCAAATGGCGCGCTTTTGGGCGTTAGCCTTCGCCGGTGAGGCCCGCTGACGCGATACCCGCCAATCCAGCCTCGGCATCATTGTCCGATGTATCGCCGGTCACGCCGACCGCGCCAATCACGCTGCCCTTTTTGTCGCGCACCAGAATGCCACCTGGCACAGGCACAACCTGACCACCATAGACGCCATTTACAGCGGCCATGAAATAGGCCTGCTGCTCAGCCCGCGCCATCTGAGCGGAACCGGACATCCCCAACATAACCGCGCCAAAGGCCTTGCCATGCGCAATTGCAAAACGCCCCGGTGCAGCGCCGTCTTCTTTTTCAAAGGCGATCACATGGCCGCCCGCGTCCAGCACGACGACGGACAGAGGCTTAAGCTCCATCTCGCGGCCTTTTTCCAAGGATTTACGAATGATCGTGCGCGCCTTGCGCAATGAGATTTCAGCCATTTGAGCCCCCTAGGTCCAGTCTTACTCGATTTCATAAACCAACGGTTAAACCGCTGGCAGCTGTTGTGTGGCGCAGTGAATGCCGCCTCCGATTTCTCCGAGCGCATCCACATTCAGAGCGACAATCTCGCGCCCCGGATAGTGCCGTGCCATGGCCACTGCGGCCTCTTTGTCGGCCGCCCTATCTCCGAATTGCGCCATGATCACCGCACCGTTGCATGCATAGTAATTGGCGTAAGAGGCCACAAAGTCCAGTGCTTCAACCCGACGGCGAATGGGCTCGGGGATGACGTCAACCTTAAGGCCTGCTGAGCGGATCGCTGCGAGCGTTTCTTCAGCCGCAAGATGAAAAGGATCCGCCGGATCAACCTCTTGCGGCATATTCACAAGCACGCGCCCAGCGCCGGTGAATCGCGCAAGGCTGTCGATATGATAATCGGTGATGTCCTCTCCATAGACACCCTCGGACCAGATCATGCGGTCTGCGCCATAGGCATCCAGCAACCCATTTTCGATCTCTTGGCGCGACAGGCCCGGATTGCGGTTGCGGTTCACCCAAGAGCTTTCATGCGCCATGAGCAGCCCGTGACCGTCATGTTCCACACCGCCGCATTCGCCGACAATCCCAGAAGGCACCAGATCAAAGCCCAGCGCATCGGCCACTCGCTCCGCCACTCGCGCATCATGTCGATCCCGTTGTTTGCCGCCCCAGCCGTTGAACTGAATATGGCTGACAACACGTTGATTACCGCGAAAGGCCGTCAGAGGGCCCGAGTCCCGCACCCAAAGGTCTTCGGTCGGGATATCCCAGAGCTCTACCTGATCTGACAACAGTTTACGCGCCGCGCGGTGCTGGCTTTTATCGGCCAACATCACCACAGGCTCAAAACCGGCAATCGCATTGGCAATCCGCGCGATGGTGCTCTGCACATCTGCCAGCCACCAGCGATCATCATAGACCGCACGACTGTTGGGCCATTGCATAAAGGTCAGCTCATGTGGCCCCTCTTCGGGCGGCACATAGACGCCTTGGGTCGCGAGTGCATGGGTTCCAGTCAGCGCAAGCCCCCCGGCTGTCAATTTCATAAAGTCTCGACGTGAGCGCATAAGGCCTCCGAGATCCAATATGCCCCTTTATGCCGTAGCTTTCAGCTCGAGTCGACGGGCATGCAGGACAGGCTCGGTATAGCCTGACGGCTGCACACGGCCTTTGAAGACCAGATCACAGGCGGCTTGGAAGGCAATGCCAGCAAAGCTAGGCGCCATTGGCGCATAAAGCGGGTCGCCTGCGTTCTGGCCATCCACGACGGCAGCCATCTTTTGCATGGACGCCATGACCTCGGCCTCAGACACAACGCCATTGTGGATCCAATTCGCCAGATGCTGCGCCGAGATCCGGCAGGTCGCGCGGTCTTCCATCAGGCCGATGTCGTTGATGTCAGGCACTTTGGAACAGCCAACCCCCTGATCCACCCAGCGCACGACATAGCCAAGGATGCCCTGACAATTGTTGTCGACCTCATTGGCGATTTCCTCAGGCGACCAATTCGCGCCCGCGGCCAGAGGGATCTGCATGATGTCCTCACGTGCAGCGCGGCGACCGCCCTCCTTAAGCCCGTTTTGAACGCTCATGACGTCGACCTTATGGTAATGCAGCGCATGGAGTGTCGCGGCTGTCGGACTTGGCACCCAGGCACAAGTCGCACCGGACTGAGGGTGGCCGATCTTTTGATCGAGCATCGCTTCCATCATATCCGGCATGGCCCACATGCCCTTGCCGATCTGCGCCTTACCCTGCAGGCCGCATTCAAGACCGATATCCACGTTCAGAGCCTCATAGGCGGCGATCCAGCCTTCTTTCTTGATGTCATCCTTGCGCAGGAAGGCCCCTGCCTCCATCGAGGTGTGGATCTCATCGCCGGTCCGATCCAGGAAGCCTGTGTTGATAAAGGCCACGCGGGATTTTGCGGCGCGGATACATTCCTTAAGGTTCAGCGATGTGCGACGCTCTTCATCCATAATACCGATCTTGACGGTATTGGCAGGCAGGCCCAGCGCCTCTTCGACGTGGTTAAAGATGCGGTTGGTGAAAGCCACCTCTTCAGGACCGTGCATCTTGGGCTTTACGATATAGACGGAGCCATGCACCGAGTTGCCGCTTTCACGCGCCAGATCGTGTTTCGACACCAGAACCGTAGTCATGGCGTCCATCAGGCCTTCCATGATCTCATTGCCGTCTTTGTCGAGGATCGTCGGGTTGCTCATCAAATGGCCGACATTGCGGATCCACAAAAGCGCGCGGCCCTTCAGGACACGTTCTTTGCCCGCAGGGGTTTTGAAGGTCACATCGTCGTTCAGTTTCCGCGTGACCGTCTTACCGCCTTTCTCAAAGCTCTCTTGCAGATCGCCCTTCATGAGGCCCAGCCAGTTGCGATAGGCGAGCACCTTATCCTCGGCATCCACACAAGCCACCGAGTCCTCACAGTCCATGATCGCAGACATAGCGGCCTCGACAATCACATCGGCAATGCCCGCAGGATCGTCTTTGCCAATCGGGTGGCTTGGGTTGATGATGACACGGATATGCAGGCCGTTTTTGACAAACAAAAGCTCTGTCAGGTCCTCAGTGATACCGACAAACTGCTGCACCCTTTCCAGATTGGCGATGGTGTCGCCGAGACGCACAACAAACTGGCCGTCCTGGAAATCAAAGCCGGTGACATCGGCCCATTTGGCATCTTTCAAAGGCACGGCCTCATCCAGATGCGCTTTGGCAAAAGCAACAACCTCGCCCCCGCGCGCCGCGTCATAGCCACCCGCCGAAGGCGTCGAGCCCATCGCATCCGTGCCATAGAGCGCATCATACAAGGACCCCCAACGGGCATTCGCCGCGTTCAGCGCATAGCGGGCATTGGTGATCGGCACCACGAGCTGCGGCCCTGGCACCCAAGCGATCTCGGGGTCCACATTGGCGGTGTCGATTTGAAAGTCTTCGCCTTCCGGCAACAGATAACCGATCTCTTCGAGGAAGGCTTTGTAGGCATCGAAATCAAAAGCCTGACCCTTGTTGGACATGTGCCACGCGTCAATTTTCGACTGAATGTCCTCACGCTTGTGCAAAAGCGCGCGATTTTCGGGACCAAAGTCATGCACCAGTGCGCTAAGGCCCGCCCAAAAGGCGTCAGCCGTCACGCCAGACCCAGGAAGCGCCTCATTCTCAATGAAATCAACATATTCCGCAGCAACCTGCAGGCCGTTTTTGTTGATACGTGGCATGGCGTGTCCCTCCAAATGCGTCTTTGGGCCCGAAATTCGGTCCGATTTTCCATCTACCTAGTCTGATTTCCGAACACCATCAACCATTTTGGTAAAATTATTTTACCAAAATTTCCAAGAAACTGTTTCGGCGCTGAAGAAGGCAGCAGCAGAAAGCCTTGCAGCCCCCGTCTGACAGGATACATCTATCTCACCACAATTTACGGAGTGCGATGATGCGCGATGCGGCCCCTCAGACGATCTACCTCAAGGATTACACCCCCTTTGGCTATCTGATCGACAGCGTCGAGCTTACGTTCAAACTGCACCCCACTAAGACCCGTGTTCTGTCGAAGATCGCCTTTCGCCCGAACCCCGAGGCCACCGACAATCGCTTCTTCCTGCACGGCGAAGACCTGACGCTGATCTCGGCCAAGATCGACGGCCAAGACGTCACGGTCCGCCATGTGGACGGAGGTCTAGAGGCCGACGGACCCGCGCGCGCCTTTATCTGGGAGGCCGAGGTCGAGATCTCTCCGTCGACCAACACGGCGCTTGAGGGACTCTATATGTCAAACGGCATGTATTGCACGCAATGTGAGGCGGAAGGCTTTCGCAAGATCACATATTATCCAGATCGCCCCGACGTGATGGCCACCTTTGATGTGCGCATCGAAGGAGAAGAGCCGATCCTTCTGTCCAATGGCAATCCCGGTGCGAAAGGCGAAGGCTTTGCCGAATGGTCCGACCCATGGAAGAAACCCGCCTATCTCTTTGCTTTGGTTGCGGGGGATCTAATCAACCATCCGGGCAGCTTCACCACGCAATCCGGCAAAGACGTCGAGCTCAACATCTGGGTGCGCCCCTGGGATGAGCACAAATGCGCCTTCGGCATGCAGGCGTTGAAGGATTCGATGAAATGGGACGAGGACGTCTATGGCCGCGAATATGACCTCGATATCTTTAACATCGTCGCGGTCGATGACTTCAACATGGGCGCGATGGAGAACAAGGGGCTGAACATCTTCAACAGCTCTGCGGTTCTGGCCTCGCCTGAAACCTCTACCGACGCAAATTTTAAACGCATCGAAGCGATTATCGCTCATGAATATTTCCACAATTGGACCGGCAACCGCATCACCTGCCGCGATTGGTTCCAGCTGTGCCTGAAAGAAGGCCTCACCGTCTATCGCGACCAACAGTTCACCGCGGACATGCGGTCTGGCGATGTGGCGCGGATTGAGAACGTGCTTGCCCTGCGTGCGCGGCAGTTCCCTGAGGACCAAGGCCCGCTCAGCCATCCGGTGCGCCCCGAGGAATTCCAAGAGATCAACAATTTCTATACTGCCACCGTCTATGAGAAAGGCGCCGAGGTTATTGGCATGCTCAAGACGCTTGTGGGAGATGACGCCTATGCCAATGCGCTCGATCTCTATTTCGAACGCCACGACGGCGACGCGGCCACGATTGAGGACTGGCTGAAGGTGTTTGAGGACGCCACCGGACGCGATCTGACCCAGTTCAAGCTCTGGTACAGCCAGTCGGGTACGCCGAAGGTCTCGGTTAGCGAAGACTGGGACGCGGAAAGCGGCACTTTCTCTCTGACATTCACGCAATCCACGGCCCCTACTCCGGGCCAAGACGTCAAAGACCCAAAGGTCATCCCAATCGCCATTGGCCTCCTCAGCCCAGAAGGAGAAGAGATCCAAGCCACCGAGATCTTTGAGATGACCGAGGCAACCCAGACCTATCAGGCCAAAGGGCTCTCGGTCCGTCCCGTCCCATCGATCCTGCGCGGCTTCTCGGCCCCTGTGATCCTAGAGCAAGACATCGACAACACCCGCCGGGCCTTCCTCTTTGCCCATGACACCGACAGCTTTAACCGCTGGGAAGCGGGCCGAGATCTGGCGCGCGACGCCCTTTTGGACATGATCGAGAATGACGCCGCCCCAAGCGCGCTTTACCTCGACAGCCTGCGCAAAGTATTTGCCGATGACACTCTGGACCCCGCCTATCGGGCCTATCTGCAGGCCCAACCTGGCGAGTCCGATCTCGCACGCACTTTGGCTGCGAAGGGCGTGACGCCTGATCCAGACAAGATCCACGCGGCCTCTAAGGCGTTCAAACAGGCGAAGGCAGATGCCCTCAAAGACCTCTTGCGTCCGATCTATGAGGACAACCAGATCGACGGGCCATTTGTACCGGATGCGGAAGGCTCTGGAAAACGCGCGTTGGCCAATAGCGTCTTGTCTTTGATCACCAAGCTGGACGGAGGCACTTTGGCCCAATCGCAATTCGAGGCCGCCGACAATATGACCCAAAAGCTCGCAGCGCTCAGCCAGCTGGTGACAGCGGGCAAAGGCACAGACGCCATCACCGCGTTCTATGATCAATGGAAAGAAGACCGTCTGGTCATCGACAAATGGTTCTCACTGCAAGTGGCCTTGGCAGGCCCTGATGACGCGGCCAAGGTCGCGACCGCCCTCACCCAGCACCCAGATTTCGACATGAAGAACCCCAACCGCTTCCGCGCGACGTTGGGGGCTTTGGCGGGCAATCACGCAGGCTTTCACCATAAATCAGGCGCGGGATATAAGGTGCTCACCGATTGGCTGATCAAATTGGATGATCTGAACCCCCAGACCACCGCGCGCATGTGTTCCGCCTTCCAGACATGGAAAAACTATGACCCAGACCGTCAGGCGCTGATCAAGGCTCAGCTCGAACGGATCCTTGCGAAAGAGGGGCTCAGCCGAGATACTTCGGAAATGATCACGCGGATTCTGGGATAAATGGATTACAGCTACGAAAGCCAAGGGCGCACACCGAAATCCATCGCCGCTCTGGTGGCGATGGTCTTTATCCTGATTGGCCTCGATTATATCGGCACCGTCTGGTGGATCATCGTGATCGTCGCGATGATCACCCTGCCCGCCGCCATCGACGTCTTTGTCAACGCCACGGCGCGGCTAGAGCTGAACGACTCCCAGCTGTTCTGGAAAAACCGCAGCCAAGAGGTCACGATCCCCCTGCATGAAATCGAGAAAATCCGGTTGGACGGGCGTATGGATATGTCTGTCCGCGTGAGCGTTGTGCTGAATGATGGACGCAAATTACGCATGCCTTATGATGCCATGCCGCCCCACAAAGAGCTGGAAGCCGCGTTGCAAGCGCGGGACGTCAGGACAGAGCGGCACGCCTTTACGGTGTTTTAGGATCAAGCGGTCTCGCCCCTGACGGGCAGTATTGTTCGGGGCGAAAGAACAATACCTCGCGCAACCTGTAATTGCGACGCTTCGCCTAACCAATACCACCATTCTCTCACGCAATGGCCCGCGAACTTCCGCGGCTTTGCCCCTTTTCGGCCCGATTTTCAGGTGACTTTGCTCTCAACTCACAGGAGCAACTGAATGTTGAAAACCCGCCATACGCTCATGCCGCAAATGCCAGAAGTCTTGCGCGCTGTCGTTCGCAAGTTCACCAAGCCGCGTGAAGACGCGCCTTTGGCGTTTCTGCCGACGGTTTATACTGATCAGAATGTCGCGGAAGGCGTGAAAATTCCTGTAAACAACGCATCAGTGCGCAAATGCGATGACGCGAAGTTCCGCGAAGAAGGCCAGTTTCTGGCCCGTCAGGAACGGTGGGAGGATCTGTCCACCCGCATCCAAGAGGCCGATCGCGCCCGCGCGAAAAGCGCTTCAGGTACGTCTATTGCTGAACTTTTACTTTTCGGAGGCCGCGCCGATGTCGTTGCGGCTGCTGAGCACGCGCTGTTGCATGGGACACCAGAGAAAGACGCGAACTTCGTTGCCGGCATCGAAGATATGGAACTGATGCTCAGCGAGCACCCAAATGACTATGCGCTCGCCCTGACAGTTGCCCATATGCATATCGACATTGGTTGGGCATGGCGTGGCCATGGTGCTCTGGCGACCCTACCGCATGAAAACCGCGAGGCTTTTAAGGCGCATTTCCATCGGGCTGAAGAAATCATGGACGCCTTCTGCGCTCATGAAATGGATTCCCCTGCCCTGAGTGCCGCACGCTGCGCGCTTTTACCAGCGCAGGATCATCCGGGTGACTGCGTATCCGACGATTTCGAAGATCTCATCGATCTGGATCCCCAAAACCCGCGCCATATGCGTGCTTTGGGCAATTATCTCTTGCCACAATGGTATGGAGGCTATGAAAAGCTCGACCTCGAGGCGCGTCGAACCTCCGCCCGCACTTACGATCTTTGGGGCGCCGGTGGCTATGCTTGGGTTTGGTTTGACGCAATCCTCAGTGATCCGGAATGTCTGGCCCACATGGACGCAGACTATTTCTTGGACGGCGTCTTTGACATTCTAGAGCGCCAAACTGATCAGAACACCGCAAACCTCATGGCCGCGCAGGTTTATTGCGCATGGCAGGCGAGCCGTCAGAATTACATGGAAGGCGGCACCTCTGGCGCGCAAGCGACAGTGCTGCGCAAAGGGTTTGAGGATATCATCCACAAACATCTGCGCGAAGTGCATCCGCTGATTTGGGGCCATGCAGAATACGGCTTTGACAACCGCAATCGTTCAATTTCTTTGGAACGCCTGGCACGCAAAGGTACCGATCTGGCGCTGAACGCGGTGGCTCAGCCGTTTCGCAAGATGATTGAGCAAGGTCTGACGATCCACATCGGCCCTGAAGGCATCACCGAGATTCACCCTTAAAATAGTCCTCGCGCTGCATACGATAGGTGATATGGGCCGCGAGCCAATGCTCTTTGGGCAGGAACGGCATGTCGAAATCCCAAGCCTCATGGCGCGTCATGCCGATACGCTTCATGACCTTGGCAGAGGGTACATTGGGCACTGCTGTGAAAGACACGATCTGATCTAAACCTTTCTCTTCAAAACCGAATTTCAACCAGCCCTTGGCGGCTTCGCTGGCATAGCCCTTGCCCCAAGCCGTTGGCACAAACCGCCACCCAATCTCGACTTGCGGCGAAAATGGCGACTCTGCACTAAAGAGCGATAGACCACACAGCCCAAGAAACGCGCCCTCTTTATCTGTCACCGCCGAGAACCCATAGCCTTGCGTCTCCCAGCTCTCCTGACACTTCGCCATGGAGTCCGCCGACTTTTCCCGCGAATAGGTCATCGGGTAAAATCGCATCACCTGAGGATCCGCATTCATCGCGGCATAGGCGTCTAAATCGCGTGGTTCAAACGGGCGCAGGATCAGACGGTCGGTTTCAATCATTGTCGGCCTCATATTCGGGCAAAATCAGACCGCCGAGCTTGCCCAAAAGGCCCATGTTCCGCAACCCCTCTTGCCCCTGCCCGCGCCCTGTCCTAGAACGCCGTCTAGCACAAGTTTTATGGAGCCTCAGCCGATGCTGGACCTGACATATGAAACCCCGAAACCCAAAGTCATCGCTGGCGCGAAATACGACTGGGAACTCGTGATCGGGATGGAAGTCCATGCGCAGGTGAGCTCGAACGCGAAACTCTTCTCTGGGGCCTCCACGCAGTTTGGCGCAGAGCCGAACGCCAACGTGTCTTTTGTCGACGCGGCGATGCCTGGAATGTTGCCTGTTATCAACGAGTTCTGTGTTGAGCAGGCGGTGCGCACCGGTCTGGGCCTGAAGGCAGAAATCAACCTGAAATCGGCCTTTGACCGCAAGAACTATTTCTACCCTGACCTGCCGCAAGGGTATCAGATTTCCCAGCTCTATCACCCCATCGTGGGCGAAGGCGAAATCATCGTCGATATGGAGCCGGGCATTGCGCGCAAGGTCCGCATCGAACGCATCCACCTAGAGCAAGACGCGGGCAAATCCGTGCATGACATGGATCCAAACATGTCTTTCGTGGATTACAACCGTACCGGCGTTGCTTTGATGGAGATCGTTTCCCGCCCTGACATTCGTGGCCCCGAAGAAGCCGCAGCCTATGTCACCAAACTGCGCCAGCTGCTGCGCTATCTGGGCACCTGCGATGGCAACATGCAAAACGGCAACCTGCGCGCGGATGTGAACGTCTCTGTCTGCCGTCCGGGCCAGTATGAGAAATACATGGAGACACAGGATTTCAGTCACCTGGGTACACGCTGTGAGATCAAGAACATGAACTCCATGCGCTTCATCCAGGCGGCGATTGACTATGAAGCCAAGCGCCAGATCGCGATTGTTGAGGCCGGTGGTACCGTCGATCAGGAAACCCGCCTGTATGATCCGGACAAGAACGAAACACGTTCCATGCGTTCCAAGGAAGAAGCGCATGATTATCGCTACTTCCCGGATCCAGATCTGCTACCTCTGGAGATCGAACAAGGCTGGGTCGATGACATCGCGAAGTCCCTACCCGAGCTGCCGGACGAGAAAAAATCTCGATTTGTCAATGACTTCGGCCTGTCTGAATATGACGCGTCAGTTCTGACCGCAGAGGCCGAGAACGCCGCCTACTTTGAGGCCGTCGCCGATGGTCGCAACGGCAAGCTGTCTGCAAACTGGGTGATCAACGAACTCTTTGGCCGTTTGAAAAAGGACGACAAGGGCATCACCGAAAGCCCGATTTCACCAGAGCAATTGGGCGGTATCATCGACCTGATCAGCTCGGACGCGATTTCCGGCAAGATCGCCAAGGACCTCTTTGAGATCGTCTACACCGAAGGCGGTGACCCTGCGAAGATCGTCGAAGAACGCGGCATGAAGCAGGTGACTGACACCGGCGCGATTGAAGCCGCACTGGACGAGATCATCGCCGCCAACCCAGAGCAGGTCGAAAAAGCCAAGGTCAATCCAAAGCTCGCGGGCTGGTTTGTTGGTCAGGTGATGAAAGCCACCGGCGGCAAGGCCAATCCGAAGGCGGTCAACCAGTTGGTGGCTCAGAAACTCAACGGCTAAATCGCCACCTCTGGGTTATTTCGCTCAAAATCGCACAACCAAAAGCCGCAGGCAGGTCGGGAATTCCTGCGGCAAATTCCCCGTGGCGCCCTTTCTAAAAGACATTTAAGTCAAGAAATGCTATGTTTTCGGCAATTGGGCAGAGTTTTATGGTTTACGAATACAAAGTCATTCCAGCACCGGAAAAAGGACGCAAGGCGCGCGGGGTCCGCAAGCCTGAGGATAAGTTTGCCCTCGCGGTGCAAGAGAGCATGAACGAAATGGCTCAGCTCGGCTGGGAATTCCTGCGCAGCGAAACATTGCCCAACACGGAACGCACTGGGCTCACGCGCCGCACCACCACCGAGCGCAGCGTTTTGGTGTTTCGTCGCGAGATCGCACAAGAGCCTAAAAGCTCTCTGGAAGCAACGCTGCGCGAGGTCGAAAAACCCAAGCCTGTCGCCGCGCCGCCGGTCGTTGAACCGACCACCGCTGAGGTGACAGAACCTGAATTACCCGAAATCGCGGCCGAGCCAATCGCCGCTCGTGATGACGCGCAAACCGTTGTTCCTATGAACAAACCGGTGGTCGCAGATCCAGCCCCCACGGAAGACCCTACCCCAGCAGCTCCGAAGAAACTGGCGGCTGTTGAAACCGAGAGCTTTCCGGATCCGCGCCCTGTGGAGCCGCCGCAACCTGAGTCTCAGGCGCTCTACACAAAAGACCGCGTGAAGCCTGCGAAGACTGCAAAGGCGAATGCTCTGCCCGCAGCGCTGCGCAGTCGCGCATCTCAGACGCAAGAAGGCAAAAAGGCCTAGCTGTCCAAGTCCAAAGCCAGGGCGTGAATGCGCCCCACCAGCTCTGCCCCCAGCGCTTTGTGTACGGCCCGATGGCGCGCGACTCTGTTCATAGTTTCAAAGGCTTGCGCGCGCATCCTGACGTTAAAATGGCTCTGCCCGCCCTCTTGATAGCCCGCATGGCCACGGTGGCTTTCGCTGTCATCCACAACCGTCAGCTCTCTGGGCGCAAAGGCGGCAGACAACCGCTCATGAATTTCGTCTTTTACCAACATTTTTTTGGCCTGCCCCCTTCAATATAGCGCGGTTTACTTTAAACTCTCGAACCCGAGTCGAATAGGTATGTTCCATGTCAAAATCAGATCCCTTCGGATTCGATATGTCCGTCTCTTCTGCCAAGAAAAAGAACCCGCGTGGGCGGCGGGGGATGTCTGGCGCGTCTGAAACCTCGACACGGGTTTGCGAACACCCTGATTGCGAAGAAGCAGGGCAGTATCGCGCACCCAAAGCACCGGATGTGCTGGATGAGTACCGCTGGTTCTGTAAAGACCACGTGCGCGAGTATAACGCCAAGTGGAGCTTCTTTGACGGCAAGACCGAGGCGGAAACCAACGCGCAGAAATCCAAGGACAAGGTCTGGGAGCGGGAAACCAAGAAATTCACCGATCCCGAGACCCGCGCCTGGGCCCGTCTGGGCATCGAAGACCCACATCAGGTTCTGGGCGGTAATGCCACGCAAAACCCTGGTCGTTCGACCGGGCGTCGCCTGCCACCCACCGAGCAGCGCGCAATTGATATCCTAGAAGCCGAGGCCACATGGTCAAAGGCCGACATCCGCAAGGCCTATAAGAAGCTGATCAAGGTTCTGCACCCGGACATGAATGGGGGCGACCGCAGCCAGGAAGAGCAGTTGCAAGAAGTCGTCTGGGCCTGGGATCAGGTCAAGGACAGCGCGAGCTTTAAGTGACGTCAGATGCCCATGCGTGCGCATCTACTGCGCCATGGTCATTCGTCGTCCCCGATGTGCGAAGAGCGCTGACGCCGGCATTTCTCTGAACAATAGCGCACGTTGTCCCAGTCTTTCTTCCATTTCTTGCGCCATAGAAACGGCCGCTTGCAAACCGGGCAGGTTTTCTGAGGCAGCTCAGACTTTTTCATGGTTTTCCAGAGCCGTAAAGAAACGCGCGGCGTCGGCTGACACGGCATTTCGCTTTTCGTCAGACATGCGATCCAGCGTTTTATAGACGAACCCAAGCCGCGGATTGCCCCGTAGTTTGCCATCATTTCTCGTCATGAAATCCCAGTAAAGGTAGTTGAACGGACAGGCTTTGGCGCCGTTTTTCGCGCTAACCTTGTAGGAACAAGACTCGCAATAATTGGACATTTTCTTGATATAGGCGCCGCTGGCCGCATAGGGTTTGGACCCCAGAACACCGCCATCTGCAAATAAAACCATGCCATGCACATTCGGCAGTTCGACCCACTCGTAGGCATCCGCGTAAACGAGGAGGTACCATTCATTGACCTCTTGCGGATCGATCCCCGCGAGCAGGGCAAAATTGCCAAGCACCATCAATCGTTGAATGTGGTGGGCATAGGCATTTTGCTTGGTTTCCAACACACATTGCCTCAGGCAGTTCATCTGGGTGACGCCGTCCCAATAGAAATCAGGCAAGGCCCGCGATGCGCCGAAATAATTTTCTTCTTTATAGGCAGGCATCTTGAGCCAATAGATCCCGCGCACATATTCCCGCCAGCCAAGGATTTGGCGGATAAACCCTTCGACGGCGTTCAAAGGCGCGTGCCCATCATGATAGGCCTGCTCCGCTGCGCGGATGCATTCGAGGGGCTCAAGCAACCCCACATTCAGATAGAGCGCGATATGACTGTGAAACATCCACGGCTCTCCTTCGACCATCGCATCCTGATAGGTGCCAAAGAGGGCGAGCCTTTCTCTAACGAACTGGCGCAACGCTTCCAGGGCCGCCGCCTGTGTGACCGCGTAGGGAAACGGCTCTAAATCGCCGAAATGGCTCGGAAATTTTTCGGCGACAAGCGTGAGCACCTCAGTCGTGACCGGATCCAACCTGTCCTGAAAAGGCGCAGGCACCTGCAGCCCCTCTTTCGGAGGGCTCCGGTTCTCGCTGTCATAATTCCACGCGCCCCCTATGGGTCCGCCATGATCCACCAGCACAGAGTATTTCCGCCGCATTTCGCGGTAGAAATACTCCATCCGTATCTGTTTTCGCCCCTGCGCCCAATCCTTAAACTCTTGATGGGACGCAAGAAATCGGGTGTCCTCCAGGATCTGAACCTGAACGCCAAGCCTTTCCGCCCAACCCTGCATCTCTGCAAGCAGCCGGTATTCTCCGGGCTCTGTGACAATCACTTCGGTGGCACGCAGATCCGCGATGGCGCGGGCCACCTCGTCATATAGGCTGCCTGCATTTTCAGGATCGGTGTATTTTGTATAGCGAACAATGTGCCCGCTTTGCCGCAGGCTTTCTGCGAAATGACGCATTGCCGAAAACACAAAGGCGATCTTTTTCTTGTGGTGTTTGACATAGGTCGCTTCGCTGCGCACTTCACACATCAAAATAACGTCGTCATCTGAAGCCAGCTGGAGACTTGGTATATTCAAGCTGAGCTGATCACCTAGTATCAAAATTAGCTTCATGTCACCCGCCCCTTTTCAAGAGTCTACGGCGGGTTCCGCGGTATGGATCAGCAAAGCTTGAAAGAACACAGCCCCGAGACACCAGTCTCGGGGCATTCAAAAAGTTGTAATCGGAAACTTTAAAAGTTTCCGTCGGCGATTTCTTTCAAAGAAATCGGACGCTACGCGGCTTTGAAAACCAGCGACACACCGTTCAGGCAATGGCGTTTGCCGGTTGGCTTTGGCCCATCATCAAAGATATGCCCCAAGTGGCTGCCACAACGGCGGCAATGCACCTCGGTACGCAGGCGCAACAGCTTGCGGTCAGGTTTTGTGCCAACAGCATTGCGCAACGATTTGTAAAAGCTCGGCCAGCCGGTACCACTGTCATACTTGTGCTTGGACGAATAAATCGCCAGGTCACAGCCCCGGCAATGATAGGTCCCGTCCGAGTAATTCTTGTCCAGCGGAGAGCTCCCGGCCCGTTCCGTCCCTTCCTGACGCATCACCTTATACTGCAGCGGCGTCAGCATCGCGCGCCATTCGGCCTCGCTGCGGGTGATCTCAAACTCTGCAGCGATCGCGCCGGTGCCCGAGAGGCTTCCAAACAGGGCAAAAGCGGTGGTCCCCAACAGTGCATCACGACGGTTCATAGGCGTCCCCTTTCCTTTACGGTTGCGCAAGTTCACCACGCCCCGCCGCATTTTCAAACCAACACTTGGTCAAAAACCCGTGACAGGCTGCAACAATCCACGCCACCGATGTGTACAATCGCTCATTTTCCGCGGGGTTTTTGCCCTAACGGTCGCTTTTGCCCTTTCCCTTGCGCCCGCGAGCGATATGTTGCGATGCGGAATGTATTGGCAGCGAATTTTCACTGCGACAGAAGGACGAGACCCATGGCCGACGGCATGACTGACATCGACGCAAAACCAACCGAAGATATCTCGGTGCGCGACGTATTTGGCATCGACAGTGATATGACGGTCAAAGGCTTTGCAGATGGCTCTGACCGTGTGCCAGAGCTGGACAGCACCTACAAATTCGACCCAGACACCACGCTGGCGATCCTGGCAGGCTTTTCCCACAACCGGCGTGTGATGATCCAGGGCTATCACGGCACGGGTAAATCCACCCATATCGAACAAGTCGCAGCGCGCCTGAACTGGCCTGCGGTGCGCGTGAACCTCGACAGCCACATCAGCCGGATCGACCTCATCGGTAAGGACGCGATTAAGCTGAAAGACGGCAAGCAGGTCACCGAATTCCACGAAGGCATCCTGCCATGGGCGCTGCGCAATCCGGTTGCGATTGTCTTTGATGAATATGACGCGGGCCGCGCGGATGTGATGTTTGTAATCCAACGTGTTCTGGAACACGACGGAGCCCTGACCCTGCTGGACCAAAACAAAATCCTGCGCCCTCACCCGCATTTCCGCCTGTTTGCGACCGCAAACACCGTCGGTCTGGGCGACACCACTGGACTTTATCACGGCACCCAACAGATCAACCAAGCGCAGATGGACCGCTGGTCGCTGGTCAGCACGCTAAACTATCTGTCGATTGACGCAGAAACCAACATCGTTCTGTCCAAAGCGCCGCATTACAACACCGAAGCAGGCCGCAAGACCATCAAACAGATGGTGACTGTCGCGGATCTGACGCGTACGGCCTTCATGAACGGAGACCTCTCCACCGTGATGTCCCCGCGGACCGTGATCAACTGGGCGCAGAACTCGGAGATTTTCCGCGATGTGGGCTATGCCTTCCGTCTGACCTTCCTCAACAAATGCGACGAACTGGAACGCCAGACAGTGGCCGAGTTCTATCAGCGTCTGTTTGACGGAGAACTGCCGGAATCTGCGGCGAGCATGAGCCTCGGCTAAAGTCATCGCCCGGCATTAAGCTAGGCATTCCAAAGGATTACGAGTGGCAATGTCAAAACCATCTGACAACCCAGCAGATCCGTTTAAGAAAGCCCTTGCTGAGGCCACCAAAACGCTTGCCCATGACCCAGAGCTCTCGGTCACCTATACCGTAGACCCCTCGGGCGTCTCGGGCGACGCGATGCGCCTGCCGCAGGTCAGCCGCCGCATGAGCCGCGAAGAGGTTCTCATGGCGCGTGGTACAGCGGACGCTCTGGCGTTCAACCGCCGCTATCACGATGCCAACACCCATGCCCGTTATGCCCCAACCGAAGGCATGGCGCGTGAGCTTTACCAAGCGATGGAGACCGCGCGCTGCGAAGCCATGGGCGCGCGGGATATGCCGGGCTCGGCGGGCAATATCGACGCCAAGATCGCGTCTGAGGCCCGTATTCGCGGCTATGAGAATGTCACCCAGCCTGCGGATGCGCCTTTGTCGGCGGCTGCGGGCTATCTGATCCGCCATCTGGCCACGGGCCGCGACCTGCCAGCGCCCGCGCAGAATGTGATGGAGCTGTGGAAGCCTTTCATTGAACAGAACGCCGGCGAAACGCTGGGCGATCTCTCAGACCTTTTGCACGACCAGACCGCTTTCGCGAAATTCGCGCGGCAAATGATTGATGATCTGGGCTATGGGGATCAACTCGGCGACGATCCCGATGAGTTGGATGATGAGGACGACACCGAGGCCGAAGAACAGCCTGACGAAGAGCCCGATCCAGATAGCACAGGCGATGACCAGTCCGACGAAGAGGAAATGGATGCAAATCCTGAATCTTCGCAGGAAGATCAACAAGATAGCCAGCAGGCCCAAGTCACCATGGACGATATGTCCGATGACGAGATGGCAGAAGAAAACGAGATGCCGGACGGCGAGGCTCCGCTGGAACCACCTGCCCCGCAGCCGATTTCTGATGCGGATCCGGATTATCAGGTCTTTGAGACCGAATATGACGAAGAGATCCGCGCCGAAGATCTGGCCGAAGTCGCGGAACTGGAACGCCTGCGCGCCTATCTGGACCAACAGCTAGAGCCGCTGAAGGGCGCGGTAAGCCGTCTGGCCAACAAGCTGCAACGCCGCCTTCAGGCGCAACAGAACCGCTCGTGGCTGTTTGATCTGGAAGAAGGCATTCTGGACGCTGGCCGTCTGGCGCGGGTTGTGGCCAATCCGACGACGCCTCTGTCTTTCAAGGTCGAAAAAGACACCGAATTCCGCGATACCGTCGTGACGCTCTTGCTGGATAACTCGGGCTCTATGCGTGGCCGTCCGATCTCTATCGCTGCGATCTGCGCCGATGTTCTGGCGCGTACGCTGGAACGTTGCAACGTCAAGGTCGAGATCCTTGGCTTTACCACCCGCGCGTGGAAAGGCGGTCAGAGCCGCGAGAAATGGCTGGCTGATGGACGTCCACAACAGCCGGGTCGTCTGAATGACTTGCGCCATATCATCTATAAATCCGCCGATGCGCCCTGGCGTCGGACACGGCCCAATTTGGGTCTGATGATGAAGGAAGGCCTGCTCAAGGAAAACATCGACGGCGAGGCGCTGGAATGGGCGCACCGTCGCATGGTGAGCCGTCCCGAGGCGCGCAAAATCCTCATGGTGATTTCCGACGGTGCGCCGGTCGATGACTCAACTTTGTCGGTTAACCCCGCGAATTACTTGGAAAAACACCTGCGTGATGTGATCGCCATGGTAGAGAAACGCCGCCAGGTGGAATTGCTCGCGATTGGTATCGGCCATGACGTGACACGTTACTACGAGCGTGCCGTCACCATCACCGATGTCGAACAACTGGCAGGTGCGATGACCGAGCAACTGGCAGCCCTCTTTGACAGCGATCCGCGTGCCCGGGCGCGCGTGATGGGCATGCGCCGCGCGGGATAAAGCGGCGGAGTTCACGCCCTCGTTTTTGCTCTGTTCCGAGCCCGCCGCGCCGCCTATGCTGCGCCTGTTGATCCCTATTTGGAGCACCCAATGTTTCAGAGTTTTGATGCCAGCAGTTCCCCCGAACAAGGGCCACCACGCCTTGCGAAACTGCGCGCTGAATTGGAGCGTGTCGGCGTGGACGGCTTCCTTGTGCCACGCGCGGATGTGCATCAGGGCGAATATGTCGCGCCGCGCGATGAGCGGCTTTCTTGGCTGACGGGGTTCACGGGCTCTGCTGGCTTCTGCGTTGCACTGAAGGACCGCGCAGGACTTTTTGTGGACGGCCGCTATCGCGTGCAGGGTCGCCAGCAATGCGCTGAAGAGTTCACCATCGTGCATTGGCCAGAGGTTGGCCTGGCGAGCTGGCTAAAAGAGAACATGAGCGCGGGCAAGATCGCTTTTGATCCTTGGCTACATACAGTTGGGCAAATCGACCAGCTTCAGGTGGACCTGACAGGGACAGAGATCACACTCACCCCAAGCCCCAATCTGGTGGATGAAATTTGGGCCGATCAACCGGACAAACCCAACGCGAAGGCCTTCGCGCAACCGATTGAATATGCGGGCGAAAGCAACGCTGATAAACGTGCTCGTCTGGGTAAGTCCATCGCCGCTAAAGGCGCGCGTTCCGCAGTCATCACCCTGCCCGACAGCCTCTGCTGGCTGTTGAATATCCGCGGCGAGGACATCGCCCACAACCCGGTTGTGCATGGATTTGTGATCCTGCACGCCGACGGATCCTGCGACCTGATCGCCAACCCCGAGAAATTCACCGAAGTCCTTGATCACCTTGGCAAAGGGGTCGCGCTACGCCCCGAAGAGGATCTTCTACCGGCCTTGCAATCGCTCGCTGGCCCTGTGTTGCTAGAGAAAAACTCAGTACCCACCGCCATCGCCGCGGCGCTGACCTCGGCAAACATCCCTGTTATCTTTGGCGCTGACCCATGCGCCCTGCCCAAAGCCTGCAAAAACGCAGCCGAGATCGCGGGTGCCGAGGCCGCCCATCTGCGCGACGGCGCGGCGGTTGCGAATTTCCTCGCATGGTTTGATGAAAACGCCAACAAGGGCATCACGGAAATCGACGTCGTCACCGAACTCGAGGCCCGGCGCGGCGCGACCAATATGCTTCGGGATGTGAGCTTTGACACCATCGCGGGCGCGGGCAGCAACGGGGCCGTGATCCACTATCGCGTGACCCATGAAACCAACCGCACGCTTAATCCCGGCGAGTTGCTGGTTCTGGACAGCGGCGGACAATATCAGGACGGCACCACCGACATCACCCGCACACTCGCCATCGGAGACGCCGGCGACGAAGAAAAGCGCGCCTTTACGTTAGTTCTAAAGGGCATGATTGCTGTTTCCGAGCTGCGTTTTCCCAAGGGCTATGCCGGGCGTGACATTCAATCCATCGCGCGGGTGCCGCTCTGGTCGGCGGGGCTTGATTTCGATCACGGTTTGGGCCACGGCGTCGGCAGCTATCTGAGCGTGCATGAAGGGCCTCAAAGCCTTTCGACCAAGGGGCATGTGGCGCTCGAACCCGGTATGATCGTCTCAAACGAGCCGGGGTATTACAAAGAAGGCGCCTATGGCATCCGCATCGAAAACCTCTTAGTGGTTCAAGAGGCCGAGGCACTGGAAGACGGCGATACGCACCGTCAAATGCTTTGTTTCAAGACTCTTCCCTACGTCCCTATTGACCTGAGCCTCGTCAACGCCGATATGTTGTCCTCATCTGAACGGGACTGGCTGAACAGCTACCATGACGCCTGTTACCGCACTTTGATCCCCCTTGTTGATGCAAGCACCAAGGACTGGCTGCGGAAGGCCACGGCCCGCATCTGACATACTTGCGTTACAATTGGCTGTTTTGACGGCCACGACTGTTTTTGAGGAGAGGCCCATGACACCTTACATTACGATCCGCAAAGCACCCGGCAACTGGACCGTGCGCGCTGGTGGCGCTGTTTTGGGTGAATCCTCAAATGCGCTGGAGCTGACCGAGGGCGACTACCCTTCCGTGATCTACTTCCCGCGCGAAGACATTGCGATGGCGTTTCTGGATGAAAGCGACAAGACCTCCCATTGCCCGCATAAGGGCGACGCGCGGTATTTCTCGATTGTAACCAAGAGCAAGACTCTGGCCGATGCGGTCTGGAGCTATGAGGATCCCAAAGAGGACGTTGCTCGCATCAAGGACCATCTGGCCTTCTACACAAGCGACGAGCTGACGGTCGAACAGCTGTAAGTCAGCATCACAAATCATCATGTAAAGGGCGCCTCGTGCGCCTTTTCTTTTGTCCGCTCTAGTGGTTTAACTCTTCGTCTATCGTTTGTGAGTTTTCCCCATGTCCCAGCAAAAAACATCCCTTGGGTTGATTTTCCTGCTTTATGCGGCCGGCCTTGGAGCAGCGGGACAATTCGCCAAAATCGCAACGATTTTTCCTGAAATTCAAGCGCTTTATCCGGCCTCTGTGGTGACGCAAGGGCTGATCATGTCTGTTATCGGATTTCTGGGCGTGATCTTTGGCATCTTTGTCGGGCAGATCGTGTCCTCGCTGGGATACCGCAAAATGCTGATCGCGGGCATGCTCTTGGGCGCGGCCATGTCCTTTGTGCAGGCGTTTTTGCCGTCCTTGCCGCTGTTTCTTGCAAGTCGGATGATCGAAGGCCTCGCCCATCTCGCAATCGTCGTCGCCGCGCCGACGTTGGTGACCCAAGTGACCGCCCCGAACAAGCGCTACCTGTCGATGACCCTCTGGAGCAGTTTTTTCGGGGTTGGATATGCCCTATGCGCCTCTGCCGCGCCTTTTGCGCTAGAGTTAGCCGGGCCGCCTGCCCTTTTCGCGGGTCACGGTGTCTATATGCTCGTGCTCGCGGGTCTCTCGTTTGTGTGCCTACCGCGTCTTGGGCTGGAACGCGCGCCGCTTCCAACGTTGAATGACGTGATCGCGCGGCACATTCGCGTCTATAGATCGCCGTATCAGTCGCCTGCCGCACTTGGCTGGCTGTTCTACACGCTGACATATCTAGCTTTGCTAACGGTCCTGCCGCCTCATTTTCCTGCAGAGCACCGGCTTGCCCTCGCAACCATGCTGCCGATTGTCAGCATTCTCTCGTCCTTCACGCTCGCCGCAACGCTGATGCGGTTTCTATCGGCGGTCACTGTGGCGCAGATCGGTTTTGCAGGCGGCATTGCCGCAGCGCTTTGGATGGCGGTCTTTGGCGTCTCGACCGAACTGGCCGTGGCGATTTTTGTGGTCATGGGGCTTTTGCAATCGGCAGGCTTTGCGCTGGTGCCAGAGTTGAACAAAGACCCGCAAGATCAAGCCCTTGCCATGGGTGGCATCGCACAGATGGGCAACCTTGGCACTATGTCAGGCACGCCGATCTTGTTGTTTTTGCTAAGCCTCATGGGAACAGGCGCGATCCCTCTGTTCCTGGCGCTGATCTTTGCAGGTGGGTTCACCGCGCATGCCATCGCGAAACGGTTAAGGCGACACCCCTAGGAATGCTCTTCCGCAGCCGTCGCGGCCAGCGCGCGGTTATAGGCCTTAAGAGCATCCACTTGGTGAAGCGCGCCAAGGAGTTCCGGCGCTTCGCCGCCACCCTTTAGACGCACGACAGGTATAAAGGCGATATTAGTGGCGTCAAAAATCGGCATCGCCTGTTCCAGCGTCGCCCCTGCCCCTAGATAGATGTCCTGCTCAATCTTCTGCCAACAGGCCTCTTCGGTAGCGCCGCGTTCGGGATCAATCGGCTTCATCACGCGCGTCACATTAAACATCGCCAAAAGATAGGCCTGAGGCCCTTTGGCCACGTGGATATTGCGCCTCTCAAGCTGCGTCAGGAAGTAAGACCCATCCACAAGACGCGACCCCAAAGCGGTTGAGATCGAGACCGTCACCATCACAGCCACGCCGGTCTGCCAGTCTCCGGTGAGTTCAAAGACGATCAGCGTTGTCGAAATCGGCGCACCAAGGACGGCGGCGGCGACGCCTCCCATACCAGCCAAGGCATAGAGCGTGATTGAGCCCGAGAAATCCGGAAAGATCGGCGTTGCGATCAGCCCAAAGGCCAGGCCGGTCAGCGCGCCCAACATCAGCGCAGGAGAGAACACTCCTCCGCCCATGCGGCCTGCTAAGGTGATCGCGACGGCTATGATCTTGAGGATCACAAACACTATCGCCTCATGCAGCAAGAGCTGCCCTGTTAGGGCATCTGACGTCGTCTCATATCCTACCCCGATGATATGCGGGAACCAGATCGCCATAAGGCCCAAAAGAGCCCCCGAAATCATCGGGCGCATCCAGCGTTTGATTTTGAACTGATCCACGACATGGGTGGACATGTCATCAGCCCAAAAGATCGTCCACATCAGCGACACGGCCACAATCCCGCAGACCGCGCCGAGGATCAGAAAGGCCGGAAGTTCCTGATAGAAAGCTAGCGTGGATTCCATTGGCAGCATGAACTCGGTGACGTCTCCGAATTCGAGGCGGTTGATGACGGTACCTGCCGCCGACGCGATGACAATGGGCGCAAAGGCGTGCACTGCGAAATGGCGCAAGACAACTTCGAGCGCGAAAAGAGCGCCCGCGATTGGGGCGTTAAAGCTGGCCGAAACCGCAGCCGCCACGGCGCAGCCCAACAGATCTCGCCCCGTAATCCCATCGGCTTTGATGCGGTTGCTCACCCAACTGGAAATCACCGCGGCCATATGCACGACGGGGCCCTCTCGGCCTGTCGATCCGCCCGAGCTGAGCGTGATGAAAGAGGAAAGAGCGGACGCGATGCCCGATTTGATATTCACGCGACCTTCGTGCAGGGCCGCGCCTTCAATCACATCCGCAGGCCCCTGCGCGCGCGCATCAGGCGTCATGCGATCCAGAATGATGCCGACAATCAACCCGCCAATGATCGGAATGATGAGCACCCAATAACACGGCAGGGACTCTGCAAATGTTCTCAGCTGAGACACATCATCCGTGCCATAGAGAAACGCCTGAAGCGCCTCGATGCCTTTGCGGAAAAACAAGGCCGCAAAGCCCGAGGCAATCCCGATCATCAACGCAATCAGCCAGAACTGGATCTGGTTCGGCCCGCGTTTAAGCAGGACTTTCCAGCCACCATGACAGCTGCGCCCGGCATGGCGCAAAGAGTCGGCTATGAAGGATCCAATCGGGTTGGGCATGGTGCCTAGGGCCAGTTCATCCACTCCAGCTTTACGCCTGACCAGCGGGTGTTGAAAGCCCTGAGGCCTCAGAAATTAACAACTGTTGCGAAACATAGTCTGAAGCGTGCGCAAAAGGTCAGCAATCAGGCAACGCCCGCCAAAAGCGCCTTGGCCGCCTCGCGCGCGGGATCGGTGACCACGTCGCCAGAGACCATCCGTGCGATTTCGTCGACGCGCTCTTGTTCGCCCAGGGGCACGACCGTTGAGAGGGTCACATCCCCTTCGACGCGCTTCTCGACACGCCAGTGATGCGCCCCAAGAGCGGCCACCTGCGGTGAGTGCGTGACCACGAGGATCTGCCCGCCTTTCGCCAAGGACGACAGACGACGCCCCACCGCATCCGCGGTTGCGCCGCCGACGCCTCGGTCAATCTCGTCAAAGATCATGGTGATCTGGCTGTCATCGCCGCTGAGGCAGACTTTAAGCGCTAAGAGGAAACGGCTGAGCTCGCCACCGGAGGCGATCTTCGCCAACGGCCCCGAGGGCGCGCCGGGGTTCGTGGCGACTTGGAAGGACACAGCGTCGATGCCTTCCGGGCCTGCCGTGTCGGCCGAGATCTCTGTGGTGAAAACCGCGCGTTCCATTTTGAGCGGCGCGAGTTCTGCCATGACAGCCGCATCCAGAGATTTCGCGGCAGTCTTGCGCGCGACGCTTAGTTTTTCTGCTGCCTTATCAAAGGCATCCCGTGCGGCCTTCGCCGCCGCTTCCAGCGCCGCAATATTGCCTTCGCCTGCGTCCAGCGCCTCCATCTTGGCACGCATGTCGTTGGCGAATGCCCCGAGTTCATCAGCCGTCACGCCATGTTTGCGAGCCAATGCGCGGATCGCGAAAAGACGCTCTTCGATCTGCTCTAACTCATGCGGGTCAAAGCTCAGTTGATCCAGACAGCGCTCAACGCCATTGACCGCCTCGCCGAGCTCTCCCATGGCCCGCGCAAGCGCTGCCAGAGGTTCCTCCAAGGGCTCACCCACCTCAGCTACAGCGCCCTCGAGCCAACGGCTGGCGTCGCCCATCGCCCCTTCGGCCCCGTCTGAACCAAGCGCATGAAACGCCTTGGTCACGTCTTCGCGCACGCGTTCCGCGACTTGCATCAGACGACGACGCGCGTCTAGGTCGGCGTCTTCGCCGGGTTGAGGATCCAACTGATCCAGCTCTGCGACCGCATGGCGTAGGAACTCTTCCTCGGACTTCATCTCTGCCAGCGCAGTCTGAGCCTGCACCAGAGTTTTCTGAGCCTTTTGAGCAGCTTGCCACTTGGCGCGCACGTCGGCCTTCAGATCGCCAACATCGGCGAATTGATCCAGCAAAGCGCGGTGGCCCTTTGGGTCCAACAAACCGCGATCGTCGTGCTGACCATGCAGTTCTACCAGATGATCCGAGAGCTGGCGCAGCACTTCGCCAGAACAACGCCGATCATTGACCCACGCCGTCTTGCGCCCGTCCTGCGTGTTCACCCTGCGCAACATCAATGTGTCGCCACCGGGCAGACCGGCCTCTTCGAGGATCACATGGGCGGGATGGCCGCTCGGCAGATCGAATTCCGCGACGACCTCGCCGCGCTCTGCCCCTGCCCGCACCAATTCCGCGCGGCCGCGCCAGCCCAGCACAAATCCCAAGGAATCCAAAAGGATCGACTTGCCCGCGCCCGTTTCACCGGTCAGCACATTCAACCCCGGTTGAAGATCCAACTCCAACCGGTCGATGATCAACATGTCCCGAATTTCCAGCGCCCGAAGCATCAGCCCACCCGAATTACGTTCCGGCGCCGGTTACAGCCACTTGCCCTTGACCGTCTGACGATAAATGCTCGCCAGCCAACCGTTGCCCCGTGCTTTGGGTTCTAGCCCCTGGCCCGTCAACAGTCGATAGCTGTCTTCATACCATTCGGTCGAGCGGAAGTTATGCCCCAGAATGGCACCCGCGGTCTGTGCTTCTTCGGTCAGACCCAGCGACAGGTATGCCTCGACCAGTCGATGCAGCGCTTCTGGCGTGTGAGTCGTGGTCTCAAAGTCCTCAACCACAACGCGGAACCGGTTGATCGAGGCCGCGTAGTTGTCGCGCTTAAGGTAATAGCGTCCGATTTCCATTTCTTTGGCCGCGAGATGATCAAAGGCCAACTCGAACTTCAGCACAGAAGACCGCGCATATTCGCTGTCTGGATAGGTTTCGATCACAGCGCGCAGGGCTTGCAACGCTTGGAACGTGAGGCCCTGGTCGCGGCCAACTTCGTCGATCTGATCATAATAGCTGAGCGCCAAGAGGTACTGCGCATAGGCCGCATCGTCATCCACTGGGTAGAAATCGATGAACCGTTGCGCCGCGCTGCGGCTGTTTTCGTAATCTTTATCAAGATGATAAGCATAGGCCTGCATGATCAACGCGCGCTTGGCGTAGTCGGAATAAGGATAAAGCCGCTCCACTTCCGAGAAATAGAACGCCGCATCATCCGGCGCGCGGTTTTCGATTTCATATTCGCCGCGCTCATAGATCTGGCGGGCGGTGAAATTCTCAAGCTCTGGATCCGGGGCAAAGAGGCCTGCACCTCGGTCACCACAGGCCGACAGCAAAAGTGTCGAGGCCAAAAGAACTGATCCCAGTTTGCGTGACATAGAGACTGCCATTCTGTTTACCTTCTTGAGCATCGCTTAAGACATAATGCGTCCCAAGCGTTTAGCATAGAATGTAGCGAGGAAAAAAGACTTTGGCGACGGGGCATTTGCCCTTGCCACATCAAAGTCACGCGACCGCGGGTACCTCAGAGAGACGCACGCCCATACCCGGCAGTTTTGCGCAAGTGTTTTCAGAGCATTCGACAAAGCTATAGGCCATAGGATCCGCGAACAGCTTGCGCAGCAAAGCGTTGGTTAGCGCGTGCCCCGCGCGATGGCCTTTATAGGCCCCAAGGATCGGCGCGCCGGCTGTGTAAAGATCGCCCAGAGCGTCCAGCATCTTGTGGCGTACAGGCTCATCATCGCGACGCAGGCTGCCTGCTTCGATCTTAGAGCCGTCAAAGACAATCGCGTTTTCACCCGGAACACCACCGAGGGCCAAACCATTGGATTGCATCGCAATCACGTCAGAGCGGCGGCAGAAGGTGCGGCTGTCGCACAACTCACGCACAAAGGTGCCATTCGCCATATTCAGCGTGTGTTGCTGAACGCCGATGGCTGCGTCTTCGAATTCAATGTGGAAGTCTATTTCCAGATTGTCCGCTGGGGTCAGTTCCGCCCAAGCATCGCCCACGTCTACACGGATCGGCTTTTCAACTTTGATCGCGCGGATCGGAGAGGTCTGCTCTTGCAGTCCGCGGGACAGGATGGTTTTCACAAATGGCGCGCTTGAGCCATCCATGATCGGAACTTCAGGCCCATCAATTTCGATCAGAGCATTATGCACGCCGCAGCCTGCAAGGGCCGCCATGATATGCTCGATGGTCGAAACAGAAACGCCAGAAGAATTCTTGATTAGGGTGCAGAGAGGAGATTGTTCCACATTGTCCCAACGCGCCGCGATCATCGGATCCCCGTCCAGCACGTCAACGCGGCGAAACCAGATACCATAGTCGGCAGAGGCGGGTTCAATCACCATACGCACAGGCTTACCAGAATGTAGCCCGACCCCGGTGAAACGAATTGTAGAACGCAAAGTATTTTGCACAGGCAGTCCCCAGTTTTACGGCTCCCCAACCGTAGGGACAGCTCTAAAGGGCGCGGACCGGTGAAACAATTCAAAGATTGCGACGGGTCGAAACATGACATGCGCAGATCGGCATATTTTCGCCAAGACATGCATAAGCATTTAATTTAAAACAAATAAAGCCGCCTAACAAGGCGGCCCTACTTTGTTACAAACTGTAATCTTTAGTTGGCTTGACGCCGCAGGAAGGCTGGAATTTCGATACGATCCTGCTCTTCTTCTTCCATTGGTGCTGGCTGCATTTGCGGCTCTTGGCGCGCGGCCTGAGCGGCGGCGTCCTTGGAATGACCAGTCATGCGACCGATCAAAGAGTTGATACCGAACTTGCGCTCTTCTGGCTGAGGCGCTGGCTCGACTGCAACGATTTTCTCACGTTCCTGTGGTGCGGAAGGCACTTTTGAAACCGCGGTGCGCAGGCGTGCGAGAGCTTCAGGGGACGGCGTGCCCGGTGCTGGCGCTTTTGGCGCGACAAAGGCTTCTGGCTCATCGTCCACATATTCTGCCTGCGGCTGGAACTGCGCGACCTGCGGCTGGTAAGCCGGAGGGGGCAGATCGTCGGTTACGGCTGGAGTCTGCTCTTCGAACAAATCTTCCATCTGGTCCTCAGAGGCCGCTTGTTCTGCATCAAACTCGCTGAACAGTGCAGGCTCTTCTTGCGCGGCTACTGGAGCCGCAGCAACTGGCGCTGGTGCGGGCTCTGGTTCCGCTTGTTTCAGAGGCTCGGACAGTTTGCGGCGCGCCACTGGGGTGTCCATGATGACTTCGCTCGCGTCGATCCCGGTCGCGACGACGGAGACGCGCATGCCACCATCCAAGGACGTGTCCATGGTGGAGCCGACGATGATATTTGCTTCTGGATCAACTTCTTCGCGGATGCGGTTGGCTGCTTCGTCCAGTTCAAACAGGGTAAGATCTTCGCCGCCGGTGATGTTGATCAGCACACCACGCGCGCCACGCAGGCTGATTTCGTCCAGCAGTGGGTTGGCAATGGCTTTTTCCGCCGCCTGGATCGCGCGATCTTCGCCGGTAGCTTCGCCGGTGCCCATCATGGCTTTTCCCATCTCGTCCATCACGGCACGAACGTCTGCAAAGTCGAGGTTGATAAGGCCCGGACGCACCATCAGGTCGGTCACGCCTTTGACGCCCTGATAAAGAACGTCATCGGCCATCGAGAAGGCTTCGGTGAAGGTAGTTTTCTCATTCGCCAGACGGAACAGGTTCTGGTTTGGAATGATGATCAGAGTGTCGACGACCTTCTGAAGCGCCTCAACACCGGCTTCTGCCTGACGCATGCGCTTGGCGCCTTCGAATTGGAATGGCTTGGTGACAACCCCAACGGTCAGAACACCCAGCTCGCGGGCCGCTTGTGCAATAATTGGAGCCGCGCCGGTACCGGTGCCGCCGCCCATGCCCGCGGTGATGAAACACATGTGAGAGCCAGCCAGGTGATCCACGATCTGTTCGATGCTCTCTTCTGCTGCGGCTGCACCCACGGTTGGTCGTGCCCCGGCACCTAGGCCCTCAGTCGCTTTGACACCCAGCTGAACCCGCGCCTTCGCGTCATTCTGTTGCAGCGCCTGTGCGTCTGTGTTCGCGACGACGAAATCGACACCCTCAAGCTCTTTGGCGATCATATTGTTGACCGCGTTGCCGCCTGCCCCGCCAACACCGAACACGGTGATACGTGGTTTGAGGTCTTCCTGCTCCTGGAAGGTCAGATTCAATGCCATCAGAATGTCCGCCTGTCTTGCCCCGAATTTACGGGTGTTTTTCATCTACTCTCTAATAGTCATAGCGTTCACAACGCGCTACGTCACGCCCAAAAGCGGTATCAGCCACAAAATATGGCCAAAATACGACTTAGACCCGCGTGATTTCGCCTAAAATGCAAAATACAGTGGGAATCTGGGGGTTAGGACACAAAAAGAGGGATTGGACGGCCCCGAAAGGGCAGTCAGCGTCTGGTGATTCACAGGTTTGGCGAAGCTGCTCTGCCTGCCAGTAGCGCGTTTTGCGCCGTTATGAGACTCACCTTAGCCGAATCTATCCTTGCTGTCGACGGTCAGTCCTTCTGATGGGGTAGACTATTCATGACGGGCCTACCAATTCGCTTTAAACCACCGAACGGCGCGGCGGAAACTTTTGACGCCGTGATGTTCAACCGGAAGGTCGAAATCCCAGCATTCATCTTGTGGGCGGGTCGCAAAGAGGCACATACCGACCGAAGAGCTGAACCCCGGCCCTGTAGTCGCCTGTGGCAGCCCGTGCACGCGGATCGGACGACCCAGACGCACTTGCTGCCCGAGGATACGGCTTGCCAGCCCATCAAGCCCCGGCATCTGGCTCGCGCCGCCGGTCAGAACGATTTTCTGGCTTGGCAAATGTTCGAACCCGGCGGCATCGAGACGTTTGCGGGCTTCTTCTAGGATCTCTTCGACGCGGGGACGGATGATCCCAATCAGTTCCGCGCGGCTGACCTGACGGCGGTCATGTTCCCAATCGCCCGTCTCGCCATTGATCTCGATCATCTCGCGGTCATCCATGCCGGTGGCCTGAACGCCGCCGTAGAAGGTTTTGATCCGTTCAGCCGTCGCGGCGGGCACCTGAAGCCCCATCGAGATATCGCTGGTCACGTGATCCCCGCCCATGCGCACCGCATCGGCATAGATCATGTGTTTCTTCATAAAGATCGAAATGCTGGTTGAGCCGCCGCCAAGGTCGATACAGGCCGCACCCAGTTCTTGCTCGTCTTCCACGAGGGCCGCCAGACCAGACACATAGGCCGAATTCGCAATGCCCGCGAGTTCCAGATCGCAGCGCTTCACACAATGGGCGAGGTTTGCGACGACCGAGGCATCGACAGTCAGCATATGCATATCACAGCTGAGGTTCTGACCCACCTGCCCGCGCGGATCGCCAAGACCACTGCGATGATCCAGCGCAAAGTTCACCGGATGGGCATGCAGAACCTCGCGCCCTGCCCCGATGTCGGGTGTTTCGCATCTCGAAAGAACATGCGCGACGTCATGTTCAGTAACTTCCTGCGCCATCACCTCAACACGGCCATCCAGACCGTAAGAACGCGGCGACGCGCCGGAGAAACAGGCAATCACATGATCCACACGGATCTGCGCCATCTTTTGGGCCGCTTGCACCGCCGTGCGGATCGCACGCTCCGTTTCCTGCATCGCCGAGATCTCGCCAAAGCGCACGCCTCGAGACCGGGTCGACGCCGCGCCGATCACCCGAAACCCGCTTTGCCCGGCCAGCGGCCCGATACCGTCCATGTCGCCAACTTGATCCACGCCATCAAACCGCAAAACCAGACAGGCGATTTTTGACGATCCAACGTCCAAAATCGCAACAACACCGCGTTGCATCGCGGCTTTTCGCATGGCGCGCATCGCGCGTTGTGATTGATAGAGGTCGCCCATTATTCTTTTACCCCCAAGCTCGTTTTGCGCACATCCCACCAGTTCTCGACAGAATTCTCCGCAACCCTCAACGTCGGCCTATTGCCGATCCGCAGATCGACCACCGACACGTCTCTTTCCAATAAGTCCTGCACCTGCGCCATTGCCACGATGCGCTCTAGCGCCCCGACGGCTCCGTTTTCCGGCAGCATGATGCGTTGATCGCGATCCAGCACGATGTCCCAGCGCCGATCCCCGACCCAGGCCAAGCCGCGCACCCGATCGCCCAAAGGCGCTGCAACTTTCAGCAATTGTAGTGCTTCTTTGGCATGCACATCCGCGCCAACGCCCGCCATCAAGGGCAGATCGCCATGCGCCAAACGCCCCTTTGCAGCAGAAACCACGAACCCTTCGGCATCCACAAGCTGCAAGCCATCCTGCGTGCGCCACAAAAGAACCGGCGTCCGTTCCTCAATCGCGATCTGCAGCACATTGCCATCGATCTTGATCTGAGCCGCTTTGACCGGGGACAGCCCCAAAAGCGTCTCTCGCATCGCGACCACATCGATATCAAAGCTGCTGATCGGGAAGTCTGTGTGCAAAACCTCGCGAATGTCGCCAGCAAGGATTGGCCCTGCACCATCGATGGTCATCGCGCCCACCATGAACTCGGGCCGTTCCACAAAACTGGTGCGCAGATCTTGCAACATAAGGAAGAAGTTATCCGAGCGCTCTTGATCCGCGAAATAGGCATTGACCGCCAAGACCGCCAAAATAAAGGGCGCAACAACGCGCAGAGCAAAGCGAAACAGCGGCGTGAGCATCATCCTCTCGTAGCGATACCAGAACCGCGACGGTGCGGGGTCTGCCTTGGCCGCGCGCGGCTGCGGTTTAGGAGCCGGACGATAATAGCTGGGACGCGACGCAGTTATCTGTTGCATGATGCATCCTCCACCAACCACTTACACAACTCTGGAAAAGAAATACCGACGGCCTGCGCCTGTTCTGGGCTAAGGCTTGTTGGGGTCATGCCGGGCTGCGTGTTAGTCTCAAGCAGAATGAGCCCTGCGAGGCCTTTGTTTTCATCCCAGCGGAAATCGGTGCGGGAAATACCACGACAGCCCAGAACCTGATGGGCTTTCAGAGACATCTCCATACAGGCGTCAAAAATTTCAGAAGGCACTTTGGCAGGCACCTCATGACGAGAGCCCCCTTCTGCGTATTTCGCGTGATAGTCATACCAGCTGTCGGTGATGATATCCGTGACCGTCAAAGCGCGGTCACCCATGACAGTGCAGGTCAGCTCGCGCCCGTCCACATAGTCCTCAACCATCAACTCATCCGGCATATCCGGCGCGAGTGTCGGCGGGCCGTTGGCGGCTTCTTGAACAATATAAACACCGACAGAAGAGCCCTCATTATAAGGCTTCACCACATAGGGTGGCTCCATCATATGGCGGGTTTCAATCTCGTCGCGCTGCGCCAAGAGGCTTGCAGCCACAGGAAGACCAGCGGCGCGGTAGGCCTCTTTGGACTTTTCCTTGTCCATCGCAATAGCGGAACTCATGACGCCGGAATGAGTATAGGGGATCTGCATCCATTCCAGCAGACCCTGCACACAGCCATCCTCGCCCCAGCGACCATGCAAGGCGTTAAAGACAACATCCGGCTTTATTTTCATCAAGTCCTGAGCCAAGTCGCGGTCCGCTACGACCTCGACAACCTCAAAACCTGCTTCCCTCAACGCAGCGGCACATTCTTTACCCGTCGACAGAGACACCTCGCGTTCGGCCGAGGGGCCACCCATCACTACCGCTACCTTTTGGGGTGTTCTGCTCGAACTACCCACGTTAACAGCCTCAATTTTCCGAGCCTTTTTCGGCCCTTGTTTATTGCCCTTTTTAAGGCGATCTCCGCCGCCTCTTAGGGTCTCATGTACGCGCCAGCCCGGTTCTCCGGCACCGACTGATATTTTATGTCCAGATCTTATGCCCGGATCATTGATTGCAAATCAGTCATACTCGCCAATTCGCTTAATTTCCCATTGTAGCTCTATTCCGCTGTTTTCGAAAACCTTTTTTCGCACTTCTTCGCCAAGATTTTCGAGATCCGCCGCCGTCGCGTCGCCGGTATTGATCATAAAGTTGCTGTGTTTCTCGCTCATCTGAGCGCCACCCACCCTGGCCCCGCGCATGCCCGCATCATCAATCACTTTCCACGCCTTTAGGTCGTGCACGTCATCCGCGCGCCCCGTGCTGGAAAAGCCTGCTGGATTGCGGAACGTACTGCCTGCGCTGCGATCTTTGGTCGGCTGCGTGGCGTCACGTTTTTCCAGTTGCGACTGCATGCGGGCGCTCAGCTCCTCAGGGTCGCCGCTGGGGCCTTCGAAGGTGGCTTCCACCAGAACCCAGCCCCCTGGCAGGTCGGATTGGCGGTATTGAAAGTTCAAGTCATCGGCGGTGAGCGTCACAAGTTCTCCGCCCCGGGTCACAGCTTTGGCCGAGACAAAAACATCAGCAATATAAGAACCATAGCAGCCGGCGTTCATGCAAACCGCACCACCGATAGCGCCCGGAATAGTGCGCAGGAAGGTCAGATCCACACCTTGCTCTGCCGCTTTGCGCGCCACATGGGCATCCAGCGCAGCAACGCCTGCTGTCACGCGATTACCCTCAACCTCTATCTGATTAAACCCGCGCCCCATACGGATTACGACGGCCCGAAGACCACCATCGCGAATGATCAGATTGCTGCCCACACCCATCGGAAAAACCGCAACCGACGGATCCAGATCACGCAGAAAGTCCTGCAAATCAGATACATCCTGTGGTTGAAAAAGATAGTCCGCAGGCCCACCGACCCGCAGCCATGTCAGATCCGCCAAAAGGCGGTTTTCGGTGATTTTTCCACGCACTTCTGGCAAGCCACTCATCGCCCTGACCCCCTCGGTTTGATCCGCTCAATTCGCCAGTTCACCGCATAGCCGAGCAAGGCCCCAAGGCCAAGACCGACAAGCGGAGGTAAACAGGCGGTTAACCAAAACAGGAAAAGACGGAAGCTGTCCCAGCCTTCAAGCAGTTCGGCCCAGATGAAGACACCGATGTTCAGACCGCCCAGAAGAGTCGAGATCAAAAGGATGATCCGCCAGGAATCCCGCTGTGTCAGAACGAAGCCCGTGATCCCCAAAAGGATCATCAACGTGCCTCCGATCAGCAGCAGAATTTCAGCTGGCACCATGCCCGACAACCCTCTTTACCCAGCGGCCCAAATAGATCACCGGCCAGCGCATGATCCACATGCCGGCCAGCAGGAAAACACAAGCCAAAAGGATGCCATGCTGCAGGAAAATGCCAATCAAAATCGGCACAGCGATTGCGATCATGACATAGGCAAAGCGCCAGTGCTTATCGCGGCTGGGAAACATGGCGCGCATGTTGACCACGACCATCCAGATAAGGGCTGCGATGACGCTGAGGCTCATGTTAGTCTGCCAATCGTTTTGGAAGCGCATTGGCCCAGGCGCTGATGGTACCAGCGCCAAGACAGACCACCATATCGCCCGGCTGCGCCTGTTCTTTTACGAGGCGCACCAGATCGTCTTCGCTGACAATCGCGCGGGCATGACGGTGGCCGTGTGCAATCAGGCCGTCGACCAGATCGTCGCGCGTGGCGCCTTCGATCAGATCTTCGCCCGCGGCAAAGACTTCGGCGATGGCAACGACGTCAGCCTCGTTAAAACAGGTGCAGAAATCCTCAAAGAGGCTGTGCAGACGGGTATAGCGGTGCGGCTGATGCACGGCGATCACGCGGCCTTCGCTGGCCTGACGCGCGGCCTTCAGCACGGCGGCGATTTCCACCGGATGGTGGCCGTAGTCGTCGATGATCGTGATGCCATCAACTTCGCCCACTTTGGTAAAGCGACGGTTGACGCCTCCGAATTTTGCCAGAGCTTCGCGGATCTCATCCAGCTTCATGCCCAGATGACGCGCCACAGCAACGGCACTTAAGGCATTGGAAACATTGTGATCTCCAGGCATTGGTAGAGTACAGCCCTCGATGACAAGCCCTTCGTTTTGCAGGTGAATGTCGAAATGCGCCACACCTGCCTTATAGGTCGGCTTGGTGGCTCGCACATCCGCTTGCGAATTGAACCCATAGGTCACAACGCGGCGGTCTGTGATCTTTCCGACCAAAGCCTGCACTTCGTTATGATCGGTGCAGCAGACCGCAAGACCGTAGAAGGGGATGTTCGACACGAACTCGTTGAAGCCTGCACGCAACGTATCGAAATCGCCCCAATGCTCCATATGCTCGGGGTCGATATTGGTGACAATCGCAATGGTCGCCGGGAGGCGGTTGAAAGTGCCG
Source organism: Cognatishimia coralii (assembly GCF_037478305.1). Taxonomy (NCBI): domain Bacteria; kingdom Pseudomonadati; phylum Pseudomonadota; class Alphaproteobacteria; order Rhodobacterales; family Paracoccaceae; genus Cognatishimia; species Cognatishimia coralii. The sequence goes on from NZ_JBBGAZ010000001.1 coordinate 814,252, forward strand.
TCGGACTCATCGGCTTCAACCACCATCCATTCGCCATCGCCAACTCGCGCATTGGAGCCATAGGCGTGGATGATCCCGCCATTGATCACCGTCGGGTCGTATTTCCCGTGATCGAGCAAAGCGGCGACCATCGTGGTGGTCGTGGTTTTGCCGTGCGTCCCAGCAACGGCGATGTTGGACTTCAGCCGCATCAACTCGGCCAGCATTTCCGCGCGGCGCACGACTGGCAAGCCCTGCCGGCGTGCTTCATCCAGCTCTGCATTCCCGGGCTTGATCGCAGAGGAAATCACAACAACTTCAGCGGCCTCAAGGTTCTCGGCCTTTTGCCCGATAAAGATCGTCGCGCCCATCTCAGCCAACCGCTGCGTGATCTTGCTGTCTTTCAGGTCCGAGCCCTGCACTACATAGCCATGGTTCAACAAAACCTCGGCAATGCCCGACATGCCAATGCCGCCGATGCCGACAAAATGGATCGGGCCAACGTCTCCGGGGAGTTTGGTTGCTGCATTCATATCAAACGTCCTCTTGGGCCAGATCCCGAACCATCGCGACCAAATTCGCCGTCGCGTCCGGCATGCCCATCGCAAGCGCCCCTGCACTCATTTCAACAGCCGCATCCGCGTCGCTTAGGATCGCGGCGATCTGGGCCGTCAGGGTTTCTACATTAAAGGCGGTCTCAGGGATCACAACCGCCCCATCCGCTTCCTCGAGCCCACGCGCATTGGCGCTTTGGTGATCGCCTGTCGCAATCGCCAGAGGGATCAGGATCGACGGCCGACCGATGACGGAGATATCAGCGACAGAAGAGGCCCCTGCCCGCGAAATCACCAGTTGCGCTTCGCTCATGCGCTCGGGGATGTCGGTGAAAAATTCCTGCACATCGGCGGTGATGCCCTGTTCTGCATAAAAGGCAGAGACATTCGCGTGATCCTCGCCCCGCGCCTGATGGCTGACGCGCAGGTGAGATTTGATCTCATCGGGCAGCATCGCAATCGCAGGTGGCACGACCTCCGAAAGGATCCGCGCGCCCTGGCTGCCGCCAATGACGAGGATCGACATCGGGTAGTCTCCGGGTGGGATATAGCCGGCGCCCGCGCGGTCCAGAACAGTTTGGCGCACAGGGTTGCCGGTGTGAATGCCGGTAATCCCCTCGGGCAAAGTTGTTGGCCAAGTACCGCAGGCAATCATGCTGACGCGCTTGGCGAAAGCCTTGTTCACACGCCCCAAAACACCGTTTTGCTCGTGAATCATCCGGGGCAGTTTCAACAACACCGCAGCGCCCATGGCTGGAATGGTCGGATAGCCCCCAAAGCCCACAACCACATCAGGCCGATCGCGACGCAGCTTGACCACCGCACTCAGCACACCGCCTAAAATGCGAAATGGCGCGGCAAGCTTGGCCACAACCCCACCCCGCGCAAAGGTGGCGGAAGAGACCTGTTCGATCTCCACGCCTTCGGGAAAGGCTCCGGTATAGCGCGCGCCACGTGCGTCTGTAGACAGCTTCACGCGCCACCCCTGCGCCAACATGGCTTCGGCTAAAGCTTGCGCCGGGAACATATGGCCCCCGGTGCCTCCTGCTGCCATCAAGAGCAGCGGTTGTTTTGTCATCTAATGTGGCCTCGAAGTATATCGCCAAATTCACCCTGAGCCCGGCTCCGGGTCAGCGCCAGCAACATACCGACTGCGATGCCACCTGCAATAAGAGAAGAGCCGCCATAGCTGACAAACGGCAAAGTCATGCCTTTGGCGGGCAACAATCTGACAGCGACCCCCAGATTGATCATTGCCTGGATACCAAACATCGCGACCAAACCCGTACCCGCAAGACGGATAAACGGATCACGTTCCCGCATCAGGCGCAGCAGAGAGCGCGCTACGATGGTGGCATAAAGCGCGATGATGCAAAGGACCAGCACGAGGCCGTATTCCTCGGCAGCCACGGCAATAATGAAATCAGTATGCGCATCAGGCAGAGACCATTTCACCTGCCCCTCGCCCACCCCGACGCCGAAAAACCCACCCTCGCGGATCGCGTTTGTGGCGTAGCCCAGCTGTGTGGTTGGATCGACATCTGCGGTCAGAAACCCATCAATCCGGCGCGCGAAGTGTTCAGAGGCGTTGTAGGCGATGAATCCGCCAATACAGACAAAGCCCGCCATGGCGACCAGCAGGGTCATCGGGGCTCCGGCGACGAAGTACATGACGCCCCAACCGAACAGGATCAGGCAGGCCTGCCCAAAGTCGGGCTGCATCACCAGCGCGCCCACAATGATCAGTGTCAAAAAGATCGACCAGCTTTTGCCTGGAGGTCCGTTGATCTCTTGGCTCGCGGCAAAAAGCCAAGCCATCACGACCACGTAAACTGGTTTCAGGAATTCAGAGGGCTGCAGGGCCGCAAAGCCCAGCGAATACCAGCGCACGGCGCCTTTGCCGTAATCGGTCCCAAATACCGGCAACAACAACAGCGCCACAAAGGCCATCAAGAAGCCCAAAACGGCCAACCGCCGGATCTCGCGTGGGGATAGCATCGAGACGATGATCATTGTGACCATCGCCCCACCCACGAAAATTCCTTGGCGCAAAACGTAGTGGAAATAGGGAAAGCCGTTTTTCTCGGCCAAAGGCGGGCTTGCCGCCAACCCCAATAACATGCCGATCCCCATCAACCCCAAGACACATGTCAGGGTGATTTTATCAACTGTCCGCCACCATTTCGGAAGAATCGGCTCCACGTCCCGAACTGGGACTCCGCCGTAGACCATTTCTGTCATCAAAGACCTGCCGATTTGCCTGTTTGCGCCCGGTTCTCCGGATCTGAGGCGAAGTGTACCACGAGTTGGGCTTTAAGGGAAGTATGGCGGCACAGTCCTCTTGGCAAAATCGCGCTGTGGTGACGTCCATATTGGTATGGACAGTTTGCACAAAATTGGAACTTTTCCGAAAACCGATTTCAGGTAGCTAGGGGCCAAAACCAACCGGAGCCCCTCATGACTGATCAGCCAAGCTATCCCATCACCCCGACCAATCGCATCAAACGCGCCCATGAGCGCGCGGCCTATGATCACGCGAGCGTCCACGCCATTCTGGATGCCGCCGCGCTATGCCATGTTGCCTATGTGATTGACGACCAACCCTATGCCACGCCGACCATGTTCTGGCGCGAGGGCTCTCGGCTTTACTGGCACGGAAGTGCGGCAAGCCGGATGATCAAAACCATCCGTCAGGGCGTGAAGGCATGCGTGACGGTGACCCATTTTGACGGGCTGGTGATTGCTCGGTCTGGTTTCCATCATTCTGCGAACTACCGGACGGTCATGGCCTTTGGCACCGCGCGCCTGCTCGACGATCCCGATGAAAAATACGCAGCGCAAATTGCCATGGTGGATCGGCTCTTCCCCGGTCGGACAGAAGGATTACGCAAAGTCACGGATCAGGAACTTAAGGCAACGTCATTTATCTACATGGACATCGAAAGCGCGGCGGCCAAGGTTCGGACAGGCACCGTCAAAGACGACGAGGAAGACTACGCCCTGCCCATCCACGCAGAGATCATTCCAATCCACACAACGCTCGGCACGCCAGAACCCTGCCCGCGCAGCCATACCGAGGCCGCACGCGGCGCAGATCTGGACCTCTATTCTGACGGTTCCTCGCTTGAGGGTGCCTTGACCCAGGCCTATGGCGAGACATTTGACTAGGGATTGAAACACACCTGCCCCCTGTCCATATTTTATGCAGATCAAGGGGGGACGCGATGACAGATACAATCCTATGGCAAAGGCTCGAAGGCCTCTTGGTCTTCGTCGTCTCCGTGGTATATTTCGCCAACCTCGACAGCGGCCTGCCGATCTGGGCGGCGGTCCTAATCTTCTTCGCGCCGGATCTGTCCTTCGCCGCCTATGCAGCGGGCCCCAAGGTCGGAGCCTTCGCCTATAACCTCGTCCACGTCTATGCGCTCGGAGCGGTCTTGATCTTCGCAGGTCTTTTGACGGCCAATGTTTTGATGACAGCCATCGGAGCCTTGATGCTGGCACACACCGGCTTTGACCGCGCACTAGGCTATGGGTTGAAGTCCATCAAAGGCTTCAAACACACCCACATGGGCGATCTATGACAAAAGCCCCGCCAAAGCGGGGCTTTCTTTTTCTATTAGAAAAAGGCCTTAGCCGATGACGCCACCGTCGGTGCGCTTCACGGCAACCACGCAAGAGCGCGGCAACGTGCCTGGGCCGTCTGGGAAGTCAGCCGCCGGGTGCTGGATACCAACAAAGGCCGTCCGGCGATCCAGGGACCAGCACAGACCCGTCACTTCACAACGGTTCGGACCGGTCATAAAGCGCACGATCTCACCCGTCGCAGGATCACCGATCAGCATCTGGTTGTTGCCCTGCCCCGCAAAGTCGCCTTCGTTCTTATAATCGCCGTCGGTCTGGATCCACAGCAGGCCTTTGCTGTCAAACTGCATACCGTCCGGGCTGTTGAACATATTGCCCGTGTTGACGTTCGCAGAGCCTGCGCGGTCGTCATCAAATATAGTCGGGTTGCCCGCCATCACATAGAGATCCCATGTGAACTTGGTATCAGTGTGATCGCCATTTACAGGACGCCAGCGCACGATCTGACCGAACTTATTGGCCTCACGCGGGTTTGGACCGCCCACAGGGGTTTCATCCCCACCTGCGTTGGTTTTCAGACCACGGTTCTTGTTGTTGGTCAGCGCGCAATAGGCTTCGACTTTCAGAGGGTTCACAGCCACCCACTCTGGGCGGTCCATCGTGGTCGCACCCACTTTGGAGCCTGCCACACGGGTGTGAATGCAGATCTCCTCGGCGGTCATGCCGGTCGCTTCTGGGGTCAGAGCAATCCATTCACCGCTCAGATCGTCGTTGAATTTCGCCACATAAAGCTGACCGTCGCTCAGCAGACCCTCGGTGCTGCCGCCTTCGACATAAGCGTCCTTGGAGACGAACTTATAAAGGAACTCGCCGCGCTCATCGTCGCCCATATAGACAACCACGCGACCATCTGCGGCCAGAACGGTTTCTGCGTTCTCGTGCTTGAAACGACCCAGAGCAGTGCGTTTCTTTGGCGTCGAGGTCGGATCCGTCGCGTCAATCTCGACGATATAGCCGTGACGGTTTGGTTCGTTGATGTTTTTGCTCAGGTCGAAACGGTCATCAAACTTCTCAAACCCGTAGCGGGACTTGGTTTTGATACCATAGCGCTTGAACTCTGCTGGCAGCTCTTGCTCAGCATCGGCCGAGCCGAAATAGCCGTTAAAGTTCTCTTCGCAGGTCAGGTAGGTGCCCCAAGGGGTCTCGCCATTGCCGCAGTTGTTCCAGGTGCCCAGAACAGTCTTCGCCATTGGGTCCGCATCAGTTTTCAGCAGATCATGGCCAGCAGCCGGACCGGTCAGTTCCATCGGCGTGTCGATGGTGATGCGACGGTTGAACTCAGAGTCCAGAACCACGTCCCAGCCATTCGCGCCCTCTTCGATTTCGAGGATCGAAATACCATGGGCGTTCTTCATTTTCTGAACGTCATCGGCATTGATCGCCTTGCCATCTTCGCGGTTGTTCAGCAGAACTTTGTTTTGAATATACTCGTTGTTCACCGCGAGTATCTGTTTGTCGCCCTTGGCAAAGATCGCCATACCGTCGGTGTTGTCACCAAACGCACGCGCTTGGGTTTCCGCAGTGCCACCGGTCGCTTGGTCCACGTCAGGTGTGCCAGACCACAAAGGCTGACCCCATTTGACCAAAACCTCCCACTCATAGCCCTCAGGCAGAGTGATGGTGTTCGCGGTGGATGTTGGGATCGGGTTAAAGCCAAAACGGTTGGCTGCCTGCGCCTCAGAGGCCAGGAAAGTCGTGCCCATAACGGCCGCGCCAGATCCAAAGGCCACAACACCGCCCAGAAACCCGCGGCGAGACATCGCCGCGTCGACTACGGCATCAAAACCGTTGTCCTCTGGGCGCGGGTCGCGCAGTTCGTCATAGTCATCAAAGGAAAGCTCGTCGATGTCGTGCTCACGCATTGGGAAATCCTTGTCGTTTGCTGGATAATGAGGGCCCTTCCCTAGCGCGCGGCAGGCAACGAATTCGTTGCAGATTTGTATGATCTAGATGACGGTTTATTTGCCGTTTTGTGACGCCAAAAAATCGAGCAAATTGGTTAACAAATTGCTTATCGCTTGACCTTCGCCTCTCGGCTCAGGCATGGGCGTCTCATGCAAGTCAAAACTCTGATCCTTGGTGCCGGAGCCGCCGGAATGATGTGCGCAGCCCATGCGGGGGGTGACACTCTGGTGGTCGATCACGCAAAGGCCCCGGGCGAGAAAATTCGCATCTCGGGGGGCGGACGCTGCAATTTCACCAATATGTACGCAGGGCCCGAAAATTTCCTGAGCGGCAATCCGCATTTCTGCAAAAGCGCGCTCAGCCGGTATACCCAATGGGATTTCATCGACCTCGTCGCGCGCCACGGCATCGCCTATCACGAGAAAACTCTGGGCCAGCTGTTTTGCGATGAATCCTCGAAAGACATCATCCAAATGTTGCTGTCTGAGCTGCGCAACGCAGGCGCGGACCTGTGGCTGAAGACGTCGATCCTGTCGGTCACGCGCAGCGACGGTGTCTTTGAGGTTTCACTCGACAAAGACGGCACAACAATCACCGTCACGGCTCAAAATCTGGTTCTAGCCACCGGAGGCAAATCCATCCCCAAAATGGGCGCAACCGGTCTCGCCTATGACCTGGCGCGTCAATTTGGCCTGAACGTCACCGAAACACGCGCGGGCCTCGTGCCTTTCACATTCTCGGACGGGCGGTTCAAAGCCCTTTCCGGCGTCGCTCTTCCCGTGCAGGCATCGCTCCCATCCACCTCATTTGACGAAGCGCTGCTCTTCACGCACCGAGGCCTATCCGGCCCCTCTGTTCTGCAGATCAGCTCTTACTGGCGCGAAGGCCAGAAGGTTGCCTTTGACCTCTATCCGCAAGGCGGTCTTTACGAGGCCCTGCGTGCCAAACGCACCGAGGATGGGCGCAAAAACCTCTCGACTATTCTGGCGCAATTTATCCCCGCGAAACTCGTTGATTTCCTCGCCAAAGACCTCGCACTCAGCGGCAATATCGCTGATCAATCTGACGCCAAACTGCGCGCCCTCACGGACGCCGTCCACACCTGGCACCTCACCCCCAGCGGCACCGAAGGCTATCGCACTGCTGAAGTCACGCTTGGTGGCATCGACACCGACGCGCTGTCGTCAAAAACCATGGAAGCCAAATCCGTCCCCGGCCTCTACGCCATCGGCGAAGCCGTCGACGTGACGGGTTGGCTTGGAGGATTCAACTTCCAATGGGCCTGGAGCTCGGGCTTTGCGGCCGGCACCGCAATCGCGGCCAGCTAGGCTTTTTCTCTTGCCAAAAATATCCCCGCCGGAGGCATCCCACGCGGGCCACACCCTATGACAGCTGGGCTTTCACAAGCTCTGCAAAGTGATCGCCACGTTTCTCGAAACTGTCGTATTGATCAAAGCTCGCCGCAGCAGGCGCCAGCAAAACCGTCTCGCCTTCTTGCGCCTCGGCCACCGCCTTAGCGACCGCCGTCTCCATATCCGTGCAAACCTCGGCCTCAACCCCGCCCAATTGCATCGCAAAAGTCGCAGCCTCACGCCCAATCACATAGGCCTTCACGACCTCACCCGTGGCCGCCTGCACCGCCTCAAGCCCACCATCCTTCTGCAACCCACCACAGATCCAGCGGATCTTTTTGAAGGCCCCAAGCGCCTTTGCCGCCGCATCCACATTAGTGGCCTTACTGTCATTCACATAGGTCACACCACCCGCCTCAGCGATAATCTGCGAGCGATGCGGCAGACCTGCGAAGCTATGAAATGCCTGCTCTATCACCCGCGGCGCAAGCCCAAGCGCGCGACAGACCGCATAGGCCGCACAGGCGTTCTGATGATTGTGCACACCGGGCAGGCCTTTCACAGACCGCAGATCAATCGAGCCGACCTGCTTGCCCTTGCGATACTCAGACAAGAAGCCCTTCTTGGCAAAGACCTGCCAGCCCGGCCCAGTCAGTTTCTGGTCAACCGACATGCGGATCACGCGGTCGTCCGCCAGGCCTTCAGAGAGCTGATTGGCCAGATACAGCCCCTCATCCTCGTCAATCCCAATCACAGCGCGGTCCGGCCCGCCTTCGGCAAAGAGCCGCCGCTTGGCCGCGAAATAGCCGCCCATGCCAGCATGGCGATCCAGATGATCTGGAGACAGGTTCGTGAAAACTGCAATATCCGGCGTCAGAGATCGTGCGAGATCGGTCTGATAGCTCGACAGCTCCAGCACCACGACCTCGCCATCAATCGCTGGATCAATATCCAGAACACCGCGCCCGATATTGCCTGCGAGCTGACAGGGGCGGTTGGCGGCCTCCAGAACGTGATGGATTAAGGCCGAAGTGGTGGACTTGCCGTTGGATCCGGTCACCGCGACGACTTTGGGCAGCGTGTCGAACTTATCCCAATCCCTTGTCGCGAAGCTGCGGAAAAACAGGCCAATATCATTGTCCACGGCTACACCTGCGGCCAGAGCAGCCTTCACAACAGGATTTGGCGTCGGATAAAGATGCGGAATACCAGGCGAGACAATCAGGCTGGTGATACCCTCAAACGCGCCCTGCTTCGCGAGTTCCTTGATTGCAAAGCCTTCATCCTCCGCCGCCGCGCGCGCGGCTGGGTTGTCGTCCCAACAGATCGGAATCGCTCCTCCCTCGCGCAGCGCGCGGGCCGTCGCAAGACCAGAACGGCCAAGGCCGAGAACGGCGATCTGATGGCCCTTATATCCGACAACAGGTATCATCGGTGCGTCCCCTCACTCTGCGCCCGCGAGCGCCTGTAAAATTGCCAAAGCGCGATCCGCGTCAGTGGCGGGCACAAAAGCATGATCATGGTGATAGGCCGCAACCATGTTGCAGGCAATGCCCGCGTCGGCCAAGGCGCTCGCGACGGCCGCGGTCAGCCCCACCCCATCCAAGGCAGAATGCACCGTCAGCGTGATGCGCCGCATGGGAAGGTCGCTCGCCAATCCCGCGTCTTTAGCAACCTGATCGGTCAAGATCACCGAAAAGCCCTCGTCTTCAACGAAGCTGGCCAAAGCCTGAGATTTCAACGCCTCAAAGCCGTCTGGCAGCACACAAAAATGATAGAGCGCGTCATCCAACACAGGCGCCATGCCTGAAATCATGGCGCGGGTGTCTTTGACGGGCGCGGACACGGGCCTGGTCACCGAACCTTCAGCGTTGCCAGACCGATCATCGCGAGGATCAGGGAAATGATCCAAAACCGGATCACAATCTGCGGCTCAGCCCAGCCCTTTTTCTCGTAATGGTGATGGATCGGCGCCATCAGAAACACGCGTTTACCCGTGGCTTTGAAGTAGACGACCTGAATAATAACCGAGAGCGCCTCGACCACGAAAAGCCCGCCCACAATCGCCAGCACCAGCTCGTGTTTCGTTGACACCGCAATCGCGCCCAATGCGCCACCCAAAGCCAAAGACCCCGTGTCGCCCATAAAGACCGCTGCGGGAGGGGCGTTATACCAGAGGAACCCAAGGCCTCCGCCGATGAGGGCTGCGGTAAAAATCAAGATCTCACCAGTGCCGGGCACGTAGTGCACGTCCAGATATTCGGTAAAGTCGACGCGGCCCACTGCATAAGCGATAATGCCCAATGTGCCACCTGCGATCATAACAGGCATGATCGCCAGACCGTCCAGACCATCGGTCAGGTTCACCGAGTTCGCAGAGCCTACGATAACGATCACAGAAAACGGTACAAAGACGTAACCTAGGTTCAGCAGAACGTCTTTGAAGATCGGCAGAGCAAGTTGGTATTGCAGATTTTCCGGATGCAGAGTCGATGCCCAATAGCCAGCGATTGCCGCAATCAAGAGCCCCAACAACAGGCGGATCCGGCTAGAAACACCCTTAGTGTTCTGCTTGCTGACCTTGGCGTAATCATCCGCAAAACCAATCAACCCATAAGCCAAAGTCACAAAAAGAACGAGCCAGACAAACCCATTATCAAGCCGCGCCCACAGAAGCGTCGAAGTCACTAGAGCCCCCACGATCAGCAAACCGCCCATTGTCGGCGTACCAGCCTTGGAAAAGTGGCTTTCCGGACCATCATCGCGGATCGGCTGTCCTTTGCCCTGCCGTCTGCGCAGCACGTTGATCAACGGACGGCCAAAGATAAACCCAAAGAGCAACGCGGTCAGAAAGGCCCCGCCAGCGCGGAAGGTGATGTAGCGAAACAGGTTAAAAACATCGCCACCATCTGACAAAAGCGTCAACCAATAGAGCATTATGTGGTCCCTTTGCTTAATTTCATGGCGGGATGGCCCAATTTACGAATAGCGTCAACCACGCGCGCAACACCCATACTGAGTGAGCCTTTTGCCGCCACAATATCCCCGGCATGCAGATCGCGGGCGACGCCCTTGGCCATCTCTTCGCTGGTTTCCGTCCAGCGGCCACGTTTTTCAACGGGCAGAGCATCGTAGAGCTCTTTCATCAGAGGGCCAATGCAATGAATTCGGTCGATTTTTTCCACCGAGACCAGATCTGCGATCTCGCGGTGCAGATCTTTTTCGCGCGGGCCCAGCTCTTTCATATCGCCGAGATACGCAATCCGGCGCGCGGATTGACCTGCGGTTTCGCCAGACAATTCCGCAACAGACAAGACTTCTAGTGAGGCCCGGACCGAGGCCGGATTGGCATTATATGCGTCATCAATCAACTCGATCATGCGGCGATTGTCCGCCGGGTCCAGCTGGATAATATCGCGCAAACCGCGTCCTGCGCCGGGTTCCCAGCGGCCGAGATCAGTGATCGCGATGGCGGGATCAAGCGCCAGCGCGTCCGCTACCGCGAGAACGGCGAGGCCGTTCATGGCATAGTGGCGACCGGGCACGGCAACTTTATAGAGCAAGGGCTGTCCATGGGCCGTGCCGGTGCCGACAGTGGCGTTGTCCGTGACGTTGACCTCTGTCAGGCGGAAAGTCGCATCGCTCTCGCCGAAACCCACAAGCGTCTTGGCATTCTGCGCGGCAATGTCTTGTAGAATGGGCGAGACCGTGAGGTCTGCGTTAAAGATCGCGGTGCCGTTTTCTTCGAGACCCGTAAAGATCGAGGCCTTCTCGCGCGCGATCCCTTCCACATTCTCAAACGCCTCAAGATGCGCGGGTGCGACCGTCGTGACCACCGCCACATGCGGGCGGGCCATCGCAGCCAAAGGCGCGATTTCGCCTGGGTGGTTCATACCGATCTCGATTACAGCAAATTCCGTGTCTTGCGGCATGCGCGCCAATGTCAGGGGCACACCCCAGTGGTTGTTGTAGCTCGCAACCGAGGCATGCACACGCCCCTGCCCGCCAAGCACTGTGCGCAGCATTTCCTTGGTCGAGGTCTTGCCCACCGAGCCCGTCACCGCAACGACTTTGCCGACCATGCGCGCGCGGGAGGCTCGACCCAGATCCTCAAGCCCTTTGAGCACATCCTCAACGAGCAAAAGCGGCGCATCGGCTGGCACGCCTTCGGGGATACGGCTGACCAGCGCCGCGCCAGCCCCTTTCTCCAAGGCTTGAGCGACGAAGTCATGGCCGTCTCGCGCAGCCTTGAGGGCCACGAAGAGGTCGCCCACCTCAATCGTCCGCGTATCGATAGAAACGCCACGAACAGTCCAGTCGCCCTGCGCTTTACCACCGGTTGCTTTGGCGGCCCCAGATGCGGTCCACAATGTCATGCCAGATCTCCGTCCAAAGCCATCACAGCGACGCTCGCCTGTTCCACATCGTCAAACGGCAAGACATCGTCGCCAACAATTTGCCCCGTCTCATGCCCCTTACCCGCGATCAGCAACGCATCGCCCGGCCCCAACGCATCCACCCCGCGCAGGATCGCTTCGGCGCGGTCACCGACTTCGATCGCCTCGGGCGCGCCTTCAAGAACGGCGGCTCGTATCGTCCCTGGATCTTCGCTCCGCGGGTTGTCGTCAGTCACAAAGACAACATCGGCGTTCTCTTGCGCGGCTTTGCCCATTAATGGTCGCTTGATGGGATCGCGATCCCCGCCAGCGCCCACGATCACCACGAGCTTGCCCATCACATGCGGGCGCATGGCTTTGAGCGCGGTTTCGACGGCATCCGGCGTATGAGAATAATCCACAAACACAGGCGCGCCATTGCGACGGGTCGCAGCCAACTGCATACGACCACGCACAGTGGTAAGAGTATGCAGAACCTCAAACACCCGCATCGGATCGGCCCCGCAGCCAATCGCGAGGCCCGAGGCCAAAAGCACGTTGTCAGCCTGAAAGCCGCCAATCAGGTTCAGACGTACTTGGTAGGTCTCATCGCGGAACGAAAAGCGGATGTCTTGCCCTGCATTGTCCAAACGTTGGCTCAGCAAACACAGGTCCGCGCCCTCGCGCCCAACAGTAATCACCGCCTGCCCGCGACCCCGCGCAATCGCGGCCATATCCGGCCCGCGCATGTCATCCGTGTTGATGACCGCGACGCCATCCTCTGGCAGCACACGGTCAAAGAGTGCGGCTTTGGCGTCGAAGTATTCATCAAAGGTCGCGTGGTAATCCAGATGATCCTGCGTGAAATTCGTGAAGCCTGCGGCGGTCAGTTGAACGCCGTCCAGACGCCTTTGAGCCAGCCCATGCGAACTGGCTTCCATCGCGGCATAGTCAATCCCTTCGGCATGGGCTGCCGCCAGGGTGCGATGCAAAGTGATCGGCTCGGGTGTTGTGTGCATCAAAGGCGCTTCAAAGTCGCCCTCCACCCCAGTTGTGCCGAGGTTCACAGCAGGCAACCCCATCGCCTGCCAGATCATCCGCAAGAACGTCGAGACCGAGGTTTTGCCATTCGTGCCCGTCACTGCCGCCATCACCGGCGGCTGGTGCTCAAACCAGAGCGCAGCCGTATAGGCCAGAGCCTGCCTTGGGTCTTCGCAAATGATCAAAGCCGCGTCCGAGGTCGCAAGTTCCGCCTCCGCAATCCGCGCGCCTTCGGCGTCGGTCATCACAGCAGCCGCCCCCATGCGCAGAGCAAACTGAATAAACGTCGCGCCATGCACCTGCGTACCGGGAAGTGCTGCGAACAAATAGCCGTCTTTGACATCGCGGCTGTCCACGGCCAATCCGGTGATTTCGGGGTTTTTTCCCTGCAGGGCCGTCAGGCCAAGGTCGGAAACAGTCTTTGCCTGCGCTGCCATTTATCTGCCCTTGCCAGCTTAGTTCGCTGCCAAGGTTATATCAGTCAATTCCACAGGTTCAACGTGCGGCAGCAAGCCCAGCAAAGGTGCGACGCGGCCGATGATTTCAGAGGCCACAGGCACAGCCGTCCAACCGGCCGTACGGCGCGGCTCTTCGCCCATAGTTTCAACGGGTTCGTCCAGTGTCACCACGAGGACGTACTTCGGATCATGCGCGGGGAAGACCGAGGCGAAAGTGTTGATCACCTTGTCCTCATAGTAGCCACCGTTCGGCTTGGGCTTGTCCGCCGTGCCGGTTTTGCCCGCCACATGATAGCCCGGCACCTCACCCATCGAGGCCGTGCCCTCTGTGACCACCTTGCGCAGCATGTCGACGCTAGCCTCTGCAACCGCTTGGCTCATGACCCGCGGGCCATATTTCGCGCCGCTTTGCTTTAGGATCGTCGGCTCGATCTTGTGACCACCATTGGCAATCGCAGCATAGGCTGCGGCCAGATGCAAAGGCGTTGCCGACAGACCATGACCGTAAGAGATTGTCACGGCTGACAAATCTGTCCACTTGGACGGCTTGAGCGGCTTGCCACCGGTCGCCTCGACAACTTCGATCTTCGTCGGGTCAAACATGCCCAGAGACTGCAGGAACTCTTGCTGACGCTCCGCACCAACATCTAGCGCGATGCGCCCCGTCCCACGGTTCGAACTTTTGACGATGATGTCTGTGACCGAGAGTTTGCCATAGTTTTTGTTCTCAAACTCGCCAATCGTGTAGCCATGTACCTTCATCGGACCTTTGGTCTCAATCACGGTTTCTGGCGTCACTAATCCCAACTCAAGCGCCTGAGCGGTTGTGAAGATCTTGAAGGTCGACCCAAGTTCATAAACGCCCTGCAAGGCTCTGTTAAACAAAGGACTTTCCGATCCAGCCTCGGTCGGGATTGGGCGCGGACGATCGTTTGGATCAAAATCGGGCATAGAGCTCAGAGCAATCACTTCGCCCGTATGCGCATCCATCAGAACCGCTGCGGCACCCTTGGCGTTCAATAGCTTCATACCGCCATAAAGCACCCGCTCCATGGCCGCCTGAATGGTCAGGTCCAGAGACAAAGTCAGCGCCTTACCACCATTGGCCGGATCGCGCAGGATGTCATCAAAGGTTTTCTCAACCCCGGCAACGCCGATGACTTCGGCGGCACTCACGCCCTCACGACCAAAACCCGCGCCGCCCAGAATATGCGCGGCTAGTTTACCGTTGGGGTAAAGACGCATCTCACGCGGGCCAAACAACAGACCGGGATCGCCGATATCATGTACGGCTTGTTTCTGCTCGGGGCTCAGCTTTTTGCGCACCCAAAGGAATTTGCGTTTGCCGGTGAAATCCTTGAGCAAGCGCTGCTCGTTCATATCCGGGAAAATGCGCTCCAGTTCCTGCGCGACCCGTTCTTTGTCGATCATCTGCTGGGGCTGCGCATAGAGGCTATGGGTCTCGATATTGGTCGCCAGAATACGCCCGTTGCGATCCACGATATCGGCGCGCTGCGCCATGATGCGTGCGCCGCCGGTGCTCGAGCGCGGTTCAACAACCTCGCTTTGGGACAGCGTGCCCATACGGATGCCAATGATGCTGAAAGCTGCCAGGAACATGACACCCAGAACCAATAAACGCCCCTCGGCCCGCTGACGCGCCGCGCCGCGCATTTCTTCGTGACGCTGGCGAATGTTCTCTTTTTCAATCGCCTTATGATCTGCACCGTTTTGGCGCGCTTGCAGGATCGTGGCCAGGGGTCTTAGAGGCGTGCGAGTCATTGGTTTGCCTCCTGATTAGAGACCTCGACGACGTCGTCGATAATATCAATGTTCACAGGGGGATAGCTGACTTGTTCCACCATACCGAACTGATCGGCCTGCAATGGCAGAAGCTGCAGGCGGTCAAAGTTCAGATCCGCAAGATCCAGCAAGCGATCCGGGCGGTTCAGATAAGCCCATTCCGCTTTCAGGATCGCCAGACGGTCACGTGCCTCGCTAATCTCATAGCGCAGCTCTTCAACATTCCCGAGCGCTTGTTGCGTGGCATAATTCTCGCGATAGGCCCAGAAGGCCAAGGCGATCACCGATAGGGCTGTCATCACATAAAGCAGGCTACGCATTACTTTCGTCCCCTCTTTTGGCCGCCCAACATGGGCATCCCGATCTTGGCCCCATCGACCACGCCTGCTGGTGCATCGGTGCGACGGGCCACGCGCAATTTTGCAGAGCGCGACCGTGGGTTGATGGCGAGTTCTTCGTCATCGGGCCCAACCGCCTTGCGGGTGAGCAGTTCAAAGGCTGGCGCGTCCTGAGCCACCTCGGGTGCGTAACGATTGCCCCCACCGGTGCGGCCCGCGCGCTCGGCCATGAACTTCTTGACCATGCGGTCTTCAATCGAATGGAATGTAACTACGGCCAGCAATCCGCCGGGCTTAAGCGACCGTTCAGCCGCCATCAGACCATTCAGCAATTCGCCGTATTCATTGTTCACCGCAATGCGCAGCCCCTGAAAGCTGCGGGTCGCCGGATGGCTTTGCCCGGGCTTTGGGCGCGGCAAGTTTTTCTCAATGATATCTGTGAGTTCTATCGTGGTCTTAAACGGCCGATCCGCGCGCGCCTTGACGATTGCACGGGCGATGCGGCGGCTTGCGCGCTCTTCGCCGTAGTGGAACAGGATATCCGCGATCTCTTCTTCGGAGGATTCATTGACCAGATCGGCCGCCGATGGTCCCGACTGGCTCATCCGCATATCCAGAGGGCCATCTTTCATGAAGGAAAAGCCGCGCTCCGCGAGGTCCAGCTGCATCGAGCTGACACCAAGATCCAGGACCACCCCATCCAGATCCTGCGCATGGGCGTCCATGTTGGAGAACACATCCGCGATGAACTCGATCTGACCGGCGAACGCGCCAATCCAATCCTCGGCCATGTCAAACGCCAATGGATCGCGATCCACGCCATAAACCTTGTCAGCCCCCGCCTCAAGCAAACCGCGCGTATAGCCGCCCGCGCCAAAGGTGCCGTCCAGCCAACGCCCAGACACAGGCGCAACCGCCGCCAACAAAGGTTTCAGCAAAACTGGGATGTGAGGAGATGTCGTCTCGGTGGCAGCCTTAGACATCGATCAATCCTCGGGCCGCTTGTCCAGGAAGGCCAGAGGATCAAAGTCATCTGGCAGCTCATCCAACCATTCTTCGGTCTTGGCGAGCTCTTCTTCCTCGTAGGTTTCCGTTTTCCAAATCTGGAACGTATCACCTGCCGCAATAAAGAAGGCTTCGTTTTCCAGATTGATCTTCTGCCGCAGCTTAGCCGGCAGAACCAAACGGCCGGTTTCATCGACAGTCGTCGGGAAAGACTGTCCATGAAACAGGCGTTGCAGCATTTTACGCTCCATCGAGCCACGGGGCAGCGCGTCGATCTTTTCGTCCACCTCTTCGATGGCTTCCATCGTGTAGCATTCCAGATAGTTCCGGCGGTGGTCGCCATAGACGATCACAAGCTCGGGGGTGTCTCCGGATTTCCAGTTGGGATCAGAGGCCTCTAGCACACGGCGAAACGAGGCCGGGATCGACACCCTGCCCTTGCTGTCCACCTTGTGGTGGCTTTCGCCTCTAAATCTGCGTGCCACTGCCTGACGCGCCTCTCACTGTCTTTGCCACCTCAGTGGCCTGAAATGGAAACGGCGAATTGAGCTGCTGCCACTGCCCAATTCGCCGCCCTCGTCCCGCCTTGCGGGGATGTCCAGCTGCGCGCGCCACCTGGGGGGATGTCTGCTCGCTCGCGCGCCGGATCTCTTCGTTCGATGAAAGCGGAGCCTGTATGAAACCTGTCTTGGGATTTTATTGTCGGGGTCTTGCCGCCCCTATTCCCGTCCTCATCGTGCATATAGGGATGACATGGGAATTCATGGAAATCAACAGGAATTTTGGGCATTATAGGGAGAATTAACTCAAGAGAGACCTATTCACACCCTGCAAATCAACAGGAACTCGGGCAAAAAGCACAACATATAGGCAAAGCAATTCAATCAAACCCAACATAGGCTCAAATTACGCGCCACCCACAAATATCCCATTATTTCCCAGAAAACTTGCTCAAATCGACTTCTCGCCAGCAAAAACTCGACGTCCGTCGAAGTTTTAGACACCCCAACGCGCCGATTCGATCCACTTTCCCCAGCCGGACCATCAATTCCCACATCGGGTCCCACGAATTCCCACAGCCACTTTAAGCACCCCAAGGGCGCAACCGATCAAAATACCGCAGTTGCCGAATTATTCTTTTGAGCCACTTTATCCACAGGTCGCAAACAGCTATGTTGGCCTAACCAAAAAAGACGAGTGAAGCAGTTAAAAGTGACGGTACACAGCCCCGTGCAACTTCCTATTCAAATGCAAAAGGCGCGCAAAAAGGACATGCGCAGCCAGTTTGCTGCGTTGGTCTATCGCGTCAAGAATGACAAAGTGCAGGTGCTTTTGGTCACCAGCCGCAATAGCGGGCGCTGGATCATTCCAAAGGGCTGGCCGATGCTGGGGGAAACCCCGTCTGATGCAGCCGCGACCGAAGCTTGGGAAGAAGCGGGCGTAAAGGGCAAGACCTTTGATCGCTGCCTCGGGGTCTATTCTTACTACAAAACGCGCGGTGGCGGCCGAGACCTGCCCTGCCTGGTCATGGTCTATCCGGTCAAAGCCAAAAAGCTTGCGACCGAATATCCGGAACACGATCAACGGCGCCGCAAATGGTTTTCCCTGAAAAAGGCCTCCAAGCTGGTCACAGAGCCGGAACTCTCCCATATCATCGCCTCTTTTGACCCGCGTCAGGTGCATTGACACACCCACGTCAGATCGTGATCGCGACACGCTTGATCCTTTGCGCGCAGCGGCCTAAGTAAATTCTACCTACGATAGACGCGCGACCATGATCCAATACACGCTCAAATGCTCAAACGACCACCGCTTTGACAGCTGGTTTCAATCCGCCGAAGGCTTTGACAAGCTGAAGGCAGCGGGCATGGTGACTTGCGCGATCTGTGGCGACACACAGGTCGAAAAAGCCATCATGGCCCCGCGCGTGCGCCCCGCCCGTTCTGCGGCAACACCCGTGAAAGAGGCCGAGACGCCCTTGTCCTCCCCTGCCAATCCGGCGGAACAGGCTTTGGCTGAGTTGAAGAAGCAGGTCGAAAAGAACTCCGATTATGTGGGCGCGAATTTCGCGCAAGAGGCGCGCTCTATGCATATGGGCGATACGCCAGAACGCGCCATTTACGGCGAGGCCAAACCCGAAGAGGCCAAGAGCCTGATCGAAGATGGCGTTCCGGTTGTGCCGCTGCCTTTCACGCCCGGGCGAAAATCCAACTAAGTCTCTCATCACCTAAGGATACTTTCATGCATGTCGTCATCACCGGGGCCAATCGAGGAATTGGTCAGGCTCTATTGTCGCGCTATCACTCTCGAGGGGATCAGGTCACAGGCACGTCCCGCGCGGGCGGAGATTACGCAAAGCTGGACGTCACAGATGTAGCTGCTCAAAAGGCCTTTGCCGAGCAGATGACTGATCAGCCTGTCGACCTATTGGTCTGCAACGCGGGCGTTTATCTGGACAAGGGACATGATTTGGACGCAGGCTATCCCGCCCAAATGTGGGCCGACACCTTTGCCGCCAATGTCACGGGCGTCTTTCTGACCGTTCAATCCCTCTTGCCGAACCTGCGCCTGGCCGAGAGCGCCAAAATCGCAATCATTTCCAGCCAGATGGCCAGCCACACGCGCGCGCCGGGCGGTAGCTATATCTACCGCGCTTCCAAGGCGGCCGTCCTCAACGTCGGTCGCAACCTCAGCACGGAATTGCAGCCTGAAGGCATCGCCGTCGGCATTTACCACCCCGGCTGGGTCAGCACGGATATGGGCGGCGCAATCGCCCCCACGACCGTGGATCAATCCGCCGACGGTCTGGTTGCGCGATTTGATGAGCTCGACATGAGCTCGACCGGGTGTTTCAGAACCTTTGACGGTGCGGATCACCCCTACTAGGCGATTCTGCTTCGCGACCAACCGCGCAAGAAAATTCTGCTAAATTGGACTTGCCGCAGCCTATAGCGGCAAGCGCCCCGCCGCGGCGGTCATTTTTGCGAAGCCAAGCCCCAACAGCGCCAGAAAACCGCACCCCTGCCGGTTGTTTTCGCAGGCGCGATTGCGTAAACCGCGCTGCAATCTGAAAGACAAAAGTTAGGACCAAACGGCGATGCCCACTTTGGTAATGAAATTCGGCGGCACCTCGGTCGCGAACCTGGATCGCATCCGCCGCGCCGCCAAGCGCGTGGGCGTTGAGGTGGCAAAGGGCTATGATGTGATCGTCATCGTCTCTGCGATGTCCGGTAAAACCAACGAACTGGTGGGCTGGGTCAACGAGACCTCCGCGCTCTATGACGCGCGTGAATACGATGCGATCGTCAGCTCGGGTGAGAACGTCACTGCGGGCCTCATGGCACTGACGTTGCAAGAAATGGATATTCCGGCGCGTAGCTGGCAAGGCTGGCAGGTTCCGGTCAAAACCACATCGGCACATTCGGCAGCCCGGATCGAAGAGATCCCAAACGACAATATCAATGCGAAGTTCGCCGAAGGCATGAAGGTCGCCGTCGTCGCGGGTTTCCAAGGCATCAGCCCAGAAGGACGCATCACCACATTGGGACGTGGCGGATCTGACACGACCGCTGTGGCCTTTGCCGCCGCCTTTGGTGCCGAACGTTGCGACATTTATACGGACGTGGATGGCGTCTATACCACCGACCCACGCATCTGTGAAAAGGCGCGCAAGCTCGACAAAATCGCCTTTGAAGAGATGCTAGAACTAGCGTCCCTCGGCGCGAAAGTCCTGCAAACCCGCTCGGTCGAACTGGCAATGCGCTATAAGGTGAAACTGCGCGTACTCAGCTCTTTTGAAGAACAATCTGACGAGGCCGGAACGCTCGTCTGTGATGAGGATGAAATCATGGAATCCAATATCGTCAACGGCGTCGCCTATTCCCGCGACGAAGCTCAAATGACCCTTTTGTCTGTGGCTGACCGCCCGGGCATCGCGGCCATCATCTTTGGGTCACTGTCGGATGCGGGTGTCAATGTGGATATGATCGTTCAGGACATCTCAGAAGACGGTCGCACTAATATGACCTTCTCCCTGCCCATCGATCAGATTGCACGTGCCGAAAAAGCCGTAGAGGCAATCCGTGGCACCGAGCTGAACTTTGAAAACCTCATCGTTGCCGAAGACGTGGCCAAAGTGTCCGTCGTGGGCATCGGCATGCGCAGCCAATCCGGCGTGGCGGCCAAGATGTTCAAAGTCCTGTCGGACGAAGGCATCAACATCAAGGTGATCACGACGTCCGAGATCAAGATCTCTGTTCTGATCGAACGCAAGTACATGGAGCTGGCAGTGCAAGCGCTGCATGATGCGTTTGATTTGGACAAAGCGGCCTAACCAGCCGACACGAAAATTTCTGCAGCGCGGCGCCAAATGGGGCCGCGTTTTGCGTTCCACCCGTTGCTTTTCTGCGCGCGCAAAAACGAAAGCGCTAGAAAACAGGCAGGGACAATGGATTTGTCGACGCACAGCCGACCCAAGCGCAACTAAGTGATTTCCCTGCTTTGCCCTCTGACGTTTTCGGCATAGACAGGTCGTAAAGGATGCGTTGGGACTGAAGTTACATGCCGGAAAGATCTGACAGCGAGAGCCGCAAGCTCCTCGGACGTCTGCGCGAGGCCTTGGCCGAGGACAGCGCCGGTCAGGCGCGGCTGGATAAAATCACCAAGCTGATTGCCTCGTCTATCGGCACCGAAGTGTGCTCGATCTATCTGTTCCGCGACGCTGAAACGCTGGAACTTTGCGCGACCGAAGGCCTGAAGGCCGAAGCGGTTCACCAAACCCGCATGCGCCTTGGCGAAGGCCTTGTCGGTCGCGTCGCCAAATCCGCGCGCATCGTGAACACCGCTGACGCCCCCAGCGAAAAAGGCTTCCGCTATATGCCAGAAACCGGCGAGGAAATTTATTCGTCCTTCTGCGGTGTTCCGATCCAGCGTCTGGGCGAGCAACTGGGTGTCTTGGTCGTGCAATCCAAAGCCAGCCGCGACTTTTCCTCCGACGAGGTCTATGCGCTTGAGGTCGTCGCGATGGTGCTGGCCGAAATGACCGAGCTCGGTGCCTTTGTCGGAGAAGGCGCAGCCCTGTCGCCCTTGCACCAACGTCCCGCAATGTTCAAAGGTGGCACGGCACAAGAAGGTGCCGCCGAGGGTCATGTGTGGCTGCATGAGCCGCGAGTTGTTGTCACCAACCCGATCGCAGATGACCCCGAGGTCGAGAAGCAACGCCTCACCAAAGCGATCGAAGACCTGCGCGTCAGCGTCGATGAACTCCTCGCAGGTGCTCAGGGCGGCGACAAAGATCAAGTGCAAGTTCTGGAAGCCTACCGGATGTTTGCCAACTCCAAAGGCTGGCTGCGCCGGATGGAGCAAGATATTGATCAGGGTCTGACCGCCGAAGCCGCTGTAGAGAAAGAACAATCCACCGCGCGCGCGCGCATGGCGCAGGCGACAGACGCTTATCTGCGCGACCGTCTGCATGATCTGGATGACCTCTCAAATCGCCTCTTACGCAATCTCACGGGCCAAGGGTCTGACACTGGCGCTGACATGCCGGAAAACCCCATCCTGATTGCACGCAACATCGGCCCTGCCGAATTGCTGGACTATGGCCGGAAATTAAAGGGCATCGTGCTGGAGGAAGGCTCTGTCGGCTCTCACGCAACCATTGTAGCGCGGGCCTTGGCGATCCCCTTGGTGATCCACGCTGACAAGATCACCACCGAAGCCCTGAATGGCGACATGATCCTCGTGGACGGAGATGAGGGCCATGTGCACCTCAGACCCGATGACACCGTCGTCACGGCCTTTCGCGACAAAACCGCCATGCGTGCCAATGCGCAGGAACGCTATGCCTCGATCCGCGAGAAACCTGCGACCACATTGGATGGCGAAACCGTCAGCCTCTTGATGAACGCAGGCCTCATGGCCGACCTGCCTTCGCTGCCAAGCTCTGGAGCCGAAGGCGTGGGCCTCTTCCGCACGGAACTCCAATTCCTGATCCGCAACCAGATGCCCGGACGCACGGAACTGGCGGAACTCTATAGCCATGTGATGGATTCCGCGGGAGACAAATCCGTCGTCTTCCGTACGCTCGATATCGGCTCAGACAAAGTCCTGCCCTTCATGGCCCCTCAGGACGAGCCCAACCCGGCGCTTGGCTGGCGCGCGATCCGCGTGGGCCTCGACAAACCCGGCGTTCTGCGAATGCAGCTTCAGGCGCTTTTGCGCGCAGCCAATGGGCGACCGCTCAAGGTCATGTTCCCTTTCATCGCGCAATATGACGAATATAAAGCCGCCCGCGCCGAGATGGACAAAGCCATCGAACGCGAAAAACGTTTGGGCCACAAACTGCCGTCTGACCTGAAAACCGGCGCTATGCTGGAAACACCCTCGCTTGGCTTCGCCCCGCAAAAGTTCTTCGAAGAGGTCGAATTCATTTCCATCGGCGGCAATGACTTGAAGCAGTTCTTCTTTGCCGCAGACCGCGAGAATGAGCGCGTTCGCAAACGCTATGACACGCTGAATGTCAGTTTCCTTAGCTTCATCGAAGGCATCGCAAACCGTTGTAATACAACAAAAACCCCGCTCAGCTTCTGCGGAGAAGATGCCGGCCGGCCGGTCGAGGCTCTCTGCCTCGCCGCGATGGGTCTGCGCGCGCTTTCGATGCGCCCGGCGTCCATCGGCCCGGTCAAAAGCCTCTTACGGCGCAGCAACCTCTCTGAGGTCCGCGATGTCATCAACGAGGCCCGCAACCGCGGCGACCAAAGCGTGCGCCCCGCCGTCATGGAATATCTGGCAAACCAGGGCTAAGCCTTCATCTTGCCAAAAATACTCACTGCGCGAGGCTCACCCCTTGCGCAGGTCCTGCACCTGAGGCGATGCCGCTTCGCGAAACATCGTGACCAGCTCGGGATGCGGCACATCGCCTTCAATCGACAGACGCCGCAGCCCGAAATGCACATGCGCCATCTCGCGGTAGTAATTCATATAGGCGTAATTTGTCAGAGCCCCCGTCGTGGCCCCAATCACAGGCACCATCTGCGCCGCCAGCTTTTGCCCTAAAACCACCGCCAAACGCGGCGTGACCCAGGCGATCAGCTTCTGTGTACCACCGCTACTCAGCGCCATCCGCGACGACAGAAACGCCAGATCGGCTGCATCGTCCTCTGATAGAGGCCCGCCAGCCGCAAAGACCTGAACACAGTCGAACTTCACATTCTCTGAGGTCGCATCGAATTCATATTGCTCGGCCACATCCTGAATGGCGCGCAAGAAAACCGTGGTGGTCACGGGAAGCTCGGCCAAAGCGGTGCCCACACCACCAGCCCCACCAGCAGCGCCCAAGGCTGTCGCAAACGTTGTCTGCAACCACCCCGTCTCGCTGCCACGAATAGAACGCGAGCGATCCGCCGCTTTCATCGCCTGCACCAAGGCCTTTTCAGTCGCCACTTCCAGCCCGTCGCGCGCTTTTACGGGCAATTGCCCCAAAAGCCCGTCGGCTTGCTGACCCAGCGCGTTCAAAAGCTCAATCACCAAACCACCGGCGTTATTATAACGCTCTACAAGCCGATAAAGCTCGCGGTCCACATTAGCTTTGAAGTGATTGTCTTTCATCTCACGCTCCCTTTGCACTCTAGGTTGGCAAAGGCCGCGCGATTTTCAACCCTCTGCGCAGGATTTCACCGCACCTGCGACGCCGCCCCAAGCTCCGGCGACCAACTCATACCCCAAGACGCGCGCGGGGTTGGTGGGGGGTGGCATTACCACATCTGGCAGCAGCTCAAAGCCAAAACGCGAATAGTATGGCGCGTCGCCGACAAGGATAACCCTCTGCCAAGACAAGTTTTTTGCAACGGCAAGGCTTTCGCGGATCAGAAAACCACCAAGCCCCTCACCCTGCCGCGTTGGGTGCACGGCGACCGGCCCCAATAACAGCGCATCGACGCCACCAATCCGTACAGGCCAATAGCGAATAGCCCCTGCCAAAATCCCATCGTCATCCCGCGCAAGCAGCGCCAAATCCGAGACTTTCTCTACTCCATCGCGCAGTCGATAAGACGACAGCGCCTCGCGCCCGGGCGCAAAACAGAGGTCATAGAGGGCTTCGACCTCCCACCAATCCTGCTCTGTTTCTTGCGCCAGATGGTACACCGCGACGACTGCCTTTCGATTTCGGTGGAAACCGCCCTAACACGAGGTTACCTCTTGGGCAAACATGAAGAAGGATCCCCTGATGTTTTATCGCGCGGAAGACGGCCATCCCCTGCCCCACAACCCCTTCAAGGCGATCATCTCGCCACGCCCCATCGCGTGGATCTCAACGATTGATACCCAGGGCAACGCCAACCTCGCGCCCTATTCCTTTTTCAACGGTATCGCTGATGCGCCAATGCAGGTGATGTTCGCCTCAACCGCCAGCAAGCCGGATCAGGACGACACCAAGGACACTGTCGCCAACATCCGCGCCACCGGAGAGTTCTGCGTCAACATCGTCTCAAACGCGCTTCAGAATGCGATGAATGTCTCAAGCACTGGCTTTGACAAGGATGTTGACGAGTTCCAAAAGGCGGGCCTCACAGCTGCCCATTGCAACACGATAGGATGCCCGCGCGTGCTCGAGGCCCCTGCGAGCCTAGAATGCAAACTCGATCAGATCGTGACGCTGAAAGGCGCGAGCAATTTCATGGTGATCGGCGAAGTCACCGGCGTGCATCTGCGCGATGAGTGCATTGTGGACGGCATCTTTGATGTGACCACTTACGAACCTTTGGCGCGCCTGGGTTATCGGGACTATGCCAAGGTCTCAGAGGTCTTTTCGCTGGCGCGACCTGACGACTAAAACAGAGTCTGCGCGATCAGGATCCACACAGGTAGCGTCGCCGCTGAAAGCAATGTGGTCTGCGCAATCAGCGTTGCCACTAGCTTGCGATCTGCTCCAAAGCCTGCGGCCAATACATGCGCGGCGGACGCGGTCGGCAGGGCTGCGAATACGATCAGCACTTGCACCAAGGGGCCAGTGGCTCCGACTACCAGCGCGACGATGCAAACTAATGCGGGCAGGATCATCAGTTTTGTGCCGTTCAAGATGCCTGTGAAGCGGTCCAGCCTTGCCAAAGCGCCCCAGTTCATCGTGGCTCCGATAGAAATCAGCGCGACAGGGATCGCCGCTTGCGCCAGCATCTCCAATGGCGCAAGCACTGGCCCAGGGATTTGAACGCCTGTCAGGGCGACAACCACCCCCCCAAGGCTCGCGATCAGGAACGGGTTGAGCGCGACGCGTTTCAGGGTGCCGAGGATGCCCAGCTGGCCGTCTCGCGACAGCCCAGAAACGGCAAAGACATTCGCCATTGGCACGCCCATTCCAACAACCACCGCAAAGATAGCCGCATCGCCCCCGCTGAGCGCCCCGATAGCGACAAAACCAAGCGCTGTGTTGAACCGCCAAGCGGTCTGCCAGCAGCCCGCGAAATCAAGAAACCGTTCGGGCCCAAAGGGTCGCGCCAAATAGCCAAAGAGCAGCCCAGCGACCAAGATCCCCCACGCCAAAGGCGCAATTGAGGCCACCTGTGAAAGTGCAATCGGACGACCCGAGGCTGCCACAAACAACAGCGTCGGAAAGAGGATCTCAAAGTTGAGCTTATCCAGCCCCTGCCACGCGTTCTCAGACAGGCGTTTGCGCACGAGGCCGCCCAGAATGACCATCAAGAACGACGGGATCAACCCGCTGAGGATCGTGACAAAAACCACCGACTGCTCCAACAAAAAAGGGCGCGCGAAACGCACGCCCTATTGATAACGGATCAGATCTTAATGACCACCCAAGATGCCAGTCCGTACGGAATAATCCGCGGCGACCTGATAATCGGGGTCATCATCACTGTCGATCACAAGGTGGCCCGCGCGGGTCAGCAACTGGTGGCAATCGCGGCTAAGGTGGCGCAGAGTGAGCTTCTTGCCCGCCGCTTCATATTTGCCCGCCATCGCCTCAATCGCCTGCAGCGCGGACTGGTCGGCCACGCGGCTGTTGGCAAAATCGACGATCACGCTGTCTGGATCGTTTTGCACGTCAAACAGCTCGACAAACCCGTCTGAGGAGCCAAAGAACAAAGGTCCTTGGATCTCATAAACCTTGGCACCTTTGTCGGTTACAGACTCGCGGGTGGTCGCGGTGATCCGCGTCGCGTTGCCCCACGCATAAGCCAGGGCCGAGACGATCACGCCCACAACGACCGCAATCGCGAGGTCGGTCATGACGGTCACAACGGTCACCAGAACGATCACGAAGGCATCGGTCAAAGGCACTTTGCGCATGATCTTCAACGAGTTCCACGCGAAGGTGCCGATCACGACCATAAACATCACGCCGACCAGCGCGGCCAGCGGAATCTGCTCAATCAGAGGGCTCGCAGCCACGATAAAGAGCAAAAGACAGAGCGCGGCAAAGACACCCGCGATCCGAGTGCGGCCACCCGATTTCACGTTGATCATCGACTGACCAATCATCGCACAACCGCCCATGCCGCCGAAGAAACCCGTCACCACATTCGCAGTGCCCTGCGCGATACATTCCTGACTTGCACCACCCCGTTTGCCGGTGATCTCACCAACAAGGTTCAGCGTTAGCAAGCTCTCGATCAGGCCGATGGCTGCGAGGATCACCGCGTAAGGCAGGATGATCTGGAAGGTCTCCCAATTCAGCGGCACCATTGGAATGTGGAACAGTGGCAGACCGCCTTCAATCGAGGCCATATCGCCCACGCGCGGCACGTCCAGACCCAGTGCAATCACCAGAACTGCCACAATACCGATCCCCGCCAAAGGCGCCGGAATGACTTTGGTGATGCGTGGCATAACCCAGATGATTGCCATGGTCAGCGCGACCAGACCCAGCATCGTCATCAGCTGAGGCCCTGCCAGCCATTCACCGCCGCTCATTCCATGGCCCGTGTTCTCAACCGATCCCGGCACTTTAAATTGCGTCATCTGCGCCAGGAAAATCACAATCGCCAGACCGTTCACAAAGCCCAGCATCACTGGATGAGGCACCAGTCGAATGAACTTACCCCACTGCATGACACCCGCGATGACCTGCAGGATGCCCATCAGGACGACCGTCGCAAAGAGGTACTCAACACCGTGCTCCGCCACCAGCGCCACCATGACCACAGCCAAAGCACCGGTCGCGCCCGAAATCATACCCGGACGCCCGCCGATCAGAGCGGTGATCAAACCAACCAGAAAGGCCGCGTAAAGGCCAACCAACGGATGCACGCCCGCCACAAAAGCAAAAGCCACCGCCTCAGGCACCAGCGCGAGGGCCACCGTCAGGCCCGACAACAGCTCCGTGCGCACCCGCGCGACGGACCAGCCTTCGTCCTGCATGATCGACAGGTTCGGAGGCGTGATGTTTTTGGCCAAAGCGGCGAGTGCGGATCTCATGATATGTCCTGAAATAGCTGGCGAAGTTGTGGCCGCCCTATCGGATATTGCCAAGCGCGACAAGGGCAGCGCAGGGTTTTGGCGGGCCGTGGTGCCAATAGAACAGGCCAGCGCGGTCTCTGTGCCATGGGTTGCCGAAAATATGACCAATGTGCGGTTGCATCCCTGCACGGCTAGGGCCAAGAATACGGCCAGTAAGATCAGCCAATTCACGAGGGAGCCCCCGATGACCGAGACCGCCAAAGAGACCATGATTGCCGTGATCGGCGGCTCTGGAATTTACGACATCGACGGGCTTGAGGGCGCGGAGTGGGTCTCGGTTGAAACCCCTTGGGGCGATCCCTCGGATCAAATCCTGACAGGTAGCCTGAACGGCGTGAAAATGGCATTTCTGCCGCGTCACGGGCGTGGACATAGGCACTCTCCGACGACGGTGCCCTATCGCGCCAATATTGACGCTTTGAAACGTCTTGGCGTGACCGATGTAATCTCTGTATCGGCCTGCGGGTCGTTCCGCGAGGCGATGGCTCCGGGCGATTTTGTCATTGTAGATCAATTCATTGACCGCACCTTTGCACGTGAGAAATCCTTCTTTGGCACCGGTTGCGTCGCGCATGTGTCGGTTGCTCATCCAACCTGCCCGCGCCTGTCCGACGCTTGCGAAACCGCGGCCAAAACCGCAGGCATCAACGTGCATCGCGGCGGCACCTATCTGGCGATGGAAGGACCGCAGTTTTCCACATTGGCGGAATCCAAAATGTACCGCGAAAGCTGGGGCTGCGACGTCATCGGCATGACCAATATGCCCGAAGCCAAACTCGCGCGCGAGGCCGAGCTTTGCTATGCCTCCGTCGCGATGATCACCGATTATGACAGTTGGCACCCAGACCACGGCGAAGTCGATGTGACAGAGATCATCAAGACCCTCATGGGCAACGCCGACAAGGCGCGCAATCTGGTCAAAGAGCTGCCCGCGCTCTTGGGTGCTGAACGCGAAGACTGCCCGCATGGTTGCGACAAAGCTCTGGAGTTCGCGATCCTGACGGCTCCTGATGCGCGCGACCCTGAGGTCGTGGCGAAACTCGACGCGGTCGCGGGCCGGGTTCTGAACGCGTAAGGGCGGATCATGGAGTTTACTCTCTGGCTCAGCTTTGCCGCCGCCTCCACTGCGCTATTGGTCATGCCCGGACCGACACTTTTGTTGGTCCTCAGCTACGCCATGACCCAAGGCCGCCGCGTCGCGATCGCCTCAGCGCTCGGTGTGGCGACCGGAGACCTCATCGCCATGACCGTCTCCGTCATCGGCCTTGGCGCGCTGTTTCTGGCCTCGGCAACAGCCTTCACCATCCTGAAATGGATCGGCGCGGCCTATCTGTTCTATCTCGGTGTTCGGATGCTGATGAGCTCCACCGAAAGCTCGCCTTTGATGGAAAAACCAGCAAATACCTCAGAAGGCCGCGTCTATCGCGACCTCGCCTTGGTGACGGCGCTCAACCCGAAATCCAATACATTCTTCATCGCCTTCGTGCCTCAGTTCATCGACGCGAATGCGGCCTTTGCACCTCAGGCTGCAATCCTGATCGTAACCTTTGTGGCAATCGCCGGCGTGAACGCTCTGGTCTTCGCGCTTGGCGCAAATTCCATTCGTGCGAAAATCACCCGCCCCGCTGTGCTGACCTGGCTCAACCGCGCAGGCGGTGCGACCCTCATTGCTATGGCAGCACTCACGGCCACATTGCGCCGCGCGACCTAAATCCAAAGGACTCCCATGCCCAAATCGAAAACCGTCAAAAACTATATCCGCACCATCGTGGATTTCCCCCACGAAGGCATCATGTTCCGCGATGTCACCACGCTCTTTGCCGACCCGCGCGGCTTTCGCATGGCGATTGACCAAATGCTGCACCCCTATGCGGGGGAACGGATCGACAAGGTCGTGGGTCTTGAGGCACGTGGGTTCATTCTGGGCGGAGCGATTGCCCACCAACTGAGCGTCGGCTTTGTGCCGATCCGCAAGAAAGGCAAGCTGCCCGGCACCACGATCTCGCAGGACTATAAGCTGGAATATGGTGAGGCGATTGTTGAAGTGCATGACGACGCCATCCAACCCGGTGAAAAAATCCTAGTCGTGGATGATTTGCTGGCAACAGGCGGCACTGCCGAAGCCGGCATCAAACTGATCGAGCGCCTCGGCGGCGAAATCCTTAGCTGCGCTTTCATCATCGACCTGCCCGAATTGGGTGGTCGCAAAAAGCTTGAGGCGATGGGCATGGACGTCTCCGTCCTATGCGAGTTCGAAGGCCTCTAGGCCTTCAACACCACCCCCGGGTTCATTATTCCCTTGGGATCCAAAGCCGACTTGATCGCACGCATCGTGGCGAGTTTCACCGGATCGCCATAGCGTTCCAACTCGCCCGTTTTCATGCGCCCGATCCCATGTTCCGCGCTTATCGAGCCGTTGTATTTGTGGACCAACCCGTTGACGATGCCTTTAACATCATCAATTAGGTGATTGTAATTATTTCGATTTTCGCCCTTCGGCGGATAGACGTTGTAGTGCAGGTTGCCGTCCCCAAGGTGCCCGAACGCGTTGATCCTGAGGGGTCCAAGCTTGGCCAAAGCAGTATGCCCTTCGACCACAAACTCCGCAATCCGCGAAATCGGGATCGAGATATCATTGCTGAGGATCGCCCCAATTTTGCGGTTCGCCAGAGGGATGCTTTCGCGAACGGACCAAAATTCTCCGCGCTGCGTTTCAGACTGCGCAATCAGCCCATCCAGCACCAGATCCCGCTCCAAAGCGGTCGCAAAAATCGCCTCAAGAACGCTTTGTGGTTCTTGGCCTGCGCCTAGTCCAAGGTCGATCAGGACGCACCAATCAGGCTTTTCTGCAAAAGGCTGGCGCACCTCAGGCATGGTTTCGGCAAGGAAATCCAGCCCCTCACGATGGATCAGCTCAAAGGCCGACACCGCCTCGCCCACATGGTCCCGCGTGATCGCCAAAAGATCCAAAGCTGCCGCAACAGAGGGCACCGCCATCAACGCCGTCCCTTCCCCGACCGGACGCGCAAAGAGTTTCAGCGACGCGGCTGTGATGATCCCCAACGACCCCTCTGCGCCAATCAAAAGGTTCTTAAGGTCATAGCCCGTATTATCTTTGCGCAATCGGCTCAGCCCGTGCCAGATCTCGCCACTAGGCAAGACCGCCTCAAGCCCCAAACACAGGTCGCGCGCATTGCCATAGCGCAGCACATTGACCCCGCCTGCATTGGTCGCGAGGTTGCCGCCGATCTGACAGGAACCCTGCGCTGCGAGGGACAGGGGAAACAGCCGATCCGCCTCCTGCGCGGCCGCTTGAACGGCTTCAAGGACGGCGCCCGCTTCGGCAATGATTACGTTTTCTTCAGGAAATACGTCTCGAATGGCGCGCATGCGTTCAAGCGAGATCACCAAGGGCACAACACCCTCGCCTTTCACCTGACCGCCCACAAGCCCCGTTCCGCCCCCGTATGGCACCACAGGCACCGAGGCCTCGTTGCAGAGGCGCACAAGTGCTGCGACCTCCTCAACCGTGCGCGGCTTCGCAACAGCCGCCGCCTGCCCCGCAAAACGTCCGCGCGGCTCTTCCAGATAGCGCGGCTCAGGTTCAGACAAAACGCCTGCGCCAACATGGCTGGCAACACGGTCAAGAAATGCGGAATCGGCGGGTTTCAAACTCATAGGCCTAGCCCTACCATGTCCGGAGCTTACGTCTAGGGTTCACTCAGGAATTTGGGCTGCAACACGATGATCGTCGGCCTGTCCGGCAGGCTGCGCAACGAGACCTCAAGATCGTTCACGCCCTCATCCACAATGGCGAAATCCTCGGACATGCCGATCAGGAAACTGTCCAAAGTGCCGCGCCCAAACCAATGCATCGGGATCACGATCGAGGACTTCAACCGCCGCATCACAGCCATCATGGTCTGATGATCCAACGTCATACCACCATCCACAGCCGCCATCACCACATCAAGCCGCCCAAGTGCTGCATATTGCGCCGCATCCGGTTCATGGTGCAGATGCCCGAGGTGGCCAATGCAAAGCCCCGCGACTTCAAAGACAAAGATCGAATTGCCCTTCGGCTCCATCCCGAACCCAGAGCGGATATCGGTTGATACATTCCGCACTAACATTTCACCCAGATCGACATGATGCTCGATACCTTTGCCAAACTCGCCCCAGCCTCGCAGAACATGGGGTATGGCTGGATCAGGAACTGGTGTCCAATGGCTGCTGTGGCCATGGTTCATCGTGACCACATCCGGCAGGAAATCCACGTTGCCGATATAGCCCGTGTAATCTGTCACAACCGACAGCCCACCCTCGGTCTGGATCAAAAACGCCGAGTGATCCAGATAGCGGATCCGCACAGAATTTCGCTCTACAGGATCACGAAAGCTGGCCAGATGGACATAGCTCATGCCCGGCGTCGCCTCCGCCAGCGCGATACAATGGCTATACCGCCGCTCCTGCGCCTGAAGTGCCGTCCCAAATACCAAAAACAAGAAAACCAAAAACCGCATGATCTGCCCTCCTTACAGAAAGGATAGCACGATCCGCTCAGATTTCATCTTGCCCAAAATACTCCCGCCGGAGGCTCCTGAGGTATCCACACCCTCAGCCGGCCGAAGTGCGTCCCCGCCGGTCGCCGCGCAAGCAAGCATAGAGCACATGGGTGCGCCAGCGTCCGTTGATCTGCAGATAGCTTTGGGCCACGCCTTCGTATTTGAAACCGGATTTCTCTAGAACACCTCGGCTGGGCGTGTTTTCCGGTAGACAAGCGGCCTCTATGCGGCTGAGGTCCATATGCGTAAAGGCATAATGCACCACCGCTTCAATCGCCTCGCGCATATAGCCCTGACGCGCGAAACTTTGACCGACCCAGTAACCAAGCGTGCCCGCCTGCGCAGGCCCACGACGGATATTGTCGAGCGTGATCGCTCCAAGCAAAGCACCAGACCCGCGATCTGTCAGAAACAAAGGCACGGCCGAGCCGTTGCCAATAGCCCTCTGCGCCCAATATACGCGGTTGGTAAAGCTCTTGCGGGTTAGGTGATCCACTGCCCAGGCAGGCTCCCAAGGCGCAAGGAAATCAATGCTGCCTTCGCGTTGCGCAGCCCATGCGCGAAAGTCGCTATGGATCGGCGGGCGCAAGGTCATCCGCTCTGTCTCGATCCGGACTTTCTTGCGCGTCAGTAACATCAGGCAGCGCGGCGGGTTTGGAGTTTCTCAAGCTCGGGTGCAGCCGCAACCGGCCCGTAAAGCGCCAAGGCAGCGCGGGCGTTGACCGCCATATGGGCGGCAAAGTCCCGCACGCCCGCGTCCGAGACCGCGTCGATCTTGGCCACGGTTTCCTCAAGGCCAGGAACACGTCCCCAGATCGAAACCATTCGGGCCAGACGTTCTGCGCGGCTTGACGGGCTTTCCAACCCCATCAGCATGCCTGCTTTCATCTGCACCTTGGCGCGTTCGATTTCAGCAGAACTCATGTCGTCTGCGGCACGCTTAAGCTCATCAATCGTGATGTCGGCCAGATCCGCGACCTGATCGCCCGACGTGCCCGCATAGATCGTCATCATACCGCTGTCGGCATAGGCTCCTGCCGAGGCATAGATCGTGTAGCAAAGCCCGCGCTTCTCGCGCACCTCTTGGAAGAGACGCGAGGACATGCCGCCACCCAGAGCAATCGAATAGATCTGAGCCGTATAGATGTCGTCGTTCTTATAATCCGGGCTCTCAAGACCCAGTGCGAAATGCGCTTGCTCCAGGCTCTTCTCGGTGCGGTATTCACCGCCCTCAAACCGCGCAGCCTCCATCGGACGGAAAGAGCCTTTGGGCAGATGGCCAAACATCTCTTCGGCGACTTTCACAATCTCGTCGTGATCCACACCACCGGCGGCGGAAAGGATCATTCGCTCAGGTCTATAGTGTTCAGCCACAAAGGTCTTGAGATCATCGCGCGTGAAAGCACTGACCCGTTCCTGAGGCCCAAGGATCGTGCGACCCATTGGCTGATCAGGATAGGCGCGCTCTTGCAGCCAATCAAAGATCACATCATCCGGCGTATCCAAAGCCTGACCAATCTCTTGCAGGATCACGCCGCGTTCGACCTCGATCTCGTTCGGGTCAAAGACAGGGTTTAGAAGGATGTCGCCGATCACATCAATCGCCAGCGGCACATCGCCTTTCAAAACGCGCGCATAATAGGCTGTGACTTCGCGGCTGGTATAGGCGTTGATATAGCCGCCCACATCTTCAATCGCCTCGGCAATTTGCAGCGCGTTGCGCTTTTCAGTGCCTTTGAACGCCATATGCTCAAGAAAATGCGCGATGCCGTTTTGCGCGATGCGCTCATGACGCCCGCCTGCTGTCACCCAGATGCCGACTGAGGCCGATTGCAGGCCAGGCATATGTTCCGTGACAATGGTGAACCCATTGGAAAGAGTGTGAAGTTTTACCGTCAACGCGCAGCGATCCGATCTTTGATGAGAGTTTCCAGAAGGGCCAATTGGTTGGGCACCTTACAGACCCGTTCTTCTTTGTCCATCATATCCGCCATGTGGGGTGGCAAGCCGGGGCGCGTGCCCATGGCGGCCTCAACCGCATCCGGGAATTTCGCGGGATGCGCGGTGGCAAGTGTGATCATCGGAACGCTCGACAGATGCTCATTGCCGACCTTCACGCCCACAGCGGAATGCGGGCAAAGGACTTCGCCGCTGGCGGCATATTCGGATTTGATGGTAGCTGTGGTCTCCTCCTCAGAGGCGCGACCCGAAGCGAAATTCTCGCGCAGCATTTCCATCGCGCCTTGGCTGATGGTGAAAGAGCCGTCTTTGAGGTCTTCCATCAATTGCGCGACGACAGAGCCCTCTCGGTCATAAGCGTCAAAGAGCGCACGCTCAAAGTTCGAGCTGACCTGAATGTCCATAGACGGGCTGATCGAGGGCGTTACGCCCTCTTTGGTATACGCGCCGGTTTCCATGGTGCGGTGCAGGATGTCGTTCTGGTTGGTGGCAATCACAAGCTGCTCAATCGGCAGCCCCATGCGCTTGGCGATATAGCCTGCAAAGATATCCCCGAAGTTGCCCGTTGGCACGGTGAAGGAAACCTTGCGATGCGGCGCGCCCAGCGACACAGCAGACGAGAAATAATACACCACCTGCGCCAGAACCCGCGCCCAGTTGATCGAGTTCACACCGGCAAGTTTCACCCCGTCACGGAACTCGAAATCATTGAACATGTCCTTGAGACGCGCCTGACAGTCGTCAAAGTCTCCGTCCAAGGCGAGCGCGTGGACGTTGTTGTCGGCTGGAGTGGTCATCTGTTTGCGCTGGATGTCGGACACACGACCATCCGGGAACAGAATAAAGACGTCGACATTATCAAGGCCGCGGAAAGCCTCAATCGCGGCGGAGCCTGTATCGCCCGAGGTCGCGCCGACGATGGTGACTTTCTCACCGCGGCGGGTCAATTCGAATTGGAAAAGCTGACCGATCAACTGCATCGCGAAATCTTTGAAGGCGAGCGTCGGGCCGTGGAAGAGTTCCAGCAGATAGTGGTTTGGCGCAAGCTGCACCAAAGGCGCGCGGGCTTCGTGGCGGAAACCGGCATAGGCGCGTTCAATGATGCCTTTGAATTCCTCGTCGGTGAAGCTTTCGCCAATGAAGGGTTTCATCACCTCAAAGGCCACCTCTTCATAGGTCTTGCCTGCCATAGCGGCAATCGCATCCGCCTCAAGCGTCGGGATCTTCTTGGGCACATAAAGCCCCCCGTCCCGAGCAAGTCCTGTCAGCATCGCCTCGGCAAAGCTGAGTTCTGGGGCGTCCCCACGGGTAGAGATATATTTCACGTCTCTTAGACCTTATGTTTTGCGCGCATGCGGCGCAGGTAATACAGCGTCATCGCCAGCCAGACCAGAGCCAATCCGTACCAGGTCACGGCATAGTTCAGGTGATCGTTCGGAATGCCGGTTCTCGTCACCGGCAAGGGCGTCACGGCTGGGTTTATTTGCGACGTTTTGCGCGCCACGATGAGGATCGGGGCAGTATTCAGCGCGGCGGCCATGGCATCGACGTCCCGTGCGAACCAGATATTGGCGGCGAGATCATTTTCAGGCGTATAGCTGTCGCGCTCCTGGGGCCAATGCAGATTTCCCTCGACACGCACGTCCACCTCATCTCGCGCGGACGCTTTGTCTTCGGGTTTGATCCAACCGCGGTCGACCATAATGCGGCGACCATCCGTCAGTTCGAAGGCGGCAATTACGCGATAAATCGCGCCGGTCGCTTTAGAGGAGGCATAGACGTGCAGTTCCTCTGTCGTCATCAACCCCTCCGCGGTGACGGCGAGATAACGATCTGCATTGGGGTCGATATCTTCAGGCAGGGCCACCGGATCGGCCGCAATTCGAGCATCGATCTGTGCAAGAATGTCCTCTTTCCATTCCAGTCGCCGCATCTGCCAGTTGCCCAGCGACACGAGGATCACGATGCCAATAATACCAAACCCAAGCGGCAGGATCAGACGACGCACATCAAGCCCTTTCAACACAGACCTTCAAAACGAAAATCGCGGCGAGGTGCCCCGCCGCGATTTGCTTTAATCCTATCAGGCAGAAAGGTTCAACCTTTCGCGCCTCGATCGCCCGAGCGACTTATTGGCCCCAGACGTAGACGGCTGCGAACAAGAATAGCCAGACAACGTCAACAAAGTGCCAATACCACGCCGCTGCTTCGAAACCGATGTGGCGTTCTGGGGTGAAGTGACCGCGCAGCGCGCGCATCAGGCAGACGAACAGGAAGATCGTGCCAACCACAACGTGGAAGCCGTGGAAGCCTGTCGCCATGAAGAAGTTCGCGCCATAGATGTTGCCAGCAAAGCCAAAGGCCGCGTGGCTGTATTCGTAAGCCTGCAGAACGGTGAACACAGCACCCAGAGCAATCGCGATGATCAGCCCGTTGACCAGATCCTTACGGTTGTTCTCATGTGCAATCGCGTGGTGCGCCCAAGTTGCCGCACAGCCAGAGCACAGCAGGATCAGAGTGTTAATAAGTGGCAGGTGCCAAGGGTCAAATGTCTCGATGCCCGCAGGTGGGAACATGCCGTCAATCGCTGGGCTGTCTGGGCCCATTGGGTACATTGCGTGCTTAAAGAAGCTC
Organism: Cognatishimia coralii; assembly: GCF_037478305.1. NCBI lineage: Bacteria > Pseudomonadati > Pseudomonadota > Alphaproteobacteria > Rhodobacterales > Paracoccaceae > Cognatishimia > Cognatishimia coralii. The sequence goes on from NZ_JBBGAZ010000001.1 coordinate 851,341, forward strand.
CAGAACCATGCCGAGAAGAACATGACTTCGGACATGATGAAAAGGATAACGCCGTAACGCAGACCGATCTGAACAACAGGCGTGTGGTCGCCCTGATGGCTTTCCACAACGCATTCAGACCACCAGCCGAACATGACGTAAAGCACGCCAACGAGGCCGATCAGGAACATCCATGGACCATTGTCATGGAACATGAAAACTGCGCCAACAAGCATGATGAAGCCCGCAAGTGCGCCCAGGAATGGCCACCATGAGGGGTTCAGAATGTGATAATCGTGATTTTTAGCGCCTGCCATGAGTTGTCATCCCTCGTTGGTGCTGGTGTTTAGGATAGGTTCTACAGAATTGACGCCCGTGGTCAATTCCGCGATGTCTTCGGGAAGATCGATTTCATAGAACGTATAGCTCAAGGTGATTTCCTTGATGTACTTCGCGTCCCGATCTTCAATCATTTCCGGATCAACAAAGAAGGTCACTGGCATGTCGACGCGTTCGCCGGGCATGAGGACCTGTTCGGTGAAACAGAAACATTCAATCTTTGAGAAAAACGCGCCGGCCTCGTAGGGGGCAACGTTAAAGCTCGCCTGCCCTGCGATGGGGCGGTTGGTAGGGTTATAGGCCTCATAAAAGGCCAGGCCCGTCTCGCCAAGGCGGACGGCCATCTGATGCTGTTGGGGTTTGAACTCCCACATCATGTCGCGGGATTTGCTGGCGTCGAAAACCACTTTCACAGTCTGATCCAGAATCACGTCAGATTCTGCATCAGCTTGTTGGGTCACGCCGCCAAAGCCGGTCACCCGGCAGAACCAATCATAGAACGGCACTGACGCCCAAGCCAGCGCGCCCATCGTGACTACGACGCCCGCAAGCTTGAGAACTGTTTTGCCATTGCTGTTGACGGGTTGGGTCATTGATTAGCCTCCTGTGCCGCCAGAGCGCGGCCCTCAGAGGTGACTTTCACAACCGTCAGCCCCATGAGCAAGACGACAAAAGCGCCCAGTACGAGGGCAAGACCCAGATTGCGACCAAAACGACGGTGGTGGATTTCGTGATCTTTGTGGATCGCCATCTTACCAGCCTCCAAGACCGTAAGGGGCCAGCGCCACCTCGGCCAAAATCGCACCGAAATGCAGGAATAGATACAGAAGCGAGAGGCCAAAGAAGCGTTTCTCGACCTTATGCTCGTCGGCCTCACAGGCCGCGTCGTCACGACGCCAGATCCGGATCGCTCCCACAATGAACAAGGCGTTCAGCACCAGCGCGGTCGCGAGGTAAATCGGACCACCCACAGAGGTGAAGCCCATGCCAATCGCAATCGCTGCCAGAAGCAACGTGTAAACAAGGATATGATTCCGAGTCGCCGGACGCCCGTGGGTCACGTTCAGCATCGGAACGCCCGCGTCGCGGTAGTCGGTCTTCATAAAGAGGCAAAGCGCCCAGAAATGCGGCGGCGTCCACATGAAGATCAACAGGAACATCAGAGTGCTCTCAACCGACACGCCGCCGGTCACCGCAGCCCAGCCCACCATCGGAGGGAAAGCGCCCGCCGCGCCACCGATCACGATGTTCTGCGGGGTCCAGCGCTTGAGCCACATGGTGTAGATCACCACATAGAAGAAAATCGTAAAGGCCAGAAAGCCGGCCGCGAACCAATTGGTCGCAAGGCCCAGCATAACTACCGAGAAAACGGACAAAGTGATCCCGATGGCAAAGGCTTCGTCGCCAGTGACTTTGCCGGATGGAATAGGGCGGCTCTGCGTGCGGGTCATGATGGCGTCGATATCCGCGTCATACCACATGTTCAGCGCACCCGAAGCCCCGCCCCCGATGGCGATGCAAAGGATCGCTACAAAAGCGACGAACGGGTGAATGGAGCCCGGTGCAGCCAGCAGCCCCACCATGGCGGTGAACACAACCAGTGACATCACGCGCGGCTTCAGCAGTGCAAAGAAATCCCCGAAAGAGGCCTCTTTGGTCTGCGCTGGCGTATGGATGCTGGCGTCGCTCATGATGTGTCCAGGGTCTCTCTTGTCAGAAGGGCGAGCCTAGGCTCGCCCGATCCACTTTAATGGGGCACGGGCTGTGCCCCAGAAAGGCTTAGCTTTCTGCCGCAACCCAAGCGTCAAACGCTTCTTGGGAGACGACTTCGACGGTGATCGGCATATAGGCGTGGTCCTTGCCGCAAAGCTCGGAACACTGACCAAAGAAGATGCCTTCTTTTTCAGCTTTGAACCAAAGTTGCGCCAGACGGCCAGGCACTGCGTCCTGCTTCACACCGAAGGATGGGATGGTCCAGGAGTGGATCACGTCATCCGCAGTCACGCCCATCACAACAACGGTGTTCACTGGGATAATCACGCGGGTGTCGGTCGCCAGCAGGAATTCGTCATCGTTGTAGCCTGCGTTCACAAGCATGCCGCGCATTGCGTCAGAGTTTTTGAACGCTTCGACACCAGCTTCTTCGTCAGCTTCGGTGATGGTTGCCGGGTGGCCCAGCATGTAGCTGTCAAATTCGATGCCCTGCTCTGGGTATTCGTAGGTCCAGTACCACTGGTGGCCGGTCACTTTAATATAGAGCTCACCTTCAGGGATCTCTTGCTGCTTGAAAAGAACAGGCAAAGAGAACGCGCCGATGATGACCAGCACCATAATCGGGCCAAGGGTCCACGCCACCTCAAGTGGAGTGTTGTGCGTAAAGGTGCCTGGTTCTGGGTTGCTGCGGCGGTTGAAGCGGACAATGCACCAGATCAACAGCAACGCGACAAAGATGGTGATCGCGAAGATGATGTAGTTGATGAAAGTATCCAGCCCCTGGATGTCACGTGCCAGTTCAGTGGTGGCTGGCTGAAAGTTCAGACCTGCGTCTGAGGGCTTGCCGATTGTCTCCTGAGCCATTGCTGGAAGTGCGAGAAAGGCTGCCCAGAGTCCCATGAGGGTCGAAAGAATTCGCATGTGTCACCCGTGCGGTTGCGTATTTCGTCGTGTCTTATTCGGTCTTCCGCGCCATTGGCAATGGAATCCCATTGTTTTGTCGGTGCTTTGAACCATATTCTGCGCACCAGATAAAGGAATATACTTGCGGCAAACAGCCGCTTTTTTGATTTGCTTCAAAAAACCTGAAAGGCAAGCACTCTATGGCAGACGCAAAATTCGCCCCGTTTGAAACTATGCTGGATGAAAATCGGGCTTTGGCCATGCTGCAAGAGGCCACGGCGGGTGCTGAGGACGGTGAGTTATTCCTGGAGCGTTCGCGTTCTGAAGCACTGGTTTTTGATGATGGTCGCGTAAAAACAGCAAGTTATGATGCAACTGAGGGCTTTGGCCTGCGTGCGGTGAACGGCGAAGTGGCCGGATATGCCCATTCCTCTGAGATTTCCGAATCTGCATTAAAGCGTGCCGTTGCAACCGCACGGCTGGCCGTTGGCAAGGGCGGTGGCGCTTTGGCGGCGGGGCCCTCTGCGACAAATCAAAAGCTTTACACCGACAGCGACCCCATTGGATCTGCAAGCTTTCCCGTCAAAATCGACACCCTTAGGGAAATTGACGCCTTCGCCCGCGATTTGGATTCGCGGGTGGTTCAGGTCAGCGCGACTCTGATGGCATCGCTGCAAGAGGTCTTTATTCTGCGCCCCGACGGCACGCGTATCTCCGACGTGCGCCCAATGACTCGGGTCAATGTCTCGGTGATCGTCGAAGATCAGGGCCGCCGCGAGTCTGGATCCGCCGGTGGTGGTGGTCGTGTCGGGCTGGATGGTCTGATCGCTGCCGAGGACTGGCAAGCGAAAGCGCGAGAAGCGCTGCGGATCGCTTTGGTCAACCTAGAGGCCGTCCCTGCCCCCGCTGGCCAGATGGATGTACTGCTTGGCCCGGGCTGGCCCGGCATTTTGTTGCACGAAGCGGTGGGGCATGGGCTTGAAGGTGATTTCAATCGCAAGGAAAGCTCTAGCTTCTCGGGTCGGATCGGGGATCAGGTGGCCTCTAAGGGTGTCACCGTGATTGATGACGGCACCATCCCAGATCGCCGCGGCTCGTTGACAGTGGATGACGAAGGCACGCCAAGCCGCAAGAACACTTTGATCGAGGACGGTATTCTTGTGGGCTACATGCAAGATCGCCAGAATGCGCGCCTGATGGGGGTTGAGCCTACAGGCAATGGACGTCGTCAAAGCTATGCCCATATGCCGATGCCGCGCATGACAAACACATATATGAATGGCGGTGACAATGATCCCAAAGACCTTCTGGCGGATCTGAAAGACGGCATCTATGCGGTCGGCTTTGGCGGCGGTCAGGTTGACATCACCAACGGCAAATTCGTTTTTTCCTGTACCGAGGCCTATCAGGTCAAAGACGGCAAAGTCGGTGCCCCCGTCAAAGGCGCAACCCTGATCGGAGACGGCGCCACCGCGATGACGCAGATCCGCGCTTTGGGCAACGATATGGAACTCGACCCTGGCATGGGCACCTGCGGAAAAGCAGGCCAAAGTGTGCCCGTGGGCGTCGGCCAGCCGACAGTTTTGATGGGTGGGCTGACGGTCGGAGGCTCTGCGACCTAAGTTGTAAGTTGAGCGTCGTCCAAATTTTGCCATCTTACTTTACGGTCCATTAACCAAGGATTCGTAAGACTTGGCTCTGCAAGCAGGCGGAGCCAAGGATGACCGACGGTCAGTTTTCTTCCACTCACCCCAAGAACCCACCCACCACGGAAGATGAACGGTTTCTCTGGCTCCGTCTCTTGCGCTCGCGACGTGTGGGGCCGGCGACGTTTCATCGGTTGATGGATGAATATGGGTCGGCACAAGCCGCGCTATCCGTTTTGCCTGAAATTGCGGCTGAAGCTGGGGTTGACGATTATAGGATCTGCCCCGATGGCGTCATTGAGGCTGAACTCAAAGCGGCCCGCAAAGCCAAGGCGCGGTTAATTTGTTATGGGGATCCCGACTATCCTAAACCACTTTATGATCTGAGCGACGCCCCCCCTCTTTTGTGGGCACGTGGCGATATCGGATTATTACACCGCGACGCGATCGCTCTCGTTGGTGCTCGCAATGCGTCGTCTCTGGGCTGTCGCATGGCACGCAGCTTGTCGCTGGAACTTGGCCAAATGGCGCAGGTGATCGTCAGCGGTTTGGCCCGTGGCATCGATGCCGCGGCTCATGAAGCCGCTTTGAAAACCGGAACGATTGCAGTTTTTGGCGGAGGCGTGGACAGGATCTACCCCGCCGAAAACAAGCCACTAGCCCAAGATATCCTGAAACAAGGACTGATCCTGTCCGAGCAACCCATGGGCTTGCAGCCACAAGCGCGGCATTTCCCTGCGCGCAACCGGATCATTTCAGGACTTTCCCGCGCCGTCGTCGTCGTTGAGGCCGCCGCCAAATCAGGTTCTCTGATCACCGCGCGCAATGCGCTTGATCAGGGGCGTGACGTGCTTGCGGTACCGGGTCATCCCTTTGATGCACGTGCCGCGGGGTGCAATATCCTTATCCGGGACGGCGCGACTTTGGTGCGCAATGCCGAAGACATTATTGAAGAACTCGCAATTCCCGAGCCCGTGCAACCAGATCTACCACTGGCAGGCGCAGGCCAGGACAGCCTGAGCGACTCAGCAAAGCTCCACGACAGGATCCTCAATCGATTGGGGCCGATCCCATTGGCCGAGGACCAGTTGATCTTTGATCTCAAGTCTAAGGCGAAATCGCTGGCCCCTGCCCTGTCCACACTCGAGCTCCACGGGAAAATCCTGCGTCGCGCAGGTGGGCTCTTGTCTCGGCGGTAATGTCAAACTACATGCCGTCAAAGCCTGCGGCGCGGGTCCGGTTTTCCAGTGGTCATTGACAATGCCCCCTTCCACCGCACATCTTCTGCCGCCATAAGGCCAAGAAAAACGAGTCTTGAGGAGTCGAGAATTAAGCATGCCCGTCGTCGTCGTCGAATCCCCGGCAAAAGCCAAAACTATCAATAAATACTTGGGGTCTGACTACACGGTACTCGCCTCTTATGGCCACGTGCGTGACCTGCCTCCGAAGGACGGATCGGTCGACACGGACAATGATTTCGCGATGACATGGGAAGTCGGCAATGACAGCCGCAAGCATGTCAAAGCCATCGCGGACGCCCTAAAAGAAGACAACAACCTGATCCTCGCGACCGACCCCGATCGCGAAGGAGAGGCGATTTCTTGGCACCTCGAAGAAGCCCTGCGCAAGCGTCGCGCCATTAAGAAAGACACGCCCGTCAGCCGCGTGGTTTTCAACGCGATCACCAAGTCGGCTGTGACCGAAGCAATGCAGAACCCGCGACAGGTCGACGAACCTCTGGTTGAGGCCTATCTGGCGCGTCGTGCTTTGGATTATCTGGTGGGCTTTAAACTCTCGCCCGTGCTCTGGCGCAAACTGCCGGGCGCGCGCTCTGCTGGACGGGTTCAGTCGGTTTGCCTGCGTTTGATCGTCGAGCGCGAAGAAGAGATCGAAGCCTTTAATGCGCAGGAACATTGGTCCGTGCGGGCTTTGCTGCAAACACCTCGCGGCAAGGATTTTGAAGCGCGTCTGACTGTGCTGGGCGGTCAGAAACTGGACCGCATGTCGCTTAAAGACAGCACGGCTGCGGAACTTGCAGTTCAGGCCGTAACCTCCCGCAATCTTTCTGTAAAATCGGTCGAAGCGAAGCCCGCGACGCGCAATCCGTCCGCGCCCTTTATGACCTCGACGCTACAGCAAGAAGCCAGCCGCAAGTTCGGCATGGGCGCGCGGCAATGCATGAACACGGCGCAGCGTCTCTATGAGGCAGGTCTGATCACCTATATGCGGACCGACGGCATCGACATGGCGCCTGAGGCCGTGATGGCCACGCGCGACACGATCAAAGATCGCTATGGCGAGGACTACATCCCGAAATCGCCACGGATGTATAAAAACAAGGCCAAAAACGCGCAGGAAGCGCACGAATGTATCCGCCCGACGGATATGAACAAGGACGCGAGCCAGATTAAGGTGAGCGAACCGGACCAGCGCAAACTTTATGACCTGATTTGGAAGCGCACCATCGCCTGCCAGATGGAGGCCGCGCGGCTGGAACGCACCACGGTGGATATCGCCTCTGACGACGGTCAGGTCGAGTTGCGCGCCACCGGCCAAGTCGTCATGTTTGACGGCTTTATGAAGGTCTATGAAGAGGGTCGCGACGACGTTCAGGACGACGACGACAAGCGCCTGCCTCAGATCATGCAGGGCGAAGCGGCGGTGTTCTCGTCCAAAGGCCTCGCGGATCAGTTTAACAAGGCCGCCGGTCGCGAAGGCGATGTGATCGAAGCCACCCGCGCGGACAACGCAATACTGTCTGAAAACGCGGGCGTTCTGGCCTTGCAACACCACACACAACCGCCGCCCCGCTATACCGAGGCGACCTTGGTTAAACGCATGGAAGAGCTGGGTATCGGACGTCCGTCGACCTATGCCTCGGTCATCACGACGATCCAAGACCGCGAATATGTACGCAAGGACAAGAACCGTCTGTTCCCTGAGGAAAAAGGTCGGATCGTCACGATCTTCCTCATGAACTTCTTCCGCAAATATGTGGGATATGAGTTCACGGCGAACCTTGAAGAGAGCCTGGATGACGTTTCGGCCGGCGATCAGGACTATAAAGAAGTCCTAGCAACCTTCTGGCGCGATTTCTCGGCAGCCATTGCAGAAACCAGCGATCTGCGGGTGTCAGAGGTTCTTGATAAACTCGACGCAGCGCTTGCCCCGCAGCTTTATCCGCCGCGTGAGGACGGGTCAGATCCACGCATTTGCCCGAAATGCGGCACGGGCCAGCTCCATCTCAAAACCTCACGCACTGGCGGTTTTGTCGGCTGCGGCAACTATCCGGAATGCCGTTATACACGCCCGTTGAATGGCGACTCTGATGACACGGGCGATGTTATCCTCGGTCAGGACGAACACGAGAATGATATCCTGCTGCGCAAGGGCCGCTTTGGTCCCTATGTGCAGCGCGGTGAAATCACCGAAGACAACAAGAAACCCGACCGCTCCTCCCTGCCCAAAGGCTGGGACGCGGCGGCGATGGATCTGGAAAAGGCGCTCACGCTGTTGTCCCTGCCCCGCGCAATTGGTCTGCACCCTGAGGGCGGCGAGATCACTTCGAACTTTGGCCGCTTTGGTCCCTATGTGATGCACCAACTGCCGGATGAGGCGAAACCTGTTTATGCGAACCTCAAGGACCCCAATGATGTCTTTGAAATAGGCATGAACCGTGCCGTCGAACTCTTAGCAGAAAAACGTGCGAATCCAGGGCGACGTGGGTCATCAGCAGCCGCGAAACCGTTGCGTGAGATGGGCGAACACCCAGATGGTGGCGCCATGAACATTATGGACGGTCGTTATGGACCCTACGTGAAATGGGAAAAGGTCAATGCGACCCTGCCCAAGGACGTTGAGCCCAAGGATGTGACTGTCGAAATGGCGATTGAGCTGGTCAATGAAAAGGCGGCCAAGAAGGGCACGCGCAAAAAGACCACCAAAAAGACGACCAAGAAAAAAACCGCTGCGAAATAACATAGGCCGGGAGATGTCCCGGCCTTTTCATTTTTCAGTCGTTGCGCGCCATAATCAGTTGCAACCGTTTCACTTCGCGGATCACTCGGTCGGCCTGAAGCTGTGGCATCAGGCTCAGCTTAAGCTGCGTTGCCATCAGGATCAGAACGCCACCGCTGACACCCCATTTCACCGCCAAGATCGCTTCGGTCGCGCCAAAAAACTGAACCGCGCAATAAAGCCCGACCGCAAAGAGCGCGATCTGCACAATCATCACAACCCAAGTGACCCAACCCAGCTTGCCGCCAAACTGCGACAGCCCCAGCTGGAACCAGCCAAGCTCTTGCGTCTCGCGCAGGATCTCACTGTCTTGCCCTTTCAGAGCATCTTCGATCATACGATCAAGGTCATTTTTGCTAGACATCCAAGTCTCCTTTCAAAGCGTCTTTCAGCGACATGCGCGCCATTGAAAGGCGCGATTTTACCGTGCCCACCGGCACATCCAGCGAGACGGCCACCTCGGCTAGGCTCATGTCTTCTAGGTAGAACAGCGCAATGGCCGCGCGCTGGGGTGTTGGCAAGGCGTCTATGGCTTGGCGAAGGATCTGTGCCTCTTCGTTCAGATCGACTTCACAGCTGTCCTCAATGAGAGGCGTAATCTCTCGTTTGGCGTCCTGGACCCGAATGCGTTTTTCTATGATCCTGTAGCAACATCGAGATACAATCCGAGTAGCCCACGCCGGAAAGGCCGCCACGTCTTTCAGCTTTTGCAGGTCGCGAAAGATCTGCACCCAAGCGTCTTGCACAGCGTCCTGCGCCTCGTCTTTGCCGTTCAGCAACCGCGCCGCATGCACCAAGAGGCGAGGTCCGCGAAGGCGCACCAGCTCAGCCATCGCCGCGCGCCGCCCAAGGCGCGCTTCGATCACCAAAAACTCTTCTAAGGCGCGGCGTTTGCCGGTCATGTTTTGCCCTTTCCTGGCCAACTATCCTATAGTGCGCGTGATCGGGCAAAAGGTTCAGTGCGGCGGTGAAAAAAACGCCCCTTGCGGTAAGTCCGTAGTAATACCGGACGCCCCTGTATGCGTTGACTTGAAGCAAGGCAAAATTCAAAAACACGCCAAATGGAATTGGGAGACATCCATGAAAAAAATCTATGCAAATGCAGCGGAGGCGTTGGATGGCCTCTTGCATGACGGCATGTTTATTGCCGCCGGAGGCTTTGGCCTCTGCGGTATTCCGGAACTGCTCTTGGACGCGATCAAAGACGCGGGCACCAAGGATCTGACATTTGCGTCCAACAACGCGGGCGTGGATGACTTTGGCATCGGCATTCTGTTGCAGACCAAGCAAGTTAAGAAGATGATCAGCTCTTACGTAGGTGAGAACGCGGAATTCATGCGCCAGTATCTGTCGGGTGAGCTGGAGCTGGAGTTTAACCCTCAGGGCACTCTGGCCGAGCGTATGCGCGCCGGCGGCGCAGGCATCCCGGGCTTTTTCACCCGCACTGGCGTGGGCACCGTGATCGCCGAAGGCAAGATGGAGAAGCAATTCCCAACTGGCCAAGACGGCGCCATGGAAGACTATATCATGGAAGAAGGCATCTTTGCGGATCTTTCGATCGTAAAGGCGTGGAAAGCAGATGAGACCGGGAACCTGATCTTCCGTAAGACCGCGCGCAACTTTAACGCGCCAGCGGCGACCTGTGGCAAGATCTGTATCGCCGAGGTCGAAGAGATCGTTCCAACCGGTTCGCTTGACCCGGATGCGATTCACCTGCCTGGCATCTACGTGCACCGCATCATTCAGGGCGACCACGAGAAGCGCATCGAACAACGCACCACACGCAAGCGGGAGGAAGCATAATGCCTTGGGATCGTAACCAAATGGCGGCCCGCGCCGCGCAAGAACTGCAAGACGGCTGGTATGTGAACCTGGGTATCGGTATCCCGACGCTCGTGTCCAACTACATTCCAGAAGGCGTTGAAGTGACGCTGCAGTCTGAAAACGGCATGCTGGGCATGGGCCCTTTCCCATACGAGGGAGAAGAGGATGCAGACCTGATCAACGCAGGTAAGCAGACCATCACCGAGCTGTCTCAGACCGCCTATTTTGACTCCGCGCAATCCTTTGCGATGATCCGCGGTGGCAAGATCGCCATGGCGATCCTGGGCGCGATGGAAGTGGCCGAGAACGGCGATCTGGCGAACTGGATGATCCCGGGCAAGCTGGTCAAAGGCATGGGCGGCGCGATGGATCTGGTCGCAGGCGTTGGTCGCGTTGTGGTCGTCATGGATCACGCCAACAAACACGGCCAGTCCAAAGTTCTGAAAGAATGCACCCTGCCGCTGACTGGTAAAGGCGTTGTTGACCGCATCATCACGAACCTCGGTGTTCTGGATGTTGTCGAAGGCGGTTTGAAGATTGTCGAGTGCGCCGACGGCGTCACCGAAGAAGAGCTGCGCGCGGCAACTGAGGCGACCCTGGTCGACTAAGTCATTTTGACATGAATTTGGAAAAACCCGGCCTTGCGCCGGGTTTTTTTGTTTTGTTAGCCTGAGAGCGAACAGACGATCAGAAATCTGCTTTGTGACGCTTGGTAGTGACGCGGCAATAAACAGGTGGCCTCTTCTTATCTATGCGCAAACTGTGTCCTTGGCTTGCGGGGCCAACCAGTGCATTCTGCCGCCATGAATATTTCAGAACTTGCCTACCAGCACGCCCCGATCGGGATGTGCATGCTGGACAAACGCCGCATCCATGCCGCCAACAAAGCCTTTGGTGAAATGTTTGGAATCTCGCCAGAAGACTGCTCTGGGAAATCCATCGCGGAATTTTATGCCAGCCAAGAAGACTTCGAAAGCTTTGGCGAAAAAGTACGCGCCGCCATGGAGGACACAGGGCGTTACAACGACGAACGCATCATGCGGCGCGCCGACGGGAGCCTGTTTTGGTGTCGCGTGCGAGGCAAGTCTCTGTCGCCGGACAACCCGTTTCAAAGCGGGGTTTGGACATTTGCAGACCTGTCGGACGAACGCCCCGTCGTCGAACTCACCCAACGCGAGCGTGAGGTGGCGATCCTGACCTGCCGGGGTCAGACCTCTAAGGAAATCGGGATAGAACTGAACCTAAGCTACCGCACTGTCGAAGAATACCGCGCACGGCTTTTGCGAAAATTCGGGGCCCGCAAATTGGCCGAATTGGTCGCGAAACTTTCTGGCATGCCACTGTGATTTTCCGCATGATCTTTAGGGGATGGATCGAAAATCGTTAACCTAGGGTAAGAAATGCGGTGTTTTCCCCGTTCCCCGAGCTTTTCCTTAGCTTTCTGATAGCCTATATACAGCCGTTAGGGAAAACCAAACAGACGCGCAGCTGTCGCGCATCAGAGGATATATTATGAGCAAGAAGACCCACGACGCGGACGTCTCCTTTATTCAGGCGCTGGCCGAATTGCTTGAGAAAAACGATCTGACCGAACTGGAAGTGATGCGCGAATACGGCGACAACGACAGCATGAATGTGCGTGTCAGCCGTCAAAAAGAAGTCGTCACCATGGCGGCCCCCGCCCCGGTGGCAACTGCGCCAGTGGCCGCGCCTGCGGCACCGGCGGCACCGGCGGCTCCTGCAACTGCGGCACCTGCTGCGCCTGCGGCGAGCAACGAGGATCCTGCAAGCCATCCGGGCGCTGTGACCTCTCCGATGGTGGGCACGTGTTATCTGCAGCCAGAACCCGGCGCGCCTGCGTTTATCACCGTGGGGGCTCAGGTGGCCGAAGGTCAGACCATCCTGATCATCGAAGCGATGAAAACCATGAACCAGATCCCTGCTCCAAAAGCAGGCACCATCAAGCGCATTCTTGTTGAGGACGGCGGCACGGTTGAGTTCGGCGCGCCTCTGGTCATCATCGAATAAGGTATTCGCGATGTTTGATAAAATCCTCATCGCCAACCGCGGAGAAATCGCACTTCGCGTGATCCGCGCGTGCCGCGAGATGGGCATCAAGTCGGTCGCGGTGCATTCCACCGCAGATGCGGACGCGATGCACGTGCGCATGGCAGACGAAGCGATCTGTGTCGGCCCAAATGCGGGTACTGACAGCTATCTGAACATGGCGTCCATCATCGCAGCCTGCGAAGTCACGGGCGCACAGGCGATCCACCCAGGTTACGGCTTTCTGTCTGAGAACGCACGTTTCGTGGAAATCGTCGAAGACCACGGTCTGACCTTCATCGGCCCAAGCGCCGCTGACATCAGCACCATGGGCGACAAGATCACCGCCAAAGACACCGCCAAGAAGCTGGGTATCCCAGTTGTGCCGGGCTCTGAAGGTGGAGTTCCAGATCTGGCCGCTGCCAAAAAGATCGGCGAAGACTTCGGCTATCCGGTCATTGTCAAAGCCACCGCCGGCGGCGGCGGGCGCGGCATGAAAGTCGCTCTGACCGCAGACGATATGGAAGAGGCCTTTGGCACCGCGCGTTCCGAGGCGAAAGCGGCCTTTGGCAACGACGAAGTCTATATCGAGAAATACCTCACCACCCCGCGTCACATCGAGATCCAGGTCTTTGGCGACGGTCAGGGCAATGGCGTCCATTTGGGCGAGCGCGATTGTTCTTTGCAGCGTCGCCACCAGAAGGTCTTCGAAGAAGCCCCCGGCCCCTGCATCACCCCAGAAGAACGCGCCTATATCGGCAAAGTCTGCGCCGATGCGGTTGCCGAAATGGGCTATCGCGGGGCTGGCACCGTCGAGTTCCTTTATGAGAACGGCGAGTTCTATTTCATCGAGATGAACACCCGCCTGCAGGTGGAACACCCTGTTACCGAAAGCATTTTCGGCGTCGACCTCGTGCGCGAACAGATCCGCGTGGCGGCCGGCATGCCTCTGTCCTTCACGCAGGATGACCTTGAGATCAACGGTCACTCGATTGAGGTACGGATCAACGCGGAAACCTTCCCCGGTTTCGCGCCACGTCCGGGCAAAATCAGCCATTACCACGCGCCAGGCGGCCTCGGCGTGCGCATGGACAGCGCGCTCTATGATGGCTACTCGATCCCGCCCTACTACGACAGCCTCATCGGTAAGTTGATCGTGCATGGTCGCGACCGTCCAGAGGCACTGGCGCGTCTGCACCGTGCCCTTGGCGAGTTGATCGTGGATGGGGTTGAGACCACCGTACCGCTGTTCCATGCTCTGTTGGAAGAAGCTGACATCCATTCCGGTGACTATAATATTCACTGGCTGGAGAAATGGCTGGACGCCAACTACGGCGCCTAACGCCGCGCCATGAGCCGCCAAGAGATCACCCCCGATCTATTGATGCAGGCCTATGCCATGGGTGTCTTTCCCATGTCCGAACATAAGGACGACCCAGAAATTTTCTGGGTCGATCCGAAACAAAGGGGGATCCTGCCACTTGATCGATTTCATATCTCGCGCAGCTTGTCCAAAGCGTTGCGGCGTGGGGATTATGAGGTGACGCTTAACCGCGACTTCGAAGGCGTTCTGGATGCTTGCGCGGACCGTTCCAACACTTGGATCAACGACAGGATTCGAAGCCTTTACATAGGCTTACACCAGAAGTCTCAAGCCCATTCTCTGGAAGTCTGGCGCGAGGGTAGCTTGATCGGGGGTGTCTATGGCGTCGCCCTAGGCGCTGCGTTTTTCGGCGAAAGCATGTTTTCGCGGGCTACGAATGGCTCCAAAATCGCGCTCGCCTATCTGACAACGCATCTTCGAAATTGCGGCTACACGCTCTTTGACACGCAGTTCATCACGGATCATTTGGCCAGCCTAGGGGCCGAAGAAATCCCCCGCGCCGACTATCAATTCCTGTTAAAAGACGCCATTCACCGGCGCGCAGACATCACAGGCGCTCAGTTGCCAGATGTCTCTTCTGTACTGGCGTCCGCGACAGCCGCATCGGCCTGACATCGCAGCACCCAGACGTCAAACCGCGCGTGATCCATCGCGTTCAACGCAGGAGACGACGCAATCATCCAGCCTTGAAACACAGGGGCTGCAGTGTTCGCCTCTTCGACAATGGTCAGATAGGCATAGGCTTCGCCCGTTGCATTGTCGTCAGGGTGGCGGCATTCCGTCAGACCAATCCGCAAATACCCAAAGACTTCGGATTGCCCATCAGCCAGCGTGATATCCCGCACTTCACCGGTGGTTTTGTCCAAAGCCCTCAGATCAACGCCCGAGCCTTTGACCGCGCGTACCTCTTCGGTGATTTCCTCAAACAAAGACGCGCCGCGCAGGAAGACATCACTGTCAGTTTCCGTGATGAACCCGGTTTCACCGTCCACCGGATCATCCAAGGATTCGACAATGATTTCCTGAGCTTGCGCCGAAGCCGCCGACAAAATTCCAGCCAAAATGGCCGCTTTTACAGAACGCAAAGCGCTCATTCCTCGCCACCGCTCACAAAGCGCATCAGCAAGGACACAAGGCTGACGGCACCCTGAGTATCGATGATCTCGGAGCCCGGTTCCAGGTTGAAGGGTGAGCCACCCGGCAGAACCTCGACGAAATTCCCGCCGAGCAAGCCTTCTGACGAAATCACAATCGCTGAGTCATCTGGCAGAAGGATGCCGTCTTGAACATTCACAGTCGTATTGGCCCGAAACGTCACCGGATCCAATTCGATCCCTGTCACCGTGCCAACCTTAACGCCCGCCAGCCGCACATCGCTGCCAACACTCACGCCTTCAATCGAGCGGAAGGACGCGCTGAGCTCATAGCCAGAGCCGCCCGAGCCAAAGGTCGCGACCTGCCCCATATAGGCAGCAAACCCGATCGCAGCGGCCAGAACCAGCCCGCCAACGGCAATCTCAGTACGTTGCGTAGAGGAGGACATGACCCGATCCTATTCCGGAGACCACGCGTCGTAGTCGCTGCGCTCTACCGGTGCTTTGGAGCGGATCGAGCCCGCCGGCGCATAGGCCATCATCGTGCCCGTCAGGTTTTCCTGATGCGGCTGCTCCCATGATTTTTTCGGCAGTGGCTTCTCGCTTGGCAACTCGTCAAAAGTGCGGTGCAACCAACCGTGCCAGTCAGGCCCAATACGGCTTGCCTCGGCCTCGCCGTTGTAGATCACCCAGCGTTTGCTGTCATTCTTGGTGCGGTAATAGACATTGCCCTGATCGTCTTCGCCAACTTTCTCGCCTTTGCGCCAGGTAAAGATCCGCGTGTTCAGCGTCTGGCCCTTCCACCAGGTCACAGCGCTAAGAAGCGTGTTCACAATGCCCATATGTGCCTCCTAAGTTCGTGATCTCTATGCCCCATTCCCCATCAAAGGTCCAGTCTTTGAACACGGGCGAGCGAAGCTATGCCGCACGGGTTTCATCTTGCCAAAAATACTCAAATCGGAACGCTTGTTTCGCAAAAGCGCGGCCTATCGGGAATAACCCCGCGTTTTCCCCGTAAAACCTTTATTTCACTGGCCTAAATTGTAACAGCACTGTAAATGCCACCCAAGCCACAGCCAACCGGAGCCAAGCCGTTGCTAGATATCACGACGAAACTGTCAGACCACTATGATCTTGCACCGAATCCAGACCTCGCCGCGTCGATGGCCGACATCTATGACCGGATGGATCGCGTCGTCAGCCCTGCCGACTGGGCGATCTATGCGCCCTACGTGAAGGCGATCAACGATCTGAAACGCGAGCGAAATGCGGTTGTTTTGGCCCACAACTACATGACGCCGGAAATCTTCCACGGCATTTCCGATGTCTCGGGCGACAGCCTGCAGTTGGCGATTGAGGCCACCAAAGTCGATGCCGATGTAATCGTCCAATGCGGCGTGCATTTCATGGCCGAGACCTCAAAAATCCTGAGCCCTGAAAAAACCGTCCTCATGCCGGACATGAGCGCAGGTTGCTCGCTCGCGGAATCCATCACCGCCGAAGGCGTCGAAGAAATGCGTGCCAAATATCCCGGCGCGCCTGTGGTCAGCTATGTAAACACGACCGCCGAGGTGAAAGCTGCCTCTGACATCTGCTGCACCAGCTCTAATGCGGTGCAGATCGTGGACGCGATGGAGAGCGACACCGTCATCATGACCCCAGACCAGTATCTGGCGCTGAATGTGGCGAACCATTCCAAGAAGAAAGTCGTCTTCTGGGAAGGCTCCTGCATCGTCCACGAGCTTTATACAGCGGACGACCTGAAGGCCTACCGGGAGTATGATCCTGAGGTGAAAATCATCGCCCACCCGGAATGTACCCCTGCCGTTGTGGCTGAGTCCGACTTTACTGGTTCGACCTCGGGCATCATCAAATGGGTGCATGACAACAAACCCAAGAAGGCGATGTTGATCACTGAATGTTCGATGGCCTCCAACATCGCCGACGAACTGCCAGAAGTGGATTTCGCCAAACCCTGCAACATGTGCCCATACATGAAGAAAATCTCTTTAGAGAAGGTTCTTTACGTCTTGCACACAATGGAAAATCAGGTCGAAGTCGACGCAGACGTCGCTGAAAAGGCGCGACTTTCCGTGCAACGCATGATCGACCTGTCTCAGAAACTGGGCCTCTAAGCACCTCATGCAAGAGATCAAAACAGATCGGGTCGTGATCGTCGGCGCAGGCCTCGGCGCGCTTTATGCGGCGCTGAAACTGGCCCCGACACCGGTTGTGATGATCTCTCCAGAGCCTTTGGGCGAAGGCGCAAGCTCTGCCTGGGCGCAGGGCGGCGTAGCGGCGGCGATGGCGGATCAGGACAGTCCCGAGTCCCACGCCGAAGACACGCTGAGTGCTGGCGCAGGCACGGTCGACGCCGACGTCGCGCGCATGGTCACCCGCGAGGCGCGCGATCATATTCTGGATCTGACGACGCTCGGCACGCCTTTTGATCGCACAGAAGATGGCGGCTATGTGCTGTCTCGCGAGGCCGCCCATTCCTATGCCCGTGTCGTGCGCGTGAAAGGCGACCAGGCGGGGGCCGAGATCATGGCCGCCCTGATCGAAGAAGTCCGCGAAACGCCATCAATTCAAGTGCTTGAGGGCACGATGGCTGTGTCACTCGACACCGAGGGCGGCGCGGTCACAGGCGTTGCGATCACGCAGAGTGACGCGGATTGCTCGGTTTCGATCATGCTGCGCGGATCGGCTTACCTATTGGCGGGCGGCGGCTCTGGCGGGCTTTACGCGCTGACCACCAATCCGCATCGCATTCGCGGTCAGGTGATCGGCATGGCGGCGCGCGCGGGCGCTGTGATCGCAGACGCCGAATTCGTCCAATTCCACCCGACGGCCATGGATGTCGGCGAAGACCCTGCCCCCTTGGCCACCGAAGCCCTACGCGGCGAAGGCGCGACGCTGATCAACGAGGACGGTGAGCGGTTCATGCTTTCGGTCCACCCCGATGCGGAACTCGCGCCGCGCGATATCGTCGCCCGTGCCGTCTTTGCGCAGCATCAGGCAGGCAACCGGCCGATGCTTGATACGCGCGAGGCGATTGGGGCCGAGATCATCGACCTGTTCCCCTCAGTTGCGGAGTATTGCGCGCGCAATGGCATTGATCCGGTCAGGCAGCCGATCCCCGTAGCCCCTGCTGCGCATTATCACATGGGCGGGATTGCGACTGACGCCGAGGGCCGCGCGAGCCTTGGAAACCTTTGGGTTTGCGGTGAAGCGAGCTCGACAGGCCTGCATGGCTCTAACCGTTTGGCCTCTAACGGATTGCTTGAAGCCTTGGTCTATGCGCGCATCTGCGCTGAGGGCATCAAGGTGCAGAGGGTTGAGACGCAAGCCGCTGAAATTAATATGGATTTCAAAGGCACAGCAAAAGCGCCGGAAGCCGACGACGTGACACGACTTCGGTCCACGATGTCCAACAATGTCGGCGTGATCCGCGACGCAAAAGGCCTCGCCGAGGCGTTGAACACCCTGCAAGAGATCGAGGCAAACGCCCAAAGCGAAAGCCTTTTGAACATGTGCGCAACAGCCACGCTGGTCGCGGCCTGCGCCTTTGTGCGCGAAGAATCCCGCGGGGCGCATGCACGCTCTGATTTCCCCGACCCTATGCCAGGACCCGGGAAACGTTCTAAAATGACCCTATCTGAGGCGCGCGCCATCCGCGCCCGCGTCACCGCCAAAACCGAGGACCCCCTATGAGTTTCGCCACCGTCCCCGATCTGATCCTGGAACCGATGGTCAAAGCGGCCCTCATGGAAGACCTCGGAAGCTATGGCGACGTCACCACGCGCGCGGTGATCGCTGCGGACACGACCTATGCGGCGCGGTTGAACGCCCGCGAGGACTGTGTGGTCTCGGGGATGCAAATCGCAGCATTGGCGTTTCGCATGGTCGATCCTTCGCTTGAGGTCACAACACGCGTTGGGGATGGGGAAAGTGCCGAAAAAGACACGACGCTGATGGAAATCAAAGGCTCTGCGGCCTCCATCCTATCAGCCGAACGCGTGGCTTTGAATTACGCGGGCCGCTTGACAGGCATCGCGACCAAAACCGCGAGCTTTGTTGCCGAGGCCGAGGGCACCACCGCCCGCGTCACCTGCACGCGCAAGACCACGCCGAATATGCGCTTGGCGGAAAAGCTGGCTGTGCTGCACGGCGGAGGCTACAATCACCGCTATTCCCTGTCCGATGCGATCCTGATCAAAGACAACCACATCGCCGCTGCCGGTGGGGTGAAACAAGTTCTGGAAGCCACCAAACGCCACGCCAGCCACATGATGGCCGTTGAGATCGAAGTCGACCGTCTGGATCAGTTGGAAGAGGTTCTGGCAACCGGTGGTGCGTCAGTCGTGCTCTTGGACAATATGGACAATGACCAGCTGCGCGAGGCAGTTGCGATGGTCAATGGCGCGATGAAAACCGAAGCGTCGGGCAATGTGAAACTTGACCGGATCAAGTCGATTGCAGCGACAGGTGTGGACTACATCAGCTCAGGCGCGCTGACCCATTCGGCGCGCACGATTGATCTGGGATTGGATTTCTAGAGGCCCCTCATCGGTCGAGGCCTCGCCCTCTTCGCCTAAAACGCTTCAGGTTTGGCTTCGCGTGCCATGTGATCGAGCACGGCATTCACGAAGTTGCCTTCCTTGCCTTCCGGAAAGAAGGCCTGAGCCACCTGCACGAATTCCACGATAACCACTTTGGGCGGCGTCTCGGTTTGGGTCAGCTCTGCCCCCGCCGCGCGAAACAAAGCCCGCAAAGTGCTGTCGATTCGCCCCAAAGGCCATTTCGCCACCAGCGCACGATCCGTCATCTGATCCACCAGCGCCTGATGGTTCACCGCCTGCTCCAGCAGCTCGGAAAACAGCGTAACGTCGCCCTCAAGCATCTCATAGTCTTCGAAGACTTCACCAAAACGGTGGTCCAGAAATTCCACGCGCACCTGATCAAAGGTCTGACCAGATTGCTCCATCTGATAGAGCGCCTGCACCGCGAACAGACGGGCGGCGGACTTCATCTTGCGTTTTTGGTTACCTGAGAGCTCAGAGGTCATGCGGTCGGGGTATCCTTTGTCGCGCCCGCGATTTTAAATTCGTCAGTGGCCGGAATAAAACCGACTCCCTTACGCGGGCCGCCCCATTTGCGCGAAAGCGCGATGAGATGCAAGGCCGCAGCGGCCGCTCCGCCGCCTTTATTTTGATCTTTGGGATCGGCACGGACTTCGGCCTGGGGCCGGTTTTCCACGGTCAGGATGCCGTTACCGATGGAAAGCCCTTGCAAACCAAGCAGTTGGATCGCGCGCGAGCTATCGTTGCAGACCGTATCATAATGAGTGGTTTCACCACGGATCACGCAGCCCAAGGCCACAAACCCATCGAAATTCGCCATGCGACCGGCCATGCCAATGGCGGTTGGGATTTCCAAAGCGCCGGGGACTTCGACGATCTCATATGTGCCGCCACAGGCCTCGATTTCGGCCACAGCGCCCGCGACCATATTGTCGGCGATGTCTTTGTAGTAAGGCGACACGACGATCAGGATCTTCACCGGACGGTCAAATTCCGCGCGCGGCATGATGTAATGTTGTTCGGATCCGGCCATGATTTACTCCACTTCGATCGGGCGAGTGTCGGTGATTTCCAACCCATAGGCCTCTAGGCCCAGATAGACGGCCTGCGGGGAATTTGTCAGCAAGACCAGCTTGTTAAGGCCGAGCTTTGACAGGATCTGCGCGCCGATCCCGATTTGTTTGACGGTGCGGGGGCCCTCGTCCTCTTCGACAAACAGACGGTTCTTGGGAGACCGGAAAAGGCAGACAACCCCCCGCCCCTCGCGATCCACCGCTTCCATGGCCGAGCGCATCTCATCGGCACGTTTTGCGCCAAGGCCGAGCATGTCTTTTTCGACTTTCAGCGCGTGGGTGCGCACGAGCACAGGTTCATCCGTTGTGATATCGCCTTTCACCAAGGCCACATGTTCCACGCCATGGGTTTGGTCGGTGAAAATATGCATGTCCCATTCGCCGCCGAATTCGGAATCTACGGTGCGGCGGTCAGTTAATTCGACAAGATTGTCATTGCGGGAGCGATAGGAGATCAGGTCAGAAATCGTGCCGATCTTGAGCCCATGTTTGCTTGAGAATTCAACAAGATCCGGCAGACGCGCCATCGTGCCGTCTTCGCGCATGATCTCGCAAATGACTGACGCCGGATAGTGGCCGGCAAGACGGCTGATGTCACAGCCTGCTTCGGTATGCCCTGCCCGCACCAGAACGCCGCCTTTGCGCGCGCGCAGAGGGAAAACGTGACCGGGAGTCGCAATATCAGCGGGCCCGCATTGTTCGTTGATCGCGGTTGCGACGGTCAAAGCGCGATCGGCCGCGGAGATGCCCGTGGACACACCCTCACGCGCCTCAATAGACACCGTAAAGGCCGTTTCATGACGAGAGGAGTTGTGCATCGCCATCATTGGCAGACCCAACTGGTCAATGCGCTCGCTGGGCAGTGTCAGACAGATCAACCCGCGCCCATGGGTGGCCATGAAATTCACCGCGGCGGCGTCTGCAAACCCCGCTGGGATCACCAGATCGCCTTCGTTCTCGCGGTCTTCATGATCGACAAGCACGAACATACGCCCCTGACGGGCCTCTTCGATGATCTCTTCGATGGGGCTGATTGCATCGCGCAGAGACTGTTCGATGGGTCCGGGGCTTTCAAACGCCATGGGCTTGCCTTTCCAAAAATCCTGCCTCGGAGATAGCCTGATTAACGCGAAAATACCAGTGTAACAATTTCACCCCGCCCCAAAACGCAAAAGGGTCGCCCCTTGGCGACCCCTCAAATTCCATCAGCAAAGACAGATATTTACGACATATCCTGCAGCCGCGCCACGTAACGCGCGAGCGTATCAATTTCCAAATTGATTCTGTCGCCAACCGCGACATCGCCCCAGGTCGTCACCTCTTTGGTGTGGGGGATAAAGTTGATTCCAAAGTCGCAGCCCTCGACTTCGTTGACCGTCAAGGACGTGCCGTTCAAAGCAACAGAGCCCTTGGGCGCGATGTATTTCGCCAAAGCCTCAGGCGCGCGCAAAGTCACGCGCGTGCTGTCGCCTTCGTCCTGCATTGCAATCACCTCGGCGACGCCATCCACGTGGCCTGAAACGATGTGGCCGCCCAGTTCGTCTCCGACCTTGAGGGCGCGTTCTAGGTTCACGCGTTTGCCAACAGTCCAGGCATCCAGATTGGTTTTGGATACGGTTTCCGCCGAGATCTCGACGTCATACCAGTCATCGCCCATCGCGATCACCGTCAAACAGCAGCCATCGCTCGCAATCGAGGCGCCCATATCGATGGTCGAAATGTCATAAGACGTGCCAATCCGCGCTCGCAGATCGCCGCGCTTCTCAAGCTCTCGAATTTCGCCGATATCAGTGATGATGCCTGTGAACATGGTGTCTCTCGTGTTGCATTCCGGACTCAGACCTAAACAAGAGCGCGGCTCGGCACAAGATGCCATAGTTTGGCCACGAAAAACCGTTAACCTCTCTGAAGAACAAGTGCTATAGACTTAGGTAACCAACACGAGCGCAGATATGCAGCCGAGCAGCGAAAACCGCAGTTTTCTTTTCTTACAGGGGCCTCATGGGCCTTTTTTCCGGTTGCTGGCCGATATGGTCGCGAAATCTGGCGCGGACATCTGGCGGGTTGGGTTCAATGCGGGCGATCAGGCGTTTTGGTCTGATATGTCGCGCTATATCCCCTATCGTGGCGATCTACTCGATTGGCCTACGGAATTCACCCGGATTGTTGACGAGAAAAACGTCACGGATGTCGTGCTTTATGGCGACACACGCGGCGTGCACGCCGAGGCAGTTCGGCTCGCGAAAGCACGCGGCCTGACCGTCCACATTTTCGAAGAGGGCTATTTGCGCCCCTTCTGGGTCACTTATGAGCGCGATGGCTCAAACGGACATTCCCGACTGATGGACATCACCATTCCTCAAATGCAAGAGGCCTTGGCCGGTGCGGATATGGAATCCCCTATGCCTCCGGCGCATTGGGGCGACATGCGTGAGCATATCTTTTACGGCGCGCTTTATCATTGGTTCGTGATGTTCGCGAATGGCAAATACCCTGCGTTTCAACCACATCGCGCATTGAATGTGCGGCAGGAATTTGCGCTGCATTGCCTGCGGCTTTTGAAAATGCCCCGCCACGCGATCCAACGCCGGATAGCCACCTGGCGGATCCGCCATGGTGGCTTCCCCTATCACCTGTGCCTTTTGCAGCTGGAACATGACACCAGCTTTCAGGAACATTCACCGTTTTCCACCATGAGTGAATTTATCGAACTGGTGGTTGAAAACTTTGCGCTTGGCGCACCCAAGCATCACCATCTGGTGTTCAAAGCCCACCCGCTTGAGGACGGCCGTGTGAAAGTGCGCAGTCTTGCGATGGAATTTGCCCGCAAATACGGCGTCGCAGATCGTGTGCATTTCGTACGCGGCGGCAAACTCGCGCAGTTGCTCAATGAAACCCGCAGCGTGGTCACCGTGAACTCCACCGCCGGGCAACAGGCGCTTTGGCGCGGCATTCCGGTCAAGATCTTTGGCAAGGCGGTCTATGACCAGCCCGAATTCATCAGCGATCTGAGCCTGCGGAACTTCTTTGCAGAGGCCACACGCCCGGACATGGCCGCCTATCGCGACTATCGCCGTTTTTTGCTGGAAACCAGCCAGATCGCTGGCGGATTCTACGCACATCGCGGCCGCCAACAACTCTTGCGGCAGGTGGTGGATATGATGCTCGCAAAGGAAGATCCCTACGCCGCGCTCCAATCCGGACGCGCCGCGCCGAGGCAACAGTTGCGTGCGATCAGCTAAAAGACACAAGGTCTAGCGCTGGATTTTATCCCAGTAATCTGGTAATTTAGCGTTAATAATTGAGGCAGAAAAACATAGGTCGAGGAGACCGAGCAGTGAAAACCCATTCCTCCCGTTGGGCGAAGTCTATCGCCGTGGTGGCGGCTTTGGCCGTTGTAACGTCATGCGGCTTGCCCCGCTCTGGCCCGAACAAGCGCGAGATTTATTCAGGGTCCGTTCAACAACAGGGCGACGCTTTTGTGGTGTCCGTCAATGACCGCGTGACCCGAGCCACCGCTGTGGATATGGCGCTGGGGTTCTCGAATAAATTCAAAAACGCGGGCATCCTGGGATCTGACATTATTAGCCCCGGCGACACTCTGTCGCTGACCATTTGGGAAAACGTCGACAAGCCTTTGCTTGGCCCGGAAGGTCAGGTTGCGGCCGTTCTAGAACAGGTTCAGGTCGATGGCTCTGGCCATATCTTTGTGCCCTATGCAGGCCGCATCCGCGCGGCAGGCAACACACCAGAGGCCGTGCGCCGCATCATCCGCGGCAAGCTCGAAGACCAAACCCCCGATCCACAGGTCGAAGTGCGCCGCGTGGCGGGCGATGGCTCTACCGTGTCGATTGTGGGCGCGATTGCAGGCCAAGGCGTCTATCCAATCCAACGCCCCACCCGCACCCTGTCTGCGATGCTTGCGCAGGCTGGCGGTGTCACCGTACGCCCCGAAGTGGCGCAGGTCACAGTCACCCGCGGCAAGGAAACCGGCAAAATCTGGTTCCAGGATCTTTACGACAATCCGCATCTGGACATCGCGCTGCGCGGCGGCGACCGCATTCTGGTCGAGGCCGACACCCGCGCCTTTACAGCCCTTGGCGCAACTGGCACCCAGACGCGTATGACTTTTGACAACCAAGCCATTTCGGCGATTGAGGCAATTGCCCAAGTCGGAGGCCTGAACACCCGCGCAGCTGACCCGACCGGCGTTTTTGTCTTCCGCAACGAACCTGCAGAGATCGCGAATGTCGTGATGGGCCGCGACGATCTGATCGGCGCACAGCGTCTGGTCTATGTGCTTGATCTGACGCAGCCCAATGGCATGTTCCACGCGCGTGACTTTGTCATTCGCGACGACGACACGCTTTACGTAACCGAAGCGCCGTTCACCCAGTGGGATAAGACGATCTCGGCGCTCACCGGATCTGCAGGCCAAATCAGCGGTCTGACGTCTTTGACAGGCGGCTAAGGGTGATCACGCCCCATAATGAAAGCCCACACGCCGAGGACCAAAATCCTCGGCGTGTTTTTGTCTATAACGGCGGCTTTCTGTGGCAACGGCGCCTGCGGCGGATCATGCGATTGGCTGGCTATCCCATTGCATTGGGGCGCCCCCGCGAAGGTGATCTGGTGGGCGTATGGGGACAAAGCCCCATCGCGCCACGAGGTGAAGCCATGGCTGCGCGCTATGACGTCCCGCTTTTGCGCGTCGAGGATGCCTTTTTGCGCTCTCTTCACCCGGGCCGCGCAGGAGAGCCTCCGATGGGGATCCTTATCGATCAATCGGGCGTTCACTTTGACGGGCGCACGCCCAGCGATCTGGAAACGCTCTTGGCCACGCATCCTCTTGATGACGCAGCGCTTTTGACCCGTGCCCGCGCCGCGATTGAGCGGATTCAGGACGCGCATCTCAGCAAATACAACGCATTTCTGCCCGACGCCCCTGCCCCCCAGCCGGGCTATGTCCTCGTCATCGACCAGACCCGTGATGACGCTGCGGTGCGCGCCTCTGGCGCAACGGATGCCGACTTTCAAGAAATGCTGGTGATGGCGCAAGAGGAGCATCCCGGTGTGCCTGTGCTGATCAAAACCCATCCAGAGACCCAGCAAGGGTTTCGCGAGGGGTATTTCGGCCAAAAGGATGTGAACGAACGGGTCAAACTTTGGGATCAACCGATTTCGCCCTGGGTGCTGTTTGAAGGCGCCGTTGGCGTTTATACGATATCCTCGCAAATGGGGTTTGAAGCGATCTACGCAGGCCATAAACCACGCGTTTTTGGCCAGCCGTTTTATGCAGGTTGGGGACTGACCTCTGACCAAAACGCGCCAGCGCGGCGGCAGCGGGTTTTGACCAAAGCCCAACTCTTTGCCGCCGCGATGATGCTATACCCGACATGGTACGATCCATTGCGAGACCAGCTTTGCGAGATCGAAGACGTGATCGGCGCGCTGGAGGCGCAAGCACGGGCGTGGCGCGAAGACCATCAAGGCTGGACAGGCGACAACATAAGACTCTGGAAACGCGGGCATTTTCAGAAGTTTTTCGGTGGCACAAAGCGAATGGGTTTTGGCAAAGCAAAACCAGAGCGCCCCGCGATGGTCTGGGGCGCCAGCGATCAGGACGCCACCCGCGTCGAGGACGGCTTCCTTAGATCGCGAGGTCTAGGCGCCGAGTTGGTCCCGCCTTTATCGCTGATCCTTGACCGTTCGGGGATTTACTTTGACCCCTCTCGCCCCTCAGATTTGGAAACGCTGATCTCCAAACGCGCACGCCTCTCGCCTGCCCAAACACAGCGCGCCGCGCGTTTGATCGAGGCGATCACGGCCCATCATCTCAGCAAATATAATCTGGATGGGCAACTCCCTTCCCTGCCCGAAGGTCACCGAATTCTCGTGCCCGGTCAGGTCGAGGACGATGCCTCTATCCTCTTAGGAGCAGGCGAGATCCGCACAAATCTTGACCTGCTAACCGCAGTGCGCGAGGCCAACTCGGACGCGGTGATTATCTATAAAGAACATCCCGATGTGGTCGCAGGTCTGCGTGCAGGCAAGGTCGAGAACGCCGGTGACATCGCGGATGTTGTCATCAAGGATGCGAATATCTCGGCCCTGCTCGCCGAGGTTCAGGAGGTGCATACAATGACCTCTCTCACCGGATTTGAGGCGCTGATGCGGGGGCTGCCTGTGACGACATATGGCGCGCCATTCTATGCGGGCTGGGGGCTCACGCGGGACATGTCCGAGGTGCCCGAGCGCCGCACAGCAAGACCGAGCCTTGAAGGTTTGGTCCATGCCTGCCTTATCGACTACCCGCGCTTTTTTGATGCCAAGGTAGGCTTGCCCTGCTCCGTTGAACACGCTGTGAACTTGCTGAAATCAGGCGAAATCGCCCATCCGGGTCGCCTGAACCGTTTGCTGTCTAAGGCACAGGGGGTCTTTGCCAGCTATCAGCACCTCTGGCGTTAAGGGCGACGCCAAACGCTCATGATGTCATCGCCAACACGCTCTTGCGTCGCAAGCTTAAGGCGTGGGGCTTCGGCCATTTTCTGAACCCCCAAAGCGCCAATACCCGGATGCCCCTCAGCCCCAAGCGCCAGACCGGCCGTAAAGACGATCAGTTGATCCACCAACCCCGCCTGCAGCAAAGACGCCGCAAGAGACCCGCCGCCTTCACAGAAAACACGCGTAAGCCCCTGCGCCCCAAGCGCCGTGAGCAGAGCGCCCGGATCAAGCTGAGCCCCGTTTAGGTCACACGGCAGCAGGGTCGCGCCGGCCACTGACCAGCTTGTCTTACGCGCCTCCAACGCGTCGGGCCCATGCACCAGCCAAACAGGCACATCCCGCGCGGTTTTGGCCAAAACACTGTCCATCGGCAGATCCAGACGACGGCTGGCCACCACGCGCACCGGTTGATGCGCAATGCCCATGTCACGCACGGTCAAAGAGGGATCATCGGCCCGCGCTGTGCCTCCGCCTACAAGCACTGCATCGTGATTGGCCCGCTGCGCATGAACGCGACGCCGCGCCTCGGGACCTGTGATCCATTTGCTTTCGCCAGTCGCCGTGGCGATCCGCCCATCCAGCGTCATGGCGAGTTTCAGAGTTACAAAGGGCCGCCCCGCGTCGGTTTTCAGGAAAAAGCCCTTTAGATCCCAAGCCGCCTCGTCCGCCAAGACGCCTGTGGTCACGTCAATCCCCGCATCCTCTAGCATCTTGAGGCCACGCCCAGACACCCGCGGGTCATTATCTCTGAGCGCCACAACCACGCGCGCGACGCCCGCCTTGATCAGCGCCTCTGCGCAAGGCGGGGTTTTTCCATAATGAGAACAAGGCTCTAAAGTGACATAGACCGTTGCCCCCAAAGCGGCCGCGCCCGCTTGCGTCAATGCCTGAGGTTCCGCATGCGGCCGTCCGCCAGGGGCCGTGGTGCCGCGACCGACGATGCGCCCGTCTTTGACGATGACGCATCCCACAGCCGGATTAGGCCAGCAAAGCCCCTGCCCGCGTCGCCCCAACGTGAGGGCGAGCGCCATGTACCTTTTGTCGTCGTGGATCAATCTTCGGGCTTCACGTCTGGCCGCAGCTCTGAGACGAATTTGTCGAAATCATCCGCCGCTTGGAAGTTTTTATAGACCGAGGCAAAGCGCACATAGGCGACCGTGTCGATGCGCGCGAGGGCTTCCATGACGATCTCGCCGATGGTCTTGGACGGGATATCGGTTTCGCCCATGCTTTCCAGACGGCGCACGATGCCAGAGATCATCTGATCGATGCGCTCTGGTTCCAGCGGGCGTTTTTGCAGAGCGATGCGGATCGAGCGTTCCAGCTTGTCACGGTCGAAATCTTCGCGACGGCCGCTGGATTTCACCACCACCAGATCGCGCAGCTGCACGCGTTCATAGGTGGTAAACCGGCCCCCACAGGACGGACAAAACCGACGCCGCCGGATCGAGACATGATCCTCTGCAGGGCGTGAATCCTTTACCTGGGTGTCAACATTTCCGCAAAATGGGCAGCGCATTGTGGTCCCCCAACCTTCAACTCTGTCAATCGTATTGGGGCGTTCCCCCAGTTATCCACAGGCACTATAGGGGCTATACTTCACTTTGGGTAGAGGGGAATTTCACCCCCCAGATAAAGCGTAACTACGCGTTAAAGTGAGAGGCAATTCGGCGGGTATGGGGCGCGTTTCGGTGTTCAAACACATAGATCCCCTGCCATGTGCCCAGCATCATTTGCCCGTTCTGAACAGGGATCGACAGGCTGACGGGCATCATGGCCGCTTTGATATGGGCGGGCATGTCATCAGGGCCTTCGTAAGTGTGTGTCAGATAGGACATCGAAGGATCCGTCGTCGGAGGCACCAAACGGTGGAAATAGTTCTGCAGATCCGTTTGCACTTCGGGATCGGCGTTTTCCTGAAAAAGCAGGCTGGCCGAGGTGTGGCGGATCATCAGGGTTAATAGCCCATCGCCTGCGCCCACACAGGTGCGCGCCACGTCACGTGTGATTTCGTAAAGGCCAGCACCTTGCGTCTGGATTGTCAGCTCTTGGATCATAGAGAGACCCTGATACGGGCAACGACCAAAGGCAAGGCGTTAACCATAATCTCGGAAATTTGTTAACTTTTGCGCACCAGCGCGAATAGTTAACAAAACCTTAACGCCAAAACCCAACGAGGCCGCGATGCTGAAACGCGCTCTGCTGTGCTCTGCCCTGAGCACTGCCACCCCTGTGCTGTGCAATGCTCAAGCCGTTGACGGTTTTGACGAGAGCTTTCGCAGCCTGAGCCCTTCAATGTGGCATGTGGCGCAATATGACTTTAGTCACTCCAGCTTTGACACAGATTGGCGGCGCGCCCGCGTCAGCATCAACCACGGTCTGCGCCTGAGCCTTGCGCCCCATGCAGGCGGGCTGAACCACTTTGCTGGCGGCTCTGTTCGTACGTTAGAAACGCTTCACTACGGGCGCTATTCGGTGCAGATCCAACCCGCAAAGGGCGACGGGCTCGTGACTGGGTTTTTCACCTATACCGGCCCTTACTACGGCACGCGTCATGACGAGATCGATATCGAGTTTCTGGGCAAAGACACGACTAAACTGCATGTTGCCTGGTTCGTGGACGGTCAACTGCGTGAACGCGATATTCCGCTCGGGTTTGACGCCGCTACGTGTCTGCACACCTATGAATTTGACTGGCACCCCAAAGGGATAGACTGGTTTGTGAATGGCAGGAAGGTCTTTGCCATAGACGCCGATATCCCGCGTATCCCGGGGCGGCTCTATGCCAATATCTGGGCGGTGGACCCCTCTATTGCCAATTGGGCGGGGCGCGCAGACCCCGCGTTGCAGGCCACCTCTGTGATCAAATCGATCAGCTTTCGCCCCTATCAGATCCCAGAGTCTTAGGCGCCCTCAACCAGCTTTTTCAGATTGTTAAGACCCTGCTCATAATCCGGCCCAACCCAGCCATCCATCATCAGGCCCATCCAGCGAAACATCGGGTTATTGCCATTGTCAGAGGTAAAGCCCCAGGTGACCGCTGTGCCACCCTCTGCGGCGACCAGATTAAAATAGGCCGTGGCCGTACCCATCTCACCGAAATCCAAGGCCGTGACCAGACGCCGAGGATCTTGCGCCTCGATGATAATCATATTGCCAGAGCCAACCTGCGGATGTTCGGACTGCCAGCTCATCGCCGCGCCGACGCCTTCGGGGACATCATTGAACGCAAGCTGGATGTCAGGGTCGCGGTCGAGCCATGGCGACCAGGACTGATTGGCGCGGAGGTTCGCGATATAGGGAAAGATCACTTCGGGCGCTGCATTCATTGTCACCGTGCGCGCAACAGAGGTCTCCTTTGGCAAAAGAAACGCCCCGCCGACGAAGATCACGGCCAGTAAAACGAGCAGGCGAACAACCCATTTGATGATACGCATAACACGCTCCCCTCTTAACCCTGAGAAGCTTATATCATGAGGTCGCCAAATCGCGAAAAGTCAGTGGGTCGGCTTGCGGATGATCACGCGGGCAAGGATCCACGACAGGATCAAAACGATGATCAAATAGATCAGGATCGGAATGCCGCCCATGAAAGAAGCCACAAGAACAAAGGCATAGAGGCTATTGGCCATTTCAGCGAGCCAGCCCCAATCCGGCGAGCAAGCCGCAACCTGCATGGAGCCTTCGTTCCAGCCGCTACAGCGGGACATGATCCAGATGGGCACAGCAAAGCTGAGAAAAAGAAAGGCGAGGAATACTCCTCGCCGTTTCCATTTGTATGTCACTACTGGTCCAGGAAGCTCCGCAGCTTCCTGCTCCGGCTTGGGTGCTTGAGTTTCCGCAAGGCCTTCGCCTCGATCTGACGGATCCTCTCGCGGGTCACGCTGAACTGCTGACCGACTTCTTCGAGTGTGTGGTCGGTGTTCATGCCGATACCAAAGCGCATCCGCAGGACCCGTTCCTCACGCGGCGTGAGTGACGCCAGAACGCGCGTCGTGGTTTCCTTGAGGT
Source organism: Cognatishimia coralii (assembly GCF_037478305.1). Taxonomy (NCBI): domain Bacteria; kingdom Pseudomonadati; phylum Pseudomonadota; class Alphaproteobacteria; order Rhodobacterales; family Paracoccaceae; genus Cognatishimia; species Cognatishimia coralii. The sequence goes on from NZ_JBBGAZ010000001.1 coordinate 882,457, forward strand.
TCTCCTGAATGGCGCTGTCCAGAGGCAGCACAGCATTCTTATCCTCGATGAAATCGCCGAGCTGTGAATCCTCTTCGTCGCCAATCGGGGTTTCGAGCGAAATCGGTTCCTTGGCGATTTTCATCACCTTGCGGACCTTTTCCAAAGGCATCTGCAGCTTTTCTGCCAGTTCCTCTGGCGTCGGCTCGCGACCAATCTCGTGCAGCATCTGACGGCCAGTCCGCACCAGCTTGTTGATCGTCTCGATCATGTGGACCGGAATTCGGATCGTACGGGCCTGATCGGCAATAGACCGAGTGATCGCCTGACGGATCCACCAGGTCGCATAGGTCGAGAATTTATAGCCGCGACGGTATTCGAATTTATCGACCGCCTTCATCAGGCCGATGTTACCTTCTTGAATAAGATCAAGGAATTGCAGGCCGCGGTTCGTGTATTTCTTGGCGATCGAAATCACCAAACGAAGGTTCGCTTCGACCATTTCTTTCTTGGCCTGACGGGCTTCTTTTTCGCCCTTCTGCACTTGGTTCACAATGCGGCGGAATTCAGGGATATCCAGACCGACATATTGACCGACTTGCGCCATGTCGCCACGTAGCTCTTCGACCTTTCCAACAGAGCGTTCCATGAACATCTGCCAACCACGGCCCGGCTTTTGAGACATCTCGTCCAGCCAGTTCGGGTCGAGTTCGCGGCCACGGTAGGCCTCGATGAATTCTTTACGGTTAATACGGGCTTGGTCCGCCAGTTTCACCATCGAGCTGTCAATCGACATGACACGGCGGTTAATGCCGTACAGCTGGTCGATCAGTGCTTCGATACGGTTGTTGTGCAGGTGAAGCTCGTTCACCAGCTCGACGATCTCGGAGCGCAGTTTCTGATAGGTCGCCTCTTCTTTGTCCGAGAAGCTGTCGTCCTCGTTCAAGGTCGCAGAAATCCGAAGATCCTGCATATCCGAGAGCATCACATAGTCTTCGGCGATGCGGTCGAGCATCTCGAGAACGCGCGGCTTCAGAGCGGCTTCCATCGCGGCCAAAGACATGTTGGCCTGATCATCGTCGTCATCATCATCGTCGTTCTGGATCGGATTGCCGTCGGCATCCAGCTCTTGCTCGGCCTCTTTCTTTTCAGGCTTCGCCGCCGAAGAGGTGTCGACGACATTCTCTTCCTCTTCGCCGTCCTCGTCCATCTGATTGCCAAAGGTGGCCTCTAGGTCGATGACGTCGCGCAGAAGAATGTCTTCGGACAGAAGTTCGTCGCGCCAGATGGTGATCGCTTGGAAGGTCAGCGGGCTTTCACAAAGCCCGGCGATCATCGTATTGCGGCCCGCCTCGATGCGCTTCGCAATCGCGATCTCGCCTTCACGAGACAAGAGCTCAACAGAACCCATCTCGCGCAGATACATCCGGACAGGGTCGTCGGTACGGTCTAGCTTTTCCTGATTGCCAGAGCCCAGAGCCACTTCGCGGGTATTGGACGAGGTATCGACCAGCGCTGTGGTCTTTTGTTCTTCTTCCTCGACCTCATCGTCCTCGATGATGTTGATGCCCATCTCAGACAGCATCGACATCACATCTTCGATTTGCTCGGAACTCACCTGATCAGGCGGCAGAACCTGATTGAGTTGATCATAGGTGATGTAGCCACGTTCCCGCGCCTCAGCGATCATTTTCTTGACCGCAGCCTGGCTCATATCCAGGGAAATCTCGGCGTTTTCGTTGTCGGTCTTTTGGTCGTCGTTATCTTTGGCGGCCATGTTCTGCTCCTACACCTGAGTCTCGGGTGATTCGTTGACACGAATCAATAGCGTGATTCTGTGATTCGCACACCCAGATAACCCCGATTTCTTTATCAATTCTTCACCAAACGTGATGATGTGATCATGACTTGCGTTTGGTAAAGCTAATCTTCTCCATCAGCGCGTCCAGTGCGGCACGCTCGTCTTTGTCGATGGCGGCGCCATTGTCGCCCACCAAGTATTCTGCAGAATCTTCCTGAAGGCTGCGCACCGCTTGGTCGCGCTCCTTTGCGGCTTGGCTGAGACGCCATGTGACGGCCTCATCCGCGATCTCTGTCAGGTTTTCCTCTGCTTCGGCAATTTCAGCGCTTAGACCGGCCTCGGAGCTCAGTTTTCGCAGTTCCTCGGAAATGGTCAGACGCGCGCAGTCTACATCCCCCTTGCGGCGCAACGGGGGTGCAAGACGCACATGTGGATTGCCCATCAGGAAATCAAGGGCTTCGGGGCCCATTGAGTCCTCAACAACGGTTTTTAGATCGGTGACTCCGCGATGGGCCTGCCGCAGCAAGAGATCCCGCAGAAAGTTGTGGTCTTGATCATCACAGGTGAGGTTTTCCAAACCGGCCTCAAATTCATCCAGAACGGCAGGGGTTGCGATGATGGACGCAAGGATGACCGCCTCGCGCATATGGCGCTGGCGTGCCTCATCGGCCGAGACCAAAAGCGAGGCTTTGGTCGACGCCTGCGCGCCGCTGGGCGCTCCCCATTTGCCGCGGGGCTTGAAGCCGCCTTTTGCACCGCCGCGCTGGGGTCGGAATAGCTGCCAGCGCAGGTCTTTGATCGTCTCGCCATAATGGGCGCGGATGGACGGGTCTTTGATCAGTTTGATCTTGGCACGCAGAGCCTTGTCCAACGCCGCTTTGCGTTCGGGGCTGTCAAAGACCTTGCCTTCGATTTCGCGCTGCCAGAGCAGGTCCACCATGGGCCGCGCCTGATCCAGAATGGTCTGCATGGCCTTGGTGCCGCCGGATTTAATCACGTCATCAGGGTCTTGGCCCTCGGGCATAATCGCAAAGCGCAGGCTTTGGCCTGCCTCTAGCATCGGCAAGGCCAAATCGATCAGGCGCATGGCTGCGCGTATGCCAGCTTTGTCGCCATCCAAAGCGACAATCGGCTCAGGCGACATGCGCCACAAAAGCTGGAGTTGGTTTTCGGTGATCGCCGTGCCCAAAGGCGCAACGGAGGACGTGAACCCGGCCTCAGCCAGAGCGATGACGTCCATATAACCCTCGGCCACCACCAAAGGCTGACCTTTGCCCGCGGCGGCACGGGCGTCCTTGTGGTTATAAAGGCTCCGCCCCTTATCAAAGATCGCGGTCTCCGGTCCGTTCAGGTATTTCGCGCGGGCATTTGGATCAAGCGCCCTGCCCCCCAGCGAAATGCAACGCCCGCGAGCGTCGCGAATGGGAAAGATGATCCGGCTGCGGAACCGGTCATAAGGCGCGCGGCCATCGTCGGGCACGGCAGCCAGCCCTGCATCAATTACAAGCTTGGGATCGATGCCCTTGCCTGTGAGATGCTTAAAGACCGCGTTGCCTTCAGGCGCGTAGCCGATGCCGAATTTGTCTTGTGTGTCCTGAGACATGCCGCGCCGCTCAAGATAGGCGCGCGCCTCAGCGGCTGCACCGGTTTTGAGGGCCATGCGATAGAATTGCACCGCCTGCTCCATCACCTCGACAAGCTGGCCGTGACGGTCGGCCTTTTCCTGCGCACGGGGATCGCGGTCGGGCATTTGCATGCCGGCCTCATCCGCGAGGATTTTTACGGCCTCCATGAAACCGACATTCTCGGTTTCCTGCACAAATTTAAAGGCATCCCCTTTGGCGTGACAGCCAAAGCAATAGTAAAAGCCTTTGCTGTCATCCACATGAAAAGACGCGGTTTTTTCGTGGTGAAAAGGGCACGGTGCCCACATGTCACCCTTACCGGGATTAGACTTGCGGCTCTCCCATTGCACTTTGCGCCCCACCACCTGAACCAGGCTGGTGCGGCTGCGCAATTCATCCATGAATCCGGGAGGCAGGCTCATGCGCTACTATAGGAATGGGCAGGCTTGAATGTCCAGAAGCCTCGGGCGCTTATTCGCTTGCCTCGGCGTCGTCCTGCGGCAAGCAGCTGGCTTTAAAGGCCTCACCTGCTGCACCCGGAACCACCGCCTCTTCGGGAAGCGAATAGAAATAGGTCACCAAAGTCGGCACACCCGCGTGATAACGTTCATCCACGGCTTTGCGGCCACGGGTTAGAAGGCGCGTCGTGCGACGCTCGGATTTACCGTCCTGGCGATATTCCGCAATCAGATCAGAGATCTCGGCCATCGCGAGGCAATCTTCTTCGGAAATCTTGGCGGCACTTTCGCTGACCACATCCTCAGCCAACAGAGGGCTTGCGGCCATCATCAGAACAAAGCTTATGGTCTTGCGCATCTCTCACTCCTTTACAGGTGGTGTTCTGTTTGTGCCCAGCGCGTGCGTGTTTCGCAAGGGGGAATAAAAAAGGGGCACCCTCAGGACGCCCCTTCTCGCAAAACTTTGACAGGCTCAGAGGCCCTTCGCGCGATAGCTCGATGCAACTTTGTCGATGGACACCAAATAAGCCGCCATGCGCAGATCCTGCACATCATCGCGCCCATGCCAGATGTCGCGCATGGACTGGTAAGCAATCCGCATCGTGTCATCCAGACCCGAGCGCACCAATTCCAGCTCGCCCGCACCTTTCAGGTATTTCTCTTTAAAGCTCGCATCCAAGCTCCAGGAGTCGCCGACGCTGGCCGACAGGTTTTCGAGCTGGTCGACCACCAATTGGTGCCGGCTTTCTTCCTGACGACGCTGCATCCGGCCAAAGCGGATGTGGCTGAGGTTCTTGACCCACTCAAAGTAGGACACGGTCACACCGCCGGCGTTGGCATACATATCCGGAATGATCACACAGCCCTTTTCGCGCAGGATCTTGTCTGCGCCTGCCGTGACCGGGCCATTCGCAGCCTCGATGATCAGCGGCGCTTTGATGCGATCAGCATTAGAGAGGTTGATGACCCCTTCCATAGCCGCGGGGATCAGGATGTCGCACTCTTCTTCCATGACCGCTGCACCGTTTTCGGTGTAGCTCGCATCCGGGAAGCCTTTGACACCGTCATGCTTGACGATCCATGCGCGAACATCCTCGACATTCAGCCCGTCTGGGTTGGTCAAAGCCCCGTCGCGTTCGATAATGCCGACGATCTTACAGCCATCCTCTTCGCTGAGGAATTTCGCAGCGTGATAGCCCACATTCCCAAGACCCTGCACAATGACGCGCTTGCCATCCAGAGTGCCTGACATATTGGCTTTCTGAACATCACGGACATCTCGGAAGAATTCCTGCAACGCATATTCGACGCCGCGACCCGTGGCCTCGACACGGCCCGCGATGCCGCCTGCATTGAGCGGCTTGCCCGTCACACAGGCGCGCGCGTTGATATCTGTGGTGTTCATCCGCGCATATTGATCGGCCATCCAGGCCATCTCGCGCTCACCGGTGCCCATGTCCGGCGCTGGGACGTTTTGGGATGGGTGGATTAGGTCGCGTTTGGCAAGCTCGTAGGCAAAACGGCGGGTGATTTGTTCCAATTCGTATTCATCCCACTCGCGCGGATCGATGCACAGCCCACCTTTGGATCCACCAAAGGGCGCCTCAACCAAGGCGCATTTATATGTCATCAGCGCTGCCAGCGCCTCGACCTCGTCCTGATTAACAGAGGTGGCATAGCGAATGCCGCCTTTCACAGGCTCCATGTGTTCAGAATGCACAGAGCGATAGCCGGTGAAAGTCTTGATCTCTCCGCGCAGCCGCACGCCGAAACGCACAGTGTAGGTGGCATTACATACTCGGATTTTTTCCTCTAATCCCGGCGGAAGATCCAACAGTCCAACCGCACGGTTGAACATCAAATCTACGCTTTCTCTGAAACTTGGTTCGTTTGCTACGCTCATAATTAACCCCTAACGGCCTGCAACGACTCTCATGCCTAAATGGCTGCGTTAACTATGCCTGAACCACAGGGAGTTGCGAGCGAATTCGTCCGATCCGGTCCAAATTTTGCACAAATTTTAGTCAAAATGAAAACTTTCTTAAGGGCAGTAAATTTGCTGCCGCGCAGCATGCTGAATGTTTGCGCTAGCGTGCCCAACTTTACCCCAGAAGCTTAAAAGCAAAGGCCACAGAATTGGGCGAAGACTGCCTTATTTCAGCCCGATTCCAGCATCAATGAGGTTTGTGAGGGAGTGTATCTGGCGCGATTGCCAGAACAGCGTACCCGTGAACCAGTGAGGACACGATGCGTGTTTTTGGAAAAAACAACGACGTGAACAGACTTCGGCGCTTTGCCAAGCAGTTTCAGCGTGACGAAAGCGGAAGCATGATCTTTTTCGGGATCATTGTCTTTCTGGTTATGCTTTTGGTGGGCGGCATTGGTGTCGACTTTATGCACGCCGAAATGCGCCGAACGAAGCTGCAGGATACTCTGGACCGCGCCGTGCTTGCGGCGGCCTCATTGGATCAGGACCTTCCCGCGCAGGATGTCATCCAGGACTATTTTGCCAAAGCCGACATGAGTGATCACCTGGGTGATGTCACCGTGGACGAAGGGCTTGGATATAAATCTGTGACAGCCACCGCCGATACCTCGATGGACACGCAGTTCATGAATCTGGCTGGCGTCAGTTCGCTTGCAATGTCCGCCGCCAGCGCTGCGGAAGAGCGCATCGGTGGCGTTGAGATTTCCTTGGTTCTGGACGTCTCAGGCTCCATGGGCTGGAACTCTCGCCTGACCAACCTCAAAATCGCGGCCAAAGACTTTATCGACACACTCACAACCACAACAGAACCCGGCAAACTGTCGATCTCTATCGTTCCTTATGCCACACAGGTCTCTGCCCCCAGCAATCTCATGGCAGAGCTGAATGTCACAAGTGAGCACAGCTACTCGAACTGCGTCAACTTTAGCGCCGCAGACTATGAAGAGACGGGATTGGATTTCACCGAGACCCTGCAGCGCACCATGCATTTCAGCCCATGGAGCGATTATGACGGACGTCCCTATGATCCAAAGCGCTTGGTCAGCAGCCCGGTCTGTGAACCCGACACCGATGCAAGCCGCCAAATTCAAGTTCTGCAAAACGATGCAAACGCGCTGAAAACCTTCGTCGACTCAATGTGGGCCGGAGGGAACACCTCCATTGACGTTGGCATGAAATGGGGCACCGTTCTGTTGGATCCATCGTTGCAGCCCGCGATCGGCAATCTGATCACAGCAGGTGCCATCCCTGGTGATTTTGTTGAACGCCCCTATTCCTTTGACGCGGGCCAGACGCTCAAGGTCATCGTTCTGATGACCGACGGTCAGAACACGTCGCAATACTACATTGAACCGGACTACCGCGAGGGTGAGTCCAACATCTGGTGGAACGACCAAGAAGAGAAGTATTCGGTCTATATCGGACAGGACACAGGCGATGAGGACAACGACGGCAACACCGAAGAGCCGATGTACTATTGGCCGCATCTGGATGCTTGGCGTGACCACGCCTATGGCGAGGGTACCTATGAGGAAACTCAGGTAACGTGGAAATGCCGCTCCTATCGCCGCAACGGATCCTGCCGTCGGTATCGCAAGATTAAGAAGGTGGTCACCGTCAACGAACCCGGCTCCGCCGAAGTCCTGAGCTATGCAGACCTCTGGGCCTATACCTCGATTGAACACAACGTCGAGCACCACTATGAGCCATGGATGTACTATTGGGACGCACAAGCGGACTGGTATGATGGCGTCTTTGACGCGGTCGGTAGCACCGAGAAGAACAACCGCACCAAGGACATTTGTGACGAAGCCAAGGATGAAGGGATCGTGGTCTTTACCATCGGCTTTGAAGCCCCCTCTTCCGGTCAAGCAGTCCTGAAAGACTGCGCCAGCTCGGACAGCCATTACTTTGACGTGCAAGGCCTTGAAATCAGTGATGCATTCTCGGCCATCGCCTCATCCATTCGCCAGCTAAGGCTGACCCAATGATCCGCCGCACGACATCATTTCTGCGCCGCTTTAAGCGCGATGAGGACGGCAACGCTGTCGTCGAATTCGCCCTACTGGTGCCGATCTTCATCTTCTTCATGATGGCCGCTGTCGAAGTCGGCATGATGTCGATCCGCAATACGATGCTGGAACGCGGCTTGGATCAAACCGTCCGCTGGATCCGCCTGAATACAGGTGCGGCGCCGACCCACAATGAGCTCAAACAGATGATTTGCGCCCAAGAGGTTGTGCCGGATTGCATGGAAAATCTGCAGTTGGAAATGGTGCGTCGCGACATCCGCAACTGGCAAGCTCTACCTACCGAAGTCTCCTGCACAGATCGTGCCCTAGAAGTACAGCCTATGGCGAACCTGAGCTTTGGGATGGACAACGAACTCATGATCCTGCGCGCATGCGCCAAATACGAACCGATCTTTCCAAGCACATGGTTCACCAATGAACTCACTCTGGATGAGTCAGGGGACGCCCGCCTGATCGCCATGACCGCCTTTGTGCAGGAGCCACGCTAATGTTTGCGCAAAAGATACTGAGATCACTCAAGAATTTCCGCGATGACACAAGAGGTGTTGTCTCGGTCGAGATGGTCCTGATCCTACCGCTGCTGTTCTGGTCTTTCGCGGCCGTTGCAACCTTCTTTGACGCCTATCGCACTCGGTCCTTGGCCGAGAAAGCCGCCTTTACCATCAGTGACATGCTGTCACGCGAAACCAACGCGGTCACGGCGCAATATATCACCAACACACGGGCCCTGTTTGACGAATTGGCAAACTCTCGGTCCGCAAGCTCTCTGCGCGTGAGTGTGATCAGCTGGAATTCAGCCCTCAATGCCTATGAGGTCGATTGGTCCGAAGCCCGTGGGGACGAATTGGTCGCCCTGCAGACCTCAGATATGACAGCGCTTGAGCCACTGCTTCCGGTAATGTCAGAAAGTGATGATCTGATCCTGGTGGAAACTCTGAACGACTACACACCGCGTCTGAACGTCGGCATCGGAGAGGTCGCAATCGACACCTTCGTCTTCACCCGCCCCCGCTATGCGCCGCAGTTGGTGTTCCAGAGCTAGTCTTCGAGTTGCCCGCGCTCGACCAAAAGCGCTTCGATGATCTGCGCCATGGCTTTGGTCTGATGCCCTGGAGCAACGCCCCCAACCCCGACACGGCGTCCAAATCGCCACCAAAGGCCCGGCGCCCAGCGCGCGGTTTCGGCCTTTGAGTGGGCAATCAGCATGAAGCCATTGGACGGCTTCAGCGCGAATACTCCGCGTTCGACTTTCTTGATTACATCGAGCGGCATAATCTCTTCGCCGGTGCTGGAGGTCAGCCCCTCGCGGGTCAGAATGATCCGATCCCGCGTGGCGCGGAAGGTACGGAACGCCATGCCAAGCGATCCAAACCCCAAAACCACGAGGAAGATCTGCCAGCCAAAGCTAGGCGGCGTGTTCATCGCCACATAGACCAGAATAAAGCCCAAGAGGCCCTGCATCGCCACAGCCAACCAGCGGCGCGGCACAGAGGCCCCGACTTCGGCCAAGATTTCGTCGTTCATATATCCCCCCGCTTCGCGCGCGCTTTAATAGGGCATTGGGTGCGCGCGATGTGCGGCGTCAATATCCTTCATCACCTCAGGGCTCAAGACAAGATCCTTGCCCGCAATGATATGGGCGAGCTGATTGACATTGGTTGCCCCAAAGATAGCCGACATCATAAAGGGCCGCTGCATACACCAGGCCAGCGACATATGCACCAAATCCAACCCGTGTTTCTGAGCCACCGCCATATAGGCCTCCACAGCTGCCGGCGCGCGATCTGACACACGTCCGCCCAGGTTGCCATTGATGTCCATTCGAGAGCCCTTTGGAACCGCGCCATCGCGGTACTTGCCCGTCAGATACCCAGTCGCCAGCGGCGAAAAGGCCATAAGGCCGACGTTTTCATTCACAGAAAGCTCTGCAAGATCAGTGTCATACATGCGGCACATCATGGAGTATTCGTTCTGAACACTGGCCACACGTGGCAGGCCTTTGTCCTCAGAGATCCGCAGCCATTGCGCCGTACCCCAGGCGCTTTCGTTGGACAGCCCAAAGGCGCGGATGCGACCCTTGGCGACCTCTTTCTGCAAAGCCTCAAGCGCGTCTTCCATATGCGCCAGCGTCTCGGCCTTGTTCTGTCCCGAGGGGTCATAGGTCCAGTTCTGACGGAACATATAGCTGCCGCGGTTGGGCCAGTGGAATTGATAGAGGTCGATGTAGTCTGTTTTCAGCCGCTTCAGCGAGCCTTCGATCGCTTCTGGAATAGTTTGTGAAGAAATCGGCGCGCCGTCGCGCCAGATTTTAAGCCCCGCGCCCGAGTGTTTGGTTGCCAGCACGACCTCATTGCGGCGGCCAGTTTTCTCAAACCAATCGCCAAGGAATTCCTCAGACCGTCCGGTGTGCTCGACGGCAATCGGATTGACAGGATACATCTCGGCGGTGTCCCAAAAATCGATCCCGGCCTCCAGCGCCATATCCATCTGCTGGAAGGCGTCATCCTTGGGCGTCTGCGTGCCAAAGGTCATGGTCCCAAGGCTCAGGGCCGAGACCGTGATATCTGTTTGTCCAAGTGGATTGCGTTTCATGTCCCTGCCCTTTTCGGAGTTGCTTGAGACATAGCTATGGCTTTGCACCGTTTGCGCAACCGCTTGACTGCAAGTTTTCGCGCAAAGATCGGGTTGGTGCAAAATCACATTGAGAACAAAATAAGAACATTGTAATTTTTGAGCATGTCGACTCACCCTCTCAAACGCGGCCGCGAACGCCCTGTGCCGGAATTAACCCTTGCGCCGGATATCGCCCTCAGGCTGGGGCGGCTGCATGAGGCCTGTGGATCCGCGCGCCGATCCCTGGCGCTTTGGGTGGCCAGCCGGATGCAGGGGCCAGTGTTCTGGATCTCTCCGCCCTGGACGGTAGAGCAGCTTTATCCGCAGGGGATCAAACATCTGCTGCATCCGGGGCGCGTGACCTTTCTGTCCCCCACGCGGGCGGAGGATGTGCTCTGGACCTTGGAAGAAGTCTTGCGCAGTGGCGAAGTCCCTCTTGCGATTGGGGATCTGCCGGGCATTCCCGCGCTGACACCCGTGCGGCGCTTGCATCTGGCCGCCGAACAGGGTGGCGCGGCGGCGGGGCGTCTGCCTTTGGGGTTGATCCTGACCCCCGGCGATGGCGGTGCTGCGGGCGTCGAAAGCCGCTGGCAGATGGAGCCGCGCCACACGCGGGGTTTGAACAACTGGGATCTGAAGCGGCTGCGCGCCCGGACCGCACCGGTCAAAGACTGGCCTGTGACGATGGGCGCACGTGGCTTTGCGCTGGCGCAGCGCAAGAAAATCGCGACTGACACAACAAAGGTGAAAAACGACCTCGAGAAGGTCGAATAAACACAAGCGACGGTTGTTTCGAAGGCGTCTATCCTAAAGATGTTATGCGCCTCTTCATTTCCTTCTCCGCTCTCTTCCTTTCGGTCATCCTGCTGCAACTCTCAAACGGCGGGGTTGGTCCGCTAGACGCGCTCAGCGGCATCGCACTGGGATTCACCACCGCAGAAATCGGCCTCTTGGGCTCGGCGCACTACCTAGGCTTCTTTATTGGTTGCTGGTGGGCCCCCCGTTTGATGGGAGACGTCGGCCACTCGCGCGCCTTCGCGGTCTTTACGGCCATCGGCGCCATTGGCCTCTTGATGCACTTCCTGATCATCGACCCCATCGCCTGGGCGATTATGCGGATCGCCGCTGGGTTCTGTATTGCGGGAAGCTATACGGTGATTGAGGCCTGGCTCCATGCCAAGCTGACCAATGACATCCGTGGCCGCGCCATGGGCACTTATCGCGTTGTCGACATGGGTGCCTCACTGGCGGCGCAAATGGTGATTTCTGTTTTAGAACCAGCCTCTTATGTCTCCTACAACATCCTTGCCTTGGTCTGTTGCGCAGCGATCATTCCACTAACTTTGACCAAAGCCAGCCAGCCCTCTATGCCCGAGACCCCTCGCCTGAGGCCGCAACTGGCGCTCATCAGCTCCCCCCTTGCGGTGGCGGGCGTGATCGTTGCGGGCATCACCTCGGCCAGCTTTCGCATGGTGGGTCCGGTCTATGGCCAAGAGATCGGGCTATCGCAGGCCCAAATCGGTTGGTTCCTTGCGTCCTTCGTAGCAGGCGGCGCGCTCGCGCAATTGCCGATGGGTTGGCTTGCAGACAAATACGACCGGCGTTGGGTTCTGATCTGGATCTCGGCGGGGTCTATCGTGGCCTGCGCCGCAACGGCGACCCTCGGAGGGCCACCGGCCATGACGCTGATCCTCGGAGCTTTTGCTGGGTTTGTCACCTTTCCCGTCTTTTCCATCGCCTCCGCACACGCCAATGACTTTGCCAGTGATGATCAACGGGTCGAACTCGCTGCAAGCCTCATGTTTTTCTTTGCCGTTGGCGCGATTGCTGCGCCCTATGTGGCGTCGACGTTGATCGCAGGCTTTGGCCCCTCTGCCCTCTTTGTTCTGATCTCGGTCGGTCACGGGTTCCTTGTCGCCTTCGGCCTCTGGCGCATGCGGTCGCGTCCTACCGAGGACGAGCGCACACGCTACATCTGGGCACCGCGCACGTCTTTCATTATCGGTCGCCTCACAGGGCGAACGCAGCGCTCTGAAGACCGCGAGGGATGAGGGGCGCTGCCCCCTTGGCCTGACGGCCAATTCCCCCGGAGTATTTTCGGCAAGATGAAAGCCGCGCGACACTCTGGAACTGGCTGCGGCTTTGCGTTAGGGAGTTCGCGAACGAACGAAGGATAGCTTTATGGCGCGCCACCTCATTACCTCTGCCATTCCTTATATCAACGGCATCAAGCATCTGGGCAATCTGGTGGGAAGTCAGCTGCCGGCGGATCTGTTTGCGCGGTATCAGCGCGCGCGCGGGCATGAGGTTCTGTTTCTTTGCGCGACGGATGAGCATGGCACACCTGCGGAGCTGGCGGCGGCGAAAGCCGGTAAACCTGTGGCCGAGTATTGCGCCGAGATGCATGAGGTTCAGGCCAAGATCGCCGAAGGGTTCCGCCTGTCTTTTGATCATTTCGGGCGGTCATCGTCAGAGCAGAACCAGAAGCTGACCCAGCATTTTGCGGGGCAACTGGCGGACAACGGGCTGATCCGCGAAGTTTCTGAGACGCAGATCTATTCCAATGCGGACGGGCGCTTCCTGCCGGATCGCTATATCGAGGGCACCTGCCCGAATTGTGGCTTTGAATCCGCGCGCGGTGACCAATGTGACAATTGCACCAAGCAGTTGGATCCCACCGATCTGATAAACCCCTACTCCACGATTTCAGGCTCCACCGATCTGGAGGAACGTGAGACCAAGCATCTCTATCTGCGCCAATCTGAAATGCGCGAAAAGCTGGGCGAGTGGATCGACAGCAAGCATGACTGGCCGGTTTTGACCACCTCGATTGCCAAGAAATGGCTGAACGACGGCGATGGTCTGCAGGATCGCGGCATCACGCGGGATCTGGACTGGGGTGTACCGGTCAAAAAAGGCGACGAAGACTGGCCCGGCATGGAAGGCAAGGTCTTTTACGTCTGGTTTGACGCGCCTGTGGAATATATCGCCTGCGCTCAGGAATGGGTCGATGCGGGCAAAGGCGAGGATTGGGCGCGCTGGTGGCGCACGGACAAGGGCGCAGAAGATGTGACCTACACCCAGTTCATGGGGAAGGACAACGTGCCGTTCCACACCCTCTCCTTCCCTGTCACGATCTTTGGCTCGGGCGAGCCTTGGAAGCTTGTCGATTACATCAAGTCTTTCAACTACTTGAACTATGATGGCGGCCAATTCAGCACATCGCGCGGACGCGGTGTGTTTATGGATCAGGCGCTTGAGATACTACCTGCTGACTACTGGCGCTGGTGGCTCTTGAGCCATGCACCGGAAAGCAGCGACAGCGAATTCACCTGGGAGAATTTCCAGAGCTCAGTCAACAAAGACCTCGCGGACGTACTTGGCAACTTTGTCAGCCGTGTCACCAAGTTCTGCCGCTCTAAGTTTAGCGAGGCGGTGCCCGAAGGCGGCGACTATGGCCCCGAAGAACTGGCACTGATCGAGGATATCTCGGCGAGGGTATCCGCCTATCAGGCGCATATGGACGCGATGGAAGTCCGCAAATCCGCTCAAGAGCTGCGAGCGATTTGGGTTGCGGGTAATGAATACCTGCAGACCGTCGCGCCATGGTCGACGTTTAAAGAAGACCCAGCCAAGGCCGCCGTTCAGATCCGTTTGGCGCTTAACCTGATCCCGCTCTATGCGGTGCTGTCCGCGCCGTTTATTCCCGATGCTTCTGCCTCTTTGCTAGAGAGCATGAACGCCGAAGGCACCGAATGGCCAAGCGATGTTCCGGCCGCGCTTTCCGCTCTGCAAGCAGGTCACGCATTCACCGTTCCCGAAGTGACCTTCCGCAAGATCACCGATGATGAGCGCGATGAGTGGCAAGAGAAGTTCGCTGGCACGCGGGACTGACAAGCCTCTCACAAGAAACAAAAAAGCAGGCCCAGCAGCCTGCTTTTTCTTTGGTACCCTCGGCCGGACTCGAACCGGCACGGCCTATACGGCCTAGAGATTTTAAGTCTCCTGTGTCTACCATTCCACCACGAGGGCGCAGATTGGTGAGGCCGGACAATAGCGGCAAGTGACTGGGTGTAAAGGGGGATTTATGCCCTAAAGGTCTTCGCCCGGCTTTGGGTGCGGCGCGCGTAAGAGATGGCGTTCTTGCACCCATGGGTTCAGCTCGACGGCTGCCGCCAAAGCGTCCTGCGCTTCGGCCTCTTGCCCCAGGGCCAGAAAGGTCAGCCCCTGCCCCGTGAGAACCCCAACGTGACGCGGGTTCAAAGCACGGGCTTGGGCCAGATCATCACGCGCAGCAGAGAAATCCTGGCGCAGGAAATGCACGAAGGCGCGCTGGTTCCAGCCCTCTGCATAGGTCGGACAGTAATCAACCAATTCGCTCAAGGCCTCGATCGCACCAAGAAAATCGAAGCCCGCGCGTTTCTCCATACCGCGGTCCAGCAAGGCCTGCGCTGTCGCATCCGGAGCCTCCGTCCAGAGTTCCCACATCTGTTGAGAGAATTCCTCGGCCACACGCTCATTGGGCGCCATGCGAGCGCTTTCAAACAAAGCCTCCAGTTGCTCTGTATGATCAGGCCCATCGGGGCAAGCATTCACAGCAAGCGGGATCGAAAGACATATGGCGGACAGCAGAATGCGCATGACCTAAGGATGGCGCAAACCGCGCGCCGATCAAGTCACATTCCCGAGACCGATTTCCTTGACTGCCTCCATCGCGACAAAGGTTGAGGTGCTGGAAACATAGGGCAACGCCGAAATCTTTTCCCCAAGCACGCGCCGATAGGCCTCCATGTCGCTGGTGCGGACTTTTAGCAGGTAGTCGAAATTGCTCGCAATCATATGGGCTTGCTCGATTTCCTGAACTTTGGAAATCGCGTCATTGAACGCTTGCAGCGCCTTTTCCTTGGTGTCCGAGAGTTTCACCTCGACAAAGGCCACATGGTTGAACCCAAGTTTGATCGGATCCAGCATCGCGCGATAGCCAACGATCGCCCCCTCGCCCTCAAGACGGCGCACCCGCGCCTGTGTCGGACTTTTGGACAGGCCGATCTCGCGCGCCAGATCCGTGATCGAGATCCGCCCGTTGCGCGCCAGCACGCGCAGGATTTTGTGGTCAAAACCGTCAAGGTCCAGTTTTTCACTTTGCATAGAAATACTCGAAATTTCGATCCATCTGCATCGCATATCACACCCAATCAGGAAATTCGACCTTAGAATCGCTGCTATCATAGGCCATTCACCAAGGAGGCCCTCATGACAGATTCCCGCCGTTCCATCGATACAGAAACCTACGCCCCAGAGGCTGAGGTTCTTGCCAAGCTTATCGAACAAGCAGGTCTTGACGACACTGCCCGCGCTGCCATTGGCCAGCAGGCCGAACATCTTGTGCGTCAGATCCGTGGGAATTCGAAACCGGGTCTCATGGAAGTGTTCCTGGCGGAATACGGCCTGTCCACCGACGAAGGCGTCGCGCTCATGTGTCTGGCCGAAGCGCTGCTGCGTGTGCCAGATGCTGAAACCATCGACGCTTTGATCGAAGACAAAATCGCACCGTCTGATTGGGGCAAACACCTTGGGCAGTCCACCTCGTCTCTGGTGAACGCGTCCACGTGGGCGCTGATGTTGACAGGCAAGGTTCTGGACGACGGCGACAGCGGCGTCATCAGCGCCTTGCGCGGTGCGATCAAGCGTTTGGGTGAGCCTGTCATCCGGACAGCCGTGGGCCGCGCGATGAAAGAAATGGGCCGTCAGTTCGTTCTGGGTGAAACCATTGAAGCCGCGATGAAACGCGCTCAGGAAATGGAAGCACAAGGCTATTCCTATTCCTACGACATGCTCGGCGAAGCCGCGAAAACCGACGCCGACGCAATGCGTTATCACCTCGCCTACTCCCGCGCGATTTCTGCGATTGCGGCGGGCTGTACGAATGACGACATCCGCGACAATCCGGGCATCTCGGTGAAGCTTTCCGCTTTGCATCCCCGCTATGAAGTCGCGCAAAAGGCCCGCGTCATGGACGAGCTGGTGCCACGCCTGCATGGCCTTGCACTCTTGGCGAAATCTGCGGGCATGGGCCTTAATATCGACGCCGAAGAGGCTGACCGTCTGTCTCTGTCTATGGATGTGATCGAAGCGGTTCTGGCTGATCCAGCTCTTAAGGAATGGGACGGCTTTGGCGTAGTGGTGCAGGCCTATGGCAAGCGCGCCGCCTATACGCTGGACTACCTCTATGAACTCGCGACCCGTCTGGACCGCAAGATCATGGTGCGTCTGGTGAAAGGCGCCTATTGGGATACCGAAATCAAGAACGCGCAGGTGATGGGGCTGGACGACTTCCCTGTATTCACGGCCAAAGCCGCGACCGACGTCAGCTATATCGCCAATGCGCGCAAACTCTTGGGCATGACCGACCGGATCTATCCGCAGTTCGCAACGCATAACGCACACACGGTTGCGGCCGTTCTGGGCATGGCCGAAGACTTCGACACCTTCGAATTCCAGCGCCTGCACGGCATGGGCGACGCGCTGCATGATGTTGTTCTAAAAGAAAATAAAACCCGCTGCCGAATCTATGCCCCTGTCGGCGCACACCGTGATCTCTTGGCATACCTCGTGCGTCGTCTGCTGGAAAACGGCGCGAACAGCTCTTTCGTGAACCAGATCGTGGACGAAGAGGTTCCGCCATCCGTAGTCGCGCGTGATCCGTTTGAGGCCATCAAAGACGAGCTGCCGAAACTGCCAACCGGCGACGAGCTATTTGAGCCCGAACGCCCGAACTCCAAGGGCATGGATCTGCGCGATATCCCAACAATTGAGCGTCTCGAAGAGACCCGCGCGCCATTCCGCAAGACCACTTGGGCGGCAAGCCCTCTGATCGCGGGCAAAGCGCAACCAAAAGACGCGCAGCCCGTGGAAAACCCTTATCAGCCCGCGGATTCAGCAGGCACGGTCGCGCATGCCAGCGACGCCGACATCGAAACCGCATTGACCTCTGCCAAACCATGGGACGCGGACGCCGAAACCCGCGGAGCCGTTCTTGCGAAAGCTGCTGACCTCTACGAGGCCAATGTCGGCACCTTCTTTGCCCTTCTGGCACGCGAGGCAGGAAAAACCCCGCTCGACCAAATCGCAGAACTGCGCGAAGCGGTGGATTTCCTGCGCTACTACGGAGCCAATGCGCCAACCACGCCACTGGCGGGTACTTTCACCTGCATCAGCCCTTGGAACTTCCCATTGGCGATCTTCACCGGCCAGATCGCGGCGGCTCTGGCGGCAGGCAACGCGGTGCTCGCAAAGCCTGCGGATCAAACGCCCCTGATCGCCTATGAAGCTGTGAAACTGCTGCATGAGGCAGGTGTCCCACGCGAAGCTCTGCAACTTTTGCCAGGTTCTGGCGCCCATGTCGGGGCGGCTCTGACGTCGGATCCACGTGTCGACGGTGTGTGCTTCACTGGCTCTACCGCCACAGCCAAACGCATCCGCAGCACCATGGCAGACAACCTTGCACCAGGCGCGCCTCTGATCGCGGAAACCGGCGGTCTGAACGCAATGATCGTGGACTCCACCGCCCTGCCCGAACAGGCCGTGACAGCCATCGTCGAAAGCGCCCTCCAATCTGCTGGCCAACGCTGCTCCGCCCTGCGCTGCCTCTACGTGCAAGAGGACATCGCAAGCGATCTGCTGCATATGCTGAAAGGCGCTGCCAAAGAGCTGAAGATGGGCGATCCTTGGGAATATTCCACCGATGTCGGCCCGCTGATTGATGCGACCGCTCAGGCACGCTTCAACGACCATATCGCCGCTGCACGCGCCGAAGGCCGCGTTATGTTCGAACTGGACACACCAAACACCGGCAACTTCCTGGCACCAACCATGATCAAAGTCGGCGGTATCGAAGACCTCAAGGAAGAGATCTTTGGCCCCGTGCTGCATGTGGCGACCTTCAAAGCCAACGAGCTGGACAAGGTCATCGCGGCGATCAATGCCACCGGATATGGGCTGACCTTCGGCCTGCAAACCCGGATCGATGACCGCGTGCAGCATGTCTCGGAAAGCATCCATGCGGGCAACATCTATGTGAACCGCAACCAGATCGGCGCGATCGTCGGCAGCCAACCCTTTGGCGGCGAAGGCCTGTCCGGCACAGGCCCTAAGGCAGGCGGCCCGCAGTACCTCTCGCGTTTCGCAAAGCGGGAGACCCCGTCGGTTGACACCACATGGCCCGACGCAGCCGAGGCCACGAAAGTGGCCCAAGCCATCGCCGACTGCCCTGCTGGTGCTGCGCCTGTGACGACATCCCTGCCCGGCCCAACCGGTGAATCCAACCGTCTGGCGCATTTCGCGCGCGACCCGTTCCTGTGCCTGGGACCAGGCCAGTCCACCGCCGAAGCGCAACGCGACGCAGTCGTCGCAGCCGGTGGCCGTGCGGTCATCGTAGATCGGAAAGTAGACCCACAACAGCTCGCACATCTTGAGGGCATCGCAGGTGCAATCTGGTGGGGCGACGCAACTCAGGCCCGCGCCTATGATCAGGCACTGGCGTCTCGCGATGGTGCGATCCTGCCTCTGCTGACCGGCCAACCGGATGCAGGCTATGTGCGTGGCGAGCGTCACGTCTGTGTCGACACAACCGCCGCCGGCGGCAACGCGGCACTTTTGGGTGGGGCCTCCTAAGCCCCACTTGACCTGGAGCACCCAAGTGGTCACCTATCAGACATGTTTCCGATACGTGACCACAACCCCTCCGGGCGCACGCCCTATGTGACCTACGCCCTGATCGCCATTAATATCGTGGTGTTTCTTTACAGCTTTGGCCTTGATGGGCGCGGGCTGAACCAGTTTTATTCCGACTACGCTATGTTCCCCGCGCGGATCAGCCAGGGGCAGGATCTGCAGGGGCTGTTTACCTCGATGTTCCTGCACGGCGGCTTTATGCATCTGGCGGGCAATATGCTGTTCCTCTGGATTTTCGGAGACAATCTAGAGGATGACATGGGCCATGTGCCTTTTACGCTGTTCTACCTTGCAGGCGGCATTGGGGCAGGCCTCGCGCAGGTGATATCAGAGCCCATGGGCACGATCCCCACGGTCGGAGCCTCTGGTGCCATTGCCGCTGTCATGGGCGGATACCTTTTGCTCTACCCACGCGCCAAAGTCGATATCCTATTGATTTTGATCATCTTTTTCAGGATTTTCACGATCCCCGCATGGGTCATGCTGGGCCTGTGGTTTGCACTTCAACTGGTGAATGGAGTCAATGTCGACCCCGAAACCGGAGGCGTGGCCTATTGGGCCCACGCAGGCGGCTTCATCATCGGCTTCGCCATGGCGCTGCCGCTTTGGCGGCGCAAGGGCGGCACAGACTACTGGAGCAAAACCGAAGGGCACCCGCCCCATCCAGAGGCCGAATACCGCCTAAGCCGCAGCAATGTGCCAACCGTTGGTCGAAACAGGAGCAACGTGCCAAGGATTGGTCGACGCCGTTAGGCTACGACCAAGATTTGCAGGAATTAAGTGTTGCGAATGACCTTCGCGAATTGATCAAAGATCGGCTCATTCGCTGCCAGAACGGTGCCGCTTTCCAGCACAGAATCTTCTTTGTCCATCGCCTCAACGAAACCACCGGCTTCTTTGACGATCAACATGCCAGCCGCCAGATCCCAAGCGTTCAGCCCGCGCTCCCAATAGCCTTCATAGCGGCCCGCCGCCACATAGGCCAAATCCAGAGCCGCAGAGCCCCAGCGACGCACACCGGCGCACGCCGGCATAATCCGCGCGAGATCTTGCAAGGTCGTTGGCAATTCAGGACGGCCCGCAAAAGGAATACCGGTGGCAAACACGCTTTCGATCATCCGGTGGCGGCTCGACACACGCAGACGTTTGCTGTCATTCAACCACGCGCCTTCGCCGCGTTCTGCATAGAACATCTCGTCTTTGGCCGGGTCATAGACCACACCCGCAACGATCTCGCCCTTATGCTCCAGCGCAATGGAAATCGCCCAATGCGGCATGCCGTGCAGAAAGTTCGTGGTGCCATCCAGAGGATCCACGATCCAGCGACGGGTCGGATCCTTGCCGTCCTGGCCACCGCCCTCTTCACCCAGCCAACCATAGGTCGGACGTGCGCCCAAGAGTTCCTCTTTCAGAACCGCCTCAGCCTGCACATCCGCGCGGCTGACAAAATCGCCTGCCGATTTCGCCGAGACCTGCAGGTTCTCAACCTCGCCAAAGTCCTTAACCAGACCGCGGGCCGCTTTACGTGCGGCTTTCATCATGATGTTGAGATTTGCGCTGCCAGCCATGGCTCGGCTCCTTTGATATCAGAGCGCGCGTATACGCCGCAAAAGCGGCTTTGCCAAGGGTGAAACCGGGGGTTTTGGGCGTATTCTATGCCTCTTGCAGACGCCGCGCCTCTTGGCCTGCAAGCCGGATCAAATCGGTCATGAAAGGTTTCTCAAGATCAGGCGTTCTGACAGCGGCATAGAGCCCGCGTGTGACGCCCTGTTCGGTTAGCGGACGGGTCACATAATCCGAGTTGTATTTCACCTCGCGCACCACCCAATCCGGCAGCACCGCGACGCCGCGATTTGACGCCACAAGCAAGAGGATCACGGCAGTCAGCTCAGCTTGACGCACGCGGTCTGGCTCGACCTTGGCGGGCATCAAGAGCTGGCTGAACACATCCAAACGGCTGCGTTCCACAGGGTATGTGATCAAGGTTTCGCCGCGGAAATCCTCGGCGTCCACCCAGTCTTTCTGCGCCAGTGGGTGATTGGCTGACGCCACAAAAACCGGATTGTAATCAAAGAGATGCTTGAACTCGACGCCCGGAAGGTTTTCCGGATCAGAGGACACCACAAGATCCACGTCTTCTTTTTGCAACGCGGGCATGGCGTCAAAGGCAAGCCCCGGGCGGATGTCCACGTCCACATCAGGCCAGCTCTTGCGGAAGGTCTCAAGCACCGGGAAGAGCCACTCAAAACAGGCGTGGCATTCAATCGCAATGTGCAGGCGGCCAGACTTGCCGTCGCGCAGCCCCATGAACTCTTCTTCAAGGGCCTCAACCTCGGGCAAAACCTGTTGCGCAAGTCGCAACAGGCGCTGCCCCGCCGCCGACAGCTTCATAGGTTTTGAACGGCGCACAAAGAGTTCAATCCCCGCTTGATCTTCTAAACCTTTGATCTGATGGGACAAAGCGGACTGGGTGATATTCAATTGATCCGCCGCACGGGCCAATCCCCCACATTCGTGGATCGCCTTAACCGTGCGAAGGTGGCGGAATTCAATGTGCATCTTCATGTTGAACTCATGTTCTTGTTGAGAATTATGAAGTTTTCTCACAATGCTGCACGTGCAACAAGGGGTCAACGCAAAAATTGGACTAATACGATGACCACGCCTGATATTTCCTTTGAATTCTTCCCGCCCCGCAATCTGGAGGCGTCTTTCCGGCTGTGGGACACGGTTCAGGCACTGGCCCCTCTCGCTCCCCGCTTCGTCTCGGTCACCTACGGTGCAGGCGGCACCACCCGTGACCTGACGCGCGAAGCGGTGGAAACCATTCACAACCACAGCGGCCTCAAAGTCGCAGCGCATCTGACCTGCGTGGACGCCACCCGAGAAGAGACCATCGGGATCGCGCAGGAGTTCGCAAAAGCAGGTGTAAGTGACATCGTCGCCCTGCGCGGCGACCCGCCAAAAGGCAGCGCGGGGTTCACGCCGCATCCCGAAGGCTTTGCCAATAGTGTCGAATTGATCAGCGCTTTGGCCGATACGGGTGATTTCAACATCCGCGTAGGTGCCTACCCTGAGATCCACCCGGAAGCGGCTGATCAGCAAGCCAATATCGATTGGCTTAAGGCCAAGATCGACGCGGGGGCCTCGGAAGCTCTGACGCAGTTTTTCTTTGAACCTGAAACTTTCCTGCGGTTCCGAGACGCCTGTGCGAAGGCGGGTATCGATGCGCCGATTACGCCGGGCATTCTGCCGATTGAGAACTGGAAGGGCGTGCGCAACTTTGCACTGCGCTGCGGCACCTCCATCCCCGCATGGCTGGATGACGCCTTTGAAAAAGCGATCCGTGATGGGCGCGAGGACCTTTTGGCCACAGCACTTTGCACGGAAATCTGCTCTGCCCTAATCGATGAGGGCGTCGACAAGCTGCATTTCTACACGCTCAACACACCAGAGCTGACCCGCGACATCTGTCACGCCATTGGCGTCACCCCCGAAGTGAAACTTCAGAACGTAGCGTAATTCAAACTGGGCATTGAATTCGCTGCTGTTTGGCCGCCTCCTACTCCCTGTGAGGAGGCGGCCATGTCACAACGCAAAATAGCAAATTCCATCGACGAACTCCCAACGTTCCAAGACATGCTGTCCATGTCCGGGTTAGAGTTCATGCAAGGCGTCCGAGACGGAACCCTCGCGGGGCCGCCGATTGGGCGCACACTGAACTTCGGAGTTGCCGAGGTGGAAGAAGGCCGTGTGGTGTTTGAAGGCCGTCCACAATTTGAGGCGACCAACCCCCTGCGCACCGTGCATGGCGGCTGGTATGGCACCGTGTTGGACAGTTGTATGGCCTGTGCCTTTATGACGACCTTGGACAAGGGCAGCTACTACACCACATTGGAATTCAAAGTGAACATCATCAAACCCATTCCGCTTGATACGCCAGTGCGCGCCATCGGAACTGTTCAACATGCAGGTCGCAGCACGGGTGTTGCCATTGGGGAAATCAGGGGCAAAGAGGACGATCGGCTTTACGCGACCGGATCAACCACCTGTATTGTTATGAAAGCCGAACCGCCTCACCAATAGGCTTGGCACAATCCGCCAGCGCCGCTTCACCTTTTCGGGCACCGTATCATGAATACGTTCTGACGCGTCCTGTCCTACTTTCCTTCTGTGACGCGCAAGAAACAATTTCCCCCAACCCCGCCAAGTGCCAATCGAAGGCGCGGTTACATCCATGGGAAACCGCGCTTTCCAACCCGCGGGCATCTCCAGACCACAGCGCTCTGCGTTCTCAAGCATCCAAACCAGTGGAATATTGGCCAAAGGACGTACGTCGCTCATCCCATCGATTTGCCCACCGACATCTCCGTGGGTCCCCCGGAACCATACCTGTTCCACATTCCCCTGCCAGCCATTCTCAGTGGACCACATGACCGGCGCATAGACGGATCTGGTTTCGTTGAGCGCCAATGCGTGAAACCCATTGCGCACCGACTGACCAAGCCGGTGGTCGTGAAAGTCGTGCTGACGGTCTGAAAGTTTCCAGACCAGAGGCAGACGCACGCCCAAAGCCTTCACGGTATCCCATACACCGATCATCTGAATCTCGACGGTCTCATGGCAGAATGCTTTGGCAAATTCACCCACGACCGGAGCATTTGGGTCCGTTTCATAGTGGCGATAGGCCTGACGTATGTTGCGTTCGGTCGCATGCTGGGCCTGAAGCAAACCAATTCGGTCAATCACGCCTGCCAAGGAGCGCACCGCAAAGGCACCCCGCGAATAGCCAAACAGAAAGATTCGGTCTCCGGGTCGATAGCGCGACGCCAAGACCCCATAAGCACGTCGGATCTGACGGTTGATCCCGCGCCCCATCATAATATCCGGCGCATTGTGCCATTTGGTGAATTGCAATCCAGCCTCATAAAACAGGCTGATTCCACCCTTTTCAGACAAAAGCTGATACGTGCGACCCGCGTTGGTCTCCATCCCCTCTTCGAGCGAGGACATGGTGCCATCCAGAATAATCACATGCGTGCGCACCCCGCGTATGGGGGCTGCGTTTTCCTGAGATCTTAGCCCGCCACGGAGCCAGTCCCGGATTTTGGATGTAAAGCGAAAAACCTTCATACCCGCGTGCACTGCTCTTCTTTTGGTCAGATTACACTACCAGAATATGGTTAATTTTTGGCCTGCATAGGGAAATCCCCTCGCGCGGGATCAGCTTCGCGTGACTGCTTTGAAATCCCCCACCCCCAGAATCAAAAACGGCGGCACTAGGGAGGAGGAGTGTGCCGCCGTTCTTGGTTACCTAGGCCATAGGGAGGAGAAGAGGCCTTCGGTATCTCGGTGGGCGCTCGGCCCGGAATTGGTCCGGCGGCTCCAGGGAGGAGGAGGGAGCCGCCGGTCTTGTTGCAAGCGCCCCTAGGGAGGAGGAACGGAGCCCTTGCAATCTCTTGGGCACGAGGCCCGGAATTTGCGCGGCGACACCAGGGAGGAGGAGGGTGTCGCCGCAATCATCAAAGAGCTAGGGAGGAGGAGAAGCCCTTCGAATTCAATATCTGTGACCGCGCTTCGCGGTGTGAGCGATAACAATCCAGAGGGTTTGTTGTTGCTCTGTTGTGATTGAATATAGATGAATGCTGCGACTGCACAATATCCGCCTGCGCAATGCTGCCATGCAGAAAGTGAATAGCTCGTAAATTTTGTGTTTGTGATCAAAGATTAAGCAGTGAGACAGCCTGTCGCCGGGATTTTGCTGGCAATTGGCCTTGTTCTCCCTAGGTAAGAAGACTTAGAGCAGGGTGAACAAGGAGATTCAGATGGCTGTTTCGCAGGACGACGTAAAAACCGCATTGGAACAATTGAGCTTGCCTGACGGCGGTACTCTGGTCAGCCGGGATATGCTGCGGGCGTTGACAATCGACGGAGACACCGTCCGCTTCGTGATCGAAGCCCCCTCCCCTGAAATCGCCAAACATATGGAGCCCCTGCGGCAAGCCGCCGAACGCGTGGTGCAGGCCCTGCCCGGCGTCAGCAAAGCCTCGGTCGCTCTGACGGCTCCGACGGTAGAAAAACAGCCACCGAGCCTTAAAGTCGGAGGTCACCCGAAGCCACAGCAAGGGCCGATGACTGTCCCAGGTGTCAAAAGCATTATTGCAATCGGATCTGGCAAAGGCGGCGTCGGAAAATCAACTGTTTCAAGCAATCTGGCGGTGGCCTTGGCGAAGCAGGGTCGCAAGGTTGGCCTGCTGGATGCAGACATCTATGGCCCCAGCCAACCGCGCATGATGGGCATCAACAAACGCCCCGCGTCGCCAGATGGGAAAACCATTATTCCCCTGAAATCTCATGGGGTTACCCTGATGTCCATCGGCTTCATGCTCGAAGAGGACAAGGCCGTCGTCTGGCGTGGACCAATGCTGATGGGGGCACTGCAACAGATGTTGGGGCAAGTGGAATGGGGCGAGTTGGATGTGCTTTTGGTCGACCTGCCGCCCGGCACAGGCGACGTGCAATTGACGCTTTGTCAAAAGACGAAGATCAGTGGGGCGATCCTTGTGTCTACACCTCAGGACGTCGCTCTTTTAGACGCGCGCAAGGCGATTGATATGTTCCAGACGCTCAAAACACCGGTCTTGGGAATGGTCGAGAACATGTCGACCCACATCTGCAGCAACTGCGGTCACGAGGAACACATCTTTGGGCATGGTGGAGTTGCGGCTGAAGCGGAAAAACTAGGCGTACCTCTATTGGGGGCCCTGCCAATTGATCTGGAAACCCGACTTGCCGGAGACAGCGGTACGCCAATTGCCGCCAAAGAAGGACCGATGGCGGACGCCTATGCGCGCATTGCACAGGGAATGATCAAAGGCGGAATTGCATAGGGCCGCAGTGAGCAATCTCCTGAGTGAGAGAAGGAAGCAGCAAATCTCTAGGTAATATGATTCGCTGCCTCTTTCTGATTTGAAAGTTATTGCGCCACTCTTCGCCTTATTATTGGGCGACTAGGTGCAAAACGGTTATGCAAACGCATAAACTGCGGGCAAAATTCACCTAGGCCATTGATGCAAAAGAAATTTCACGCCCGAGTTGAGGCATAACAGGTGTTTACAGCTTGACCATACAGGGTCCCGAAGTTGTACAAACCCGCAAAATAATCAATGAGCCTACATCCCACGTAAGATCTGCGCGAAGGACACTGTCGGCCAGCACAATCGAGTAAGCAATCTTGGCCAAAACACTGTTCTGCGCCCGCAATATCTTTGCGCCGATTTTCATTGGCGTGTCCCTCTTTGCAACTTCTGCAAGCGCTCAGTCACGCGCGGCGATGCAATCGATCGATTGCGAAAGAGTGACCGTATATGGATCAGTGTCCGCGCAAAAAGATGACGGAGTTATTGATTGGCTGGCGCTTACCAACCAAGCAGAACTGGGAACCGGAGAAATAGAGAGCCATGACGGCTGTCTCATCGACACAAACGGCGTTGGAGCAAATGAGATCGTCACATCTGCGCTTGAAGGGGCAGCAATCGCCGACGACATAGATGGAGAGGTGAAAATCCATCAACTTGGCACTAAATTTCGTGGGGAACGCGATCACGGAAGCACACTTCAGTCAGAGGGAGCTAACACCGAGAATGTCAGCTTCTTAGAAGCGATTAATAAGCTGCCAACCTTCGTGATCATTCTGTTGACGCTTATTCCTCTGGGCGCAGCCGCAGCCATTCTGCGCTATATCGCGATAACTGTTAAAAGCGCAACAAACACCAGTGGCCGTCGTTTTACCTGCCGCATTCCCGCAGAAATCACCGTTTCAGGCAGAACAATTGACGGGCGTATCATGCGCTTTGGACCAAACACCTGCAATTTCGTCCCAAACTCGGAGTCCGACGCCGACATGATTGCCGGGATTCTGATGAAATCAGCGGTGCCCGACTTTGATTTGAACGTTGGGTCTGTGTCGTTGCCAATCATTCCCGACACCCCAGGCAGCCGCTTTACTGTTCTATTTTACGTTAATCCGCTGTCCCCTGAGCAAATCGAAACCCTGAAAGGGCTCTCTCTGACGGGGGTCAGGATTGAGAAGCAGTCCACGCCGCCTAAACGGTCCGCGCATAGAGAGAGCCTGCGCGCATCGCGCTTGCGGCGCATGCAGAGTGCAGCGACCTAAAGTATGTGAAATTGACTGAATCGTGCGCAAAAGCTTACTTGCGCGCGGCTGTCGACAAATAAGTCTGTACTTCATTAAACAGATCTTTCCGCTCGTCCTCTGACAGAAATCGCCCAAGTTCTACTTGGCGTCCGTTGCCCGATAATGTCACGTAGTTTGGGACAGGCCCGCCCTCTTTGTGCAACTCGGCACGCACCCAATAGATATTACATTCCCAGGACAAATCATCGCCGCGCGCTGGCCGATGTGTCAGTGTCAGAATATCCCCAGCGCGCGTTATGTCCTCAGAGACCTCACCGTCCTTGTAGGACCGCCTCAGAGCCGCCCAGAGCGCCCATACGGCTGCCCCTAGGAACGGGAGCATCCACCAGAGTACCGCGGTCCCAAGGACGCTGAGCAGAGGCAAAGTCAGAAATGCCACGGTAATCAAGATCACGGCGGCAAAGCCACGTGGAGGCAAAGACCGATGGGCGGTCAAAGTCAGGACTTCTGGGCCCTCTGGCGTGTCCGTCCAGTGGTACGGCATCTAGGCTTTCTCCGCGGCAAACAGAACAGAGCGGCCTTTGACCCGCGCATCTTCGAGATGCAGCTCAACATGACCAAAACCGCCAGCCTTCAACAAGCGCTCATATTCCGATGGATCTAGGCTGCCGTGATAGACGGTCTCTCCGCCGACCGTACCAAGCGCCGTGCCCTCAGCAGGCCCCACTGTCATCATCAGACGCCCATTGGGTTTGACCATGTCAGCCAGCTTCGGGAGAAGATCTCGCTGGTCTTCTGGACTCAGATGAAAAAATGCGTCCCAGCTGACGATGGCGTCAAAAATGCCCTCTTGGTCCAGACTACGCATATCTACCACTCGGAACCGGGCGGTCGGAACGTTCTGCCGTGCCAGCTCGATCATCGGGGCGCTCGCATCAACGCCCGTCACGTCAAACCCAGACGCAACCAAATGCGCGGCAATCGGGCGCCCTGCCCCACAGCCCAGGTCCAGAGCAGCAGCACCTGCGGGAAGCCCCTCTGTCAATCGATCCAGCCACACCCGCTCATAGAGACTCTGGTCGCGCGTCTGGTCCCAATGCGTGGCCTGACGCTCATAGACGCCAATGGTGCCCATGCGCAGTTCTTCTATGTCGGTGTCGCCTGTCATCAATCTGAACCTATGGCCCATCGGGCAAAAGAAAAGGCCCCGGAACTCTCCGGGGCCTCGTATTTCGCTTTACCTAAGAGGGATTAGTGCGCGTGGCCTTTGTCCCAGTCTTCCTGCTTTGGCAGGATTTCGAAGGTATGCTCTGGTGGTGGGCAAGGAAGTGTCCATTCCAGAGTATCTGCGTATTCGTTCCAGTAGTTGTTCTCGGTCACGCGACGGCCTGCAAAGACGCCGTAGAACATAATGCCGAAGAACAGGATGAAGGACGCGAAGGAAATGAACGCACCGTAAGAGCTGATCTTGTTCCAGTATGCGAAGGCTTCTGGGTAGTCGATGTAACGACGTGGCATACCCTGACGACCCAAGAAGTGCTGTGGGAAGAAGGTCAGGTTTGCGCCGATGAAGAAGGTCCAGAAGTGGATCTTCGCCGCGAACTCTGGGTAGTGACGACCGGTCATCTTACCGAAGTAGAAGTAGATGCCCGCAAAGATCGCGAATACCGCACCCAAGGACATAACGTAGTGGAAGTGCGCAACCACATAGTAGGTGTCGTGGTATGCACGGTCTACGCCCGCCTGGGACAGAACGATGCCGGTCACGCCGCCTGCGGTGAAGAGGAAGAGGAAGCCGAAGGCAAAGAGCATAGGCGCTTTGAATTCGATCGATCCGCCCCACATGGTCGCGATCCAAGAGAAGATCTTAACCCCAGTCGGTACCGCAATAACCATCGTGGCCATCATGAAGTAGGACTGCTGTGTCAGGGACATACCCACGGTGTACATGTGGTGCGCCCATACGACGAAGCCCAAAGCACCGATCGCGATGATCGCCCAGACCATTGGCAGGTAGCCAAAGACTGGCTTACGCGCAAAGGTCGCGATGACATGAGAGATGATGCCAAAGCCCGGCAGAATAACGATGTAAACTTCTGGGTGACCAAAGAACCACAGAATGTGCTGATAGAGGACTGGGTCGCCGCCACCTGCTGGGTCAAAGAAGGTCGTGCCAAAGTTACGGTCGGTCAAGAGCATGGTGATCGCGCCCGCCAGAACTGGCAGCGCCAGAAGGATGAGCCATGCGGTCACGAAGATCGACCAAGAGAACAGAGGCACTTTGAACAGGGTCATGCCTGGGGCACGCATGTTCAGGAAGGTGGTGATCATGTTGATCGCGCCCAGGATCGAGGACGCACCGGATACGTGCACCGCAAAGATCGCGAGGTCCATGGACATGCCCGCCTCGGTGGTGGAGAGCGGCGGGTAAAGAACCCAACCCACACCAGAGCCTGCCAGACCGTTACCGCCTGGAGAGAACATGGAGACAACACCCAGAGACGTACCCGCAACATAGAGCCAGAAGCTCAGGTTGTTCATTCGTGGGAACGCCATATCCGGCGCACCGATCTGCAGAGGCATGAAGTAGTTACCAAAACCGCCAAACAGCGCTGGGATAACCACGAAGAACATCATCAAAACACCGTGGTAGGTGATGAAAACGTTCCAAAGGTGTCCGTTCGGGGTACAGCCTTCGTTGGTCGCGTTCAGATGGAAGAAACGGCTGCCTTCAGTACACATGTACTGAACACCCGGTTCCATCAGCTCAAGGCGCATACCGACGGTCAGGGCAACGGCGATAAAGCCTGCCAGCGCGGATACGATGAGGTAAAGAATACCGATATCTTTGTGGTTGGTGGACATGAACCACCGAGTGAAGAAACCTCGGTTGTCTTCGTGTTCGTGGCCGTGAATGGCTGCGTCTGCCATGCCTCGCCTCCTGTTGAGTGCACGTAAGAACAGCAGAGTCGCCTCTACCGTTCGGATTCCAGCTTGTTTTAGTGCGATGGGCAGGGTTCGGCAATGACCGTCTTTGACGCAGGACAAGAAAAAATGTCGCGCCCACGAGGGCAGCAGGGTGTTTTTCAAGAGCCAAGGGCGGAAATTTGTCCGAACGCTTCGGATTTCGCTTGGTATCAAGGTCAAAGCGCTCCTAGCCTTCTTGCTGAGGGAGGCTGAAAAATGCAGGGAATTTCAGGAAAATACGCTCTGGTTACCGGTGCGGCGGGGGGAATTGGGCAAGCCATCGTGGCCCGTTTGCGCAAAGAGGGTGCAATCGTCTGTGGAACCGACCGGGAAACTGCGGAGGCGGATCACTTTATCCAAGGCGATCTCATGGATGCGCGCTTTGCTGATTCATTGCCCCAAACAGCGCAAGACATGATAGGCGGTCTGGATATCGTGATCAACAATGCTGGCATCATCACCCGAGGCGAGATCACGCAGGCGACTGACGAAGACTACCGCCGGACAATGGCGATCAACGTCGAAGCCCCCTTCCGCATTTGCCGAGCAGCTATTCCTTTGATGGCAGACAATGGTGGCGCGATTGTGAACCTTGCCTCCTGCTGGGGCGTGCATCCGGGGCCAAACCATCCGCTTTATGTGATGTCCAAAGCCGCCGTCGCTTCGCTGACGCAATGCCTGGGCTTGGACCACGCCCATCAAGGCATCCGCGTGAACGCGGTTTGTCCCAACGAGGTCAACACACCCATGCTCCGCACTGGTTTCGCAGCCCGCGGGCTGGATCCCGACGCCGCCATCGAAACGCTCAACGCCTCGGTGCCCCTTGGACGTATCGCTGAGGCGCAAGACATCGCGGACGTCGTGGCCTTTCTGGCGTCCGATGACGCGCGCTACATGTGTGGTGCGCTTTTGGAAGTGAACGGAGGCAAGCCGGTCCAATGACAGATCTCTCAGGCAAAGTGGCTCTGGTAACAGGCGGCCGCAGCGGAATTGGTGCTGCGAGCGCTGAGGCACTCGCCGAGGCTGGCGCGAGGGTTTTCACAGCCCAACGGGGCGCAGACGTGCAATTCGAATTTTTTGAAACCGACTTTATGGACAGCAGCGCCCCTGCCCGTCTGATCGATCAGGTCATCGAGACCGCCGGTCGTTTGGATGTCCTAGTAAACAATGCAGGCCTCATGCGCGAAGGCACCGTTCTGGAAAGCAGCCCTGAGGACTGGGACGCCACTCTGCAAGTGAATCTGACGGCCCCCTTTCTTTTGACCAAAGCGGCAATGCCGCATCTCATTGAAACCAAAGGATCAATCGTCAATATAGGCTCAATCGAGGGCATTGGATCCAATCCGCGCCACCCAGCCTATTGCGCCTCAAAGGCTGGGCTTCACGGCCTGACCCGCGCCGTCGCTGTTGATCATGGCCCTGATGGCGTGCGCTGCAACGCGGTGGCTCCGGGCTGGATCGACACCGATCTCAACGTCGCCTTCATCGAAAGCCTCGGAGACCCTGACGCCTTTCGCGCGAAAATAGGCGACATCCACCCGCTTAGACGAACTGGCGCCCCAAAAGACGTAGGTGCCTTGGTGGCTTGGCTCGCCTCAGATGCAGCCGACTTCGTAACCGGACAGGTCTGGACTGTCGACGGCGGACGTATGACACAGCTTAGCCTGCCCTAACCCGCCCATTCCGCTGCATGACGCCGCAATGCCCCCGCAGCGATAGGCCATTTAGGGGACTCTCCGTCAATGGTAAAGGGAGGTGACACGCGCTGAATTGGACCCCACGTGGTTTCTTCCAGAGTTGGTGCGAAATCCTGATCGCTTGGCGCGAGCCCGCCGCCCATTGCATCATGTGAGCCTGACGACACTAATAGATGGGCCGATCGAGCCAAGGACAGCCGAGCCTGTGACACCCGCCCGTCCAATTGCTGCAATCGCAATGCGCGCAAAGCCGCGGCCGCTACCAAATACCCTGTCGCGAAATCCAAAGCCTGCACTGGCAAAGGCACAGGTTTGTCGGCACCTGCACGCACCATGCCCTCATGTGCGATCCCACAGCTCATTTGCACAAGGGAATCAAAGCCCCGACGTTCGGCCCAGGGCCCGCTCCAGCCATAAGCACAGAGGCTGACGTCACATAGAGTCGGGTTAAGCTCTGCGATCTCGTCCGGCCCAAAGCCAATGCCCGCCAAAGCGCCCGGCCGATAGCCATGGATCATAAGATCGGCCTCAGAGATCAAGCGTTTCAGCGCATCCCGGTCTTCGTTCTTATTCAGGTCCAAACCGGCACAGCGTTTGCCAAGCGTTACATCGACCTCGACCGCTGGCTCGTTCCAATGCGGCGGATCGATCCGCAGAACATCCGCGCCAAAGCCAGCCAAGAACCGCGTGGCGACGGGCCCCGCCAACACCCGCGTCAAATCCAGAACCTTAAGCCCCCTCAAGCCTTGGCGCTTGGGCTTGTCCCCCGGACGAGACGTCCAACCAATCAAGGGCGACTCTGCGACGGCTTTTCCCTGAGGGTGTTCAGACCATTCCTCCACCGACATCATCGCTGCCGCGCAGCCATTGTTGTCGACGACCGCCTGCTCGACATCATGTTTCGACTTATCGCCTAAAACAGCGGCCACGCTGTCGCGGTCACAAGAGCAGTCCAAAACCTCTAGGGCCGCCTTTTGGTGGTGCGGAGCATTCGTGTGTAGCCGAATCCATCCATCGGCGCATTTATAATCGCCAGCAATGGCGTCCCAAACCGAGCCGACCTCCCAGCCCACGGGACGTGTTGTCAGATGAAACCACAAAAGCGCCAAACGCCGGTTGATGTCGACGAACTGCGCATCCACGAGCCCGCCGTACTCACTAAGGGCCGCATTGGTCGTCGCCATCGCGAAATCATTGACGTCAAAATAGGACCGATAAGAGTCGCCCCCACTATGCGGGATTTCAAACTTTGGCTGAAAATCAGGCCCTAACGCCTGATTGATGATCGACTGAAAGAAAGTATATCGAGAACTCATGGGTTAATTTACGAAGCGCTTTGCTGCACTGCAACAAAAACAAAAGGCCACGCGATCTGCGTGGCCTTCGCAATCAGCATTTAAGAGCAGTTATTCGCTCGCTGCTGCGCCTTCTGTGCTCTCAGTTTCCGCTGCCTCAGCCTCTTCTTCGGCAACCACTGCGCCGAAGGTCGCCAGATAAGCGGCAACATCCTCGCCACCCTTACGCAGCTTGAAGGTCATTTTGGTTTTATTGTCACCACCGAGCTCTTTCAGGAAACCACGTGGATCCAGAACAAAACCTGCAATTTGAGCTTCATCCCATACCAGACCGTTTTCCCCTGCCCCAACCAGAGCCTTGGAGAACCGGAAATCAGCCGTACCCGCTGTGCGGCCAACAACGCCATAAAGATTAGGACCGGTGCGACCGCCTTTGACAAATACTTCGCCATCAGGCGCAGCAATCGTATGGCAGGACTTACACTTGCCAAAAACCGACTTACCCTTGTCCGCATCTCCTGCAGCCAAAGCCGGGCTGGCCAGAGCAAGACAGGTGAGCGTGGCTGTAACTAGGTGTTTCATATGTGCCTCCACATTCTAAACAGGCTTATTACATGCAGGACTTAGGCCTGTTCGCCGCGGGTTTCAAAGGACAAAAGCGCGCAGGCCACCTGGCAATCAGATGACCACAGGTCAGCCGAAATTGCGCTCAAAGGCGGCTTTTAGCGCGACGTCCAGATCTTCCATCGTGACAGGCAGACCAAGGTCGACCAAGGACGTCACCCCATGCTCAGTGATACCGCAGGGTACGATGCCCGTGAAATGCTCGAGGTCGGGCTCCACATTGATGGAAATGCCATGAAAGCTGACCCATTTGCGGAGCCGAATGCCAATGGCCGCGATTTTGTCTTCAGCTACCTCTCCAGTGATAGACAAAGGCTTTTCAGGCCGCGTGACCCAAACTCCGACACGCCCTTCGCGAATTTCGCCTTTCACATTGAAACTGTCCAGTGTGTCGATAACCCATGCCTCAAGCGTGTGAACAAACTGCCGCACATCTTTGCCGCGCTTGTTCAGGTCGAGCATCACATAGGCCACACGCTGGCCAGGGCCATGATAGGTGTATTGCCCGCCGCGCTTTGCCTCATAAACCGGGAAACGTTCGGGATCGACAAGATCCTCAGGCTGCGCCGAGGTGCCGGCGGTATAAAGCGGCGGGTGTTCCAGAAGCCAGATACACTCGTCAGCCTCACCGCGCGAAATCGCATCCACCCGGGCCTCCATAAAAGCCAGCGCGTCCTCATAGGACGTCAAACCGTCTGAGATCTTCCACTCCATCAGGTCACCGAGGCAAAAGCCCCGCCTCCCGGATCTTGGGAAGGTTTGCACGGCTCACGGGAACTTCGCTTCCGTCTTTCATCGTCAAAATCGCTCTGTCTCCTTCGCGACGCGCCGACGCCACATGGGAATAAGAGACCCAATGACTGCGATGAACCTGATCTCCGATCGCGTCTCCGGTTTCCCGGATCGCATCAGAAAGGCGCATCAAAATCATCTCTACTCCGGCCGTCGTCTTGATACGCACATAGTGATCTTCGACCGAAAGTGCCACCAAATCACCGCGCTTATCCAGCGGAAGCCGCTCAAGCAGAGGCACAACGGAAGGTTGCGTCGAGGAGGGCTCGGGCGAGACGGCCTTTTGCCGGCTATACACAATCGACGCGATCGTTGCCCCGGCAGCCGTAACAAAAAATCCGATCAGAAAGACGCGAATGACAAATGTATATGGCCCATTGGGCATAGACGTTGGCCCAAAGACCAGGTGATTGAGCGACACGATATAAAGAGAGATTGTGGCGCCGTTTAGCACGCCTGCCAGAATGCTTTGCAGCAAAACTGGACGCGTGCTCAGAAAGTTCTGTGTCAGTGTTAAGCCGAACAGACCGATCCCATATGTCGAGTAAACCACCCAAATCCAATACAAAATACGGGGTAGGATCAGCACCGTGTCCTGTGTCCCAAAGGGACCAGAGATTCCTAAGACTGCGCCCACGCAGGCCTGAACAACCAGACCAATCGGATTGAAGAAATGCTCCCTCCATTCACGAAGCGTGAGCTGCATAGCACCGTCACCCACGAACAGAACCCTTTATTCCACGCATTCAAATTCGCAAATCGATATGCGAAAGTCTAGACAGGAATTGTGCAATTTCCCTCTAGGGGTCCAATGTCCATCAATCCCATCCTTGATGCATCCAGCGCAATTAAAGTCCACACTCTTGCGGCGAGTTTCGCGTTGACACTGGGTCCCTTCATATTCACCCCGAAAGCAAGGGGGAAATTGCACAAATCCCTCGGCTACATCTGGATCGTAGCTATGGCGACAACGGCGATTTCGTCGTTTTTCATCCACGGGTTCAAGCTCATCTGGGTGTTCAGCCCGATTCACTTTTTGTCGATCTTTATTCTCTTCGGCCTGTGCCGCGCTTTTTGGTACATTCGCAATGGCAATGTCGTCGGGCATGCACGCACGATGCTCGGCATGTATTGGTACGGCGTGCTGGCGGCGGGTATCTTCACCCTCTTGCCCGGACGCATGCTGAACCGCGCGCTTTTCCCCGAAGCCCCCTGGCTTGGCTACCTGTTCATTGCCTGTGGCGCCCTTCTGATCATTCGCCACATCCGCCGCGAATCTGCCGGACTTGTCGGATAAATTCACCCGAGTGCATTTTCCTCTTGAGCCTGCCCGTGGCTTGGTCTAGTGACCCGCTACCAAGTCTATGACAGTGCGGTCGTGGCGGAATTGGTAGACGCGCAGCGTTGAGGTCGCTGTTCCTTAACCGGAGTGGAAGTTCGAGTCTTCTCGACCGCACCAATAGACTAGGTTCCCAGGACAACTAGCGCAAAAACGATAGGCTTTGGCTTACCCCGAACGCTCGCGCATCCGGTGCGAAGCATACGTCCTCTCAAGAGGTAGAAAATCTCGACGGTCTATGAGTCGAGACGGCAATCCAGCACGCTCACATCACGTTCCAGGAAGAGCGGCTTGCGTGCCGAAAAGACCTGAACGCTTTCACATTCTGTTTCCACTTGCTGAAAGAATGCCTGCATAATCGGTGCATTGTCTTTTCCGAGCCATCCCTCCAGATCGCTGATCACAAAGAGATCGACTCCATCCGCGCGCCAGTTCGCGAGGTTCCAGTCATCCGGTTGGGGTGGCCAAGCGAAGGGGGCGACGCTGCCCTCAAGATCGGCATCCGTAGAGCCCTCAAGGCCGAACATGACCTCGGGCATCGGTACAACAAAAAAGGCACCAGCAAGGCCCTCTGGGATGCGGCGTTCCGCGGCGATCTCTGGCATGGTGAGATCGTATTTTTCGGCCGTGCGCGTCACCCGCGCCCATTCAAAATCCTGCGCTGCGCGGTTTTGCTGGATTGGCAGATCCAGCGACGTCATCACCTTGCGATCTGGGTGCACCGTCTCGATGTAAGAGGCCACATCCACATTCACCGGACGCACGATGGCCTGCTTCCAAATCATGATGTCTCCGACCACGCAAAAGCCCAAAGCGGCTGCGGCTGACAAAGCACCAAGAGCACGCGAAACGCGGAACAGGCAGGCGATGCTGATCGCTCCGAAAAGTTGGATCACCATGAAATGCGCGATCCAAAGTTGCTCTGGCTGACGAAGGCCAACAAGATACGCCAGACCAAGTGTCGACAGGATCGTCGCGCCCCAAACGCCCAACAACATACCAGGCTTTTCCATGCCCAGCGCAAAGATCGGAAACAGCAAAAACGCATAGGGCATCAAGAGACCGATCCCAAATTCCAAATCCATTGCCGCCCGCAGCATTTTGCCAACAGAGTCAACGAAACTCACGTTTTCTGCGATCGACATCACAGATTGAATTTCCTGAAATTTCAGGAAGTTATCAAAGTCCAGAATGATCCCAATGTTCAACGGCGGCCAGAGGATTACTGCGGTCACAAAGATTCTCAGGATCGACGCCATCGTGGTTTTGAACCCGATCTGCGCACTCATCGCGCCGATATAGGCCAAGGCAAATGGCACCATCAAAAGCACGAAGGAATGCTTAAAGCTCAACCCCAGAACAACGGCGATCCCCAAGAAGATATCGATGCGTTTGAGGCTAGGGCTTTGCACCTTGCGGATCATCAAAAGCACGATCCAGATTGAGGCTGCAGCGACACCAACGTCGCCTTTAAAGATGTAGGAGAGGAAGACGGACAAGGGTGCGAAAACTGCAAAGAGCGCGATGACGAAACTCTCGCCTTTCGTGAACCCTAGCAGCCGTCCGATACGGTAAAACAAGGGGGCCATCAAAGCCGAGATCGCGCCGGTCATGGCCCGTGCTGTCAGGTAGAAAATGGTTGGGTCATTGAAGTACTGCGCACGAAATTCCTGCGTGCCGGACCACATATCCAGCCCCCGGCCAACGACATAAAGGACACCATAGAGAACCGCCGCCATATAATGCATCAAAGGGGGATAGAAATGCTGGTCCGGGATCAACTCTCCGGCCAGTACTTTGGCGGCTTGGTTCACACGCTCATCGCCATGCAGGTAGCCCCAATCAAGGCCAATGACCCTGAGGCCCCAAGCGACAAAAAACAAAAGAAACAGGATGCCCCAATCCATCTTGGGGACGGCTTTGCTCGGTAAATTGGATGTCTGCACGGCTATTCCTTACGCGCCCCTCGTGAATACCGCAGGAAAACCACATTTGTGTCAATATTTCTTATTAACAAATCTGTGTTGGTAATGGTTATCCGTACAGTGAGACCGCATGTATAATAGGCAAATAAAAGAGCAGCTTCCCCTCTACGTTGATTTAGACGGGACACTTATAAAGTCAGATGTTGCGCAGGAATTGATCGTGCAGCTGATCGCCCGCCCCGATTTGTGGCGCGCGGGACGTCGCGCGATGGGACAAGGTCGCGCTGCGCTGAAACGCTTCCTGTCGGAAAACCTGTCCTTTGATGCCGCCGCCCTGCCCTATACCGAGGCGGTTCTGGACTACATCAAAGCCGAAAAAGAAAAAGGCCGTCGCGTGGTTTTAGCGACCGCTGCAGACCAGTTTGTCGCCGATCAAGTGGCCGAACATCTCGGCTGTTTTGACGGGATTATCGCCTCAAGTGAGGATCACAACCTGAAGGGGGACGCGAAACTCGACGCCATTCGCGCTGACGCCGGTGGAGACTTTGAATACCTCGGCAATGATTCCCCTGATCTGGTTATCTGGGAGGACGCAGCCCGCGTCGGGATCGTCAATGCCCCAAGCCGCGTCAAGGCGCGCGCTTTGAAAGACTCAGAGGCCTCGCTGGTGGTCGAGGATCGCCCGTCTGTAGCGCGGGGCATCCTCAAGGCGATGCGCCCTCATCAATGGGCCAAGAACGTGCTGGTGCTATTGCCGCTGTTCTTTTCGCACAGCTACCTGAACCCAGGCATGCTGGGCGCCGCGCTTTTGGCAATGGCTGTGTTTTCCATGTGTGCCTCGGCCATCTATATCATCAATGACCTGCTGGACATCGAGGCCGACCGAAAGCACGAACGCAAACGCAGCCGGCCGTTTGCAGCGGGCATTTTGTCGCCCAAACACGGGCTGCTTGCCTCAGGCGGACTTTTGGTCACGGCCTTTGCCGTCAGCCTCTGGCAGTTCAACCCCATGGTGACCGCGCTTTTTGCGCTCTATATCCTGACGACGACGCTCTATTCGACGTGGTTCAAACATAAAGCCGCCATCGATATCGTTGTTTTGACCTGCCTTTACGCCCTGCGCATCTTTGTCGGAGGCGTGGTGATCGGCGTCATCGTCTCCCCCAGCCTTCTGAACTTCTCGCTGTTTTTCTTTGCAAGCCTCGCGTTGATGAAACGCTTCACCGAGATCCAAAAGCTTGAGAAAAGCAAAACCAAAGACAAGGTGCGCGGCTATTACCTCTTGGACAATCAAACCATCCTGCCAATGGGCATCACCGCGGGCGGTCTCTCTGTCCTGACGCTGACGCAGTATTTCGGCACAGAGTTTGTGGCCACGACCTATGGCGCGCCAGAGCTTCTGTGGCTGACGGCTCCGCTGGTTCTGTTCTGGATCTTCCGCGCCTGGCTCTTGGCGATGCGTGCGCAGATTGATGACGATCCTGTGGTCTTTGCCCTGCGCGACAAAGTCAGTCGCATTGCGATCCTGATGTCTGTGGGCCTTGTGATTGCTGCGAAGTTCCTCACGATCGAAGGGCTCTTGGTATGACGCTGAACAGTTTCATTCTGGTCGTGATCTCGGTCACCCTTTCGGCCTTCGGCCAGACAGCCTTCAAAATCGGGGTCGAGCGCGTGCATTTCGCGCCGGACGCCGCCGTGATGGGCAAAGTCATGGGCTTTGCGGCCTCCCCCCATATCATTGGCGGCTTGCTGTTTTATGGTGTTGGCACGCTGTTCTGGCTCTTTGCCCTGCGCACGCTGGATCTGTCGCTGGCCTATCCCTTTGTGGCGATCAGCTTTATCGTAGTGTTCCTGATTGGGATCTTTGGTCTGGGCGAACCGTTCAATGCGACACGCCTTGCAGGGCTATTGATCATCACCCTTGGACTGGTGGTTATGGCCCGCGCCTGACCTTCGATACAGGGCAACAAAAAAGGGTCGGCGGGATGCCGACCCTTTTTGTTTTTGATCTCGGTGCGTTAGACCAGAATGCCTTCGGATTTATTCAGCACAACACCCAGCAATTGGGTGCGATCCTCAAGCGCTTGCTCAGCCCGCAGAACGTCCTGCGGCTGCGTTTGACCACCACCTACAACCAGCAACACGCCGTCAACATTGGGCAGAAAGCTCAAGAGCTCGTCGCTTTCAAGAACCGGCGGCAGATCATAGATCACGATGTCAGGGGCCAAAACATCCTGCAGCTCTGCAAGGACATCCACCATCATCGCCTCTTGGAACAGCTCCGCAGAGTTCAGATCACGGGTTTCATTCAGACCCAGCGCAAGACCACGACCTGCGCGCAGGAAATAGTCTTCGGGCGGGATGTGCCCGCGCAAATAGTCCGCGATATCCGTGGGATCCGAGACCCCTAGAATACGCGACAGGCTCGGTGCAGACAGGTTCATGTCCAACAGAACCGTACGAAGGCTTTCCATCCGCGCGAAGGAAATCGCCAGGTTGGACGCCACAAAGCTTGACCCACAGCCCTCGGTCGGCGCAGTCACCGCAACACGGCTCCAGCCGTTTTCGCGCATTGCCAGCAAAAGCCGTGTGCGCAGCATGTCGAACTGTTTATGCAGCGGATCGCTTTTATTCGCGGTCACGATCCGGTTGCGCCGCAGATGTCCCGGGTCCAGCCCGATTTGCTCCATGGAATCCCATAGAACCTGCGCCTCATCAACATTGGGCGCATAGACGTCGCGGTTCTTGCTTGGAACCAATTGTCTGTTCATGCTCGTATCCTCTCTCGGATCCGTGTTGGACGGTTTTTCGGCCCTTTCCGCGCAGAATAGCCGCCAAATGCGGGCAAATTATGGCAGGGGTTAAAAGCCAAGCAGGTCGGCCTCTTTGATGGCGCGGCGGATGAAATCCGCGCGACTGGGTTCTGGGGTCCAGCCTAGCAGGTCTTTGGTCTGGCGGTTGTCAAAGGGCGAGAAATGCGCGCGGGATTTCCAATCCGCCAGCGACGGACGGATCGCGCCCTTACGTCCCAGCGCATAGCGTTTCAGCAGGTATTTCACCGCATCAGAGGCCCTAAAGACGTTCAAATTGCCAGTCGAAACCGAGATTTTCGCACCCAACTGTTTGTGGATCGCGGCGAAATAGTCCCGCCCTGACAGCATTGGGTCGCCAATAAGGTTAAAGCTCTGCCCAACCGCTTTGTCGTGATCCATCATTGTGACGAGCGCGTCAGCCACATCGTCTATCAAAACAAATGGCAGGATATTCGTCCCTGGCCCCCAAATGCGAACCGCCCCTGCCCCATGCCAGCGCCCAATGCCCCAATGTTGCAGCGGGCCGCCTTTGCCAACGACGATACCGGGCCGCGCAATCACAAGCGGCAGGCCTTCGGCATCATGTAGTTTCAACAGTTCTTCTTCGCATTTCGCTTTCGAGCGCGCATAGAGGTTGCGGTCGCTCATGTCCTCGCCAAAACCAGTGCTTTCGGTGATCACGGTCGCCGGATCGCTCATGTCATAAGAGGCAATCGTGCCGGTATAAACAAAGCGGTTCACATCAGCCGCCATCGCCGCGCGAGCAAGGTTCAGCGTCACGCCAACGTCATTCCTAAGGCACTCTTCCCAAGTGCCATCCAGCGATTTGCCAAGGTGATAGACCGCCTCAATCCCCTCCATCGCGCCCGCAAGTGCGTCGGGATCATGCAGCGAGGCTGAATAGAGCTCGACATGTTTGGCGATATCCGCAAAAGGACCGGATTTACCGCGGCTCAGGACGCGTACGTCCTTGCCTTCACTCACCAATTTGCGGGTCAAAGCGCGGCCAATAAAACCCGTGCCGCCAACCACAAGCACCGTCGGCTTGGGTTTGCGCTGGCGTTTAGGTTTCGGCGCGTCCTCGACCTCTGGCATCAGCGCCAAAGTGTTATCAATCGCCTGCATGACAGTCACCGCAGACGCGCCACCAAACCGCGCATCCATCGGCGTTCCGTCTCTAAGGCTCTGATAAAAGGCCTTAAATGTACCTTGAAAGCTTAACCCATAGGCCGATTTCCGATTGAGCGATGAGACCTGGCGAAGAGCGTTCACCCCGCCTTCACGCAGATGCTGCCAGGCAAGCCCCATCTGTTTGCGGAACGGATTCATGACGATGTCGCTGGCGTTCTCGCCCTCGATCACCAAAGTGT
Organism: Cognatishimia coralii; assembly: GCF_037478305.1. NCBI lineage: Bacteria > Pseudomonadati > Pseudomonadota > Alphaproteobacteria > Rhodobacterales > Paracoccaceae > Cognatishimia > Cognatishimia coralii. The sequence continues at coordinate 924,666 of NZ_JBBGAZ010000001.1, forward strand.
CCTCGGCATAATTCAGCCGCGCCCGCGCGGTCGAGCCCAGCACAGTCACCGAACGATCATCCGCGGTTTCCACAAGCGACAGGTTCAGCGTTACATCCACATCCCCAGCACGCGCCAGAATGCGCCAACTTTGAGGGCGTGTGCCCGCCGATGGGATCTCGATCTCTTTGCCAAGGCTGAGATGTTCGATTTGCAACGGTCCAAAGAGGTCCACCGCAAAGCCAAACAGATGCGGGCCCAGTTCCAGCAAAAGGTTCTTAGGCTCTCGCAGCAGCCAAATCCCAAAGGGACCAGAACGTAACGGCGCGAGTGGGAAATGCCAATTGATCTCGGCGGAGCCGACACGACCCAAGGCGCCTGCCGCCATCTCAGATTTCAGGCGCTCATAGCTGGGCAGACCCATAAAGTTATGGCCTGCAACAAAGAATTTCCCCGCCTTTTCAGCGGCATCCTGAATTTCTTGCGTCTCACCAGCACTCAGCGCGACAGGTTTTTCAACCAGACAATGCACACCCGCCTCAAGGCATTTCTTCGCTAAAAATGCATGGCTGTCTGGAGGCGTCAGAATGTGAACCGCATCGCAGACATTCGCCGCGAGCATCTCATCCAGATCGCCAAAAGCCTGCGCCCCATGCGCGCTCGCAAGCGCCTCTGCCGCGCCTTTGGACAGGTCGCAGACCGCGGTTAACACAACACCCGGCGTCATTTTCAGGCCCTCAGCGTGCCAGTCTGCGATATAACCTGCGCCAATCAGAGCGGTGCGGATAGATGTCGTCATGTCACTTGTACTCGATAATTTGCATCCGCCGTCCCTTAAGACGCCGGTAGTGGAACATCCCCATGCCGAGGATGTTTGGGAATTTCGAAAGGGTCAGCAAAACGCCATGGCGGCGCGCACGTAATGAGGCCATGCCTGCAGTCGTCAGACCTTTGACGGTGCGGAGGTAGTTCATCAGGTAAATGGCCAGAATAAGGATCAATGCAATCGGCAGAACCATCCACAAGAACACCGCAATAAGCGGGATCACCCCGCCATAGATCAACACGCGCTTCTGTTCGGTCGCGAAATACGGCGGGTGCATGTAGCCCACCTGCGCAAACCCGTGACCCGAGCGGATCGCCCGTTGCCACCATTGCGAAAACCGCGTCATGGCCGCGTCGTGAAACGTCATCTCAAAGGGGATACGTTTCAAAACCCAACCCGCCTTGCGAAGACGCACACAGAACTCGTCGTCCTCGGCCGCAATCACGGTCTCATCAAACCCGCCAGCATCCTCATAAGCAGCCGGGCGCACCATCATATCCCCGCCACACGTCAGGATTTCACCTTCGGGACGATCCCATTCATCCTGACATAAGTCATTGTAAACACTGGCATCGGGAAACCGCTCACGCCGCCAGCCGGTGACGAGCCCTAGTTCCATATCTTGTTCCATCGCGGAGACTGCGCGCGCGATCCATTCGGGATCAACCGAACAATCCCCATCGATGAACTGCACATAGTCAGGCATCTCGCCCGTCTTCAGATGTTCATACCCCGCAGCCCGTCCCCGCGCTGCGGTGAATGGACGATCGGAGGAAAGCTCAACGACCTCGGCCCCCGCGTCTCGCGCGTTTTGCACCGACATATCGAGCGAGCCGCTGTCCACATAGACCACGCGATCCACCTTGCCTTTCAGCGAGGCAAGGCAATCGACCAAGCGCTGACCTTCATTGCGGCCAATGGCGACGACGGCGACTTTTGGGATATCGGACGTCATGCCAGAGCCTCCGTCGGTCGCAGATCCAGCGCGGTGCATTTTTCCGGGCGTTGATAGGATTCGATCAGATCTGACAACCATTTCGCTTCATCAACGGCGCGGTAGTCAAGTTCGACCTTGGCGCGACCTGTACGCCCCATTTTCTGTTGCAATTCAATATCCTGCGACACAGAGCTAATGGCGCCCGACAAAGCATCCACATCACCGGGCGGCACTAAAACACCCGAGACCCCGTCCTCGACCAGTTCCGGCACACCCGCGATGCGCGTGGTGATGACAGGGCGCGCGGCGGCCATGGCCTCCATCAGAACGACCGGCACGCCTTCGGCGAAACTTGGTAAGACAAAGACATCATGCGATTTCAGCGCCTCGGCCACCTCGGTTTGGGATTGATACCCCAAGAAACGCACGCGCTCGCGAAACGGCGCAGCTTGCTCTTCTAAAGCCGCACGATCAGGCCCGTCGCCGATGACTGTCAACGTCACATCCTTTGGCAACCGTTTCATCGCATCCAAAAGTACCGGCATGCCTTTGACGGCAGCTAAGCGTCCGACGAACAATAGCTTTTTGCCACCCGCGGGCGCTCCGGCATAGCGTTCGGGTTCGACCCCGCAATGCACGATATGCAGCTTGCGCCAGTCCTCCATCGGCGAAAAAGACATCGCCTGAGAGCGGCAGAAGTGGCTGATACAGGCGACAAAACGCGCCTTCTCGATCTTCTTGTCCAAACGCCAGTGATCTGGGGCGAAAAAGATGTCTGGGCCGTGCAAGGTGAAGCTAAAAGGAATGCCAGAGATCTCGCTGGCAAGCATGGCAACCGAGCAGCTCGACTTGGCGATGTGGTTGTGAAGATGGGAGACGCCCTGCCTGCGCATCTCATCGGCCAGAACGCCGGCCTCTGCGAAATAAAACATTTGATAGGCCAAGGCCTTGAGGCCGCCCGGCGACATCTGAAAGGCAAGCTTCAACCCCTTCCAATAAGAGGCCGGTCGCCGGCTCAGCCAACCCAAATGGCTTTTGACAAGCCGCCCCAGGGATTTCGCGTGGCGCAGAACATAGAAGGTGCGGGCCGCCTCTTGGCGCTGCTCTTCGCCAACAAGATGCTCGACACCGGTCTCGCGGATGGAATAGGTCATGACCTCATGGCCATGTGTGCGCAGGGCTGCGACTTCGCGTTGGATAAAAGTATCCGTCGCGCGGGGATATTCCCCTGTCAGATAGGCAATTTTGCTTAGGTGGCCCATGGCATCGGCTCCATTGGATCGCAGCGGGTTGTCATGTCTTGAGGGCCGGTGGACTCCCCAGCATTCTGAATCGCCAGCGTGACCTCATTGAGGTGCAGGGCGAAGTCATTGCTTAGACGGCAGGCGCGGTTTTCCTGAATACTTTCAAGCACTTCCACAGGCCCCAGCGCGAAATTCATATTGGCCGCGCCCCATTTGCCCGCAAGAGGATGAGTCTGACCTTTCAGTCGGATGCGCTTGCCAAAGGGCAGCTCTAGCAAGCGGCGACGCACCCGCATACGGCGGTAAAATTTCACCGGCGCGCGGTTGTCCCAAGCGCGTTTCAGCCCCAGCACACCATTGTCGCCAATCACTCGGATCTGATGATCATGTGGCGCGACAATCGAACAGGTCAGCCGCGTCACCGGGCCGTTTTCAAAATAGAGCGTCGCCGAGGAGTAATCCGGCGTCCCTGCCCCGCTTGGATCCTTGTCAGGGATCACTTCAGCCGAAGCCGCGACCACGCGGCGGACGCTGCCGAAGTAAGAAATCAGCCAAGCCAGATAATAGCCTGCGTGCTCCAAGGTGCAGCCCACGCGGAACTCGTCCTCCGCAGGCCAAACCGCACCGCTTTCGCTCTTCCAGTCTGCGAAGGGCGCTTGAGGGATAAACCCGTCGTCCAGTTCTGCGTAAATCAAGCGAGGCGCCCCAGCGACACCGTCGCGCAGGGCTTTGCCGAGCGTCTGCGCCGCTTCGCCCAAAACACTACAAGGGGCCGAGGCCAGCATCAGGCCCTTGGCTGCCGCAAGCTCATAAAGCGCGCGCGCCTCATCCATATCCACTGCCAAAGGTTTTTCGGAATAGACATGATGCCCCGCCTCAAGACAGGCTTTGTTGATCTCAAAATGGCTTTTGGGGTTTGTGAGGTTCAGAACCAACGAGCCCGACGGCAGCCCCTGAAAGAAGGCATCCAGCGTGTCACACGTCGGCACGGACCAATGTGCTGCAAACACCTTCAAACGATCCGCGTCGCGGTCATACACACGATCTACCGAGACATGCGGAAAACACGCCAAAGACCTCATGTATAGGTCGGCGACAAAGCCACATCCGATGATGGATACGCGCGTCATGGTCGGTTCTGCTCGTTCTTTTATGGGGGACACATTGGTCCTTTAGCGCCAATCAAACCGAGAAATGGGACAAGAATAAGTCGGTGCTCGGGCAAAGCTGGCACCAGCGGGCAAAAAATCGTATGGCTTGAACAGGCAAAGACCGAGGGACGCGTGCAGTATCAAACAAAGAACGGCGACATCCGTGTGAATATTGGATCCAAAGCGGATCTGGAAGCACGCGTACGCGACAAGTTCAAACAAAAACAGGGCTTTAGCCTTGCGACCATCAATCTGGATCACTTGGTCAAAATGGACCGGGACTCAGGGTTCTATGAGGCCTATCGCAAACAGGATTTTGTTGTTGCCGATGGGAATCCAATCGTTTGGACCTCGAAATTGGCACATAAACCAGTGGATTTGCTGCCCGGATCAGATCTGGTTCTGCCACTGTGTGAATGGGCGGCCTCTGAGGGGCGCTCGATTGCCTTGTTGGGCAGCACAGAGGCGGCTCTGAATGAGGCGGGAAATGCTTTGGCTACCAAGGTGTCTGGCTTGCATGTTGCCTGTATGATCGCCCCTCCGTTTGGGTTTGACCCGAACTCTGACGACGCGGCAGACATTTTGAAAACTGTCGAAGCCTCCGGCGCATCGCTCTGTTTCCTGGCCCTCGGCGCGCCCAAGCAAGAGCTGTTGGCCGCCCGTGGTGCAGATTTTGCGCCCTCCGTTGGCTTTGCCAGTATCGGCGCGGGGCTGGATTTTCTGGCTGGCACGCAAACCCGCGCGCCGCGCTGGATACGGGCGATGGCGGTCGAATGGGTCTGGCGTTTGATGCTGAATCCAAAGCGTCTTTGGAAACGCTATTTCGACAGCGGACTGATTATGCCGCGACTGGTTTTGCAAGCAATCAGAGACCGCGACTAGAGAACCGTGCGTGGTCGCGCCGTTGCTTGAGGCACCGGCAGGTCTACCTTGGGTTTAGGTGCATTTTTTGGCACCAAATATGCCTCTGCATAGCCCAAGAGCGCCCCTGCAATCAGCCAGGTCATCGTGGTCAGCGTCGCATTAGGCAGCAAGTCTACTGTATTGATTGCCAACAATAAACTCAGTCCGCCGACGATGGGCGTGACCTTTTGGCGCTGTACTGAATTTCTTATACCGCCTAGCGCAGCAAACGTCTTCCTTTCTGGCTGATGTTTGCGCCAATTGTCTTCCATTGGCGCGCGCACAGACAACCGGTAGACAAGAAAGATCGGAAAGATCAAAAGCCCGAATTCTCCGATAAAACCCAGCCAGCCCAGCATGCCGAGAGTCAATACCCAGCGCCCATCGGCCACCGAAGTCATACGCCCTGAAATCGGATCGTGGATCTGGTTGCGCCCCCAAATCCCCCAACCGAAATAGGGCTTTTCCTGCGCGCGATTAAGCAGCGCGCCTTCGTGTTCAAAGCGGAATTCCAGCGATTGCGCGCGGTCGTCGCTGACACGAGAGGCCATCTCGAGCAGGCGTTCTTCGGGCACCAAATGCGCACCTTTCGCAATCGGGTAAGCCAGGGCCAGACAAGCCAAGACCATCGCAAGCTTGGCCTGCATACGCCAGTTGGTGAACAGAACCATACCGATGATAAACGTCGCATAAATCAATGCGCTGAGTGTCTTGGCCAGAACCAATACAGCCGCCAAAAACAACGCCGTCCAAATCAGTTTTGTGCGCAAACGCCCTTCTGTATTCGCAATCAGGATCACGGCAGCGCTCAGGCTCATCATCGTCAGCATAGCTGCCCAAATGCCATGTGACAGGAAGACAATCGGGCGGAACCCATCGCCCCGGATCATCTGATCAAACATATGCTGGAAGAACCCATAAACCCAAATATTGATCTGTGGGCTCAGGCGTACTTCGACCAGCATCGGGAAGGCATAGGCCGTACCCGCGATCACCATCGCCAAAAGCAGATCACGGAGGTCTTTTTCGGTTGTCAGCAGATTTCGGGCCAAGGCGAAATTCGCAAGCAGGATGCACTGCATCACCATCATCGCAAAGATATCCTGCGCATAAAGGCCGCGCAGCATGTCCATCGCAAAAACGATGGGTTCAGGATTGGTCAGAACTGTTGGGATTGGCGCCAGAACAAAGATCGCCACGAGCACCTTGCCCAACACAGTATCCGGCAGCCATTTGATCTTTTCCTTAGCGTAAAACACCGTCAACAGGATCGCCATCACATTGGGGATGGTTGTCTTATCCAGCGCTGGAAACAGCGGGAAATCGAACTCTGTCGGATAAGGCGGCAACAACAGATAGCTTGCCAGAACAGACCAAATCAAAGCACGCCCGGGCGGCAGGGCACGGAAAATGCCCAGCATGACCAACGGCCATAGCGCCAGTACCAGATGAGCGAATAGATTTGGCATGCTCGATGAAGTGTCCTTAGTTACCTGCGCAGCCTAGGATCACAAATGGCCGATTTTGAGGCGGCTTTCGGATTATTTCATATCCAAAAGCGCTTTAGTGACCCGTTGCATTCACCACAACACCGACGGTCTTGAACATGATGCGCACGTCAGAGGCAAAGCTGAGGTCGTTTAGGTAGTCGCCGTCGAAATCCGCACGCTCGACAAAAGAGCTCTCGTTGCGGCTGGAAATCTGCCAAGGGCCGGTGATGCCGGGACGTAGATCGTAGTAGGCGTCGCTCGGGTAGATCTTCTTTTGATCGACCATGATCGGGCGCGGGCCCACCAGGGACATATCGCCAATCAGAACATTCCAAAGCTGAGGCAGTTCGTCCAAAGAGGTCTTGCGGATCAGGTGGCCAACTTTCGTGATGCGAGGATCATTCATCAGCTTTTGCTTTTCATTCCACTCACGCGCCTCAGTTGGGTTTGCCGCCAGATAATCCGCAAGGATTGCGTCCGCATTGGCAACCATGCTGCGCAGTTTGACCATCTTAAAGCTGCGACCTTGGCGACCCAGACGTTTTTGAAAATAAAAAGGGTTTTTCCCATCCAGAGCGACAAAAGCCGCAAGCACCAGAACAACAATGGTCACAGGGATCGCAAGCACGGCAACGGCGGCAATATCCAGAGCACGTTTGAACAGACCGCGATAGAGGCCCAAAGGCTCTTGGCTGCGGTCTTGTACAAATTCAAAGCTTCCGTGGTCTTGAAACGCCATGTTTTCAACTCCAAAACGAGAACAGACAAAGCTCCGCCACCGCACCCGAAGGGCACGCTTGAAAAGAACTTGCTGAAGGGGGGCCGTTGCCAGTTTCGGATCCCTTTGGATCCTGGCACTTGTGGTCCGCTATTTCAGCGCCTGTGGAATGTGTTCAACTTGTGTCTATTTTTACCAAAAATGGCGCAATTCGTCCATGAATGCGGAAACAAGGTTAATTTCTAAGTTACTGTTTTTGTTCACTATTTTGGAAAAGGACGCAAATTTCATGACAATATCGTCAAATTCTCTGTTTTTTTGTCCGAACCCGCGAACCAATCCCTAATTTTCGCGAAATTTGTTCACCTCAGCGAACCAAAACTGTTTCGCGAGAAAGATCAATTTTCGAACAATTTGAACTTTGTTTGCCGAAACTTCCGGTCAAAATTCGCCCTTCAATCCAGCGTTGAATTTGATTCGCGAATTACGCGCAAACGGGCCAATAAAAAACCCCGCGAATGCGGGGTTTTGTAAGACTCAAAGGGCTATAGTTTCTAGCGTCAAGAGCTTGAAATCACGACAACTATTGCCATTGCAATCAAGACGGCGACAAAGACGCCTGTCACCCAAATCATTCGGCTTAGCAAACGCTCGCGTTTCACTTGCACGTTGGGAATTACAGCAACCGCCCTCAAGCCCAAGACACGTTCCAACTGGGCCTCAGTTCGGATAACGGGATTGCGCAATTCCATCAAGTAGACCAAGCCTACGCCAACCATCATCGCCAAAATACAGCCCGCCAAGGCAATCTTTTTGCGGTTGGGCGACACAGGCTCATCCGGAGCCACCGCACGCTCCAGAATAAAGAAGCTTTCAGACCGCTCAGTTTCCTGCAGCATAAGCCGCATTTCGGCCTCTGCCCTGCCCCGCGTAATGGCCTGATATTGATCGGTCAGCTGTCGCAGTTCGCGCTCAAACCCAGTCAGCTGGCGTTCCAGTTCTGGTGCCGCCGCAATAACCACTTCGACCTGATCGATACGGGCGCGTAGCAGATTGCGCTGCTCTTCCAGGCGGGACACACGGTTGGCAAAGACCGTGCTATTGGCGCGCTGGCCAGAGTTCAGTTCCAGGATTTCGCGTGACACGACAAGTTCTGCATCCCGCAGCGTCCGCAACTCTTCGCGTTGTGCTGTGATACCAGTCCCCAGTGAGGCAGAGTTCTTTTGGCGGAAATCCGCAATCTGGCTTTCATATTCACGGATCGCCGCGCCGATGCGTTCTTCTTCGCCTTCGAAAAACGCCATGGTTTCGCGCGCGCGCATTTCGCGGCGGGCGCGGTTCTGATCCACCACGTTGTCGACAAGCTCATTGGCGACTGCGGCCGCCAAATCGGGATTGCCGAGGGCAACGGTAATACTCAGCGCCGTTGGAATGACATCCGGACGCCAGGCCAATGCCGGATCCGAGATCTGCGACACAGAGGCCGCCTCGCGCAGTGCCGTAATTTTCTTATTCGGTGTCATCGAAGGGAGATCGTCAAAGAGATCGAACTCGTCGATGATGCCTTGCAGGTTTTCCCGCGCCATCACGCGTTGTTCGATGATCTGCAATTGCTGCAGGATCTGCCCGTTGGCCGTCGCGGTCGAGGACGCCGTTTCGATGTCGGGCTGTTCGATCTGGATGACCGCCATGGTTTCATAGGTGCGCGGCAAGCTCAGGGCAAAAACCAAAGAAGCAATCACGCCAACAAACACCACGAACACCAATAGCGTGACGTGGCGCAGAAACGCGCGAAGGATCTCGTCTAGGATGGCAAGCCTGATCATATCTCGTTACCTAATCTGCTCTTCCCAATGTGTTCGGGCACATCTTTTGCGGGTGTTGAAGCGTAAGATGCACCCGTAATGTGTTTATCCTGTGACCGAATCTTGGAAATCCGCGTCACTGTGATGGCCCTCGCCAATCCAGCAGAGGCTGAGGATCTGATCGCCCACGAGCGCTGTCATGCCTTTGAAAATCGTGCCGGATTCAAACGGGCCCGCATCCTTCATCAGACGTGCATCAAAACGACCCTGGCGGTCAAAGACGACGCTGAGATTGTCAAAACCAAAGATCTTGCGGCTGATGGTGTACTGGCATTTATAAACCGCTTCTTTCGCCGCAAAGAAGCGACGTGCCACCATACCACGGCTTTCAAAAGGCAACTGGCGCAGCCAGGCCAGTTCTTCGGGGCGGCAGATTTCCTGAAACAGCTCGGCTTCGACTGGGATGGACGGTTCAATATCCACGCCCAGCGCTTTAAAGCGGTCACGTTCTGCGGTCACGGCGATACAGGCTGTGTCGTCATGCGCAATGCTGCCAACAATGGCGCGTGGCCAGATCGGTGCGCGGTCATCCCCGACGGGAATGGCAGAAGGCGCACGGCCCAAGGCCAAAAGCGCACGGCGCGCAGCCATGCGGCCCGCCGCGAACTCGCGCTGACGCGCAGGCACGGCTTTGGAAATGGCTTGTTCTTCGACCGGCCAAAGCGGATCTGGATCGGCTGTCGGAGAGGTTACAGAAACTGCGACACCTGTTGGCAGCACCGCACGTGCGGCCAGTTCTAGGCGTGAATTATGTCGCATCATCATCGTCATAGCTGGTTCTCCTTGCGAGTGGCACGTAATGCGCGCCGTTTGGACATGGCAGCGTGACGAGCGAGAGACCGCTCGTTCGTTGTTTCCAACACGCGAGTCTCAGGCGCCTGAGCAGAAGGTGGCGTTGCCTGAGGATGTGTCGGAGTCTTGGTGGTTGTGCGCCCGGATTCCCTCGAGCCGGTCAGGCTCTCCAGGCGCGCAACGAGGTCTCCCAGGACCGGGAAACGGAAGATGTCGGTGATGGACAGCGCCTTGAAGCCCAGCGCATCGCGGAGTTCACGATGGGTTTGCACGGCCAAGAGGCTATGCCCGCCAAGGTCAAAGAAGTTGTCCTTCAGGCTGACCGCATCCGTCCCAAGGACACGGCACCACACCGAAGAGATCGCCGCGCCAATGTCTGTGTCCGAGGAGGGCACGGCGTCAGACACTGGCGCAGGATCTGGTGTCGAGGCCTGAGCCGCCTGTGGCGCTGGGGCGTGGGCCTCGGGTTTTGCGGACCGTTTTGCAGGCTTTGGCAAAGCCTTGCGGTCCACTTTTTTATTCGGCGTCAGGGGAAATTCCGTCAGCTGAACAAAATGGCTTGGCACCATGTATTCAGGCACCTCGGCGTCGAGATGCTGTCGCATGGTGGTTTCATTGGCGTCACCGCGGACATAGGCGACAAGACGGACATCGCCAGGCGTGTCTTCGCGGGCGATGACGACGGCTTGTTTGACGTCGGCAAGTGTTTCCAGGCGGGTTTCGATCTCGCCCAGCTCAATACGATGGCCTCGGATTTTCACCTGGTGGTCGGCACGACCGATGAAATCGAGACCTCCGTCAAGACGCGCGCGCACCAGATCGCCGGTGCGATACATGCGTCCCTCGCCGCAGAACGGATCGGCACGATAGCGATCTTCGGTCAGATCCTCGCGCTCCCAATAGCCGCGCGTGACCCCTGCCCCGCCGATCCACAATTCGCCAGCCGCGCCCAACGCGACAGGGTTTTGCGCATCGTCCAGAACATAAAGCTGCGTGTTCGCGATAGGTTTGCCAATGCCGATGATGCCCTCATCGGTCTTGGTCTCTTCGGTCGACGACCAGATCGTGGCCTCGGTTGGCCCGTACATATTGGTGATCCGCGCATCCGTGAGCGCCTTGAGATCCCGCACAAGTTGCCCCGGCAGAGCTTCACCGCCGACCATCATATGTTTGATCTGCGCCAGCGCCGTGCTGGCCTCATCGTTCATGGTGAACATGCGGGCCATGGATGGGGTGCATTGCAGATGCGTCACCTCGTGGCGCATGATCTGCCCTGCGATCGACACATCGCTGTCCGCAACGCTCTGCATGTTGGCCGAGGCCGCAACGACTTGTGCCAAAGGACGCAGGCCCTCCAGAACCACATCGGTGGCAATGCCATAGTCGATCAGGCAGGCAATTTCTGTCACGCCGATGGCTTTGACCTGCTCAACCCGCGCCAGACAGTCTTCGACAGTGCCAAAGAGGCCGGATTCCTCGAAATAGCGGTGGAAGGCGTAGTCCAGAATGCCCTCAAGCTCTTCTTCGGTCAGAGAGCCAAGGTCGATCTCGAACGCATTGCTGGCCCCTTCAGGCTTTTTGAACGCAGGGAAGGCCCAGGCGTATTGCTTGATCAGACCGGCTGCTGAGCGCAGATAGTCTTTCATCGGGCCGCGTGCGATTTCACGTGCGGTTTCGCGATCCTCGGCCACAAAGCTGTGCAGCATCAGCGTGACCTTATAGTCCGCCGGATCAAAGCCCGCCTCGCGCAGCGCCTCATGGTAAATCTTGATCTTGCCCGCGACCTCATCAACCGATTGCCCCAACAAATGGGTCAGAACGTGACAGCCATTCCGGCCGGCCTCGCGCCAGGTTTCAGGATTGCCAGCCGTCGTGACCCAGAGGTCGATGTCCTTGGACACCGGGCGCGGTTGGGTCAGAACCGCGTGCATTTCGCCATCTTTCCGCGGGAAAGACACCTCTTCGCCGCGCCATAGCTTGCGCAGCTCTTGCATCTGTTCAAACATCGCCGGTTTGTTGGCAGGTGGAGTATTCTCGGGCCGAAGGACAAAGTCATCTGGCTGCCAGCCGCTTGCAATCGCAAGACCCGCTTTGCCGTTGGTCAGATTGTCGATGACGGACCATTCCTCAGCAATGCGCGCCGTGTGGTGGAGCGGAGCAACGCAGCTCCCTGCCCTCACACCAATGTTCTTGGTGACAGCCGCCACCGCCGCGCCCGTCACGGAAGGGTTCGGGTAAGGGCCACCAAAGGCGTGGAAATGACGTTCCGGCGTCCAGACCGCGCAGAACCCGTTGTCGTCTGCGAATTTCGCACCTTCCAGCAGCAATTCATATTTGCCGCGCCCGATGCCATCGTCATTGCCCCAATAAAACAGGCTAAAGTCCATACCGCCCGCGCCGGAGCCAATCGGACCGTCAGAAATCTGAGCCGCGCCCTCATCACCCGCAATCACAACCTTGAAGCCGCGAGAGAGTGTGTAGAAGAGCTCGAGCACCGAGATATCAAAGCTAAGGCTGGTGACTGCAAGCCAAGTGCCCGGGTCTTTGTGCTCGATCTGGGCATCCATGCCAGCAAAGAAATTCACCACATTGCGGTGCTCGACCATGACGCCTTTGGGGCGACCGGTGGAGCCTGAGGTGAAGATCAGATAGGCGAGGTCTTCGCCTGTGGCCTGGGTCTCGACAGGCTCTTTGGAGGCCGTCGCGAAGACTGGATCGCTGTCGATTTTAAGAACTTTCGCGTCACTTGCAGGCAAGCTTTCGGCAATCGCGTCCTGGGACAGGATGAACTTGGCCCGGCTATCCTCAACATAGATCGCGATGCGGTCTGCCGGGAATGCGGGATCAAGCGGCAAATAGGTGCCGCCCGCTTTCAGAATACCAAGACAGGCCACGACCAAATCGTGACCGCGACGGCAATGCACGCCAACGACGTCCCCTTTGACCATGCCATTGGATTGCAAGACGTTCGCGCATTGATTGGCGCGGGCTTCTAACTCAGCGTAGCTCAGAGTGTCATGCTCAAAGACCAGAGCCGTTGCATCCGGCGTCTTGGCGGCTTGATCGGCAATCAACGCATGGATCGTCGTGGTCAAGTCCACGTCGCAATCCGTTGCGTTCCACTCCGTCAACAGATGCGCCTTCTCTGCAGGCGGCAAGAGATCTAGATCGGCGATGTGCGCGTCGGTGCTTGAAAGCTGCTCTGCGATCCATTCCAAACGCGCAACCAGCAGTTCCGCATGACTTTCGTCCACGCGGTTGGCATCATAGCGCAGACGCATGCGCGACCCAGAGATCATCAAATTCAGAGCAACACCGTCAATGGCACCCGCATCAGGATCAGTGATCATGGCCAGATCAGGCACTTCCAGCGCCGCGAGGTCTGGCGCGCGGGCGATCAAGTCCAGAGGATAGGTGTCGCGACGCGTCACGGCATCGATGTCTGTGGCAGTGGCTTTCACTGCGGCACCAACAGGTTGATCTTTGGCAACCTCGACGGAAAACGGAACCCAAGAGGCCAGATAGCCCGCGGACCGCGTCATGCCCTCATGGACAATGGCGATTTGCGCGCCTTCTTCACAGCCGCTCATCGACGCAAACAGCCGTGCGACGGTCAGTTGTTCGGCGGCATCAAGCTCTGAAGAGACAGACAAGCTGGCCCAATCCGCAGGCTCTGACATGGGTTTGATCAGTGGCAGGCGCGCGGGCGCATAGCTGCACAGCGTGTCGCGCCAGTAAGCCTCGTGGTTCGCAACCTTAGACAAGGCGCGTTCCAGCCGGTCGCCGTTCTTAGGTGCAGATAGGATCGAGCCGACGGTCAGCGCATGCACCTCTGTCACCGCATGCCCGTTCAAATCGCAGATATCAGAGAGCACGACCGCCCCGTTTGCACAGGCAACGGTCAGCTTGCCATCTGCACTGGCAAGAACCTCACCAGGACGGCCTTGCGCATCTGTCAATTCAGCGGCCCGCACGGCCAGAATATCGCCCGCAACCGAGATTTTCGGCAAAGTCAGCGGGTTCCAGTAATCCCCGTGACCGAGCGCTTTGATCAGGGAAACAACCTCTGCGGCTGGGCGGTCAAAATCGATCCGCCCCCCGGCACCCGGCCGATCCGCCGCGCCAAAGTAACGGCGCACAGAAAGATCCTGTTTGCGGCGCGGCTTCCCGCCCGCCTCAAGCGCTTTGATCACCTCGGGAAAGCTGTCCATCGCGGCTTCAAAACACTTGGTGTTGAGCGTCAAAGCCGTGTCTTCGCGCGCAATGTCAAATCCGCGCTGCACGAGGATATCGCCCTCGTCGACACCGTTTTCAATCAAATGCCAGGTGATCCCGTGCTTGGCTTCACCATTCAACCGCGCCCAAACCGGCGCGTTCAATCCGGCGTAATCCGGCAGTGGCCCGTCGTGGAAATTCACTGCACCCCCGGCCTTCGCCAAAAGCGCCTCCGGCACGATCTGCAAATTCGCAATGCTCAAGAGCCAGTCGAAGTCGCCCTCAACAGTCACATCCTTCAACGCACCATAATGCAAAACCACCGCATAGCCTTGTGCCTTAGCCCAATCGGCAATCACATCAGAGCGCGTGACGACCTGTGCCACCTCATGGCCTGCGGATTGCCAGGCCTCGGCGCATTGGATCAAAAGCGTTTCATTTCCGATGAAAAGACCGGACAATGGGGCTGCGACGGATTTGCTTTGAAAATTCATGACTGCTCTCCATTCAGGATCGGCACGCCTTTCGGGTCCGTGATCTGCCTCTGTTTGCGACCGGCACTAAAAAACGCGGCCTTTAAGCCATGGAGTGCCATGTCAATGAGGAAGAATTTGGGCGTGGATGCGGGTTTTCTTTGGAGGATCTCTCGACATCTCGCAAAGCTGCCTCCTGCCAAATGCAGGAGCGTGGCCGCTACCGTATAGGCGCGACCGTGGTTTCTGAGGAAATAGTAGAGTCGGCTATCAAACCAATAGCTCGGCATGCGTTTGTGGGTCTTCATGCCTGTGGACACAGAGCCGATATGGGTCACAACGCTCTCGCGGACATAGGTCATTTTATGGCCCGCAAGGACTGCACGCAGACAGAGGTCGGTTTCTTCGAAATAAAGGAAGAAGCTCTCATCAAAGAGGCCGATTTCGTCCAGAACTTCGCGGCGGATCATAAGGGATGCGCCTGCCAGCCAACCCACGTGGCAGGTTGCGTCGGGAATGGGCAGCGCGACGATTTTGTTGCGCAAAAGACGACTGACCGGGCCGAATTTGATCGCACCCTCAAATTCACTGGATATCGTGGGGAAGCGAAACGCAGTTTGATGCGGAACCCCATCGTCTCCAATCGTCAGGCTGCCTGCAAACCCAGTTTCTGCGTTTTCTTCCATATGTTTAAGCAGATAGGAAATCGCATGGGGCTCGGGGAAAGCATCAGAATTCAGGATGTAAATATAGTCGGGACGTTGGTCCGGCATGGTCTGAAACCCAGCCCGAATGCCAAAGTTATTGCCCGCTCCGTATCCGCCATTGCGACCCGATTGCAGCACGCTGACCATGGGCCAATCCTGCCGCGCCACAGCATCGCGCATCATCTCAAACGAGCCATCCTGACTGTCATTGTCCACGATCAGGATCTCACCACGAATGCCGTCCATCGCGGCCACAGCTGCCTCGGCGGCGTCCAGCGTCATCTGCGGCGTGCGCCAGTTCAGGATGACGGTCAGGACTGTTGGATCTGTCTTGCTCATCCTGCGGCCCTCCGGAATGGGACGATGACCTGATCGGCCTCTTCGGCGTCCTCGATGGCTTTGCGGATATGTGCGGCAAGTACCCGCACGTTGGGTTCGAGAACCATACTGTCGTGGTCCCCCGGCACCTCGAGCACCGACAGATCAGACACAAATTGGCCCCAATCGTTATCAGCCAGCACATAGGCGCGGTCTTTGTCGACCAAACGGTCCTCGGCGACCTGCCATTTGCCCACCATTGGCGGACGATAGAGCGCGACGCGGCCGGACCATGGGCGCACCTGATAGCTGGCGACCGCCTTCAGGAAGGCCGCTTCGATCTCGGCATTGTGGAAGTGCGCCTCGCCGTCATCCGCTTGCGTTTCAGCCTGTGGGCGACGTTTCTCGATCTCCCAAGCGATGCGGTTCTTGGCCCAGCGTGTGACATATCCGATGCCGCCGGATTTCAGCTCTTGCAGCTGGATCTTCATGCGATCCTCGCGGCTGAGGGGGCGGCGTTGCGGTAAGGGTGTGTCCAGCATCACCACTAGTGAGACCTCTTCGCCCATGGCCTTAAGCTGATGGGCGATCTCATAGGCCGTGATGCCTCCGCCAGAAAAACCGCCTAACATATAAGGCCCATGCGGCTGCACTTGCTGCATCTCGGCAATATAGTCCCGCGCGGCTTTTACAATGGAGTCATGCGGAGCAACGTCGCCAAAAAGCCCCCGCGCCTGCAGCCCATAGAAGGGCCGATCCGAGCCGATCAGATGCCCCAGATGGCGCAGGTTCAGAACGTTGCCGTACATGCCAGCGACCAAGAAGAATGGCGTTTTGTCGGACTGCAACGCGCCATGCATCGGCACCAAATGTGTGTAACGACGTTCCGGCGCGCTTGGGCCGGGGATGATCTCGGCGCTCTCGGCCTCTTGGGGGCCGATACGCTCCTCGATCAGGGCGGCGCAGCTCTCAATCGTGGGCGCCTCAAACAGAACTGAGATCGGGAAGGAGACGCGATAGGCTTTCTTGACCATCGCAAAGAGGCGCACGGCGATCAGGCTATGGCCGCCAAGATCAAAGAAACTGTCGTGAATGCCGATCTGTTCGATGCCCAGAAGCTCGGACCAGAAGCCCGCCAGAGTGCGTTGAATATCGGTTTCCGGTGCCACGAAATCTGCATCAAGATCCGGGCGTTCAAATCCTGCGGTGTCTTCAGGCTCGTCACCTTCCGCCGCCGCTTGGTCCATCAGCCCCAGCAGATCCAATGAGGACACGACAACACGCGGTAGACCGGTCGCTAGGGCAAGTCGCAACGCTTCGCCGCCCTGTTCGGCTGGAATGCCCTCGGCGATATTGTCTGCCAAACGTTGCTCGCCCGGCGACAGCGTTTGTGGCGCGTCTTCCTGATCGCGACGGATGTCTTTCGCGCTCACGGGTGGAGTTGACCCCAGCGAGCCACCAACCGGTAGCTGTTTGATCGTCAACCCGTCGACTTCGACACAAACACGGCCATCCAGATCGGCGAGGGTCACGTCAAAGGACGCGGTCCCCTCAGCGACCGAGCCGCTAGTCAACGTCACATGGCTGATGATGTCCGCAGGCAGCGTCGCGAAATGGCGCAGTGCCCCGTAGCTCATGGGCACCCAGAGGGAATCCGCCTGATAGCCCTCAATCAGATCCATCGCCCAGCCGGTCCCGATATCCAACAGGCCGGGATGCAAGGACATGTCCTTTGCCTCGCTGGAAAGCGTGTTTTGCAGGCTGAGGCAGGCAAGGCCTTCGTTCCCTTTAAAGCTCTGGGACACAAGTGTTTTCCAATGCGGCCCAAAGTTCAGATGCGCTTCCTGACGGGTCACCAAGGTCTGACCAACCGGCGCGTCTTCAACAGAGGTAAACCGCGCGCTCAGGGCTTTGACGTCCAAATCCTTGGGCATCGACAGAGCGACCATGGAAATGCGCCCTTCGGCATGCAGGACAAACCCGTCCTGATGGCTGCCAAGGATCTCAAACTCGTATCCGGCGTCGGTTTCTTTCAGGCTGATCCGCAGCTTGCGAGACTGGCCGTCCTCGACATGGAACGGGCGAAGGAACAAGAGATCACGCACCTCATAGGCTCGGGTTTCATCCAGCGCCTGCATTGCTTCGGAAATCAGCTCCAGATACCCCGTCCCCGGCAGGATCGCCGCCCCATCGCAGGTGCGGTGTTGATCCAGCATCCAGCAGTTTTCCGCGCTGAGCTCGGCGGAAAACACGATTTCATTGCCCGGCAACACCCTCAGGCGCTGCAAAACAGGGGCAGAGATAATGCGGTCCTGAGGTTTCTGCGCCGCCTCTTGGCCAAGGCTATCCACCGCCATGCCCACATCGGCCCAAACGCCCCAATTCACTGACATCACTTGCGTTTTGTCGTCTTTGCGCGCAGCAGCATAAGCATTCAGAAATTCGTTTGCGGCGACATAGTCCACCTGCCCCGCTGGCGTCGTCACCGTTGAAGTCGAAGAAAAGAGAACCAACCAGTTCAGGTCTCCGTCCGCGAAGAGCTGATCCAGAACCAGCGTGCCATGCAGTTTTGGTGCCATGACATCCGCCACATCCACCGAGGATTTCGCGAGCATCGGCCCATCGTTGATCACTCCGGCCGCATGCACGACACCGTTGATCTTGCCAAACCGCGCCTCGACTTCGCGCACAGCACGTTGCATATCGTCCAGATTGCAGACATCGGCGGCCACGATCATCAGCTGGCCTGGCAGCTTTTCCAGATCCTCAACCAGACGCACACGCCGCGCGAGCGGATCGCTGGCCGCGCGGAAGGCTTTGATTTTATCCCAGTTTTCGCGATCCGGCAGCGCCGAGCGGCTTTGCAACACGACATTCGCGCCCTCAGCCAGCATCTCGCGCGCAACGGTTGCGCCAATGCCACCAAGACCGCCGGTGATCATATAGGTCTCACCCATGCGCCATTTGGTCGGTTCTTGCGTCAGGGCATGCGGCTTGGTCATTTGAGTGAACCGTTTTGCGCCGCGATAGGCAATTGTACCTTCACTTGGCTCGGCCAAAAGCTCTTCGAAGAGGCGATCTGCGAGACCCTCTGTGAGTTCGACATCAATAGAGGCCCCGCTCACACCGGGCACCTCGCGAGGCAGCACACCCAGAGGTCCTTTGACCACCGATTTCTCGGGATATGGCAACGCCTCACCCGCGACTTTTGCCGCGCCATTGGTGACGCTCATTACATGGACGGGACGTGGCAGGTTTTCTTCAACCATCGCTTGGGCGAGATAGAGCAGCGTGTGAAAGCCCATCTCGAGGTTGCGGTGGAAAAAGCTGCTGCCCGGACGGAAGGTCTCGGCCTCGGTCACGAGCCATAGGTGCAGAATGCGATCGGGCGCGCGGCCATTGGCGATCAAATCTGCGATCAGTTGATCATAGCCCTCACGACCGCGTTCCGGTGCCAGCACATAGCGATCTGAAGCCAGTTTCCCGAAGGCATCGCCCGTGGAAACTTCGGTCACAGAATGCCCTGCGCCGCGCAGCTTATCAGACAGATCGCGCCCCAAACCGGTGTCATCCATAAAGATCAACCAACTGCGCGGCGTGCTCAGGGCTGGATCGGCCAATAGATCTGGATCGCAATCGGCAAGCTCTGGTTTCCAGGCCATGCGATAGCCCCAATCGGCAATATTTTCCTGACGCATCAAGGCCCGAGGCGCAGTCGCCGCGGACTCACTTGGCGCAATGAAATACGGCGCCTTTTGGAAGGCATATGTCGGCATCACAACGCGATTACGACGCGCCTCGCCCCAGATCTGAGACCAGTCGAAGGCGACACCACAGGCCCAAAGGCGGCCAAGGACCTCCATGAAGAACTTATCGTCCTCGATCTCTTCTTTCGGATGGCGCAGGCTCGACAGAACCTTGCCACCCGCGATGTCGGAATGCATCCGCGCGAGTGAACTCAGCGCTTTTCCCGGGCCGACTTCGAGAAACACGCGACCAGGGATTTGTGCCGCCGTCGCAAGGCAATCAGCAAACATCACCGTGCCGCGCAAGTGAGCGCCCCAATAGTCTGGATTTTGTGCGTCCTCAGCACTTAGCACCTGACCCGAGCGGTTCGAGATGATCGGCATCTGAGGCGCGTTCAAAGCGATGCTGGCGAGATAAGCGCGGAAGTCGTCCAGAATGGGTTCCAACATCCGGCTATGGGCCGCGATGTCGATCTGGATGCGTTGGGCTTCGATCTCGTCCTTGGCAAGGCGGTTTTGCAATGCGTCAAGCGCTTGCTGAGGGCCGGACACCACTGTTAGATCGCTGGCATTCTTAGCTGCAATATCAAGGTCTTGATCCATGTAAGGCGCGAGGGCCTCGACGGACAGAGGCACGCTCAGCATGCCGCCCGCAGGCACTGTGTCAAAGAGCTGGCCGCGCAGAAGAACAAGGCCGATGCAGTCCTCAAAGCTCATCACTCCAGCGAGGCAAGCCGCAGTATTTTCACCCATGGAATGGCCTACCAGAGCCGCAGGTTTCACCCCCCAACTCATCCAAAGCTGCGCCAGCGCGTATTCCGTGATCATGATCAACGGCAGCTGCACAGAAGGTTGCGTCAGCTTGGCATCGGCCTCCTCGCGAGACATATCTTCGGCCAGCCAGATCGCACGGGGGTCATAATCGACCTTGCGCCGCAGAATATCGAGGCCCTTGTCCATCCATTCATGAAACACCGGCTCGGTTTCATAGAGAACCTGCGCCATGCCCGCGAATTGAGCGCCGCCACCGGGGAACATAAAGACCACCTCGGGCGCATCAGTTTCAGCCGCATGATCAAAGACCCGCGCCTTGTCGCCGCTTTCCAGCAGGGTGATGGCTTGTTCATGGCTTTCGGCCACTACAACGCGACGTTTCTCAAAGGCGCGGCGACCTTCTTGCAGGGTGTAGGCCACATCGGCCAAAGGCACATCAGGGTTGCCCCGCAAGTAACTGGCAAGACGCGTAGAATTGCCATCCAGCGCCTTGGATGTCCGCCCCGAAATCGTCAGCAAATGAAACGGCCAATCGGCCTCTTCCGACGGGATCTGCGCGGGCGCCTCTTCGAGCACCACATGGGCGTTGGTCCCGCCAACACCCAACGAGTTCACACCGGCGCGGCGTGGCCCCTTGTGGCTGACCCAATCCGTCAGACGGTCGTTCACTTTGAACGGCGAGGTTTCAAAATCAATCGCAGGGTTTGGCGCTTCGTAACCCAAGGACGGCGGCAGTTGTTTATTATGCAAGCTCAGCGCGGTCTTGATCAAGCTCGCGGCCCCTGCGGCAGTGTCCAGATGGCCAATGTTGGTTTTAACAGATCCGATCCGGCAGAAGCCCGCATCCTCTGTGGTTGCGCGAAAGGCTTCGGTCAGAGCCGCGACCTCGATCGGGTCGCCCAGATAGGTGCCCGTGCCGTGACATTCCACATAGTCGATGGTGTCGGCCGAGATATCCGCGACGCCATGCGCCTCGGCAATCGCCCCCGCCTGCCCGTCCACGGACGGCGCGAGGTAGCCTGCTTTGTCCGACCCATCGTTGTTCACAGCGGTCGCACGGATCACGCCCCAGATGTGGTCGTTGTCCGCCAATGCATCGGACATGCGGCGCAGCACCACGACGCCCGCGCCGGATCCAAACACCGTGCCTTGGGCGCGATGATCAAAAGCGTGGCAATGGCCGTCCGGCGACAGAATCTCTCCGTCCTCAAAGATATAGCCACGACCATGCGGCATCTCGATGGTCACGCCGCCCGCAAGCGCCATGTCGCATTCACCGTTCAAGAGCGACTGCACCGCGTAGTGTGTCGCCACCAAAGACGTCGAGCACGCGGTCTGCACCGACAGGCTTGGGCCTTTCAGATCCAGAAAATGGCTGAGGCGTGTGGACAGGAAATCCTTGTCGTTGCCCGTATGGCGCAGCAGGAACATGCCCGTGGTGTCGACCAGATCGCGATTGCTGCAGACGTTGAAATAGAAATAGCTGCCCATGCCGCAGCCGGCAAAGACCCCAATCGGCCCGCCAAATTTCTCGGGCATATGGCCTGCGGTTTCCAAGGCCTCCCAGCTGACTTCGAGGAATTTGCGATGCTGAGGGTCCATGATCGCCGCTTCTTTGGGGCTCAGGCCAAAGAACTCTGCGTCGAATTTTTCGTAGTCTTTCAGGATCGCAGCAGAGGGCACGTAGTTCTTGTGGCGCATCCGCGCGGCGGACTCGCCTGCCTCGGCGAGGTCGGCCTCGCTGAGTTGCGTGATGCTTTCAACACCATCTCGCAGGTTTGCCCAATAATCGTCCAGCGTATCAGACCCCGGCAAATGGGCTGCCATCCCAACGATGGCAATATCATTTTCCGACCATGTATCTTGCGCGTTTTCTTTGACCATTTGACCACTCGTCTGCACTGCTTCCTCCCCCGAAATCCAGACAGACTCGGGGCGTTGGTTAACGGATAGACCGCAAACCAAGCGTTAAATGGGAGAGATCAAGGCGAATTTAGGGCGACCAAAGCGGTGACAGCGGGCCAGTTCACCGAAAAGGCGAGTAGCACCAATATCACCCCAAGTGCCCCAAAGACCCCATCGTGCAGAGGATCCCAGGTGCCCTGATGGCGTGCCAGCCACACCACGACAGGGTAAATCAGAATGCCTGCGAGGGTCGCACCGATGAGGGCACCGAAGAGGCCCCCGAGCACCACACCCGCCCAAAGCCCCGCGATCATCAGGACCGCGCGGGTGGCATTCAAAACAAAGAAACGGCGGCTGTCGCCTGCCGCCAAAGCCGCCTGATCATAGGTCAGCAGGATCAGATGCGGGATTTGGGAAACGGCGACAAAGACCAGAACGCCTCCGGACAGCATATATCTGGAATCATAGAGAAAACCGATGATCCAATTGCCGAAAAGCGCGAGGACACCTGACATCGTCAGCAAGGCTGCCGACACCAAAAACCGCATCTTTCGCAGTTTGGCATAGTTCTCGGGCGAGTCCTTGGGCGGGCGTTCTCGATAGATCGGAATGAGCACTTTCTGGATCGCGAGATTGCCGAGCAGGAAGGGAAAGCTCGCGAGGAAAAACCCGATATTATAGATCCCCAGCATCTCGATGCTCAGGAATTTCCCAAGGATGATCTTGTCGCCCTGATAAAGGAAGAACCCCGCTATCGTAGAGAGGAATATCCAGCGACCAAAGTTGATCAGTTCCGAGACCGCCGACTTATCCCAACCAAAGCGATTGTGATCTCCGGGCAAAAACAATGTGTAGAGCACCAGATGCGCGACCGATGTCGCCAGACCACTGATCACCAGCGCCCAGATCGACCCCGTCAGCCATGCCAAAACCACTCCGACAATGATCCCAAAACTCTGCCCCGCCAGTTCCAAGAGGGTGACGCGTCCCATCATCAGATGGCGATTGGCCGTATCCTTGCGCGTTGGGAATAGCCCTGAAAGCACCAAAGTGATCCCCAAAACAGGTAGGATCTGCGCCAGTTGAGGGGCCTCATAGAACGCCGCCAAAGGCCAAGACAAAGCTATCGCGCAGAACCAAAGGATCACGCCGCGCCCGACCTGCAGCGTCCACGCTGTATTGAGGAACTTGGGGTCATCGCCCCGTTTGCTCTGCATGATCGCGGGGGTCACGCCCGCGTCCGAGAACATGTTGAGGCCCTGAATCACCATATAGACCAAGGCCATCATGCCGAAGGCTTCGGGGAACAAAAGCCGCGTCAGGATCAGGTTGGACGCCAGTCGCAGGGCTTGCTGTGTGCCGTAGCTGCCGACCGTGAGGGCAGAACTCCGCATCGCCCGCGCGCCAAGGCCAGAGCCGGTAAACAGCCCCCTCACCCGTCCGCGCAAGCCGCCTGCGTTATTCATCGTCCACGTTTCCATTCATCGCCAGACTGATCCTGCGTCAGCCTTACGATCAAGCTCACGCCCGCATAGGCGATGAACCCAAACGGATCGCCCAGCGCATATCCAAGGATGCGCAATTTGGAAAAATCGCCCTTGTCCTCGTTCTTCATCAGCTCCGGATAAAGCTCTTCGAGCTGAGCAACGCCTCTGTTCTGACGACGGCGGACTTTGATCAGGTTTGCCCAACCTTCAGCGACGGGCCAGACATAGGAGCTGGGCACAGCAATGCGCTCACGCCCCGTGAAATGCAGGCGCACATACATGTCGTCCGAGATGATTTCCGGGAACTTACCCCAACGCGCGCGACCCGCGCGGTTGACGGCAAAGAGACCAGACCCCGGAACTGAATTCGACATAAACGGCGTCTTCATCCAGAACCGCGCATAGGCTTTACTGACGCCACTCGCTGCCGCCATCTGCAGCTGGCCACTGGCCCAGGCCGGTTCTTCTTTGTCCAGAACCCGCGTGATCTGGAAAATGACCCTTTCGGACACACGCACATCGGCGTCCAGATAGATCAGAATATTGCCCTCTGCCGCGCGTTCACCGACATTCAGAGCATGCAGCTTGTCGCCGCGTTCAAGGTCGATGATTTTAAGACCCCACCCGAGTTCCGCCGCCAAGACCTCGTATTTGCTGGCAACCTCAACGGTGCGATCCTCGCAACCATTGGCGACAACAATCACCTCGGCCTCCTCGACACGCTGGGATTTGAACAGCGCGTCCAGACAATAGCCCATCCAGGCTTCTTCATTGTTTGCGGGGATGATGATGCTTGTCTTCATCCTATGTCCTGCTCGTGTCGCTCTGTTTCCGTGGCGAGTTTCAAACAGTATTACCGCATTTTGACGCGGAAACCCAGAGCCGGATTGCCTGCAGGCCTAGAAGAAATCCGCGAAGCCCACATTCACACCGGGCATTTTGGAAAATGACATGGTCTCAACCGAGCTGATCTGGACGGTGCCATATTGGGATTCCGCCCGCAGGGTCTGACCATCGCGGAAGAACCGGTATTCCTCCATAAAGCCCTGCAGTTCGACATGGTCGACGCCTTCTCCGCCATCGACAATATCGCTGCCGCCGTGACTGACCAGAGTGTCATCCCCCGCGCCTCCTAAAAGGATATCGGCATAGACCGAGCCATCCAGCATCTCGCCCTCAGGCGCTGCCGAGAGTTGCACACCATTGGCGAAGACCTCGCGCCCGCGTCCATCAGGCTGGCCGAAACCAGAGGTATTATAGGCCATCAAAGCCTCAAACCGCGCGTTGCTGTCGTTCAGGCTGCGCAAAGCACCCCAGCTGCCCCATTTGCTGGTCGGGGCCACGTCGACAAAAGCGTTGAAAAGCTTGCCGCCGGCTTTGGTCCACTCGGCGATGACCTCTTGATAAAGCGCGCCCATTTCTGGCGAGTAATTCAGAACTTCAAAGAAGGCTGTCAGTTTCTTGTCATTCACCCAATCTCCGTGGCCGACCACATGGGTGCCGCCTTCATACATGATCAGATCCAGCCCATAAGACTGAGACACCCGCGCGTGATGCGGCCAGGCCTCTTTGGTCAGGAAGGCCACAGAGGTCTTGCGGATCTCTTCCACAGATTTCTCTATCGCAACCTGCTCACCTTGCTTGAGCCACCGGCGGACTTGCGCGGGTCCTTCTTCGTCGCCCAACTCATGGCCGAAATAGCCAGTGATCGCATAGGCGTCGAAATGATCGGCAGGGCGCATTGGGTCTAGGTCTGCCTCAAGGAAAGGCTCCTCCAGCCCGACCCATCCGGTGTGAACGGCTGCCACGCGCACGATGCGATCCTCTTGGCCTGCGAAAACGCGGCTCCAGCCCTGCATCACCTTGGCCGCATTCAGCCCAGCCAGTTGGAACCACGCATTATCCGGTGCGCGCGATCCCCATTTGGCTTTGGCTTCATCGACCGCCCATTGGGTTTGCGGAAAGATGAAGTTCCAAAGCTCGTTGGAATATTCCACATAGGCCTTCAAACTTGGACGCATCTGATCGCGCACAAGGGTCGCGAAGCCTTCGATGTAACTGTCATCCGCCATATGAGGCATGTTGAACCAAGCATCAGTGCCGATCTGGTTCACAAGCTCGATCATGACTTCGGCGGGCGCGCCGCGGCGCATGTAGGTATAATCGGAAACCAATGGGCGTTCTGACCAAGAAGCGATTTCGGTCTCGTTGGTCTCCATCCAGTCCATGAAGCGCACGAGGCGCATGTCTTGGATCAGCTTCAGCCACTTGGGATTGAAGGTGACGCCCATGTCGTAAAGCGGGATATGGTTTTCATGCACAACCGCGATGTTGCGAATGTAGTCGCCGGTTTTGTCAGGATCTGTCTTGGTGATCTTGATCCCAACCGAGCCTTCGCCCGGCGCATAGCGGAACCAGATCTCACCATCGTTATAGCGTACAGGCCGCGCGAGGCCGGTGAAGTCGATGCGTCCCTGCCCCTCGTAGGTCAGACGATATAGGCCGCCGAGTTCGGTCAGCTCTTCGGGCATATCGGTCAGAATAAACGTCTCGACCCCATCCATGCGGAAGGGGAATTCTTTGGGCCAGCCATTGGCGTCTAAAATACCGTCGGCCTCTAACTCGTCAGCCTCAAAGCCGCCCCATTGGCCACGTCGGTGTCCAACCCAAGGGCGGGCAGATTTCATCAGGTCTAGAAATGGCAATTGCGTCGACCAGTCCGAAATCGCGTTCAGGCCAATGCCTAGACTTGGTGCATCGGTCGCGGCAACCTGCATGACAGATGCCGCGTCTTTTGCCGCGGGTGCCTTCACCCGCTTCATCACCGCCTGCACCTGCGTATCTGCGATGTTCATTTCCTCGGCAATGATCCCTTTGAGCGCGTTGAAATAGGGCTCAACCATAGGATCGATCTCAGGCGGCAAACCTCCGAAGATTGGCATTTCATTAAACAGACCCGCATAGGTCACTGCGGCGGCCAGATAATAGAGCGTCGCGCTGCCGTGGGTCATGTCATCGGCGTAGATGTCCAGCGTGCCGATCTTCGACAGGCCCGTTTCCCGGAACGCGCGAGACAGAACGCGGGCGACAGGGATCAGTTCGACCTGCATGTCTGGCCGTTCGCGTTGGATGCGCTCGGCAAACTCAAGGTACCACTCGTGGTATTCGCCAATATTGTATTCGTGATACTTCCGCAGCTTGCGGCGCGATGGCGGGTAGCCATAAGGCTCCATATCCGCCCAGCCCTCATAGATCACCACGCGTTTGCCGTCTGCGGTGCGATCCAGCAGATCCAGCGCAGCCGTCACCGGAGACCAATTGTCCGGATTGTCCCAACGATAGGGAATGCTTGGGCCGCGATGTTGCACGAAGTTCGTCGGGTTAAAGACGATCGTGTCATAGCCGATGCCGTCGAAGGTCTGGTTTTCACCCCATGCAGATTTCACATCTGCGAATTTCCACTGCGGCTCTGGAGGCAACTTGGCGGGGAATTCTTTGAGAAAGCCGAAATGCCCATCCAACTCGAACTCTCGGCCAGATTGTTCGGCAAAATGCGCGAGCCAATGGGGCACGGTCGTGGTGTCCGTGTCGGTCAAATGGTGGATCAGGCTATTGCCAAAAAAGAACAGCTTCTTGGACTCAGCACGCGCAAAACCCGCGGCCAAAGCCACCAGAATGAAACTCAGCCAAACGCGGCGAAGTAGTTTTCTCATCTCGAACTCTCAATAACTGCTGGCCCTAAGCTCTGTGCCAAACCCGCCATTTTTCAAGCGTGACTGTGGTATTACTGGGGAAAGCGGTGCGAGATTGGAAACAAACTCAGCGAGGATCGCTATTGTTCGACATATGAGAACAATGACCTAGCGGTTCGCGCGTGCCAGCAGGAGCACCGCAACAAGGCCGACAAGCACGATCATCAGTGCTCCGGGGCTTGCGTCGCCGATGTTCTCAAGGCTCGCTTGATCGTGCACCCGTGTGGCCAAGGTCTCGTAGTTAAAGGGCCGCAAGAGCATCGTCGCCGGCAGTTCTTTGACGCAATCCACAAAGACCAACAGAAGCGCGGAGCCAATAGAGCCTCGGATCAGAGGGAAATAGACCTCGGCCAGAACCCGCGCTTTGCTGCGGCCCAATGATCGTGCGGCCAAGGCCAGATTGGGCGGCACGCGCCCCATCGCGGCGTCTGCTGCGCCCTGAGCAATTGCAAAGAAGCGCACGCAATATGCCAGAACCAAGGCAAAGGCCGATCCGGTCAGGATCAACGGGAATCGCCCGCCAAAGATGCTTTCCAGCAGCTCGGCCAAACGGTGATCCAAGAACGCCAATGGAATTAGAATACCAACGCCCAAAACCGCCCCGGGCGCGGCATAGCCAATGGTGGTCAAAGGCAAGAGCAGCTTGGGCAGGCTCTGCCCAGACAGGCGGACGCCATAGACCAAAAACACGCCCGCGAGCACAGTGATGACGGCGGCAATTGCTCCGACTGTGACCGTATTCGTCAGTGCTCGGATGAGCCCTTCGTCCGTCCAGCTTTCCATATTCGCCAGCGCGTGATCGCCCATAACGCCAACGGGCAGCACAAAGCCGATCAGGAAGGGCAGCAAACAGACCAAAGTCGCTAGGATCGCATTGCCACCTTTCAACGTCACGCGCGTGACAGGACGCGCGGATTTTCCAAGGTTAAAGAACTTGATCCGGCGACGGCTGATCTTTTCCGAGGTGACCAGAAAGATCACCAAAATCAAAATCACGCAGGAAATCTGGGCCGCGCCACCGGCGTTATTGCTTTCCAGCCAGACGCTGAAAATACCCGTGGTCAGAGTTTGCACTGCGAAATAGTCAACTGTGCCAAAATCGTTGACGGTCTCCATCATCACAATGGCCATGCCGGCCGCAATTGCGGGGCGTGCCAACGGCAAAGCGACGCGCAAAAAACGCCCCCAAGCCCCTGCCCCCAAAGACCGCGCCACCTCGTCGCTGGTGGCAGATTGCTCGCGGAACGTGGCGCGGGCGAGGATGTAGATGTAGGGATAAAGCGCGACTGACAAAACGATGATCGCAGCCCCCAACGAGCGCACTTCGGGGAACCAATAATCGCGCGAGGTTTGCCAGCCAAAAATGCCCCGCAACCACGTCTGCACCGGCCCCGCGTATTCCAGAAAATCCACCAGCGCATAGGCCCCAACATAGGCCGGAATCGCCAAGGGCAGCAGAAGCGCCCACTCCAGAACGCGTCTGAGCGGGAATTGATACCGGCTGACCAGCCACGCCGTGCTGGTTCCGATGACTGCGGACAGCACCCCGACCGAGACCATCAAAATCAACGTCGTGCGCAGATATCGCGGCAAGGTGGTCGACAGCAGATGCGGCCAGATGTTCTCGGTTGGAAAAAACGCAAGCGCTGCCACGGCACAGATCGGCGCAAGGACGATGGCCGCTATGACAATAGCACCCAGAGACCATGGGCTAAATGCGCCCTTCAGGCCTTGGCCCTTGGCTGTGACTGTCTCTGCGCTGCTCATGAGGCTGACTTGCCCGAAATAGGTTTCACTGTCCAGAAAGGAAGTTATACTAAGGTCTAAGAAGACAAAGAACCACAGGCAAACAATGCAGGTCGCACTCCATTTCGGCGCGCCATATACGGATGAGAACAGGCTGCAAATGTGCCTGGGCAAAAACCGTGAGCTATTGGCAGGCATGGACACTGTCGTGCCCCGGCCCGGCCAGTTCCGCAAACAGCTGCGCCCTTTGATGTCGGAGGTTCTGAATTCGTCTAACCCGATCCCTCTGCAGCAGGATTTCCTGCATGGGATCACCGGCGGCGACCGCCCCAATCGCATCATCTTTTCTGCCGACAATTTTCTGGGTTTTCCGCGCACCTCCATCAGCGAGAATGAGTTTTTTCCCGGTCCCTTCAATCGCTTGGTCAGTTTTCTGCGTCTGTTTGAAGACGCCGAGGTTGAGCTGTTCTATGCGATCCGCAACCCGGCCACTTTCATGCAGGCGCTCATGGTAGCGCATAAGGGCGATGACTTTAGCGCCCTTACGGGACATAGCGATCCGATGGCGCTGCGCTGGTCCAGCTATTTCGAAAGGGTGATAGAGGATTGCCCGAACACGCAGATCACGGCTTGGTGCAACGAGGACACGCCTCTGATCTGGGAGGAAATCCTGCGCGAAATCGCAGGCGTGGACCCGACGATCCCATTGAAGGCGCAATATGATCTATTGCAGGACATCTTGACCAAAGAAGGGTTTGAAAGGTTTGAGGAATACCTCAAGGCACGACCAGACCTGACCCAAGTGCAAAAACGCCGCGTGATCGCGGCGTTCTTGGAAAAATTTGCGGACGAAGATGCTTTAGAAGAAGAGCTCGAAGTGCCCGGCTGGACGGATGATATGGTTGAGGCGATGACGGATATCTACGACGATGACGTCTATCTGATCCAAGCCATGCCCGAGATCAACTTCATCGAACCCTAAGCGCTTAGTGCATACCAAGCGCTTCTTTGTACATTTCCAGCACCGCTTCTTCTTCGGCGATGTCGTTCTGGTCGCGTTTGCGCAGCGCGATGATCTTGCGCATCACCTTGACGTCATAGCCCCGGCCTTTCGCCTCAGCCATCACCTCTTTCTGGTGATCCATGATGTCTTTTTTCTCTTGTTCCAGACGCTCGAAACGTTCGATGAACTGGCGCAACTCGTCTGCGGTGACGCGGTAGCTTGAGTCGGTGACTTGCTCGGACATGGGGCCTCCTATTGGTGTTGGCGCGCACCCTATCGCCCGTTTTGACGGGCCACAAGCGGCCAATGTTGCCGCGCGCGGATTTCACCTTGCGACAGGCGGCGCGATGGTCTAGGCCCGAGGCGGTTTTGACGGAAGGAGACGGCCATGGAGTGGCTCATCTGGGTAGGCGCTGCGATTTCTTTGGTTGGTTTGGTGGGGCTGATTGCCTCGATCCTGCGTGTGAACCGCGCACGCAAATCTGGCCTCAGCGACGAAGAGCTGCGTGCCGCCGTTCAAGCTGCGATGCCGCTTAATCTGGGGTCGCTGTTTCTGTCCGTCATTGGGTTGATGGTGGTGATGTTGGGGCTGGCGTTCGCCTAGGGCTTAAATCCAATCGCCAAACTTTTGGCCGTTTTTGATCAGATCGTCAAAGACCGGTGATGGGCTCCAGAAGTCATCGACTTCGGCCAGAGCCCGCATTTTCTTGCGCAATGTCAGCAATCCATAGAGGTCCGCTGCTTTCATCGGCCCGCCGCGATGGCGCGGGAAGCCGTGACCAAGGGTCATGACCAGATCAATGTCACTGCCCGATTGCGCAACACCCTCTGACAAGAGGCGCGCGCCTTCGTTGGCCATCGCCGCGACGCAATAAAATTGAATGTTCTCGGTGCTCAGGTATACGTCGGGGCCCTCTTTGCCTTCTCGAAGAGCATGCACAATGCGGACCGCCTGTTTGTTCGGTGCGCGGCGCGTTTGCCCTGCTTCGTAGGTGTAAAACCCGGCGCCACGCGCCCGCCCGGTCAGCCCCTGCTCTGCCATGGCCTGCGCCAGCCGCCCTGACCTGGGAGCGCGCCCCAAATCCCACAGACGAAAGGGGCCAAGATTGAACCCATAGGCGCGCATAGCGTCGTCGATCTCTTCAAATTCGACACCGAGATACAGCAACTGTTCAGACGCCTTAAACAGAGCATTCTGCACGGCATTCCCAATCAACCCCGGCGCATCGGCGGCAAACACGCAGTATTTTTCCAGCCGCGACACAAAGCGCGCCATGGCGGCCACCACGACTTGTGACGTCATAGGGGATTGCGCCACCTCGATCAGCGGAAGCACCTCGACAGGTGCATAGGCGTAAAGCCCGACCACTTGCCGCGACCTCTGCGCCTGGCGTCCTAGTTCAGCCAAACCACCCTGCGCCGTGCCTGTGGCCAGCACCGAATGGCCCGGCATAAATTCTCCGAGCAGTCGGAACCGATCCAATTGGTCCTCTTTGCTGCCACCGGCCAAATCGAGCACCATATCGCTGTTGACGCAATCCTCGATGCGGGGCGCGAGCTCAAAGCCCTCGATCACCTGATCCAAGGTCTGGGAGGTACTGCCAGCACGTTGCAAGATCCGGTCGACCTGTTTGCGCACCCCTGCCCGCACACGCACCATATCTTCGCCCGGGGCAATCACGATGACGCCCATACTGGCGCAGAGACAAACCGCAGCCAATCCGATTGCATTCACAGAGGTCCCAATGATCGCGAGCTTGTGCACATCCCAAGCGCCCTCATCCATTGTTGCAACCTGCGCGCGCACTCGTGCCTCCGCGCGCAACAGATGCCGGTAGGATTGCGATACATGCGACTTCAGGGATTCTTCAAAGGCATCCGCTTCCAACGCCATGCCCGCCTCAAACGGCAAGAGCCCCGCAGCCTCTACACAACGGATCATATCTAATGTCGCCCGCCCTGCTCCTTTTGCGGAAGCTCTTGCATCGGCGATAGATGCCTGAAACGCCATCGGATCCTGTAGGCCCAAGGTCAGCTCGCTGGTTTGACGTTTTGGTTTGCCTTCAGAGATGATCGCTTCGGCAAAGGCCTGATATTGCGCCTCAAACTGCCCCAGAACGATTGCGTCAAATACCAATCCCAGCGATTTCACCGGCAGGCGTCGCCCGCCCAACAACACCTTGAGGCTGTTTTCGGCCCCGATCAGACGCGGCAGCCGTTGCGTCGCGCCGCCACAAGGCGTGAGGCCAAGGTTTATACCTTCAAAGCCGACTTTCGCAGTGCCCGACGCAATCCGGTAGTGCGCGGCCAGAGCCAGCTCAAAACCCGCGTCATAGGCCGGACCTTGAAGCGCGGCGATGACCGGCAACTCGAACTCTTCGATGGTGCGGGCGACATCCGCCACAGTTGGCGAGATCTGCGCGTCTTCGAGTTCTTCAAGTTCAAGGCCGGAGGAAAAATACGCGCCACGCGCGGTCAGAACAACAGCACGTATGCCCCCCAAACGTCGCACTTGGCGGAATGCATTAATCAGATCAGACCGAAGTGTCAGCGTGAGCGGATTGCGGCCGCCGGAGGACATCCGCAGCACAGCAACTTCGCCGTTGGTTTCGACGTCAACCGTTCCTTGCATCCCCGACTGCCCGATGGTCTTTTCGCGTCTTGTCACCCCATTCTACGCTCAGTTCTTGGTGAGGCAAGAGGCAGCAGCTGTGACACGCGTTCCGAATATACGACGTTACGTCGATTGGTGATTTATTGTACGCTAACCGCATTGAAATGTTTGACACACCCCACACATTCACTAAGCTGAATGTGTAAAAGTAGGGATACGATTGATGACTCCTGACGTTAAAGCCTTTTTCGATACCGCCACCAATACAGTCTCTTATGTCGTGCAAGACCCCGCAGGCAGTTCCTGCGCGATTATCGATAGTGTTTTGGACTTCGACTATGCAGCCGGTGCAACCAACACCAAATCCGCAGATGAGGTCATTGCCTACATCAAGGCCAATGACCTGCGCGTGGATTGGATCCTAGAGACCCATGTACACGCGGATCACCTATCGGCTGCCCCCTATCTGCAAGAGCAGATCGGCGGCAAGATCGGGATCGGCAATCAGATCACAGTGGTGCAGGACACATTCGGCAAAGTCTTTAACGAAGGCACAGAGTTTCAACGGGACGGCAGCCAGTTTGACCAGCTGTTCAGCGACGGCGATACGTTGATGATCGGCCAAATGCGATGTGATGTTATGCACACGCCGGGCCATACGCCGGCTTGCCTTACCTATGTGATTGGCGATGCGGCCTTCGTGGGTGATACACTGTTCATGCCAGACTTTGGAACTGCGCGCTGTGATTTCCCCGGTGGGTCCTCCGAAAAGCTCTATGAGTCCATCCAGCGCATTCTGTCCCTGCCCGATGACACACGCATTTTTGTGGGCCACGACTACAAAGCACCCGGCCGCGACGAGTTCGCGTGGGAAACCACTGTGGCCGAAGAGAAATCGCGCAATGTGCATATTGGCGGTGACGCCTCGAAAGAGGCCTTTATGGAGATGCGGGACGCGCGAGACGCAACCTTGAAAAAACCGGCGCTGATTATCCCGTCGCTTCAGGTGAATATGCGCGCGGGTCAAATGCCTGAACCTGACGATCAGGGCGATGTCGTCCTCAAAGTCCCTCTGAACAAACTCTAGGAGATCGAGCATGCCAATGGATTGGATAATGGGCCTTGTCGGAGGCCTGATGATCGGCGTCGGTGGCGCGGTGTATCTGTTGATCAACGGACGCATCATGGGCGCCAGCGGGATTTTGGGCGGCCTCATTGATGGCAGCGGCAAAGCCACAGCGGGCGAACGCCTTTGGTTTGTTGCCGGCGTTTTTGGCGTACCAACAGTGATTTATCTGCTAAGCGGCCCGATCGACACGCATGCGACCACCAATGTCGCGGTTTTGATCGTCGCGGGCCTTTTGGTCGGCGTCGGAACGCGCCTGGCGAACGGCTGCACTTCGGGTCACGGCGTCTGCGGGATCTCGCGGTTTAACCTGCGCGGGATCGTGGCGACTGTTTTCTATATTTTGGCGGGTGGTCTGACTGTTGTGCTTTTCCGCCATATGCTGGGAGCAATCTGATATGTCTCGGAACCTATATGCATTAATCGCTGGCGGTATTTTCGGTGCAGGCCTTTTGGTGTCCGGCATGACGGACACGTCCAAAGTGCAGGGATGGCTGGATATCTTTGGCGCATGGGACCCAACCCTTGCCTTTGTTATGGGCGGTGCAATCATCCCGATGGCCATTGCCTGGAGGCTCACAGAAGGGCGTGCGCCAGTCTTGGGCGGCACCTTTCCAGCCAAACCCGATGCACGATTTGACCGAAACCTCGTCTTGGGCTCTGTGCTCTTTGGTATGGGCTGGGGGCTTGCGGGCCTATGTCCCGGCCCTGCGATTGCGTCTCTGGCGTTCGGCGGATGGCCGCACATTTTGTTCTTTGTGGCGATGCTTTCGGGTATGTTAGCGACACCAAGGATCAGGACTCGTCTGGACAGCCTCGCAACCTAGAGGTAATCACCTCCTATGGATATTCGTGAGATCACACCCCGCTACTACGTTGCGCCTCAGATTGACGCAAAAGACCTGAGCGAACTGAAAGCCCAGGGCTTTACCTGCGTCATTTGCAACCGCCCGGACGAGGAGGTTCCCCCGTCGCACCATGCGGTCGCGATGGAGAAAGCCGCAAAGGACGCGGGGCTTGATTTTGTGATCAATCCTTTGACCCACGACACGATGACCGACGACCGGCTGGCGCTGCAACGCGCCACGCTTGAAGGCGCAGATGGCAAGGTTCTGGCCTATTGTGCCTCTGGGACTCGATCGACCGTGGCCTGGGTTCTCGGACATGCGGATAGTGAACCAGCAGATGCGCTTTTGGGCGCTGCGGCGCAAGGTGGATACCACCTTGACGCGCTGCGTGGACGCATCGATTTCATCGCGTCCCAGAAACGCTAAGCCTTACTGAACGGGCGGCGTCGCCGACTCTGGCAGTATCACGCGAAACGCAGCACCGCCCTGCCCTGGCAGATAAGTAATCTCGCCGCCAAGGCTGGTCATGACTTCCCGACAAATCGAGAGACCAAGACCGGCCCCACCCGCCTTTGACGCATTCACGCGCACGAATTTATCAAAGATCCCTTCTTGGGATTTGCGCGCGATGCCGGACCCGTTGTCGATGAAATCGATGGTCAGCCGCGCGTCCGATTGCGCGACTTTGATGCGCAATTCGGGCTTTTCCGCATCGCAATACTTCTGCGCATTCCGGATCACATTGATAAAGACCTGACGCAGGCGTTCCACGTCCGAATAGATCTCGATATTTTCCGACGCACGGTTGCGGCGGACCCTGAGGTCGACCTCCTCTCCGGACAAAGCCACCGTCGCGGAATCATCCAAAAGGTCCGAGAGTGTCGCACGCTCGTAGTTCAGCTTCACACGCCGGTTTTCCAACATGCTCAGGTCAAGCAAGTCATCCAAGAGACGCGTCAGCCGCATGGCCTCGCTGTGGATGATGTCGCTGTATTTAAGTTTGTCCTTGGTGCTCAGCTTTTCAGAGTCACGCAGGATCTCGGAAAAGGCCCGAATAGAGGTCATCGGCGTGCGCAGCTCGTGACTGATCTGGGACAGGAAGTCGTCTTTCTGTTCAGATACTTGCGTGATTTTTTCATTCGCCCGACGTAACTGGCGAGCCGTGCGTTGAAGTGCTTCGGATTTTGCCTCAAGCTGGCTGGAGTATTCCATAATCTGGGCGGTTTCATTGGCCACGGCCAAAAGATCCTGCACAGAAACAGACGCCCGCCCAACAAGTTGCGACACCATCGCATGAGCGGTTGCCGCGCCGACAACACCCGAGAATTGCCGTTCCAAAACTTGCAGGAATTCCGGATCAGGGTCGGGCAAATACCCGTTTACGCCCTGCCTGCGCGCTTCTCGTTCAAACAGATCTTGCGTCTCGCGCGCGCCGAGGATCCTTTGCGCCATGACCATCAAGTCTTCACTCTGCGCGACCCCGCCGGACCAGCTTGGCGCTTGCGTCGAGTGGTCAAAAACATTGACAAATTGTGCGCCCTGCAGCCGTTCGATTGGAGTTGGGAAAGACCCCAGCGACACCACAACGAAGGTCAGGGTATTCAGGGAAATCGACCAAAGCATCGCATGCAGCAACGGATCCATACCATTGATGCCAAACATCGCCTGAGGACGCAGCCATAGGATGCCAAAAAGCCCTTCGTTCATGATGAAAGGCGACCAGGCTCCGAAACTGGGCAGCAAGAGCGTATACATCCAGATCGCAAAGCCCACGGTCATGCCGGCAAAGGCGCCGATCCGTGTGGCACCGCGCCAGAACACGCCGCCGATCAACACCGGCAGTACCTGAGCCACGCCAGCAAAGGCGATGAGGCCAATCGCAGCCAGTGCAGAGCCACCACCGCTGAGTTGGAAATAGAGGTACCCCAGAAGCGTAATCCCGACGATCGAAAACCGGCGTGACAAGAGCATCACATGGCGCACGTCGCCCGAGAGGGTCACTTGCTCCATCCGGTTCGCCCACAGCCAGATCGGAAGAACTATGTGGTTAGACACCATTGTCGACACAGCGATCACAGCCACAATCACCATCGAGGAGGCGGATGAAAACCCGCCAATGAAGGACAACATCGCAAGGGCTTCGTTGCCGGTGGCAAGGGGCACGGTCAAAACGAAGAGGTCAGGGTTGGATCCCTCAGGCAAGAGTTCCAGACCGACGACCGCGATAGGTACAACAAAAAGGCTCATCACCATCAGATAGGTCGGAAAGGCCCAACTCGCGGTGCGCAAATGGTCTTCGTTGTCGTTTTCCACGACCATGACCTGAAACATGCGTGGCAGACAGAGGAAGGCCGCCGCTGACAGGAAAATAAGCCCTGCCCAGCGCCCGCCTGAAATATGCCAGCCGGAAATCGGAGAGGCTTCGATGCGTTCCAGAATATCAGCCGGGCCGTCTGCCACGAACCAAACCACAAAGACCCCAACGGCCAGCAGCGCGAAAAGTTTGACGACAGCCTCAACCGCAATTGCCATGACCACGCCATAGTGGCGTTCGTTCACGTCCAGATTTCGCGTGCCAAAGAGGATGGTAAAGATCGCAAGGCCAATGGCGACATATAAAGCAACAGAGGTCAGCTCGACATCTTGCCCGCCCGAAGCCCCAACAAAGACTGAAGAACTCAACGCAACCGATTGAAGTTGCAGCGCAATATAGGGCGTCGTTCCAATGACCGCGAGGATCGTCACCCCTGCCGCAACCACATTGGACTTGCCATAACGAGAGGAAATCATATCGGCAATCGAAGTGATCCGCTGCGTGCGCCCAATACGCACCATCCGCCGCAAAAGCCACCACCACCCGATCATGACAAGTGAGGGCCCGATATAGATGGTCAGATACTCAAGACCGGATCGCGCGGCATATCCTACCGCGCCGTAAAACGTCCAGGCTGTACAATAGATCGAGAGGGACAGTGTATAGACGACAGGCATCCGCAAAAAGCCGCCCTGCCCGCGCTTGTTGGCGCGTTCGGCCAGGAAGGCAACGCCAAACAGAAAGATCACATAGGCAATACTCACTGCGATCAGGACGTTTAACGCGCCCATTTAGTGCTCCTCCGGCCTTTGACCGTCTTCGGAGATCTCCCTGTCTCCGCCCTTTCCCAAAACAGTAGCCGCAATCGCAGACAAAAGGATCAACACAAACCAGACCAAAAAGATATAAACCGTCGCGCTTGATGTGCTGATGGTCGAAGGGCCTTCGCGTTCCCACGTTAAAGGCAGCATCCAAAGGATCAGGCCCAGAAACGGTAGAATACGGATAGCGTCCACCAACCGATGACGCCGGTACATCTGGCGTTCAAGAAAGACGATCCGCCGCTCAGACATTGGCCGTCAATGAACGCACCGCGTCCAAGACCTCGGAATTGGCGAAAGGCTTGGTCATGAACATGCTGACACCCAACTTTTCCGCCAACTCGCGATCGCGCGTTTGACCACGCGCAGTCAGCATTAGAACAGGCGTTTCAGCATAAGCCGCGTCCGCGCGCAGATCTTCGAGAATCTCGAAACCGCTTCGACCCGGCAGCATCACATCCAGAATGATCATATCGGGCGAACGCTCTCGTACAGCGTCCATCGCGTCATGCCCGTTTGCATGGGTGACGACGTCATATCCTTCGCGAGACAGGATAAAATTGATGGCCTCAATGATGTTGGGCTCATCTTCAATCAGCAATACACGCATGCGTCACTTCCTCCCGTCGTAAGCAACCGCG
Organism: Cognatishimia coralii; assembly: GCF_037478305.1. Classification (NCBI taxonomy): domain Bacteria; kingdom Pseudomonadati; phylum Pseudomonadota; class Alphaproteobacteria; order Rhodobacterales; family Paracoccaceae; genus Cognatishimia; species Cognatishimia coralii. The sequence goes on from NZ_JBBGAZ010000001.1 coordinate 963,061, forward strand.
TTCGGCTATTTGTAGCGACACCTACGCAAAATCCAAGCTAAATGCCATCGACAAGGATCGAGGGTTCTCGGCGGGCGTTGCATTTTTCCACGGAGCAGATACGGCAAGCGGCCCCAACTTGCCCTTCTGGCGGCAGTCTTTCGCGGTTTGGCGTTATCAACATGGTGGCTGTGAACGTCGTGTTCTGACCAAATTGTGGACGGCCCTGCGGCTCTGAAACTGCGAAGCATTTGAACTGCTCCATTTCGCGCGCCGCAAATTCCACGACCTGCATCAAAGGTTGTCCCGGTTGCTGTAATGCGCGGAACAGAGGCCAGCGAGGACAGGCGGAACTATAGCGCGGCAAGCTAAAGCCCTTGATCTCTTTGCGATAGATCATCGTGCCCGCCATGTCGCATTTCACCAGACCATAGTCCTGATCCAAAACGCCTTTGGGCAGAAACGCAATGCGCCGCATGGTAGCCCCGAGCGAGACTTTAAACCGTTCGGCCAAAGCTGCGACGTCGCCGTCACACTCGCGATGTGCAACCTCAAAATCATCGAGAGGCATGGCGCGGGCGTTTGCCGCATAGTCTTCAAGCAATTCCCGCGCGAGGAATTTTGCGCCCTTACTTCGTAGAAGCTCTGACTGATGTATGACCGCCTCTACCTCCGCGCCGTCTTCTATCTCGGGAAAGAAATACGCGGCCTGCCCCAAAAAGCTGTGCAGCTCATCCCTTGGCGAAGCCAGTCGGGTCTCGGCTTCTTTGGCGCCATCCAGATAATTTACAAGAAGCTGCGAACTTTCGGCCAATCGTTGACTGTCCTCAGAGAGGTTGCGGTGAAACCGCGCGCGCCACTCCGGTTCGAGTTCGCGGTTTTCGTGCAGAATGCCAGCGGTTGCATGAACCGCTGTAACCATCGAGAGCACCTCGTGCATCGCTGCCGCAAGTTCGGGGTCATGCGCCAGCCGGTCACTCAGCGTTTCAACCGTGCGTTCCAGCTTGAGACCCAGCTGATGTTGAGACCGGATGATATTCGCCCAACCAGGGAAGCGCGCGGCGAATTCATCAATCCGTTCCAGCTCTGGATCCGCCTCTGTCGTAACGTTTGCGGCCTCTCGAAGGGCTGAAATCAGGGTGGCTTCTGCACCTTCGCTCAGCAACGTTGCCTCGACACCAAGAACATTTGCGATATCGACTACGAGTTTGCCGCCGATTCTGCGCTTGTCATGTTCGATTAAATTCAAATAAGAGGCAGAAATTCCGACGCGGGACGCAAGGTCAGCCTGCCGCATTTTCATAGCCATACGTCGTTCGCGAACACGGCTTCCGATAGAGCGATCTTTCATCTCGGCATATCCTTGCTTTTTCAACGACTTGCTCAGCCGTGAAAATTTTCTTTACAAAACCTGCTAGCACACCGTGATTTTCTTTACAAAATTTTTATTACGACAAAGGCGCTTGTTGCGAAATTTTCAACTTCCCACTGATACTCGAAGGGCACGTAAAGTGTAATGTGTGTGCCGCGGAGGAGGCGGTCATGCACAATAATCTGTTTAAACGGGAGGAATATAATGTCCAAATCGACATTGACTCGTCGCGGCGTCCTGAAATCCGGTGCAGTTGCCGGTGCAGGTCTCGCGCTGCCAACATATCTGGCCGCTGGTAGCCATGCTGGTTACACCAACGCGCCAACTGGCAGCACTGTGACGCTTGGCTTCAACGTACCACAAACTGGTCCTTACGCGGACGAGGGTGCGGACGAACTGCGCGCGTTCCAGCTTGCGGTCGAGCACCTGAATGGCGGCGGCGACGGCGGCATGATCAACACCTTTAGCTCCAAGACGCTGGACGGTACCGGCATCCTGGGCAAAAAGGTTGAGTTCGTCACCGGCGACACCCAAACCAAATCTGACGCGGCACGCGCATCTGCACGTTCCATGATCGAAAAAGACGGCGCAGTTATGATCTCTGGGGGCTCGTCCTCTGGTGTGGCTGTTGCGGTTCAAGCGCTCTGCCAAGAAGCAGGCGTTATCTTCATGGCGGGTCTGACCCACTCCAACGACACCACCGGTAAGGACAAGAAGGCCAACGGTTTCCGTCACTTCTTCAACTCCTACATGTCCGGTGCGGCGCTGGCGCCAATCTTGGCCAACAATTACGGCACCGACCGTAAGGCGTATCACCTAACCGCGGACTACAACTGGGGCTACACCACCGAAGAAGCGGTGCGTACCTCGACTGAAGCAATGGGTTGGGAAACAGTTGCAGCGGTGAAAACACCACTGACACAAACTGACTTCTCTTCCTACATCGCGCCTGTTCTGCAGTCCGGTGCTGACGTTCTGGTTCTGAACCACTACGGCGGCAACATGGTGAACTCGCTGACCAACGCGGTTCAGTTCGGCCTGCGCGACAAGCTGGTGAACAACAAGAACTTTGAAATCGTTGTTCCTCTGTACTCCCGCCTGATGGCGAAGGGTGCGGGTGCCAACGTTAAAGGCATCTACGGTTCCACCAACTGGCACTGGTCCCTGCAGGACGAAGGTTCCAAAGCGTTCGTTCGTTCCTTCGGTGAGAAGTATGGCTTCCCACCATCCCAGGCGGCACACACCTGCTACGTACAGACCCTTCTGTATGCAGACGCGTGTAACCGCGCAGGCACCTTTAACCCATGTGGCGTTGCAGAAGCTCTTGAAGGCTTTGAGTTCGACGGCATGGGCAACGGTAAAACTCTGTACCGTGCCGAAGACCACCAGTGCTTCAAAGACGTTCTGGTTGTGCGTGGTAAAGAGAACCCAACTTCCGAATTCGACCTTCTCGAAATCGTTGAAGTTACTCCTGTCGATCAGGTTACCTACGACGCTTCCATCTTTGGTGGCGAACTGGGTTCCTGTAACCCAGGCGCGTAAGCGAACCTCCCAGAATGGGGCGCTGATCGCCCCATTCCCTTTAAAGTATCACGCAGCCCTCCCGAGGGTTGCGTGACCTAATACGGTGGGACCAATGGAAGCAATTATCCTACAAATTCTCAATGGCTTAGATAAGGGATCCGCCTATGCGTTGATCGCTCTGGGCCTTACGCTGATCTTCGGCACACTTGGGGTTGTGAACTTTGCACACGGCGCGCTCTTTATGATCGGCGCTTTCTGTGCGGTGACCCTCAGCCGGATCTTGACCCTGTCACATACAGTCATCGATGAAACCCGCACGGACTTTCTCGGCAACCCGTTGAAGGTCGATGTGCCCTATGTTCACGACATCTTCGGAGTCGCGACGGGGGATGCTATCATCGATTGGGCGGTCCCTCTGTCCATCCTTTTCGCGATCCCAGTGATGATCGGTATCGGCATCATTATGGAGCGCGGCCTTATCAAGCACTTCTACAAGCGCCCGCATGCGGACCAGATCCTCGTGACCTTTGGTCTTGCGATCGTTTTGCAGGAGATCATCAAATACTACTTTGGTGCGAACCCTATCCCAACCCCTGCGCCTGACGCCTTCAAAGGCTCTTTCGACTTTGGTCAAGCGCTTGGATTTGATCCGAACCTGATCATCTACCCCTACTGGCGGATCGTCTACTTTGCCTTTGCAATCGTGATCATCGGTGCTGTCTTTGCCTTCTTGCAGTTCACCACCTTCGGGATGGTTGTGCGGGCCGGCATGGCAGACCGTGAAACCGTGCAGCTCCTGGGCATCAACATCGACCGTCGCTTCACGCTGATGTTCGGCATGGCCGCCGCCGTCGCGGGGCTCGCGGGTGTCATGTACACACCTATTAACTCGCCAAACTATCACATGGGTATGGACTTCCTTGTTCTCAGCTTTGTTGTGGTTGTTGTGGGCGGCATGGGCTCCTTGCCTGGCGCGGTTCTTGCAGGCTTCCTGCTCGGCGTTCTGGAAAGCTTTGCCTCCATGCGCGAAGTCCTCGCAGTCCTGCCCGGCCTTAACCAAATTATCATCTACCTCGTCGCCATCGTGATCCTTCTGACCCGTCCACGCGGTCTGATGGGACGCAAAGGCGTGATGGAGGAGTAAGACTATGTTCGGACTTGAAAAGAAAGACTGGAACCTCTTGCTGTTCGTAGCAGCACTGGTGGCCCTCGCGCCGTTTATCCTGAACCCCTTCCCGGAAAACTCTGCGATGGCTCAGTTCAACGCAGGCTATCCGGACCTGATGCAGCGCTTTGTGATCTTTGGCATCTTTGCCATTGGCTTTAACATCCTCTTTGGCCTCACAGGCTACCTCTCCTTCGGCCACGCGGCCTTCCTCGGAGTGGGGTCATACGCGGCGATCTGGATGATGAAGCTGCTGACCATGAATGTGATCCCTGCGATCATCCTGTCGGTCATCGTTGCGGGTATCTTCAGTGTGCTGGTGGGCTATGTGACCCTGCGCCGCTCGGGCATCTACTTCTCGATCCTGACGTTGGCTTTCGCGCAGATGTCTTACTCCCTGGCCTACTCGGTTCTGACGCCGATCACCGGTGGTGAAACCGGCCTGCAGCCAAAAGTCAGCGATCCCCGCATTCTGGACGGAGCCATCGCGGATGGGACAATCCCAAAAGCCAACCTCTTTGGTCTGGAGATGGGCGCAAGCTTTGATCTGAGCATCGCGGGCTGGGTCTTTACCTTCAACGCAGGCTACTACATCGCAGCCATCGTCATGTTGGCGAGCTTCTATCTGGCGATCCGTATCTTCCGCAGCCCCTTCGGTCTGATGATGCGCGCCGTGAAGTCCAACCAGCAGCGGATGAACTACACCGGTTTGAACACCAAGCCTTACACCCTCGCAGCCTTTGTGATCTCTGGCATGTATGCGGGTCTGGCCGGTGGTCTGATGGTGGCCATGGACACCCAAGCGGGTCCCGAGCGGATGTTCTGGACAGCCTCTGGTGAGGTGGTTCTCATGACCATCCTTGGTGGCGCGGGCACGCTGATCGGTCCGGTTCTGGGCGCAGGTGTGATCAAATACATGGAAAACATCCTGTCCAAGATCAACTCTGACATCCTGCACGGCTGGTTCGCCTTTATGCCAGACGGCATGGAAGACTTCACAGTCGCGATCCTTTACCCCTTCATCGGTAAAGGCTGGCACCTGACCCTGGGCATTCTGTTCATGCTCGTGGTGATCTTCCTTCCGGGTGGTCTTGTCGAAGGTGGCCAACGTATCCGAGCGATGTTCGGACGCGGCAAAGCCGAAGACAAACCCTCAACCGAACCTGCAGAATAAGGAGACTGACCTATGGGAATTCTCGAAGTCAAAGACGTCGGCAAACGGTTCGGTGGCCTGCAGGCCCTCGGCGATGTGAACCTCAGCGTCAAAGAAAACTCTGTTCACGCCATCATCGGCCCGAACGGAGCTGGCAAATCCACCCTGCTGAACTGCTTTGTGGGAAAACTGATCCCGGACACAGGCTCTGTCACCTTTGACGGCCAGTCCGTGCTGGGACGCACGCCCTATGAAATCAACCAGATGGGCATCAGCCGCGTGTTCCAGACCCCCGAGATCTTTGGCGATCTCTCGGTGATGGAAAACATGATGATCCCGATCTTTGCCAAGCGTGATGGTGCTTTCCGTCTGCAGGCCATCCCACACATGATGGAAGAAAAAGACATCGTGGAAGCCGCAGAAAAGCAGCTGGTTGATATGAATATGGCTGACAAACGTAACATGCACGCCGCAGCCATGTCCCGCGGGGACAAGCGGCGTCTCGAGATCGGCATGTGCCTCGCTCAGGAACCTCGTCTCTTGCTTCTTGACGAACCCACCGCTGGCATGGCGCGTGCCGATACCAACAACACGATCGACCTGCTTAAACAGATCAAGGAAGAGCGTGACATCACCATCGCCATCATCGAACACGACATGCACGTGGTGTTCTCGCTGGCAGAGCGTATCACCGTGCTGGCCCAGGGCACCCCTCTTGTTGAGGACACGCCTGACAATATCAAAGGCCATCCAAAAGTGCGCGAAGCCTACCTCGGCGAAGCGGCGTAAGGAGAAATCACAATGAATGATAAACCCGATTTTTCCAAAGGCGTGAACCGCGCGGAAACAGCCCCTGCCTATCTCTCGGTGTGGAACCTCGAGAGTTACTATGGCGAAAGCTACATCGTGCAAAACATCAGCTTCAACGTGCACGAAGGCGAAATTCTGGCTCTGCTCGGCCGGAACGGCGCTGGCAAAACCTCGACCCTGCGTTCGATCGCGCGGATGGATGAGCCACAGGTGCAAGGGGGCGAGATCTGGCTGGATCACAAACCCCTGCACTCTTGCGCAAGCCATGAGGCCAGCCAGATGGGCATCGGCCTTGTGCCAGAAGACCGCTCGATCATCCCCGGCCTGACTGTGGAAGAGAACCTGAAACTGGCCCAGATTGCGCCGCCGATTGGCTGGTCGCTGGAACGTCTCTACTCGCTTTTCCCGCGTCTGGGCGAGCGTCGCACCCAAGAAGGCGTGACCCTCTCGGGTGGTGAGCAGCAGATGCTGGCGATTGCGCGCGCCTTGGCACGGGACATCAAAGTTCTGCTGCTGGACGAGCCTTACGAGGGTCTGGCCCCTGTGATCGTGGATGAGATCGAAAAGACTCTGCGCATCATCAAGGAACAGGGCATCACCACGATTATCGTGGAACAAAACGCGGTGCGGGCGCTGGAATTGGCGGATCGCGCGGTGATCTTGGATACCGGTGGCATCGTCTTTGACGGCACCGCGCAGGAAGTGCTTGAAAACGAGCAGCTCCGCGCTGAATATCTGGCTATCTAAGTCGCAACTGGCGCGCCCTACCCTTCGGTGGGGCGCTGCTTTGCAAAATAGGATTACAACATGACTTCACCTACATATGCGCCGTCTGCGGAACTGGCGTCCAAAGCACACGTGGACGCAGCCAAATATGAGGAAATGTATGCCGCCTCGATCAAAGACCCTGACGGGTTCTGGCGCGAGCAAGGCGCGCGGATCGATTGGATCAAACCTTTTACCCAAGTCAAAAACGTCAGCTATGATTTCGGCAATGTGAATATCAACTGGTATGCGGATGGCACGCTGAACGTATCCGCCAACTGCATCGACCGTCATCTGGCGACGCGCGGCGATCAAACCGCAATCATCTGGGAACCTGACAGCCCTGATGAGGCCGCGCAGCACATCACCTACCAAGAGCTGCATGACAACACCTGCCGTATGGCGAATGTCCTCAAAGACATGGGCGTCGGCAAAGGCGACCGCGTCGTCCTTTATATCCCGATGATCCCTGAGGCCGCCTATGCGATGCTGGCCTGTACCCGCATCGGCGCGATCCATTCGATTGTTTTCGCTGGGTTCTCGCCTGACGCTTTGGCGGCACGGGTGAATGGCTCTGAGGCGAAAGTCGTGATCACTGCGGACGAAGCGCCGCGTGGCGGCCGCAATACGCCTTTGAAAACCAATGCCGACAAGGCGCTGGAGGCCTGTTCCGATAGCGTGAAGTCCTTGGTTGTTCGTCGCACCGGCAGCGACGTGCCTTGGAATGACGCGCGGGATTACGACTATAACGCTTTGGCGGCTCAGGCCGCGACCACCTGTGCTCCGGAAGAGATGGGCGCGGAAGATCCGCTGTTCATTCTCTATACCTCGGGCTCTACGGGTCAGCCAAAGGGCGTTGTCCACACCACCGGCGGCTATATCGTTTACGCGAGCCTCACCCACCAGATGACCTTTGACTACCACGAGGGCGATATCTTCTGGTGTACGGCGGATGTGGGCTGGGTCACGGGCCACAGCTATATCGTCTATGGTCCGCTCGCGAATGGCGCGACGACCGTCATGTTCGAAGGCACTCCGACCTATCCAGACGCCTCCCGCTTCTGGCAAGTCTGTGAAAAGCACAAGGTCAATCAGTTCTATACCGCACCAACCGCGATCCGCGCGCTGATGGGGCAAGGTGATGAGTTCGTGAAGAAAGCTGACCTGTCCTCGCTGCGCATCCTTGGCACCGTGGGCGAGCCGATCAACCCAGAGGCCTGGAACTGGTACAACGACGTTGTCGGCGGCGGCAATTGCCCCATCGTGGACACTTGGTGGCAGACTGAAACAGGCGGTCACCTGATGACCCCCCTGCCTGGCGCGCATGCGACCAAACCGGGCTCTGCGATGAAACCGTTCTTTGGCATTGAACCTGTGGTTCTGGAACCTGCCTCTGGCGAGATCATCGAAGGCAATGGCGTCGAAGGCGTGCTTTGCATCCGCGACAGCTGGCCCGGCCAAATGCGCACGGTTTGGGGCGACCATGAGCGGTTCGAGAAGACCTACTTCTCTGACTACAAAGGCTATTACTTCACCGGTGACGGCTGTCGCCGCGATGAAGACGGCGATTACTGGATCACAGGCCGCGTTGACGATGTGATCAACGTTTCCGGTCACCGTATGGGGACCGCCGAAGTTGAAAGCGCGCTTGTAGCGCATGAGAAGGTCGCTGAGGCCGCCGTCGTGGGCTATCCGCATGATATCAAAGGTCAGGGCATTTATTGCTATGTCACTCTGATGTCCGGCGAAGAACCAACGGAAGAGCTGCGCAAAGAGCTGCGCACTTGGGTGCGCACAGAAATCGGCCCTATTGCCAGCCCGGATCTGATCCAATGGGCGCCGGGCCTGCCGAAAACCCGCTCTGGTAAGATCATGCGCCGTATCCTGCGCAAGATCGCGGAAAACGACTATGGGTCTCTTGGAGACACCTCCACACTCGCGGAACCTGCAGTCGTTGATGACCTCATCGAAAATCGTATGAATCGATGAGGTCAGACTGAGGGGCTTTGCCTTTTGGTTGAAATGCAAAGGCTGGGAGGGTCCCAACTCCCGGCCTTTGTTCTGTCTGGCGATGATTGATTGACGCGTGGGGCCATCGCGCCTAGCGTCGCCGCATGGCAGGTGATCGTCCGTTCCTTGGTATTCTTTTGATGTTGGGCTTTTGCCTGATCGTCCCTTTGGGCGATTCATTGGCGAAACTGATTGGCCCTGTGTCGACCCTGGCCACGCTCATCGTCGCGCGGTTTGTGTTTCAGCTCGTGATCCTAACGCCAATGGCGCTTGCCATGAAACAGAAGATCTTTCTGTCAGGCCGCCTCTTTTGGCTGGCCTATGCGCGCACGCTTTTGCAGATCGCAGGGCTTGGATGCATGTTCACCGCCCTGCTCTATTTGCCGCTGGCTGATGCGGTGGCGATTGCCTTTGTGATGCCCTTCATCATGCTCCTGCTTGGGTGGTTTTTCTTGAACGAGACGGTTGGCACGCGTCGGATCATTGCCTGCTCTGTTGGCTTTGTTGGGACGTTGATGGTAATCCAACCAAACTTCCTTAGCGTCGGCTGGTCGGTGCTTTACCCTCTCGCTGTCGCCGTGATCTTTGCCTTTTATATGCTGGTCACACGCCAGATCGCCAAAGACACCGAGGCCATCGCCTTACAAGCACAGAACGGAATAACGGGCTGTCTGACCCTTATCCCGATCCTTGTTGTGTCGCATTGGCTGGAGTTCCGCCCATTTACATTTGAATGGCCAAGCTCGGACCTCTACTTCGCATTCATCATCATGGGGGTTGGCGGCACCGTCGCGCATCTTTTGATGACGCTGTCCCTCAGGTTCGCCCCCTCAGCCACGCTTGCGCCGATGCAATACCTCGAGATCCCTGTGGCGACGCTCTATGGCTATCTGATGTTTGACGAACTGCCCAACGGACTCGCCGCGGCTGGGATCGTCGTCACCATCGCTGCTGGGCTCTATATTATCTATCGAGAGCAGGCCAGCGCGAGGAACACGCAAGCAGCGCCTCAGTAGCAGCCTCAAGCTCGGCTTCCGGTAGGACCATCAAAAGCTTGGGCGCAGTTACCGAGATCTCTATGTCGCCTTCTGCCTCATTGGACGTTCCGACCATCCCGTCAGGCGCGAAACTTAGACCGGATATGGGCCACTTCAAACCGTCTGAAGTGCCTTCGACCAAACCCATGGGAAACAATGACACCCGCGTCCCTGCCGCAAGCTCCATTTGGAAGTGTGGTGGAAGCAAAAAGGCAATATCGGTATCACCCAACAGTATGCAGCGCCGATCAGGCCGTCGCACCAATGTGTTCAGACAGGCAAGGTAGTGATCCACCCGCAATCCGGTGAAACCAGCGCCCAAAACCAAAGGCGCGTCGATAGACCGAAGGGCTTTGTCAAAGTCGGTGGACTCTTGTTCTTCGATCCGGTGAACAACCTCAGCAGGCAACGCGGAAATATTTGCAAGACTGTCCAAATCGCCAAACACCGCCTCGGGCATGACACCCGCGTCCAGACAGTGCTGCGCACCGCCATCGGCCGCAATCAACTTAGGTGCGATTTTCAAACAACGCAGGATTGCGTCAGACGTCGCCAATCCAGCGCCCACAAGCGTCACTGTTTCGCTGCTGTGAACAATGGCTGTCATACGCCTATATCACCTATCCTTATTAACCAATTGCCCCATTTTAGCCTCAAAATGATACGCTGAAAGGCACAGAATCGATCACGTTTGGCCACCCTCCATGTGGTAAACAAGTTTCTGAGTAGTGCAAAGGAACCGGGAACATGGTTACCAATAATAAAGTACTGACAGTATCGTATGGGACATTCTCCTGCACGCTTGAGGGTTTCGAAGACAACTTCGAGACCATGAAAGCGATTGCGGAATACTTCCGGGACTTGGCCGCGGACGACCGTTATTTCGGTGCAGAGCCCCCAACCCCAGATGCTGAAATGCTGGCGCGGATCGCAGAACGCGAGATCGAACGCCGTGTGCAAGCCCGTACTGATCAAGGCACTTTGGTTTTGACCGCTGGCGACGCGATTGCGGAGCCTCAGGAAGACATCGAAGAAGGGATCACCGAGGCCCCTGAGGCCGAGCTTGAAGATCACACCCCTGAGGGTGAAGAAACCGTCGCAATCGACGAGGACCAGCTGGCGCAAGAACGTGAAGCCTTCTTCGCGGAAGTTGACACGGTCGCTGAGGAACACGCAGCCGAGGTTGCAGATGATGTCGCGGCCCATGAAGCCGAGGCTGAAGAGGCTGCAGAGATCGAAGAGGCTCCTTTTGAGGAAACTCCAGAAGTCGCTCAAGAGCTTGTCGAAGACGAAATGATCGAAACGGCAGAGGCCGAAGAGAGCGTCGAAGAGATCGATGAGGCTCCTGAAGCTGAAATGCTTACCGACGCTCACGAGGAAGCAGCATTTGATGACGAAGCAGAGGATGTCGACGACGCCGACAACTTCTTTGCTGACAGCAAGGCACAAAAGGACGCGGGCGTCAGCAGCATCGCTGCAAAACTGAGCCGCATTCGTGCCGTAGTTTCCAAAGCGGAACAGGAAGAGGACAGCTCGCCCTACACCGAAGACGAACACGCTGAAAACCCAGCCGCCGATTTCCTGCGTAAATCTGCAAGCGACATCGAAGGGTCTCTAGAAGACGAAGACGATATCGAAGCCGCACCCGCTCCGGCAAAAGGCCGCGTGATCCGCATGCGTCGCTCCGAAAAGCAGGTCGAAGCAGAAGCGGAGCCAGTGGCGGAAACCCCAATTCAAGAGCCAATTCCGGAACCCACACCAGAACCCGAAGTATTCGCCGAGGAAGAGGTCGCCGAGTTTGAAAACGGCTATGCTCACACCGAGCTCGACGAAGAGGAATACGACGAGGAGATCCTTGAAGAGACCCCTCCTGCCCCGCGTCAGCGCGCCAATCTGACCGAAGACGCGCCACAACAGGATTCTGTTGATCGTCTGCTGGACGAGGCAAACACCAAACTGGAGGACCCTGACACCAGCCGCCGCCGCACTACTCTGGCGCATCTGCGTGCTGCCGTCGCTGCGACCCGTGCCGAGAAGAGCGCTGGCACATATGAGGGCAACAAGGATCAATCCGGTGCCTACCGTGAAGATCTGGCGGATGTCATGCGCCCACGTCGCCGCGCAAGCTCTGCCGTTGCCGCCGAGGCTCCGATCGAAGATACCGATAGCGCAGCGCCATTGCGTCTGGTTGCGTCACAGCGCGTCGATGCCGTACCCGCCCGCGAAGAGGCCGTACGCCCGCGTCGCGTGTCTCCGGCGGATATCCAGTCCTTTGAACCAAAAGAAGAAGGCGATTTCGTAGCATATGCAGAAGAAGTTGGTGCAACTGAGCTGCCAGACATTCTAGAGGCCGCCGCATCCTATCTGACCTATGTCGAAGGCCGCCGTCGCTTCTCGCGACCGATGCTGATGCGTCTGGCTTATCAACTTGGCCCAGACCGGTTCCAACGCGAAGCGGGCTTGCGGTCCTTTGGCCAATTGCTGCGTGACAAAAAGATCGAAAAGATCGCAGGTGGCCGGTTCACCGCCGCAGAGACCATCGGGTTCAAACCGGCAACTGCTGTAGGCTAACGTCGACATCAACAACAAAAGAGCCGCCCCACAGGGCGGCTTTTTTGTTTTCAGTCCTCGGGATCTGCATCGGGATCCGCTTGTCCTATCCCAAGAAATATGGATTTGAACGGCAGGATCCAAGCAACCCCTAGCCCGATATAGACCAAGAGTTGTAGAATAAAGGTCAAAGCGCTGTCGCCAAAAAAGCCCACCAGAGTCGTCGCCAGCACGGTGGCTAGGATGATATAGATCGGCAGGCCTACCACCAGAATGAGGATAGACCAGCGCCGACGGGCTTTGTAGCTGAGCGCCATCAGTCCGCGAACGGGTCGGTCACCAGAATGGTGTCGTCCCGCTCCGGGCTGGTGGACAAAAGAGCAACCGGGCAGTCGATCAGCTCTTCGACGCGTTTGACGTATTTGATCGCATTGGCAGGCAGGTCGTTCCAACTGCGCGCGCCTTCTGTGGACTCAGACCAACCGGGCATCTCTTCATAGATCGGGGTGCAACGCGCCTGTTGATCGGCGGCAGTTGGCAGGTAGTCCAGAGTTTCGCCGTCCAGCTCATAGCCGACGCAGATCTTCAGCGTCTCAAACCCGTCCAGAACGTCGAGTTTGGTCAGAGAAATCCCGGTCACGCCCGAGGTCGCACAGGTCTGGCGCACCAGAGCGGCGTCAAACCAGCCACAGCGGCGTTTACGACCTGTCGTGGTGCCAAATTCATGACCGCGCTCGCCGAGGCGTTGGCCGTCAGCGTCTTCCAGCTCGGTTGGGAACGGGCCTTCGCCGACGCGGGTGGTGTAGGCTTTGACGATGCCCAGAACATATTCGATAGAGCCCGGGCCGACACCGACGCCAGTCGCTGCCTGCCCTGCGATGACGTTTGACGATGTCACAAATGGATACGTGCCGAAATCGATGTCCAGCAAAGCGCCTTGCGCCCCTTCAAACAGGATCCGCTTACCGGCTTTGCGCTTTTCGTTCAGCACCTTCCAGACTGGGGCCGCGAAAGGCAGAATTTCAGCGGCGATCTCTTTGAGTTGCGCGATCAATGCGTCGCGGTCCACAGGTTCGATACCCAGACCTTTACGCAGCGGATCGTGGTGTTGCAGCGCACGGTCAACACGCGCTTCCAAGGTGGCTTCGTCCGCCAGGTCGGCAACGCGTACAGAACGGCGGCCAACTTTGTCTTCATAAGCCGGGCCGATGCCGCGACCAGTGGTGCCGATTTTGGTTCCCTTAGAGGCCGCTTCCTCGCGGGCACGATCCAACTCGCCATGGATCGGCAGGATCAGCGGCGTGTTTTCCGCGATCATCAGCGTCTCTGGCGTGATCTCGACGCCTTGCTCACGCACGGTCGCGATCTCTTTGACCAGATGCCACGGGTCCAGCACCACGCCATTGCCGATGACAGACAGCTTGCCACCGCGCACAACACCAGACGGCAGCGCGTGCAGCTTATAGACCTTGCCGTCGATCACGAGGGTATGGCCCGCGTTATGGCCCCCTTGGAATCGCGCGATGACATCAGCGCGCTCGCTGAGCCAATCGACGATCTTGCCTTTTCCCTCATCGCCCCATTGGGCGCCGACGACGACGACGTTTGCCATATCTGGTCCTTTTCAGAGATCAAACCCGCGCCCTTTTAGCGATAGTCTTTGCGCAGTGAAACCGGAAAGTGCGTGAATTTGGGGGATGCGTCGAAAAACCCACTTTTGCTGTTTGCTCGCCTCGCAAACCAAGAATTTAAATTAATTTGGTTAGCGATACTGGACAGCCCGCACCATTTTGAGCATTTTTTACGGCAAACAAGCCCGAATGGGACGAGATATGGGTTTTTTCCTCCGCTGGCTCTTTGCCTTTTTGCTGCTTACGGCAACCTACAACCCCACTGGATTTAACTATCTGGAATGGGCGGCGGTGAACTATGTCGAAGAGCTGCCGATGACGGTCTTTCTGGGACTGCTTTTGGCAATTGGCTATCTGATCTATCTGCGCGCTACGTTGCGCTCGATCGGAGCAGGCGGGATGTTCCTGATCCTGATCGTACTCAGCGCCTTGATGTGGGTACTTTATGATTGGGGCCTGCTCGCGCCGACTGGTGAGGTTGCTTACACGTGGCTTGGGATTTTCGCGCTGTCGATTGTGCTGGGCATTGGCCTCAGTTGGAGCATCGTGCGCCGGAACCTCTCTGGCCAAGTCGATATGGACGACGTCGAAGAGGACTAAGCGGTCGATTTGATCCGAACAGGCTGCCCATGCGGCGTGGCAAGATAGGCCTCGGTCCATGATTGTTTTAGGTCGGCAAGCAAAGAAGCCTCGGAGATCCCCTGCCCGGTTAACAGCGTTTCCAATGCGGTCAGCCAAGCATTGAAATAATCGTCCCCACCATTCAACTCCCGGCTCAACCCGTCGTGCTTAAGCTGTTTGGAAAACACCTCGACCCACTCAGCCCAGGCAAAATGCCCAGCTTCATTCATCGCAACAGTCAAAGCAAAGAGCTCAGCATGCCAAGGGGCCTCAAAGACGGGCTCTGGGCGGTTCATGCTGGCTCCAGATAGCTTTGCCAGAGATCGAGGATCACCTCGTCATTGGGGTTCTCAGGATGCTCCCAAAGCTCTGTGGATTTGACCGCAACTGCGAATAAGGGCTCAGGCGCTTCGCCCAAACCATGCGCGCTGGAGTCTGGCAGGATATGCGTGCCGTGATAGATCACCACCTCTCCGATGGCCCCGGCCGCATAAGCGGGCAATCGTGTGTGGCCACCATTCACCAAAGCATTGCCCGACCGCGCACGCAGCCTGACTTTATCCCCACGTTTGAAAGCGGGCGCGATGTCGCTGGGTCGATCTGCTGGTCCTCCGGCCGCCAAAGCGGCGGCGACTTTTTCGGCCAGCAACTTTCGATCTGCCAAGGGCGAGATCCCGTCGGCCTTGCCCGACTGCAACTCTTCGCGGGTCACAACACCTGCTTCGATCAGCAGTTCGGCCAAGCCTCCCATCCATTTCTCGTAATAGGAAAACCGCGTGTAATCCTTCGGCGATAACCGCTCCCGCGCATGGCGCGAGATATCAATATTCCACTGCCCCAAAGCGCCCGCCGCCAGCGTCAGCGCAAGGGCACGCGCGTGCCAATCCTGCGCAAATGTGGCGTCATCAGACGCATTGACCGCACCGTCTCCAAAGCGCCCGCCCATGTCATGCACGCGGCTCATGAGTTTGGCTCCAAGGCCAGCCCCGTGCCGATCATCGCATCACGTGTGATCAAAGCCGCCAGCTCCTCTTCGCTCATGCCGTCGGTCCCCTCGGGGCGCTCTGGCACCACCAGGTACCTCGTCTCGGCGGTCGAATCCCAAACCCGCACGGCTTTCCCTTCTGGCAAGGTCACGCCAAAATCCGCCAAGACCGCACGAGGCTCTCGCACCACCCGCGCGCGATAGGCATCGGACTTGTACCACCCCGGAGGAATGCCCAGCAAAGGCCAAGGATAACAAGAACATAGGGTGCAAACGACGACGTTATGAACCTCGGGCGTGTTCTCGACAAAAATCATATGCTCGCCCTGCCGCCCATAGAGATCCATCTCGCGCAACAGAGGCATGGGATCACTCAGCATCGCCGCGCGGAATTCAGGATCCACCCACATCTTGGCGACCACCTTTGCGCCATTCTGAGGGCCCACCTTATGGGCATAGGTCTCGATGATTTCATCAAGCGCGGCGGGATCGACAAGGCCTTTGTCGACCAAAAGCGTCTCAAGTGCTTTGACGCGCAGGGCGGGATCGGACGGCAGGTCCGTATGAGGATGGGAATGATCATGTGGCATGGGCCCAAGCCATCACCAAAGTCCCCGCATGTCCAGAGTTTCTTAATTTTTCGCGACGGAAAATCGTGCGCGCACCGTTACACTCTCACCAACCGGAGGACGCAATGCGCAAAACCCTACTCGCCGCCGCCCTAAGCCTGACCCCATTGGCCGCAACAGCCAGCCCCAATGTGCTCTTGGTGATCGCCGATGACATGGGCGTGGACGCAAGCCCCTGCCACGCCCAAGGATCAAGCGTGGTACGCATGCCCACACTTGAAGCGCTCTGTGACACAGGTCGCGTCTATGACAACGCCCATGCCTACCCGACTTGCTCTCCAACCCGCGCCTCAATCCTAACCGGCCTTTACGCCAGCCGCACCGGCGTCGGCAGCGCGGGCGCAGGGCTTGCGACCAACACCCCGAGCCTCTTTGATCGCCTCAACCAGCAAGGCAAATATGCCTCTGCCGTCGTCGGCAAATGGCACCTCTCTGAATCCCGCCGAGACCTCACCCACCCCGCGAAACTCGGCGTGCCAACCTACTACGGCATCCCATCCGGCGGCGTGCAGGATTACGAAGACTGGCGCGTCGTGGAAAATGGCCGCACCTCAACCTCCTCGACCTATGTGACCACAGCCATCACCGACTACGCCATCAACTGGATCGACGACCAAAACAAACCCTGGTTCCTCTGGCTCGCCTACACCGCACCGCATACGCCCTTTCACGCGCCGCCCAGCGATCTACACAGCTTTGGCACCCTCTCTGAAAACGCATCGGCAATCCGCAAAGACCCCCGCAAACACTACTTTGCCGCCCTAGAGGCGCTGGACACAGAACTCGGCCGCCTCCTGGACAGCCTCTCCCCTGCCGAGCGGCGCGACACCGTCGTCATATTCACCGGAGACAATGGCACCACCCGCCAAGTCACCCGCCGCCTGAATACGCAACGCGACGCCAAAGGCACGATCTACAACGGCGGCACCCATGTGCCGATGGTGATCACGGGCCCCGGCGTCTCCAAAGGCCGCACCGAAGACCCAGTCCAAGTCACAGACATCTTTGACACAATCCTCGCGTTGACCGGTGCGCGTGGACAAACGGCCGACAGCCACGACCTAGCGCCGACCTTCACAGGTCAGTCCACAACCCGAGACGCCGCCTACATCGAACATTTCTCTTCCCGGTCAGGCCGCGGCAAACCGGTCTATGGCTGGTCAATCATCAGCGAAGACTACAGCCTCATCGCCCCAGAAGACGCGCCAATGGAGCTCTATGCAAGCTCGGACCAAAAACAGCGCAAGAACCTGATCAGCAAAGCCAAATCAGAGGCCGAGAAACTGGTCGCACTCCGCCAAGACTACCTGAACTGATCCGCCTTCATCTTGCTATAAATACTCCGGGGGTTTGGGGGCTGGCCCCCAATTCCCTCACATTTTCGCGCAAAGGCCTGTGCCTGCCGCCCAAGCCCCTTGCCTCGCACCCAAAAACTGCATAGATAGCCCGCTGTAATCGCACACTACAGCCACGCAAAGGCCACCATGGAAAACGTTGTCCTCATCATCCACCTTCTTCTGGCGCTTGGCCTGATCGGCATCGTTCTGATGCAACGTTCCGAAGGCGGAGGCTTGGGCATCGGTGGCGGTGGCGGCGGTGGCGCCGTTGCGGGCCGCTCAGCAGCGACCGCTCTGGGCAAAATCACCTGGGTCCTGGCGATTGCCTTCATCTGCACATCCATCACGCTGACCATTCTGGCCGCACGCAACGCGGCTGGCACCTCGGTCATCGATCAATTGGGCGTAGACGTTCCTGCAAGCGAAGCCACCGTGCCGACCGCACCAACAGCCGAGGGCAGCCTGCTGCCACCTGCTGAGGGCGACGACGCGCCGCTGGTTCCAATCGCAGAGTAACGACTCGGGTCGATTTCGGCCCCACCACCAGTACTTGAGTATCTAACGGATGCCGCAACTGTATCTTGCGGTCATCTTGCCAAGCTATTGCGAATCCTTTATATGTGAACCCCCGTGATACATCGGCAGAATCGCTGCCGAGGGTGTTCATTTTGAATGCAAGTCGCGCCCGAATTGCGCGCATCAACTCACGGGGGTCGCCAACTCTATGGCACGATTTATCTTCATCACCGGCGGCGTGGTTTCTTCCCTTGGCAAAGGTCTGGCCTCCGCGGCTTTGGGCTCTTTGTTGCAGGCCCGCGGCTATTCGGTGCGCCTGCGGAAGCTCGACCCCTATCTGAACGTCGACCCCGGCACGATGAGCCCTTTTGAGCACGGCGAAGTCTTTGTCACCGACGATGGCGCGGAAACCGACCTCGACCTCGGACACTATGAACGCTTCACAGGCGTGCCTGCGCGGATGACCGATTCCGTCTCCTCTGGCCGGATCTATTCCAACGTTTTGGAAAAAGAACGCCGCGGCGACTATCTCGGCAAAACCATTCAGGTCGTCCCCCATGTGACCAATGCCATCAAAGAGTTCATCTCAATTGGCGAAGACGAAGTGGATTTCATGCTCTGTGAAATCGGCGGCACGGTGGGCGACATCGAAGGCCTGCCGTTTTTCGAAGCCATCCGCCAGTTCAGCCATGACAAGCCCCGGGGCGAATGCATCTTTATGCACCTGACTTTGCTGCCGTATCTGGCGGCCTCGGGTGAGCTGAAGACCAAACCGACACAGCACTCTGTGAAAGAACTGCAATCCATCGGCATCGCGCCCGACGTTCTGGTCTGTCGTTCTGAACAGCCAATCCCAGAAAAAGAACGCGAGAAAATCGCGCTGTTCTGTAACGTGCGCAAAGAGGCGGTGGTTGCGGCCTACGACCTCAAATCCATTTACGAAGCCCCACTGGCCTACCATCGTGAAGGCCTCGACCAAGCGGTGCTGGATGCATTCCAGATCGCCCCTGCGCCGAAACCGAACCTTGACCGCTGGAACGACGTCTACGACCGGATCCACAACACCGACGGCGAAGTCTCTGTGGCTATCGTTGGCAAATACACCCAGCTTGAGGACGCCTATAAGTCCATCAAAGAGGCCCTGATCCACGGCGGCATGCACAACCGCTGCAAGGTCAATGTGAACTGGGTCGATGCCGAGGTTTTTGACAAGGGCGATGCCGCCCCACATCTGGAAGGCTATGATGCGATCCTCGTGCCAGGTGGCTTTGGCGAGCGCGGCACCGAAGGCAAAATCAAAGCAGCCCAATTCGCGCGTGAACACAAAGTCCCCTACCTCGGCATCTGTCTAGGCATGCAAATGGCCGTCATCGAAGCCGCGCGCAACACCGCTGGCGTCGAAGGTGCAGGGTCTGAGGAATTCGACCACGAAGCAGGCAAAAAACGTTTTGAACCCGTGGTTTACCACCTGAAAGAATGGGTCCAAGGCAACGCCAAAGTCACCCGCAAAGCCGATGACGACAAAGGCGGCACCATGCGGCTGGGCGCCTATAACGCGACGCTGGCTGAAGGCTCCAAAGTCGCCGAAGTCTATGGCACCACCGCCATCGACGAACGCCACCGTCACCGCTATGAGGTCGACATCAAATACCGCGAACAACTGGAAAAAGCTGGCCTCAAATTCACCGGCATGAGCCCGGATGGCCGCCTGCCAGAGATCGTCGAATGGCAAGATCACCCTTGGTTTATCGGCGTACAGTTCCACCCGGAACTCAAATCCAAGCCCTTCGATCCGCACCCGCTTTTCCGCGATTTCGTGAAAGCTGCCTTGGAAAATTCGCGCCTAGTCTAACGACCCCGAATTAACCATCTGGCACTTTTTCGCGCAGATCGTTTCGCGAAATCCGAAACCTCGTGTTAGCCTCCTCTTGCGCGGTCCCCGACTGACGCAAGGGAGGCTATATGTCATTGTTAACCATTCGCCGGGCGCGTGCGTCCGACGCCAAGTCGCTTGCAAAGATCGGTCATCAGGCCTGGCAACGCGGCATTGCAGCCCATCTGCCCGCGAACGCCCGTGACAAGATCGGCCCGCAAGTCTTTGAAGATTTTGTAAATTCCTTTCCAGACGAAATCCTGATTGCCGAAGACGAGGACGGCATTCTTGGCTTTGCCGCCACAGAAAACGGCGACAATCACGTGACAGATCTTTGGGTCGCGCCCGCCAATCAAGGCAAAGGCATCGGCTCGCAACTCATGAAACGCATGGAAGATCGCGCCCGCAAACGCGGCTTTGATTCCGTCGAACTTGAGGTGCTTACATCCAACACCCGCGCCCTCAGCCTCTACAAATACCTTGGCTACCGCGTCACCAAACGCGGCATGAAAATGGACCGCGTGCTGGAACTCCCGCTGCATAAAACCAAACTCAAGAAATCCCTCTTCTTCTAAGTTTCATCTTGCCTGAAAAACTCTGGGGTGAGGCCGCAAGGCCGAGGGGCAAAGCCCCTATTGCGCCATGACCTCCTGCGTCCCATAGTGAACAAAAAACAGGGACATTTTCATGTGGGACGACTTTCTAGCGCGCCTGCGCGGCACATCAAAAGCACAAGAGCTTCCTGAGCCTGACGAAAGGCTTGCCCTCGGCGCACTTCTCGTCCGCGTCGCGAAATCGGACAGTTTTTACCACGTCAACGAGATCGTCGAGATTGACTATATCCTCGCGCAAAGTTTCGGCCTGAACGCGGTCGAGGCCGCCAAGCTTCGCGCCACCTCGGAAAAGCTGGAATCCCATGCACCAGACACCACGAACTTCGCGGCACTGATCCGTGAAACGGTGGACTACGCCCATCGCTTGGAAATCACAGAGCAACTCTGGAAAGTCATCCTGGCCGACGGGCGCGACCTGCCCGAAGAACACAGCGCATTGCACGAGATCGAAAGCCACCTTGGGATCAATCCTGCCGACAGCCCGGCGCGATAGCTCTCAAGCCTTGACGCCCGAACAAAAAATACCAATCTAGCGCTCATGTTTGCTGATTTTCTAAAGCGTCTCACCGCCCCCGATCCCGAACCCCTCAATGATGGCGACGCACGCCTTGCCCTGACCGCCCTCCTGGTGCGCATTGCGCGCGCCGATGGCGACTATGCGCAAGCCGAGATTGACCGGATCGACCGGATCACAGCCGCCCGCTATGGGCTTTCTGCGTTCGAGGCCAGTGCCCTGCGCAAAGAGGCCGAGACCTTGGAAACCGAGGCCCCCGACACCGTCCGCTTTACCCGCGCCATCAAAGACGCCGTGCCTTTTGAAGGGCGCATCGCTGTGATTGAAAGCCTGTGGCAAGTGGTTCTGGCCGATGGAGAACGCGATGCCGAAGAAGACTCTCTGGTGCGGCTGGCGGCCAACCTCTTGGGGATCAACGACCGCGATAGCGCCCTGGCGCGTCAAAGGGTCTCTGAATGATCGCGGCTTTAGGCATGTATGACCGGCCGGAAACAGCGGCTGCAAATGATGCTCTCTGGTCCGAAATCCAACAGAATTTGGGATATGGCCCAGATGGCCTGACACGGGATCAGGATTTTTGGGATATCTGGCAGTCTCCGGACCTGCTCCTAGCCCAGACCTGTGGCTTGCCTTATCGCGCGAAGCTGCATGACAAGGTTACCTTGTTCGGAACGCCAATCTACGACATTCCGGACTGTCCAGCCGGCCACTATTATTCGGTTCTGGTCGCGCACCGGACTGGTGCAGACAAGCTCTCAGATTTCGACGGCTGCACCTTTGCCTATAACGAAGCGCTCAGCCAATCCGGTTGGGCCGCGCCGACAAAGGCTTTACTAGAAAGCGGCATAAAACCCGGCAACCTCTTGGAAACAGGCGCCCATCGCGCCTCAGCCATTGCCGTAGCAGAAGGTCGCGCGGATCTTGCGGGCCTGGATGTTGTGACATGGCAGCTCATCCAGCGTCACGACGCGTTTGCGAATGATCTCAAAGTGATTGCAAAGACCGAACCAACCCCGGTCCTGCCGTTGATCACGGCCCAAGACCGCGATCCCGCCCCTCTGTTTGACGCGATTGAAGCCGCGATTGCAGCGCTTCCTGCTGCTGCCCTCGACGCGCTTTTCCTGCGCGGTGTGACCCATGTGCCCAAAGCCGACTACCTGGCCCAGCCCATTCCGATCCCACCGGAAAGCTTTGACCTCCGCCAGCCTGCGCGCTAACCATTTCCGGCCCCTAGCCTAAGGATCTTCACAGATGAAAATCGGCTTTCTTCTTTGCGGAACCATGCCGCAACCCGCCATCGATGCGCATGGCGACTACACCGAGCTCTATGCAGAGCTATTGGGGGGTCAGGGATTCACTTTTGACTCTTGGAATGTGCACGAAGGCGACTTCCCTGAGTCTCCGCAGGATGCGGACGGTTGGCTGATCAGCGGGTCACGACATGGCGCCTATGAGGACCATGATTGGATCCCTCCGCTTGAGGATTTCATCCGCGCAAGCGTCGAAGCAGCGCGTCCCATTGTGGGCATCTGTTTCGGCCATCAGATCATTGCACAAGCCCTTGGTGGCAAAGTAGAAAAATACGAGGGCGGCTGGACATTGGGCCGCCAGACCTATGACTTTGCGGGGCTGGATTTGCCGCTTATGGCCTGGCATCAGGATCAAGTCACAGAGATCTCCGAGGGCGTGCAGATCATCGCCAGCACCGACAGGTGCAAACATGCGGCCCTCTTATACGGAGACCGCGCTTTCACGCTGCAGCCACATCCGGAATTTGACGCCGAAACCGTTGAAATCTTGGCTGAGGTGAACAAAGCAAACGTGCCGGATGACCTCCTGAAAGCCATCCCAAACGGCCTCTACGAACCGATTGCAGACGAGATTCTCGCCGATCAGATTTCGGATTTTTTCAGGCTGTCCCGCAACCCGTGACCCGCTTGCAATAGCGGCTCGAATTCACACTCTCCTCAGAGTTTAGCCTCGTTTTCTCACCGCCACTGTTTTATTATTTCCAAAGCATAACTTAAGAAAAGTGAAAACTATGGCCCTGCCAGACGTCTATTCCTCCGAGCCGATCCCAGAGTCTGTCCGCCCGGAAATCGAACGCCTTCTGCAAACTGCTGACCTCTTCCGCTATACCGCGCCTCAGGATGCGCCGGTGGCACTGTTAGAGCAGGAATTTGCAGAGATGCTGGGCACGAAATACGCGCTTGCGGTCTCCTCTTGTTCGGCCGCTTTGTTTCTTTCACTGAAGGCGCTCGGCTTGCCCAAAAACGCTCGGGTGCTGATCCCAGGCTTTACCTTCGCTGCTGTGCCCTCCTCTGTCGTGCATGCGGATTATCAGCCTGTGCTGTGCGAAGTCGGCGAGAACTATCGCATCGATCTCGCGGATTTTGAGGCCAAGCTGGGCGACGTAGACGCGGTCATTATCAGCCACATGCGGGGTCATACCTCTGATATGGACGCGATTATGGCGCTCTGTGACGCGCGGGACATTCCGGTGATAGAGGACGCCGCCCATTCGCTGGGCACCACCTGGAATGGACAGAACATCGGCACGATTGGCAAGGTCGGCTGTTTCTCGTTCCAATCCTACAAGCTGATCAACGCGGGCGAAGGCGGCATCATGGTCACCGATGACGCGGATCTGGTCGCGCGTGCTGTAATCATGTCAGGCGCTTATGAGCACAATTGGCAGAAACATAAATCCCGCACGGGCGACAACAGCGCCGAGCTCGAAGAAGCCTTTGCGCGCTGGCAGAACAAACTGCCGCTGTACAATCTGCGCCTTGGCAATATGTCGGCCGCTTTGGTGCGTCCCCAACTGGCCGAAGTGCCGCGTCGCGTGCGTGACGGTCGCGCGAACCACGATTATGTGGCTGCGAAATTGAACGAAAACGCCTGGATGCAGGTGCCTGAGAAACTCGCACCAGAGGAACGTGCGCCGGATAGCATTCAGTTTAACCTTGAAGGAATGGACGACGCTCAGATCGCGGCGTTTCAAACTGCGGCGCAATCCCGTGGCATCAAGGTTCAGGTCTTTGGGGCCTCACAGGACAATGCCCGCGCCTTCTGGAACTGGCAGTTTATCGAGGATCTGCCAGAGCTGCCACGAACCCGCGCCATGCTGATGCGGGCCTGTGACGTCCGCCTGCCCGCGCGTCTGAAACAAGACGAACTAGACGTGATCGCAGGTATCTTGATCGCAGCGGTCAATGACGTGATGGAACCAACCCAGCTTGCCACCGCAAGCTAGGGGCAAAGAAAAACGCGGCCTCGGGGGGCCGCGTTTTCGTTTATGACAGCTTGGACAGCTTGGCCTGAAGATCGGCGAGTTGTTTCTTTATGTCAGCGAGATCCTCGCCCTCTTCTTCCTTTGCTGGCTCTGGTTCCGGCGCAGAGGTGCCACCAGTCCAACCGGAGAACCCACCGCTCATCGCCTTCATAAAGGCCTCTTGCTGCGCCATTAGCGCTTGCATAGGGCTATTTTCGGGCATTTGCTCCATCATCTTATTCTGACCTTCCCGCAGCATTTCAAAGCTGGTGGCCAGGAACTGCGGCACCATCGAGGTTGCCTGAGATGTATAGGAGCGCACGAGGTCGTTCAGAACATTCACCGGCAGCATATTTTCGCCGCGGCTTTCGTGTTCTGCGATGATTTGCAAAAGATACTGACGGGTCAGGTCATCGCCAGATTTCAGGTCTACGATCTGAACCTCTCGGCCAGAGCGGATCACAGCAGCAATATCGTCCAGGGTCACATAGTCGCTGGTTTCGGTATTATAGAGCCGGCGGCTCGCGTAACGCTTGATCAGAAGCGGGTTGTCACTCTCTGCCAAAATTGTCTCCCCAGATTTTCAGCACTGCAGCAGACTTTTGCGCGTGCAGCAAAAAAAAGCAAGGGCGCGCCGCATTGGCACGCCCTTAAACCATCCGATGGGGGGAGGTAAATCGGTAGGTAATTACTTAGCAGTCGCTTTTTTAGCTGCTGCAGTTACGTCTGCAGTTGCCTTTTTGACAGCTGCTTGCGCGCCGTCAGTTGCTTCTTTGGAAGCAGACATGAACAGTTCGAAAGAGTCTGCCTGAACTTTTTTCGCAACTTCTGCGAATGCTGCCAGGTTTTCTGCAGCAACTTCAGCTTGAGCAGACGCGAAGTCGGTCATTGCTTTTGCGTAGTCTGCTGGCTCTGCTTTGGCCTTAGACATGTCGGACAGTTTTGCCAGAGTGTCTTTGGTCCATTTGTTGGAGATCTCAGAGGATTTCTCTGCTGCGGTCAGGGCAACGCCTGCCAGCTTTTCGTTCAGGGACGCGGTGTTTTTGAAAGCATCTTCGAACGCTGCGGTGTCTACCGGAAACGCGCCCATCATATCCTTCAGAACGGCGGTCATGTCTTGTGTCTTAGCCATAGTCCTAATTCCTTGTGTGATGTCGCGGGACAACCCCGCTGTTTTCTGCATCTGCATTGTAAGTACATTCTGCATCGCAGCATTGCAAGGGTATTTTGCTGCACTGCAGCAAAAAATTTATAAGACGTTCTATTTATAGGCTTTTTTCTTCACATATTCGCCCGGAGCGGCACAAAGGACGGGGTGATCCGAGTCGCCAGGCGCTCTTGCAGGCACCTTTTTACCCGATTTCGGAGACAACCACGCATCCCAAGTCGGCCACCAGGACCCCTCATTATAGGTCGCACCGTCCATCCATTCCTCGGCGCTGCCCTTCATGTCTGCATTGGTATAGTGACCGTATTTCTTTTTGCTGGGCGGGTTCACGATCCCAGCGATATGGCCCGACTCAGATACCACAAAGTTTTTGGAGCGGCTGCCAGACTGCTGGTAACCACGATAACAGTCTTTCCAAGCCGCAATGTGATCGGTTTCGCAGGTGATCGACATCGTCGGGATCGTCACATCTTTGATCGAGAGTTTCTCTCCAAAAAGGTCAAAGCCCTCGCCAACGAATTCATTGCGCTGACACAGCCCCCGCAAATATTCGACCGCCATCTTGCCCGGCAGACCAGAGCCATCGCCATTCCAGAACAAAAGATCGAAGGTGGCTGGCGCCTCGCCCATCATATAGCTCTTGATGGCGGGGCCGTAGATCAGATCGTTTGAGCGCAAAAAGCTGAACGTCCGCTGCATGATCAAAGACCGCAGCACGCCTTGCTGCTCACATTCGCGTTCGATCCCGTCGATGAAGTCGTTCTGCAGGAAGGGCGTGAATTCGCCTTGATCCGAGAAATCGGTGAGCGTGGTAAAGAAAGTCGCCGACTTCACCGATTTATCGCCGCGCTTCTTCATCAGAGACAGGGTAAGGTTCAACGTGGTGCCCGCGATGCAATAGCCAACCGCATTGACTTGCTTTTGATCCGTGATGGACTTCACTTCTTCGATCGCACGCAAATAGCCATCCTGGATATAATCCTCCATACCGATCTCGGCATGGCTTGGGTCCGGGTTCAGCCAACTGACAATAAAGACGGTATAGCCCTGATCCACGACCCATTTGATCAGGCTGTTCTTCTCTTTCAGATCGAGAATGTAGTATTTGTTGATCCACGGCGGGAAAATCACCAGAGGTATTTCATGCACCTCATCGGTGCTTGGTGAGAACTGGATGAGCTCCATCATCTCATTGCGATAGACAACGGCCCCTTCGGTGGTGGCGACGTTGCCGCCCAGCTCAAACGCTTTTTCATCCGCGAGCTTCACAATCAGCTCGCCATTGTTCTCTTCCAGATCGCGGATGAGATTTTCCAGACCATCGACAAGCGACTGACCTTCGGTCTCCACGGCCTTTTCCAAAGCATCTGGGTTGGTGGAGAGAAAATTCGTCGGGCACATCATTTCGACGATCTGGTCGGCGAAATAGTTGATCCGACGCTTTTGGGTTTCGTCCAGATCTTCCATTGCGGCCACAGAATCGCGCACCGCTTGGGAGTTCAGCATGTACTGCTGTTTTACGAAATTGAAGTACGGGTTGGACTGCCACAACGGATTTGAAAAGCGACGATCCTGCGGCGTGCTGTCCGCCGGAGGCTCGAATTTACCCTGTGCGAACATGTGCTGCGCTTCGATAAAATGCTTCACAGATTTGCCCCAGAAGGCCATCTGCTGTTCAAAAATCGCACCCGGATTTTCCATCGCTTTTGCCCAATATGCCGTTGCAGCATTGGAGAACACATCTTCATTGGGGCCGGTCAAAGATTTGCGCATGGGCTGGTGGTGCGCCATGACTTCTATCAATCTTTGAGACAATTCTTCTACGCGCTTAAGATTGTCGGACATTTTGTCCAATTTCGCGACTGCAGCATCTTCGCTAGTTGTCATATTAAGATCCAACCCCTATGGTCGCTGCTACGCAGCAAAAATACGCGCTCGGTAATACGTTAAACGCCTTTAATTGGTATCATAGCCGTGCAAACAAGGAGAAGCCAATGCGTTATATGGCCACCTATGATTTGATGGAAACGATCCGCAATACCAATGAATGGTACGGTGCGACCGCGCGGGCGATGGCGTCCTACCCGATGTTTGCGCTCTTCCCTTCCCCTGCTCTTAAGTGGATGGAAGCCTGGGGCGAAGTCACCGAACGCACCTTCCAGCGTATGGTCGTGAAGCCTGACTGGGACATCCAATCCTTTACCTGCGAAGATGGTAAGGACCACGTGGTTCAGGTGAAATCCGTGGTCGAAAAGCCTTTCGGCGATCTCATCCATTTCTCCGTCGCAGGGCGCAAACGTCGCAAACGTCAGGTGCTTTTGGTAGCGCCGATGTCTGGCCACTATGCGACACTGCTGCGCTCGACCGTGAAATCTCTGCTGCCTGACTGCGAAGTCTATATCACCGATTGGCACAACGCCCGCGACATACCTGTCAGCGAAGGCAAGTTCGATGTCGAGGATTACACGCTTTATCTGGTCGACTTCATGAAAGAACTCGGCCCGGACACCCATGTCATTGCTGTCTGCCAGCCAGCCCCGCTGACTTTGGCTGCAACCGCCTATCTGGCCGAAGAAGACCCCAAGGCGCAGCCACGCTCGCTCACGCTGATCGGCGGCCCGATCGATCCAAACGCAGCCCCAACGGATGTGACCGACTTTGGCCATTCCGTCACCATGGGCCAGCTAGAGGAAATGATGATCCAGCGTGTTGGCTTTAAATACGACGGCGTGGGCCGCAAAGTTTACCCGGGCCTGCTGCAGCTCGCGTCCTTCATGTCTATGAACGCGGACACGCATGGCAAGGCCTTCATGGATCAGATCACCCGCGTCATGAAGGGCGAGGCCTCGGATCACGACAAGCATAACCGTTTCTATGATGAATATCTCGCGGTAATGGATATGCCTGCCGAATTCTACCTGTCCACCGTCGATCGCATCTTCAAAAAGGGTGAGATCGCGGCGAATGAATTCACCGTTGCGGGTCGCAGAGTCGACATCGGCGCGATTACGACCGTAGCGGTTAAGACCGTTGAAGGCTCCAAGGACGATATCTCAGCGCCGGGCCAATGCGTGGCGGCTCTGGATCTGCTGACCGGCTTGCCAGACGAGAAAAAGGCCCACCACCTTGAAGAAGGCGCGGGCCATTACGGGATCTTTGCTGGCAAAAGCTGGCGGAACAACATTCGCCCGCTGGTTCTGGATTTCATCAACGCCAATAGTGGCGACGCGAAAAAGCCAAAAGCAGCAAACAAAAACGCGGCGGCCTAGTCAGGCCGCACGCGCATCGTGAACCCCTTTGGCACGTGGCCGATAGGCCAGTGCCAAAAGGGCGATCCCTCCCCACATAATGATTGCAGGCAACAGCGTCACGGCCCAGCGCAAGGC
Source organism: Cognatishimia coralii (assembly GCF_037478305.1). Taxonomy (NCBI): domain Bacteria; kingdom Pseudomonadati; phylum Pseudomonadota; class Alphaproteobacteria; order Rhodobacterales; family Paracoccaceae; genus Cognatishimia; species Cognatishimia coralii. The sequence goes on from NZ_JBBGAZ010000001.1 coordinate 991,974, forward strand.
TTCTAGCGCGCTGTCGCTTTGGGCCACAACGCCCTCAGAGCTTTCCTGAAAGCCATAAATGCTCAGGACAAGGCCAAGCACCAAGGGCGCAAAGGCATTCGCCACTTTCTGACCAAAGAGCCAAAGCGCCGCGAAAGCGCCCTCTACGGCCTCGCCGCTTTCGTCGCGTGTCACGTCCATCAGGTCGGGGTACATCGCCCAGGGCAGCTGCTGATACGCGCCATTACAAAAACCCGCGAAGATGAACAGGATCGCCATGAGGCTGATGCTGTCCGCAGGAAGCTGCATGTAAATCGCCGCCAGTACCACGGTATAGATCACCATGCCAAATATCAGCGCCGAGAGCTTGCCCATACGCGCCGCCGCAAAAACCCAAAAGGCCTGCGACAGTACCGAGCCGACGATGAACATGGCAAAAAGCGCTGCAAAGACACCCAAAGCGGCCGCCAACCCTGCCAGCGGGCCGCCCGTTGCGACCATCAAATAAAGCGCCGAAATCTGCAGCCCAGCCGCGATCAAAGCAACGCCCAGCGTCAAGACGCCATAAATCACGACCAGCAAAGTGAACCGACGATTAGAGAGCACCAGACGCAACATGTCGCCCAGACCCAACCCTGTCGGCGTCGCAATCCTCGGCGCGCGGCGTGTGGCGGCAATCGACAGCCAGATCGCAAGCACCATGATGGGCGACACATAAAGTACCGCCATCCCGAAACCCGCCTTCGTGTCTCCGGCCAAAGCGGGCACCACCGCCCCTGCCATCAACAGCCCCAAAGAGGCAAACCCCATGCGCCAGGCCATCATCACCGAGCGCTCCTGCGGGTCCTGCGTCATCTCTCCGGCCATCGCGCCATAGGGAATGGTCACCGCCGTAAAACCCAACGTCGCCAAAGCAAAGAAGGCCATGACCCAGGCGGCATTGGCCTGCCAACTCATACCATCGGGCACCATAAAGATCCCAACGATCCCAACGGCCTGCACAACAGCCCCGATAAACATCCACGGATACCGCCGCCCAAAGCGGCTGTGGGTCTTGTCTGACAGATAGCCGATCAAGGGATCCGTGATGACATCAAAGGCCAAAACCGAGAAGGTCAGCACCCCCGCAACAGCAGGTGGCACCCCCAAATAAGTGGTCATAAAGGCAAAGACCAAAAGCTGCTTTACCACCACGAAAACATTGATACCCAGATCGGCCAGTCCCCAGCCCGCCTTCTGCCCTACAGATAACGCCATAAATCCCTCCCTTTCGGTCGGATCAGGCTAAGCGGTTTCGCCGCTGTGACAAAGATTCACCTAACGTCAGCCGAAGGCTTAAAGAACCTCGGTGATCGCCTGCGTAATCAGATCAAGGCTGCGCGGATCAGACAGGCTGTGATCGCCCCCCTTCACCAATGTCAGTCGCATGTTCTCGCAATCGGCATGATCCAACAAGCGCAAAGCCGTTTCCCGTGTCACCGCCGTGTCTTCTGTGCCCTGCAAAAACCGCACCGGAAAAGGCAATGGCAACGCCTCACGCAAAACCAGATGATCCCGCCCATCCTCGATCATGCGCTTGGTGATGATGTAAGGCTCCATATAGTCCGACGGTAATTCAACATGCCCAACGGCCTCTAATGCTTCCTTCTGCGCATTCGTAAAGTTGGCCCAATAACCATCCTCTGTAAAATCCGGAGCCGCCGCAATCGTGACCATGCCCTTAATCCGATCCGCGCGCGCTTTGGCCAGCAGCAACGCCTGCCAGCCACCCATCGAAGAGCCAACGACAACAAGCCCCCCCTCCGTCAACGCATCAACCGCCGCCAGAGTATCTTCGTGCCAATCCCCAATGCAGCCATCTTCAAACCGTTCAGAACTCTGCCCATGGCCAGAATAGTCAAACCGCAAGAAAGCCTGCCCGCGCGCCTGGCACCAATCTTCCAAGTGGATCGCTTTGGTGCCTTCCATGTCAGACTTTAGCCCGCCCAGAAACACCACAGTCGGCCCCGCGCCTTCGGTCTTGTGATAGGCCAGCCGCCGCCCCTGCTCGGTTTCTAGAAAATCCACCATGACATCCTCCGTTTTCCACTGCTTAACGTGGCAGCCCTAAAACCAAAACACATTTCATCTTGCCCCAAATACTCAAATCCCACAGCGCCACAAAAGCTGTGGTTGACAGGGCGCGTGCCTGGCCTCAAAAGGACAACGAACCAAATAACCCGCAACCGGGCGTTCCGTGGGCGCCAAACTGACGAGGAGAGCCAAACTATGGCCCAGATTTCCCTCACTTTTCCCGATGGCAATGCACGTGACTATGACGCAGGCGTCACCCCTGCCGAGGTCGCTGCCTCAATCTCTACTTCTCTCGCAAAAAAAGCGATCTCGGCGACCGTCGACGGCGTGCATTGGGATATGCAGTGGCCGATTGAAGCCGACGCGCATATTGCTATCAACACAATCAAAGACAACGACGCCGAGGCGCTCGAACTGATCCGCCACGACTGCGCCCATATCATGGCGCGCGCGGTCCAAGAGATCTGGCCAGATGTCAAAGTCACCATCGGCCCGGTCATCGAAAACGGCTGGTACTATGACTTTGACCGTGCCGAGCCGTTTACCCCTGATGACCTAGGCGTCATCGAGAAAAAGATGAAAGAGATCATCAACAAGCGCGATGCGGTCCGCACCGAGGTCTGGGAGCGTAATGTTGCGATCCAATACTATAAAGACCGCGGCGAACCCTACAAAGTCGAGCTGATCGAAAGCATCCCGGGTGATGAGCCTCTGCGGATGTATTGGCATGGCGACTGGCAAGACCTGTGTCGCGGTCCACACCTGCAACACACTGGTCAGGTTCCGGCGGACGCCTTCAAACTGATGAAGGTTGCTGGCGCCTATTGGCGGGGCGATTCTGATCGTCCTATGCTGCAACGGATCTACGGCGTGGCGTTTAAGAACAAAGAAGACCTGCGCGCGCATTTGAACTTCCTCGAAGAAGCCGAAAAGCGCGACCACCGCAAGCTGGGCCGCGAAATGAACCTGTTTCATTTCGAAGAGGTCGCACCGGGCTCGATCTTCTGGCACCCATCTGGCTGGCGCCTGTTCCAATCGCTGATCGCTTATATGCGCCGCCGCCAAGAGGCCGTGGGCTATGTCGAGGTGAACTCGCCTGACATTATGGACAAAGCCCTCTGGGAGACCTCGGGCCACTGGCAGAACTATCGCGAAAACATGTTCCTGGCCGAAACCCAGGATGACCGCGAATATGCGCTCAAGCCGATGAACTGCCCTGGTCACATGATGATCTACAACCAAGGCATCAAAAGCTATCGCGACCTGCCCGTGAAAATCGCCGAATTCGGCAAGGTGCATCGTTACGAGCCATCCGGCGCGCTGCACGGCCTCTTGCGGGTCCGCAGCTTTACCCAGGACGACGCGCATATTTACTGCACGCCGGAACAGCTTACCGAGGAATGCCTCAAGGTGAACGAGCTGATCCTGTCGATCTACAAAGACTTTGGCTTTGAGGACGTGCACGTCAAACTCTCGACCCGCCCAGAAAACCGGATCGGCAGCGATGAAAGCTGGGACCTGTCCGAAAACGCCCTGCGCACGGCACTGGATCAGGCAGGGATGGACTATACCATCTTTGAGGGCGAAGGCGCGTTTTACGGTCCGAAACTGGAATATGTTCTGCGCGACGCGATTGGCCGGGATTGGCAATGTGGTACGCTACAGGTGGACTACAACCTGCCAGAACGGTTCAACACGACCTATATTGCCTCTTCGGGTGAAAAGATGGTGCCAGTTATGCTGCACCGTGCGCTCTTTGGGTCGCTGGAACGTTTCACCGGCATTCTGATCGAACAACACGCAGGCAAGTTGCCCTTCTGGCTGGCCCCGCGTCAGGTGGTTGTGGCGGCGATTGTGTCGGATGCGGATGACTATTGCCTTGAGGTGGTCGAAAAATTGCGCGCCGCGGGCATTCAGGCCGAGGCCGATCTGCGCAACGAAAAGATCAACTATAAGGTCCGCGAGCACTCGCTGGCGAAAGTTCCGGTCATTCTGGCCTGTGGCATGAAAGAGGTCGAAGAGAAAACCGTCTCGACCCGCCGCCTAGGTGAGAAGCAGACCAAGGTCCAGAGCCTGGAAGAGATTGTTACAATCCTCGCAGCCGAGGCAACGCCACCGGATCTGGCACGGTAAGCCTGTAACATTTGGCGTAACATTTTACGAAAAGCCGGTCACATTGGGCCGGCTTTTTCTTTTTTTACTGGGAAAATTGCTGCATTCCCTCTCACAGGAGATAACACAGCCGTGACACACGTTTCCGTTATTGGAATTTGGGCGGTGGCCCCGACTAATGTTCACTCAAGCCGTCGAGCGCGGCTGGAATTAACCTTTTATCCATGAGGACTTAACCAAATGTCTACTCCACTGAAATCCCTGGCCGTGGCCGCATCCGTCGCAGCAGCAGTCACCGCAGCAACCGCACCAGCAGCTTCCGCAATGGGCAAAGAAAAATGCTACGGCGTTTCCCTCGCAGGCGAAAACGATTGCGCAGCCGGTGCAGGCACCACATGCAAAGGCACCTCCACCGTTGACTATCAAGGCAACGCATGGACTCTGGTAGACGCAGGCACTTGCGCAGAGATCGAACTGCCAGCAATGGCAGACGGCACCGCACGCATGGGTTCCCTGGAAGAGCTGGACCGCGACCTGCCAGCATAAGCTTTCCCGAGCTGGACCTGACCGTCGGGTCCAGCTCACCCCAACTGCACTTGGTAAAGAGGTTCGCCATGTTTGACAAAAGTTTTGAACACCTCCCACAGGGGTGCGGCGTCGGATACAAACCTCAGCATTTCGCAGACATCATGGAAAACGCCGGCGCAGTCAGCTGGTTTGAGATCCATGCAGAGAATTACATGGGCGACGGCGGCCGCCCCTTGGCGCAACTTCGGCATCTGGCCGAGCGCTATGCCATGTCCGTCCACGGTGTGGGTCTTTCGATCGGTGGCGAAGGCGACCTTGATCAAGACCACCTCAATCGCCTGAAGCATCTTGTGGGCTGGCTAAACCCTGCCAGCTTTTCCGAGCATCTTGCTTGGTCCACCCACGAGACACATTTCCTGAACGACCTGCTGCCCCTGCCCTATAACGCAAAGACCGTTCATCGCGTCAGCAGCCATATCACGCAGGTCCAAGAGACCGTCGGTCGCCAGATGCTGCTTGAAAACCCCTCGAACTATCTGGCCTTTTCCGACAGCGACATGAGCGAGATTGATTTCCTGAAAGAGGTCGCGAAACGCTCCGGCTGTGGGCTGTTGTTGGACGTGAACAACGTCTTTGTCTCGGCAACCAACCAGAAAATGAACGCTGTTGAATATATCGACGCCTTCCCGCTGGAACTGGTCGGAGAAATCCACCTCGGCGGTCACGACGAGGACGTGGACGACCACGGTGACCCTCTGTTGATCGACAGCCATGACCAGCCGGTGGTCAATCAGGTCTGGTCGCTCTTTGCCCATACGATCCTGCGCGGCGGCAAGAAGCCCGTGCTGATCGAACGCGACGGCAATATCCCTCCGTGGGACGAACTTGAAGGCGAAGCCGCCCAAGCCCTTGATATCATGACAAACGTCAAGGCCGCGGCATGACACCGGATCAAACAGATTTCACCGAGGCGCTGCTGCGCCCCGATTTACCGCACCCGGAAAACCTGATCGACCATGCGGGGCGTCCGGCGGGCAAACGCTTTGACGTCTACCGCAACAACGTTGTGCTCAGCCTGAGCGAAGCTTTGGAAACCAGCTTTCCGGTGCTGCAGAAACTGCTCGGCGAGCAATTCTTTGGCGCGATGGCGGGTCTGTTCGTGCGGCAGCATCCGCCAACAACGCCGATGATGATGTATTACGGCGAAGAGATGCCGGCGTTTCTGAGCGGGTTCGAGCCGGTTCAGAAATACCCATATCTCCCCGATATCGCCCGTCTGGAACTGGCCATGCGCCAAAGCTATCACGCCGCAGATGCCACAGCGATTGATCCGCAAATCATCGCCACCCTGCCCGCGGATCAACTGATGGCCGCGCGTCTAGACATTGCGCCCTCGCTGAAACTCTTGCGCTCCCGCTGGCCGATCTTTTCGATCTGGTCTGCCCAAACCCACGGCACCCCAATGCCCGAGGCCCCGAGCGGAGAGGCCCTGATCATCACCCGCGCCGAATTTGACCCCGCGCCCCAGCTTTTGCCCGCAGGCGGCGCGACCTTTGTCATGGCCCTGCAAGCGGGCGAAGCCTTTGGTCAGGCGCTCGACAAAGCCACCACCGCCATTCCCGATTTTGACCTGCAAACAACCTTGGGACTCTTGATTGCCGGGAATGCCATAACCGCCATAAAAACCGGAGATGCGTAATGATTAACCAACTGATGTCACTCTATAAAAGCATCTTCTCGGGCGTCGAACGCCTTGCAGAACCTTGGCTTTTGCCAACCCTCTCACGCTTTGTTTTCGCAGCCGTGCTGTTTTACTATTTCTATCAGTCGGGCGTGTCCAAAGTCGATTTTGGCAACGGAATCTTTGGGTTCCTGAAGCCGACAGACGGCGGCTTTGTCCAGATCTTCCCGAAAGCGGCTGAGGCTGTGTTTTACGACATCACGCAAGCGTCCTTCTTTCAGAAGCTTGTGATCGTGGGCGGCGGCTGGGCCGAAATCCTTTTGCCCATCATGGTCGTCATCGGCCTTCTGACGCGCCTTGCAGGCGTTGGCATGATCGGCTTTGTCGTGGTCCAAAGCCTCACCGACCTTTACGGTCACGGCGGCATCGCCCACAAAGAGACACTCGGCGTCTGGTTCGATCAGTTCTCAAACTCGGCGATCCTGGATCAACGCGCCTTCTGGATGCTGCTTTTCGTGGTGCTGATCGTGCGCGGCGCCGGCCCTATTTCGGTCGACGCCCTGCTCGGCCTGAACAAAAAACCAGTCGCCGCTTAGAAATGCGCCTTTTCCTCGTCGGGCTTGCCGGCTGCAACGGCCAGCACCCCGGCGAGACCCGCAAAGGCGATCGGGAACATCGTAAAGACGTTGAACCCAAAGCCCGCATACATCCAAGCCGCTGAGATCAAAAGCAAAACGCCACCCCACAGCGCCCGTGCGCGCGCCATTGCGCCCCCCGCAATGGCCAAAATAGGTGCCATCAGGGCCGTAGAGCGCACCAAACCGACGTTCTCGACCTGTGTCGCCCAGTCTCCGACTTCACCATAGCGGTCAATGACTTCGGTGTAGCCCCAGCCAAAAAAGCCAACGATCATGCCGAAAAGTCCGGCGATGATCCCTAAAACCAGTGCTGCATTCCGCATCTGTCTCTCCTTAAGCTGCCCACTTTACTTGGGCACGCCCCTTTATAATCCAAGTGCAGCCTGTACTTTAGGGGTCCATCCCAAAAGAAATTCCCCGTCGCGTTCAATCAAGGGCCGTTTCATCACAGTCGGCTCCTGCGCAAGCAGATCAAGCACCGGCATCGCGCGCGTCGCCTCGTCCATGCCACGCCATGTGGTAGAGCGTGTATTAACCAAAGCCTCCCCCAAAACCTCATAGGCCTGCGCCAATACCTCTGGCGAAATCCCATCCGCGCGTACGTCTACGAACTCTGCCTCTGGCAGAGCCTTTATCGCCTTACGACAGGTATCACAGTTCTTTAGGCCATATATTTTCATCGCTTTTCCTGTATTTTTTTCCCGCTGGACGCTTCGTGAAGGAAATACGTCCTGTTTCGCTTGCTTTTTACAATAGGCGTGCAATCATCCCAACCGTAGCATTCGTTTTATGTGACCGGCTCTGTACTTTATGAAAAGGGATCCTAGATCAGATGTTGCACCCTGCGAAAACAGGGTGACTGACTAATGGAAGGAGACACGGTATGCCAAGTGGCACCGTTAAATGGTTCAACACCACAAAAGGCTACGGCTTTATTGCACCTGACGAAGGTGGCAAAGACGTTTTTGTCCATATTTCGGCGGTAGAACGCTCTGGTCTGACAGGTTTGGCGGACAATCAGAAAGTCGAATATGAGCTGTCCGAAGGCCGCGATGGCCGTCAAATGGCAGGCGACTTGAAACTGGTCCAATAATCCTAGGGATACGGGAGCACCCCCAGGACATGATATAAGACAATCACATCACCAACATCAGTTGGTGGTGTAACATCCCTTTACGCCTTCTGGGCAGACCATACGTTTGTGAACCTTCGGCTTCACGCGCGGCTCGTGACAGACTTCGCCCGCGACCGGCACACCACAGCTGACCATTCCACCAACTTGAACAGGCTGCAGACCAGTTGGGCAAATGCCACCGGCATTGGCGTTGGCCGCGGCGGCCATGCGATAGGCGCAGCCCATTGGCACTTGGGGCGGCGTTTTTGGTGTGAAAGTGATTTCGGGATCCGGCTTGATCTTGCACGGAAAGATAATGCAGGTTGCATGCGCAGGCACCGCGATGACGGCAAGACAACTTGCGAACAGGATATTCTTAAACATCTAGGCCCCTTTTCTTTGCTTCTGCTCAATTATCAGGTGGGTCACTGGCCCATAGACTACTATATTTTGTGGGTCAGTCAATTTCTGATAGCGGGGAACCGCTGGAAAAACGGTTAACGGATGCGGCGAATGTATTCATCCACGCGGCAAGCCGGTGTTGCGCCTTCCAAAGGCACTTCTGAGATGCGGTGGAAGTCATCGGTTGAGAAGTCTGGGAAGTAGACATCGGCATCCGGGATCTCTGTGTCGACCTCGGTGATCAGGAGCCGATCCGCAATCGGCAGCATGGCCTTATAGATCCCTGCCCCGCCGATCCCATAGATCCGCATATAGCCCTCGGCGCGCGCCAGAGCTATGGCCTTGTCAATCGAGCTCACCACATGTTCAGCCAGATCTTTTTGCGAGGACACCACGATATTCAAACGGTTCTTCAGCGGTTTGAACGGCAGGCTATCCCAGGTGTTGCGCCCCATAATGATCGCGCCGCCCAGCGTTTCGCGTTTGAACATCGCGAGGTCTTCGGGAACGTGCCAAGGGATATCATTGTCTTTGCCAATCGCGCCATTTCGCGCGCGCGCCACGATCAGGGAAATCATACGGCCACCGGCGCTTTGATATTGGGATCGGCTTCATAGTTCAGGATCTCGAAGTCCTCGAATTTGAAGTCAAAGATGGACTTTACGTCGCGCTTGATCCGGATCTGCGGCAAAGGTTTGGGCGTACGCGCCAGTTGCGTGGCGACCTGCTCCATATGGTTGGAATAGATATGCGCGTCGCCAATCGTATGCACGAAATCGCCCGGCTCATAACCCGTCACATGTGCCAGCATCACCAGCAACAGCGCATAGGAGGCAATATTGAAAGGCACGCCAAGGAACATGTCAGCGGAGCGTTGATAGAGCTGCAGATGCAGTTTCCCGCCAATGATCCGCACCTGCCAAAGCGTATGGCACGGCGGCAGCGCCATGTCGGGCACGTCTGCGGGGTTCCAGGCAGACACAATCATGCGGCGGCTGTCGGGCGAGGTCTTGATCAGCTTGATCAACTCTTCGACCTGATCCACACTTCCGCGACTTAGGATCCCGTCGTCGTTTTGAAGCGCCGGGAAGTTACGCCATTGATATCCATAGACCGGACCCAGATCCCCGTTTTCATCTGCCCATTCGTCCCAGATCGAGACGCCATTGTCCTTGAGATATTTGATATTCGTGTCGCCGCTCAAAAACCAAAGCAGCTCATGGATGATCGAGCGCAGATGTAGTTTTTTCGTCGTCACCAGTGGAAAACCATCGCTCAGAGGATAGCGTGCCTGCATCCCAAAGTAGGACGTCGTGCCAGTTCCCGTGCGATCACTCGAGGGCGTCCCTTGATCCAAAATCAAACGCAGTTGGTCGTGATATTGCTGCATGTCGCCCTCCTTTGTCGCCAATTCACGCCGCGACTCATGAGCAAGCATACCCCCCAGATCTAGACGCCACCACCCAAAACACCGCTAAATGCTGTCAATTTATGCGCTTCCTGACAGAAGCCTCTCGACAGCCGACCTGAAACATCTAGCTTTAGCGCAACCATGATCTTTACCGGAGCTGACACATGAAGATTCGCTACCTGCACACGATGGTTCGTGTGGCCGACCTAGACGCCTCTATCGCCTTTTATGAGCTGCTCGGTCTGGAAGAAACCCGCCGTTATGAGAACGAAGGCGGTCGGTTCACTTTGGTGTTCATGACGCCTCCGGGCCAAGAAGATGCGCACGTCGAGCTGACCTACAATTGGGACGGAGACGACGGACTGCCCAGCGACAGCCGCCACTTTGGCCACCTCGCCTATAGTGTCGAGAACATCTACGACATGTGCCAGCATCTGATGGACAATGGTGTCACCATCAATCGCCCGCCGCGCGATGGGCGCATGGCCTTTGTGCGTAGCCCGGACAATGTATCAATCGAACTATTGCAGGATGGTGATGCACTGCCATCGGCGGAACCCTGGGCCTCGATGGAAAACACCGGTCACTGGTAAATCAATAGATATAGCGGATTTGGTCCGTCCAATACCGCTCCACTCGTTTGAGGGCCTGCGTGATATCCAGCAGGCCTTCAATTCCCAACACGCCTTTGGATTGCAACCCCTCGGCGTGACGTTCAAATAAAGTCGCGACAAGGTCGCGAATATTGCGCCCCTTAGGCGTCAACCGTACCCGAACAGAGCGGCGATCAATCTCGCAACGCTGGTGGTGCATATAGCCCATTTCCACCAGTTTTTTCAGGTTGTAGCTGACATTGCTGCCCTGATAATACCCGCGCGATTTCAACTCACCCGCCGTGACCTCATTGTCGCCAATATTGAACAACAGCAGCGCCTGCACCGCGTTGATTTCCAACACGCCCACGCGCTCAAATTCATCTTTGATCACATCCAACAACAGACGATGCAGCCGTTCCACCAACGCGAGCGCGTCCAAATAGTTCGAGATATAGCCCGCGTCTGTGGGCAGACGCGTGGGTGAATGAATGCTCATCCCTGCCTCCGAGGTTTGTCAGAGGTCAGGTTGATACAAAAGTGCCAAAAATCCGTTAAATCCGACGCAGTCGATTAAAATTCAAATTAATCAGCGCCTTGGACATGAGCTGAAATCTCAGAAATCAATGCCCCAAGCTCTTGTGGAGCCTCGGCCTGTCCGCTCACCCATTGATAAAGGTCCTGATCATTCTCGTTCAACAGGGCTTCATAAAGGTCCAATGCAGGCGCATCCATGCCCGCAAGATGCGCATCGGCATAGCGGCTGAGAATGATGTCCATTTCCTTGATACCACGGCGCATGGATCGCATTTGCAGTCGCTTTAGGCGGTTTTCATGGGTCTCAGACACAGATCAGGCCCCTTTGCGCAGACGCTTTTCAAGCACGGCCAAGCGCTTGGTCGCATTCTGCAACTGCGTGTGAATTTCGCGAATTTCGGACAAGATCGCCTGATCAGCCGAGGCCGTGGACTCTTCGACGTCCACGTCATCGCCTTCACCTGTCAGCAGCCATTTCAGCGAGACGCCCAGCAGCCCAGACACCATCTGCAGCCGGTTGGCGCGCGGCTCGTTCAGATCGTCTTCCCAACTGACCAAGGTGACTTTCTTGACGCCCAGTTTTCGCGCCAAATCCGACTGGGACAGGCCCGCCTGTTCACGTGCCGCCGTCAGACGATCTCCGAAGGTTGCGACCTCGGGCACATACCAGTCTTCGGTATCCATGACCTCTTCGCCGGTCCATTCGTCCTGATCGCTCATCGCCGTCGCCCTTAACTTTGCTTGCCCATCAATGGGGCGCACATTATGACAAGCATGACCGGATTACAAACGAGGCATTATGTCCATTCTTGCAGATTCCCTGAGCCGCGTGAAACCTTCTCCGACTATGGCGATGACCGGCAAAGCCGCAGAGCTGAAGGCGGCCGGACGCGATATCATTGGCCTCTCTGCCGGAGAGCCTGATTTCGACACGCCAGAAAACATTCGCAAGGCGGGCCAAGAGGCCATCGAGACGGGCAAGACCCGCTATACGGCTGTTGACGGCATCCCAGAACTGAAACAAGCGATCTGCGAAAAGCTGAAGCGTGACAATGGGTTGAGCTACACACCTCAACAGATCTCGGTTGGCACTGGCGGCAAGCAGACGCTGTATAATGCGCTGATGGCGACGATCAATCCGGGCGACGAGGTCGTGATCCCTGCGCCCTATTGGGTCAGCTATCCGGATATGGTTTTACTGGCTGGCGGCACCCCGGTGATTGCCGAGGCCACGCTAGAGAATGACTTCAAGCTGACCCCAGAGCAGCTCGAAGCAGCAATCACGCCGAAAACGAAATGGTTCATCTTTAACAGCCCGTCTAATCCAACGGGTGCAGGCTATAACCACGATGAGCTCAAGGCGCTGACAGATGTTTTGCTGCGCCACCCGCATGTCTGGGTGATGTCTGATGATATGTATGAACATCTGGCCTACGGCGATTTCAAATTCTGCACGCCTGCAGAGGTCGAACCGGCGCTCTATGACCGCACGCTCACCTGCAACGGCGTTTCCAAAGCCTATGCCATGACAGGATGGCGCCTTGGCTATGCCGCGGGTCCAGTCGAATTGATCGGCGGGATGCGCAAGATCCAGAGCCAATCGACGTCAAACCCCTGCTCCATCAGCCAATATGCGGCGATTGAGGCTTTGAATGGCCCACAGGACTATCTTGCCAAGCACAACGAGATGTTCGTGCGCCGCCGCGATTTGGTTGTCTCGATGCTTAACGAGATTGACGGCGTGGTGTGCCCGACGCCTGAAGGTGCCTTTTATGTTTATCCGTCCATCGCGGGGCTGATTGGCAAGACCACGCCCAATGGGACCGTCATCGAAAATGACGAGGCCTTTGCCACCGCTTTGCTAGAGGAAAAAGATGTGGCCATCGTTTTTGGCGCAGCCTTTGGCCTCTCGCCGAATTTCCGCGTAAGCTATGCGACCTCAGATGAGGCTTTGAAAGAGGCCTGTACGCGTATTCAGGATTTCTGTGCCGCCCTGACTTAAGGAGCCCCCATGATCAGCGCCCTGCCCGAGCTTTACTTTCGCCTGCGCGACAATGGCGCGACCGTTTTTCGTATGGCGGATGATGCGCGCAATGGGCGGCTGGACATGACGCAAATCGCGACGGTGAACCTGCGCAGTGGCGAGTACAAAACGACTGGCGACAAGGCCTTGTCCGAGGCGGATCAGGACGCGATTAAGGCTTGGATCGCCGACCGTCAGGAAAGCCTGCCGTGGCGGCGCCTCGATCGCGCCATGCAAGTGATTGAGGACATCAACCAAACGGCGCATTGGGTGCAAACTGAAGCCAGCGACAAGGACCTCGAGGGCGTCACGGATGCCTTGTTTCTGGCCATGCACGATCTGCGTCAGGTTCTAGTTCGCAAAACGGCAGATCGGGTGCGCAAAGAGGCCAAAGCCGCCAAAGACTAGTTTTGGCCAGAGGCCCTTAGATCCACCATAATCTGTCGCCAAAACCGCCACATCAGCAACACCGCTGCGCAAGCCAGCCCCGCAACCAACCCAAACCAGACGCCAACGCCTTCAAGGCCAAGCGGGAAGCCCAACGCATAGCCAATGTTGACGCCCACCAGCCAATAGCTGACCGCGGCGAGGATCATTGGCCATTTCGTGTCCAGCACCCCGCGCAAAAGCCCCAAAGCCATGGCCTGCGCACCGTCCACAAATTGGAATAGAGCAGCTAGCAACATGAGCTTGGCGCCCAAAACTACAACGGCTTCATAGTTTGGATCATCCGAAGTCAGGAACAACCCAATGAGGGTCTGTGGAATGGTCACCATGACCGTCACCGCAACGACCGAAAACCCAAGGCTCATCCAAATCGCCATCCGAGCGCCCCGCGCAAGGTGGTCATAGTCTTTGCGTCCCAGGGCATTACCCGCCCGCACCGTTGCCGCGCTCGACAGGCCAAGGTGCATCATAAAGGCAAGCCCTGCGATATTAATCGCAATGCCATGGGCCACCAATGGGACAGTCCCCAGCCAGCCCATCATTGTCGTGCTGAAGGCAAAGAGCGTCACTTCGGACAAAGCCGTCAACCCAATCGGAAGCCCGACACGGAACACCTTGGCCAGGACTTCGCCATCAGCTTTCCAGATCCGCTGGAACATTGCATGTTCTGGCAGCACTCTAAGCGCATAGATCACAACGCCCGCAATCGACACCACCTGCACCACTAAAGACGCAATTGCCGCGCCGACGATCCCAAGCTCTGGCGCTCCCAATTTGCCGAAGATCAGCACGTAGTTTACGGCCGCATTCACCAAGGCGGCCAGAACGGTGATCCAAAACACCACACGCGTGCGTTCCAGGGCGGCGAGGTAGCTTTTCAGAACATTGGTCAAAAGCGCGGGCAGCAAACCAAAGACGACGATCCGCAAATAAAGCTGCGCCTGATCCGCGAGATCCGGTTGTTGGCCTATGGCTTTAAGCACCGGAGCGGACCACCAGAACAGAGGAAAAATCAGCAACGCATAGCCAACAGACAGCCACATCCCCATCCGAGTGATCCGCCGGATCTGAACCTCGTCGCCCGTCGCATCGGCCTCGGCCACCATCGGCATCACGGCAATCGCAAAGCCTGACCCCAAAATGAATGTCACGAAAAACAATGTGCTTCCTAGAACAGCCGCCGCCAAAGCCTCTGCCGAATAGCGGCCCAACATCGCCGTATCAGTCATGCCAATCGCAAACTGCGCCAGATGACCACCGATCAACGGCAGCCCCAGCACCAAAAGGGCCCGAAAATGGCCCCTGTAACTCATAACCTTGTGTTCCATGCCACAACCCTTAGGAGTCACGCGCAATCTTGGCAAGTACAGGAACGACGAAGACACTGTCGTGTTTTGACAGCAGATCGCGGGCGGCGAAACTTATCCACAGACGGCCGCCCTGCCCTTGCTCAAAGCGGGCTTGGGTGAAATAGTGGAGCCAATCAAAGACAGATCAGAGCAGCAGATCCATATGGCCAACGACCTTCTTGCGGAAACCGAAACTGAGTCCACCTATGACGCGTCCTCCATTGACGTGCTCGACGGCCTTGAAGCGGTCCGCAAACGCCCCGGCATGTATATCGGCGGCACCGACGAGCGCGCGTTGCACCATATGGCGGCTGAAATCATCGACAACTCGATGGACGAAGCGGTCGCGGGGTTTGCGACACGGATCGAGGTTACTCTGCTGGCGGATCACTCCCTTAAGGTCGTAGACAACGGGCGCGGCATTCCAATTGATCCGCATCCCAAGTTCCCCGACAAATCAGCACTTGAGGTGATCTTCACCGAGCTCCACGCGGGGGGCAAATTCTCGGGCAAAGCCTATGAGACCTCGGGCGGCTTGCATGGGGTTGGCTCTACGGTGGTGAATGCTCTGTCCGACAGCCTCATTGTCGAGGTCGCCAAGAACAAAGAGGTCTATCAGCAAAGCTTTGTGCGGGGCGTGCCGCAAGGCAAGCTGGAAAAGATCGGCGCGGCCCCCAATCGGCGCGGCACCACAGTGACCTTTCACGCTGACGATCAGATCTTTGGCAGCCACCGGTTCAAGCCCAAGCGGCTGTTCACCTTGGTGCGCTCTAAGGCCTACCTCTTCTCCGGCGTCGAGATCCGCTGGAAGAGCGAAATCGACGATGGGGAAACGCCTGTTGAGGCCACCTTCCACTTCCCCGGAGGCCTGTCGGACTATCTGACCGAGACACTTGGGACCGCGACCTCTTATGCGGATGCGCCTTTTGCCGGCAAAGTGCAGTTCAAAGAGAAGTTCAACGAAGCAGGCTACGTGGAATGGGCGATCAACTGGACGCCTTCACGAGACGGCTTCATCCAGTCCTATTGTAACACCGTCCCCACACCCGAAGGCGGCACCCATGTGACCGGATTCTGGGCCGCGATCCTTAAGGGCATCAAAGCCTATGGCGAGCTCGTTGGCAACAAAAAGGCCGCGCAGATCACGCGGGACGACTTGCTGACAGGCGGCTGTGCTTTGGTCAGCTGTTTCATCGCCGACCCGGCCTTTGTGGGGCAAACCAAAGACCGGCTCAGCACTGAGGCCGCCAATAAGATGGTGGAAAACTCGGTCCGCGACCATTTTGACAACTGGCTGGCGGCGGATACGAAATCGGCGGGCGCGATCCTTGATTTCCTCGTTCTGCGCGCCGAAGAACGCCTGCGCCGCCGCCAGGAAAAAGAGACCCAACGCAAAAGCGCCACCAAGAAACTGCGCCTGCCCGGCAAGCTGGTGGATTGTTCCGCCAGCAACCGCGAGGGCACCGAGCTGTTTATCGTCGAGGGTGACTCCGCGGGCGGCTCGGCCAAAATGGCCAGGAACCGCAAGACGCAGGCGCTTTTGCCACTGCGCGGTAAGATCCTGAACGTGCTGGGCGCGGCGAGCTCAAAGCTCGGGTCCAATGCCGAAATCAACGACCTGAGCCAAGCGCTTGGGGTCGGGCTGGGCAGCCGCTTTAACGTCGATGACCTGCGCTATGACAAGATCATCATTATGACCGATGCGGATGTGGACGGCGCCCACATCGCCTCGCTTCTGATGACGTTTTTCTTCACCCAAATGCGCCCGATGATTGATCAGGGGCATCTGTATCTGGCCTGCCCGCCCCTCTTCCGCCTGACCCAAGGCGCGCGGCGCGTCTATTGCATTGATGAGGCCGAACGCGACGCCTATCTCGAGAAAGGCCTTGGCGGCAAAGGCAAAATCGACGTCTCGCGCTTTAAAGGTCTGGGCGAGATGGACGCGAAGGATTTGAAAGAGACCACCATGGACCCGGCGTCACGCAAATTGATCCGCGTGACGATTGACGAGGACAACCCGGGCGAAACCGGAGACCTTGTCGAGCGTTTGATGGGTAAGAAACCGGAGAAGCGGTTTGAGTATATCCAAGAGAACGCGCGGTTTGTGGAGGAGTTGGATGTTTGAATGAAGCATCAACTCGAGTCTTAAACACGCTAGTTCACGATCTTTTTTGGAAGTCAGCAGTCGATGACTATATGACTGCTCGCTGGGCGTGGTTTTCGGAACAACCCGGTATTTTTCTCTGGTCTGCACTGCAGACTTTGGAAAAACTCATGAAGTGTTCTCTTCTTTTGAATGGCCAAAACGTTAAAAAAGATGGCCATAAATTGACGACTCTTTGGGCTAAACTGAATTCAATCTGTGAAGGTATACTTGGACTAGTTTTTTGTCCCCCGAATGAGATTACCACACCACGCAGCGGTTTTTTTGGCAGGTTCGAAGCATACGAGAGTTTTGTTGAGCGCATTGAGCAAAACGGAAAACCTGCAAACAGATACAACACATACTCTACACTTATTGATGATTGGGATTTGCACAAACTAGATGAGTTGACGTTTCAGCTTTGCAGGGTTTGCGTACCTTTAGGTGCGGAGGTCTATCGAGAGTTGGGAAGCTACAGGGAGTACCTGAAAGTAGACCCAAACTTTCAGCCCAACCGAATATCGCCAAGAAGAGCTTCGCCACAAAACCCGACAATTGAACAGAACAACAATCTTCTGAAAATGCACAATTTTTCATTTTTTCGTAGCGAAGCACAACAACAAGGCCGCTTGACCTTTAGATCTAGCGCACGAAATTCACCATTGTGGATGGCAAGAAAATCTGAAGGGTTTTCCGAGGCAGTGACTTGGTTGAAAGAAAACGCTTCGTTCGACAAATCTGATCAACGATTTTTGAATGAATTGCTGGCCGATAACACCCTCTAGAAAAATGAGTGTCCATTCATCCGATGCACTAAACGCCAGCAGTTACTACAGGTATTAAGAATGAAACTAACTTCTGTCCCAGCTTTAACCAAAGCAATAGCGCTCAAATGCGTTGTCTCTTCGATCCATCCAAATTCATGAAGGGACACGGCGAGGATCGAACCGGCCTAAACTCTGGGCAACAACAAACCCCACCCCAAACTTGAGCTTCCCCTCCATTCACACTAAGTCTATGTTGCTCCTACGAAATCAACTGGACGGACCCATGACGCGCATTCTTATCATCACCGCTCTCTTTGCTCTGACAGCCTGCGAGACCATCGAAGGTGCTGGCCGCGACATCTCTGCTGCGGGCAATGCGATTTCCAACGCGGCAAAGTAGGGTGGGTTTTTAACCCACCACTCGAGCGTTTGCGTCTATCAACATCGTTGCATTGGTGGGGTGGAACCCCACCCTACGAGCCGGCGTTAAACCAAGCCACAACCTTCGCGCGCTCGGCCTCTTCCATCCAGCTTACATTCGCAGGCGGCATGGCGTGGGTCACGCCTGACTGCACATAAATCGCCTGCGCGTGGGCGGCGATCTCTCCGGGGGTTTCCAAAATAACCCCCTTGGGCGCGCGGTGGATGCCGTCGTAGAACGGCTCGCGCGCGTGGCACATCGAGCAGCGGCCCAGCACGATATCGGTGACCTCATCAAACCCCTCGGCCTGCGCGAACCGCTGGCCCTCCGGTGGGATCACGGCCTCGGCCTCTTCCAACGTGCGTCCCGACATCCCCGCCGTGCTCAGCCACATGATCAGAATGAACAGGATCGCGGTCACACACCACGTCCACCATTTCATCCCGCCCCGCGCGTGCATGGTGTTAAAGAAATGCCGGATCGTGACGCCCATCAGGAAGACCAAAGCCGCAATCACCCAGTTGTATTCCGTCGCAAAGGCCAGCGGGTAGTGGTTTGACAACATGAGGAAAATCACCGGCAGCGTCAGGTAATTGTTATGCGTGCTGCGCAGTTTCGCGATCTTGCCGTATTTGGGATCAGGCGCGCGTCCTGCCTTCAAATCCGCCACCACGATCCGCTGGTTCGGCATGATGATAAAGAACACATTGGCCGTCATAATCGTCGCCGTAAACGCCCCCAGATGCAGCATCATGGCGCGGCCGGTAAAGACTTGGTTAAGGCCCCAGCCCATGACCACCAAGAGACAGAACAAGAGGAACATCAGAAGCGTCGGGTATCCCTTCATGCCTGAGCGGCAGAGGAAGTTATAGATCAGCCAGCCGATCGACAGAGACCCCGCCGAGATCAGGATGCCTTGGAACAGGGTGATGTCGCTTTTGTGGCTGTCGACTAGATAGAGCTCGCCGCCGACCCAATAGATGACCATGAGCAGGGCAAAGCCTGAGAGCCAGGTCGAATAGCTCTCCCATTTGAACCAGGTGAGGTGGTCGGGCATCTCATCGGGCGCGACGAGGTATTTGCGGACGTGGTAAAAGCCGCCGCCATGCACCTGCCATTCTTCGCCATCCGCGCCACCGAGGTCTCCGCCCCTGCGCAGACCTAGGTCTAGGGCGATGAAATAGAAAGAAGATCCGATCCAGGCGATGGCGGTGATCACATGCACCCAGCGCACGGCAAAGCCGATCCATTCCCAGATGATTGGCAGTTCAAACATGGCGCGACTCCTTCATGTGCAACCTACCGAGCTTGCGGATTATCTTCCATTGCCATAGAAAGGCGAGAAGTTTCAAAAATAGCAAGTAA
This sequence comes from Cognatishimia coralii, assembly GCF_037478305.1. Lineage (NCBI taxonomy): Bacteria > Pseudomonadati > Pseudomonadota > Alphaproteobacteria > Rhodobacterales > Paracoccaceae > Cognatishimia > Cognatishimia coralii. Next base: position 1,011,557 of record NZ_JBBGAZ010000001.1, read on the forward strand.
ATCATGTCCTATATCGACAATATCCGCACCTTTGTCCGTGTCTATGAGCTTGGCAATATGTCCGCAGCCGCGCGGGATCAGAGGATCTCGGCGGCGGTGGCATCCTCGCGGATTTCGCAGTTGGAGGACTACCTGAACGTGCGCCTATTTCAACGCACCACGCGGCAGTTGAATGCGACCGAACAGGGGCATATTTTTTATAGCGGGGCCGTGAAGGTTTTAGAGGCGATTGACGAGGCCGAGGCTGCGGTCAATTCCGTCACGGATAACCCGCGTGGGTCTTTGTTTGTGGCGGCGCCTTTGGGGATTGGACGACGGTTGATTGCGCCGCAAATCCCTGCGTTTAAAGAAGAATATCCGCTGATCAATGTGCGCCTGCGCCTGTCAGACCGCAAGCTTGATCTGACCGCAGAAGGCCTCGACATCGCCTTTTACCTCGGCCTGCCCGAGGACAGCGCCCTGCGTGTGCGCAAGATCGCGGACTGCCCGCGTTTGCTTTGTGCCGCGCCTGACTATCTGAAACGCAAAGGACAGCCGAAATCGCCGGACGAGCTGACTGACGGCACCCATGACTGCTTGAATTTGCGCTACCCAGGGGCACCGGAATTTCAGTGGCCGCTGCAGGTTGATGGTGAAACGCAGCGGTTCGCGGTTGCGGGCCCGTTTGAGACGGATGACGGCGATGTGCTGACGCAATGGGCGCTTGAGGGCCATGGGATTATCATGAAGCCCACCTTTGAGATCGCCGATCATTTGGCGTCGGGTGCTTTGGTGCCGGTGCTTACGGAAACCCCACCCGTGCCGATTCAGCTGGGGTGTCTTTATACCCATCGCCGCCACCAAGATCCCAAGACGCGGCTTTTCATCGACCACATGGCGCAGCATGTGGCGCAAAGCTTGCCGAAAGCAGGTTAACTGCCGCGATAGGTGGAATAGCCGTAGGGCGACAGCAAAAGCGGCACGTGGTAATGCGCGGCGTCGCTCATGCCAAAGCGGATGGGCACGGCGTCCAGAAACAAGGGATCCTCGAGACCGGTTTGCGTGGCGCGCAGGTAATCTCCGCAAAAGAAGATCAACTCATACGTCCCGGTTTTGAATTTTTCGGCAGGAAGGATCGGTGCGTCGGTGCGACCGTCTTCATTCGTTACGGTTTCCGCGATCTTAAGGTGAGAATTGCCTGAAACGCTGTAAAGAGCGATTTTGATGCCTTCCGCCGGGCAGCCCTTGGCCGTGTCCAAGACATGTGTCGTAAGATATCCGCTCATATTTTCATCCTTTTCACCCACCTCGGGTCTATCCTGATCCGATCCGACAAACCTACTGTACAGACGCGAATGTCTCTTTCAAAATACTCCTGAAAATAAATCCTTTCGACCTGCGCTAGAAGGGAAGAAACAAGAGGGACATTGGGCGTGACACGATATCCACGAGATATGCGCGGCTATGGGGCGACGCCTCCGGACGCGGCTTGGCCGAATGGCGCGCGCGTGGCGGTTCAGTTTGTGCTGAACTACGAGGAAGGCGGCGAGAACTGTGTTCTGCATGGGGATGCGGCCTCTGAAGCGTTTTTGTCCGATATTCCTGGGGCGGCTCAGTGGCCCGGGCAACGCCATTGGAACATGGAGTCGATCTATGAGTATGGCGCACGGGCGGGGTTTTGGCGTCTGCATAAGCTCTTCTCCAGCGTAAAAATCCCTGTCACGATTTACGGCGTCGCGACGGCCTTGGCGCGTGCACCAGAACAGGTCCGCGCCATGCAAGAGGCTGGTTGGGAAATCGCCTCGCATGGTTTGAAATGGGTTGAGCACAAGGATATGCCTGAGGCCGAAGAGCGTGCGGCGATAGCCGAAGCAATGAGGCTCCACGAAGAGGTCACAGGTGAGGTACCGCGCGGTTGGTACACGGGACGTTGCTCGGAAAACACCGTACGACTGGTCGCGGAAACAGGCGGTTTTGATTATATTTCAGACACCTATGACGACGACCTCCCCTACTGGCGCGAATATGGCGACCGCGATCAGTTGATCATCCCCTACACGCTTGAAGCCAACGACATGCGTTTCGCGACGGCACCGGGTTGGGTGACGGGGCAGGATTTCTTTACATATCTGAAAGACGCCTTTGACGTGCTCTATGAAGAAGGCCGCGCTGGCGCGCCCAAGATGATGAGCATCGGACTGCATTGCCGCCTCATCGGACGGCCCGGCAAGATCAAAGGCCTCATGCAGTTCATCGACTATATCCAAGGCTTTGAAGGCGTCTGGACCCCGCGTAGGATCGACATCGCGAAACATTGGGCCGAACACCACGCACATCAACGCTACGCGCGCCCGTCTCAGATGGATCGCGAGACGTTTGTGGCCACCTATGGCGGTATTTTTGAACATGCCGCATGGATCGCGGAACGCGCCTTTGATCGCGAACTTGGCCCTGCCCATGACACGGCCATCGGCCTGCACTCCGCCCTCGCCCGCGTGTTTCGGATCGCATCAGAGGACGAACGTCGTGGCGTTCTGCTTGCCCACCCGGATCTGGCGGGCAAGCTTGCCGCCGCGGGCCGTTTGACCGATGAGTCGACCTCTGAACAGGCTTCGGCGGGTCTCGATATGCTGACCGAAGCAGAACGCGCGCGCTTTACCCAGCTCAACACCGACTATGTCGCCAAACACGGCTTCCCCTTCATCATCGCCGTGCGGGATCACAACAAACAAGGCATCCTGAACGCCTTTGAGCGTCGTATCAACAATGACAGCGCCACCGAATTCGCCGAGGCCTGCAAACAGGTCGAACGCATCGCCGAGCTGCGCCTTGCAGATCTTTTGCCATGATCGAGATCATCGCCCACCCCCTGACCAAAGAGGCCCTCGCCCCTTTCGGAGACGTCCTGGATCTGCGCGACACACCTGACAAGATGATCAATCAGGATATGTGCGGTCGTCACCACGACCTCGCAGACCTCGATTTCACAGACGGGCGCGCGGGAATCAGCCTGTTTGACGCGATCCCCCGCGAGCTGCCCTATCACTTCAATCTGGTAGAGCGGCACCCCTTAGGGTCACAAGCCTTTATACCAATGAGCATGTCGCCGTTTTTGGTCATCGTTGCCGAAGATCTGGATGGCACGCCCGGCACGCCGCGCGCCTTTATTACGCGCGCGGGCCAAGGCATTAATTTTCATCGAAATACTTGGCACGGCGTTCTGACACCGCTGCATGCCCCCGGACTATTCGCCGTCATCGACCGCATTGGCGATGGCGCAAACCTACAAGAATTCACCTATGAAACCGGTTTCATGGTAACCAATCAACAAGAATAGGCGCTGAGACAACAGTGCCACTCATTGCCAACAGAAAGAGGGACATTTCATGGCAGACGCACAGACTTACTCAGATCCAAATGCAACACCGCCGTTAAACCAAGCGATCCCGCTTGGGTTTCAGCACGTGCTGGCGATGTTTGCATCCAACGTAACGCCGTCCATCATCGTGGCTGGCGCTGCCGGGCTGGCCTTTGGGGGACCAGAGCAGATCTATCTGATCCAGATGGCGATGCTTTTCGCCGGGGTCGCGACGCTGTTTCAAACCGTGGGTATCGGCCCTGTCGGTGCGCGGCTTCCGATTATGCAGGGCACAAGCTTTGCCTTTGTGGGCGTGCTTGCCGGGATTGCGGCTACTCAGGGCCTCGGTGTGGCGCTGACTGCCTGTATCATTGGCGGTATCGTGCACTTCCTATTGGGCTCGGTGATCGGCAACCTGCGCTGGCTTTTCCCGCCGCTTGTGACCGGGCTCGTGATCTTGGCGATTGGTCTTTACCTGATCCCTGTCGCCATTAAATACGCCGCTGGTGGGGCAGCTCAGTTCCAAATGGAAGCGGAGAGCTTCGGCTCGCTGATGCATTGGTCTGTTGCCTTGACAGTGGTGATCGTTGCCTTGGTGCTCAAGTTCTTCACCAAAGGCATCCTCTCCAGCGCAGCCATCCTTGTGGGCCTGCTTGCAGGCTACGCTCTGGCCTTTGCTCTGGGCATGGTAAACTTTGGCGCGGTTGCCAAAGCCTCCTGGATCACCGGCATTCAGCCACTGCCTTACGGGTTTGAATTCAGCCTCGGTGCCGTGATTGCCGTGACATTGGTGTCGATCGTTTCGGCGATTGAGACCGTGGGCGATGCCTCAGCCACCGCCAAAGCAGGCGCAGGGCGCGACGCAACAGATGCCGAGATCCAGGGCGCGACCTATGCGGACGGTCTGGGCACCGCAGTCGCGGGCGTCTTTGGCGGCCTGCCAAACACATCCTTCAGCCAAAACGTCGGCATCGTCGGCATGACCGGCATCATGAGCCGCCATGTTGTGACCATTGCTGGTACCATCATGGTGATCTGTGGCCTGCTGCCAAAGATCGGCGCGGTCATCGCCTCTATGCCTCTGCCAGTGCTTGGCGGCGGTGTGATCGTGATGTTCGGCATGGTGGCTGCGGCTGGCCTGAACGTGCTGTCTGAGGTCAAGATGAACCGCCGCAATATGGTGATCATCGCGATTTCGCTGGCAGTTGGCCTTGGCCTCAACCTTGTGCCAACAGCCGTGCAGTACCTGCCAGGCGTGGTGAAAACGTTGATGACATCGGCGGTCGCACCGACAGCGCTCTGCGCGATTGTGCTGAACCTGGTTTTGCCACAAGAAGACTAAGACTTCACGGCGGGCCTCGCTCGCCGCCATTATAGTTCAACACTAGACGCACTCTTTGAGAGTGCGTCTTTTTTAACGCCAAAAAGAATTAAACTATATTAATTACAAATACTTAATCCAAACCACCCACAAGAAACAACGCCTCCACATTCGCTTATACTTATGGAAGTCGGCTTTGAATTGAGTTGCCCGACTTATGCATGGCTGCTATGCGCGTAGCCAGCTACCAAAGTAGTTCAGCATTAAACTATAATGCTGCTATAGCATTTTGGAGGAGGTCTCTACATGGCGACACCATTGGACGATATTGATCCGGTCGAATCCCGAGAATGGCAAGATGCCGTTGAGGATGTGATCGCGCGCGATGGCGCGGACCGGGCGCATTACCTATTAGACAAAGCGGTGCAACAAGCGCGCGCCGCCGGGGCAAACCTGCCGTTTTCGGCGACAACCCCATATCAGAACACGATCCCAGTGGATCAGCAGGAAGCCTTCCCCGGCGATCTGGATATGGAATGGCGCATCCGCACGATCAACCGCTGGAACGCGATGGCGACGGTTGTCCGCCGCAACAAAGTCAGCAGCGAATACGGCGGCCACATCGCTTCCTTCGCCTCCTCGGCTGTCATGTATGACATCGGCTTGAACCACTTCTGGCGCTCTAAGTCTGCGATCCATGGTGGCGATCTGGTATTCTTCCAGGGACACGTGATCCCAGGCATCTATGCACGCTCCTTTATGGAAGGCCGCCTGACGGAAGAGCAGATGGAAAACTTCCGCTCTGAAGTAGATGGCAATGGGTTGTCTTCCTACCCGCACCCATGGCTGATGCCGGACTACTGGCAGTTCCCAACCGTTTCCATGGGGCTTGGCCCGCTGATGGCGATCTACCAAGCGCGGTTCATGAAATACATGCACAACCGTGGCCACATCGATATGGCGGACCGTAAGGTCTGGTGTTTCCTTGGCGACGGCGAGATGGACGAGCCGGAAAGCCGTGGCGCGATCGACTTGGCTGCACGCGAAGGCCTCGACAACCTGATCTTTGTTGTGAACTGCAACCTGCAGCGTCTGGATGGCCCTGTGCGCGGCAACCACAAGATCGTTCAGGAACTTGAGGGCGACTTCCGTGGCGCAGGCTGGAATGTCATCAAACTGCTTTGGGGAAAGGGCTGGGACGAGCTCTTGGAAAAAGACACCTCGGGCAAGCTGCGCCAGTTGATGGATGAAACCGTCGACGGTGACTACCAAACGTTTAAGTCCAAAGACGGTGCCTATATCCGCGAGCATTTCTTTGGCAAATACCCAGAGACCGCGAAACTGGTCGAAGACTGGAGCGACGAGCAGATATTTGCCCTGCGTCGTGGCGGCCATGATCCGCAAAAAGTCTACACTGCCTTTAAACGCGCGACAGACACCAAAGGCACCCCAACCTGCCTCTTGATCAAAACGGTTAAGGGTTACGGCATGGGTTCTGCGGGTGAAGGTCAGAACACGACTCACCAGCAAAAGAAAATGGCCGAGGATCAACTGCGCGCGTTCCGGGATCGCTTTGAGATCCCAGTGAGCGACGAAGACCTGCCAAAGGCACCATTTGTTAAGCTGAACAACGCGCAGAAAGCCTATCTGGCAGATCGTCGTAAAGCTTTGGGTGGCGAATTCCCGAAACGGGAAACCAAATCCGACAAACTGGAAATCCCGCCGCTGTCGAAGTTTGACGCACAGCTCAAAGGTACGGGCGAGCGTGAGATTTCCACCACCATGGCCTTTGTCCGTATCCTGACCACGCTGTTGCGTGACAAGCAGATCGGCAAAAACGTGGTACCGATTGTGCCGGATGAAAGCCGCACCTTTGGTATGGAAGGCCTGTTCCGCTCTGTAGGGATCTACAACCCGCTGGGCCAGAATTATACGCCCGAAGATGCAGACCAGATGATGTACTACAAAGAGTCCATCAACGGTCAGGTTCTGCAAGAAGGCATCAACGAAGCCGGTGCAATGGCCGACTGGATTGCGGCGGCGACGTCCTATTCCAACCACGGCGTGCCGATGATCCCTTTCTTCATCTACTATTCCATGTTTGGCTTCCAGCGGATTGGCGATCTGGCCTGGGCCGCAGGCGACAGCCGGGCCCGTGGCTTTATGCTGGGCGGCACCGCGGGTCGGACCACGCTGAACGGTGAAGGTCTGCAACACGAAGACGGCCACAGCCATATCCTCGCAGGTACCATCCCGAACTGCATCAGCTATGACCCAACCTTCCAGTTTGAGGTTGCCACTATCGTGCAACATGGCCTCAAGCGGATGTATGAGGACCAAGAAGACGTGTTCTTCTATCTCACGCTGATGAACGAGAACTACAGCCACCCGGATATGCCAGCCGGTGTTGAGGGCGACATCATCAAAGGCCTCTATCGTTTCAAAGAGGTGAAACGTCCGGGCAAAAAGCACGTCACGCTGATGGGCTCTGGCACCATTCTGGTGCAGGCGATGAAGGCGGCTGAGATGCTAGAAGAAGACTTTGGTGTCTCTTCCGAGATCTGGTCTGCTCCAAGCTTTAACGAGCTGGCCCGCGATGTTCAGGATGTGGATCGTCACAACCGCCTGAACCCGCTTGCGGATCCGAAAGTGCCATTTGTCACCGAGCAACTGAGCAAAGCCAAAGGCCCGATCATCGTCGCGACCGACTATATGAAGAACTACGCCGAGCAGATCCGCTCTGCGGTTCCCGGTCGCTACACGGTTCTGGGCACGGATGGGTTTGGGCGCTCTGACAGCCGCGTGAACCTGCGTCGCTTCTTTGAAGTGGATGCAAACCACATCGCCGCGGCGGCCATGGTTGACCTCTATCGTGAGGGCAATGTGACCAAGGCGCAGCTCGAAAAAGCACTTAAGAAATATGACATCGACGGCAACAAGCCGAACCCCCGTCTGGTGTGATCGGGAGAGGAGACAAGATTATGACAATAGACGTTAAAGTACCCGATATCGGCGATTTTTCCGACGTACCGGTTGTGACCATTCTGGTCAGCGTGGGGGATGTGGTCAGCGAAGAAGACCCGCTGATCGAAGTGGAAAGCGACAAGGCGACCATGGAAGTGCCCTCTCCTGCGGCAGGCACGGTCAAAGAGATCAAAGTGTCCGAGGGCGATCCCGTCTCTGAAGGCACCCTGATCGTAATTTTGGACGGCGAGGCAGCCGCCTCAACCGAGGTCCCTGCAGCAGCGCCAGCTCCTACGGCTGCACCAGCGGCAGCGCCCGCGGAGGCCCCTGCACCGGCAGCACCGGCAGCGGCCTCTGTCACCGACAGTGGCTTCTCTAAGGCGCACGCGAGCCCATCGGTGCGTGCCTTTGCCCGCCAGCTGGACATCGACATTTCCAAAGTGAACGGCTCTGGCCGCAAAGGTCGGATCCTGCGCGAAGACGTGACTGCCTTCTTGAAATCCACCACGGCTCCTGCGGCCTCTGGTGGCGCACCGGCGCAAGGCGGCATGGGGATCCCTCCGATCCCAGCGGTCGACTTCAGCAAATTCGGCAAGGTCGAAGACGTGGAAATGCCACGGATCAAAAAGATCTCTGGCCCTGCGCTGCATCGCTCTTGGCTGAACATCCCGCATGTCACCCATAATGATGAGGCTGACATCACGGATCTGGACAAATACCGCAAGGAAATGGACACGATGGCCAAAGAGAACGGCTATCGCGTGACCCTCCTGAGCTTTGTCATCAAAGCATCGGTTTCCGCGCTGAAAGAGCATTGGGAAGTCAACAGCTCGATCCATCCGGATGGCGACAAGCTGATCAAGAAGGACTACTACAACATCGGCTTTGCGGCGGATACGCCAAATGGTCTGGTGGTTCCTGTGATCAAAGACGCGGACCGCAAGGGCATCGTCGAGATCTCCAAAGATCTGATGGAACTCTCCGGCAAGGCCCGCGCGGGCGAGCTGAAGGGGCCGGACATGTCTGGCGCGACCTTCACCATCTCGTCTCTCGGCGGCATCGGCGGCACATCTTTCACCCCAATCGTGAACGCACCAGAAGTTGCGATCCTTGGTCTGACACGGTCCAAAATGGCGCCTGTCTGGAACGGCGAAGAATTCGTGCCGCGCCTGATGCAGCCTCTGTCGCTGTCCTATGACCACCGCGCCATCGACGGAGCCTTGGCCGCACGGTTCACCGTGACGCTCAAGACCCTCTTGGGCGATATGCGCAAGTTGATGTGGTAAGGGGGATAATCTGATGGAAGTTAAAGTACCTGATATTGGTGATTTCTCCGAAGTTCCTGTGATCTCGATTCTGGTTGCCGTGGGTGACACGGTTGCGGAAGAAGACCCGCTGATCGAGTTGGAATCTGACAAAGCCACGATGGAAGTGCCCTCCCCTGCGGCGGGCACTGTGAAAGAGATCAAAGTGTCTGAGGGCGACAACGTCTCTGAGGGCTCTGTGATCTTGGTTCTCGAAGGCGCTGCGGCGGCGGACGCCCCAGCAGCAGCCCCAGCGGCAGAGGCCCCGGCGGCCCCGACCGCTGTGGCTCCGACTGGAACCGCAAGTGGTGCAGGTGATGTGCATGCTGAGGTCGTGGTTCTGGGCTCTGGCCCTGGCGGCTACACAGCAGCGTTCCGCGCGGCGGACCTTGGCAAAAAGGTCGTGCTGATCGAGAAAGACAACAACCTTGGGGGTGTCTGCCTGAACGTCGGCTGTATCCCATCAAAGGCGCTGTTGCATGCGGCCAAAGTGATCACCGAGTCCGAGGAAATGGGCGATCACGGCATCACGTTTGACACGCCAAATGTCGATCTGGACAAGCTGCGCGGCTGGAAGGACTCTGTGGTCAAACAGCTGACAGGCGGTCTGGGTGGTCTTGCGAAGGGCCGTAAGGTTCAGGTCGTTACCGGCTTTGGTACCTTTACCGGACCGAACATGATCGAAGTGAACGACAACGGCAAACGCTCTACCGTTAGCTTTGATCAATGTATCATCGCAGCAGGGTCCGAGCCGGTCACCCTGCCCTTCATCCCACATGATGATGAGCGTGTGATTGACTCCACCGGTGCTTTGGAGCTGAAGGACATCCCGAAACGGATGTTGGTTCTGGGCGGTGGTATCATCGGTCTGGAGATGGCGACGGTCTATGACGCGCTTGGCACGGATGTGACCATCGTGGAACTGATGGATCAGATCATTCCGGGTGCTGACAAAGACATCGTGAAGCCTCTGCATAATCGCATCAAGTCGCGCTATGAGGACATCAAACTCAAGACCAAAGTCACCGCTGTCGAAGCGCGTGAGGACGGTCTGAAAGTGACCTTTGAGGATGACAAGGGCGAGGTCACAACCGACGTCTTTGACAAGCTTTTGGTCTCTGTTGGGCGTCGCCCGAACGGTGCAAAGATCAACGCAGGTGCTGCAGGTGTTGCGGTGGACGAGCGTGGCTTTATCGCAGTCGACGGCCAGCAACGCACGGGTCAGGCGCATATCTTTGCGATTGGCGATGTGGTTGGTCAGCCGATGCTCGCGCACAAAGCCGTCCACGAAGGCAAGGTCGCAGCAGAAGTCGCCGCCGGTCACAAGCGCCACTTTGATGCGCGCGTGATCCCGTCGGTGGCTTATACCGATCCGGAAGTGGCTTGGGTTGGCGTGACCGAGAACCAAGCGAAAGCGGAAGGTATCAAGGTCGGCAAGGGCTCGTTCCCTTGGGCGGCATCCGGTCGGTCCCTGTCGTTGGGGCGCTCTGAAGGCATCACGAAGCTGATCTTTGATCACGAGACCGATCGCGTGATTGGTGCTGGTATCGTGGGGCCGAATGCGGGCGATCTGATCGCCGAAGTCGCGCTGGCCATTGAGATGGGCTCGGATGCGACCGATCTGGGGCACACCATCCACCCGCACCCGACCCTGTCGGAAACGGTAAACTTTGCAGCCGAAATGTTTGAAGGCACGATCACCGATCTGATGCCTCCGAAAAAGCGCAAGTAAGCGCTGCAAGACGCAAGAGACGAGAAAGCCCCGCCGTTTGGTGGGGCTTTTCTTTTGGGGCTCTGCCCTCTTGGCCTAGGGCCAATTCACCCGGGATATTTTGGGCAAGAGAAAGGCTTAGCGGGCCATCAGGCGGACCATGTCCAAGAGGCGGCAGGAGAAGCCGAATTCGTTGTCATACCAGCCAAAGACGCGCAGCAAGCCGCCGACACTGACCGAAGTTTCGCGTTCGCAGATCACGAGACTTTCAGGGCGCATGCGCAAGTCGGTAGAGACAAGTGGTTTTTGCGTCCACCCCAGAATGCCTTCGGCGGTCTTGGACTTGAGCAAGGCGTTCACCGCTTCGGCTGAGACGGGCGACTCTGTCTGGATCGTCAGGTCGATGGCGCTGACGCTGGCTGTGGGCACGCGGATGGCGCGGGCTTCGACGCGGCCTTCCAGGTGGGGCAGCACACGCGCGATTAGCTTTTGGGCGCTGGTGGTCGTGGGCACCATCGAAAGCGCCGCCGCGCGGCTGCGTTCGAGATTGGCGCGGGGTTTGTCGACAGTGGGCTGCGAGCCGGTGTAGCAGTGCACGGTCGTCATGTGGCCACTGATCAACCCATATTCAGCATCCAGAACATTCATCAACGGCGCGAGCGCGTTGGTCGTGCACGACGCGTTGGACACGACGCGATGGGCACCGATTTGATCCTCGTTCGCGCCCAACACGATGGTGATATCGGCCTCATCAGAGGGGCCAGAAATCAGAACACGTTTCGCGCCCGCCTCAAGACCGTGTTCCGCAAAGGCGCGTTTGCCGGCCATGCCGGTGCATTCCAGAACCACGTCGACGGTACTGAGATCCAGTGTGGAGATGTCTTTCGCGCTGTGAAACGGGATCACTTGACCATCTACGGTCAGGGATTGATCGCCTGCTGCAACCTCGCCCGGATACGGACCAAAGATCGAGTCATATTCGAACAAATAGGCGCAGGTTTCCAAGGGCTCGATGTCATTGAGGCCAACGATCTCGATATCCCCATAGGCCGCGTTCTGTTTCAGAATACGCAGCACCGCTCGACCGATCCGGCCAAAGCCATTTATAAAGATGCGCTTTGTTTGATCAGACATGGCACCGCCCTCATTTCGAGTCGCTTACGCGCGCAGTTTCACTCTCTTTGCCGCGCAATGGCCAGAGCGAAATTGTACCAATCTAGAGCGGCATATGCCGGTTCACGTCCTTATAGAGCAAATAGCGGAAGCGACCTGGGCCTGAGGCATAACAGGCCTGCGGGCAGAAAGCGCGCAGCCACATGAAGTCGCCGGCCTCCACCTCGATCCATTGTTGATTGAGCAGATAGACCGCCTTGCCTTCTAGAACGAAAAGCCCATGCTCCATGACGTGGGTTTCTGGGAATGGAATGACCCCACCCGGCTCAAAGGTCACAATATTGACGTGCATGTCGTGGCGCATATCGTCGGGATCCACAAAGCGCGTCGTGGCCCAGCGCCCCTCGGTATCCGGCATAGCAATGGGCGCATGGTCTGCATCCGACGTCACAAAAGCCTCTGGCGCATCAATGCCGTCAACCGCCTCATAGGCTTTGCGGACCCAGTGAAATTGGGCGGGTTGATCGCTGGTGTTCAGTAGAGTCCATTCGCTGCCCGCAGGGATATAGGCATAGCCTCCCGCGGCCAATTCGTGTGTTGCACCGCCAAGCGTCAATTGAACCTCACCGCCGACGACGAACAAAACGCCCTGCGCTTCTGGATCAAGCTCTGGCCTTTGGCTGCCACCACCCGCAGCGACCTCCATGAGGTAATGCGAAAATGTCTCGGCAAATCCGCTTAGGGGACGCGCCAGAACCCAGGCGCGTGTCTTTTCCCAGAATGGCAAGTTCGAGGTCACGATATCGGTCATCACGCCCTTCGGGATCACCGCGAAAGCCTCGGTGAAAATCGCGCGGGTCGTGGTGATCTGGGTTTGCGGAGGCAGGCCGCCTTCGGGGATATGATAAGACGTGGTCATCGCGGTCTTTCGCTGTTCTCTTGCATTACAGAACCTGATTTTGACCCATTCGCCAAGGCGTTACGGTGCCAAAACACTCGTAGCCTGAGTTTGATAATCACGCATGAAATGGCTCGATCAGCTCTGGCCCCTGCGCGCGATTGGAGTTCACTTTGGGATCGACTTGGTAGAAGGACAAGAGGTCCTCATCCGCCGCTTTCATCAGAGGCGCGGCGCCAAATCCCTCTTCGCCCAGCCACAGGCCCCAATCCTCTTGGTCAATCACGACAGGCATTCGGTGGTGCACCTGAGACATGGTCTCATTGGCTTTGATCGTCACAACCGCACAGGTGCGTTGGCGGGCGTCGTCGGGCCCCCAGTCTTGCCAGACACCTGCAAGGGCCAAAGTCTGTGGCCCCTGAATATACCAAGGCCAGCGTTTGCCGGCCTCGTCCTTGGTCCATTCATAAAAGCCGCTGATCGGGATCAGGCAACGCCGCGCGCGACAGGCCTCACGGAAGGCGGGTTTCTCGGCAATGGTCTCCGCCCGCGCGTTGATCAATAGAGGCCCTTCCGTTGGGCTCTTGTACCAATGCGGCAGAAATCCCCAGCGCATGGTGACGAGCTTTCGGGTGTCGTCGGACATGACCACATGCACGCCGGTTGTCGGGCAGACGTTGTAGTTGGGCACATCGGGCATGTCGTTCGCTGGCGCCGCATCAAACAATTGCGCCATAGCATCTGTCGGCAGAGTTATCGCGAAACGCCCGCACATCGCTGACTATCGCGCCTGTTTGCGGGCGAGCTCTATTTTGGCCTCCATCATCGACATCTCTTTCATGATGTCCTGACGTCTGCTGCGATCACCGGTCTCGCGTAGCTCTTCACGCAGTTTGGCCAGCTCCCGCGACAGCGACACGAATTCGGGCACCCCGCCGCTTTCCTTGATCAGGCGATTGATCAGAGCGTTCTCGGGATCGTCCTCACGCGGCAAGGGCTTGCCTGCGCCTTCTAGATTGTCAAAGGCGCCGTCCGCCTCTGCGGCCGCGATCTTTTGGTTGATAAGGTCGATGAGCGGGTGATCCATATCCTCTTTCTAAGCCCCTCGGCCCTGCCTGTCAGCCCATTTGCGCAGCACGCGGACCTTCTGTGCTAAAATGCGCAAGTCTCCTGCACAGGCGTGGAATAGGCAGACTGCCAAAAGACGCTACATTTGCCAAAGCCAATCATTCGGAGGCCGCAATGACGATAACGATCACACGCGAAGACACAGGATCTAAAGCCAGCTATCTGGCAAAGGTAGACGGGTTTGAAGGCGAAGGCATCTTAACAATCTCGGTCGCCTCAGGTGCCTTGGTGATTGCCGACCATACCTCGGTTTCTGACGATTTGCGGGGGCAAGGGATCGCAAAAGCACTGGCAGAACGACTTGTCGCAGATGCCCGAGCCGCAGGGCAAAAGATCTTGCCGCTCTGCCCGTATATGAAGGGCTATATGGACCGCCACCCCGATGAAACGCGCGATGTACGCGCCTCTTAAGCGAAAGGACAGATCATGAGCTGGAACCCAAGCCAACACCCCAAAGCCACGCTTGAGAATATCGAGACGATGATCGTGCCGCGTGCACGCGACCTTGGTGGTTTCGAAGTGCGCCGAGCTTTGCCGTCCGTGGAACGCAAGATGGTCGGGCCGTTTGTGTTTTTTGACCAGATGGGCCCTGCCGAGTTCATCACCGAGGGCGGCATCGACGTGCGTCCGCATCCTCATATTGGCTTGGGCACGGTCACCTATCTGTATCAGGGCGAATTTGAGCATCGCGACTCTTTGGGCACGCATCAGATGATCTATCCTGGCGAGGTGAACTGGATGCTCGCAGGCCGAGGCGTGACCCATTCCGAGCGCACCTCGGACGAGACACGCGCGACGCGGCATTCGCTGTTTGGGATCCAAACCTGGGTTGCCCTGCCTGAGGACAAAGAGGATATGGCACCTGACTTTGAGCATCACAAAGAAGCCGCGCTGCCCTATCTGCAGGACAGAGGCGCGTCTGTGCGTTTGATCCTTGGGGACGCTTGGGGGGCTGCGTCGCCTGTCACCATGCAATCCGAGATCTTCTATGCCGATGTCGTGCTAGAGGCCCACGCGCAGTTCCCCCTGCCCGATAATCACGAAGACCGCGGGATCTATGTCACGCAGGGGTCGATTGAGGTCAGCGGGCAGGTGTTTGAGGTCGGCCAGATGATGGTGTTCCGTCCGGGGGACAAGATCTCGATCCGCGCGGGCGCGAAGGGTGCGCGACTGATGGCTCTGGGCGGGGCGACACTGAATGGGCCGCGTTATATCTGGTGGAACTTTGTGAGTTCCGACAAGGCCAAGATCGAGGCCGCGAAGGAAGCTTGGAAAACTGAGGATTGGGCAAACGGGCCGTTTCATCTGCCACCCGGTGATACGGAAGAGTTTATTCCGATTTCGGACAAGCAGGATCGTATCAAGATCTAGCTCAAAGCCGCTCTTGCGCCGATCCGAGGGGTGGCATCGAGCCAGTCCTATGTGCCAATTTATGTTTCAGCCCACGTCCTAGTTCGGTGTTGGAGCGAAACCTCACAAATGCGCCGCCCCTGCGGGTCGGGTCGGCGAAAGAGCGGCGGCCTTAGGCCTTGATTCCGCTCTTAATTAAAAAAGCCCGACCGTTGCCGGCCGGGCTTCTCAATTTTTGTGTTAAATCAGCTTACTTTTGGGCAATCCGCCCGTCAGTGTAAGGTGTATAAGGACCGACTTTCGCCAGATACTCCGCGGTCACATCCGCGAGGTCCGGGCCGTAGTCATAAGCATTGTCCGCATCGCGGAACATCTTATAGCCGTCACCACCACCACGGACATAGTTGTTGGACACCAGACCATAGGTCTTGGCTGGATCAATCGCGACGAACTCGCCGCCTTCCATGACCATCACCTCTTGGATCCGGCCTTCGCCAGCCGCCACAGAGGCATCCCAGGTGAACTTCAGACCCGCAACCTGTGGGAAGCGGCCTTTCACTTCTTCGACCTGACTTACGCCGTTTTCAAGCGCGTCGATCACGGTTTGACCGGATACGAAGAAGGTCGAAAGCGTGTTCTGGAATGGCAGAACGGTCAGGACTTCGCCCATGGTGACTTCGCCCGCGTCAATAGATGCGCGCAGACCGCCCCCGTTTTGGATCGCAATCGAAATGCCTTGATCCTTCACACGGTCCAACATCGCGTCAGCAACAAGGTTGCCCATCGCGCATTCACCGGTCCGGCAGAACTCACGCGCGCCTTCGACCGCCTCGGCGGTTTCTGCAACAACGCGCTGCTTCATCTCTTCAATCGGCGCGCCCATTTCGGCGATCCGAGCCGCCATTGCTGCATCCGGGGTCACAGAAGCATCCAGCAAGATCGGCTCACCCATTGCAGAGGTCACGTTGCCCGCGTCATCAAAGGTAACAGTCAGCTCACCCAGATATTTGGAATAAGCATAGGCCTGCACCACTGGAACTGCGCCAACCATGGTCGGGTAAGCGCCCGCCGCGCGGTCAGAGGTGTTGGACAACAGTGTGTGAGAGTGCCCCCCCACAACGACGTCAATACCAGGCACCGCTGCTGCGATCTCGAGGTCTTTGGCCAGACCAACGTGGTTCAGCGCGATGATCTTGTTGACGCCTTCCGCTTCCAGCGCAGCGACGTCGGCCTTCAGGCTCTCGATCTCGTCTTGGAAGACCACGTTTTCACCCGGCGAGGATGTTTCCACCGTATCAACCGCCAATGCAGAGATGATGCCAATCTTTTGGCCGCCTACGTTCAGAACAACATGATTGGACACCTTGCCGTTCAGCGCTGGTTCCGAGGTCAGATCAAGGTTGCCAGAGATCACTGGGAAGGACACGGTGTCCACGAATGCCTCAAGACCCTCTGGGCCGTCATCAAATTCGTGGTTGCCGACAGCCATGACATCATAGCCAATCGCTTCCATGAACTCGGCCTCAGCCGCGCCCTTGTAGGTGGTGTAGAACAAAGAGCCCTGGAACGGGTCGCCTGCGTCCAGAACAACATAGTTGCTGCCTGCAAGTTCCGCACGTTTCGCATCAACGGCCGTCTTGATCCGCGCCATACCGCCAAAGCATTTGCCCTCTGCTTCGCCGTCCGCATTACAGGTAGAGTCAAACCGGTTGATCGACTCAACCCGGCTGTGAATGTCGTTGGTATGCAAAATGGTCAGCGTATAATCCGCCGACGCCATACCCGCAGTGAGCGCCAAACCCGCTGCCGTAAAGAGTAGTTTAGACATCTTTTTTTCTCCCATGTTATCGTTAACGTCTAATAAAGAGCCACGCTTTCAAAGCTCTTTGAAAAAGACAAACACCCAAGCCGAAATAGACTTTCAACTTTAACAGTATAATGACATCTCGCGCGACTTGACCATTCTTGACGTTACAGGCATGTCAGCGCCATGCAGATTTATAAAATCCTCCGCTCTGATGAATGGAGCGACCTGAAAACAAACGGAGAATCCCAAGGGGCTCCGATTGATGTCGCCGATGGCTTTGTGCATTTCTCCACTGCTGCCCAAGCCGAAGAGACCGCTAAGCGGCATTTTGCCGGTGTGGACGGGCTGTTTTTACTGGCGCTGGATGGTGAAAAATTAGGCGAAGCCCTGAAATGGGAGCCATCGCGCGGCGGCGATTTGTTTCCGCACCTTTATGGACCGCTGCGACTCGCCGATGTGCTTTGGGCACAGCCTTTGCCCTTGGTTGACAGCGTCCATCAGTTTCCGGCCGGAGGCATGGAATGAACCTCCTCGAACGTCTGGGCATGCCCCTGCTCTATCGCTTTGATCCCGAGACCGCGCACGGGCTGGCGATCAAGTCGTTGCAGTTGGGTGTGGCGGCCTCTCCGGGCCTTGTGACGTCGCCACGGCTGCGCACGAATGTGGCAGGTCTGGATCTGGCGAACCCGCTGGGGTTGGCGGCTGGATTTGACAAGAACGCTGAGGCCCTGCTGGGCTTGTCGCGGGCTGGGTTCGGGTTCTTTGAGGTCGGCGCTGCAACCCCACGCGCGCAGCCGGGCAATCCGAAACCTCGGCTCTTTCGCCTGACTGAGGATCAAGCCGCCATCAACCGCTTTGGCTTTAACAATCAGGGTATGGAAGCGATTGCCGCGCGGCTGGCAAAACGCCCACGCGATGCGGTGCTAGGGCTGAACCTGGGTGCCAACAAAGACAGCGACGACCGCGCAGCGGATTTCGCCAAAGTCCTCGCCCATTGCGGCAATCACCTCTACTTCGCGACGGTGAATGTCAGCTCTCCGAACACCGAGAAACTGCGTGACCTGCAGGGCAAAGAGGCCCTCTCCGCGCTCCTTTCCGGAGTGCTCGAGGTGCGCGACACCCTCAACCGCAAGATCCCGATTTTCCTGAAGATCGCGCCTGATCTGACCGAGGCAGAGATCGAAGAGATCGCAGAGGTTGCGCTGGAGCAAAAGATCGACGCCGTGATCGCAACCAATACCACTTTGGATCGCGCAGGCCTGCAGTCGCAACATCGCGACGAAATGGGTGGGCTGTCCGGCGCGCCGCTGTTTGAAAAATCCACGCGCGTGTTGGCGCGCCTGTCCTATGTGACCGCAGGCAAACTGCCTTTGATCGGCGTCGGCGGGGTTTCGAACGCGGACCAAGCCTACGCCAAGATCTGCGCGGGGGCGTCAGCGGTGCAGCTTTACACAGCCTTGGTCTACGGCGGCCTTTCGATGGTTCAAGACATCCTCATTGGCCTGGACCGCCTTATTGAACAGGATGGCTTTGCCAATGTGGCCGAGGCCGTTGGCACCAAACGGAGTGATTGGCTATGACCGTAATCTGGCACAACCCGCGCTGTTCAAAATCCCGCGCGACTTTGGCGATTTTCGAGGAACACGGGCCGGTAGAGATCCGCAAGTACCTTGAGGACGCGCCAAGCGAAGCGGAAATCCGGGACGTGTTGGCTCAGCTCGGCATTCCAGCGATTCAACTGATGCGCACAGGCGAAGCCGAGTTTAAAGAGCTCGGCCTCTCCAAGACGGACAGCGACGAGGTGCTGATTGCAGCCATGGCCAAGGCTCCGAAATTAATCGAACGCCCTGTGGTCATCACCGGCAAAGGCGTGCGCCTCGGAAGACCTCCTGAAAGCGTGAAAGAGATCCTCTAAGCGACGGATCTCTCAAGGCCCGGGTACTTCAGCCCCAATGTGATCCCCCGCGCGACAAAGGAAATGATCAGGGCGGCCCAAAGCCCGTCGTTGCCAAAGGCTGGGACCAAAGCCAAGACGGCTACGATATAGATCACAAAGGACACGGCCATCATATTGCGCATGTCCCGCCCGCGCGTTGCGCCTATGAAGATGCCGTCAAACATCCACGCCACAAAACCCGCGACCGGAGCCAAGACCATCCACCACAGATACTGTCGCGCCACGTCTTGCACGTCGGCCGACTTGGCCATGACATCGATCAAGTATCCGCCGCCCAGCGCGAAGCCAAGCGCCAGAAAGACACAAGTCACCCCGCCCCAGAACATGCAATAACGCGCCGCTTTGCGCACGCGAGCGCGGTTGGATTGACCGATTGCCCGCGCAATCAGAGCCTCGGCGGCAAAGGCAAAGCCATCCATTGCATAGGCGGTGATGTGCAGGAACTGGGTTAGGACTTCGTTGGCCGCCAAGGTCACATCGCCAAACCGCGCGCCAATGAAGACAAAGCTCGTAAAGATCGCCATCAACATGGCCGAACGGATCAGGATATCAAGGTTCAGCACCATCATCCGCGTGACCTTCTCGCGGTCAAACACCCTCAGCCAATTGCGCCACTCCACGTTGTCAAAAGCATCGCGACAGTACCACAGCGCGAAAACCGCTCCGGTGAATTCCGCGATCACGGTCGCAAAGGCTACGCCCTGCACGCCCCAGCCCAGCCCAAGCACAAACCAAAGATCCAAAACGATATTGATTCCGTTCATCACGAGTTGGATCCAAAAGACCCCCGAGGTGCGCTCCATCGCGACAAGCCAGCCGGTCAGCGCATAAACCGCAATCGCGAAAGGCGCCGTCCAAATGCGGATTCGCAGATAGGACGCGGCCAGCGTCTCCACCTCCTCAGAGGCAGGCGACAGGGCAAATGCGCCGCGAAAGAGCAAGGCCTGCAACACAATCAACCCGACGCCCGCGGCGCCTGCGATCATCAGAGAGCGGGTTAGAATGGCCGAGACTTCAGCACTATCCCCTTTCCCATTGGCCTGACCGACCAAACCGGCCGTGCCCATGCGCAAAAAGCCAAAGAACCAGTAGAGCGTCGTCAGAATAATCGCGCCCATGCCGACAGCCCCAATCGGAGCCGCTTCGCCCATCTGGCCCACAACGCCAACATCAACGGCCCCAAGGATGGGCACGGTGGCATTGGACAGCACAATGGGAACGGCAATTTTCAGCACGCGGCGGTGGGTGATCTCCGCTTGCTGGGTCATGGCTTAAATGGTGTCCTGCCGCTGAGGCATCAGGAAATGACCTGTGGCTTGCACATAGGGCCTGCTGCGTTGATCCTGCCAGGCTTCGACAAACACGGACGCATAACGGCGGCCTGAACGGTTCAACGTCGCCCGCGCATAAGAATCCCGAGGTAGGCCCGTGCGCAGATAATCCACCGAGAAATCAATCGTCTTCGGCAGACGCGGCAACTTGCCCTCCTCCAGTTCTTCCAATGACAAGGCGCCTGACTCCATATCTTCCCACAGGGTGCTCCAGCTTAGAACGATCAAAGCCGTGGCTTCCAGAAAGGCCGCAGAGGCCCCGCCATGCAAGGCCGGCAGCATCGGATTTCCAATCAAGCTGTCATTATATGGCATGATGGCCGTGACCTCATCGCCGCGGCGGTCAAACTGAAACCCCATGAAACTGTAGTACGGAATATTGGACACCAGCGCTTTCAGCACGGCATCGCGACGTTGCTTGACGACTTGGACTGGTTCTGGGCGAGGTCTGCTCATCACTTGTGCTCCATCGTAAAGGCACCAGTGGCGGTGGCCACGGGGTTTTCCATATCGTCATCAAAGGCACGTGCGCGCACGAAAGCTACCGAACGGGTCATGTGATAGACCTCCGCATAGGCGGATATCCTTTGCCCCGGCTCTGCCCCACGCATGTAGTCAATCCGCAAATCCATCGTTGCCGTACGCGCTGGTGCTTTCGGGTGAGTCAGCACCGCAGCGCCACAACAGGTGTCCAAAAGGGCTGACACAGCGCCACCGGAAATCACTTTGGATTCAGGGTCTCCGATAAAGCGTTCGTCGTAGTCCATCGCAATTCCCGCGGTTCCATCCTCAAGCGAAATGAACTCCATCCCCAAGGCGGCCGAATGCGGCAGAGCTTTGATAAATTGTTGTGCGATCTTAGTTTTATCGACCATAGCTACTTTCCCAACGTCACAACTGTTGCCCTTAGTGAACACTGGGCCTAAATTCCCCGCAAGGGAGAATACTCATGACCGAACGTCTAACTTTCAAAGAGATGTGTGCGAAATTCGACGTAACGCCTCGGACTTTGCGGTACTACGAGTATATCGAACTCCTGCAGCCAGAGCGCGAAGGGCGCAGCCGGTTCTACGGCCCTAAGGAAAGCGCGCGCATGACATTGATTCTGCGCGGGCGTAAGTTTGGCATCAAACTTGAAGAGATGCGTCAGTGGCTGCTGATCTATGAAAAAGAAGGCACCCAAGCGCAGATGCGCGCCTTTCTGGATATGGCCGACAACCAGCTTGCGAATCTGCATGAGCAACGTGCTCAACTGGATGAAGCCATCGAAGAGCTTTCCGCTCTGCGCGCCGAAACAGCGTCAAACCTCGACTAAATCCCTCCCCTGCGATTGCCTTAACGGGTGAACTGCGTCCAACCTTCAAGTTGACGTAAGTCGACGCTACGTCAACTTCATTTGTGACGCAGCGTATCGCTTACGTAAACGTAAACTAGCTCCTAGATAGTGTTCAGACCCACGTAACCGACCGTTTTGTTAGCGCGAGGAAATGACATGACCGAAGACACTTTGACCATCCGTCAGATGTGCGATGCATTCGACGTGACCCCGCGGACGCTGCGTTTTTACGAAGCGAAGGAGCTGTTGTTCCCGATCCGCGACGGCCAGAAACGCCTGTTCACGCGCCGCGATCGCGCGCGGCTTAAGCTGATCCTGCGCGGCAAGCGTTTTGGCTTTTCGCTCGAGGAAATCCGCCAGTTGCTAAACCTCTATGACGTAGGTGACCAGCAACAGACCCAATACGAACGCACCTATGAGATCGCCAAAGGCCATCTTGAGGGCATGGAACGTCAGCGCGAAGAGCTGGACGAAGCCATCGCCGATCTCAAGGCCCAGCTCAAATGGGGAGAACGCATGTTGTCCTCGTTTAACAACCAGAAAAAAGCAGCAGAGTAAAAAGCTCCGGAGGAGAAGAGATGCCAAGCTATGTAGCCCCAGTAAAGGACGCACAGTACATTTTGCACGATGTCCTGAAGGTTTCTGAAAGCAAAACCCCTGGGTATGACGAGTTAGACGCAGATTTCACAAATGCCATCCTCGAAGAGGCCGGCAAACTGACCAGCGAAGTCCTCGCGCCCCTGAACGTTGTAGGCGACAAAGAGGGCTGCCGTCTGGAAAACGGTGTGGTCTATACGCCCAAAGGCTTCAAAGACGCCTTTGAAATGGTGAAAGAAGGCGGCTGGACCGGTCTGGACATGCCCGAGGAATTCGGCGGGCAGAATATGCCAGCGGTCATCGGCAGCGCGGTTGGCGAATTCTTCTCCGGTGCCAACCAAGCCTTCACCATGTATCAGGGCCTGACCCACGGCGCGGCCTCTGCGATCCTTGCGCATGGCACCGAGGAACAGAAGGCCACCTACCTGCCAAACATGGTCAGCTGCGAGTGGACCGGCACCATGAACCTGACCGAGCCGCATTGTGGCACCGATCTGGGTCTGATGCGCACCAAAGCAGAGCCTCAGGACGATGGGTCCTACAAGGTATCCGGCCAGAAGATCTTTATCTCGGCGGGCGAGCACGACATGGCGGATAACATCATCCACCTCGTACTTGCGAAAATCCCGGGTGGCCCTGAAGGCATCAAAGGCGTCTCTCTCTTCATCGTGCCGAAGTTCATGGTCAACGAAGATGGCTCTCTGGGCGCGCGCAACGGCGTGTCTGTCGGCAATATCGAAGAGAAGATGGGCATCCATGGCAACTCGACCTGTGTGATGAACTATGATGAGGCGACCGGCTATCTGCTGGGGGACATGCACAAAGGCATGCGCGCGATGTTCACCATGATGAACGAAGCCCGTCTGGGTGTTGCGATGCAGGGTCTGGCTCAGTCCGAGGTCGCCTATCAGAACGCTCTAATCTACGCGAAAGACCGCCTGCAGGGCCGCGATGTGACCGGCGTGAAAAACCCTGATGGTCCAGCAGATCCGCTGATCGTTCATCCAGATATCCGCCGTTCCTTGATGGACCAAAAATCCTTCAATGAAGGCGCCCGCGCCTTCACGCTCTGGGGCGCAACACTGCTGGACGACGCGCATCGCAATGGCGACAAAGACGCAGATGGTCTGATCTCTCTGCTGACGCCTGTTCTGAAAGGTTTTCTGACTGACGAAGGCTACGACATGACTGTGCTGGCACAGCAGGTCTACGGTGGTCACGGCTATATCGAAGAATGGGGCATGAGCCAGTTCACGCGCGACGCCCGCATTGCAATGATCTACGAAGGAGCAAACGGCGTTCAGGCGCTGGACCTTGTGGGCCGGAAACTGGCAACCGATGGCGGCAAACACGTCATGGCTTTCTTCGAGCTGGTCAAAAGCTTCTGCAAAGAACAAGGCGCGGATGAGGCCATGGCTGATTTCATCGAGCCGTTGAAGACCGCGTCCAAGCACCTTCAGTCTGCGGGCATGTTCTTCATGCAGAACGGTATGAAAAACCCGAATGCGGCGCTCTCTGGATCCTATGACTTCATGCACCTCTTTGGGCATGTGTGCCTGGGTCTGATGTGGGGCAAAATGGCGCGTGCGTCGCTGGATGCTTTGGCCAACGGCACGTCTGATACCGCGTTCCACGAAACCAAACTGGCCACCGCGCGCTACTATATGGCCCGCCGCCTGCCCGCCACAGCGATGCACCTTGCGCGCATCGAAAGCGGTGCGGATCCGGTGATGGCTCTGGACGCGGAGGCATTCTAAGCCACGATGCCCAAACGTTTTCGCCTGACCCGCCGAGTACCGATTGCCATGACTGAGGACGCCTATCGTCGTCTGAAGTCCTTTGCAGCCGAGGCGGGTCTGGATGAAGGGGAAGCCATTTCCTTTGTCTTTGAAAACTTTGACGGCATCACAGATGAAGAAGGTCTTTTGCATCGGCTGCGCCGGTTCAATCTGGAATTGGACGGGCGCAAGAAATGAACGTCTGCGAGACAGGAGATCTGGGGATTTGAGTATTTGGAGCAAGATGAAATCCCGGATCCCCCCACTTCGCACCGCGCCGAGAGAAGGGTGCGAAATGGGGTTTCACCTTGCACGGCCATCGGCTCTCCAGCCTGTACCGCGACGTCAGGGAAACCGATCTTGGTTAAGCAACTCTAAAGACCCACATTCATCTTGCGAAAAATACTCCGCGGGGGCGGGTTAAAATCGCAGATTTTGACCTCGGGGGTGCGAAACCCCCTCCGCGACATTTAAGACTGGGAGGCACATATGACGATTAAACTCTACTGCTTTGGCGAAAGCGGCAACGCCTATAAGGCGGCGCTGGCTTTGGAGCTGTCTGGGCTCGAGTGGGAGCCGGTCTATGTGGATTTCTTCGGCGGCGAAGCACGCTCTGAGGCCTATCTGACCAACGTCAATGAAATGGGCGAAGTGCCGGTGCTTGTTGACGGCGACGTCAAGCTCACACAGTCCGGTGTCATTCAGCAGTATATTTCGGACAAAACCGGTAAGTTTGGCGGCAACACGGATGCCGAGCGTTACGAGATCCTGCGCTGGGTGCTGTTTGATAACCACAAACTTTCCAGCCAGAACGGCGTCACGCGGTTCCTTTTGAACTTCCTGCCGGAAGACAAACGTCCGGCGCAGGCGATTGGGTTTCTGCAGGGACGTCTGCAAGCCGCCTATAAGGTTCTGAACACCCATCTTGAAGGCCGCGACTGGATTGTAGGCGATGGTCTGACCAACGCCGATATCTCTTGCTGCGGCTATCTCTTCTACCCAGAGCCCTACGGATTTGTGCGCGCCGATTGGCCGAATATCGACTGCTGGCTCAGCAACATCGAAAACACACCGGGGTGGAAGCACCCCTACGATCTTATGCCCGGTCACCCAAGTGACCGTGGCCTGTAACTTTGAAAATTAGGAGGCAAGTATGACCGAAGCCTATATCTATGACGCCGCGCGCACCCCGCGGGGCAAGGGGCGCAAGGATGGATCCTTGCACGAGGTGACCTCGCTCGCCCTGTCTGCCCAGATGCTGAACGCGGTGAAGTCCCGCAATGATCTGCCGGGCGATGCGATCGAAGACGTGATCTGGGGCAATGTCACCCAAGTCATGGAAAACGGCGGCTGTCTGGCGCGGGCCTCGGTTCTGCTCTCTGACTTTGATCAGTCGGTGCCGGGTCTTGCGATCAACCGCTTCTGCGCCTCCGGTATGGAAGCTGTGAACCTCGCGGCCAACCAAGTCAAAGGCGGCGCGGGCGACGCCTATATCGCCGGTGGCTGTGAGGTCATGAGCCGCGTGGCAATGGGCTCTGATGGCGCGGCGATGGCCGTGGATCCACGTATCGCGATGGGCGAGAACTTTATGCCTCAGGGTGTATCGGCCGACCTGATCGCGACCGAATATGGGTTCACCCGCGAAGACTGCGACGCATTTGCTGCGCAATCTCAGGCGCGCGCAGCCGCCGCTTGGGAAGACCGTCGGTTTGACAAATCCATCGTGCCCGTGACCGACATCAACGGCCTGACCATTCTGGATCACGACGAATACATGCGTCCGGGGACCACTGCCGAAGACCTTGGAAAACTCAAGGCCTCTTTCCAGGAAATGGGCGAGGTCATGCCCGGCTTCGACAAGGTCGCTCTGATGAAATACCCGCATCTGGAGCGCGTGAACCACGTTCACCACGCGGGCAACAGCTCTGGCATCGTGGATGGCGCGACGGCGATCCTAATCGGCAACAAAGAGTTCGGTGAAAAGCACGGCCTCAAGCCACGCGCGCGCATCAAAGCGAACGCCAAGATCGGCTCGGAACCAACCATCAACCTCACTGGCCCTGTTCCCGTCACCGAGAAAATCCTTGCCGAGAACGGCATGTCCATCAATGACATCGACCTCTTTGAAGTAAACGAAGCCTTCGCGGCCGTAGTTCTGCGTTTCTTGCAGGCCTTCCAAGTGGACGACGCCAAAGTCAACGTGAACGGCGGCGCCATCGCGATGGGCCACCCGCTGGGCGCGACCGGCGCGATGATCATCGGCACGCTCTTGGACGAGCTTGAGCGTCAGGACAAAGAAGTCGGACTGGCAACCCTTTGTGTGGCGGCGGGCATGGGCTCTGCCACCATCATCGAACGCGTCTAAGGAGAGAGATCATGAGCGATTTTAGCTACGCATTGGACGCAGACGGCGTTGGCGTCATCACTTGGGACACCGTTGGTAAATCCATGAACGTCATGAACCAGCAAGGGTTCATGGATCTGGACGCGCTGATCGATGCGGCCCTCGCGGATGAGGCCTGTAAGGGCATCATCATCACCTCGGGCAAGCCCGGCTCTTTTGCCGGCGGCATGGACCTGAATATCATCGCCAAGATGAAGGAAATGGCCGGCGGCTCGCCAGAGCAAGGCCTCATGGATGGTCTGATGCAGACCCACGGCATCCTGCGCAAAATCGAGCGCGCGGGCATGGATCCAAAGACCAACAAAGGCGGCAAGCCGATTGCTTGCGTGCTGCCGGGCACTGCTCTGGGTATCGGGTTTGAGATCCCTTTGGCCTGCCACCGCATCTTTGCGGCTGACAATCCAAAAGCCAAGATCGGCCTGCCGGAAATCATGGTTGGCATCTTCCCGGGCATGGGCGGCACCACTCGTCTGACCCGCAAGCTGGGCGCGATGGCGGCGTCGCCGTTCCTGCTGCAGGGTAAGCTCTCTGATCCGAAGAAAGCCAAATCCGCAGGATTGATTGATGAGGTCTCCGAGGATCCGATGGCCGATGCAAAGGCTTGGGTTCTGTCCGAGCCCAAAATCGTCAAACCTTGGGATGAAAAAGGCTATAAAATGCCAGGCGGCGCGCCGTATCACCCAGCGGGCTTCATGACCTTTGTCGGTGCCAACGCCATGGTCAACGGGAACACGCAAGGTGTTTACCCGGCGGCCAAAGCGATGTTGTCTGCGGTCTACGAAGGCGCTTTGGTGCCTTTTGACACTGCAATCAAGATCGAGGCACGCTGGTTCACCCATGTTCTGATGAACCCAAGCAGCTCTGCCATGATCCGCAGCCTCTTCATCAACAAAGAGGCGCTGGAAAAAGGCGCGAACCGCCCAGCGGTTGCCGATCAGACCGTCAAGAAAGTCGGCGTTCTGGGGGCTGGCATGATGGGCGCAGGCATTGCGCTGGTCTCTGCCAAAGCCGGTATCGAGGTTGTTCTGATCGACCGCGACCAAGAGGCCGCTGACAAAGGCCGCGCCTATATCGAAGCCTTTGCCGACAAGGGCATCGCACGAAAGAAGTCCACGCCTGAGCAAAAAGAAAAAATGCTGGGTCTGGTCAATGCGACCGCGGATCTTGAGGCGCTTAAGGGTTGTGATCTGATCGTTGAAGCCGTCTTTGAGGACGTCGGCGTCAAAGCCGAGATGACCAAGAAGGTTGAGGCCATCGTGGGCGAGGACTGCGTTTTTGCCACCAACACCTCGACCCTGCCGATCACCGAGCTGGCGAAAGCCTCTGTGCGGGCCGACAAGTTCATCGGCATTCACTTCTTCTCGCCAGTCGAGAAGATGATGTTGGTTGAGATCATCAAAGGCAAAGAGACCGGCGATGTGGCCGTGGCCAAGGCGCTCGACTATGTGCGTCAGATCAAGAAAACGCCGATCGTCGTCAATGACGCGCGCTTCTTCTACGCCAACCGCTGCATCATCCCTTACATCAACGAAGGCATCCGCATGGTCACCGAAGGCGTCGCGCCTGCGCTTATCGAGAATGCGGCCAAGATGCTCGGCATGCCTCTGGGTCCGCTGCAACTGACAGATGAAACCTCGATTGATCTGGGCGTCAAAATCGCTAAGGCCACGAAAGAGGCCATGGGTGCGGACTATGATGATGCCTGCGACGAGATCCTGTTCTGGATGTTTGACGAAGGCCGTCTGGGTCGCAAAGCCAACGCGGGCTTTTATGCCTATAGCGAAAAAGGCAAACGCGAAAGTCTCTGGACCGGACTGGGCGAGAAATACGCACTCGCGTCCGAGCAGCCTTCGCTGATCGAAGTCCAGAACCGCTTGATGTTCGCGCAAGTCCTGGAAGCGGTCCGCGCGCTGGAAGAAGGCGTGCTGGAAGACATCCGCGAAGGCGATGTGGGCGCGATCCTGGGCTGGGGCTTTGCGCCTTGGTCGGGCGGTCCGTTCTCTTGGCTGGACATCGTAGGCGCGGAATGGGCAGCAGAGACCTGTGATGCCCTCACCGAGGCGCATGGCGCGCGTTTTGCCACCCCTGCCCTGTTGCGGGATATGGCGGCGAAGGGTCAGGACTTCTATGGCCGCTTTGGGCCACAGGCTGCGGCGGCGTAGTCGCTGTCACAACTTGGAAAAGCCCCGGTCCCTCGGCCGGGGCTTTTTCGTTTCAGAAGCTGTACTGGAATCGCGCGATATCTTGGGCGCACGCCTCGGCAACCGCTGCGCTGGTTTTCTCGTCATAATAGGCGCGATAGTCGGCCTTGCGGTCTGAGGCATTGACCCGCGTCAGCGACAGAGAAAACCCGAGGTGGTCAAACAGCGGCTGTGCGTCCTCTTCGAAATTTTCAATCCGAATGAAACAGGACGCCCGTTCCTGACTGCGAAACGTCAGATAGCTCGCGTAGGGGTTTGACCTAAAGCTATTCACCGTCTGCGGATGCTGCGCAAAGCCCTGAAACTCCAGCTCTTGCGCCAATTTCACGGCCGGATGCGCGAAGCTTTGATCCTTCAGCCAATGATAGTAACTCACCATGCGATCCCAGGGGTTACGCACTAAGGTGAAGGTAAAAAACGAGCCAATCTCTTCGGCGGTCACCAACCCCTCGATGTCGCTTAAAGTCGAATGCTTCCACAACCGCCCCGCTGCCTGAACGTCCTTCAACCGCCGCCGCCGTTTTAGCGCTTTGGGCGTGTCCCCTAGCATCAGATCATCCTTCATCGCCCGCCCCTCAAGCGCCAGCGCCATCGCTGTGCCCGCCGTCTTGGGGATATGCACAAAGATAAATCTGCGTCCGTACGAAATGATCATGGACGGCACGTTACATCTGCGCCTACACCGATGAAAGAGCGAAGCGCTTGACAGAGGCCAGCGCCCTCGCTCATGTAAACCACCGCAGTTCTACGGACCGGATTTCTACCAGCTATCACCAGCGGGTAAGGCCCTGATAGAACGCAGGCAAATGGACATGAGGGAGACGTTCCATGGGCTGGATGAAAGATGAAACCGGGCTTGGCAAAACCGAGGCCAATTTTGTACCGCTGACCCCGCTCAGCCATTTGCGCCGCGCGGTTCAGGTCTTTCCGGACCGTCTGGCCAACGTCTATGGCAATCACCGCAAGACCTATGTGGAATACTACGAGCGCTGTACGCGCTTTGCCTCGGCTCTGGTGAAAATGGGCGTTCAGCCCGGCGACGTGGTGGCGACGCTTTTGCCCAACATCCCCGCGCAATGTGAGGCGAGCTTTGGCGTGCCTGCCTCAGGTGCGGTGCTGAACACGATCAACACGCGTCTGGATGCCTCGACCGTTGGCTATATCTTTGACCACGGAGAAGCCAAAGTCGTGCTGGCAGACACCAGCCTTTTGCCCCTCGTTCAGGCCTCGATCGAGAAAATGGAAGGCCCTGCGCCCACGATC
Source organism: Cognatishimia coralii (assembly GCF_037478305.1). NCBI lineage: Bacteria > Pseudomonadati > Pseudomonadota > Alphaproteobacteria > Rhodobacterales > Paracoccaceae > Cognatishimia > Cognatishimia coralii. The sequence continues at coordinate 1,041,357 of NZ_JBBGAZ010000001.1, forward strand.
ATCGAAGTCGCAGACCCCCAAGCAGGCTTTCCGCCCAGCGGTGATTACATCGAATACGAAGACTTCATCGCAGGTGGTGATGCGGATTTCGACTGGATCATGCCAGAGGATGAATGGGAAAGCCTCGCGCTGAACTATACCTCAGGCACAACGGGCCGTCCCAAGGGCGTGGTCTATCACCACCGCGGTGCTTATCTGATGACCATGGGCACAGTCGTATCCTGGCGTCTGACCCTGCATCCGGTTTATCTGACGATCGTACCGCTGTTTCACTGCAACGGCTGGAACCACACCTGGATGATGCCGGTTCTGGGGGGCACTGTCGTCTGCTGCCGAGATATCACGGCCAAGAACGTCTTTGACGCCATCGCCGATGAGGGCGTGACCCACATGGGCGGGGCGCCTATTGTTCTGAACGCTTTGGTCAATTCGCCCGCCGAGGACCGTCGCGAGTTTGATCATGTCGTCGAGACCTACACCGCCGGTGCACCCCCTGCCCCCGCGACGCTCGCCAAAATCGAAGAGCTCGGGTTCAATATCACCCATGTCTACGGTCTGACCGAAACCTACGGCCACGTGACCGAATGCTATTGGAAAGGCGGCGATTGGGACAACATGAGCACCGCCGAAGTCGCGGCGCGCAAAAGCCAGCAAGGCGTGGCCTTCCCGATGATGGAACCTGTGATTGTGCGCGACAGCGAGCATAATCCGGTGCCTATGGACGGTACAACGCAGGGCGAAATCACCATTCGCGGCAACTCGGTCATGAAGGGGTATTTGAAGAACCCAGAAGCCACCGAAGAAGCCTTCAAAGGCGGCTACTTCAACTCTGGCGACATCGCGGTGCAGCATCCGGACAGCTATATCCAGATCGCCGACCGCGCCAAGGACATCATCATCTCGGGCGGCGAGAACATCAGCTCCGTCGAAGTCGAGGGCGTCCTGATGGCGCATCCCGACGTGCTGCTGGCGGCTGTGGTTGCCAAGAACGACGAAAAATGGGGCGAAGTGCCCTGCGCCTTTGTCGAACTCAAACCCGGCGCGACCGCCACGGACAAAGATCTGATTGCCTTCAGCCGCGAGACACTCGCAGGCTTCAAAGCCCCCAAACACGTTCTGTTTCAGGAGCTGCCCAAGACCTCGACCGGCAAAATCCAAAAGTTCGAACTGCGCAAAATCGCAAACGGCTACTAAAACGACTGCGTGGGCGTGATTGCCCACGCTATCCTTTCGCGCTAAACTGACATCAACAATGATGGCAGAGCAGCCACGCGTATGAGCACCGCATTTGAAAAATATCAGAGGCTAGAGGCCTCAGCCCTTTGGCGCGAGTCGCCCAAGGCGCAGCGTCGTGAGGTCATTATCTCGATCGGGGACGCGAGCCTTTTGATCTCTGACATGCAGGATCGCCCGCTGTCCCATTGGTCTCTGACCGCTGTGGAACGCGCCAATCCGGGCAAGACGCCCGCGATTTTCATTCCCGGCGGCGACGATTCAGAGAGCCTGGAGCTTGCAGAAAACGAGGTAGAGATGGTCGAGGCCATCGACACCCTGCGCAAAGCCCTGCATCGTGGAAAACCGCGTCCCGGACGTCTTAGGTGGGCGATCCTTTTGGGCAGCGTCGCGGCTTTGGCCGCAGGCCTGACCCTTTGGCTGCCAAACGCCTTGCGCAGCCATGTTGTTGGGCTTGTGCCGGAACTGAACCGCGTGGTGATCGGCCATGATGTGATTGGGCATCTGCAACGCACGACGGGCGCGGTCTGTCACTCGGACCTTGGCGATCAAGCGCTGAAGAAACTAGCGCAAGCCATTGACGTGTCTGAAATTCTCGTCGTTCCGGGGGGCGTGAAATCCACAGCCTCTTTACCGGGTACAGCCCTGGTCGTTGGGCGCAGTATCGTCGAAGACTTTGACGACCCGGCCGCCGCTATAGGGTTCATGCTGGCCGAGGCCAAATTCGCCGAAGAAAACGATCCTTTGGAACGCATCCTAGAATTTGGCGGGGTGACCGAGAGCTTCCGTCTTCTCACCTCGGGCCAATTAGCCCCCGAGACCCTGTCAGCCTACGCCGAACATCTGGCGATCACGCCTGCCGGCAAAGCCTCAGATACGGCGCTGATCGAAGGATTTTCAGAGCTTGGCCTCTCGGCCAGCCCCTACGCCTATGCACTTGATATATCTGGGGAAACCACGCTCAATCTGATCGAAGCCGATGCGGTCATCACCCAAAGCGCGCCAATCCTAACGGATGGCGAATGGGTCGCCTTGCAGGATATCTGCGCGACTTAGTTTTATTTAATGTAAGCGTTGTGAAACCCTGCAGAGCGGGCTTTGCTCAATGCCGACTGCGCAGCGGCATGCGAATGAAACGGCCCAGCCAGAACCATCCGCACCTCTTGATAGCCTTGGCGCTGTTTCCCGATCCGCACTGGCAGCCCCATGCTGCGCACGCGTTTGGCCACACGCTGGGCATCTTCAGAGGACCCATAGGCCGCAACCTGCACATAGGTGTTTGGCGTGATCACCATCGTGTTGCCACCGCCATAGCTGCGCGTGCTCATCGTGGTTGTCGTCGAGACCGCACCCGGTTTATGCAGTTCCATCGGGATTTTGCTAGTGTCCCACACCCCGGCCATCGCCTGCTGGCCGTTGATGGTCTGAACACCGCGGTTCGGGTTCAAGCGATCATCCTTCCAAACCGTGCGGTATCCGGCAGGAGGCTCTACGACCTGCTTGGCTTCTTGATGAGACTGATACAGATGCTGGGGGATCACATGCGTATTGCCCGCGACGTGACCCGATTTGACGGTTTGGCCGGGATAGACACCAGCCGTCACAACCATCTGACCGTTGTGATCCTGATAGCTCGGCATCTTGTAGCCACTGCTTGGGGCGGTGAGGCCTCCATTCAGGGCCTGGGTCTGTGATCCACAGCGCACATTGGCGGTTGGGTGGCTCAGGTATTGGCGGCTTTGGGCCGAGAGATGCGCGCAGCCGTCTCCGGTATGGGCAACTTGAGGCGCTGGCGCGATAGCGGCTGGCTGATGCACGCCCACAGGACGTGCAGGCGCAACACGCGGCGAGGGTTTGCGCACTACTGGCTTTGGTTTTGGCGCAGCAGCAACGGTCACAGGTTTCGGTGCAGGCGCCGTCGGGGTGATTTCGATAATCTCAGGTTCGTCCACCACGGCAACAGTCGTCGTTCCACCAACGCCGGTTGGCTGCATGCCACAGACAAGCTTGCGGTCGCGCGTCACCCGCGGCACCCAGCTGGTCGACCCATCCACGCCCGCGCGGATGAACACACAGCCACGGCTGTCTACATATTGATTGCCTTTGAACGACGCCGGAGGCACTTCGGCGGGCACGCCGTCATCGCGCAATGAGCGCGCCTCAACAGCTGTGGCCAAGGTCATCGCGGCCAAAAGCGTGTAGGAGAGTGTTTTTTTGAACTGCATCGTGCCCCCACAAGATATGGGGACACTTTAGACGCAAAACCCTAAATGAGTAAAGCTCTACTAGAGGGCTTCACGAAAAACTTAGGTCGCCTATTTGGTGCCAAACATGCGGTCTCCCGCATCGCCAAGACCGGGCACGATATAGCCTTTTTCATTGAGGCAATCGTCCAAAGACGCCGTGACAATCGGCACGTCCGGATGCGCCTCTTTCATGCGCGCGACGCCTTCGGGCGCGGCCAAAAGGCAGAGGAAGCGGATATTGGTCGCGCCGGCCTTCTTGAGCATATCAATCGCAGCGACCGAAGAATTGCCGGTCGCGAGCATTGGATCCACGGCGATTACCAAGCGTTTGTCCATCTCGGACGGGACTTTGAAATAGTACTCAACCGGCTCCAAGGTCTCTTCGTCGCGATAAAGACCCACAAAGCCAACCCGCGCTGAGGGAATCAGATCTAGCATGCCATCCAGCAAGCCATTGCCCGCTCGCAAAATCGACACAAGCGCCAGTTTGCGGCCCGCCAAGACAGGCGCATCCATCTCTTGCATAGGGGTTTCGATCTTGCGCATCTCGATTGGCAAGGGGCGCGTGACCTCATAGGCCAACAGTTGGCTGATCTCGCGCAAAAGCTGGCGGAACTCAGAGGTCGAGGTCTCTTTCCTGCGCATCAGAGTGAGTTTGTGCTGAACCAGCGGGTGATCGACGACGGTCAGATGATCGTTCATGCGGCCTCCAGGCGTTTGAGGATTGTGGCGCGGGTGTCTTCGTCACAGAAGGCCGCGCGCGCGGCTGTTTGGTTGATTTCGGCGAACACCTCAGCGTCCCAGCCATGGGCGGCAGCGAGCATGTCGTATTCGCGGCGCATGGTGGTGCCAAAGAACGGCGGGTCGTCGGTCGAGACGGTCACTTTGACACCGGCGGCGCGTAGTTTCTGGATCGGGTGGGCTGCGAAATCCTTGTAGAGACCGAGGACGACGTTGGAGCCAGGGCAGACCTCGAGCGTGATGTCACGCGCCACGATTTCTTGCACCAGTTTGGGGTCTTCGATGGCGCGCACACCGTGGCCGATGCGCTCGACATTCAGGTCGCGAATGGCTTCCCAGACGCTTTCCGGTCCGCCGAATTCCCCGGCGTGGGTGGTCAGTTTGAGGCCAGCTTCGCGTGCCATATCAAAGGAATAGGCGAAATCGCCCTGATGGCCTTTGCCTTCGTCCCCGCCCATGCCAAAGCCAACGACCCAGTCGCCTGCGGTTTCGGCAGCACAAAGGGCTGTGCGTTTGGCAATCTCTGGGCCTTCGTGGCGGATACAGGTGACAACACCGCGCAGGGTGATGCCATGGGTGGTTTCGGCGCGGTCGGCTGCCTCTTGGATGGCGTGTAGATACTCGCGCCACGCCGCCAGATCGCCACAGCCGCAGAACTCGGGAGAGAGGAAACTTTCCACGTAAACCACGCCGTTTGCCGCGCATTCTTCAAGCACGGCGGAGGTCAAGCGCCCAAAATCCTCGGGTGTTTGCAAGACCGCAGTCGCCGCCTCATATGTGCGCAGGAAATTCACGAAATCGGTGAATTTATAATTGCCCTGATCGTCAAAGACGCCGGTCAAATCGACCTTCTTTTCATGCGCCAACTGACGCACAAAGGCAGGCGGAGCAGCCCCCTCGTGATGCAAATGCAATTCGACTTTTGGCAGGTCAGCGACGCTCATAGAAAACTCCGTCCGGGCCCTTGGGAAGGGATATTAAGGTGATGCGCGACAGTGGCGGCCACATCAGCAAAGGCAATATGCCCCGCCGAGCCCTGCCCCACACCATAACACAGAACAGGCACGCATTCACGGGTATGGTCGGTGCCGCTCCAGCTGGGGTCATTGCCGTGGTCCGCGGTTAGGATCAAGAGATCCCCCTCTCGCATTTTGGGAAGCAGTTTGGCGATTTCGCCGTCAAACCACTCCAGCGCGCGGGCATAGCCTGAGATATCGCGACGGTGGCCATAGAGGCTGTCGAATTCGACAAAATTCGCGAAGGTTAGGCTGCCGTCCACAGCTTCTTCAGCAAGGCGATTCAAATGGGTCATGAGCGCTTTGTCATCGCCCTTGTGGACCTCATCTATGCCCTGCATCGAAAAGATATCTCCTATCTTTCCAATGGCATAGACGTGGCGACCTGCATCCTGAACCCAATTGGTCAGGATCGGCTCGGGCGGCGTGATCGCATAATCCTTGCGGTTGGTGGTGCGGGTGAAACCGACCTTGGCGTCTCCCTTGAAGGGACGCGCGATGACCCGGCCAACCTTCATTTCGTGCAGCATCGGAGCGATGGTCTCGCAGAAGGCGTAAAGGCGGCTTAGGCCAAAGGTATCCTCGTGGGCGGCGACCTGAAACACACTGTCCGCCGAAGTGTAACAGATCGGAAAACCCGTTTGCATATGCAAGGCGCCAAGCTCTTGAATGATCTGTGTGCCTGGGGCGTGGCAATTGCCAAGGATACCGTCCACACCGCCGATCTCGGTGATCTGATCCACCAATGGCTTGTCAAATGCGGGCCGCGCATCAGGGAAGTAGTGCCAATCCCATGGCACTGGCAGACCTGCCAGTTCCCAATGCCCCGACGGTGTATCCTTACCCATTGAGGCCTCATGGGCGACAGCCCAGAACCCAGTCACGTGCGCGTCAAATCCAGGGAGCACGTCCTCTGAGGACGCGCGCACCGCCGCCCCTATGCCCAAGCTCTCTAGCGTGGGCAGCCGCACCGGTCCGTCCCGTCCCTCATTGGCGCGCCCTTCCGCACAGGCCTGCACGATATGGGCGACGGTATTGGCACCCGTGTCGGGCCGGTCCTGGTTGAAAAAGCGATCTGCGTCCCTCGCACCACCAATCCCAACGCTGTCCATCACCACCAAAAACACTCGGCTCATGCGCCGATCCTTTCATGGATGAGCGGTGGAATGTCAGGAGCCGTTTCGCTGATCGTGATGGCCGCGAGCACCTGCCGTACCGCGCGATCAGCCGCATCCTCGCGCGCCGCGTGGATGCGCAGCAGCGGCTGGCCCTTGCTCACTTTTGCGCCCAATTCGACCACGTCAGACAGGCCAACGGCAGGGTTCACCACATCGCTTTCCACCTGACGCCCACCCCCAAGGCCGATCACCGCGAGGCCCAGCGCTTCGCCGTCAAAGCTTGCGATAAATCCTGCTTTGGGTGCCGGAACTTCGCGGATTACAGAGGCCTCGGGTAGGAACCGCCGCCAGTTTTCGGTGAAGGCCACAGGGCCGCCCTGCGCATAGATCATCTTGCCAAACGCCTCGGCCGCGCGCCCGCTTGAGACAGCCTCAACGATCATCGCAACGCCAGTTTCCACGTCTTTGGCCAAGCCAGCATTGTCCAGCAGAACGCCACCAAGCGCTGCAGACAACTCGAGCAATCGCCCGCCCTGCCCGTCGCACAGAACCCGCATCACCTCGGCGATTTCCAAGGCATTCCCCAGAGACGGCGCAAGCGGCGCGCTCATGTCGGAAATCACGGCTGTCGCCGGGCATCCCGCCAAATCCGCTGTCTGGACAAGCGAACTTGCAAGGGCGCGGGCCTCATCAGGGGATTTCATCAAGGCGCCCGATCCAAGCTTTACATCAAGCACGAGATGCTCAAGCCCCGCCGCAAGTTTCTTGGACAGGATCGAGGCGGTGATCAGATCGAGGCTCTCTACCGTCGCCGTCACATCCCGCACCGCATAAAGGCGTTTATCCGCGGGCGCGATATTTGCAGAGGCGCTTACAATGGCTGCGCCAGCCTCTTTCACGACCCGCCGAAATGCATCCTCGTCTAGGTCGACCCGCAAGCCCGGGATGGCCTCCAACTTGTCGAGCGTTCCGCCGGTATGCCCCAGGCCGCGACCCGAGATCATAGGAATATAAGCCCCGCAAGCCGCCAAAGCAGGTGCAAGGACCAAGGACACACAATCTCCGATCCCGCCCGTAGAGTGTTTGTCCACCACAGGCCCAGGCAAATCCCAGCTTAGACAATCGCCACTGTCGCGCATCGCTACGGTCAAATCGGACCGTGCCTGAGCCCCAAGCCCATTGAGGCAGACCGCCATTGCAAAAGCACCCGCCTGCGCATCACTCACAGACTGGTCAGACAGCCCGACCGCGAACCATGCAAGTTCCTCGGCCGTTGGCACCTCGCCCATGCGTAGTTTCGCGATGATCGCGCGGGCGTCCATTAGGGTTTCTCGAGGTATTCGTCGGAAAACACGCCGGGTATTAGTTCCGCGATGGTGGTTTTCTGCTCTATCCCGCCAAGCGTCGCCATCGTAACCACCACATCACCTGCGCCAAATTCAGACAGTTTCTGGCGGCAGCCGCCGCAAGGTGACACCGGCAAAGGCGCATCCGCGACCACATAGACTTCGGTCAGCTTGGTTTGCCCCGCGGCCACCATCGCCGCGATTGCTCCGGCTTCGGCGCAGGTGCCTTCTGGATAAGCCGCATTTTCTACGTTGCAGCCGACATAGACTTCTCCGTCAGCGCCCCGAATGGCGGCCCCGACTTTGAAGTTCGAATAAGGCGCATAGGCCATTTCACGCACAACCAATGCCTGATCTTTCATGCTCATTCCCTGTCTCCTGTGAAGCCCGCCCAAATTTGACGATTCGACGCAATTCTTAGGTTATTGATCTGCCACTTTGCCAAAAGCCGCGAGCTAGGCCAAGCTCTGGCAAGACTACACGCTGAAAATTTTGACCGACAGATAAAATTTATGTTTGATTTGTTTGGAAATACAGAAGCACCTCAACCCGTGACTTGGCTGATGAATGGCTAAGCTCGCGAAAAAATCGCACGCGACCATGAGCCGCTATTCACATGTTAAAAATTATAGTTTAACGCTAAACAAAATTCTCAAGGGGCCCAGATGTCAGACAACTCTTCAGATTCCCAACGCCAAGCCGCGCTCGACTATCACGAGTTTCCAAAGCCCGGAAAACTGGAGATCCGCGCGACAAAGCCCTTATCCACCGGACGCGACTTGTCTCGTGCCTATTCTCCGGGCGTGGCCGAGGCCTGCATTGAAATCAAAGACGACCCCGCCAACGCCGCCCGTTATACGGCGCGCAGTAACCTTGTGGCTGTGGTGTCTAATGGCTCTGCGGTTCTAGGGCTGGGCAATATCGGCGCGCTGGCCAGCAAGCCCGTGATGGAGGGCAAAGCGGTCCTTTTTAAGAAATTTGCGGATATCGACTGTTTTGACATTGAAGTCGATGAAACCGACCCTGAGAAACTGGCCGACATCGTCTGTGCGCTCGAACCCAGCTTTGGCGCGGTGAACCTTGAAGACATCAAGGCACCTGATTGCTTTATCGTGGAAAAAATCTGCCGCGAGCGGATGAACATTCCTGTTTTCCACGACGATCAGCACGGGACCGCCATCGTTGTTGGGGCGGCTGCCACAAATGCATTGCGGGTCGCGGATAAGGCCTTCGCAGACATCAAGATCGTCTCTACAGGCGGTGGCGCGGCGGGGATTGCCTGCCTGAACATGCTGGTAAAGCTGGGCGTCAAACGCGAGAACATCTGGCTCTGCGACATCCACGGGCTGGTTTATGAAGGCCGCACCGAGGACATGAACCCTCAAAAGGCGGCCTTCGCACAAAAGAGCGATCTGCGCACGCTGGATGACGTGATAGAAGAGGCGGATCTGTTCCTTGGCTTGTCCGGTCCGAACGTCCTGAAACCTGCGATGGTTGAGAAAATGGCCGAACGCCCGATCATTTTCGCCTTGGCCAACCCGACACCGGAAATCATGCCGGACGCGGCACGAAAGGTAGCACCCGACGCGATCATCGCGACGGGACGCAGCGATTTTCCTAATCAGGTCAATAACGTCCTCTGCTTCCCCTTCATCTTCCGTGGAGCGCTCGACGTCGGCGCCACCGAGATCAACGACGCCATGAAAATCGCGTGCGTCGAGGGCATCGCCGAACTGGCGCGGGAGACCACCTCGGCCGAGGCCGCGGCTGCGTATAAAGGGGAACAGCTGACATTTGGGGCGGATTATTTGATCCCCAAACCGTTTGATCCCCGTTTGGTTGCAATTGTCTCGGGTGCCGTGGCGCAGGCTGCGATGGAAAGCGGAGTCGCAACGCGGCCTCTGCGCGACCTTGAGGCCTATAAGCAAAAGCTTAATCAATCCGTGTTTAAGTCTGCCCTCTTGATGCGACCGGTCTATGAGGCGGCACGTGTGGCGTCTCGTCGGATCGTTTTTGCCGAGGGTGAAGACGAACGCGTCTTACGCGCGGCGCAGGCCATGCTCGAGGAAACCACGGAACAACCAATCCTGATCGGCCGTCCTGATGTGGTGACCGCGCGGGCCGAACGCGCCGGATTGAAAATTCGCCCCGGTGTGGATTTTGACCTGGTGAACCCGGAAAATGACCCTCGGTATCGTGATTACTGGCAATCCTATCATAAGCTGATGGAGCGTCGCGGCATCACGCCGGATCTGGCGCGAGCAATTATGCGCACCAACACCACCGCCATCGGCGCGATCATGGTGCATCGTGGCGAGGCCGACAGCCTGATCTGCGGCACCTTTGGCGAATACCGCTGGCATTTGAACTATGTCGAGCAGGTCCTCGGCGGTGGCACCTATCGGTCCGATGGCGCGCTCTCGTTGATGATCCTCGAAGACGGCCCTCTGTTTATCGCAGACACACACATCCGCTATGCGCCGACACCCGAAGAAATCGCGCGCTCCGTCGTTGGCGCGGCACGCCACGTCCGTCGCTTTGGGCTGGACCCACAAATCGCGTTGTGTGGTCAAAGCCAGTTCGGCAATTCCGATTGCGACAGCGGCATCCGCTTGCGCGCAGCAATGGAGATCCTCGGCCGTGAGTACCGCGATTTCACCTATGACGGCGAAATGAACATCGAGACCGCGCTGGACCCAGAATTGCGTCAGCGGGTGTTCCCAAGCTCTAAACTGAACGGCCCTGCCAATGCATTGATCTTTGCCAATGCGGATGCGGCCAGCGGCGTGCGCAATATCCTGAAAATGCGCGCAAGTGGCCTTGAAGTCGGACCAATCCTGATGGGCATGGGCAACCGCGCCCATATCGTCAGCCCGTCCATCACAGCCCGAGGTCTTTTGAATATGGCCGCCATCGCCGGCACCCCTGTCGCGCACTATAGCTAGGCCTGTAAATTTGCCCAGACTTTGCAAACTCGCCTCAAAACCCTGAATCAGAGGCGAGTTTGCAGGGGTTTGCTTGCAAACCCTATTCAAAATTGCAAATTTCTTAACTCAATTTACCCAAGCTGACGTCGCGAGACTTTACGGCTTTTGATCCCCCTGTCTATGGTGCGCGCAAGGAGGATTTGTCATGAGTTATGCAGAGGTTTACGCGCAGTGGGAGAAAGACCCGGAAGGCTTTTGGCTGAAAGCAGCTGAAGCAATCGATTGGGTCGAGGCGCCAAAGACCGGTGTCACCGACAAAGGCAATGGCTTTTACGAGTGGTTCGCTGACGCCAAGGTCAACACCTGCTGGAACGCGCTGGACCGCCATGTCGAGGCTGGACGCGGCGATCAGGCAGCGATCATCTATGACTCTCCGATGACCGGGACCAAGCGGTCGATCTCTTATTCTGATTTGCGCGATGAGGTGGCCGTTTTCGCGGGCGCTTTGGCCGCACAGGGCATCGAAAAAGGCGACCGTGTCATCATCTATATGCCAATGGTGCCCGAGGCCCTAACGGCCATGCTCGCCTGCGCCCGTATCGGCGCGATTCATTCTGTGGTCTTTGGCGGATTTGCCTCCAACGAGCTGGCCGTGCGGATCGATGACGCGACGCCCAAAGCCATTATCGCAGCCTCCTGTGGGCTCGAGCCGGGCCGCGTTGTCGCCTATAAACCCTTGCTGGACGGCGCAATCGACATGGCGGCACACAAGCCCGAAGTCTGCGTGATTTTGCAACGTGATCAAGAGCTTGCGCCCATGGGCGACCGCGATGTCGACTGGCGCGAGATCGCATCTGCTGCGGACCCGATCGACTGCGTGCCGGTCGAAGGCACCCACCCTGCCTATATCCTCTATACCTCTGGCACCACCGGTCAGCCTAAGGGTGTCATGCGCCCGACAGCGGGCCATCTGGTGGCGCTCAACTGGACCATGAAGAACATCTATGACGTGGACCCTGGCGAAGTCTTTTGGGCGGCGTCAGATGTTGGCTGGGTCGTAGGTCACAGCTACATCTGCTATGCGCCTCTGATCCATGGCAATACGACGATAGTCTTTGAAGGCAAGCCAGTCGGCACACCCGACGCGGGCACGTTCTGGCGCGTGATCTCAGAGCATAAAGTCGCCAGCTTCTTCACCGCCCCGACCGCCTTCCGCGCTGTGAAACGCGAAGACCCCACGGGCGCGATGATCAAAGACTACGATCTCAGTAGCTTGCGCAGCGTCTTCCTCGCAGGCGAACGCGCAGACCCTGACACGATCACATGGGCTGAAAGCAATCTGAACGTGCCAGTAATTGACCACTGGTGGCAGACGGAAACCGGCTATGCGATTGCCGCGAACCCCTTGGGGATCGAGCAACTGCCTGTGAAACTCGGCTCTCCGGCGGTGCCAATGCCGGGCTATCAGGTGGATATTCTGGATGACGGCGGCCATCCGGTCGCGGCGGGCGAACTTGGCGCGATTGCGGTGAAACTGCCCCTGCCCCCAGGCACTCTGCCGACGCTCTGGAATGCGGATGCGCGCTATCAGTCGAGCTATCTGAATACCTTCCCCGGCTATTATGAGACCGGCGACGCGGGCATGAAAGACGAGGACGGCTACCTCTATATCATGGCGCGCACCGATGACGTGATCAACGTCGCGGGGCACCGTCTTTCGACCGGTGGTATGGAAGAAGTCCTTGCCGAGCACCCAGACGTGGCCGAATGCGCTGTGATCGGCGTCGCGGACCAGTTGAAAGGGCAGATGCCGCTGGGCTTCCTATGCCTGAACGCGGGCACGGATCGGCCGCATGAGGAGATTGTCTCTGAGGTCGTCAAACTGGTGCGCGAAAAGATCGGCCCGGTGGCTGCGTTCAAGATGGCAACCGTTGTGGATCGCTTGCCAAAAACCCGCTCGGGCAAGATCCTGCGTGGCACGATGGTGTCGATTGCGGATGGCAAAGACTGGAAAATGCCGGCGACCATTGATGATCCGGTTATTCTCGATGAGATCACCGAAGCTCTGCAATCCCTCGGCTACGCCAAATAGACACGGAACCGCGCGCGGCGGGACTTTGCCAACGGCAAACCGCGGCGCGCGCTTTTAGACGAATTGTTCTCGGATCAGACGCTCTTCCAGTCCATGGCCCGGATCAAACAGGATGCGGTGTCCCACCGCTGGCTCTGACTTGATCTCGACCGTGGCCACGTTGCGCACAGAGCGGCTGTCTGCATCGGCCATCACGGGCCGTTTTTCGGGATTGGTGACTTCAAAGGTCACGGTCGAGGACTTACGCACCAAGGCCCCCCGCCACCGACGCGGACGAAACGGCGCGATGGCCGTCAGGGCCAGGACATCCGAGCCAATCGGCAAAATCGGGCCGTGTGCTGAATAGTTATAGGCCGTCGATCCCGCCGGTGTCGCCAACAAAGCGCCGTCGCAGACCAGCTCTTCCATCCGCATGCGCCCATCAATCCAGATCCGCAGCTTCGCCGCCTGCGGGCCTTGGCGCAGCAATGACACCTCGTTGATCGCAAGTGCAGAATGCACCGTACCGTCAACTTGCGTCGCGGTCATGGTCAGCGGGTTGATGATCTCTTCCTCGGCGTCTGCAAGCCGGGCCATCAGGTCCTCGGAGGCGTATTCATTCATCAGAAACCCGACGGTGCCCCGGTTCATCCCATAGACGGGAACGTCTAGCTCCTGCGTGCCGTGCAAGGTCTGCAGCATGAATCCATCACCCCCAAGCGCCACAATCAGATCGGCCTCTTCAGGCGCGCAAGTGCCGTGCATAGCGACCAACTCCGCCTGACCCGTCTGCGCGGACTCAGCCTCTGAGGCCAGAAATGCGATTCTTTTGCGGTCCGCCACGGCGTGATTCCTGTTTCCAAAGCCCGAAATCTGGTTCCGAAAGAAACATAAGTTCACAGCAAGCGCCAGCCATGGCGCGATGAAATCGCACAGGGTCGCTTTTTGGTCTTTTAGCCCAGGGGTGTTTCCGATAGGAAACCTGCAAATTTAAACCTCATTTCGGAGCCTCATAAATGACCGCATCCACCGACACTGGTTTCTTCACGGAAAGCCTCGCCACACGTGACCCAGAGCTGTTTGGCTCTATCACCGACGAGCTGGGCCGTCAGCGCGATGAAATCGAGCTGATCGCGTCCGAGAACATCGTTTCCGCCGCTGTGATGGAAGCGCAGGGCTCTGTCATGACCAACAAGTATGCCGAGGGCTATCCGGGCCGTCGCTACTATGGCGGTTGCCAATATGTGGACGTGGCCGAAAACCTCGCGATTGACCGTGCGAAACAGCTTTTCGGCTGTGAGTTTGCCAATGTGCAGCCGAATTCTGGGTCTCAGGCCAACCAAGGCGTATTTCAGGCGCTGATCAAACCAGGCGATACCATTCTGGGCATGAACCTCGCCTCTGGCGGCCACCTGACCCACGGTGCGGCGCCAAACCAGTCCGGCAAATGGTTTAAGGCGGTTCAATATGGTGTGCGTCAGCAGGACAACCTGATCGACTATGATGAGGTCGAGGCGCTGGCACTTGAGCACAAGCCTCAGCTGATCATCGCGGGCGGCTCGGCGATCCCACGCGTCATCGATTTCGCCAAGTTCCGCGAAATCGCCGACAAGGTTGGCGCCTATCTGCACGTTGATATGGCGCACTTCGCGGGTCTCGTGGCCGCAGGCGAGCACCCATCGCCTTTCCCCTACGCAGATGTCGCGACCACCACGACCCACAAGACCCTGCGCGGTCCACGTGGCGGTATGATCCTGACCAACGACGAAGCCATCGCCAAGAAGGTGAACTCTGCGATCTTCCCAGGCATTCAGGGCGGCCCGCTGATGCATGTCATCGCGGCCAAAGCCGTCGCGTTTGGCGAGGCCCTGCGTCCTGAATTTAAGACCTATCAGCAGAACGTCCGCGCCAATGCGGTGGCTCTGGCCGATCAGCTGATGAAGGGTGGTCTGGACATCGTCACCGGTGGCACTGACACCCACGTCATGCTCGTCGACCTGCGCCCCAAAGGCGTGAAGGGCAACGCCACTGAGAAGGCTCTGGGCCGCGCGCATATCACCTGCAACAAGAACGGCATCCCGTTTGACCCTGAGAAGCCGATGGTGACCTCGGGCATCCGTCTGGGCACCCCTGCGGGCACGACCCGCGGCTTTGGCGAGGCCGAGTTCCGCAAGATCGCGGATCTGATCATCGAAGTCGTTGATGGGCTGGCAGCCAACGGCGAGGACGGCAACCAAGCGGTTGAGGAGAAAGTCAAAGGCGAAGTGGCAGAACTCTGCGCACGTTTCCCGCTGTATGAAGGTCGCTGATTGCGAAGACGCAATTGCTTGTGACACAAAGGGCGCGCAGATTACTGCGCGCCCTTTCTTTTGCTTAACCTGATGACTTCAAAGCTCAGCCGCACCCAACAGATTGAACGACAGCTCGGCGACTGGACCCGCGCGCGATTGCCGTATGGGGTCGCGGAACTGGTTATGTTCACACTGAAACAAGGCTGGGCTGCACTCTTTGGGGCATTGATGCTTCTGGGGATCATCCTGTCGTCTCTGGTTTGGCAGGAGCAGTGGTCAATCGCCCGCTATGACGCTTTGCTGATCTATGCGATATCCCTTCAGATCTTGTTTCTGATGACGGGTCTCGAGACCTGGGATGAGGCCCGCGTCATTCTGCTGTTTCACCTGACCGGGACCGCGATGGAGATCTTTAAGGTCAATGCGGGCAGCTGGGCTTACCCAGAAGCGAGCCTTATGAAGCTTTGGGGCGTCCCGATGTTCTCGGGGTTTATGTATGCGTCGGTTGGCTCATATATGGCGCGGGTGATCCGGCTTTTTGATATGCGGTTTTCACCCTACCCGCCGCTATGGATGAGTTTTGCCCTCGCGGGTGCAATTTACATCAACTTCTTTGCTCATCACTTTGTAACCGACATTAGGCTGGTTCTATTCGTGGCCACCGTCGTAATTTTCGCCCGAACCCGCGTTTGGTTTCGAATTGCCGAGCGCCACTACTGGATGCCCCTGCCTCTTGCTGCTTTCTTTTCCAGTTTCGCGCTTTGGATTGCGGAGAACGTCGGAACGCGCACCAAAACCTGGCTCTACAACGGGCAAACCGCCCAAGAGCTCGTAAGCTTTTCAAAACTCGGTTCTTGGTACCTGTTGCTGTATGTCAGCTTTGTTACTGTCACCCTCGTGGCACGGGAAGCCATTCGAAGCAGTAAGCCACAACCTTAGGGAGATTTTCATTCGATTTTTTGAAGCTATCACCAGGCCGTAGCTAGCGCTCTGCGACGTACTGAAAACTGCACGGGATTGCATGTCACCTCGGCTTTCGGCGACGGGAATAGTTTTTTGGCTCGCAAGATTCTTGCGTTTCCGCTTCCGTAACAATCTGAATTTCAATTATATTTCTGTTCTTGAATGTGAAACGGCACCTCGAATCAACTCGAGGTGGTCACCGTTCCAATTTTCAGGATTTTGGGGTGGTCGCGCCGCTTAGACGAAGCCTTGCCATTGCAGGAAAAACACCAGCAACGCGCTCGCAATACCAAGATGCACCATAGCTTCCCAACGGCCACCAGTCATCTTGCGAAGGCGTACTTCCTCTGGATCGTAATAGACAAGATCGTCCACAAGACCGCTCATCAAACCCTCAAATTCTTCAATTTCTTCAGGGTTTGTTGTGCCTTCAGGACCTATGCGCTGATGCAAATTGACCAGGCGATCCGCCGTCTTATGCGTCCGTTTCGGCAGCTTGCGCTTCATTTGGCGCATAGCCTGATCCAGACTTTCCCCTTCCACACCAAACTTTCTCCGGATAATCAGCCGAAGAATAAAGATGTTGTGTTCCACATCCTCTAGTTCAATCATATCGTCCCCACGACTTTGCGATCCCCACCGCATCGTTAACCTTTCGGTAACACTTCAATGCTGCAGAAAATCGACTATCCAAATCAATCCTCACGTAACCCTTTGCTGGTGGTGCACGGGCTTTATGGCTCTGCGCGCAACTGGGGGGTGGTGTGTCGAAAGCTCTCTGCGGAGCGCCCCGTTCACGCGGTTGACAACCGCAACCATGGGGAGAGTAGCTGGCGTGACACACACAGCTATCTGGACCTGGCGCAAGACCTTGCTGAGGTGATTGAGGCCGAGTTCGGCAAGGTCGACCTTCTGGGCCACTCTATGGGCGGCAAAGCGGCCATGACGTTGGCTCTGACCCGCCCTGACCTTGTGAACCGCCTGATCGTGGCTGACATCGCCCCTGTGACCTATACCCACAGCCAGCTGCAGTTCATCCACGCCATGCGCAAAGTGGACATTACGACGGTCGAGAAGCGCTCTGACGCGCTGGCACAGCTTGAGGCGGCTGGGGTAGAGGATCCGACGCTCAGGTCCTTCTTCACGCAATCACTGGACCTCAAGGCCAAAATATGGCGGTTGAACCTCGACACGCTTGAAGCCGAGATGCCAAAGATCATGAGTTTCCCAGACATTTCCGGCGAGTTCACGGGCAAGACGCTCTTCCTGTCGGGCTCAAACTCGGACTACGTGCTGCCCGAACACCGCCCTCTGATCAAAAGCCTCTTTCCAAAGGCCGCCTTCGTGAAAATCTCGGGCGCAGGGCACTGGCTGCACGCCGAAAAACCCGCCGAATTCATCGCCACAGTGGACGCCTGGTTAAAGCGTGGTGAATAAACCACACCATCCAGTGTAAAAACACCACGCTCACCACAAGATGCTGTTGATTTCACGGGGATCGACGGCTAACAGAGAGCCATTAGGTACATAGACGCGGTATGTAGTTCTGACGCAAGGGGTCGCTGCCAATGGCAACGACCCCTTCTGCGTTTCAGCATGGAAGAAGACGTCAGGTACTCAGACGCGGTCCTCGTAGTATGCTCCGTGAGGTTGCCCTCCTGGGCGCACAATCCTGACGCCTTCCATGAATGTCCTGACTTCGCCCTCAACCCACGAGGATCTCTGAACAAAGCCCGTTCATCCGTTTCGCCCTAACCTTTGCAGGTCAGCGCTGCGGGAAAACCCAGCGATACCGATCTTACGATCCGCACGCGATACACACCTTGCGGCACATACCAAGGGCTCATCCCCCCAGCCGATCTTTGGCCGAAGCCTCCAATCAGCCCGCGACTGCCATTCCACCGCCTTCCCATCCTTGGCATCCTAAGACCCCATCTCTGTTTCGGCCAGCGTCCTAAGTCATCCGTGGTTTAAGGTCGTTGCCTCCCTCGCCCCGCGTCCCCCTTAAGAGACTTTCGCGTCCCGCTCCGGATCTTGCGATCCCTTGCGTTGGATTAACGTTGGCATTTGGATCGGCGATCCGGCAAGGGAAATATTTTGTTTTATGCTAATTTCTTGGGGGTAAGTCTTTGAGTTCGCTTGTGGATTTCCTGTGGATAACTCGGATTTCCTGAGCGTCTCGGCTGGCTTGGGCGATTGAAGGCGAAAATCGCGCGACGGGGTGGTTTCGCGGGTGATTTTCGTAAGGTCCGGCGTGGTTTTGGTGGGTCACGCGGGGTTTGCCGGAGAATCACGGGGAATCAGAGCGGCGGAATTGGGGGTGTTTGAACATGGTTTGGGGAATAGGGAAAGGCAGTTTTTGCGTCTGCAGCATAGTTTTCATTGCCTGTGGCACTGCTGCGTTTTCAATCTATCCCAGCGCCCGGCCCAAGGGGTGGGTGCAAAGCGCCCGCCCGTTTTGCCGGAGGCAAACCTTTGGTTTGACGGGGGGCGGGTCGGGCGCTGCCCATGCAGAGCACGGGCTCTAGCTGTCCATCTTCAACGCAGAAATAAACGCTTCCTGCGGGATATCCACTTTCCCGAACTGGCGCATCTTCTTCTTACCCGCCTTCTGCTTCTCCAGCAGTTTCTTCTTCCGGGTCGCGTCACCACCATAACACTTCGCGGTAACGTCTTTGCGCAGCGCAGACAGTGTCTCACGCGCGATGACCTTGCCGCCGATGGCCGCCTGGATCGGGATCTTGAACATATGGCGCGGGATCAGGTCCTTGAGCTTTTCACACATCGCCCGCCCCCGCGTCTCGGCACGGTCGCGGTGGACCATGGTCGAGAGCGCATCCACAGGCTCGTCGTTCACCAGAACCGACATCTTCACGAGGTTATCTTCGCGGTAGCCAGTCATTTGATAGTCAAACGACGCATAGCCCTTGGTCACCGATTTCAGACGGTCATAGAAGTCAAAGACCACCTCATTCAATGGCAGATCATAGACCACCATGGCGCGGGAGCCCGCGTAGGTGAGGTCTTCTTGGATACCACGTCGGTCCTGACAGAGTTTCAGAACGTCACCGAGGTATTCATCGGGCACAAGGATCGTCGCCTTGATGCGCGGTTCTTCGAGGTGGTCGACCTTGGACATGTCGGGCATGTCGGCGGGGTTGTGCATCTCGATCATCTCGCCATCTTTCATATAGACGTGATAGATCACCGAAGGCGCGGTTGTGATGAGTTCGATGTTATATTCCCGCTCGATCCGGTCGCGGATCACTTCGAGGTGCAACAGGCCAAGGAAGCCGCAGCGGAAGCCAAAGCCCAGCGCCGCAGAGGTTTCCATTTCATAAGAGAAAGACGCATCGTTCAGCGCGAGCTTGTCGATCGCGTCGCGCAGGTCTTCGAATTCGGCGGAATCCACGGGGAAGAGACCACAGAAGACCACGGGCTGGGCGGGTTTAAAGCCGTCCAGCGGGACCTCGACACCGTTCCGGTCATTGGTGATCGTGTCACCCACACGCGTGTCGCGGACCTGTTTGATCGACGCGGTCAGGAAGCCGAGCTCACCCGGGCCAAGTTGGTCCACTTGCTCCATCTCGGGGCGGAAGACGCCGACGCGGTCCACGTGGTGCAGCGTGTTGTTAGACATGAATTTGACGCGCTGACCCTTTTTCAGAGTGCCGTCGATGATGCGCACAAGGACGATCACGCCGAGGTAGGCGTCATACCAGCTGTCCACCAGCATGGCTTTCAGAGGCGCATTCTCGTCGCCTTTCAGAGGCGCAGGCAGGCGGGTGACGATGGCTTCGAGCACGTCCTCGATGCCCAGACCGGTTTTCGCGGAAATCAGGCAAGCGTCGGTGGCATCAATTCCAATGACGTCTTCGATCTGTTCGGCCACACGCTCAGGCTCCGCGGCTGGCAGGTCGACCTTGTTCAGAACCGGCACGATCTCGTGATCGGCCTCAATCGCGGTATAGACGTTAGCGAGCGTCTGAGCCTCAACCCCTTGGGAGGCGTCCACAACCAGCAAAGAGCCCTCAACGGCGCGCATGGAACGGCTGACCTCATAAGCGAAATCGACGTGGCCGGGCGTGTCGATCAGGTTGAGGATATAATCCTCTCCGTCGTTGGCCTTATAGTCGATCCGCACCGTGTTGGCTTTAATCGTAATGCCGCGTTCGCGCTCGATATCCATCGAGTCCAACAACTGTTCCTTCATATCCCGATCCGCCACCGTATTGGTGGATTGGATCAGCCGGTCAGCGAGCGTGGATTTCCCGTGGTCGATATGGGCAACGATCGAGAAATTGCGGATTTTCGAGAGCTTTGTCATGGCAAGCCATATGGATCGGAATTGCGGCTTGGTCAATGGGCGAAGAGATACGCCAGAGGCGTCGTAGATTTCTTTACCGTTAGATCGCTGACCAAATGGTTAAAATCAATTTAAAGTTGAAAAAATGATATTGACGCACGCAAAAAGGGCGGATTGAATACTTCGTACGATATAGCAATCGATTTTATTGAGGTCATTGTGCATGGAAAAGCAAAGCATCAGACGCATTGTGTTTTTTTCAACAGCCGCAAACGACTTGGAGCGCGAAGATCTGCTCGAATTGTTTGATATGGCATCCCGAAATTCGACGGCCAATTCGCTGACCGGACTATCAATGTACCACAGACGCAGCTTCTGCCACATTCGAGAGGGTGATCCCAATGAGATCACGAAATCCCTCGTGCGAATGGAGCAGTCGCACTGGCACTATAACCTTTCGATCGTCTCAGACACGATCGTCGAAAGGCGCAGGTTCCGGAGATGGTTTTTTGCCTTTGAGGGTGGTGGGAAATTTGAGGATCGCGGGCCGAACCAGATCCTGGAGATTCACAAGATCTTTGAAACTCCAGAACTCGATTACGCCTTTGAGGATTTGGCGTGTCGCAGTTTCGCACAAGCTTTCACGGACGATATTAAAGCGCCGACTTAACCAGATCGTTTGAGCCGCATGGCCGCCAGTGTGGACGCCAATGCCATAAGTGCCGCTGTGAATAGGCATAGTGGCAGGCCACCGATTTGGTAGCTAACCCCTGATAGAAGTGTCCCGATCAAGCGACCTGCGGCGTTCGACATGTAGTAAAACCCAACGTCCATGGTTACGCGCTCTTCGCTGGTGAAGGCGAGGATCAGATAGCTGTGGACCGAACTATTGACCGCAAAGACAAAGCCAAACAGCAAAAGGCCTGCGACCACAAAATAGACCAATCCCGGGAAGTCCACCCAAACCGCTACAGATATTGCCAGAGGGATCAGCGTCAGCAAGCCAACCCAATTGATCGCCGAGATAACGATTTCTGGCGTTGCTTTGTCCTTGGCCCTTAAAATCGCCGGCGCCAAACCTTGCACCAAACCATAGAGGATGATCCAGACTGCCATAAAGGTGCCGATGGTAAAGAAGGCCGTGCGATTTCCAGCGACGGTTCCGTCCGACAGCACAGAATAGAAGTAAATCGGAATGCCCACCACGAACCACACGTCGCGCGCTCCAAACAGAAACATGCGCGCCAGGCTTAGGCGGTTGATATTGGGATCGCTTGAAAAGACCTGACTGAACTTTGCCGATTTTTTGCCCTGCGGCAGCCCTGTTGGCATAAACAGAAATGTCCCAACGAGGATAACGGCCAAGACAGCAGCCATGGCCCAGACAGCCGTCTGAAACCCCGCAACGGCCAAAAGACCCGCGCCTAAAAGGAACCCAAAGCCTTTCACTGCATTCTTGGAACCCGTCAACACAGCGACCCATCGAAACAGGCCTCCGCCTTCTTTGGGGGCAAGGACTTTGACCGCTGATTTCGCGGACATTTTGGACAGGTCTTTCGCCACGCCCGACAGCCCTTGAACACACATTACATAAACAACCGAGAGCGCGATGCTCCAGGCGGGATCAAGTTGCGACAGCGCCACAAGCGCCATGACTTGAATACCAAGCCCCAGGTAGAGCGTCAGCGTTAGCCCAAATCTGGCGGCAATCCATCCGGCGGATAGATTGGTGACCATGCCCATGAATTCATAGAGCAAAAACAGATAGGCCAATTGCACCGGAGAGAACCCCAGCGTGTGGAAGTGCAAGAGCACCAACATGCGCAAAGCACCGTCCGTGAGCATGAAGGCCCAATAGGCGGCGGTCACGGTGATATAGGCGGCAAGACCTGTGTTCTGACTCATTTTACCCTCTCGCAACACGCATTCTTTCAAAGAATGCGACGTTGGAAATTTTCAAATTTCCGGGCCCTAGAGGCTATTGGCGACCATTTTGGTGATATCGGCCAGACGACAGACGTAGCCCCATTCATTGTCATACCAGGCATAGATCTTCACCTGGCGCTTGTTCACCACCATGGTCGACGGCCCATCCACAATGGTCGAGCGATCATCATCGGTGAAATCGCAGCTCACCAGCGGGCGGTGCTCAAACCCTAGAATACCTTGCAGAGCGCCTTTGCTCGCGGTCTCCATGGCCTCGTTAATCTCTTGGGCAGTGACATCTCGGGACACATCAAACACGATATCTGTCAGCGATGCGTTCAGCAGAGGCACCCGGACCGCGTGGCCGTTGATACGCCCGTCCAGCTCTGGATAGATCTGAATAATGGCTTTAGCTGACCCTGTGGTCGTCGGGATCAGCGAGTTCAACGCAGACCGCGCGCGACGTGGGTCTTTGTGGGGTTTGTCGACAATCGTCTGGGTATTTGTGACATCGTGGATCGTGGTAAACGATGCCTGCTCGATGCCGAAGTTTTCCAGCATCACCTTCACCACCGGCGCGATGCAATTGGTTGTACAGCTGGCTGCGGTGACGATGCGCTGGTCGCTATAGATCTCGTGATTGACTCCATAGACGATGTTCGCCGCCTCTTCGATTTTCACCGGTGCCGAGATGACTGTTTTCTTCACGCCTGCATCAAAATAGGGCTGCAGGGCCTCCAAGGTTTTGAACTTCCCGGAACATTCAACGACCAGATCAACGCCTGCCAAAGGCAGATCCGCCGGGGACATCTCACGGCAAAACGGGATCTTATGGCCACGGATCGTGATGCAGCTTTCGTCAAACGTAACATCACCATTCCAGCGCCCATGCACAGTGTCGAATTCAATCAGCAACGCATGGGTCGAGATGTCGCCAAAGGGATCATTGATAAAGGCGATCTGCGCGCCGAGGCCCATGTCAAACAACCGACGCAGCACCAGCTTGCCCATACGCCCCAGACCATTGATTGCGATTTTCGTCATGACTTCAGACCTTTAGAAAAGATTAATTCGGAAACCAACCGCGTGTGCGATTGGCAAAAGCAACAAGCGACAGCATAACCGGCACTTCGACCAGCACGCCCACAACCGTGGCCAAGGCCGCGCCAGAGCCAAGGCCGAAGAGGCTGATCGCGACGGCCACAGCGAGCTCAAAGAAGTTCGACGTGCCGATCAAAGCGCAGGGCGCGGCCACGTTGAACGGCACTTTCCATAGGCGCGCCGCGCCATAGGCCACGAAAAAGATCCCATAACTCTGGATCAACAAAGGCACCGCGATCAGGACGATCACCAGAGGGCGATCCAAAATAACCTGCCCTTGAAAACCAAAGAGCAAAACAACCGTCATCAAAAGCCCAATGATCGACAGAGGCCGGCATTTGTCCTTGAAGGCCGTAACAGCGCCCTCTCCGCTCTGCCCCATCAAGCGGTTGCGTGTGATCAACCCCACGACCAAAGGCAATGCCACATAGAGCACAACCGAGAGAATAAGCGTCTCCCAAGGCACCGTAATGTCACTTACCCCCAACAGGAACGCGACAATCGGTGCGAAAGCAAAGACCATGACAACGTCATTCACGCTGACTTGCACCAGAGTGTAAGTCTCGTCCCCGCGGGTGAGATTTGACCAAACAAATACCATCGCCGTGCAGGGCGCTGCACCCAGAATAATAACGCCCGCGATATATTGCTGGGCATCCTGCGGATCGATGAGCCCTGCGAAAACCACTTCAAAGAACAACACGCCCAAAGCCGCCATGGTGAACGGCTTGATGAGCCAGTTGACCACCAGAGTGATGACCAATCCTTTCGGGCGCTCTCCGATCTGGCGCAGTGCTCCGAAATCGACCCCTACCATCATTGGATAGACCATCGCCCAGATCAAAATCGCGACAGGCAGGTTCACCGAGGCCACTTCAAGACCGGCCAAGACTTCGAACAAACCCGGAAAGAGGCTGCCCAATGCCAATCCCGCCACAATGGCCAAAGCGACCCAAAGGGACAAAAGCCGTTCAAAGGTCCCAAGACCCGCAGCTGCTTGATCTGAAACAGTCGTATTAGTCATCTAGATCCGCCGTTATTCCACCAATTGCATCCATCTGCCGTTTCAGAGCCAATTGATCCAAAGAGTCAATCGGCAGATTGGCAAAGCCCGAAATACGGCTGCGCAATTGCGCATAGGTTTTATTGAAGATCACCGCCGTATGAGCCTCGTTGCCTTCAAAGGCTGCCGGATCGTGAACACCCCAATGGGCGGTCACTGGCTGGCCGGGCCAGGTCGGACAGGGCTCGCCCGCTGCTTTGTCACAGACGGTGATGACAAAATCCATCTTGGGCGCGTCCTTACTGGAAAAAACATCCCAGCTTTTGGGCTTAAAGGCGCCCACGTCAAAATTGTTTCTCGCAAGCAGCGCCAATGTATTGGGATTAGCATGAGGCGCCGGAGAAGAGCCCGCTGAAAAGGCCCGAAACCGCCCCTTCCCTTCACGCTGCAGGATCGCCTCGGCCATCAATGAGCGGGCGGAATTGGCGTGGCACAGAAACAGGACATTATAGGTCTTTTGAGTGTTCACACTTTGCGCATCGCACCCATTCGTCAGGCTGTCTATTAACGGCGCGCATTGCTCGACTTGCCCGCCGCAGCAATCCTGCAGCAGAAAACCCAAGAGACCCTTTAAACCTTCCATATCAGCGACATAGCGCACCGTTCGGCCTTGACGGTGATTGGCAATCAAGCCCGCGCGCAAGAGAACAGACAGGTTCGTAGACATCGTGTTTTGACGCACATCTACCGCCCTTGCGATATCCCCAGCCAACATGCCCTCGTCTCCCGCCTGCACAAGCAGGCGAAACGCATCCAGACGGGCGGACTGGCTTAGGGCCGCGAATGCAGCGATCGCTTCGGTCTTATCCATACATCAGGAATTATTGATATGACCCGAGTCGATCCGCACAGTTCGATGAAAGTTTTGTAAAAGTTTTACGTCACCCAAAGACGTTCAGAGGCCGATCCTCGAGCATCGCCTCCATGGAAAACAGCCCTGTGACCGTGTCTAACTCGATCCCCGTGGTGATCCGCCGATAGACCGCATCATAGCCCGACATGCCGCGCGTCACGACCTTGAGCATATAATCCCAGTCTCCACCGATGCGATGCAATTCCTGAACCTCGGGGATCCGCGCCACATGTTTGCGGAAGCCCTCTGCCCACTCGACCGAATGGTTTCTCGTACGGACCATGACAAAGACCGTCAGATCCAGCCCCAACTGCGCTGCGTTCAAGCGCGTCCGGGCGCCCTGTATGAAACCTGCCTCATCAAGACGTTTTAACCGTCGCCATAGCGCATTCTGAGACAACCCAACCCGGTCGGCGATATCGCGCTGCGACAAAGCAGCGTCCACCTGGATCACATTCAGTATGCGGCGATCAATTTCGTCTGTTTTTTCCATTTTCCCTATCAAGTGACACAAGATTTTCATCCTGTCTAGTTATTTTGATAACTTTTATTGATCTTTTCTCAATTAACTTTTGCTCAACAACCAAAACCTTCGATCACATGAGCGACAAAATGAAAATTCTTGAGAGATTTGAACACGAGCTCCGGTCCGCGCAGGACCCCATCAAAGCCATCGCAGCAGGCGAGATCGGCAAAGGCATCGAAATTGACACACCAATGGGGCGCAAACCGCTGATCTATGCGGATTACGTCGCCTCAGGTCGCGCCCTGCGGCAGGTCGAAGAGTTTGTGATGGCCGAGGTCCTGCCTTTCTACGCCAACTCCCACACAGAACAGAGCCACTGCGGCGCGACCATGACCCGCATGCGCGAAGAGGCCCGCGCGGTGATCGCCGCGAAGTGCCGCGCCAACACGACCGACCATGCCGTGATCTTTGGTGGATCCGGCGCGACAACCGCCCTGAACCAACTCGTGCATCTGTTTGACGTAAAAAACACACCGTCCGTCATCTTGGTCGGCCCCTACGAGCACCACTCTAACCTCCTGCCATGGCGCGAGAGCGGTGCGCCTGTCATCGAAATCAAAGAAGCCCCCGGAGGCGGCGTAGATCTCTCCCATCTAAAGGCCACGCTGCGGAGCATTCCCAAGGAGACGCAGATCATCGGGGCCTTTTCCGCCGCCTCCAATGTCACCGGCGTTTGCACTGATCCAGCGCCCGTCAGCCGCGCCATCAAAGAATTTGGCGGCAAAGTGGTCTGGGACTATGCCGGCGGAGGCCCCTATCTGCCGATATCGATGTCGCCAGATGGCGTTGACGTCGACGCGATTGTTTGCAGCCCCCACAAATTCATCGGTGGGCCGGGCGCTTCCGGCGTTTTGATTATTCGGCGCGACGCTGTGATGACCCAAGCGCCCTCTCGTCCGGGCGGCGGCATCGTGGTGTTCGTGAACGAAACCACACATGACTATGTCGCGCGCCTTGAGCAACGTGAGGAAGGTGGCACACCGAATGTCATCGGCGACATTCGCGCGGCCCTCGCGATGATTGTGAAGGATGTGATCGGAGAGGACTCCATCGCCAAGCGCAACCAGGAATTGAGCGCGCGGGCATTTGACGCATGGTCCAACCACCCAAACCTGCGCCTTTTGGCGCCGGATCACACGTCACGACTGCCGATCTTTTCCTTCGTTCCACTGGACAACGATGGGCAGCGGATCGACTACAAAGACTTCACCCGCGCGCTGTCCGATCACTACGGGATTCAGGCGCGAGGCGGGTGTTCTTGCGCAGGACCCTACGTCCATCAGTTACTCGATATCGACGAAGAAACCTCTGCCAGCTTGCGCGCGGACCTTCTGGCCGGAGACGACACCGGCAAACCTGGCTTTGTGCGGTTGAACCTAAGCTATCTGATGGATGAGGCGACAGTGCTCTACATTTTGGCGGCAATTCCCGCGCTGATTTCGGCCTACAGCGCTAAAACGCCTGTTGCGGCTGCGTAAAACTCTGTTAGTAACGTGGGATAAAGCGGACTCATATGGTTTCGCTTTGCCCTCTATCAATTTGAAATATAGGCAAGAATAGAGTTATCCACCTGTGGATTAATTATTGACTATCCTTGTGAAACTATACGACCGCTTAATTTCCGCATCATCGCTGACAGACGCACCGGACTCCGCGCTTCACCCTGTATAAGTCTGTGGAGAAATTCAAAACCTCCGACAACATAAACCTCGAATGTCACACATAACACCTTGTTATTTCAACAAAAAATTAAAGTTAATGGAGCCAAATACCCTGTGAACAAACTCCATTCCACCGCGCTAAACCTACACTCCAAATTTGTTTAGATATTTCACCCCGAACCTCAAAATGTTCGATATTTGATATTTTTAAAGGATAAAACTCGAAGAGACCTCCAAAATATTTGCGCTTTTCTAAATTTACACACCGTAAAGGCAGCGCGGAAACCCGCTCTGAGACGTTCAAAAACCAGCCTGCGCGCCTAAGGTTGCACCGATAAAACCCGCCAAACTCTCTGTGCAAATGCCATGAATCCACGGCACGCCAACCATAGCCCTCGCAGGTTTTGCACAAGTCTCGTTCACCCAAGCACATATCCCCCCATTGGCAGCCTCTACGCCCCGCCCTACCTTCTGCCGGGAAAGGAGAGTGCTCATGTCACTTAGACCTACGTTAGAAACCCGTCAGGCCGTCCCCACAATGGAAGGCGCTGGCGTGCATTTGCATCGCGCATTCGGCTTTCAGGATCCATCCGAACTGGACCCTTTCCTGCTATTTGACGATTTCCGCAACGAACGTCCCGAAGATTTCATGCGCGGCTTCCCCTGGCACCCGCATAGGGGGATTGAGACAATCACCTACGTGCTCTCTGGCACCGTCGATCACGCGGACAGTTTGGGCAATACGGGCAGCCTCGGCGCGGGCGACATCCAATGGATGACCGCGGGCTCTGGCATCCTCCATCAGGAAATGCCGCAGGGCAACGCGCAGGGTCAGATGCATGGCTTTCAGCTTTGGGCCAACCTGCCCTCTGATCTGAAAATGACCGCGCCGCGCTATCAGGACGTCGAAGCCAAAGAGATCCCCGAGATCTTTGAGGACGATGGTACACGGGTGAAAGTTGTTGTCGGCTCGTTCTGGGGCAAAACCGGTCCCGTTGATGGCATTGCCGCGGATCCGCAGTATTTGGACATTTACGTCCCACCCGGCGTGAAGAAAACCTTCCCCGTCGACACCTATCGCCGTGCCTTTGCCTATGTCTTTGAGGGCGCTGGCGTGTTTTCCGATGCAAGTGCGCCCACGGGCGTGCTGCTTGAAAAGGAAGTCGCAGGCGAGGAGGTCAATATTCGCGACATGTCAGGCAACCGCACATTGATCCGTTTTGGTACAGGCGATGAAGTCACGGTTCAGGCCGGCGAAGAAGGCATCCGTTTTCTGCTGATTTCCGGCGCGCCCATTCAAGAACCAGTCGCATGGCACGGCCCCATCGTGATGAACACGCAGGAAGAACTGCAAAAGGCCTTTTCAGAACTGCGCAATGGGACGTTCATCAAACCTGCGCACTAGACAAAGCGGCTCGGGGATCTTCCTCGGGCCGCCCTACCGCGCCAAGCCGACTGAGTTGCGTACCATACCCCAATACAGGTCCTGAACCTCGGCGAAACTCAGGCGTCCGTCTTCGCGGAACCACGTATTAAGGCCCGTCAGCATCGCGATGATGCCCATGGTCGCGACTTTTGTGTCAGCGATGGCAAAATCGCCCTCGGCCACGCCCGCCTGCAGGATCTCTTGCAAAGCACCTTCATACCGTCGACGCAAAACCTCGACCGTCTCGAAATTCTCAGGCGTCAGGTTGCGCAGTTCCATATAGGCGATAAAGACCGCATCGGGCCGCTCTTTGTGAAACCGGATGTGAAAGCGGGTGAACTGCTCAAGCCGCGCGGCAGCCGTACCGCGTGCGTCGTCCTCTTGCTCCCAAGCGGCCAGCAACTCCTCAAGGTGCGACGTCATCAGCCCCACAAGCAGGGTCTGCTTATCCGGCGTGTAGTTGTAGAGCGCGCCCACCTGCACCCCGACCTCCGTCGCGATCTGGCGCATGGACACCGCCGCATAGCCGTGACGCGCAAACTGCTTCTGCGCGGCCTCTTGGATTTTAGGCCCGGTGATTTTGGCATGAGAGCCGGAAGTGCGCGCCAAACGAGGCTCCTATCAGGAATTGAACAATTGTTCTTATTTCTACCGAGCCACAGCCGGCCTGTCAAAAGCCTCTAGCTGATTGCAGCGGCCAAAGGAACAGGGTACAGGGGGCACGAATTAAACGTCGACAGGAGCCAATCATGACCACCCCTTTGCGCCTTGGTATTGCAGGGCTTGGCACGGTTGGCGTCGGTGTCGTCAAGATCATCCGTCAAAAGGCGAACTTGTTGGCGCAGCGCACGGGGCGTCCGGTGGTGATCACGGCGGTCTCTGCGCGGTCAAAAGACAAGGATCGCGGCGTGAATCTAGAGCAATATGCTTGGGAAACAGATCCTGTAGCGTTGGCACAGCGGGATGACGTGGATGTTTTTGTCGAGCTGATGGGCGGCGACAATGGCCCGGCGAAAGCCTCGATCGAGGCTGCGATTGCGGCAGGCAAAGACGTGGTGACGGCCAACAAAGCGCTGCTCGCTCATCACGGTCAGGCCATTGCGGCGGCGGCTGAGGAAAAAAGCTGTGTCGTCCGTTACGAAGCGGCGGTCGCAGGCGGCATTCCTGTGATCAAAGCCCTCACCGAGGGACTGGCAGGCAATGACATCACCCGTGTCATGGGCGTGATGAACGGCACCTGCAACTACATCCTGACCCGCATGCAGGACGCAGGTCTGCCCTATGACGCGGTCTTCGCCGAGGCCGATGCGCTTGGGTATCTGGAAGCAGATCCAAATCTTGACGTGGGTGGCATTGATGCGGGCCACAAGCTGGCTTTGCTAGCGTCTATCGCTTTTGGCACGCAGGTCAGTTTTGACAAGATGGAGCTTGAGGGCATCCAGCGCATTTCCATCGAAGACATCAAGCTCGCGGCCGATATGGGCTTTAAAATCAAACTCCTAGGCGTTGCACAACTCACAGGCCGTGGCCTCGAGCAACGCATGACCCCCTGCCTTGTCCCCGAAGAAAGCCCCTTGGGGCAGCTCAAAGGTGGCACCAATATGGTGGTCATCGAAGGCGATGCGGTTGAGCAAGTCGTGCTCCGCGGTCCCGGCGCAGGCGAAGGCCCGACGGCCAGCGCCGTTGTCGGCGATATCTGCGATGTGGCTCGCGGGTTCCGCTATCCGACCTTCGGCATCCCAGCAAATGAACTGGCCGTGCCAACCCCCGCGACCTCCAATTCCCCGGCGCCCTACTATCTGCGCATGGACATCCTGGATCGCCCTGGCGCTCTGGCCAAGATCGCAAGCGCTCTGGGCGAATGCGGCGTTTCCATCGATCGCGTGCGTCAGCGCCAGCACGAAGGCAGCGATCGCGCACCGGTTTTGATCGTGACCCACAAGACCCAAGGTTCTGCAGTCCACGATGCCATTGCCCTCATGCGGCAAACCAATGTGCTCGAAAGCGAGCCGGTCGCCCTGCGCATTGAGACCGTTTGATTTAAACCCTTCCTTGTCTCGCGATTGATACACCCTTAAACCAGAGCTAAGACCCTAAACGAGGACGCCTTATGAGCACCCAGCCTGAATTCCACGATCGTATGCTTTCCCTGGGCCTGGCCCGTGTCGCAGAACAAGCCGCTCTGGCCTCAGCATCCTTGATCGGACGCGGCGACGAGAAAGCCGCCGACCAAGCCGCTGTGAACGCGATGCGCGAACAGCTGAACCTTCTGGACATCGCGGGCGTCGTTGTGATCGGCGAAGGCGAGCGTGACGAAGCGCCCATGCTTTACATCGGCGAAGAAGTAGGCACCGGCAACGGTCCAGGCGTTGACATCGCGCTGGATCCGCTTGAGGGCACCACGCTGACCGCGAAAGACATGCCAAACGCGCTGACCGTGATCGCCATGGGTCCGCGCGGCTCAATGTTGCACGCGCCTGACGTTTACATGGATAAGCTGGCCATCGGCCCGGGCTATCCTGAAGGCATCGTCACGCTGGACATGTCTCCGGCGACTCGTGTGTCTGCGCTGGCCACTGCAAAAGGCTGCCTGCCCAAAGATATCACTGTCTGTATCCTCGAGCGCCCACGCCATGAGGCCATGATCGAAGAAGTCCGCGCAACCGGCGCGTCGATCCGCTTGATCACTGACGGTGACGTGGCGGGTGTCATGCACTGCGCCGAATCTGAAACCACCGGTATCGACATGTATATGGGCGAAGGCGGCGCGCCCGAGGGCGTTCTGGCCGCGGCGGCTCTGAAATGCATGGGCGGTCAGATCTATGGTCGCCTCTTGTTCCGCAACGACGACGAACGTGGCCGCGCGCATAAAGCGGGCATCACGGATCTGGACCGCGTCTATGCACGCGACGATATGGTGACGGCTGACGTGATCTTTGCCGCAACCGGCGTGACCGGAGGTTCCCTGCTGCCTGCGATCAAACGCACACCCGGCTGGCTGGAGACCACAACGCTTCTGATGCGTTCCAAATCTGGTTCTGTGCGTCGCATGACCTACCGCTCTCCGACCGAGTAAACATGACGACGGCGCTGGTTCTGATCGACATTCAGATGGTGTTCAAATCCCCCATCTGGGGCGCGCGCAACAATCCTGAGGCCGAAGAAAATGCCGCCAAGCTGCTTGAAGCTTGGCGCGCGAAGGATATGGCCATCTGTCATGTGCGTCATGTGAGTGTCGAGCCCGGCAGCCCTCTTGGTCCAGAAACGGGCGGAACCGAGTTTATGCCACAGGTGACGCCCAAAGACGGCGAGCCGATCTTTGAGAAATCCGTGAACTCGGCCTTCATTGGCACCGATCTTGAGGCGCATCTGCGCGCATATGGCGTGACGGATCTGGTGATCTGTGGCCTCACAACACCGCACTGTGTTTCGACAACTTCACGTATGGCCGCGAACCTTGGTTTCAACGTCACCCTCGCCCATGACGCCTGCGCCGCCTTTGAAGCCAACGCAAACGCGAACTGGTCTGGTGAAGCGCCTAAGCTGACTCCCCAACAGATCCACGACTCCGCCGTGTCCCACCTGCACGGCGAATTCGTCACCGCGAAAGCCACATCAGACATTCTGGCGGATCTCACATGACTGCTTTCCTTGGCGTCGAAAGCTCGCTAACAGGCCGCCGGTGGGTCGGCCCCAGCATCGACATCGACCGCGCCGCCGAAGCCTTGGAACAAGCCACCACCCTCCCACGCGCTGTCTGCCAGTTGCTCGCGCGCCGGGGAATCGGGGCCCAAGAGGCCGAGAGCTTCCTCGCCCCGGCGCTCAGAGACCTGCTCCCAGACCCACGCGGCCTTAAGGACATGGAAAAAGCCGCGACGCGGTTCTTGAAGGCGGCCAAATCCGGCGAAAATATCGCTGTCTTTGCCGATTATGACGTGGACGGCGGCAGCTCAGCAGCCCTTTTGCTCACATGGCTGCGCGCCATGAACCGTGACGCGACGCTTTATGTGCCGGACCGTATCGACGAAGGCTACGGCCCCAATGAAGAGGCTATGGCGCAACTCGCCAGCCAACACGATCTGATCGTTTGTGTGGACTGCGGCACGCTCAGCCACGACCCAATCGCCGCTGCCAAAGCCGCCGATGTAGTCGTCTTGGATCACCACCTTGGCGGAGAAACCCTCCCCGACTGCCACGCCGTCGTGAACCCCAACCGCCAAGACGAAACCGGAGACCTCGCCCACCTTTGCGCCGCCGCGGTCGTGTTCTTGATGCTAGTCGAAGTGAACCGCCAGTTGCGCGAAGACGGCAGCCAAGGCCCTGATCTTATGGCGATGCTCGACCTTGTGGCTTTGGCCACCGTCGCCGATGTCGCGCCTCTGATTGGCGTGAACCGTGCGCTTGTACGCCAAGGCCTCAAAGTCATGGCCCGCCGAGACCGTCCCGGCATTGTCGCGCTCTCAGACATCAGTCGCATGGACACGGCCCCAAACAGCTACCACCTCGGATTCCTACTTGGCCCGCGCGTAAATGCTGGTGGGCGTATCGGGAAGGCCGACCTTGGCGCACGGCTGCTATCAACGCCCGACATCCACGAAGCCAAAGCCATGGCCGAACGGCTTGATCAACTGAATACCGAACGCCGTGACATCGAAGCCTCGGTCCGTGCCGCGGCTTTGGCACAGGCCGAAGAACGTGGCCTTGACGCCCCGCTTGTCTGGGCAGCAGGTGAAAATTGGCACCCCGGCGTCGTCGGCATCGTCGCCAGCCGCCTGAAAGAGGCCACCAACCGCCCCGCCATCGTAATCGGCTTTGACGAAGACGGCATCGGCAAAGGCTCTGGCCGTTCTGTCAGCGGCATCGACCTTGGCGCATCTATTCAGCGGCTTGCTTCCGAAGGGCTCTTGGTCAAAGGCGGCGGACACAAAATGGCGGCTGGCCTTACCGTGGAACGTGACAAACTCGAACCCGCCATGACACGCCTGTCAGAATTGCTCGCCCAGCAGGGTGCCGACCGCATTGGCCCCTCTGACCTCAAACTCGACGGCATGCTCATGCCCGGAGCCGCCTCTATCGATCTTGTGAACCAGCTCGAAACCGCAGGCCCTTTTGGTGCCTCTGCACCCGCCCCGCGCTTTGCCTTTCCCGATGTGGAAATCCGGTTTGCCAAACGCATCGGCGACAGCCATCTCAAGGTGACCTTCGGTGATGGGCTCAACGCCCGCCTCGAAGCCATCTGCTTCGGCGCCTTTGACACCGACCTCGGCCCGGCCCTTGAAAACCACAAAGGCGCGCGGTTCCACCTTGCAGGACGCTTGGACATTAACACCTGGGGCGGTCGTCAAACCGTGCAGCTCCGCCTCGAAGACGCAGCGCCTGCGGGCTAGGTCAGAGCCTCCGGCGGGGATATTTATCGCAAGAGAAAAAGCCGCTTTCGCTTGCCGCAAATATCCCGGGGTGAGATCGCTGGGCGCAGCTCAGGGACCGAGGGGCAGCGCCCCTCTACGCACGAGATGAATTTTCCGCTCATGGGCGCAACTTTCCGCTTGCGCGACCCAAAGCCTTTGCATAAATACCGCCTACGCTTCGGCACGGCCCGTTCGTCTATCGGTTAGGACGCCAGGTTTTCAACCTGGAAAGAGGGGTTCGATTCCCCTACGGGCTGCCAGTCGAAGCGAAGTCGCATCGTTTCACCCTTGCGCATGGCCCGTTCGTCTATCGGTTAGGACGCCAGGTTTTCAACCTGGAAAGAGGGGTTCGATTCCCCTACGGGCTGCCATTTCACCTACTTCAGCGGTTGCACAATGAACTGGCGTCCCAGCCGTCCTGCGCCGATTTCCATCTCACCAATCCAAATCGACTTCAGACTCGACGGTGCGACCCGAAATTCGCCCGCGGCCACTTTCTCCAGTGTGGCTTGATCCACCTGCGTGAGATACTGATCATAAAAATACACGCCGTCATTCTCGCCATAGAGCGCCACATCTGCGCCGCCCTCAAATTGGGGAATGAAACTGACGATCTGGCGCCCCTCACCCATCTCGCCAAGGATCAGCACACAGGGTCCTACCCCACAGCTCTCGACCAAACGCTCCAGCGGTATCCGACGCAGACCGGCCAGCGCGCTAGGTGTCAGCGATGCGCCTTCTGGATAGAGGATCGCTTTCTCTAAAGCCTCAGTAGCCATAGACAGGCGCGTCGGACCGGATTCAGACCGGTTGAATTCCCATTTGCTGTCATTCTCGGCACGCAGCAGAACATCCCCGAGACCCGGATACTCCGTCTCATCCAAAGCCTTCAAACGTTCCAAAGCGCGCTGCCCTGCCCAGCCCCATTCGTTGACGATTTCCCATGCGGGAAGGTTCTCGACCGTCGAAACACCTGTCACCAAACGTTTTACCTGAGAATTTGCCGAAATCCGGCTCGTATCAAGCACAGGGGACAACCAAAGGGCCGCCACAAGCAGAACCGCCAAGGCATGATAGACATTCGCCTGCCTGATCCGCGCCATCCAGTCGCTGCGCAACAGGGCCGCCCCATAGAGCACCCCATAAGCCAGCACAAAAACCGCCGCGACAAAGGCCGCGAGTCGCACAGGGGTCCAGCCATAGTCAGACACCCGGATCACCACAGCCCAAACCGCCAAAACGCCCAATATCGGCAACATCCCCGCGAAAGCCTTGGTCGCTAGGTGCATGAGCCGCGACCCCACGGCCTCTTCGTCCGTGCTATCTACCGCGGCGGCGATCAAGGACGCACCGGCAATCGCGACCGCCATCAGGGTGCCGGCTGCCGAGAACTCTCCGAAAAGGCCCGACAACCCGCGGAAGGGCAGCGCCAGAATGAACACGCCGACGACCAGCACCAAGGGCGGCATCAAAAGCCGCAATAGGCGCAGCAAAAGATAGGGCGAGACATAGGCACGCAGTTCATTTGCAACCGCCAATGCAAGGCCAAGAACCAAGCCTGTGAGGACAAAGGGCACGACGTCTTCTTCGACCAGATCCCAGATAAGTGTTATGCCAACGATCTCTAGCAACGCATGGGACAAAAACAGCGCGGCCCAGAACAGGCCGACAAAGACCCAGGCCGCCAAATAGCGCACAACGATGCCCCAAGCCGTATCAAACAGAAAAGCATAGTCAAACACCCGGCCCCGCATCACAGCCGCGCCAAAGGGTGCCCCCATAAAGATCAAGACACAGAACGCAGCGGGGTCAAAACCGATCTCAAAGACATCGTCAACGTCCGTCACCCTCAGGCTGGCCCAATAGAACAAGGCTGCCGCACTCAGCCCCAAGACAGCCGCCACACTCAACGCTTCGCGGGGTTTTAACGGCCCGACAAGGCCCAGAAGCGGAGTAAAAAAGCCAAAGATGACGCTGCCGATCCACAGTAAAAGCCACTGATTTTCAATGCTTTGGGGCAAGACATCCATGAGCACCCACACCGAGCCCCCAGCCAAGGCGCCGACACAGGCCATGCCGATCCGCGTCAGGTTTTCGTTCGAGATCTCAGACATAACAACGCCCTTTTCACACAGCACTTGTGTGAAACCTGCCTTAAGGTCGCGTGCCGTGCAAGCAGGGCAAACCAGAGGGGGTCAGGCGTCGCCGGCCTCGTGGCGCATCTCTTCATAGGTCTGGGACACAATTGCCTGCACTTTATCGGCCAGATCACGTGCGTCGTCCTCGGTCAGACCAACGGTCGAAATCGGCGTCCCGAAACGTACATGGATCGTACCCGGACGCGCCCGCACTGTGGGAAAGGGCATCGCCTTGTGGCCACCATAATATGTCACTGGCACGATGGGCACCTGCGCGCGTATGGCGACAATGCAGGCGCCGCGTTTGAAATGGCCAACACCATCAATACCCACCAGATGACCTTCTCCACCCCAGGCCATGCGCTCGCCACCCTGAACCTTGCGAACAATGCGCTCGATCAACTCGTCTGTTCCATTGCGATTCCCGCGGGGCACCATCTCGATCTGGGCCTTGCGTGCAAGCCTGCGTCCAAAGGGCAAGAATGCATAAAGATCGGCGGCGGCGACCCTGTCGACATAGTCCCACATGATCATCCCAAATGCAGCCACATCCGCAAAGGAGCTCTCGTTATAGCAGACAATCGCGCCTTCACCTTCGGACGGAGGTGTTCCGTCGATCTTCACTTCTATCCGGCAACGCCGAAGGAAACGGCGGAAATGGGCGCCGACCAGAGCGCAAGCGCTGTCGCGTGTTTGCGTCGCAAACGCGGCCCAAGTTGTGATGAATGGCGCGCCCATCAGCCATAAAGCTGACGCGATGCCACCACGGATCGTTTGCACAATCGCTTTCATCTAGGTCCCCCAAAGTTCCAGCGCAGCGCGCCGCAGTGCCCCAGCGTAAACCAGAGCGCTAGCGAGGGGGTATATTCAGAAGTCGGTCGGTGCGCCACCCTCTTCTTTGCGTTTGGCCACAAAGGCCGCGAGCTCTTCGCGGATGGACTCCTCCATCGGAGGCGCTTCGAACTCGTTGATGATCTGTTTATAAAGCGTATGGGCGCGTTCTGCGGTCCAGATGCCACCCTTGGCCTCCCAGCCTTCAAAGTTGGTCCAGTCCGACACGAAGGGCTGATAGAAGGCCGTCGTATAGCGGTCCTGTGTGTGCTGAACCCCAAAGAAATGCCCGTCCCCACCGACTTCGCGGATCGCATCCAGCGCGATGTCATCCGGGGTCGTCGCCGTCACGGCGGGTTCCATATAGCGCTGGATCATCTGCAGGATTTCGCAATCCATGATGAATTTCTCAGGGCTCGCGATCAGGCCGCCCTCAAGCCAGCCCGCAGCGTGATAGACCATATTGGTGCCTGACTGGACTGCGGCCCACAGAGAGTTCGAGGTCTCCCACATGGCCTGCCCATCCGGCACATTCGCCGCACAAACACCAGAGGAGCGCATCGGCAATTTGTAATACCGAGCCATCTGCCCCGTCATCTGGGTCGAGCGCATATATTCCGGCGTGCCAAAGGCCGGTGCACCGGTTTTCATGTCCACGTTGCTGGTGAAAGTGCCAATCGCGCAGGGCACGCCCGGGTTGATGTATTGCGCCAAGGCGATCGCACAGAGACCTTCCGCCAGCGATTGCGCCACAGCGCCCGCCATTGTCACCGGCGCCATCGCGCCTGCCAAAGTAAACGGAGTCACGACCAGAGCCTGCCCGCGTTTCGCCAATCTGATCCAGCCATCCATCATCGGCTCGTCATGCTTCAGCGGCGAGGTCGAGTTGATGTTGGTGTAGATATGCGCCTTTTTCTCAAAGTCCTCATGGCTAAGGCCGCCAGCAATCCGCACCATCTCCATACAGTCTTCGACGCGCTCTTTGCCAAGGCTATAGGTGTGCGCGACTTTGTCCGTGATCGTCAGCTTGTCATAGAGCGCGTCCAGATGGCGAATGCTGGCATGCACGTCCTGAGGCTCAACAGGATAGCCTCCGGCAAAGTGGATACAGTTAAA
Organism: Cognatishimia coralii; assembly: GCF_037478305.1. NCBI lineage: Bacteria > Pseudomonadati > Pseudomonadota > Alphaproteobacteria > Rhodobacterales > Paracoccaceae > Cognatishimia > Cognatishimia coralii. Next base: position 1,079,664 of record NZ_JBBGAZ010000001.1, read on the forward strand.
GTACTGTGTCAGCTTGAAAAAATTCGCACACATCTCGCGGGTGCCGGGGATTTTCCGCCCCAGCTCGAGGTCCCAATAATTCGGCGGAGAGCTTACGTTACCAAAGAGAATATGCTTGCCACCGATGGTGATCTCGCGCTCTGGATTGCGCGGCGTGATCGTAAATTGCTCAGGTGCTTTGCCGATCATCTCCATGACAAACTCGCGGTCCATCCGCACGTTGTCACCGTTCACGATACAGCCCGCTTCCTTGAAGATCTCTTTCGCGCCCGCGTGGTAGAATTCGATCCCGATGTCCTCAAGGATCGTCATCGCGCCTTCGTGGATGGCTTGAACGCCGTCTTCATCCAATGGCTCGGTCGGGCGATCCGTATTGACCGGAATGCGCCATGGCATCTGGTTGATGACGCCAATCTTCTCGCGTTCTGCCGCCTTACCTGCTGCGCCGCCACCCCGGCGAGATCTGCGTCCTTGTCGAGCCATGCTGCGATCCTCCTGTGATGCTCTCAAGCAAACACGCTCTGAAATCGCAAAGAACGCCAAATTGCGACCTATTCTGTCGCAAAAATTTCTGTGGCGCGGGTTTAGAGACCCAACCAGCCGGGAATATCGCCGATATTATCCAGGACAACATTGGCAAAAGGCGCGAGTGTTTCAGTCCCCGCCATGCCCGTCAAAACACCAATCGTCGGCATGCCCGCAGCACGTCCAGCGATCAAATCATGCGTGCTGTCGCCCACCATCGCGATGCGTTCAGGCGCGATATCGACGTGGTTTGCAAAGGCGAGCAGAGGCTCTGCGTCAGGCTTCGCCCCATGCCCGCTGTCAGAACCCAGAACCAGATCAAACAGCTCGTAAACACCCGTATGGGTCAAATGCGAGCGCGCGCCCATCTCGGTGTCATTCGTCATGACGCCCAGTTTCAGCCCCTTGGCGCGCAGGGCTTTTAGAAACGGCGCAAGATCAACGGCCTGTGCAAGAGGCGCAGTGGCCGCCGCGTGCGCGATGTAATGATCGACGGCGTCCACGTCTGATCCCGGCACCTCTGCAGAGATTAACTCGGCAATCTCGCGGTTGGTGCCTGCAATCGCCGGGCTTGTGGGTAGAAATGTCTGTGTCCTCAGATCAAACTCAATCGCATCGGCGATCGCATCCGCGCGCGCGGCATCTCCGTCGGCAAAGTGATGAATGATCCCCGCACACCACACATTCCAGGTTTTTGAGAAATCAAAAAGCGTGCCGTCCTTGTCAAACAGCAAAGCGTCAATCTGCATCGGATCTGCTCCAATTAGTCGCGTTTGAAAGGGCTTTTAGAGCGAAATTTCCCTTAAGTCCAATGCACTTGCTCGCTGCCCGGCATTGCGTGGCGCGCTAGCATCGGATCCTCGTATTTCGCGCCGATCTCATCGCAAAACGCCATAACCCAAGCGTCATCCATCATGATGAAATCCAAGACCGACGCCAGAAAAGCTGGGTCTGACGCCTGCGCCTTTAGATCGTCCACGGCGGCTCCGGATGATCCCAAAAACACCGGCATAAGCTCTTCATTTGACGCCAACCAGCCAAGCGCTTTCAGGCCGAATGTTTCCGCAGCTTCAGGAGAAAAGGACATTTAGATTAACTTTCGCAACGCTTTCTTAACCACTGCGATACACAGTTGGGCCACTGGTTGGCAAGGAATGTGTCTATGTCAGGAAAATTGCTGGTTGTGGACCATGTGGCGGCAAATCGGACCACGATGAAAGTGCGTCTAGCGGGTGCCTTTTACGACGTCCTTCAGGCGTGTGATCTAGATGAGGCGCGACAGCGTCTGCACGGGGATCGCCCCGATATGGTGCTAATAGATTCCAAAATGCCAGACGAAGATCCTTTACGCTTCTGTCGTGCCCTGCGTGCCTCGCCCAAGACGGCGCATTTGCCGGTGCTCTTGCTGAGTGGCAAGGATGATCGCGGCTATCGCATTCGAGCGTTGAAGGCCGGGGCGGATGACGTGCTGGTGCGTCCAGTGGAAAACGGCATTCTATTGCCGCGCCTACGCAGCTTGATGCGCCGCAATGAATTCAACGACGATGCAATTTTGCCCAAGGATGCAGTGCAGGCCTTGGGTCTTGCGGATGCTCAGACCGAGTTTCAGGCGCGTGCCTCGGTGTTGATTGCTACGCAGGACAGCCAGACGGCCATGACCTGGCAACGCATGATTAGCGCGAAAGCGCCCTATGAATTCTCGGCCCAGATCCTGGACGACGCCCTGCGCAGCGTGACCCAAGCACCCGCGCCAGATGTCTTTGTGATCATGCCCGACGCAGCGCAGCCAGATGTGTCTCTGCGCCTGATTGCAGAAATTCGAGCGCGGTCAGCCACCCGGCACTCCGCTGTTCTGGTGGTGCTCAACGGCGCGACGCGTGATCTGCATGGGGACGCGCTGGATCTTGGCGCGCAGGACGTCATGAAAAACGGCTTTGATGGCGAAGAGATGGCGCTCAGGATCAGCAAACTCATTCAACACAAACGCCTGTCCGACCGGCTACGCGACAATCTCAAACACGGGCTACAGGCGGCTGTTACCGATTCTTTGACAGGCCTGTTTAACCGCCGCTATGCGATGACCCATCTGGCGCGGATTGCGGAACAGGCGGCCGTCAAAGGCGGGCGATTTGCCCTGATGATGGCGGATTTGGATAGGTTCAAACGTGTGAACGACCAATTTGGCCATACCGCAGGGGACGCAGTTCTGGTCGGCACCGCTCGGCGTCTAAGGGCAGCCTTGCGTCCCGTGGATCTGCTCGCACGCATTGGCGGCGAAGAATTCCTGATCGCTATGCCCGATGTAGGCAGCAAAACTGCCCAAGGTTTCGCGGAACAGATGTGTGAAATCATGCGAGACGCGCCGGTTGATGTGCCGGGCATGAATCTTGGTATCCCGATCACGATGTCCGTCGGCGTGGCGATGGGTGGCAATCACAATCTGGATCGCAGCATCGACGCTTTGATGCAATCGGCTGACCGCGCGCTTTACATGGCGAAATCCAGTGGTCGCGACCAAGTCGCAATGGGCTGATCAAGGACGTTTTGGCGGGCCTTTGCGTTTAGACAAAACCTCTTGGATCCGCGCCGCGTAGGCTGCGCGTTCTTCGGCGGTCATGTCGCTGACATACTCAAGCCAAAGCCCCTGAGCGATTTTGCGACGTTCAAAAGCCGTCTCACTTTGCTGGTCAATCAACGCCTTTACCGCCTCAGGATCAAACGGCTCGGCCTGAAGCGCTTCCAACATCTGTTGTAGAACCTCACGCGGACGCATTGGTTTTTCACCCAGAGCGCGATGGTGGTCGCGAATATTTTTGCCAATCTCGCGGCGTTCCTGCGAGCTCAACGCCTGCGTGTAGGCTCCAAGAATATCCCCTTCACGCGGAGGCCGGTCGCCAGAACGTTTTTTGCCGACAGTGGCCCCCACCATCAGCCCCGCAATGATGAAATTCACCGCCAGCGAGCCGATCAGCAGATAGCGCAACCCCGGCCGCATGCCGCTTGGTTTCTTGTCTTGGGTGTCAGACATGATCACTCTGCCTCCGTGGAAAAGGTAAAGCCTCCGGAGAGGTCCGAGATATAGCTTTCTGTGTCGCCGGTGATGACGGTTTGCAAACCATCAAGCGTCAGGGCTTCGGCCCCGGAGAACCCGATAAAGACGCTGGCCATTGTCGCTGCAATCAATCCGCCCGTGCCTTGCCAGCCGCCCAAAGTCTCAAACAGGCTCGCCAAAAACCCACGTTCCGCGACCGGCGCGGCCATCGCGGCTGGTTGCGGCTGATGCGCCTCGGCTTCTGCCAACATGCGGGCCATAAAGTCATCGCTGACCTGCGCCTCTGGTGCGTCTTTTGCCTCTGCGAACAGATCGTTTAGCAGGGCGTCCATATCGTTTTTCTCAGTCATCCGAATACCCTAATTCATCTTTGCGTCCTGCCAAGATCTTAGCCAAGGCGCGTTTTCCTCGCGCGGTCAGACTTTCGACCGCTTCGACCCCGATGTCCATAATCTGAGCGATCTCGGGGTTGCTCATGCCTTCGATGTGCCGCAGCAGCACCGCTTGTCTTTGTCGATCCGGCAGTTCCATCAGAGCCTCTTGCAGCGCCGCTTGCCGCGACTTTTGCTGCATCGCCTCGGCAGGGCTTTCCGCATCATCCTCAGGCTCTGGGATCGCATCCAACGCCACCCCGCGCCCTTTGCGTAGACGATCCGTGCAAAGGTTCGCCACCACCCGATAAAGCCAGGTCGTGACCTTGGCCTCGCCTTGCCGCCAATCGGTTGCTTGCTTCCAAAGACGGATCAAGGCCTCTTGCGCGACATCTTCTGCCTCGGCACGATCTCCCAGAACGCGAAAGGCGTGCCCAAAGACCTTGGGCGTCAGCCGCAGGGTCAAGGCACGGGCCGCGGATGCATCGCCATTGGCATAAAGCACCAACAAAGCGTCATCGCTCACGTCCTGAAATGTGTCTCGCGGCATCTCCATGTCCCGTTTGGCGTAGCCGTTTCGCCCAAGTGAGGCAATCTTAATCCCATGCCCCCTATGTCGAGCGGGGGGCATGGGGCTGATCAAGATCAGTTGTTTTCAGTCTCGGCGTCGCCGTCACGGCCGCCCTTGCGCTTGCCGTGCTTTTTCATAGAGGCAAACTCTTCTTCAGAGATCTGGCCGTCGCCGTTGTCGTCCAAGCGGTCAAACATACGCGCGGCGCGGTCGCCGTTTGGCTGCATTTCTTCCTGGCTCAAGAGGCCATCGCCATTGGTGTCACGCTTTTCGATCATCTTTGCGACACGATCCGAGATGTCGCGATCTGCTTTCGCGGCGATCTCTTCGGCGCTCAGAAGGCCGTCACCATTGGTGTCGGTTTCTGCAAAGCGGGCCTGGCCCTGCGCTTGCAATTCCTCGATGGTCACAAAGCCATCGCCATTTGCGTCAAGCTGTTCAAAGCTCACCCGTTCGCCGCGGTGGCCACCGCCTGGCTTGGCGGTTACGGAAGCTGCGGTGAAAGCCAGCGCGATTGCGGTGACACCAGAGATAAGTACTGCACGTTTCATTTTAGGTCTCCATTTTCTCAGTTTGAAACCGGTGTGTTGCCCGTTTTCAAAAGGTCAAACGCGGGGGCGGAGCTTTTCCGTCGCGGAATTTGCATTTTTTTTCGAAAAACTTGGTTGCCCTTTGCCAAAGCCCTTAGTTTACTGGGAAAAATTGATGCGATAGGGGCCAAGATGACCGTAGACAAAACAGCAATTCGCGATGCGGCGACGGTCATTGTGGTGCGCGATCCCGAGACAAACCCGCGAATTTTGATGGGACAGCGGGGATCAAAGGCCGCCTTCATGCCCAATAAATTCGTCTTTCCCGGAGGCGCTGTGGATGCCGAGGACTATGATGTGCCCCTTGCAACGCCGCTTTCAGATCAGTGCTGTGACCGGCTGCGCGATGACATGCGGCCCGAGACGCCAGACACTGCGGTTCACGCGCTCGCGGTGGCCGCAATCCGCGAGCTTTGGGAAGAAACCGGCCTCATTTTGGGCGGCAAGGGGAATTGGGACATACCCCCAGCCGCGGATTGGACGGATTACGCCGCGACGGGCCATGTGCCTTCCGCGCAGTCTATGCAATTTGTGTTCCGCGCCATCACCCCTCCGGGCCGTCCGCGCCGTTTTGATGCACGGTTCTTTCTGATTAATGCGGATGCGCTGTCAGGCGATCTCGATGATTTCTCACGCGCGAGCGAAGAGCTATCGCACCTTCAATGGGTCGGACTGAAAGATGCGCGCAGCTTTGATCTGCCTTTCATCACCGAGGTCGTTCTGGCCGAAATCGAGGGGCAATTGCCTGATCTGTCCGCCCCTGCGTCCGTGCCGTTCTTCAAAAACGACGACGAAGCAGGCTGGTTCAAGCGCCTACACGGCCGCGCGCCAAGCGAAGCGGATCTGGGCGGCTAGACCCAGACCACCAAACCCAGAACGCTGAGGCTGATAAATCCGATGCCGATGAACTCGCGCAGCGTGATCTTTTCGCGGAACACGAGCGTCGTCGCGATGATCGAAAAAATCAGTTCGATCTGCCCGACCGCCTTCACATAGGCCGCATTCTGCAACGTAAAGGCCGTGAACCAGCAATAGGATCCAGCGATGCTGGTCAGGCCCACAAAGCCTGCGGTTTTCCAGACGCTCATAACTCGGCCGATTTCGGCACGGTCTCGCCAGAGCAGATAGATCAGCATGCCAATCAACTGCATCGACGTGACCGCGGCCAAGGTAATAAACGCGCGTTCAAACGGATCCGGAGCCTCGATCATCAAGCTCGCCGCGCGATAGGTTGTCGCCGAGATCCCAAAAAGTGCCCCTGCTGACAGTCCCAGCAACGTGGCAGGGCTCGTGAGGCTCGCGCGCCAGTTCGTGTCTTTGCCGATCGCGCCAGACAGCACAATGACGCCCGCAAAACCGATCACCATGGCGATGACGCCCATGCCAGTCACCGCTTCTCCGAACAGGATAAGGCCGATCAATGCGGTCTGCAGGACTTCGGTTTTCTTGAATGTTACCCCAACGGCGAAATTGCGGTAGGCAAAGGTTTTGACAGTGCAAATCGTCGCCAAGACCTGCGCCGCGCCGCCCAAAGCTCCGTAGAGCCAGAACGCCGCTGATGGCATCGCGAAGCTGCGGTCATTGACCTGCAGGTAAAACGCCGCCAGAACCACTACCAACGGCGCGGAATAGAGGAACCGCGCCAACGTCGCTCCGGTCGCCGTCAGCTTAGTCTGGCTTAGCTGTTTTTGCAGCATGAAGCGCAGCGTCTGGAAAAACGCAGCGGCGATAGAGAGAAAAATCCAAAGCTCCATGCCGCCTTATGACCCGGAAGTTACTGCTTTGGCCAGAGGGGGTGAGGCACCGGGTCTTTGGGGGTGAAAAAGTAGCGTTTCAGGATCGTCCAGTAGGAGCTGTAATAGTAGCCGTCGTTGCGTCCCAAATACCGGTCGCGATTGTCTTTGAAGGCCACGGGCAGGCGATACCAAGGCAATTTGGGGTGCATGTGATGCACCACATGCAGTGAGTTATAGAGGAACAGCCACGCGAGCGGGCCGTGGTCTTCGATGATCACCGTACGGCCGCGATATTTCTCATGGGCCTGGTGCTCGAGGAAGGTTCGGATTTTAAGGATGCCATACGCAAAATAGGCGCTGATCAGATAGGCCCAGACGGGCATTGCCGAAACACTGGCGACAAACCAGATCACCAAGGCGAGCCCAGGGATGTGCAATAGCCAGCCTGCAAGAACGCGGCGGTTGCCTTTCAGGATTTGCGTTGCGTCGCATTTCATGAACACGATTTGACCAATCGCAGGCCCTAAGACGATCCGGCCAAAGAGCATATTGTTAACCGTCAATAGCGCCTTGCAGATGAAGCTCAGCTGGCTCCAAGCCTCGGGATCCATATAGTTGCTTTCGGGATCATCATAGGGATCGGTCAGTTTGGAATCCTGATGGTGATCCAGATGCGTGTCTTTGAACCGCAGATAGGGAATGAACACGCCAAGGACCGGAAACACAGTCGCTTCGCTGAGCAATTGGCTGCGAAATGGATGCCCATGCACGACTTCATGCGTCAGCGAGGAATGCAGGACAATCGCGATGGTCGTGACCACCATACCCAAAGGCAACCAAATCGCGCTCGCCCAGATCGTACCCAGCGCAAAGCCCGCATAGCACAGGACCAACAGCGAAAACGTCGGCCACTCGATCAGAGGACGGCATTCACGCATGGCGACCCCAGCTGACCTGCGCCCAGACCCGTTCGTAGATGACATAGGTGGTAAGGCCGATCCCCGCATTCACCAGTGCCATGGCGCCGCCAACCGTCAAGGAGCCCGTCGCCACATAGCCCACAAGACACATGATCAGAAGGCCAATCAGGTTCCATACGATCGCCTTAACGATTGATCTTGCTCGGGTTTCCATGAGGGGCTCCTTTTGTTTTTGTTGCTATCAAGCCCTAGTCAAAAACTGGCAGGAGAGGCATTCTGAATGTAATTAACATTTTTCACCAAATGTGATATTTATCACTTCATGAGTGATAAAATCGACAAACGCGCCCGATCTGAACGATTCCGTCAACGTCTGGAACAGGCGATGGGCACCAGCGGAATCAATCAAAGCGCCCTTGCTCGGATGACAGGCGTAGATCGGTCCACGATTTCGCAACTGTTGAAAGACAAAGGCGCGCGGCTGCCGAATGCACAGGTTGTCGGGGAATGCGCCTCAGCCCTCGGTGTCTCTGCCGATTGGCTTTTGTCCCTGACAGACAACCCCGAGCGCGCCGAAGATATTGTCGCAAATGCTCTAACCCTAACCGAAGCCCCGCGCGCCTTGGTCGATGAACAGATCTTTGCTTGGCACCAAGAGGCCGCAGGCTACAAAGTCCGTCATGTGCCGGCCGGCCTGCCCGATATGCTCAAGACGCGCGAGTTGCTCAGCTGGGAATATTCACCGCATCTGGGCCGTACGACCGAACAGGCCATCGGTGCCAGCGAAGACCGTTTGAACTGGATGCGCGACAGCTCTTCCGATTATGAGATCGCCCTGCCCATGCATGAAATGGCCAGCTTCGCGCGCGGCGAAGGATATTACAGCGGCCTCCCAGACGACACCCGCCTCGCCCAGATCGCCCATATGCGGCAGTTAAGCGAACAGCTATATCCGCGCCTCAGACTTTATCTCTTTGACGCCCGCCAGCTTTACTCGGCGCCCGTCACGGTTTTTGGCCCATTGCTCGCGGTGCTCTATTTAGGACGCAACTACCTTGCCTTCCGCGACACAACGCGGGTGCAAGGGTTTACCGAACATTTCGATGCTTTGGTGCGAGAGGCAACGGTCACGGCGCGCAGCCTGCCTGACTATTTAGACAGTCTGACTTAAACCTTAGGATCCGGGTTTTCAGTGTGTCCATCCACAGCAATCACCTGCCCCGACACCAGACGCGCTGCATCAGATCCCAAGAACACGGCCATATTGGCAACATCCTCAGCCGTCACAAAAGACCGCATCGACGTTCCCGCCGCATAGCCCGCATAAACCTCGTCCCGCGTCATGCCTTTGATCGCGGCCTCGCGCTCTAACACGCCTTCCATCCTCGGTCCTTCCACGGCCCCCGGGCAGATCGCATTGGCGCGGATGCCCTCTGGCCCCAGTTCCATCGCGACGGTTTTCATCAGGCCAATGATGCCCCATTTCGCCGCAGCATATGGCGCGCGATTGGGATAGCCATATATGCCCGCCGTCGAAGACGTATAGACGATGGATCCCTGCCCCGCCGCACGCATCATGGGGCTTGCGTATTTCGTCGCCAGAAACGCGCCTTCAAGGTTTACGGATACACAGCGCTGCCACTCCGCAAGATCGATATCGCCAATAGCATTGGTCGGCCCAGCGATGCCAGCATTGGCACAGAGCACGTCCAGCCCGCCCCACTCAGCGTCAATTTCTGCAAACAAATGGGCCATCGCAGCCTCATCGGACACATCCGCACGCGTCTTGCGCCACGTGTCAGGACAATCCGCCAACGACGCCGCGACCACGTCCGTGATCCACACGTCAAACCCGGCCGCAGCAAAGCCCTCGGCCATGGCGCGCCCGATCCCGGACGCGCCCGCTGTTATCAAAACCCGCCGACTCAGCGCGGTTGCCCCACATAGCGGCCAACGCCCTCAGAGGCCGGCAGTTTCGCATGGGCGCTCGCCAATGCCGCGAGGTTGTCCATGATCTCTTGGCTTGGCTCGCTGGGGCGACGGGTTTCCAAGGACACATGCAACAAGAAATGCTCGCCGGTCGCCAAGAGGCGGTCGCCTTCATACATTTCATGCCACAGCTGCATCTTCTTGCCTTCGCCTTTCAGAACCCGCGTGCGGATCTCAACGACCTGCCCCAGATGCGTCTCATCCAGATAGCGGATATGAGTCTCTCCGGTGAAATAGCTGCCACCTGTCGCGATATATTCCTTGGTGCAGCCGATGATCTCCATCAGCCGATCGGTCGCCTCGGAAAACGCCGTGCCATAGCAGGCTTCATTCATGTGACCATTGTAGTCCAGCCAATCCGCTGGCACCGCACGACGCCCTGTCACAACCAACTCGTCCAAAGACGCGATGTCAGACATCGCGCGCGGCAGATCGCTTTGCGCAATCAGACGTTCGTCGTGCTTGTTCAGCACCTCACCCGCGCCCCAGTTGTTGGCTTTCAACGCGCGCATCATGCCGACACAGTTGTCGTCGCGAATACGTTCCAGCTCGCGGATCGACAGATGGCCGGACTGTGCATCCGACTGATCCGCAATCAGATCGACCAGCTCGTCGGTGAACTCAGGCACATCCATCAGCTTGGTCCAAGGCCATTTCAGAGCCGGGCCAAACTGCGCCATGAAGTGCTTCATACCCGCTTCGCCACCTGCAATCCGATAGGTCTCAAACAGACCCATCTGTGCCCAGCGGATGCCGAATGCCATGCGGATCGACTCGTCGATCTCCTCAGTCGTGGCGATACCGTCTTTCACCAGCCACAGCGCCTCGCGCCACACCGCTTCAAGGAAACGGTCCGCAATATGCGCATCGATCTCTTTGCGCACTTTCAGCGGGAACATCCCGACAGAGCTCAGGATCTCTGCTGCACGTTCAACGGTTTCCGGCGCGTTTTTCTCGGTCGCAACCAGCTCCACCAACGGCATCAGATAGACCGGGTTAAACGGGTGGGTCACAACGATCTGCTCTGGACGGCTCGCGCAGTTCTGCAACTCGGACGGCTTAAACCCAGAGGTCGAGGACCCCAGGATCGCATCCTTCGGCGCATGTTCCTGCAGCGTCTGATAGACCTTCTGCTTCAGCTCAATCCGCTCAGGCACCGACTCTTGAATCCAGGTCGCGCCCTGAACGGCCTCTGACATGGTCTCATGAAAACTCAGCTTGCCCTCAGGAGGCAAAGCCGTGTCCGACAGGCCCGGCAACGAGCGCCGCGCGTTGTCCAGAACTTCACCAATCTTCCGTTCTGCCTCTGGATCCGGGTCAAACACCCGCACATCCCAGCCATTCAGCAAAAACCGAGCGGCCCAGCCGCCGCCAATCACACCACCGCCAACAATCGTTGCAATCTGCGTCACGATGCTCTTCCTTTTCTCTTGCTCAAAATATCCCGGGGTCTGGGGCAGAGCCCCAGCCCGCCAGAACATCCAAAAGCTTACTTCGCGACCGGCGCGCGTTTGACCAGACCCAGCTTCTCACGCACTTCGTCAGGGCCAATCACCCGCGCACCCATGTTGGACACGATGGTATTCGCGCGCTCAACCAGCTGCCAGTTCTCGGCCAGAACGCCTTTGTCGAGCCAGAGGTTGTCTTCCAGACCAACCCGCACGTTGCCGCCCGCAAGAACAGCCGCCGCGGCATAGGCCATCTGATCACGACCCAGCGAGAAGGCCGAGAAGGTCCACTCATCAGGAACCGCATTGACCATCGCCATGAAGGTGTTCAGATCGTTTGGCGCACCCCAAGGCACACCCATACAAAGCTGAACCAGAGCATTCGGCTCAAGGATCCCTTCAGCCACCAGCTGCTTTGCAAACCACAGATGGCCGGTGTCAAAAGCTTCGATTTCCGCCTTCACACCCAGATCGGTCATCATCTGACCCATCGCACGCAGCATGCCAGGCGTGTTGGTCATCACATAGTCGGCTTCGGCAAAGTTCATGGTGCCGCAATCCAGCGTGCAGATCTCTGGCAGACATTCCGCCACATGGGCCACGCGCTCGGTCGCGCCAATCATATCGGTCGCGGCGGCGTTCACTGGGAATGGGTTTTCTGTGTCGCCAAAGACGATGTCACCGCCCATGCCTGCGGTCAGGTTCAGAACCACATCGATGTCGCTGTCGCGCACGCGGTCGGTCAGCTCGCGATACAGAGCCAGATCGCGGCTCGGAGCGCCCGTCTCTGGGTCGCGCACGTGGCAATGCACCACCGCAGCACCTGCTTTGGCCGCGGCAATCGCACTCTCGGCGATCTGTTTTGGCGAGCGTGGAACATGGGGGCTGCGATCCTGAGTGCCACCAGAGCCGGTGACAGCGGCTGTGATAAAGACCTCGCGGTTCATGGACAAAGGCATAGCTGATTCCTCTATTTAGCTTTCATCCACTATGCCGCGCCTTGCGTAGAAGTACTTTTCTCAATACGAAGTAAAATTGATGAAACCCGCAAGAGATCTCTTTCTTCCGGACCCAAAGCCGCTGGATACGGTGGTTCTGGTTCTAGACCAAAGCAACACGCTGTCCTTTGCGGCCGCGACCGATCCTATGCGAGCCGCCAACCGTAAATCCGGCGCGCCTTTGTTTCGTTGGCGCTTTGCAACAGCCGAGGGTACGGCGGCGCGACTGACAACGGGTCTCACGGTTGAAGGCCCTCCGATTGCCAGCATCGAGGCTTGTGATCTTCTGATCGTCGTTGCTGGGTTCAACTTGCTGAACCACGCAACTCCACGCCTGTCCGCCAGCCTCAGGCGGTTAAAGAACCAAGACACTGGCATCATTGCGATTGACGGCGGCCCCTGGCTCTTGGCCAGCGCGGGCCTGCTCAATGGCCACCCGGCCACCACCCATTGGGAAGATCTCGACGAATTCGCCAGCCGCTTTCCCGAGGTCGAAACCCGCCGCGACCGCTATTGCCTCTCGCCGCCATTTGCCACTTCGGGCGGAGCTTCGCCTGCGATTGATCTCATGCTGCATCTGATCGCCAACCGCTGGGGCGGAGACCTTGCACGCCGCACCGCAGGCGCCTTTCTCTATGACCCGGTTCCAGAAGGGCGCTGGCAAACCCCCAGCTCCCTGCCCCGCGATCCGCGTAGGCCGCCCGTGGTGACACAGGCGCTCGATCTGATGGCGCAGACCTTGGCCGATCCGCTGCCGATTCAAGAGGTCGCCGAACAGACCAATCAATCCCCGCGCCGTCTGGAACAGCTTTTTGCCCAGCACGTCGGCCAGCCACCGCAAAGCTATTACCTGCACCTGCGCCTGACCGAGGCCCATCGCCTTGCCACAGACACACCGATGACTGTCAGGGACATCGGTTTCGCGACAGGCTTTGCCAGCCTGTCGAGCTTTTCACGTGCGTTTAAGGCTCAGTTCGGCCTATCCGTCAGCCGTCTCAGGCGAGGAAGCCATAATGAGGACGAGCGCCCCTAGGCTGCCTGCGACCAGCGAGGCAATGAGGATCGCGAGTTTGACGCTTTCCAGCTGCTCGCCTGCGAAGGCTGCCGAACCGATAAAGATCGACATGGTAAAGCCGACACCGGCCAAAAGCCCCGCGCCAACGACTTGTGTCCAAGAGATCTCGGGTGAGAGTTTCGCAAGACCCAGACGCACACCCAGATAACAGATCAGGAAAATCCCCAGTGGTTTGCCGATCACGAGCCCTGCCATCACGCCAAGCACCTCTGGCGAGCCCAGCGCAAAGCTCGACCCGATGATCAAAATGCCGGTGTTAAAGAAGGCAAACAAAGGCAAGATCAGGAAGTTGGACCAGCCTTCGAGAGCGTGCTGCAGGTGGAACCCCGGTTCGCGCAACCGCTCGACGGCAGACTCAAGCCGCGCCAAAGCGCCAGCTCCGATGGCCGAAGAATTGCTCTCGCGCTCCGCTTCAAAGACCGAGGCCGCCTGCTCTGCCACGCCCTCAATGCTGGCCGAGCGCCGCGATGGGATCGCCAAGGCGGTCAAAACACCTGCGAGCGTCGCATGCAGCCCGCTTTCATAGACGAAGTACCAAAGCACCACACCCAAAAGCAGATACGGCGTGCGCGAGTAGATCCGCGCGCGGTTTAGAACCAGCATGATCGCCAGAATGCCAACGCCAAAGAGGAAAGCATCCATATGGAAGCCGTGCCCATAGAACAGCGCAATAACGAGGATCGCGCCAAGGTCATCGGCAATCGCAAGCGCAGACACAAAGATCTTGAGCGAGGTCGGCACGCGGCGGCCCAGCAGAGCCATAATCCCGAGCGTAAAGGCGATATCAGTCGCCATAGGAATACCCCAGCCATGCAGCGTATCTGGGCTGTTCCAGTTGATCGCCGCGTAGATCAGCGCGGGCATCGCCATGCCCCCGACCGCGCCCAGGATCGGTAGGGCGGCACGGGACATATCCGAGAGTTCTCCGTCGACCATCTCGCGTTTGATCTCGATCCCGACAATCAGGAAGAAAAGCGCCATGAGGCCGTCGTTGATCCAATGCTCCAGTGACAGCGAAAATTTCGCGTCAGCAAAAAACAGGCCCATCTTTGTGTGGCGCAGATGTTCATAGGCTTCGTGGAAGCCGACATTCACAACGATCAACGCCGCGATGGTTGCCGCCACCAGAACCATGCCCGCCGAGGCCGCCCAGTGGAAAAAGTCTTCGCTCGCCAAGCGCAACCGCAGACCGAGTGGCTTCTCGATTGCTTCAGTGACCGCGGCCTCATCCCAAGCGCCAACATATTGACGGTTATCAATAAATACGAGCGGGCCGCCATGGGCATCCGAGGCAATCGCGCTGTCATGGTCGTCTTGCAGACGCTGCGTAGTCTCATCTGAGAACATATCGTCGCGCAGTTTGTCCTGATCCATATCAAGCGCTTCGGCAATCGCCATGACGACGCCGACCGTATAGCGCGGAGGGCGCGAGAACAGCGCGTTGCGCATGTCGTCAAACCGCCCCTGCGCTGCCGCAGCGATGGCTGCGCGGGCTGCAATGTCAGACCCGTTCTCATTGCCGACAGCCGGCAGGAACCGATAGGCGAAGGTCACATTTTCCGGCAAAGCCCGCAGCCGCGTGCGCCGCATGATATCGCGGATCCGGCGCATGCGGTCGCTGGTGAAATCAATGTACCAGACAATCGAGACCCTGCCGTTTTCTTTGCCTTCGACAATGTCACGAGAGGTGTCGAGCGGGTGCTTTAGATAGCCATTCATGCGTAGGGTTCATCCGTTCTGAGGTCGCGCGCGATACTAGTGATAGTGACGCATTAGACAAGAGGTATCGAAACGTCCAACTAGGTACCCACATCAGCCTGCGCAACCGACACCGACTTAACAATCGCAAAGACCGTCTGACCTTTGGCGAGCGCCATGGTTTTGGCAGATCTTTGCGTGATCCGCGCCAAGACATGGGCGTCTCCGCAGGCCAAGCGCACCAGAACGCCCGGCCCCTGCCCTGCGTGGATGTCCTCAATGCGGGCTTCCATCACATTCAGCGCAGAGATGCCGTCCGGTCGGTTCAAGGACAACATGACATCGCTGGCTTTGATCCGCAGGCGCACATCATCCCCAACCGAGGCCATTACGTGCGGCAAATGAAGCTTTGTGCCCGCGCCGCTTAGTTCGGTGAGCCCATCCTCGTGATGCGCCGTGACTCGCGCGCGTAGCACCGCTCCGCTTTCGCGCAATCCCAAAACGGCGGCGGCGCTTGTGTCCGAGAATACCTCTTCCACGGGCCCCGCCTTCGCCACCTTGCCGTCTCTCAGCAAGATGACGTGGTTTGCCAAACGCGCGACCTCAGACACCGAGTGGCTCACATAGAGGATCGGGACCTGCGCGTGGTCTCGCAGACGTTCGAGGTAAGGCAAAATTTCCTCTTTGCGCGCGGCATCCAGCGCGGCCAGAGGTTCGTCCAATAGCAACACCTCGGGCTTGGCCAGCAAGGCCCGCGCCAGGGCGACCCGTTGTTTTTCCCCGCCAGACAAGGCCTGAGGGCGGCGGTCCTGCAAGTGGTCCAGCCCTAGCATCGTTACGATCTGCTCTTGATAGCCGTGATCCACAGCTTGCCCGCGCGCCTTGGGCCCATAGGACAGATTGCGCGACACGCTTAGATGGGGAAACAGCCGCGCCTCTTGAAACACATAGCCAATGTTTCGCTTTTGAGGGCTAAGGTTGATCCCCGCTGCGCGGTCCAAGACTTTGCGGCCCGACATCGTGATCTGCCCTTCGTCCGGAGTCAAAAGCCCTGCGACCGACTGGATGATCGTGGTTTTGCCCGCGCCAGAGGGACCAAACAGCGCAGTCACCCCAGCAGGTGCGTGAAACGCTACATCCAGATCAAAGCCTTGGAAATGATGAGAAATCTGAACCTCGATACTCATGAGCCCCCCCTATTCGCAGCCCGACGCGCGAGCAGTTCCGAGGCGACAAGAGCGATCACCGCAATTGCGGTCGAGACGATGACCAGCCGAAAGGCTTGGGGCTCCTCTCCGGGGATTTGAAGCATTGCGTAGATGGCCGAAGGCAGGGTCTGGGTCTGGCCCGGGATGTTTGAGACAAAGGTGATGGTGGCCCCGAATTCTCCGATGGCTTTGGCGAAGGCCAGCACTGCGCCTGCGATGACACCCGGCAACATCAAAGGCAGAGTCACGGTCACATAGATACGCCAGCGGCTTGCACCAAGCGTGGCGGCGGCTTCTTCGAGTTTTGGGTCAACGTTTTCCAAAGCCAGCCGGATCGCGCGCACCATCAAGGGAAAGCCCATGATCGCCGCCGCTAGCGCCGCGCCGGTCCAGCGGAACGCGAGCAAGAGACCGAAGGTGTCTTCCAGGAACTGCCCGACAGGCGCGCGTCGCCCGAAGGTCACCAACAAAAGATAGCCGGTGACGACAGGCGGCAAGACCAACGGCAAATGCACCGCTATATTCAAAAGCTCTCGTCCCCAAAAGCGTTTGCGCACCAAAAGATGCGCCACCCAAAGCGCCAATGGCAGGCTGAGAGCCGTCGCCCAGAGGCTGACCCAAATCGACAGTCGCATGGCCGCAAAGCCTTCGGGGCCGAGATAGTCCGCAAGCCAGGTCATGGTGCGATGTCCTGAAACCCATGCGCTCGAAAGATGTCGCGGGCGGCGGGGCTTTGCAGAAGGTCAAGGTAGGTGTTTGCGGCTTCGCCCTTAGTCAATTGGGCGACGCGGTAGATGATTGGGCTATGGTCCTCTTTGTCAAAGCGATGCACCACGTGGACCGCCGGATCGGCAAGCGCGTCTGTTGCGTAGGTCACGGCAAATGGCGCTTCGCCCAGCGCCACAAGGCGGAGGGCGGCGCGGACATTGTCGGTCTGAATGATGCGGTCCTGAAGCTCGTCCCAAAGACGTAGGCTGCTCAGGGCTTCTTTGGCGTAGATGCCGGCGGGGACCGCCCGTGTGTGACCCACCGCAAGAAACCCTTCGCCAAGAGTTTCGGGCAACGTCGCGATGTCAAAGTCTGGGTCAGCTTCAGATGCAATCACCACGAGCTCATTGCGTAGGATATCCTGTGCGGTGAAGGTCTCTGTTACGGCTTGGTCGTCCAGCCACGTCGCCCAAAGTTGGTTGGCCGAGAAGAACACATCCGCAGGTGCTCCCTGTACAATTTGGCGCGCAAGTGCTGCGCTGCTGGCATAAGAGGTCGTCACTTTGATCGGTGCGCTTGCGTGAATTTCATCCAAGACACCCCGCAGGCTCGCTGCCGCAAAGACCGTGATCTCGGCCAGCGCCACTGTCGGTACAAGGAAGAATATACAGGATAGAAAGCGCAGCATTGTGGTGTCCGAAGTTCGCAAGGACTATGGGCGAGCTCTGCGCCAGTGGCAAGCGTTCAGTGGGCCAGCCCCCGTCGCCCTGAAGGGCGCCTCCCCCGGAGTATTTTGGGCAAGATGAAACTAGCGCGCGGCGGCGAAAATGCCCTCAACGTCCAGATGCTCCTCGATGTGGTCCGCGAGAGAGTCCAGAGTGGTTTCTACGGTTTGGTCGTAGCTGGCGTCAGTGGCCTTGGCGCCAAGGCTTGCAAGAAACGCGGCGCGGAACGCATCGTCGCGGAACATGCCGTGCAGGTAACTGCCTTGGATTTTGCCGCTTTCGCTGGCTGCGCCTTCTGGACGGTTGTTTACCGATGCAAAGGCGCGGGCACGATCGGGGCCGTCGGTGCGCCCGATGTGGATTTCGTAGCCCGTGAAATCGATGCCGGAGCTTGCGTGTTTGGCGTTCACTTCGGTCAGGCTTTTATTTGGAGTCATCAGGGTTTCCACATTGAGGAACCCGAGGCCTTTGGTGTCGCCAGCAGGGCCTTCGATACCGTCAGGGTCTGAGATCTTGGCGCCAAGCATCTGATATCCGCCGCAAATCCCGAGGACATGACCGCCACGCCGCAGATGCGCTTGCAGGTCGATGTCCCAGCCTTGGGCGCGCAGGAAGGCGAGATCTCCGATGGTGGATTTGCTGCCGGGGATGATGACGAGCGTGGCATCTGCCGGGATCGGCTGGCCTGCGCGCAGCATGGTGAGGCGGACATCCGGTTCTTGGGCCAAAGGGTCCAGATCATCGAAATTGGCGATACGAGAGAGGCCGAGGCAGACGATATGGATGTCGCCTGTAGTTTCGGATCCTTTGAGGTCGAGCGCGTCTTCGGCAGGGAGTTTCCATGCGTCAGAGAAATAGGGAAGCACGCCGAAACCGGGCCATTTGGTCGTATCTTGGATCAGTTGGTAGCCATCATCAAACAGGCTGGGATCGCCACGGAACTTGTTGATCATGAAGCCTTTGACGAGGCTTGCGTCCTCAGGAGAAATCACGGCCTGTGTACCGACGATCTGTGCAATGACGCCGCCGCGATCGATGTCTCCAGCGAGGATCACGGGCGTATTTGACGCCTGCGCGAAGCCCATATTGGCGATGTCCCCTGCGCGCAGATTGACTTCGGCCGGACTGCCTGCGCCTTCGACGATGACGAGATCGTGCTGCGATTTCAAATGGTTGAAACTTTCAAGCACCGAAGTCATCAGCTGCGGTTTTAGCTTGGCATAATCGCGCGCTTTGGCCGTGGTCAGCCGCTTGCCCTGCACCACCACCTGAGCGCCAACGTCGGTTTCGGGCTTTAGCAGGACCGGGTTCATATGCACAGTCGTGGGCAATTTGCACGCCAAGGCTTGCAAAGCCTGCGCGCGGCCGATCTCGCCGCCATCTGACGTGACGGCGGCATTGTTGGACATGTTCTGCGGCTTGAACGGCGCGACAGACAACCCACGTCGCAAAGCCGCACGGCAGAGACCTGCCACCAGCATCGACTTTCCGACATTGCTGCCGGTGCCCTGAATCATGATGGCTTTGCTCATGGGCTACCCTTGTTTTGGCAGAAAGGCCTCGACCGCAGCCGTCGCGATCACATTCACGGTTCCGTTGTCTGGGTTGGTCACATCCATACCGCCAAAGACGGCTTTGACCGTCGCCTTACCGCGTGGCAGCACCTCGGCCAGGGCCGCGCAATCCACCTGTTCGGGTTTTTGCACACCGATCGTCACGGAAACGCGCATCTCTTCGCTGGGGATGCCAAGCGTACCAAACATCGGAATGCAGGAATGACGGATCGCGTCTTCAATCGCGCGTTCTGCTGCCTTGGTATAGTCCTGACGGAAGAGGTTATTGCCCATGCCCATTTCCAGGATAAACCGTTGATCGCTCATGGTTTTACCTCCACATCCATCGCCACCGAGATCGCGACATTGGCGATGACGGTGGGGTTGCCTTCGGGGCGCGGCACGTCGAGGCCGCCTTTGACGGGGGTCACTGTGACTTGGCCGTAGGGGAAGATCGCTGCGATTTTGGCTTTGTCGATCTGGTCGGGTTGAGCCACTGCGACCTCCACAGTGATCTGCATCTCGGATTTGTCTTTGCCGAAAAGCTCCGCGAGGTTGATCGAATTGTGCCACAGCGCATCTTTGACGGCGCGGGTTGCGGCCTCGGTATAGTCCTGACGGCGCAGGGAACTACCCATGCCGAATTCGGTGAGGAGACGTTTGAGGGGCATTAAAACTCAACCCCCTTCTGCGCCTTTATCCCGTCACGGAAGGGATGCTTCACCAGCGTCATTTCCGTCACCAAATCCGCCGCCTCAATCAGCTCTGGCTTCGCGTTCCGCCCTGTCAGGCACACATGCGTCATCATCGGTTTCTCTTCCAAAAGAAACTCAACGACCTCATCAATATTCAGATAATCATTGCGCAGCGCGATATTGATCTCATCCAGCAACACAAACCGATTGCTCTCATCCCGAATGAGCTGCTTCGCCAGCTCCCAGCCCGCTTCGGCCTTGGCGATATCGCGGTCGCGGTCCTGGGTCTCCCAGGTGAACCCTTCGCCCGAGACATAGAACTTACATTCATCCTTGAAATGCGTCTCAAGAAAGTCGCGTTCCCCCGTCGCCCAAGCGCCTTTGATGAACTGCACAACCGCCGTTGGCATGCCATGAGAGATACAGCGCATGATCATGCCGAATCCGCTGGAAGACTTGCCTTTGCCGGGCCCCGTATGCACCATGATCAGACCTTTTTCTTCGGTCTTATTCTCCATCAAACGGTCCCGCGCGGCCTTGATTTTCTTCATTTTCTCGGTGTGACGCGCAGAGATGTCGGCATCTGTACTCATGGGGTCGTCCTCTTAACTTGACTCAGGGGGCGGATAGGCGCATTCCCGTCCTGTTGGTTCCTGTACTTAGTGCAGGTGAAAAGGGAATGCGACATGGATTGCGACGCAATCCAAACCGCAGCCGCCCCCGCGACCGTGAGCGGAGAGGGTTTGGCAAGCCACTGGCGCAAGCTGGGAAGGGCCAAATCCGCCAAGGGAAACCTTGGGATCCGTAAGCCGGGAGACCTGCCAACACCTGTGACTTTAACCGGACGGGGTGTTCCGGTGTCGGGAGCTAGCCTAAGTTGCCCGCCCTACTCGCCCTTGTCCCTCCTGAAAGGAGAGACATGATGACTATGGAACCAGTCGAGGTTCTAGTGTGTTCGACCTGCCGCGCGGGCATGCCGACGGATATGGAAGGCCCGCGTCCGGGCGCACAACTGGCTGAGGCTTTGCTGGCCAAAGACTGGCCCGCCCATGTGACCGTGAAAACCACTGAATGCCTGAGTAATTGTGACAGCGGCTGTTCCATCGCCGTGCGCGGTGGTGCAGATCGTTGGACCTATGTCTACGGCAACTTCACCGGCGCCGAGGATGCGGCTCTCGCCCATGAGGGACTTGTGAAATACGCAGGCACCGAGGACGGTCTCGTGCCCTGGCGCGAACGCCCCGTTCACTTTCGTAAAAACTGTATCGCGCGGATCCCACCGCTGCGCCTGCCGGAGTAAGGCTTATGAGCACGCTTGAGAAACTTCCTGTTACTGTGATCACCGGCTTTCTGGGCTCTGGCAAGACAACGCTGGTCAGCAAGCTGATGCAGAACCCGCAGGGCAAACGTCTGGCGGTTGTTGTGAATGAGTTTGGTGATGTGGGCGTTGATGGCGACATCCTGAAATCCTGCGCGATCCCTGATTGCCCAGCCGAAAACATTATGGAGCTGGCGAACGGCTGTATCTGCTGCACCGTGGCCGATGACTTCATCCCTACAATTGAAGCACTGATGGCGCTGGAACCCCGCCCCGATCACATCCTGATCGAGACTTCGGGTCTGGCGCTGCCGAAACCTTTGCTGAAGGCCTTTGACTGGCCTGATATTCGCAGCAAGATCACTGTGGACGGCGTGATTGCTCTGGCCGACGCCGAGGCCGTTGCGGATGGTCGTTTTGCTTCGAATGTTGCCGCAGTGGATGCTCAGCGCGAGGCGGATGAGGGCTTGGATCACGAAACTCCTCTGGCAGAGGTCTTTGGCGATCAGATTTCCTGTGCGGACATCATTCTGCTGACCAAGCCTGATTTGGCCGGCGAAGACGGCGTTGCCAAGGCAAAGGCCTTGATCGAAGAAAACTCTCCGCGTCCACTGCCAGTTGTCGAAGTGGCCGAAGGCATGGTCGATCCCCGCGTTATCCTTGGCCTGAACGCCGCCGCCGAGGACGATCTGGACAGCCGTCCAAGCCATCACGAAGATCATCACCATCATCATGACCACGACGACGATCATGACCATGACCACCACCACCATCACGACCACAGTCATGATGATTTTGACAGCATCGTTGTCGACATCCCCGAACAGATCGACGCGGCCAGTTTTGCGGCCAAGGTCGAGGCCATGGCGAAAGAGCAAAACATCCTACGCGTCAAAGGCTATGCGGCCGTCGAGGGCAAACCCATGCGCCTTCTGGTGCAAGCGGTCGGCGCGCGGGTACGTCACCAGTTTGACCGCCCTTGGAAGCCAGACGAGGCGCGCCAAGGCAAAATGGTCGTCATCGCGGAACATGACAACGTGAACCGCGCAGCCATCGAGGCGGCTTTCGCCAGCTAACCATGCACGTCGTCTTTCGCGAAAGCCACGGGCTCGAGGAAACGGAAACGCCCTTTGACGTCGGACAGACTCCGGCGGATCTGGTGGTATTGTCCTATTCCGACAGCGACCTCGGCGCGTTCGCGGCGGGCTGGCATCGAGGCAAGGATGATCTGCCGTCTCTGAGGCTCGCGAATATCTCGGCGTTGAAACACCCGCTGTCCGTCGACACCTATGTCGAGAACACGCTTGAGGGCGCGAAGGCCGTTTTGGTGCGTTTGATCGGCGGCATCCCCTATTGGTCCTACGGCATCCAGCAATTGCAAGATCTGGCAAGGCGCAAGGGAATTGCCCTGGCCGTGCTACCTGCGGATGGGCGGCCTGATACACGGCTGGACGAGGTCTCGACCCTGCCCAAGTCGACACTGGAACGCCTTGCGCATCTTTGTGACACGGGCGGAGCCGTCGCGGCGCAGGCCGCTTTGGCGCAATTGGCGATTGCGGCGGGGATCTATGCGAAACCTGTGGTCGGATCCAAACAACTGCCAGACTTTGGCGGCTGGACACCCGAAACCGGGGTCTGTGACGCCCAGCGCACGACAGACAAACCGCTCGTCGCGCTGACCTTTTATCGCAGCTATGTCAGCTCGGCCGATCTCGCCCCGATTGAAGCCATGTTCACTGCGCTCCGAGCACGTGGCTTCGAGGTTATGGGACTGTTCGCACCCACTCTCAAACAGCCAGAAGCGGCGGCTTGGATTGCGCAGACCTTGCAAGAGCTTGCGCCCGCTGCCGTCGTGAATGCCACGGCCTTTTCCGGCAAAGGCAGCGATGGCACCTCGCCTTTGGATGCCACAGACGCGCCGGTCTTTCAGATCGCTCTGGCGACCTCGCGCAAGAAAGCCTGGGCTGAAAGTGAACGCGGCCTTGCACCAGCAGACCTTGCCATGCACGTGGTTTTGCCAGAGGTCGACGGGCGGCTTTTCGCAGGCGTGGCCTCGTTCAAAGAGCCGGGCAAGAAAGACCCAGACCTGCAGTATTCCCGCTTTGGCCACCGCGCCCATGCGGATCGGATCGAGGCCGTGGCCGACAAAGTCGCGGCATGGGTGAAGCTGTCTGAAACGCCAGTGCCCGAAAAACGAGCGGCGGTGGTTCTGTCGACCTACCCCGGAGCCGATTGGAATATGGCCCATGCTGTGGGTCTAGATGCTTTAGCGAGTGCTGAGGCCATCGTAGAGGATCTCGCGTCCGAGGGGTTTGAGACCCACGGCGGCGACGCGGGCTGGCTCGGCGCGGCGCTCGGCACTCAGTCCCTGCGTTTCTCGCTGGTGGAGTATACCGAAGCGCTAAGCGACCTACCTCAAGAGTTGGTCGAAGATTTGACAGAGGTTTGGGGGTCTCCTGAAACGGACGCTCTGGTCAAAAACGGCGTCTTTGAATTCGCAGCAATCCGGCGGGGCAATGTCATAATCGCCCTCCAACCAGAACGCGGATCAGAAGACGTCCGCGAGGACGAATACCACGACCTTGCCCGCACCCCGCGCCATTCCTATGTGGCCTTTTACCTATGCCTGCGGAAAAGCTTTGGCGCAGATGCGCTCATCCACGTAGGCGCACACGGCACGCTGGAATGGCTCCCCGGCAAATCCGTCGCCCTGTCAAACACTTGCTGGCCCGAAGCACTAGCGGGCCATATGCCCGTCATCTATCCGTTCATCGTCAACGACCCCGGCGAAGCCGCCCAAGCCAAACGCCGCATCGGTGCCGTAACACTGGGCCATGTGCCTCCGCCCTTAAAAGAAAGCGCGGCCCCGCAGAGGTTCGCCCATCTGGAAAGCCTCTTGGACGAATTTTCCAACGCCGACGGCCTCGACCCGAAACGCAGAGATCGCTTGCAGGACGGTATCCGCGACGAGGCAGAGGCTCTGGGGCTGGCTGCGCAATTGGGATTAGACGGGGCCACCTGCCTCGCCGAAGCCATAACCCGCATCGACACCTTCGTCTGTGACATCAAAGAAAGCCAATTCGGCGACGGGCTGCATGTCTTTGGTCGCGCGCCGGAAGGCCAAGAGGCCTTTGACGCGGCCCCTTCTGCAACATCGGAACGCGCAGCCTTAACGCGCGCGCTAAAAGGCAAACGGATCGAAGCCGGCCCCTCTGGCTCACCTTACCGAGGCCGCACCGACGTGCTGCCGACCGGTCGCAATCTCTTCACCACTGACCCTCGGTCTGTGCCCACCCGCTCCGCCTATGCACAGGGCGTCAAACTCGCCGAGGAACTGGTCCGCCGGCACCTCCAAGAAGAAGGCGACTATCCCAAGAACCTGATCGTAGATCTCTGGGGCTCGGCCACCATGCGCACGGCAGGCGAAGAATTCGCAATGGCGCTCCATCTCTTGGGCGCGAAGCCTGTGTGGGATGAAGGGTCTGAGCGGGTTTCTGGTGTCGAAATTCTTCCAATCGCCATGCTCGACCGCCCGCGCATCGACGTGACTCTGCGCGTCTCGGGCCTGTTCCGCGATGTGTTTCCATCGCTCTCAGCGCTCTTTTCACAGGCCGTTCGCGCTTTGGCGACCCGCGAGGAATCCCGCGACTGGAACCCTTTTGCTGGCGACACCCCTGCTCCGCGCGTCTATGGCCCAGCGCCGGGCAGCTATGGGTTGGGCATTGGGCACCTGACTGACTATGGCGCAGAGGGCCGCTTGCGTGCTGGCGAGGCTTGGTTGTCGGCCTCCTCCTGGGCCTTGGATCAGGACACACCGCACCAAGACCAAACGGGCATCCGCGACCGTGTGGCCGCTGCCGACAGTTTCGTGCATGCTCAGGATCTGCCAGAAACCGATATCCTTTTGGCCGTCGATTACGCCAGCCACGAAGCAGGCTTCGCCGCCGCGCAATCTATCACGGGCGGAGACGCAAACCTCTATCACCTCGACAGCACCAATCCAGAGCGCCCCCGCGCTCGAGCTTTGGACGAAGAGGTCGCTCGCGTAGTGCATGCCCGCGCCACCAATCCTGATTGGCTGGCGGGCATGATGCGCCACAGCTTCCGCGGTGGGGCCGAGATCGCCGCGACGCTCGAACATATGGCAGCCTTTGCGCATCTCGCCGACGCCGTACATCCGCAACTCTTTGACGCTTATCACGATGCGACCCTTGGGGATGACGCCATCGTGGCCTTCCTGCAAGAGCACAACCCAGAAGCACTGGCCGCCATGCAGGCCCGATTTGCCGAGCTTTATGAGGCAGGTCTTTGGCAAACCCGACGCAACTCGATCCTCGCGGATCTGGAGCGCATCGCGTGAGCCGCCCCGCCGCCAAAGGCTGGTGCCCCGGTGCCTATAGACCGATGATGTCGGGCGATGGGCTGGTTGTACGGATCCGACCAGTTTTTGGGCGCATGACGCGCGATCAGGTGATTGGCCTATGTGACTTGTCAAAACGTTTCGGCTCGGGGGTCATCGACCTGACCAGCCGCGCAAATATGCAGATCCGAGGCGTGTCAGAGCGCGATCACGAAACGCTTCTCGAAGCGTTAAACGAGCTAGACCTCTTGCCCGATGATCCAGACCTTGAGGCCCGTCGCAACATCCTTCTGCCCTTCGATTGGCGCGCTGGGGACGCGAGCCATGTGATCGCGCAAAACCTCATGGCGCGCTTGCATGACTTGCCAAACTTACCCGCCAAGTTCGGAATGGCGATTGACGCAGGCCCTGCCCCCATCTTGACGAAAGCCTCCGCTGACATCCGTGTAGAAGCTGCTGAAACTGGTCTTATCCTCCGCGCCGATGGAGCGACGACCGGCAGACCTGTTACAGTCGACACCGCGGTCGATGCCATTATTGACCTCGCGAAGTGGTTCGCTGGCCATGCAACGGGCGAACTGCGTCGCATGAAGTCTCTGTTAGCCATTCAAGAGCTCGCACCAGATTGGCAACAGATCGCACCACGTGCCCCGCATATCAAAGCCACGCCGGGCCCTCACGCGCTGGGACAGATACTAGGGGCTCCCTTTGGTCAGATTGACGCCAAAGCCCTGCTCAATCTCATCGAGACCAGCGGGGCAACTGCACTGCGCACGACCCCGTGGCGGCTGTTTCTGTTGGAGGACGCAGTGCCCTGCGAGACCTCTGATTTCATCACATCGGCAGATGATCCACGCCTGACTGTGGACGCATGCCCTGGGGCTCCGATGTGCCAATCGGCCTCGGTTGAGACCCGCGACCTCGCGGCCTCCCTCGCCGGCATGACCAACAAACGCATTCACATCAGCGGCTGCTCCAAAGGCTGCGCCCGCGCGCGACCCTCTGACCTGACATTGGTGGGGCGCGACGGCATGTTTGACCTTGTGAAAGACGGCCACGCATGGGATGCCCCCATCCTGACAGGCCTCAGCCCTGACGACCTAAAGACCCGCATCGGAGAGTTTTGATGCCATACGAATACGAGAAAAACGGCCAAGCCATCTATGACGAGAGCTTTGCCACCATCCGCCGCGAGGCCGCCCTTGGGGACTTTGACAAGGACGAGGAGCAGGTCGTCGTGCGCATGATCCATGCCGCAGGCATGGTCGGGCTAGAAAAACACGTCAAATTCACCCCCGGCATGGTCGCCGCAGCGCGGACCGCCATGGAAGGCGGCGCGCCGATTTTTTGTGATGCGCGTATGGTCTCTGAGGGCGTCACCCGCCCGCGCCTGCCTGCGGACAATGAGGTAATCTGCACGCTGCACGCCGACGGTATCTATGAGCTGGCCAAAGAGATCGGCAACACGCGCTCTGCCGCCGCTTTGGAACATTGGCGCGACCGATTGGGCGGCGCGATTGTGGCGATTGGCAACGCGCCGACGGCCCTCTTCCACCTTCTGAACATGCTCGAAGACCCGACCTGCCCACGCCCTGCTGCAATCATCGGTTGCCCCGTTGGCTTCATCGGAGCCGCCGAGTCCAAAGACGCGCTTTGGAATGACCGGCCGGTACCCTGCATGATCGTCGAAGGCCGTCTGGGTGGATCCGCCATGACAGTCGCTGCGATCAACGCCATCGCCAGCCGCAAGGAATAGCGCCATGACAGGAACCATCTACGGCATCGGCCTTGGCCCGGGCGACCAAGAGTTGATGAGCGTCAAAACCGACCGTCTCTTGCGCAATGCCAAACACGTGGCGTTCTTCCGCAAAGCTGGCCGCAAGGGACAAGCGCGCCAGATCGTCGAAGGCATGATCCCCGAAGGCGCGGTCGAGTTCCCAATGGAGTATCCGGTCACAACCGAGATCCCTCTAACCGATCCGCGCTATAACGAGATCCTCTCGGCCTTTTACAAAGAGGTCACCGACCATCTGATCGCGCTGGCGCAATCTGGCGAAGACGTGGTGGTGCTCTGCGAGGGCGACCCGTTCTTCTACGGCTCCTTCATGCATATCTACACCCGCGTCAAAGACGTGGTCCCGGTCGAGGTCGTCCCCGCCATCACCGGTATGTCTGGTGCCTGGACGGCCACCGGTGCGCCGATCACTTGGGGCGACGATGTTCTGACCGTGATCATGGGCACACATTCCGAAGAAAAGCTGGTCGAGCACATCCAGCTAACAGATGCCCTCGTGATCATGAAAATCGGCACGAATTTCGACAAAGTGGTGCGCGCGCTGAAAGCGGGCGGTAAATATGACGACGCGTATCTTGTGCAATTCGCGACCATGCCGAAACAGACGGTCTGCAAACTCTCTGCGATGACGGAAAAGGTCACCCCCTATTTCTCGATCATCATCGTCCATGGTCAGGGCCGCCGCCCATGAGCGGATCTGTCGTAATCGCAGGCCTCGGGCCCGGCAATGATGCGCTCGTGACGCCAGAAGTCACGGAGGCGCTTGCCAAAGCCACCGATATCGTCGGCTACATTCCCTATGTGGCACGCGTAGCGGAACGGCCGGGCTTAACCCTGCACCCGTCAGACAATCGGGTCGAAATCGACCGGTCTCGGCATGCGTTAGAGATGGCGTCCGAGGGCAAACACGTGGTCGTGGTTTCATCCGGAGATCCCGGCGTCTTCGCCATGGCGGCCGCAGTTTTAGAAGCGGTCGAACACGGAGAGCCTGCGTGGCGCGACATCGACATTCAGATTCTGCCGGGCATTACGGCGATGCTCGCGGCGTCCGCCGCCTGCGGCGCGCCCTTGGGGCATGATTTCTGCGCGATCAACCTCAGCGACAATATGAAGCCGTGGGAGCTGATCGAAAAACGCCTGCGGCTGGCGGCGGAGGCAGATTTCGCGATGGCTTTCTACAATCCGCGCTCGAAATCACGCCCCGAAGGCTTTGGCAAAGCGGTCAAGGCCCTCCAAGAAGCCTGTGGCGACGACCGGCCCATGATCTTTGCGCGCAATGTCAGCCGTCCGGATCAGACGATCAAGATTGTCCCGCTGACCGAGGTCACTGAAGACATGGCCGACATGCGCACGGTCGTGTTGCTTGGCAACTCGCAAACCCGATTGATTGAACGCTGCAACGCGGACCCGCTGATCTATACGCCGCGTTCGGTCGAGGGTTAGACGCCCGTGTTAGCTTTGCGCCAACCACTCCAACACGGCTTCTACAGTCGCCCCCTCTCGGCGCGCTGGGAGCGCAGGCCTGTCGATCATCACCACCGGCAGACCCAGCGCCCGCGCGGCATGGATTTTCGCCTCAGCCCCAATGCCGCCCGCGTTTTTGCAAACAACGATGTCGACGGCTTGGTCTTTGAACAAAGCAATATCGCCTGCCACATCAAAGGGGCCGCGCGCGACGACAACACTGTGTCTGGGCAGGCTCGGCGCGACACTCGGCGCATCGACCAAACGCAATACATAATGGTGCTGCGGCTGGGCCGCAAAGTCTTCAACATGCATCCGGCCCAGCGCCAACATGATGCGTTTTGGCGATCCTTCCAGCGCGGCAACTGCCCCGGCAATATCGGGCACATGGGTCCATTGGTCCCCCGCCTCCCGCGCCCACGCCGGACGCGTCAAAGCCATCAGCTCCACGCTAGCCTCTGCGCAGGCGTGAAAGGCGTTCCAACTCATTTGCGCGGCAAAAGGGTGCGTGGCATCAACCACATGCGTGATGTTATGCTCGCAAAGGTATGCCACCAGACCCGCCACGCCACCAAAGCCTCCGACACGCTGCGGGATCGGTTGGGTCTTGGGGCTGTCCACGCGGCCTGCATAGCTGAAGGTCGCGGGGATACCTGCCTCAGCCACCGCCCGCGCCAAAGCGCTCGCCTCGGTGGTGCCGCCCAGAATAAGGAGATGTGTCGACATGGCTGACGCGAAACCTTGGTTGACCATTGTGGGTTTGGGCGAAGATGGCCCAGAAGGGTTGTCTGCGGCAAGCCTTGCAGCTTTGCAAGAGGCCGAGGTCATTATGGGCGCGAAACGGCACTTGGGATTGCTGCCGGACGTGACCGCTGAGCTGGTTGAATGGCCTGTGCCCTTCGCCGATGGCCTTGCGATCTTAAATGGGTTTAAGGGCCGCCAAACGGTGGCCTTGGCCTCGGGCGATCCCTTCTGGCATGGCGCAGGCAGCGCGATCACCCGCGCGCTTACTCCAAGCGAATGGCGCGCGCTGCCGGGCAGCGGGATGCTCTCTTTGGCAGCGGCGCGGCTGGGTTGGCCTTTGGAAACCACGCCGAGTTTCGGTCTGCATGCGGCCCCTTTTGCACGGCTCCGCCCGCATTTGGCGTCTGGGCAAAGGATTCTTGCGACCATGCGTGACGGAGAGGTCGTGAACTTGCTTGCGCACTGGCTCACGGACCAAGGTTTTGGCGCAACACAAATCCATGTCCTGCAGGCGCTCGGCGGGCCTCGCGAACGGGTCTTCACCATCCGCGCCGATGAGGGCACCAATGAGGCCGCTCACCCCGTTTCGGTTGGTCTTGAAATTGCGGGTGACGGCGCGTCGATCCCTCTGGCCTCAGGCCGACCGGACGTCTTGTTTGAGAACGATGGCCAGATCACCAAACGTCCCGTCCGTGCGCTGACCCTATCGGCCCTTGCGCCCAAACATGGCGAGCATCTCTGCGACATCGGCGGCGGGTCGGGCTCGATTGCAATCGAATGGCTGATGAGCCATCCATCCCTGTCGGCCACCGCATTTGAAATCAACCCCGACCGTGCAGCGCGGATCAAAGAGAACGCGGACAGCTTTGGCCTGACCCTGAACGTAGTTTCAGGCGCCGCGCCGAAAACGCTTGAAGGACAAAACGCGCCCGATGCCATCTTTATCGGCGGCGGTATTTCCGAGGAAATGCTCGCGTGGATCTGGGCCAACATCCCCGCAGGCACCCGCCTTGTCGCCAACGGCGTCACGCTCGAAGCGGAGGCTCTGATCGCCAAATGGCATGCCGACAAAGGCGGAGACCTCATGCGCATTGAACTCGCCCAGTCCAACCCGCTGGGTCGCAAACGCGGCTGGAAATCCAGCTACCCCATCGTGCAATGGAGCGTCACCCTATGATCGTCGCAGGTTTCGGGTTCCGCGCGGGGGCCACGAAAGACAGCCTCAAGAACGCCTATGACCGCCTCGGCGGCGGCGCGGATCTTTTGGCGGTACCGCAGGACAAAGCTGGCGCTCTCTGCATTCGCCAACTGGCGGCAGAGCTTGACCTCAAGGTTCTGCCCATCGACTCCGAGGTGATGCAGGCCATCGAAACCCCAACACAAGCCGCCCGCGTTATCGAAAAACGCGGCACTGGCAGCGTTGCCGAGGCTTGCGCTCTGGCAGCGGCTGGCGCAGAAGGGCGGCTTATGGCGCAACGTCATATTTCAGAGGACCGCATGGCCACATGCGCTCTCGCCATCAAGGACGACGCAAGATGACCGTGCATTTTATTGGCGCAGGCCCGGGGGCCGCAGATTTGATCACCCTTCGGGGCCGCGATCTGATCGCGTCCTGTCCTGTGTGCCTATATGCGGGCTCTCTGGTGCCAGAGGCACTCTTGTCCCATTGTCCCGAGGGCGCGCGGATTGTGAACACGGCCCCGATGGATCTGGACGCGATTGTCGCCGAATGCAAAGCCGCCACCAAGGCAGGCCAAGACGTGGCACGGCTGCATTCCGGAGACCTCTCGGTCTGGTCCGCCATGGGCGAGCAGCTCCGCCGTTTGCGTGCCGAGGGAATCCCCGTATCTGTCACCCCGGGTGTGCCGAGTTTCGCGGCCGCAGCGGCGGCTTTGGAAACAGAACTCACGCTTCCGGGCCTCGCGCAATCGGTGATCCTGACCCGCACGCCGGGGCGCGCCTCGACCATGCCCGAAGGCGAGACCCTCACGAACTTCGCAGCCACCGGCGCGACATTGGCGATCCACCTATCGATTGGCAATCTGGACAATGTGATCGCAGACCTCACGCCCGCCTATGGCGCGGCCTGCCCCGTAGCGGTGGTCTATCGCGCAAGCTGGCCCGATCAACAGATCATCCGCACCACACTGGCAAGCCTCAAGGCAGATGTCCCCGAACACGTCAGCCGCACCGCCCTGATCCTTGTCGGCCCCGCACTCGCGGGCGAAGGCTTTGAGGAAAGCTGCCTCTACGCCCATGATTACGACCGCCGTTACCGTCCCCAGACCGCTGAAAGCCCCTGGGCCAGCTGGCAACATGGCGATGATTGAACAAAGAACGAAAGGCACTGAGTGATGAGTTTCGTCCCCGGATTGATGATTTCCGCGCCCTCCTCGGGCACCGGCAAAACCACCGTGATGCTCGGCCTTTTGCGTGCCTTGGCCGAGGATGGCCTGAAGGTTCAGCCGTTCAAATCTGGCCCCGATTACATCGACCCGGCCTTCCACCGCGCCGCCGCGCATCGGCCCAGCTATAACATCGACACATGGGCCATGCCCGAAAGCCTGATCGCAGGGTTATCAGCGCAATCCGAGGGCGCAGAGATCATTGTCGCTGAAGGATCGATGGGGCTGTTTGATGGCGTCGCCACACGGGGAGAGTCTGGCTTTGGCTCCTCTGCCGAAACCGCCCTGATGATGGGCTGGCCGGTTGTGCTGGTCATCGACGTCGGCGGCCAAGCGCAATCTGCCGCCGCCACGGCGCTTGGGTTCAAAATGTACAATCCAGATCTGCCCTTTGCGGGCGTGATCCTGAACCGCTGCGCCAGCCCGCGGCATGAACGCCTTGCGCGCCTCGGCATGGATCAGGCGGGTATCAACGTGCTGGGCGTTCTACCTCGCCGCGGAGACCTCGCCCTTCCAGAACGCCACCTTGGTCTGATCCAAGCCGTCGAGCATCCCGACCTCGAAGCCGCCATCGCAGGCTATGCTACGTTTTTGCGCGAAAACGTCGACCTTGAGGCGATCAAGAAAGCGGCCCTTGAGGGTAGCAACGGCGGCCCCTGCCCGCCCACAGGAGACGCCACCCTCCCCAAGCCACCCGCGCAGAAAATCGCCATGGCGCAGGACGCGGCGTTTTCTTTCACCTATCCGCATCTGGTCACCGGCTGGCGCGCGGCGGGCGCGGAACTGGTGCCGTTTTCGCCCCTCGCAGACGAAGCCCCAGCCCCAGACGCCGATCTGGTCTGGCTGCCCGGAGGCTATCCTGAACTGCATGCAGGCAAACTCGCCGCCGCGACCAACTATCAGACCGCCCTGCGCAAACACGCAGAAACCAAGCCCGTCCATGGAGAATGCGGGGGCTACATGGCCTTGGGCGATGTTCTAATCGACAAGTCAGGCGAGAAACACCAGATGGCAGGCCTTCTGGGTTTGGTGACCTCGTTTCAGAAACGCAAGTTCCACTTGGGCTATCGCCAGGTCACGCTCAAAGCACCGATGCTTGGCTATGAAGCAGGTCAACGCCTGCGCGGGCATGAGTTCCACTATACAACAATTCTAGAAGAACCCGACGCGCCTCTGGCCGAGGTCGCAGATGCCGATGGCAATCCGGTGCCGGAAACCGGATCCATCAAAGGCAATGTCACGGGCACCTTTTTTCACATGATCACGGAAGCTAAGTCATGAGTGGTTTCGTCAGTTTCGTCAGCTCTGGTCCCGGAGACCCCGAGCTTTTGACCCTGAAGGCGGTGGACCGTTTGGGCAAAGCCGATGCGGTCCTGTTTGACGACCTGTCTGCAGGCCCGATCCTTGAACACGCGCGCAAGGACGCTGACCTTGTGGGCGTCGGCAAACGCGCCGGTCGGCCTTCACCGAAACAGCATCACGTCAGCCAGCTATTGGTCGACTACGCCAGCAAAGACGCCCATGTGGTGCGCCTGAAATCCGGCGACAGCGGCATCTTTGGCCGCCTTGAAGAAGAGATCACCGCTCTTAAAGAAGCGGGCATCGACTACGAAATCATCCCCGGCGTGACCTCGGCCTCGGCCGCTGCGGCTGCCGCTGGCATCCCCCTGACCCGCCGCCTTGTCGCACGACGTGTGCAATTCGTGACGGGCCATGACGTGGCTGGTGCCCTCCCCGGAGACCTGAACCTGCAAGCCCTCGCCGACCCGGGTGCCACCACTGTTTTATTCATGCCCAAACGCACCTTCCCTGAACTGGCGGAAAAGCTCTTTGCCAGCGGATTGCGCCGCGACTGTCCGGCCCTTTTGGCCGAAAGCGTAAGCCATCCGGAACAGACCCTGCAGCGCAGCACCATGGAAGAGCTGGCGGCACAGCTCAAAGAAGAGATCTCGACCGCGCCCGGTCTGATCCTGTTCGGCGAACTGGCGGAGGCGTAGATGATCGAGCTGTCTCTGGTCGGCATCGGCTCGGGTAATCCCGAGCATCTGACGCTGGAAGCGATCCGCGTGTTGGAAGAGGCCGACCTGATCCTATTGCCGCGCAAAGGGGATGAGAAGACAGAGCTTGCCGATCTGCGTCGCGATATCGTTGCCGATCTCCTGAAAACAAAGCCCAAAGTCGTGGAATTTGACTATCCGGTGCGCGATGCGAAGACGCCAAAATATCTGGATGGCGTGAACACGTGGCATGATGCCTTGGCCGAGATCTGGACAGGTTTGATCGCCGAACACGGCAGTTCCAACGCCAAAGTCGCCCTCATGGTCTGGGGAGACCCGAGCCTTTATGACAGCACGCTACGCATTGCCGAACGTGTTGCGACGAAGGGCATCAGCCTAAATACCCGCGTCGTGCCCGGCATTACGTCTTTGCAAATGCTGACCGCTGCCCACGCGATCCCGCTGAACACGCTGGGCGCGCCGGTGCAGATCACGACTGGTCGCCAGTTGCGCGATCATGGCTGGCCAGAGGGCGTGGATACGCTGGCGGTCATGCTGGATGGAGAATGTTCATTTCAGCACGTTTTGGACGTCCCTGCGAGGATTTATTGGGGTGGCTATGTGGGCATGCCGCAGCAGATTCTGCGCTCGGGTGAGCTGTCGGGTCAATGTGACGAGATCATTGAAACCCGCGCCAAAGCCCGTGCTGAAAACGGCTGGATTATGGATATTTATCTATTGCGTCGCACCGCCTGACACGCGACCTAAAGAACCACATCCCCGCCTTGATCAAAATCACGCCACAGGCGACTACGGATCGTCAAAACACGCCACTAATTTTCGTCAAACCGTTGACTGAACGGCACAATCGTCCGTTTGCCACTTGCGCTGATTTTCAAATTACAGCAGTCTCACTGGATCACGCGGCATGAGGGTAAGCCCGCGTGGCAAGACGATGAGGGGACCTGCTTGCTCGATAATGCTCCTGCGCTGATCGCAGAGGATATCCATATGAGCTTCGGCGATTTGGAGGTTCTCAAAGGCGTATCGCTCACCGCCCATGAGGGCGATGTGATCTCTATTCTTGGCTCTTCGGGGTCGGGAAAATCAACCTTCCTGCGCTGTATCAATTTTCTGAACGTGCCTGACAAAGGCCGCGTCGTGCTTGAGGGCGAAGAGGTCTCGGTGCGAAAGGATGCCAAGGGCAATATCATCGGCGCGGATGCAAAACAGATCCAGCGTCTGCGGTCGCAGCTGGGGTTTGTGTTCCAGAGCTTTAACCTCTGGTCCCATATGACCGTTCTGCAAAACGTCATGGAGGGCCCGGTTCAGGTCTTGGGCCGTCCTAAGGACGAGGTGCGCGAAGAGGCGTTGAAGGTGCTCGACGAAGTCGGCATCGCGCAGAAGGCCGACGCATACCCAAGCCAGCTTTCGGGCGGGCAGCAACAGCGTGTGGCCATTGCCCGCGCCCTAGCAATGAACCCAAAGGTTCTGTTGTTTGATGAACCCACCTCCGCGCTGGACCCCGAACTCGTCGGTGAAGTGCTTCGCGTCATGCGCCAATTGGCCGAACAAGGCCGCACCATGGTGGTTGTGACCCACGAGATGGGATTTGCCCGCGAAGTCAGCAACCGCGTTATTTTCCTGCACAACGGCAAGGTCGAAGAAGACGGCCCGCCCGAGCAGGTCTTTGAAAATCCGAAATCAGAGAGATGTAAGGCCTTTCTGGCCAGCATCCTGTGACCAACCAACTAAGAAAACAAAAGCTTAGGGAGTAAACTATGACAACTTTTCTGAAACTCGCAGGCGCAGCCACGCTGGCAGCGACCTTCGCGGCCTCTGCTCTGACTGCAGAAACCATCCGCATGGGCACCGAGGGCGCCTACCCTCCGTATAACTTCATCAACGATTCCGGCGAGATCGACGGCTTTGAGCGTGAGGTGGGTGACGAGCTGTGTAAGCGCGCAGGTCTGGAGTGTACCTGGGTCACCAACGAGTGGGACAGCATCATCCCGAATCTCGTATCCGGCAACTACGACACCATCATCGCGGGCATGTCCATCACCGCAGAGCGTGACGAAGTCATTGACTTTACTCAGGAATACTTCCCACCAGATCCATCCGCCTATGTCGCTCTGTCCGGCGCGGACATGGACGTGAAAGGCGGCGTAGTCGCGGCGCAAACCGCGACCATTCAGGCGGCTTATGTGGCTGAATCCGGCGCAACGCTGGTTGAATTCGCAACCCCAGAAGAGACCGTCGCGGCGGTACGTTCCGGCGAAGCAGACGCGGTTCTGGCGGACTTCGCGTACCTCAAGCCAATCGTTGATGCATCTGGCGGCGAGCTGACCATCGTAGATGACAGCGTCTCTATCGGTGGTGGCGTTGGCATGGGTATCCGGGAGTCCGACGGCGAGCTGAAGGCGAAAATGGACGCAGCGATTGCATCGATGAAAGCAGACGGCACCCTATCCGATCTGATCGCCAAGTGGTTTGACGGCCGTATGGTCAAGTTCTAATCCACTGATCTAAATCTCAAGGCCGCCTTCGGGCGGCCTTGCAGCGATTGTCCCCCTGATGTTTGAATTCTGCGCTGATCCAAAAAGTCTTGAAGGCTTTGTCTGGTGGTCCTGTTACCTGACCAACGGCAAGCATATGGCGTTCTATTTCAGCTTCATCACGGTGCTGTCGCTCTTGCTATTTACCGTCCCGCTGATCATGGCGCTTGGCTTTGCAGGCGCGCTTGCGCGTCGCTCGCAGATCGCGCCGGTGCGGTGGTTTGGCTGGGTCTACACCTCGATGGTGCGCGGTGTGCCCGACATCATCTTTTTCCTCTTCGCGCTGATCGCCTTGGATCAGGGGATCGAATATCTGCGCCACGTTGCGCTCTGTCCCGATTGGGCAGAGCCCATTCGCCAAGGCAATGATTTCCGCGTCTGCCCCGAGGCCAAGATGCCGCTTGGGACCGCCCCGCAATGGATCCACGAGATCTATGGGTTTGTGCTGGCCGCCGTTGGCTTTGGTATCGTTTTCGGAGCCTTTGCCGCCAATACACTCTACGGTGCCCTGAACGCCGTACCGCATGCCCAGCTTGAAACCGGTGTCGCCTATGGCATGTCTCCGCGTCAGATTTTCCGCCGCATTCACCTGCCGCAGATGTGGGTTTATGCGCTGCCCGGGCTGTCCAACCTGTGGATGATCCTGATCAAGGCCACGCCGCTTCTGTTCCTGCTTGGTGTCGAGGACGTTGTCTATTGGGCACGCGAGTTGGGCGGGTCGAAAACCGCGATCTTTGACTATCCGCATGGCGACTGGCGGCTTGGTTACTTCATGGTGCTTTTGGTGTTCTACCTTTTGCTGACCTGGGTCAGTGAGAAAGCCTTTGGGCGCATCACCAAATGGGTCAGCCGTGGCCAGGCCACCGTCGGAGGCACCACATGAGCTGTTTTGAGACGCTTCAGGATTATGGTTTGCGTGCGGTTGGCATAGGCGAACGGCTGCTCCCTAAGACCGATTTCACGCTTTGTGAGCACGTGGTGCTGATCGGATCCGGCATGATCTGGAACCTCTATTTCGCGTTTTTCGCGCTGTTGCTTGGATTCTTTCTGGCGATTGGCCTCGCGACTTCTCGTGCCTCGACGAACCCATGGCTGCGCCTGCCTGCCCAGAGTTTCATCTTCGTGATCCGAGGCTCGCCCCTCTTTATCCAGTTCTTCATCGCCTATGAGACCTTCGTTCTGATCCCAAAGCTCGGCTATGATCTGAACCTTGGGTTCATCGAGATCACGGTCGAGACCCGTTGGCTAACAAAG
This sequence comes from Cognatishimia coralii, assembly GCF_037478305.1. Classification (NCBI taxonomy): domain Bacteria; kingdom Pseudomonadati; phylum Pseudomonadota; class Alphaproteobacteria; order Rhodobacterales; family Paracoccaceae; genus Cognatishimia; species Cognatishimia coralii. The sequence continues at coordinate 1,117,421 of NZ_JBBGAZ010000001.1, forward strand.
GCCTGGTTGGGGGCGTTGATTGTTCTGTTCCTGAACACCTCGGCATATACGGCGCAGATCTTTTACGGTGCGCTTCAGGCCATTCCGCGCGGCGATATCGAGGCCGCAGACGCGATCGGCATGAGCGCGCGGACCAAGTTCCGCCGGATCGTTTTTCCGTCCATGCTGCGTCTGGCTTGGGAGAGCTACACAAACGAAGCAATCTTTCTTTTTCACGCGACGGCCCTGGTGTTCTTTGCCAGCTTCCCAGCGTGGCGGCAAAAAGGCGATGCGCTCTATTACGCGAATTACTTTGCGGACAAGACCTTCAACCCCTTTGTCCCCTACCCGATTATCGCGGCCTATTTCATCTTTTTCACACTCGTGCTGATCCTCTTATTCACAGCAGTCGGACGAAGGCTAAACCGGCACGTCAAAAAGGCATGACACCGCAATTTGACCTAAAGTCACACGCAAAAATACACGTTTTCGTTGACTAAACCCGGGATTGTATCCATATTCGTGTAGTTTTTTTGGATCGATTTTATACGCATGTACAAAAACAAGACAGACGCCCCTTACGTCGGCACGCGAATCGAAGAGCTTTGTCGACATAAGAAGATTACCCTAAGAGCGCTTTGCCACGCGGCCGGGCTAAAGTATCAGACCTTGCATGCGCAGATCTCAAACCAGCGACATATTCCCTTTGAGACCATGCGCAAAATCTCAGAGGCGACTGACACTTCCCTCAGCTGGTTTGCAAGTGATGAGCCGCCTTCCCTGCTCACGGAAAGCGATGTCACACCTTTGTCGGATGCGCTGTTTGATCAACTTTTGCAGACCACAAAACTGCGACATGCTCAGGATGAAAAGGTTCTGGACGCCCATTCCCTGGCGCTGATCTATTATCGCTCGGGCGGGCTGTTGAGTGGGCTGGAGCCCTACATCGAACAAGTCGACATCTTTCATGCGCCGCAACATGGTGACACGCGGCTACGCGTGTTCCGCATGGGCAAAGAAAGTCTGACGTCCAAAACGTTGAAACGCACCGACATCGAGCAATTGCAGGCATCCCTAGATGCAGCGCCTCCACAGCTTCGGATGCGGTTTCTGGCTGACTATCAGCAGGCGGCCAAAGGTGAATTTCTATACACAATCGAAACCCTGAATGCGGCCGCGGTTGATCATGGCGAACGCATTCGGATGGACTACTTGCGGCTCTTGATCCGGTTTGACTCCGAGGACCACGGGCCCCTGATCGTAAACCTGTCAGAGCTTCTCCGGTGAGTCCGTCAAAAGCTTGGCATAATAGCTAAAGTACTTCTGGCTCACAAAAAAACAGGCGTCGTCATCGCGATGGTATTTGGGGGCATTTGACCAAGTCTGGGCGTTGTGAATTACAGTGTTAAACCCATAGAATTTCATCGCGCCACGACCTGCGTCCTTTTCTTTAACAAAGGCATAGACGGAGGACGGGTCGAACTTGAGCATGGCAAAAGCAATCGCGAAATGCGTAAATCGTTTCAGCACGCGCCCTGCCTTCGCACCGCGAAATTCTTCATGCACGATCAGATCGCCGAAATATGCCAGTCGACCAGAGAGATAGTCGTCCACTGGCGGTGCCACATGTACCACGGCCCCTCCCGTACGGTCATAATGGCGCGCCACGCAATTGCGCCAGAACTGGCTGAGTTTCATGCTGCCCAGATCGTCAAACCGGCAACCACCTGCGGCAACGGTTTCGTCGCCTCGTGTCAGCAGCAGCCAGAAACAATTGTTCGGGGTGAAATCATTCAGAAAAGGCGACAGGCGCGGCGTCAGATAGGGTTTCCCCAGGATTTCGACAAGGTCTCGAATTTTGCTAAGGTCTTCCACATGCAGGATCTCATAACCATCGTCCTTTAACCGCTGACGACACTCTGACGCCAAAGCGTTGAAAATAAAGTCACTCAAGTCACGGCCCCACAATAGTCAGAGGATGGAAGTGCGACGCTTATGGGGCTTCTCACAAACTCCCCACACGCCGCATTAACCTTTGCCCCACAAATCGAGAAAATATCAATGCATATCTACAAAATGCGCATCCACAAATGCAGATTGCATCTGTCGCACGCCTAATGAGGTCGCGCGTCGCGCCTATTCCAGATCGCAGTTTGGCTTAGTAGATGAAGTTCATGACCGTCAAAGAGACCAGCAGGAATAAGACAGTCATAATGCCACCCGTGCGCATAAAGTCTGTCACCTTGTAGCCGCCCGGCCCCATGATCAGCGCGTTCACCTGATGGGTTGGGATCAAGAACGAGTTTGAGGTCGAAATCGCAACGGTCAGCGCAAAGATCGCCGGGTCCGCCCCTGCCGCCACTGCGATCGAGACCGCGAGCGGTACCAAGAGCACCGTGGCACCGACATTAGACATCACCAGCGTAAATCCGGTCGCGAGCACCGCAAGCCCCACTTGCAACGCCCAAATGGGCCAACCGTCTAATAGACTCAGAATCTGAAACGCGATCCATTCCGCCGTGCCGGTATTTTGTACGGCCTGCCCCAAGGGGATCAGGCTGGCTAAGAGGAAAACCGTCGACCAACTAACGGCCTCATAGGCTTCGTCGATGCGAAGAACATTGGTTGCGATCATGCCGGTGGCCCCCACCAAAAGCGCGATAGACAGGCGCAGATCGGTGAAGAGGATCAGCCCCAATGCGATGAGGAAAAACACTAGAGCCCAAGCCACCTTGTGCGGACGCAGCTCGTCACGTGGGTAGTCTGAGGTCACGACCACCAAGTCGCGTCCTTTAGAGATGCGAGTCAGATTGTCCCAAGCCGTGAAGGCAACCAGAGTGTCGCCCGCCTGAAACTCCACTTGCCCCACATTCGTGGCCTCGTGTTCTTCGGTTTCAACAAGACTAAGGGTTTCGCCGCCGCGGTGAATGGCCAATAGCCCTAGGCCATAGGTTTTGCGCATTGCCAAACTGCGTGCGGTTTGACCGATCAGATTGGAATCGGGCGGAATAACCGCCTCGGCGACGCCTGATACGGTGGGAGCATACGTCTCGGCAAAGATGTCGAGCTCTGGCAGAACCTCTAGCCCATAATCATCCGCCATCGCCTGAATAACCTTACGCCGCCCAAGCACAGCCAGACGACAGGGATCCTCGACTTCGGTATCCAAGGTTGGCGTGAACCATTTCTGACCACGGTGATAAGAGCCGATGATATAGAGATTATGGGCCAACATGATATCAGAGAAACTATGCCCCCGCAGAATAGAGCCCTCGGGCACGACGACCTCTACGAGGTCGGACTTTAGCCCGTAGATCTTTTTCAGATAGTCGCGCACAGACTGACCGCTGCCCGCTTCGGATTTCATCGCGCTGCCCGGCAAGACCCACCGCCCAAGCAGCATAAAGTAAAGGATGCCCGTTACGATAAGGCAAACACCGATCGGCGTAACGGAAAAGAGAGAAAAACTCTCCATCTGCTGATCCGCCGGCAGAACCGCGTTCGAGGTCACCAGCAGGTCATTCAGCAAAATCAAGGGCGACGAGCCGACCATTGTCATCGTCCCACCAAGGATCGCGCAAAAGCCCATGGGCATCAAAAGCCGGCTCATGGGGATTTCCGTACGGACCGAAATTCGGCTGACGACTGGCAGGAAAAGGGCTGCGGCACCGACGTTTTGCATGAAGCTGGAAATTACGCCGACTGTGCCGGAAACGATTGGAATTATTCGAAATTCCGTCTTTCCACCATACTTCAAAATCGCGGCTGCCACTCGGCTCATCAGGCCGGTTTTATCGAGTCCGGCGCCGATAATCATAACCGCTATGATCGAAATAACGGCATTGGACGCAAAACCATCAAACAGCCTGGTCCCATCAGCAAGGTTTCCCAACCCGGGAAATTGCGACAACAGTCCAAGAGAGACCATGACAAGGATTGCGGTGAAATCGATCCGAAAGAGTTCGGTGACAAATAATGCGATAGTGACGCCCAAAATCGCGAGAACGACACCCATTTCATACGTTAGTTCAACTGGCAAAACACACCTCACTTGCCGCCAAGATGTCACAAAAAAAGCGTGTCTGGCTAGAAGTTTATCTGTCTGGTGCAGGATTTCGGAGAAATTGAATTGGTTCTCATAGGCCCAGCTCAGTCACGTGCTGCTAAGCGCACTCTGAGGAGTCCTGCCGAAGACTGCTCAAAAAGCCATCGAAAGGCTTGCCCCGAGTGACGATTGTTTCAAATCGCCAGCCTCTGCATACCCAAAGCGTAGCCCGTAATTTAAAGACCCACTCTGGTTTGAGGCTTCCATACTCAAGTTAAGTCCCAGACCGCAGTGCTTACTGGTTTGCGTTGAACTGGTTTGGCGACGACACATGGTACTCGGCTCAACATTGAACTGGGCATCCACGTTGGGACTTAGAGCCACGGGAAAGATCACTTTTGTAGACGCGGCGAGCTCGGCAATCGTGACTTGCCCTAGGTCACTCGTTGCGAAGGCAGTCGTTCCAAACCCCGAAGTATTGAAACCTACGACACCGACGTCCGTCTGCCCAAAATCAAAAGAAAGCGCCGGTCGAACTTCAAACCTGCGCATCGTGTGACTGCCTGAAAGTTCCAGCCCGGCGTAGTAAGACTCACTATCGTAACTTGCATCAAAAGTCGTCAGGCCAGAGCCGCCGGTTGAAGCCGTACTTCCAGAAAAGTCGCTCCAGGTTTTGCCAACGCCCAGATAGGCCGTCGCAAACAAGTTCTCGGCGATGCGGTTCAGGGCATATCCACCGCCAACAAGCCCGACACTATCAACATCCCCAGAGATCGTGCCTTTAACGTCGGACCGCGCAACGGAACCGCCGATGAAGACCCCCAGCGAAAACGTCTCAGACCGCTCATATTCCCAACTCACGCGTCCTGCGGCTTGCCCAGTCATAGAACCCGTCTGGTCCTCTACGAGCGCAAAATCCCCGAATGCATAGCGGCTTTTGCCCAAGCCCGGTGTGGTCGACAGGTCGTGAAAATTGCCCTCCATCCGCGATGCGAGATCGTTGATATTAAGTTGCAAAAAGCCGCCCAGATCATTGCGCGTGCCCGCGTTGTCCGACGCCGTATCACGCCCGATGAAACGATCCAAAGCCATGCCCATCATTGCCGTATTTGTCGACATTTCGGTCACGAGCATGCGGCGCGCGTCAGACTGAATGACGTTTTGCAACTCTGCTTCATTCGCCTGAAACTCTGACAGCGCATTGCCAGACAGCACAGAATAGCTCGCCACATCATTTACATTCCCCGCCCCATCAACGAGCGTATTTGCAGGAACAGTGACGGAGACCGTTTGCCCAAACGTCGGAGAGACCAGAACCGAATAGGACGACGGCGCTGAAGTGGCATCAAAATCAGACAAAGCCGCGTTTGTCGCAACAAGATCGCCCAAAGCGAGGGCAGCTGTCGTTCCGCTTACGTTGATCGTGACCCTGAAATCAGAGGACTGAACATCGCTTGGCCCCGATATGGCAACCACAGGTCCGGTACCGTCAAAGGTCCAGCCAAGTTGCGTTGCCGCTGTGTTGCCGTTGGCGGATCCATCCGTCGCGGAATTGGCCGGGACGTCTACGGTCACCGCGCCATCTGAATTTGCCGTGACATCGAAGGTGAAAATCGGGTTGAGCGTGTCGTTGAAGTTGCTCACGGTAGCATTAGCCGACACCACTACATCGCCAGCCACAAACCCCGTGACCGCCTCACTGAAGGTTGCGGTCACAGTGATCGTACTCACATTCGTGGGGTCTGCCGTCACCGATCTGCTTAATGTTACGGTAGGGTCAGTCACATCCACACCGGTCCCCTGCAAGGCAAAGGTATATGGATCGTTGGTCGGATCGTTCGAATTTATCTGAAGAACGGCATTCCGGACCCCTGCAACCGTCGGGGCAAAGGACACGGTGAAATTTGTCGTCCCCCCACTAGGCGCTGTATTCGTGGCGGGCGCAGAGGTCACACTGAACTCTGACGCGGCATCGCCGGAAAACGTGATACTTGAAATCGTGAGTTGGCCGGTGCCGGAGTTTGCAATGGAAAAATTCTGCGTTGTGGCTGTGCCACCAATATTTGCCGCACTCAGAATTGTCCCATCCGCCGCGCTCGGCGTTGTATCTCCGGAAGGGATTGCAATGAGGTTGCCGCTTACAGCAAGTGCCGGAGATGTACCTGCCGCTGCCCCACCATAGGCACCGCCGGAAATCGTGCCGGCGGTCATATAATAGTCACCGCCAACGCGCGAGATTGTGGACCCGGAGAGCCCATAAGTCCCGCCACCGATCGCGGGGGCCAAGGCGGTCAACACGCAGCTGGCACCATCAGCGAGGATCACCTCTCCCAAGGTTGTACCGACACCGGTAATCGAGGTCGCACCGGGGCATGTGAGCGTTGAAATATTACTCGCCGTCTGAGTCGTGCCTTCTGCGAAGGCAACGCGCATACCATTTGTGTCCGTCGCCGCAACGTCGCCGTCGTGTGGCAAAGCAAGGCACAATGCATCAGATGTTCGTCTGCCAGCTACAAAACGCGCTTGAAAGGCACATTGGTTGGGAAGATCGCTGTATTCAGACGTAAAGATCGACGCAGAGCCTGCGTTGCATGTATTCCCATCCGCAGTAAAAACGCCCGGTATTGCACCGTCGCCGGGAATACCTCCACCGATAGTCGTTGTAGGGCAAGCAAGCTGAGCTTGTGCGTCTTCTGTGCTCGCCAACAGCAGTAACGCTGAAACAACCGCCAAAAAGCCTATCAAGAGCGCTTGCCGAGCCAGCATTCGGAAATATCCCTACCAGTGAGCTTGAAAAGCTAACAAGGGTAACTGCTTGGTTCTATAGACCTTTTGTTTATTGAAGCCAGATTCGGTGGTGAGGCTGGCTTTCAAGTAACAGTTTCAATTCATTGAGGTTTTGTTTTCGTGAGCCGGCTTTGGCCCTTCGACCTTGAGGGTGTGAGCCTGCGGAGGTTACGCCGTTAATCGATTGATCTGGATGATCACTTGTATTCTGAAGGTGTTGTGTATTTTTTATTCGACCTGGTTGCGGGAGTAGG